>JBPBPC010000043.1:0-151600 GCA_050954665.1 Janthinobacterium lividum
GAGATCCTGGACCTGAAGAACATCCTGAGCCAGATGGTGGACTCGCTCAACATCTTCGCCGGCGAGGTGACGCGCGTGGCCCGCGAGGTGGGCACCGAGGGCCAGCTTGGGGGCCAGGCCAACGTGCCCGACGTATCGGGCACGTGGAAAGACCTGACGGACAATGTGAACGTAATGGCGGCCAACCTTACCACCCAGGTGCGCGGCATCGTGGCGGTGGTAACGGCCGTGAGCCAGGGCGACCTGACCCGCAAGCTGACGCTGGAAGCGGCCGGCGAGGTGGCCGATTTGGCCGCCACCATCAACCGCATGGTGGACGACCTCAACCGCCTGGCGTCGGAGGTTAGCCGCGTGGCCCGCGTGGCCGGCGCCGAGGGCAAGCTCACGGAGCGCGCCACCGTGACCGATGTGTCGGGTTCGTGGAAAGAGCTGGTGGACACCCTTAATGCCTTGCTCGAGGCCATTGCCTTGCCGGTGCTGGAGGTGAGCCGCGTGGTGCGCGCCATTTCGGAAGGTGACTTCACCCAGCAGGTGGAGGTGCAAACGGCCGGCGACCTCGAAACCATGAGCAGCGCCCTGAACCTGGCCGTGGTGAGCGTGAACGACTTGCTGAGCGAAATCAACGATTCGGCCCAAGTGGTGGGTACTTCTTCCGAAGAAATGGTGGAGAAAGGCCAGGCCATGAGCAGCGTGACGGCCAACGTGGCGCTGGCCATGCAGCAGATGGCCGAGGGGGCCCAAAACCAGGCCCTCAAAACCGATCAGGCGTTCAAGCTGATCGAGGAAATCATGCAGGCCACCAAAGAAACGGCCGACAAGGCCGACGTGGTGAACAAATCGGCCATCATGGGTGAGCAAACCTCGCAACTGGGCTTGAAAACGGTGGCCGAAGTGGTGAAAAACATGGAGGAAATCTCCAGCGCCGCTTCGCAGACCTCGCGCACCATCGAAGTGCTCAGCACCCGCTCGCAGGAAATCAGCAAGTCGCTGAGTGTGATTACGGACATTGCGTCCCAAACCAACTTGCTGGCCCTGAACGCCGCCATCGAAGCGGCTCGCGCCGGCGAGGCCGGCCGGGGCTTTGCCGTGGTGGCCGAAGAAATTCGCAAACTGGCCGAAAGCTCGCGCAAATCGGCTAGCGAAATCAATACCTTGGTGGACGACGTGAAGAAGGACACCACCACCGCCGCTACCGCCATCAGTACGATGGAAGGGCGGGTGCTGAAAGGGAAAAACGCCACCTTTGAGGCCAGCGCCGCTTTCAAAAACATCGCCACCAGCAGCGGCGAAACCCTGCGCACTTCGCGCGACATTCTCACGGCTACCGAAGTGCAGCGCACCTCGATCGGCGACGTGGTGAAGTACGTGGAAGAAGTGGTGGCCATTGCCGAACAGACCGCCACCGGCACCCAGCAGGTGGCCGGTACGGCCCAGCAGTTGAGCACCTCGATGCAGGAGTTGACCACCAGCAGCCAGCGCCTCACCGACATCGCCGACGACTTGCAGCTCGGCCTTTCGGCCTTCCAGTTGGGTGACTATGTGGAAGCCGAACCAGAGCCCGAACCGGAGCCCGCACCGCCGGTGCGCCGCCGCCTCATTGCCCGCACCAGCACCAACGGCCAGGCCCCAAGCAACGGCATTGCCGCCAACGGGCACAAGCCCACTGTGGCCCCAGCGGTTGCTCCCGCTGCCAAATCGGCGGCGCGGGTCGTGCGCAAGACGACGACTGCTGGGGCCCCCGTCACTCCCGCCCCAGCCCCGAATGGCCAACCTGCGGCCAAGGCGCGACCGCAAAAAGTGAAGCCCAAAGCGGCTGGCAAGTAATTCGTTGACTGTTCCCTTCGCCTAATAATTTACCTATGGCCGATTCTGTTCTGCGCCCCGTGGGGGGCAAGGCCGCCCTGGCCGCGCCCGAAGCCACGGTGCAGCTCATCGTGTTTCAGCTAGCCGGCGAAGATTACGGCGTCCGCATTGAGCAAGTGCGCGAGGTGACGGCCACGCCCGAAGTGGCGCGCATGCCCAAAACGCCCGCTTTCATCAAGGGTATTGTCAATTTGCGCGGCGATATCATTGCCATCATCGACCTGGAGGAGCGGTTTGGGTTGATGCCCGCCGGGCGGCCCTTGCCCGAGCGCAGCTACACCATTGCCGTGGAAGCCGCCGATTACACCATCGGCTTGGCCGTGCGCGAAGTGCCCCACCCGATGCGCTTGCCGGCGGCGGCCATCGAGGCGGCGCCCGAATTTCTGCAAGACAGCGGGCAGCGCGAGCGCTACCTCGAAGGCATTGCTAAACTGCCCGACGGTAGCGTAATCATTGTGCTCGACATGCGCAAATTGTTGACCCCCACCGAGATATTGCGGCTACCGAATTAACCAACACCTTTGCCGCCACCTGCCCGTATAGCAAGCGGCCCACCGGGGCCCATCTCCTCTTCATTTCGTTTACTTTTCTGTCCCTTTATAATGAATAAGCGCATCCTCATCGTCGACGACTCTTTTTATATGCGCACGATGCTCAAGAATATGCTCACCGATGCCGGTTACGAAGTGGTGGGCGAAGCGGCTAATGGCCAGCAGGCCCTGGAAATGGCTGCTTCTACCAAGCCCGACCTTATTACCTTGGACGTGATTCTGCCCGACAACACGGGCCTCGATGTATTGCGCGGCTTGCGCAAGGAAGCACCCGATGCCAAAGTGGTGATGTGCAGTGCCGTAGGGCAAGAAGTTATCGTCAACGAAGCCATTGAGAACGGGGCCTTGGCCTACATCGTGAAGCCGTTTTCGGAAGAGCGGGTGCTGGAGATTGTGGGGTCGGCGCTGGGCGGCGATGCAGCGTAGCGCCCAGGCCCTGGGGGCAGCCCGCTGGGCCCGGTTTGGCGTTGCCAAATCGGTCGGCGCCGGCGCGTGCCTGTCCTTAGGGCCCTGGGAAGTTGACGTATACTTAAAGCGCTGCCCATGACCGCCCGCGAACAAGAATACCGCGAGCTGTTCATGGCCGAGGCGTTGGAATACTACGACGCTATGAGCCGGCACTTGAGCGAGCTGGAACGTAGCCCTGCGGATGTGCCGGCGCTCAACGAGCTGTTCCGGCTCATGCACAACCTCAAGTCGAACGCCCGGGCCATGGGCCACACCGCCATTGGCGAAGTGGCCCACCACTTGGAAACGATTTTTGGGCTCATCCGCGACAAGCAGCGCGAGTTCGCCGGTTCGCTGGTGCCCGTCATTTTCACGGGCCTCGACGCGTTGGGTGCGATGATTCGGGCGGTGGGGGCCGACCAGCCCTTGCCCGATGCCACCGACTTACTTGCCAACCTCGACCGCCTGGCGCGGGGCGAGGAGCCAGTGCTACCCGCCCCCACCGAGGCCGATGGGGCCCCAGCCGAGGAAGACAGCCGCAAAATGGAGCTCTCGGACTTGGTGTACATCCAGGTGCGCAAGCTCGACAAGCTGCTGAATTTGGTGGGAGAATTGGTGATTGACCGCGACCGAATTTTGACCCTGGCCGACGAAATAGGCCACCCGGCGTTGCAGGCCACCGCCCGCCACCTGTTTCGCATTTCCGACGACTTGCAGTACAGCGTGATGGACGTGCGGCTGGTGGGCGTGGGCGTGCTGCTGAACAAGTTTCCGCGGGTGGTGCGGGACGTGGCCACCGCCGAGGGCAAAGAAGTGGAGCTGACCCTAAGCGGCCAGGACGTGCAGATCGACCGCAACGTGCTGCAAATCATTACCGACGCGCTGTTGCACCTCGTGCGCAACGGCGTGAGCCACGGCCTGGAGGCCCCCGCCCAGCGTGTGGCGGCCGGCAAGCCGCGCATGGGCCAGCTGCGCCTGTCGGCCCTCACCGAGCGCGACGACGTGCTGATCCAAATAACCGACGACGGCCCTGGTATCGATACCGAAGCCGTGCGCCGCAAGGCCGTGGAGCGCGGCCTGACCACCGCCGAGTTGGCCGCCACCCTCGACGAGCAGGCCGTGTGGGCCTTCCTGTTTGAGCCGGGGTTCTCCACCGCGGCGCAAGTGACTGACATTTCGGGCCGCGGCGTGGGCCTCGACGTGGTGAAGCGGGCCCTTGACTCGCTGGGTGGCCAGTTGCGCATCGAGTCGGTGCGGGGCCAGGGCACCTCGTTCACGCTGGTGCTGCCCACCTCCATCGCCGTGAAGGGGGCCCTGCTGGTGGAACTTGATGGCCGGCCCTACGCCGTGCCGCTGCTGCACACCGATACCGTGCTGGCGTTGCGTCCCGAAGAATTTTCGGTGGCCGGCGGCATGTTGCTGGCCCACGTGCAAGGCCAGGCCGTGCCGGTGGTGCCGCTGCGCGAACTGCTGCACGTGGAAGGCGCCGAACCCCTGCCCCCCGCCGACAAAAGTCAGTTGCAGGGCCCCCAGCAAGTGCTGGTCGTTAACTATAACAACCGCCGCTTGGGCTTGCTCGTCGACCACTTTTTGCGCCAGCAAAGCATTGTGGTCAAGCCCTTGGGCAAACCGCTGGATACGATTGATTTGTTTGGGGGCGTGACGCTGCTCGGCAGCGGGCAGGTGTGCCTGGTGCTCGACGTGCCCGCCCTCACCCGCTTGTTTGTTGCCCGCCGGGCGTAGTTTTTCGTACTGCTCATTCCGCTTTCATCTTTCCCGCCAGACGCCTTAATTGCTTTAGATTAGTTCCACTATGAATTTATCAATGACCGAGCTGGAGCGCGACATTATCCGCGAGATTTTGAACATCGGGCTGGCGCGGGCCGCCGACTCGTTCGCCGTGGTCGCGCAGGAAAAGGTGTTGCTCGAAGTACCCAGTTTAGACTTGCTCGAAAGCCAAGACATTTTGCTGCGGGTGAAGGAGTACAGTGCCAATCATGCGGTCATTCAGTCCGACATTCGGGGCGATTTCACGGGCACCACGCTCATGTTTTTCTCGGGCCAGCACGTGCAACGCCTCTCGCGGGTGTGCTTGCGAATGCAGGTTTCCGATTCCATTCAAGTCAACGAACTGCAAGAGTCGCTGCTGCTCGAAATCAGCAACATCATCACCGGGGCCCTGGTCACGCAGCTAGCCAACATCTTAAAAGCTCGCATCTACGGGGCCCCGCCGTGTACATTTGCCGGCGACGCCACGGCCCTGATGAGCCATTTGGTGCCCAGCGAGTCGCTGCAACCGCTCATTTTTTCCATCATCACCCAGTTTTCCGACCACGGCAATTCGGTGGAGCTGCCGCTGATGCTGTTCTTCGACCGCGTTACGTTCGAGAAGATTCTCGACATCATCCGGGGCTACGACTTCTTGGGCAAGCAGCTGGCCGGGGCCTGATTGAACTGTGATGCGAAGCGTGCGCTTCGCATCCGGTCAGCGCATCAATTAAATTCGTTCAACCCAGCGCTGGGCCGCAACTCGCCTTGCCGCCGCTCTTGACTAATCTCACTTGGGCAGCAATTTGTGAAGCACTTGCTTCGCGGCGCAACATATTCTGCTCGTTGCTGCACTTCTCACCAGTATTCCGATGCCTGATTCCGGCTCCGCCGCCCGCGCCCGCAAAATTGCCCAGTTCGACCCCAACGCTCCCGGCGATGCCGAAGGGGGCCTCTTCGGCCTGCCCTTCGCGCCCGAAGAGGCGCAGGTTGTGGTGGTGCCCGTGCCTTGGGAAGTGACCGTCAGCTACCGTGCTGGTACCGCACAGGGCCCCGCCGCCGTGCACGAGGCTTCGCTGCAAGTCGACCTTTACGACCCTGATTTGCCCAACGCTTGGCAACTGGGCTTGGCCATGGAAGAGGCCGACGCGGAAGTGGCCGCTACTAGCGCGCGCCTGCGCCCGCTGGCCGCCGACTACATCGGCTGGCTGGAGGCCGGCGAGCCCGCCGCCACCGCCGAGGCCATGCAGGCCGTGCCCGCCCTCGTGAACGCCGAGGGCGACAAGCTGCGCCAGTGGCTGGCCACCAAGACCGGGGCCCTGCTCGACGGCGGTCAGTCCGTGGTAGTGCTCGGCGGCGACCACAGCACGCCGCTGGGCTTCCTCGATGCGCTGGCCGCTCGCCACGAGGAATTCGCCATCCTGCAAATTGACGCGCACTGCGACTTGCGGCCGGCTTACGAGGGCTTTAAGTATTCGCACGCCAGCATCATGCACAACGCGCTGGCGCTGCCGCAAGTGAAGAAACTGGTGCAAGTGGGCATCCGCGACTACTGCCAGCAGGAAGCCGAATTCATCGAGCAGTCGCACGGGCGGGTGGCGTTGTTTGGCCAACGGTTTCTAAGCGAGGAGCGGTACGCCAAGAAGTCGTGGAAGAAAGTGTGCGGCAAAATCATCGCCCAGCTGCCGCCCAAGGTGTACATCAGCTTCGACATCGACGGGCTCGACCCCAAGCTGTGCCCGGGCACCGGCACGCCCGTGCCCGGTGGGCTGGAGTATGAGGAAGCTACCTTCCTCATCCGCAGCATCGTGCGGGCCGGCATCACCATCATTGGGTGCGACCTCAACGAAGTGGCCCCCGGCGATACCAGCTGGAACGGCATTGTGGGGGCCCGCTTGCTCTACCAAATGGCCAATTGGATGGCCGTGTCGCAGGGCCGCCTGGCTGCCCGAAAACACGAATAGCACCGCCGCCGTAGAAGCCGGGTCATTCACCTAAACACCGCTTTATTGCCATGCTTAGTTTCATCCTTAAATTTCTGCTGACGGCTGTGCTCGTGTACGGTCTGAGCCGCGTGTTGCCGGGCGTGGCGCTCGACGGCGTGGGCGCGGCCGCCATTCTTGTCATCGTACTGGGCATTCTCAACGCCGTCGTCAAGCCCATATTGAGTTTTCTGAGCTTGCCCATCAACGTCCTAACGTTGGGGTTATTCTCGCTGGTTATCAACGTCATTATCATCAAGCTGGCCGACTATATGATGAGCAGCTTCGATGTGCACGGGTTTCTCAACGCGCTGCTGTTCAGTTTGGGCTTGGCCGTAGTGAACACCGTGGTTGACACCGTATTGGACTAAGATTGCCACTGGTCAGTTGGCCACACGCGCTTAAACAAAAAGCCCGCTCGAAACCGAGCGGGCTTTTTGTTTGCCTAAAAGCTACGAGCTGGGGCCCTACACCCGCCGAATGTCGGCTCCCAACGCGTTGAGGCGCTGGTCGATGAACTGGTAGCCGCGGTCGATCTGCTCCACGTTGAGGATGGTGCTGCTGCCTTCGGCGCTGAGCGCGGCGATGAGCAGCGCCACCCCGGCCCGAATGTCGGGCGAGGTCATGGTGATGCCGCGCAGGCGCGTGCGCTGGTCGAGGCCGATGACGGTGGCGCGGTGCGGGTCGCAGAGGATGATTTGGGCCCCCATGTCGATGAGCTTGTCGACGAAAAACAGGCGGCTCTCAAACATCTTTTGGTGGATGAGCACCGTGCCCTTGGCCTGGCAGGCCACCACCAGCACAATGCTGAGTAAATCGGGCGTGAAGCCCGGCCAGGTGTGGTCGCTCACCGTGAGGATGGAGCCGTCGAGGTACGTGTTGATTTCGTAGTGCGGCTGGGCCGGGATGTGGATGTCGTCGCCACGAAACTCAATTTGGATGCCCAACTTGCGGAACGTGTCCGGAATTAGGCCCAATTCCGGAATCTGGCAGTCCTTGATGGTGATTTCAGAGCCCGTCATGGCCGCCAGGCCAATGAAGGAACCGATTTCAATCATGTCGGGCAGCATGCGGTGCTCGGTGCCGCCCAGGCCCTCCACCCCTTCGATGGTGAGCAGGTTCGAGCCAATGCCTTGAATGTTAGCGCCCATGCGCACCAGCATGCGGCACAGCTGCTGCAAGTACGGCTCGCAGGCGGCGTTGTAGACGGTGGTGGTGCCCTTGGCCAGCACGGCGGCCATCACGATGTTGGCCGTGCCCGTTACCGACGCTTCGTCGAGCAGCATGTGGGTGCCCTTGAGCTTGCCGTCGGCCTTGATGCGGTAGAAATCCGTGCCCTCGAGGGTAAGCTGGCCGCCGAGCTTTTCAAGGCCCAGGAAGTGCGTGTCCATCGGCCGGCGGCCAATTTTGTCGCCGCCGGGCTTGGGCAGCTGGCAACGGCCGTAGCGCCCCAGCATGGGGCCCAAAATCATGACGGAGCCGCGCAGGGCCCCGGCTTGCTGCACAAATTCGGGCGTGTCGAGGTAGTCGAGGTGCACGTCTTCGGCCTGGAAGCGGTAGGTGTCGGTGGCCAGCTTGCCCACTTTTACGCCCATGTCGCGCAGCAGCTCGATGAGCTTGTTGACGTCGCGGATGTCGGGGATGTTGCTGATGGTGACCGGCTCGGGGGTGAGCAGCACTGCGCAGAGGATTTGCAGGGCTTCGTTTTTGGCACCTTGGGGCGTGATTTCGCCGCGGAGCGGCTGGCCGCCGCGCACTTCAAATGCAGCCATAAGTTTTGGGAAGGGGGAAGCGGAAGTAAATAAAAAACCGCCCGGCTGGCGTGGGCCAACCCGGCGGCAAGACAAGGCAAGCGGTTACTGGGGCGGCTGCTGGGGCTCTTGGCGGCCCTTCTTGCCGTTTTTCTTGTTGCGTTTTGGGCCGTTGCCGAAGCCGTTGTTGCCGAAGCTGTTGCCGTTGGGAGGGCCCGTGCGGCGCGGCTGGTTGGCTGGCGCCACGAAAGGCGCGCGGCTGCTACTGGCGTTGCCGCCCGTGCCGGGGGCCACACCGGGGCCCATCTCAAACAGGTCTTCCTGGTCCACCATGGCCGGGTCCAGCTTCAGTTGGCCGTTCGACAGCTCGCTAAGGTGGCGGATGATGGTGGCGTCTTTGGCGTTTTCCTTGTTGTGCTGGCGGAACAAGAACTTCATGGTGCGCCCGATTTGGATGGCGGCCTGCTCTCGCTCAGCGGGGCTTTCCAGCGTCAACGCCTTGGCAATGAGGGCCTCGATGGCGCGGCCGTAGGCGCGCAATTTCGGGGGCTGGCGCGGGTAGGGCACGGGCTTGGGGCGCGTCACGCGCAGGCTCACCGGCCGCAGGGCTACGGGGGCTTCCAATTCCACTTCCTCGCCCAGCAGGGCCGAAAGGTGGCTCCAGAGGCGGGTTTGGATGTCGGGCTGGTCGCGCAGCGTGGGCTTGAGGCGCAGGATGAGCTGCACAATTTGGGCGGCGCGGCGGGTGCGCTCGGCCACGTCTTCCACCGCGCGCAGGCCCTGGATGAGTTGGTAAGTGCTTTGCCCGTACTCGCGCACCAGCAGCTGCAAGTGGAAGGGCAGGGATTGAAACTCGTTCATAGTAACTGAGAAGCGGGTAATGGGGGCGGGGAACGGTGCAAGAACCGCCGTTGGCCTAGCCAGCCTAAAGGTAAGCGCCGGCCTTGTAGAACGGAGTGGCAGGCCGCTTTGGGGAAAGAATGGAGAATAAAATGCCGTTCCAACGCGGGTGAAGCACCAATCCGGTAGTAGCAGAGTTCTGCTCCGCTGCACAGCGCCGCGGCGGCTACGGGTGAATGCGCAGCTTGGCGAAACTCAGCAGCAATACCTTTTCGCCCACTTCCTCGAAGTCGATGGTGGCCTTGGCGCCGGCGGGCTCCTTTTCCAACAGGCGCACCACGCCAAAGCCAAACTTGGGGTGCTCCACGCGCTGGCCGGCCACCAGGTTTTTGGTGTCGGACGGGGCGAAGTCGGGCGGGGCCACGTACTTGGTGGCCGCCACTTTGCGTGGGGCCACCGGCACCAGGTTTGAGCGCCGCTCGAACACGTGCTGGAAGGGCTGCTCGCCCGCGCCGGGGCCCCCGCCGGCCGCAAACTTGAAGTGCACATAGGCCGGGTCAATTTCGTCCAGGAACCGGCTTTTCTCGGCGCTGCGCAGGTTGCCCCATTGGTAGCGCGAGGTGGCATAGCTCAGCGTCAGCTTCTTCTCGGCCCGGGTGATGGCCACGTAGAACAGCCGGCGCTCCTCCTCCAAATCCGCCCGCGAGCTGATCATCATCTGGCTCGGAAACAGGTTTTCCTCCATGCCCACGATGAACACGTTGCGGAATTCCAGGCCCTTGGCCGAATGGATGGTCATCAGCGTCACGGCCTCGCCCTCCTGGGCGGCGTCCTTCAGGTCGGAATCCGTCACCAGCGCAATGTCTTGCAAAAAGGCCCCCAGCGACTTGTCCTCGCGCTCGGGGTCGTCCACGTACTCCTTGATGCCGTTGAGCAATTCCTGGATGTTCTCGTAGCGCGAGAGGCCCTCGATGCTCTTGTCCGAGTACAGTTCCTCGATCATCCCCGAGTTTTTGGCGATGAACTTGGCGGCCTCGAACGCATCCTCGCGGGCCGCTAAGGCAGTGTAGGCCTTGATGTTCTCGGCGAAGGTGACGACCGGGTTCGAGATGCGGGCGGCCACGAACTGGTCGGCGTTGCTCACCACTTCCCAGAGGCTGTGGTTGGCCGCTTCGGCCGTGGCCACGAGCTTGCTGACGGTGGTGTCACCGATGCCGCGCTTGGGGTAGTTGATGACGCGGCGCAGGGCCTGCTCGTCGTTCTGGTTCACCGTCAGGCGCAGGTAGGCCACCAAGTCCTTGATTTCCTTGCGCTGATAAAAACTCAGGCCCCCCACAATTTTGTAGCGAATGTTGAGCTTGCGCAGGGCCTCTTCCATGGCCCGGCTTTGGGCGTTGGTGCGGTAGAGGATGGCGAAGTTGTCGTACGACAAGTGCCCGTTCATCTTGTCTTCGAAGATGCTGGTGGCCACCAGTTTGCCCTCCTCGTTGTCCGACGTGGCCTTGATGACTTCGATCAGCGTGCCCTCCTCGTTCTCCGAAAACACGTCTTTGCGCAGCTGCGCCTGGTTGTTTTTGATGACCGAGTTGGCCGCCTTCACGATGTTTTTCGTGGAGCGGTAGTTCTGCTCCAGCTTGAACACTTGCAGCTCGGGGTAGTCCTTCTCGAAGTTGAGGATGTTGGTAATGTCGGCCCCCCGAAAGGCGTAGATGCTCTGCGCGTCGTCGCCCACCACGCAGATGTTGCGCTCCTTGGCCGCCAGCTTGCGGGTGATGAGGTACTGCGAGTAGTTGGTGTCCTGGTACTCGTCCACCATCACGAACCGGAACATGTTCTGGTACTTGTTCAGCACGTCGGCGTGCTCCCGAAACAGCACATTGGTGTTGAAGAGCAGGTCGTCGAAGTCCATGGCGCCGGCCTTGAAGCAGCGCTGCTGGTACTGCTGGTAGAGCACCCCAATTTTGGGCCGGAGCGCCGCCTCGTCGTCGGCCTTGATGGACGCGTCGCTCAGGTACTGGTTCACCGAAATCAGCTTGTTCTTGGCCGCCGAGATGCGGCCCAGCACCAGGCCCGGCTTGTAGAGCTTGTCGTCCAGTTCCAGCTCCCGGATGATCTGGCCGATGAGCGTCTTGGTGTCCTGCGTGTCGTAGATGGTGAAGCTGCGCGGGTAGCCAATCTTGTCGGCCTCCGAGCGCAGGATTTTGGCGAACACCGAGTGGAAGGTGCCCATCCACAGGCTGCGGGCGTTGGGGCCCACCACCTTTTCCACGCGGGCGCGCATCTCCTTGGCGGCCTTGTTGGTGAAGGTGAGGGCCAGGATGTTGAACGGGCTCACGCCTTGCTCCAGCAAGTGGGCGATGCGGTAGGTGAGCACCCGGGTTTTGCCCGAGCCGGCCCCGGCAATGATCATGCAGGGGCCCTCGGTCTGCATCACCGCGCCGGCCTGGGAGGGGTTGAGCAGGGAAAGATAATCTAATGCCATCGGGAGAGAACCGCCGATTCAGCGGTATTTGCAAAGGTAACCCCGGGGCCCGGGGGCCGCAACCCGCCCGCGCCGGCCGGGCGGTATCTTTGCAGAATGATTATTATTCAGCAAACCGTTATTTCCGACGACCTCGCCGACAACTTTTTCGTCTGCAACCTGGAAGCGTGCAAAGGGGCCTGCTGCGTGGAAGGCGACCTGGGGGCCCCCCTGGAGGAGGCCGAGCTGAAAATTCTGGAAACGGAGTACGACAACATCAAGCCCTTCCTCACCGAGGCCGGCCGCCAGGCCATCGCCGAGCAGGGCCTCTACATCAAGGATTGGGAGGACGACTACAGCACCACCACCATTGGCGACCGAGAGTGCGCGTACGCGCTGTACGACCAGCGTGGCATCCTCAAATGCGGCATCGAAGAAGCGTATTTGGCCGGGGCCACCACGTTTAAAAAGCCCATCAGCTGCCACCTGTACCCCATTCGCATCACGAAGTACGAGGAATTTGAGGCCCTGAACTACGACCGCTGGAGCATTTGTTCGCCGGCCTGCGCCTTCGGCGCCAACCTGGGCGTGCGCGTGTACCAATTCCTGAAGGACCCACTGATTCGCAAGTACGGCGAGGCGTGGTACAACGAACTGGACCGGGAAGTAGAGAGCCAGTTGGGAGCGAAATAAATAACCCCGTTGAGCAGTAAAATAAGGCCTTCATGCTGAGCGCAGCCGAAGCATGAAGGCCTTACCTCGTAAAGAAGGGCGGATGTAGGGCCCCAGCCTACACGGGCACCACGTGCAGCACGCCTTGGCTGCGCTGGCGCACGGCGGCGCACAGGGCGGGGTTGTCGGCCAGCTTTTGGCCGAAAGAAGGCACGAGTTGGCGGAACTTGGCTTGCCACTCGGGCGTGGCGGCTTGCGCGGGGAAGCAGCGCTGCACCAAGTCGAGCATGATGGCCACGGCCGTGCTGGCCCCAGGCGAGGCCCCCAGCAGCGCGGCAATGGAGCCGTCGGCGGCGGTCACCACCTCGGTGCCGAACTCGAGCACGCCGCCCTCTTTCTTGTCTTTTTTGATGACCTGCACGCGCTGGCCGGCCACGGCCAGTTCCCAGTCGGCGGGGTTGGCTTCGGGGTAGTACTCGCGCAGGGCGGCGATGCGCTCGGTGGGCGAAAGCAGCACTTGGCCGATGAGGTACTTGGTGAGGCCCAGGTTGCGGGCCCCGGCGTAGAGCAGCGGCCGGATGTTGCCCAGCTCAATCGAGCGGAATAAATCGGTGTAGGAGCCTTTCTTGAGGAACTTGGTGCTGAAGCCGGCGTAGGGCCCAAACAGCAGCTCCTGGCGGCCGTTGATTTGGCGGGTGTCGAGGTGGGGCATGCTCATGGGCGGCGAGCCCACGGCGGGCTTGCCGTACACCTTGGCGTCGTGGCGGGCCACCACGGCGGGGTTCACGCACTTCAGCCACTGGCCGCTGACGGGGAAGCCGCCGAAGCCGTTGGCTTCCGGGATGCCCGATTTTTCGAGCAGCGGCAGCGAGCCGCCGCCGGCCCCGATGAACACGAACCGGGCCCGCACGGTGCGCTTGGTGCCAGCCTTCAAGTCTTTCACCTTCAGGCGCCAGGTGTGGCCATCGTCGCGCCGCTTGATGCTGCTCACCTCCTGGCCCAAGGTGAATTTTACGCCCGGCAGGCCCTGCAAGTGGTCGAACAAGGTGCGGGTGAGGGAGCCAAAATTCACGTCGGTGCCGATGGCCATGCGGGTGGCGGCCACGGGCTGGGCCGGGTCGCGGCCGTCCATCACCAGCGGAATCCACTCGGCCAGCTGGGCCGGGTCGGTGCTGAACTCCATGCCCTGGAACAGGGGCGAGTGCAGCAGCGCGGCGTGGCGCTTGCGCAGGTATTCCACGTTGGCGGCGCCCCACACGAAGCTCATGTGCGGAATGGCGTGGATGAACGCGTCGGGATCGGGCAGCGTGCCGTTGTCCACCAGCGAAGCCCAAAACTGTTTGCTCAGCTCGAATTGCTCGGCGATTTTGTCGGCCTTCGAGATGTCGATGCTGCCGTCGGGCCGCTCGGGCGTGTAGTTCAGTTCGCAAAAGGCCGAGTGGCCGGTGCCGGCGTTGTTCCAGGCGTCGGAGCTTTCGGCGGCCACTTCGTCGAGGCGTTCGATGATTTCGACGGTGAGGCCGGGCTGAAGCTGCTTGAGCAGCGTGCCCAGCGTGGCGCTCATGATGCCGGCGCCGATGAGCACAACGTCGGTGAGGAGTTTAGGAGGGGAGGGGGCAGCGAATTCGGACGCCATAGCAGCAAAAACCAAGGGTGATGAAAAGCAAACGACAGGGCCCGCCCGCGGGCGCGGCCAAGGGCCTAATACGGGCCCCGGGCAAGCGGGGCTGCTGTTGCCGCAAATTTACGGCCCCCGGCCCGCCCAAAATGCGCCCGGCCCTACCTTTCGGCCCCCCTATGACGACGACCCCTGACCCCGCCGCCCTGTCCCTGGTGCCCTTGCCCACCCAGGCCGACCCCGCCGACGCCACCGCCCCGCACCTGCTGGTGGTGTACACCGGCGGCACCGTGGGCATGGCCGTGAACGCCGCCGGCGAGCTGGCCCCCGTGGAGCTGCGCCACCTCGACCGCCGGATGCCCGAGCTGGCCCGCTTGCCCCTGCGGGTGTCGCTGGTGAGCCTGCCCCAACCCATCGACAGCAGCAACGTGGCCCCCGCCGACTGGCTGTTCCTGGCCCGGCTCATCGGCGCGCACTACGCGGATTTCGACGGGTTTGTGGTGCTGCACGGCACCGACACGATGGCCTACTCGGCGGCGGCCCTGAGCTACTTGCTGGAGCACTTGGGCAAGCCCGTGGTGTTCACCGGGGCCCAGGTGCCGGTGGGCGCCAGCCGCTCCGACGCCCAGCGCAACCTCGTGACGGCCCTGGAAATTGCCGCCGCCCGCCACCCCCGCGCCAGCACCGTGCGCGTACCCGAGGTGGGCGTGTTTTTCAACGACGTACTGATTCGCGGCACGCGGGCCAAAAAGGTGGAGAGCCAGCAGTTCGCGGCTTTCAAAAGCGAGAACTACCCGCCGCTGGCCCGGGCCGGCATCGGGCTGGAGTTCAGCGACAAAATCATCCGGATGCTGCCCGCGGCCCGCCTGCACGTGCACCAGCGCCTCGAAACCGGGGTGGCCGTGCTGCGGCTGTTTCCGGGCATCACGGCGGCCGTGGTCGACGCCGTGCTGGGCGTGCCCGGCCTGCGCGGCTGCGTGCTCGAAACCTACGGCTCGGGCAACGCGCCCACCGCCGCGTGGTTCCTGGCCAGCCTGCGCGGGGCCCTGGGCCGCGGCGTGTGGCTGCTCAACGTGAGCCAGTGCGTGGAGGGCCGCGTGGTGCAGGGCAAGTACGAAACCAGCGCCGCCCTGGCCGCCCTGGGCGTGGTGGGCGGCGACGACATTACCACCGAAGCCGCCGTCACCAAGCTGATGTTCGTGCTCGGCCTGGGCCTCGACAACGCCCGCACCCGCCAGCTGCTGGGCCAGAGCTTGCGCGGCGAGATTACGCCCTGAGTGCCGATGGGGCCCCGCGGGTCCCGCAATTGCGCGGGGCCCGCGGCCCGAAAGTGACGCCCGGGGCCCAAAGGCTTGCCGGGCCGGCCGGGGCCCCGTACCTTTGCCCCAGATTACTGCCGTCCTAGAGGGGTGTCCGAGTGGTCGAAGGAGCACGCCTGGAAAGTGTGTATGGGCCAAAAGCTCATCGTGGGTTCGAATCCCATCCCCTCTACTAGGTCAATTGACGGCAATCCTTTTTACAAGAAACCCCGCTTGCAAGCGGGGTTTCTTGTTTTTTTAGCGGACGATTTGGGGCCCGAAGCGGGTGGGGAATGGCCTGGCATCGCCCCCGCGTTTGACGCCCCTGCGCAATGCCCTGATCAATCAGCGTTTGAGCGCTTGCGGCTAGGGTATAAATCAAGTCGCCATAATCCCCACGGCTGGTTTCTGGGGCCAGCGCCAGTTTGCTTGCTTGGCCAAGCTGTGCGGCTGGTCCTTAATCCTTGGGGTAATAAGGCACGCCCGCGCGTGATTTATTCCTGTAAATACTTCCGGCTCTCCACCGCCCCGTTGGTATAGGTGCTCACCTCCAGTAAGAAGCCCGGCTGCGGGGCCCCCAGCCGCTGCCCCACCTCGTTGTACCACGCCCGGTTCACCAAGGCGGCCCCGTTGACCACGGCCACGGGCGAGTAGCTGAAGCTGGCGTCCGCATCCACGAGGCGCAGCCGGTAGTACTGGGGCCCCGGCCGGGCCTTGTCGCTGGCTGCGTAGGCCCCGGCACCCTTGGCCGCCTGCTGGCTGAGCAGGGAAAAGAGCTGCCCGTCGGCGCTGCGCTCCACTTCGTAGCGGGCGGCGTTCACCTCCTGGGCCGTGCGCCAGCGCAGCGCCACGGCGCCCGCCGCCGGCTCAGCCGTGAAGCAGACCAGTTGCACGGGCAACGGGGTGCAGTCCACTACGCGCCCGCCGGCCGCCCAGCTCTGCGCCAGAAACGTGCCGCAGTTGCGGATCAGGCCCGCGTTGGTGAACGCCTCGCTGTACACCTGCATCCACGCGTCCGCGTCGTTCTGCAGGGTGGCCCCGTCGGCCAGCTCCAGGGCGGTAGTGGCGCACTGGTGGGCGTTGTGCATCGTGGCGCCGGCCGCCAGCGTCAGTTGCTCCAGTGAGAGCATGTAGTGGTTGGTGAGCGTGGCTTGGGCGGGCAGGGCCACGGTGGCGGCAATCCAGACCCAGTCGTTGACGACGAGCTGCCCGGTGCCTTCAAACGTGACCTGGCCGGTGTAAACGGTGTTCGGCGGGATGTAGAGCGACTCGTCAGCCCGCAGCGTTACGTCCTGCGTGGGCCGCAGCTGGCCCTCGCCCACCGTGTAGGTGTAGGACTGGGCGCCGGCTGCCCAAGTAGTAGCCAGTAGCAGGCAGCAAGTAACCAGCCAGCGCTTCACCAGCCCGGCCAGGAATGGAGCAGCAGGCTTGCCGAGCGCCAGCCGGTGGCCATGGCCCCGAAGACGCCGCCGCCCCGTCCCCGGGGCCCCTGCGCCGCGCCGGCGCAGGGGCATTGAAGCCGCTAACAATTGGGGGTCGCCGCTGCCCACGTCGTTGGTAGGGGCCTGGGCCAGGGCCGCACATTCAGGGCCCCGGTCCTGGGTGTGCCGCTTGTGGTCGTTCAGTGCGGAGAAAGTTTTGTAAGAACGACGCGGGACAATTTGCCAAGCAATAGGGTAATAATACAACATATAATAAAACGTATTATTTGACTTAGTATAATTATATTATAGCTAAATATTTTTTGTCATAAATAGGTCTATAATAGCAAATATAACATAATATACTATTATTACGCGATAGCATGAACACGATATTATGCAAATTGTATTTGTAAACGATTCGCTAGTATTGACCCGTGTGTTCCCCCTTTAGCGGCGTTGGTTGAGGGGGCTTAGGTGCGGCGTTACCGAGCAAGCAGGCACAGGGCCCGCTCGGGCCTAGTCGCACGGAAGAGGTAGGCCCGGGCATTTAGCGCATCTGAGCCAGCGGCTAGGATTAACTGAGCGCGGGGGGCACTGCTGTGCCGGCCGGCTGGGCAGCCGCGGCGCTGACGAGCGCAGCAACTGGCCCGTGGCGTAGCAGCACCGGGCCAGCGTTGTTCGGCACCGGTGCTGGGGAAGGGCTGATCGTGCGGGCTACCGGACCCGAGCGGTATTGCTTATGGCCGTACGAGTAGAGAATTACAGGCGCTGATGACCCCATTGAGTGCCAGCCGCTGACGCTTGGGCAAGGCAAGCAAGTGGCCAGCTACCAGACCCAATACTGAAAATAATTTAGTGCCAGAATTGCTCGCAATCAAGCATAAGGTGGACTTTTAAGCACCTTAGGCGGTGCCAGAAAGCAGTTGTAAATGCTGACTAGAAATGCTATACTTTGGAGTCACGCCTCCCACCACGTGCCTCTACCGCATGCTCACCCCATTGCCTGTCCCACCACTGCTCGAGCTGACGCTGCGTCCCGACCTGGACGTGCTGCTGGGCTGCTGGCACCACCAGCCCAACGACCCGGCCGACCTGCGGCCCTGCTACGAGCAACTGGAGGACCTTGCGTTGTCCGCAAACTGCCGCTTCTGGCTGCAAGACCTGCGCCGCCGTGCCTCGCCCGACGACCAAACCAAGCAATGGCTGCTGAACGAGTATTACCCACGCGTGGCGGACCGCCTGGGCCAACGCCTGTTTGTGGCCTACCTCTTCAGCCCGTCGATGCACCACCAAATCGTAGACGCCCCCGACTATGCCCCGCCCGAAGCCTACGAAGGCCAGGTGTACGCGCTGGATTTTTTTGGCAACGAAGGTGCCGCCATTGCGTGGCTGCAAGCGCACCAAGGCGCGTAGGCGCACCCGGCGGCAGCCAGGCAATGGGGCATGAATATCGTCCGCTGCAAAGGGTTTTTAATAGCCTTTTCGCGGCGGATAACCCCAGGCGGATAAATGACTGCAGGAGCGATGGGGTAATTATTTTGTAAAATCAACTCTTCTACAATTAGCGTGTGATTATCCAATAAAGCATTGATGATAAAGAATTTATATTTTTATGATGTTTAGCTTAGGCATTGATAGAAACCCGTGGGGTGGGGCCCCGGCCTAACTGACCAGCTAGGAAACCGTATTAGGGGCGATTCATTTATTTTCCACCCCATTTTATGACCTTAATTTCTTCCGTACCGGTTGCTACTCTTCTAAAAGGCCGGTTATCTCGCGTAGTAGTGCTGGCCGGCTTGGCCGTTGGCATGGTTGGCCCGCTGGCCTCGTGCAACAAGAACGACGACAACTCGCCCAGCCTCATCCAGCCCACGGGCACCAAGCCGTCGTACGCACCCACTATCAACGACCAGATGCAGGCCGTTATTGAGCAGTTCACGGCCTTCAACGACCCGGCCCTGCCGACCCTCAGCGCCCGCCAGGCCCGCATGACGCACAGCGTGACCGACGCCGTGAACGCCTTGCTGGCCGCCAACAACCGCAGCGCGCCCGCCGCCGCCGTGGCCGTGAGCCAGCGCGTGCTGCCGGCTGCTTATACTGCCGGCTCGGCCCCCGACGGCGTGCCGGTGCGCATCTACACGCCCACGGCGGCGGCCACGGGGTCCCTACCGGCCATCGTGTATTACCACGGCGGCGGCTGGGTCATCGGCTCGCTGGCCGTGTACGAGCCGTCGGCCAAGGCCTTGGCTGAGCGCACCGGGGCCATCGTGTTCTCGGTTGATTACCGCTTGGCTTCGGAAACGATGAATAAATTTCCGGCGGCCCACGAAGACGCTTACGCGGCCTACAAGTGGGTGCGCGACAACGCGGCTACCCTCAACGTGAACCCCGCCAAAATTGCGGTGGCCGGCGAGAGCGCGGGCGGCAACATGGCCGCTGCCGTGTGCATCCTGGCCCGCGAGCGCGGCCTGGCGCTGCCAGTGCACGAGCTGCTGGTGTACCCCGTGGCCGACAACAACCTGAACACGGCCTCGTACCAGCAGTACGCCAACGCCGTGCCGCTGAATAAAGCCAACATCGTGTATTTCACGGGCTTGTACTTCAATAGTCCCGCTGATGGCGACAATCGACTCATTTCGCTCGTCGACGTGGCTGACCTGAAAGGCTTGCCCCCGACCACCATCATTGCCGCCGAAATTGACCCGCTGCAAACCGAAGGCCAGTCGCTGCGCGACAAGCTGACGGCGGCCGGCGTGACCACTGCTTACCAGCTTTACGCGGGCACCACGCATGAGTTCTTCGGCACCTACGCCGTGGTGCCCCCGGCCAACGACGCGCAAGATTTCGCCGCTACCCGCCTCAAGGCCGCGTTCCAATAGCCATTCGTTGGTGTAAAACGTTGGCTGTACTCGAAGGAAAGGGCCCGCTACCAAAGTAGCGGGCCCTTTTGGTTGGCGGTGGCGCGCCCGCCGCGGGTAGCCCTGCCGCGCCTAAGGCAGAACCTGGCGGCGCTGCTATTTTTGGGGCCCCTGGGTACCGGCCCCGGCTGCCCCGTGTTTTTCGTGCATTGTTCTTCTGATGAAAGCTGCTCTTTTGTTCTGTTCGTTTTGGTTGCCGCTGGCCGCCGCTGCCCAAAAGCTGCCGGCGAACGACCCGCCCGTCACTTACTACATCGGGCTCGCCCGGGCCCCGCTGTACCGCAACGCGGCCGACACCGCCGGCCGGCCCACCAAGTACTTGCCCAGCCAGGCGGCGGCCGTGGTGGTGGGCCACCTTTCGCCCCGGTGGGTGGTGGTTGAGCTTGACGGCTTCCGCTACCTTGCCCCGGCCGATAAGCTGACCGACTACGACCCCGCCGACGCCGACGCGCTGCCCGTCGATCCCCGCACGCACCGCATCGCCTACGAAGGCGTGGTGCGCGTGCCCGGCGCCAGCCAGGCCGACCTCTCCGCCCGGGCCGCCGCCTGGGTGGCGCAGGCCTACCCGTTGGCCAACGCCGTGGTAACGCCGGGCCCCGCGGCGGGGCAACTGGTGGTGAAAGGCACGCAGATTGCCACCTTCCGCACCGCCTACGCCGGGGTGGCACGCGGCAGCTACGCTGGCGTCGTGCGGTACACGCTCACGCTCTACGTGAAGGACGGGGCCTACAAATACGTGCTCACCGACCTGGTGCACGACGCCACCGGCACGCCCAACCTGCGCTCGGGCGGGCCTCTGGAGCAGGACAAGGCCAGCCTGTTTGGCTACGCTGGCCTCGGCAGCCACGCGCCCTGGGCCGAGCTGAAAACAACCGCCACCCGCAACGTGCGCCACTTGCTCGCCACCCTGCAAGCGGCCATGACCCTAGGGGCCGCCCCGGCCGCGCCCGGTCCCGGCGACTTTTAGCCCGGGGCGACTTGAACACCAACAGCTCTGTAACCACTAATACAACGCGTATTGTCGCCACGCCCAGCGCTACCACATCAGTTACCCTAGGCACCACCACGCCGGATGGCATCCCTGCTCCCGGGCCCCACCACGCGCCGCCGCACTAAGCGCCCGCGCCCAGTCCTAGCTGCCATAAAAAGCCGCTCCTTTCGCAAGAGAGAAGCGGCTTTTTAGTGTCCATTGCGAGCACAGTTGGAGAAAGGATAAGGGCATGGGCGCGTTTCCTTGGATCGGTCCGAGCTTTTGGAGCCGTTGTGTTGCGCGCCGCGCCGAAACAATGCCGTAATGGCCAAGCCGCGTGGTGGGGCCCCCAAGCGCCGAAAACCCGCTACCTTGGCTTCTGTGCGTGCACTTACTCCCGCGCCGCTCCTTTATGGCTTCACCCGCTACGCTCCCGGGGCCCGCCGCCGGGCCCGTCGAAAAAGACAACAAGCGCATCACCACTGGCTGGACGTTTTACGACTGGGCCAATTCGGTGTACCCGCTCGTCATCACCAGTTCCATTTTTCCCATTTATTGGGGCAGCATCACCAAAGCCATCAACCCCACCGATGTGGTTGACTTTCTGGGGTTCCAGGTGCCCGGTTCGTCGCTGCTGACCTACGCCATCTCGTTTTCTTTCCTGCTCATTGCCCTGGTCAGCCCGTTCCTCACGTCGCTGGCCGATTACTCGGGCCGCAAGAAGCTGTTCCTGCAAATTTTCTGTTACCTGGGGGCCCTGAGCTGCGCGGGGCTGTACTTTTTCACCCAGGACAACCTGACGCTGTCCACGTTTATCTTCATCGCGGCCACGGTGGGCTTCAGCGGCAGCATCGTGTTCTACAACTCGTACCTGCCCGAAATCAGCTCCGAGGAAAAGTTTGATTCGCTTTCGGCACGGGGCTTTTCGATGGGCTACATTGGCTCGGTGCTGCTGCTGATTATTTGCCTGGCCATCATCCAGGGCCCCGAAATCATGGGCGGGCCCAAGGGCGTGGCCTTGTTTGGGATGAGCACCGGGCAAGCCACGCGGCTGAGTTTTTTGCTCACGGGCCTGTGGTGGGTGGGCTTCGCCCAAATTCCGTTCTTCACGCTGCCCGCCGACACCGGCCGCGCGGCCGATGCGCCCGCTAGCGCCGACGGCTGGGTGCTCAACGGCTTCCGCGAGTTGGGCAAGGTGTGGGACCAACTGCAGCAGCAGCCCAACCTCAAGCGCTTCCTGCTGGCGTATTTCACCTACAACATGGGCGTGCAGACGGTGATGTACGTGGCCACCATCTTCGGCGACAAGGTGTTGCAGCTCGACAGCACCTCGCTGATTGTGACCATTTTGCTGCTGCAAATCGTAGGCATTCTGGGGGCCTGGCTTTTTGCCAAGCTCTCGGAGCGCATCGGCAACACGCGGGCCCTGAGCTGGGCCGTATTCATCTGGATGCTGATTTGCGTGGCCGGCTACTTCGTGCAGAAGGGGTGGAGCTTCTTCGCCCTGGCCGCCGTCATCGGCCTCACCATGGGCGCGGTGCAAAGCCTCTCGCGCAGCACGTATTCCAAAATCATCCCCGAAAACACGCCCAACGCGGCCGCTTACTTCAGCTTTTTCGACGTGGTGGAGAAGCTGGGCATCGTCATCGGCACGCTCTCGTTTGGCCTGATTGGGCAGCTCACCGGCTCGATGCGCAACAGCATCCTCTCGCTCATCGTGTTTTTTATTTTCGGGCTCGGCTTTTTGCTGACGCTGCGCGGCAAGAAGCTGCGCGACACGCCCGCCGGGGCCCCGGCCGATTTGCCGCCGCCCCCGGCTTCGGCAGTCGCCGGCACGCCCGCGGCCGTTGGCTAGCGGCTTGCCGCAGCCGCCAAAATGTGCCACCTTTGCGGCATGAACCCTACCCCCCGCCCCACTTTCCAAGCCGCCCTCGGTCAGGAATTTAAGCACGAGCTTGCCATCACCCGCCGCTTGCTGGAGCGCGCGCCCACCGAGCAGTTTGGCTGGCAGCCGCACCCCAAAAGCATGAGCCTGGGCACGTTGGCCGGCCACATGGCCAACTTGCTCGGTTTCCTGGAGATATCGCTCCAAAGCCCGGAGTTTGACGTGGCCACTGCCACGATGCCCAACAACCCCGCCACGACGCCCGATGTGCTGGCCCGCTTTGACCTGAACGCCGAAAACCTGCACAAGGCCCTGGCCGACGTGGACGACGCGACTTTCCAGGAGGTGTGGAGCCTCACCCGCGGCGACCAGAAACTGCTCACGCTGCCCCGCACGGGGGTGGCCCGCACGCTGGTGCTCAACCACCTCATCCACCACCGCGGCCAGCTCAGCGTGTACCTGCGCCTGCTCGACATCCCGGTGCCCGCCATCTACGGCAACTCAGCCGATGAGGCCTCGCAACGCTAGTCAACGCACTGTTCAGTAGTAAATTAAAACAAGAACGGCGCAAAAAAGGCCGGCTTTCCTCCACAGGAAAGCCGGCCTTTTTTGCGCCGTTTGGGCAGCGGGTGGTGATCTATTTTCGGCGGAACACCTGCTTGCCGCCAATCCAGGTTTGCTGCACCTGGGCGCCGTGCAGCTGCTCGTTGGGGGCCGTCAGCAGGTCGGTTTTCAGCACCACGAAATCGGCCAGCATCCCGGGCTTGATTTGGCCCTTGCGCTTCTCCTCGAAGCCGGCGTGGGCGGCCCAGGTGGTCATGCCGCGCAGGGCGTCGGGGCGGCTCAGGGCGTTTTCCATCTGGAAGCCGCCGGCGGGGAAGTTCTTGGCGTCTTGCCGCGCCACAGCGGCGTGGAAGCCGTAGAGCGGGTTGATGTCCTCCACCGGGAAGTCGGAACCCAGCGCCACCTGGCCGTACTGCTTCCGCAGCGCCTGGTAGGCGTAGGCGGTTGGCAGGCGCCGGGGCCCCAGCCGCTCGCCGGCCCAGTACATGTCGGAGGTGGCGTGGGTGGGCTGCACCGACGGCACAATGTGGTACTGCCCGAACTTGGCCACGTCGGCCGGGCTCACCACCTGCGCGTGCTCGATGCGCCAGCGCCGGTCGGGCTGGCCCTTTAGCGCCGCCCCGTAAATGTCCAGCAGCAGCCGGTTGCTAGAGTCGCCGATGGCGTGGGTGTTCATCTGAAACTTGGTAGCCGCCAACTCTTTAGCCAGGGCCCGGTAGTAGGCCGGGTTTTGCAGGAGGAAGCCGGTTTCGTGGGGCCGGTCGGTGTAGGGCGCGAGCAGCGCCGCGCCGCGCGAACCCAGGGCCCCGTCGGCGTACACCTTGAAGGAGCTGATGGTCAGGGCGTCGCTGAAATAGGGCCCCCGCGGCAGGTAGTACGCCTTGTTGGCGGGCGTGGGGTTGAGCATGGCGTAGAGCCGCAGGTGCAATTTGCCAGCCTGCTGCAGCGCCGCCATTTGGTCGATGTTGGCCTTGTCGAGGCCCGCGTCGGCGAGGCTGGTGAGGCCCACGGCCAGGCAGTTTTGCTGGCCTTGCAGCAGCAGCGCCGCCGCTTCGGCCGGGCTGGGCTCGGGGATTTTGGTGGCCACCAGCTTCACGGCGTTGTCCACGAGCAGGCCGGTGAGGCGGCCCCGGGCGTCGCGCCCAATCACGCCGCCGCTGATGGGCGTGGCGGCCGTGACGCCGGCCAGGTCCAGCGCCTTTTGGTTGGCCACGGCCGCGTGCCCGTCCACGCGGGCGATGAGCACCGGCACGTTCGGAAACAGCCGGTCCAGCGTGTCTTTGGTGGGGAAGCGCTGGCCGGGCCAGTCGTTTTGGTCCCAGCCGCGGCCCGTGAGCCAGGCCGCGCCCGGCTGCTGCTGGCGGTGCCGCACGAGGCGGCCCACCGTTTCGGCCCACGACGCAGCGCCCACCAAATCAGCCGCTTGCAGCCCCAGCGCATAGCGGTAGAAGTGGCAGTGCGCGTCGTAGAAGCCGGGGTAGATGAATTGCCTGCCGGCGTCCACCGTTTGGGTGGCCTGGTAGCGGCCCTGCAAATCGGCCGCGGGCCCCACGGCCACGAACTTGCCGTCTTTCACCGCAAACGCCTGTGCCTTGCTAAACGCCGAATCGACGGTGTACACCGTGGCGTTGGTCACGAGCAAATCGACGGCCTCGCGCCGCGGCTGGCAGCCGCCCAGGGCCCCCAGTGCCAGCAGCGCCGCGCCCAGCCGGGGCCCCAAAAACGTGGTAAAATGCGTCATCGGTCCGGGCTTAAGGTAATCAGTGAAATCACGTTAATCGCTCAAAACCAGATGCTTACTCAAATTTCATGTGCTTCACCGACTCGCCCGAGTTCTTCAGTTCCAGCAGCGACTCGATGCCGATGGTCAGGTGCTGCTTCACGAAATTGGTGGTCACCTTCGAGTCCGATTCTGAGGTTTTCACGCCCTCGGGCGTCATCGGGTTGTCGCTCACCAGCAGCAGGGCCCCGTGGGGGATGTCGTTCATGAAGCCGACCACGAAAATAGTGGCCGTTTCCATGTCCACGGCCAGGGCCCGCACCCGGCGCAGGTAGTCCTTGAACTCCTGGTCGTGCTCCCACACCCGGCGGTTGGTGGTGTACACGGTGCCGGTGTAGTAGTCCAGCTCGTGCTTCTTGATCATCGACGACACCGCGCGTTGCAGCCGGAACGAGGGCAGGGCCGGAATCTCCTTGGGCAGGTAGTCGTCGGAGGTGCCGTCGCCGCGGATGGCGGCAATGGGCAGCACCAGGTCGCCGAGCTTGGTCTTCTTCAGGCCGCCGCACTTGCCCAGAAACAGCGCCGCCTTGGGCTTGACGGCCGAGAGCAAATCCATGACCGTGGCCGCCATCGGCGAGCCCATGCCGAAGTTGATGATGGTGATGCCGCCCGCCGTGGCCGTTTGCATCGGCTTGTCGAGGCCGCGCACTTCCACGCCGAACTGCTCGGCAAACATGTACACGTAGTTGCTGAAATTGGTGAGCAGGATGTACTGCCCGAACTCGCCGAGCGGCACGCCCGTGTAGCGCGGCAGCCAGTTGTTAACGATTTCTTCCTTGGTCTTCATAATGAGGTGGTTTGGTTGGTAGTTGCGCGGGGGCAGTGGCCGGGTTCCAGCGGTTGAGCGGTCAGAAAACCGACCACTGCCCCCGAACAGCCGGCAACTGGCTAAATAAAAAAACCGCCGCCCCAAGGGGTGCGGCGGCACGGCGGGCGGCTCCTGAAACGCGGCGGGCCCCCGTACCTTTGGAGGTGATGCAAGTGTTGGACCTGCCGCCTTTCGAGGCCAAACTTACGCAATCGGCCACCAACCAGCCGCTTATTTGGGACGGCCTCCGGCGCAAGCATGTGGTGCTGACGCCCGAGGAGTGGGTGCGCCAGCACGTGGTGCACTACCTGGCGGGCCACCTGGGCTACCCGCGCGGCTTGCTGGCCCTCGAGCGCGGCCTGCGCTACAACCAGCGCCAAAAGCGCACCGACCTGCTGGCCCTGGGCCCCGCCGGCCAGCCCCTGCTGCTGGTCGAGTGCAAGGCGCCCAGTGTGGCCATCGACGCGGCCGTGGCCCGGCAGGCCACCACCTACAACCAAACCGTGGGGGCCCCGCTGCTGCTGCTCACCAACGGGCTGGTGCACTACTGCTGGCGCGTCGATTTTGCGGCCCGCGCCAACGAGCGGCTCGACGAAATTCCGGCCTTCGCGGCAGCCGTGGCGCTGGCCGGGCCGTAGAAGCGGCTTGTACCAAGCTGCTTTCCCATGCAATTATTCCGCTTCGGCCCGCTCGGGCACGAGCAGCCCGGCGTGCGCACCGCCGCTGGCCAGCGCCTCGACGTATCGGCGTTTGGCGAAGATTACCACGAGGCGTTTTTTGCCACCGACGGCCCGGCCCGCCTCGCCGCCTGGCTGGGGCCCCGCGCCGCCCAGTGCCCCGAAGTGCCCGCCGATGCCCGCCTGGGCAGCTGCGTGGCGCGGCCGTCCAAAATCGTGTGCATCGGCCTCAACCACCGCGCCCACGGCGCCGAAACCGGCCTGGGCGCGCCCACCGAGCCGGTATTTTTCCTCAAAGCTACCTCCGCCCTGTGCGGGCCCCACGACGACGTGGTGCTGCCCCGCGGCGCCGAAAAGCTCGACTGGGAAGCCGAGCTGGCCTTCGTCATCGGCCAGCCCGCGGCGTACGTGGCGGAGGCCGACGCGCTGGGCCACGTGGCCGGCTACACCGTCCTCAACGACTACAGCGAGCGGGCCTTCCAGCTGGAGCGCGGCGGGCAGTGGACGAAGGGCAAAAGCGCCGACACCTTCGCGCCGCTGGGGCCCTACCTCACGCTGCCTGCCGACGTGCCCGACCCCGAAAACCTGCGCATCTGGCTCACCGTGAACGGCGAAGCCAAGCAAGAGGCCACCACCGCCGACCTGGTGTTCGGGCTGGCCAAAATCATCAGCTACGTGAGCGAGTTCATGACCCTGCTGCCCGGCGACGTCGTTTCGACCGGCAGCCCGGCCGGCACGGGCATGGGCTTGCACCCGCCGCAGTACCTGCGCGCCGGCGATGTGGTGGCCTTGGGCATTGAGGGCCTGGGCGAGCAGCGCCAGCGCGTAGCGGCGTTTCCGGGGTGATGCCGGGGTGTTGCCTGGCAATTTTTTGCTGGCTGCCCGGTAACCACGGGGGCCCTGTAGTGGCCTTTAAGCAACGAGGCAACGATTGGTGGGCCGCCGGCAAAAAGCCAATGGCCCGCTTCGGCGGTTATCCGTAAGCACAGTGCACAAGCAGCGGCATCTGACCACGAGCCGCGTACTTTTTTACCAACACCAACAACCATGAAATACAACCTCTTGGGCAATACCGGCCTGAAAGTATCGGAGCTCTGTCTGGGCACCATGACCTTTGGCAGCGAAGGTGGCCGCTTTGCCGCCATCAACGGCGTGGACCAGGCCGGGGCCGACGCCCTCACCAAGCGCTCCCTCGATGCGGGGATCAACTTCATCGACACGGCCAACGTGTACACCGAGGGCCACTCGGAAGAAATCACCGGCCAGACCCTTCACAACCTGGGCGTGAACCGCTACGACGTGATCCTGGCCACCAAGGTGCGCGGGGCCATGGGCACGGGCCCCAACGACTCGGGCCTGACGCGCAAGCACATCATCGCCCAGGCCGAGGCCAGCCTCAAGCGCCTGGGCACCGACTACATCGACCTCTACCAGACGCACAGCTTCGACCCGCTCACGCCCTGGGAAGAAACGTTGCGCGCCCTCGACGACCTCGTGCGCAGCGGCAAGGTGCGCTACCTCGGGGCCAGCAACGTGGCCGCCTGGCAGCTGATGAAGGCCCTGGGCGTGTCGCAGCACCAGCACCTCGAAAAATATGTGTCGCTGCAAGCCTACTACACCATTGCGGGCCGCGAGCTGGAGCGCGAGGTCGTGCCCCTGCTGCTCGACCAAAAGGTGGGCCTCATGGTGTGGAGCCCGCTGGCCGGCGGCTTCCTCAGCGGCAAGTACACCCGCGAAAACCAGCAGGCCGAAGGCCGCCGCGGTGGCAAGGGCTTCGACTTCCCGCCCGTCAACAAAGACTTAGCTTTCGACATCATCGACAAGCTGCAACCCATGGCCGAGGCCAAGGGCAGCACGGTGGCGTCGCTGGCGCTGGCCTGGCTGCTGCACCAGAAAGTGGTGAGCACCGTCATCATCGGGGCCAAGAAAATGGAGCAGCTCGAAGACAACCTGAAGGCGGTAGACGTGCAGTTTACGCCCGAAGAGTTGCAGCAGCTCGACGAAGTGAGCAAGCTCGCCCCCGAGTACCCGGGCTGGATGCTGGAATTCACGGCCGGCGACCGGAAGGCGGAATAAAGTAGGTTCTGAACGAGGTCGTTTGGAAGTCTGACGGCGTGACTGCCGGTATAATTTTTGATCGGCTTTAATAAAAAAGCCTCCCCGATGTCAAATCGGGGAGGCTTTTTTATGCAGCGCGGCCTTTGTAGGTCGCATGGCTGCACGGTAGTCGAGAGGCCGAAGCGAGCGCCACGGATTGCAAAGTCCGCGCTGCGGCTTTATACCGTGGCGGGCTCCAACACGTCGGCCACGTCTACCAGGGGCAGGCCCCAGGCGTCGGCCACGCCTTGGTACACCACTTCGCCGTGCACCACGTTCAGGCCGAGGCGCAGGGCCGCGTCTTGGCGGCAGGCGGCTTGCCAGCCCAGGTTGGCTAGTTTCACGGCGTAGGGCAAGGTGGCGTTGGTGAGGGCCAGGGTGGAGGTGTAGGGCACTGCGCCGGGCATGTTGGCCACGCAGTAGTGCACCACGTCGTCGATGATGAAGGTCGGGTCTTCGTGGGTGGTGGGGCGGCAGGTTTCGATGCAGCCGCCCTGGTCCACGGCCACGTCCACGAGCACGGTGCCGGGGCGCATGGTTTTCAGCATGTCGCGCGTGATGAGGTGCGGGGCCTTGGCCCCGGGAATCAGCACCGCGCCCACAATCAGGTCGGCCGTGCGGATGGCCTCGCGGATGTTGTACTCGTTGGAGTACACCGTGGCCACGTTCTTGGGCATGAAGTCGTCGAGCTCGCGCAAGCGGTTCAGGTTGATGTCCATGACGGTAACCTGGGCCCCCAGGCCCGCGGCCACCTTGGCGGCCTGCGTGCCCACGATGCCCGCGCCGAGCACCAGCACGTGCGCCGGCTTCACGCCGGGCACGCCGCCGAGCAGGATGCCGCGGCCTTTGAGGGGTTTCTCCAGGTACTTGGCGCCTTCCTGGGGGGCCATGCGGCCGGCCACTTCGCTCATTGGGATGAGCAGGGGCAGGGCCCGGCTGGGCAGTTCCACGGTTTCGTAGGCCAGGCACACGGCCTTGCGCTCGATCATGGCGTGGGTCAGCTCCTCGCCGCTGGCGAAGTGGAAGTACGTGAACAGCAGCTGGTTCTCCTTGATGAGCGGGTATTCCTCGGCAATCGGCTCCTTCACCTTCACAATCATCTCGGCCTGCTCGTACACGTCGGCAATGGTGGGCAGCAACTGGGCGCCCGCCTGCGCGTACTCGGCATCTTCGAAGCCGCTGCCGCTGCCGGCCCCGGCCTGCACCAGCAGCGTGTGGCCGTGCTTGCGCAGCTCGGCCACGCCGGCGGGGGTGAGGCCCACGCGGTTTTCGTTGTTTTTAATCTCTTTGGGAACGCCGATAATCATAACAAAGCGGGATGAATGTGGAGGGAATAGGAGCGCCAAAACGGCACGCAAAGATAGGACTCCAACGGCCCGGGGCACCCGAAAGTGCCGCCCGTTAAGCGGGCGTTTCGCCCGCCGCCACCAGGGCCCGCAAGTCGAGCGGCTGGGTGTACATGGCGATGCCACCGGCGGCGTCGCGGGGCCATTCTTCGCGGGGCCGGTCCCAGTACAGCTCCAAGCCGTTGCCGTCGGGGTCGTTCAGGTACACGGCTTCCGACACGCCGTGGTCGGCCGCGCCGCGCAGCGGGTAGCCGGCGGCCACCAGCCGGCCCACCACGCGGCCCAGGTCGGCGCGGGTGGGGTAGAGCAGGGCGGCGTGGTAGAGGCCGGCCGCGCCCTGGGTGCGCGCCGGGGCCCCGCCCAGGCTGTTCCAGGTGTTCAGGCCGATGTGGTGGTGGTAGCCCCCGGCCCCCAAAAAGGCAGCCTGCGCGCCGTAGCGCTGCTGCAACTCAAAGCCCAGCAGGCCCTGGTAAAAGGCCAAGGACCGGTCGAGGTCGGTGACTTGCAAGTGCACGTGGCCCACCTGGGCCCCGGCGGGCGCGGCGTAGGCCGCCAACGGTTCAGCCATGGTTTTCTAGTGTTACTGCGAAAAAAATAGGGCCCCCAAGCACTGCTCGGGGGCCCCAGGCAACGGGTGGCTAAGCAGCGACTGCTTCCGCCGGCTTCTGCAAAATCTGCCCGATGCGGGCCAACTCGTCGGCGCTGAAATCCAGGTTTTGGAGGCAGTGCAGCGAATCGGCGAGCTGGGCGGGGCGGCTGGCGCCCACGAGCACCGACGTTACCCGGTCGTCCTTCAGCAGCCAGGCCAGGGCCATTTGGGCCAGGCTTTGGCCGCGGGCCTGGGCCACCGTGTTGAGCTGCTGGAGCTGGGCCACCACGGCGGGCGTCACCTGCTCGCGCTGCAAAAAGCCCGTGCTGCTCGCCGCGCGCGAGTCGTCGGGAATGCCCTGCAAGTACTTGTCCGACAGCAGGCCCTGGGCCAGGGGCGAGAACGGGATGCACCCCACGCCCTCCGCGCCCAGCACGTCGAGCAGGCCGGCTTCCGGGTCGCGCACCAGCAGCGAGTACTTGGGCTGGTGGATGAGGCAGGGCGTGCCCATCTCGCGCAGCAGGCCGATGGCTTTTTGCGCCTCCTCGGGCCCGTAGTTCGACAGGCCCACGTACAGGGCCTTGCCCTGGCGCACGGCGTGGGCCAGGGCCCCCATGCTTTCCTCCAGGGGCGTATCGGGGTCGGGGCGGTGGTGGTAGAAGATGTCGACGTACTCCAGGCCCATGCGCTTGAGGCTTTGGTCGAGGCTGGCCAGCAGGTACTTGCGCGAGCCCCACTCGCCGTAGGGGCCCTCCCACATGCCGTAGCCGGCCTTGGTCGAAATGATGAGCTCGTCGCGGTACGCGGCAAAATCCTGGGCCAGCACCTTGCCAAAGTTCAGCTCGGCCGAGCCGGGGGGCGGGCCGTAGTTGTTGGCCAGGTCGAAGTGGGTGATGCCGTTATCGAACGCCAGGCGCAGGGTTGCGCGGCCGGTGGCCAGCGCGTCCACGTCGCCGAAGTTGTGCCAGAGGCCCAGCGAAATGGCGGGCAATTTGAGGCCGCTTTTGCCGCAGCGGCGGTAAGGCAGGGCCTGGTAGCGGCCCGCGGCGGGGAGGTATTGGGAAGGCATGAAACGGGGAAAAGGATTATTTGAAAGGCACGGAAGTACCGCTCTCCTTTACGAGGCTTTCGGGGGCCAGGGTGCGCACCACGGTGGCGCGCAGCGTGAGCTTGGCGTCGCCGGCCGTGGCCACGTCGTTCGATTGCAGCGTCGCCACGTCGGCCCAAACCCAAGCATGAGATTCAAAGCCTAGCATCCCGCAATATAAACCTGTGGAGGCATTGAGATTCATTACTCGGAGGTGAGTGCGACCAATGCGTGTTTGCGCCGGTACATGGTATGCTATGTACGGGCACAATGTGGTGGCGTTTTCCGTAATAAAACAGATGGCTCTGTAAAATTAATATATGAATATAAATTTGGAATCGCCATAAAAAAGCCCTGCCGCGATGGCAGGGCTTGAAATAGAAAGTAGTGACTTTGCAGGATGAACGGATGAATCAGTGCCGAAGCCTAATGGCAAAAATCGATAAAGTAATGTTCATCGCCCTGTCCAATCAAAAGGGTAGAAGCAACTTTCTCGTCTTGTAAGAGAAAGTACGAAACAATCTCTCCACGGTATAGGGCTACGTATACGTGCTTTGTTTCGCCCAACATATGAAATGGTTTAGGGGGTATTTTGCTGGCCGGCAACTCATCATATGGTGTAAACGTCACTTCATCGGCATTTACATGCTGCGCTCGCAAAAGGTCTCTTTGCATGGTTAGCGCCCATTCTGTGCCTTTGCGCGCTTTTTCTCCATATTCGTCGGTGCGGTGCAATATGTTGGTGCAAAAATATTTATCTGCAAGTACAGTATTGTCCAGCTTCTTTTCCACCGCATCACGCATAAATTCTCGCAGCCATTTATCTGGCTTAGAAGGTTTGGTTAGCGGCAACAAAAGCAAGATGTAAAGGAGGATTTTCATGGCGTATTAAAAGTAATAAAGCCCATGTGTTTGAAATCGTGTTGATTATCAGACCACTCATTGAGTGAGCTTTTAGCAGCCGCCTGCGTTAGCGGGGGCCGTGCCGGAGAGAGTGCGGGTGGCACCTGCCGGCAGCGGTACAGTCCTCATATCTTGGCCCAGATTGCCGGGGTTGTTTCCGCCACTTACACCACCCCAAGTGCCATAGGTGTCTGGTAGATTTAAGCCAGCAGCGGCTGCAGCCCCGATACCAAAATCGGTGCAGTTATAATCACTTAGGCTGTAAGTATCGCCGCTGTGCGAATAAATGTATGTCAGCAAGCTATTTAAGTTGGCTGGCGAAATTGTGGTTGTAATACTTATGCTGTAAGAAGCCTGACTGTTATCGCCGATAATACCGGCTGCGTCCTGGATGGGGGCGACATTGGAAGTAGGGTAAAAGCCGAGCACCCGAGTAATTCCACCTTGAGTAATAGAAATAAAAGTGTGGCCAACATTAGGTGGAAAGCCAGCCCAGGTATCGGGTCTTCCCGACCGGGGTTGTCTGGCGTACACTGTAAACGTTGCACTCTGGCTCGCGGTGAAACATTTCAGATACTGCCGGATGTTATTAACGGGTTTGTCTGGTGGTATAACCAGCACCGTATTAGGCGATATCGTGCTCGTGGGATTGGTCCCATCGCCTCCTCCCCCAGTAGAACCTCCTCCATCGGAACCTCCCCCAGTAGAACCACCTCCACTGCCTACATCACCAGTAGAGCCGCAGTCAGTGTACAAAAAAACACGGTCAGTTTCTACGCCGTTGGTATAATAAACTGCATAGTAATCATAACACTCTGCGAGTCGTGAAGTTGTGACATTTGTTGGCCGTTTGGGAGCTTTTTGGGTAGCAACCTTGATTGTTTCCGGCTTTGCTACCAATCCTTCTTTTGCGGCGCTGACAACAAGATTATCTCTCAATAGGCTTTCTTGAGTAGTGTTCTTTGGGGCTGGAATGGGTGTGGGAATGTCCTGGGTGCAATATTGAAGAAGAGGGCAAAGCAGGAAGGCTGCAAACACGCGTAAGGCTTGGTAGCGAATACTCATGATGTGAACGAAAAAGGGTTTTGTGAAGGATATTCGGCAGGGAATAAATACTGCCGCTTGCTTCACAAAAATCTATCATGAATAACCCTTGCAAATTGACATTTGTCAATTTCGCTCATTACCTTTTAGCTCGCATCCGGCTAAGGGTTTCAGGCGTCATTCCCAAGTGCGAGGCCAGGTATTTGAGCGGGACACGTTGCAATAGGAACGGAAAATTCTTGACTATTTGCGTGTAGCGCTCCTTGGCCGACAGGGTGCGAAGCTGATAAGCGCGCTGCTCGCTCTGCACGTAGTAGCGTTCAGTCAGCACCCGGCCCACATAATTAAACTCTGGAAACGTGCGGTATAATATATCCAGTTGCGCGTACTCGATGGAGTACAGTGTACCTGACTCTAATAGTTCTAAATATTCCGTGGAGGGTTGTTGGGTGAAAAAGCTGACGATGGAAATCACGAAATCTCCCTCGCACATGAACCAGGATGAAATTTCCTGGCCAGCTTGTAAGGCATAGCCGCGAACAAGGCCCTTCTCAAGAAAGTATATCCGGCGGGCTATTTGCCCTGGTTTTAGCAACTGGTGGCGGGCCGGTAGTGACTCGTATTGTACGGTGGCCTCCAACGCATTTTCTAGTGCTACGCTAATCGGAGTTAAGGTTTGAATAGCTGCTATTAATGCCGACATATAATTTGTCTCAGGCAAATAATTAATTTAATTGAGCCTTACTTAAAAGGTACACTCGTTGCGGCTTCCTTCATCATGCTCGTGCCGCTGAGGTCGCGCACCACGGTGGCGCGCAGCGTGAGCTTGGCCTCGCCGGCCGTGGCCACGTCGTTCGATTGCAGCGTCGCCACGTCGGCCAGGGGCCCCAACTGGCGCGGGGCGTACACCAGCTCCACAGAAGCGCTTTGGCCGGGGGCGATGGGCGTGGGCGGCGTTTTGTAGCCCACGCAGTAGCAGGCGCTGCCCAGGGCCCCCAGCACGAGCGGGCTCTTGCCGGCGTTGCGCACCACGAAGCGCGCGCTCAGCTGCTGCCCGCTTTCAAGCCGGCCAAAGTCGTGCACCGGGGCCCCTTCGATGACCAAGCGCGGCGAGCGGGCCACTTCGGCCGGCGTCAGGGTTTTCTTCTGCTCGTCCTTGGTCAGCACCGTGCCCTTGATGGTGAGCACGTGGCTGGGCTCGGCGGCGTTGCTGGTCACGGTCACGGTTTTGCTGAACACGCCGGGCCGCCCGGCGCTGCTGTACACGGCGCGCACCACGCCCACCTTGCCGGGCAGCACCGGCGTTTTGGTCCAGTCGGGGGTGGTGCAGCCGCAGCTGGCCTGCACGTTGGCGATGACCACGGGCTGGTTGCCGGTGTTCTTGAACCGGAATTCGTGGGTGGCCTGCGTGCCCTCGGGCACGGCGCCGAAATCGTGCAGGTCGCGCTCAAACGTGAGCACGCCCTGGGCCCGGCCCCCCAGGGCGCCGGCCAACAAAGCAAGGGCGAAAATGTATTTCATGGGCAGGGGCGAGGGGTGGGGAGCTGGTGGCCCGCGGCGGCGAAATGCGGCCGCCGGCGGGCCAAGCAAATATACGCCGGGGCCCCGCCCGCGCCCGGCACCGTATTTTTGTCCCGGCCCCGGCCGCTCCGCCCTTCTCCTTCCCGCCCGCATCCCTACGTACTTTCGCCCATGCCCACCGCCGAACTCATTGCCCCGGCCCCCGTGGCCGTCCTGGCCCCGGCCGATTTTCTGCACGACTACCGCCTGGGGTGGGAGAGCCGGCACGCTTCGCTGGCCGGCCGCAAGGAGGTGTTCATGGGCAAGGCCAAGTTTGGCATTTTCGGCGACGGCAAAGAGCTGCCCCAGCTGGCCATGGCCCGCGCCTTTAAGAACGGCGACTTCCGCGCCGGCTACTACCGCGACCAAACTTTCATGGTGGCCACTGGCGAGCTGACCTGGCAGCAGTACTTCGCCCAGCTTTACGCTAACCCCGACGTGGAGGCCGAGCCCGCCACCGCCGGCCGCGCCATGAACGGGCACTTCGGCACCCGCCTGCTCGACGACGACGGCCAGTTCAAGCCCCAGACGGCGACCAAAAACTCGTCGGCCGACATCTCGCCCACCGCCGCCCAAATGCCGCGCCTCGTGGGCCTGGCCTACGCCAGCAAGCTCTACCGCCTCAACCCCGAGCTGCACCCGTTCCGCGATTTTTCGATAAACGGCAACGAGGTGGCGTTCGGCACCATCGGCAACGCCAGCACCTCGGAGGGCATGTTCTTTGAAGCCCTGAACGCGGCCGGCGTGCTCCAGATTCCGCTGCTGGTGAGCGTGTGGGACGACCACTACGGCATTTCGGTGCCCGCCGAGTACCAGACCACCAAGCAGAGCATTTCGGCCATCATGGCCGGCCTCCAGCGCGAGGGCGAGGGCCAGCCGGGCTTCGAGATTTTCGTGGTGAAGGGCTGGGACTACCCGGCCCTGGTGGACGCCTACCAGCGCGCCGCCGCCGTGTGCCGCGCCCAGCACGTGCCCGTGCTCTTCCACGTCACCGAGCTCACCCAGCCCCAGGGCCACAGCACCAGCGGCTCGCACGAGCGCTACAAGCCCAAGGCGCGCCTGCTCTGGGAAGAAAAGCACGACTGCCTGCTGAAGATGCGCCAGTGGCTGCTGGCCGAGGGCCACGCCACCGCCGCCGAGCTGGATGCCCTCGAAAAAGACGCCGCTGCCACCGTCAAGCGCGCCCGCACCGCCGCCTGGACGGCCTTCGTGGACCCCATCAAGGAGGAGCGCGACGCCACCGTGGCCCTGCTCGACCGCCTGGTGAAGGCCACCGGCACCGAGCACGCCCTGGCCGACACCGTCAACCAGCTGCGCACCAACCCCGCGCCCATCCGCGCCGACAGCGTGCGCACCCTGCGCCGGGCCCTGCGCCAGGTGCGCGGCCTGCGCCACCCCGGCCGCCGCGCCGTGCAGCAGTACCTGGAGCAACTACAGGGCGAAAACGCCGACCGCTACAATTCCAACCTCTTCAGCCAGAGCGTGGAAGCCGTGGGCAACATCGACGAGGTGCCCGTGGCCTACGCCGACGGGGCCCCGCAGGTGGACGGCCGCGAGGTGCTGCAAGCCTGCTTCACGGCCAACTTCGCGCGCGACCCGCGCATTTTTGCCCTGGGCGAGGACGTGGGCCAGATTGGCGACGTGAACCAGGCCTTTGCCGGCTTGCAGGAGCAGTTCGGCGAGCTACGCGTGACCGACACCGGCATCCGCGAGTGCACCATTATCGGGCAGGGCATCGGCACGGCCCTGCGCGGGCTGCGGCCCATCGCCGAGATTCAGTACCTCGATTACTTGCTGTACGCGGTGCAGATCCTGAGCGACGACCTCGCCTGCCTCCAGTACCGCACCAAGGGCGGCCAGAAGGCCCCGCTGATTGTGCGCACCCGCGGCCACCGCCTGGAAGGTATTTGGCACTCGGGCTCGCCCATGGGCCTGCTGCTGAGCACGCTGCGGGGCATCCACGTGTGCGTGCCCCGCGACATGACCCGCGCCGCCGGCTTCTACAACACGCTGCTGCGCAGCGACGAGCCGGCCGTGGTGGTGGAGTGCCTGAACGGCTACCGCCTCAAGGAAAAGCTGCCCGCCAACGTGGGCGAGTTCACGCTGCCGCTGGGCCGGCCCGAGGTGCTGCGCGCCGGCACCGACGTCACCATCGTCACCTACGGCTCGATGTGCCGGGTGGTGCTGGAGGCCGCCGCGCAGCTGGCCGCCGAAGGCATCTCGGCCGAAGTCGTCGACGTGCAAACCCTGCTGCCCTTCGACACCGAGCACCTCATCGCCGACAGCCTGCGCAAAACCGGCCGCGTGCTGTTCGCCGACGAAGACGTGCCCGGCGGGGCCTCGGCCTTCATGCTCCAGCACGTCATCGACGAGCAAAATGGCTACCAACTGCTCGATGCGGCCCCGCGCTGCCTCGCGGCCCAGGCCCACCGCCCGGCCTACAGCTCTGATGGTGACTACTTCAGCAAGCCCAACGTGGAGGACGTGTTCGACGCCGCCTACGCCCTGCTCAGCGAGGCCGACCCGGAGCGGTTCCCGGACATTTACTAGGGCCCCGGGCCCAAAAAAACGGCCGCCTCCCCGGCGGGAAGCGGCCGTTTTCATCGCTGGGCCGGGGCCCTACGGGATGATGATGCTGTTGGTGGTCACGGTGTTGCTCTTGTTCAGGCCCCGGTCCTGGATGCTCACCACGAAGCGCACCTCCTGGCCAGGCCGGAAGGGCGAGCCGAGGAGGAAGGCCTGGCCGTACAGGAGCGTGCCCTTCACTGGGGCCTCCTTGGTGCCGTCGGCCGTGATGCGCGGGAAGCGGCCGTTGTACTGGCCCAGCGCAATGGTGCTGGTGGTGAAATCGGCAAATAAGCCGGTCGTGGCGTCCTTCAATTGCGGTTGCAGGAAATAGTTCTTGGGGTTGTTAGCGAACGCGCCGGCAATGTCGGCGTCGGACAAGCCCAGGTCGCCGTTGCCGTCCTGGTACGTGACGGAAATAACCATCGAGTCGCGCCGGGCCCCGCCCGTGCCCAGGCGCGTGGACGTGAGCTGCGGGTTGTCGATGGATGGCGTGCTGGAGTAGTCGGGCGGGTTGAGGCAGCTGCTGACGGCGCCGGCCGCAACGGCCAGCAGCCCAGCCAGGCGCAGGGAGAAGAATAAAGTGCGCATAGATGCGTGAAAAGACAAAAGTGAACCCACCCCGGGGCCCCTAAAAGCGGCCCGAATGTACGTTTTTCGCAACGAAGCCGCCGCGGTTTTGTTGTGCCCTGCTAACCCCTTCGCCCGCCAATGAGTTTCCGCGCCGAATTCCTGCGCCAGCTGCCCGCCGTGACGGCCGCCACCTTCGAGGCGGCGGCCCTGGCCTTGTTCCGCCACCAGGCCGCCCACTGCCCGCCCTACGCCGCCTACCTGCGCCAGTTGGGCCGGGCCCCCGCCGCCGTGGGGGCCTTGGCCGACGTCCCGTTCCTGCCCATCGAGTTCTTCAAAACCCACGACGTGCGCACCGAGCCCGCCGCCTGGGGCCCCCAGGAAGAATTTTTGAGCAGCGGCACCACCCGCCAGCAGCGCAGCCGCCACCTGCTGCGCGACCCGCAGCTGTACCGCGCCAACGCCGCGCGCATCTTCGAGCAGTTCTACGGGCCCCTCCCGGGCTGGACGTTTCTGGCCCTGCTGCCCTCGTACCTGGAGCAGGGGCAGTCGTCGCTGGTGGCCATGGTGGACGACTTCGCCCGGCGCTCAGGGCAGGCGCAGCCCGCCTTTTTCCTGCACGACCACGGGGCCCTGCGCCGGGCCCTGGCCGCAGCCAAACAGGACGCTGGCCGCCGCGTGCTGCTCATCGGCGTGAGCTACGCCCTGCTGGATCTGGCCGCTGAAGCGGGCCCCGCGCCCGAGCTGCAAGGCCTGACGGTGCTCGAAACCGGGGGCATGAAGGGCCGGCGCCGCGAGTTGATCCGCGAGGAGCTGCATCAGGAGTTGCAGCGGGCGTTCGGTCCCGCCGGCATCCACTCCGAGTACGGCATGACGGAGCTGCTGAGCCAGGCCTACTCGCTGGGCGACGGGCGCTTCCACTGCCCGCCGCCGCTGCGCGTGCTGCTGCGCGACCCCGCCGATCCGTTCGACGTGGCCGAGCGCCGGCCCGACGGCGCCATCAACGTTATCGACTTGGCCAACATTGACTCGTGCGCCTTCATCGAAACTAAGGATTTAGCCGTGCAGCATTCCGACGGTTCGTTTGAAGTGCTGGGCCGGATGGATAACTCGGACGTGCGCGGCTGCAACCAGCTGGTGGCGTGAGGTGGGCATTTGGGGCCCCGGGAACGGCCCGGGCGGTTGGCTTTTCGGCGGCTACCCGGTAGTCGCTGCTTCGCCGCCCGGGTTCCCTGGGGCCCCAACCGCCGTTTGGCCCGGCGCAATAATTAGCGGGCCGCCGGCTTTTTGCCGGCGGCCCACGCCCAGGGCCGCGGCCCTACGGCGCTGGCATTGGCACTGCTTTCGCCGTACCTTCGTTCACCTGAAAAACCGCCTTCTGTGAAGAATATCCGCAATTTTTGCATCATCGCCCACATCGACCACGGCAAAAGCACGCTGGCCGACCGGCTTCTGGAGTTTACGAGCACCGTGGCCAAGCGCGACATGCAGGCCCAACTGCTCGACAACATGGACCTGGAGCGCGAGCGGGGCATCACCATCAAGAGCCACGCCATCCAGATGCAGTTTCCCTACAAGGGGGAGATTTACACGCTGAACCTGATTGACACGCCCGGCCACGTCGATTTTAGCTACGAAGTGAGCCGCAGCATTGCCGCCTGCGAAGGGGCCCTGCTGATCGTGGACGCCTCGCAAGGCATTGAAGCCCAGACGATTTCGAACCTCTACCTCGCCATCGGGGCCGATTTGGAAATCATTCCGGTGCTCAACAAAATCGACCTGCCCCACGCCATGCCGGAGGAGGTGACCGACGAGATTGTGGACCTGATTGGCTGCCAGCCGGAGGACATCATCCACGCCTCGGGCAAGGCCGGCATTGGCATCGAGGCCATCCTGAACGCCATTGTGGAGCGCGTGCCGGCCCCGAAGGGCGACCCGGCCGCGCCCTTGCAGGCCCTGATTTTCGACTCGGTGTTCAACTCGTACCGCGGCATCGAAGTGCTGTTCCGCATCAAAAACGGCGTGATGCGCAAGGGCGACAAGCTGCGCTTCATGGCCACGGGCAAGGAGTACGGGGCCGATGAAATCGGCATCCTGGGCCTGAACCAGGAGCCGCGCCAGGAGATGAGCGCCGGGAACGTGGGCTACCTCATCTCGGGCATCAAGGAAGCGCGCGAGGTGAAGGTGGGCGACACCATCACGCACGTGCACAACCCCACGGCGGAGGCCATCCAGGGCTTTGCCGACGTGAAGCCGATGGTATTCGCCGGTATTTACCCGGTGGACACGACGGAGTACGAGGAGCTGCGCAGCAGCATGGAGAAGCTTCAGCTCAACGACGCCTCGCTGGTGTGGGAGCCCGAAACGTCGGTGGCGCTGGGCTTCGGCTTCCGCTGCGGCTTCCTGGGCATGCTGCACATGGAAATTGTGCAGGAGCGCCTGGAGCGCGAATTCAACATGACGGTCATTACCACCGTGCCGAGCGTACAGTTTCATGCCACCGGCACCAAAGACCAGCTGCTGACCATCAACGCGCCGAGCGAAATGCCCGAGCCGAACCTGATTAAGCACATTGAGGAGCCCTACATTAAAGCGCAGATCATCACCGCGTCGGAGTACGTGGGCCCCATCATCACGCTGTGCATGGAGAAGCGCGGCATCATCAAGGGCCAGTCGTACCTGACGAGCGAGCGCGTAGAAATGAGCTTCGAGCTGCCGCTTTCGGAAATCGTGTTCGACTTTTTCGACAAGCTCAAGTCGCTCAGCCGCGGCTACGCCTCGCTCGATTACGAGCTGATTGGCTTCCGCGAGTCGGACATGGTGAAGCTCGACGTGATGCTGAACGGCGAGAAAGTGGACGCGCTGTCGGCCATCGTGCACCGATCGAAAAGCTACGAGTGGGGCCGCCGCCTCTGCGAAAAATTGCGCGAATTGCTGCCCCGCCAGATGTTCGACATCGCCATCCAGGCCAGCATCGGGCAGAAAATCATCGCCCGCGAAACCATCAAGGCACTGCGCAAAAACGTGATTGCCAAGTGCTACGGCGGCGACATCAGCCGCAAGCGCAAGCTGCTCGAAAAGCAGAAGGAAGGCAAAAAACGAATGCGCACCGTGGGCTCGGTGGAAATCCCGCAGGAAGCCTTCCTGGCGGTGTTGAAAATTGACTGATTGAGTAAAGCGCGGCCCTGGCAGGGGCCGCGTTTTTTATTGAAATACGCTGTACTATAGATTATTAATTTATCCGTCACCCCCGCGGCGGCCCATTATTATTCATTCGCCACATTATTTAATGCGTTATCCTGTCTTTTTCCTGCTTTTTTGCCTGTTGCTGGCCGGCCCCGCGGGGCCCCTGCACGCCGGCCCGGCCAAGCCCAAAGCTGCTACCCAAAAAGCCCCGGCCGCCGCGCCCATCCTGCCCGATTCGCTGGCCCGGCGCATCGAAAAAGCTTACTTCGTGCTCAGCCGCATCAACGGCACGGCGCGCCGCAACTCCGACACCCAGGACCTGAGCGAGGACCTGCCCGCCGTGGAGGACAACCTCGAAACCATTCGGGTGAACCTCGACCAGTACGGCGACGTGGTGGACGTGAAGCAGTTGCAGATGTACCGCGTGCTGCTGGCCGACATGCAGGCGCAGCTCGGCGAGTGGCGCACGGCCCTGGACACGGGCGGCAAGGCGCTCACCGCCCAGCAAGCCCGGCTCGACACGCTGGGGGCCCAACTGCCGCCAGCTGCTGAGCGGCCGCCCATCACCACGACTATTGGGCGGGCCCTGGCGCACTTAGCAGACAAGGAAGACCGCGCCCGGCAGCTGCTGGCCCGCCGCCACCAATCGGTGACGGGCCTGCAAACGCGGGTGTCGGAGGGCTACATCCAGGCCCTGGAGCTGCAAGACGTGGTGCGCGAGCAGATGGGCCGCTTCAACCGCCGCAACAGCCAAGCCGAGCTGCCGCCGCTGTGGCGCCCGGGCAGCATCGTAGCCGCCGACGCCCAAGCGACCGCGCTGGCGCGCAAATCGTACCAGGCCCAGCGCGGCCTGCTGGGCTACTACTTCACCGAGCACTGGGACTACTGGGTGTGGATGGTGGCGCTGGCGGTGGGCTTTTTCGGCTGGGTGTTCCGCAATTTTAGGGCCCTGCGCCGCGCCGTGCCCGGGGTCCCCGGGGCCGCTGCGCCCGCCGCGATGGCCACCGGAGCCGCCACTACTGCCGCCACTACTGCCGATTTTCTTCCCGTGGCCGCTGCGGCCGCCGCTGCGCCCGGCGCGGTTGCTGTGCGCGTGGCCGGGGCCCCGGATGCAGCAAATAATATTGCCGCGGTGCCAGCACTGCCCGCGCACCGGCTGCACTACCTGCGCCCCGTGCCGGGGGCCGCCGCGCTGCTGGTGGTGTTCAGCCTGGCCCCGTTTTTCGACTTGCAGCCGCCCGCGGCCTACACCGACCTGCTGCAACTGCTGCTGGTGTTCACGCTCACGGTGCTGGGCTGGCGCAGCTGGCCCCGGCCGCTGTTTTGGTACTGGGCGGGCATCGTGGTAGCCTTTTTGGCCCTGAACGTGGCCTACGCCGTGCGCGCCCCCGGGCTGGGCACGCGCTGGGCTACGCTGCTGCTGAACGCGGGCGCCGGGGCCCTGGGCTACTTTTTTTGGCGCTACTTGCAGCAGAAGCGGTTGCTGGCGGGCTTCGTGCGGCCGGTGGCACTGCTGTTTGTGGGTCTGAACGCCCTGGCGGTGGTGGCCAACGCGCTGGGCCGGGTCAGCCTGGCCAAGATGTTCACCGCGGCGGCTCTCGTGGGCCTTACGCAGGGCGTGGCGCTGTCGGCCTTCGTGCGGGTGGTCACGGAGGCGTTTTTCCTGCAAGTGCAGCGCAGCCGGCGGGCGGGCGGGCTGGGCACGCGCTTCAACTTTGGTAAGATGGAAAGCGCCCTGCGCAAAGGCCTGACGGCGGTGGTGGGCGTGCTCTGGCTGATGCTGTTCACGGCCAACCTGAACCTGTACAACTTCTTCTATCGCCTCGTCGAGCGCACGCTCACGGCCCCGCACCAGCTCGGCAGCACCACCTTCACGCTGGGCAACGTGCTGCTGTTTTTCGGGGTAATCTTGCTCACGGTGCAGCTCCAGAAGTACGTGGGCTACTTCTTTGGCGAAACCGACGACGAGTTCATCGTCGAAACCGACCGCAAGGGCTCCTGGATGGTGGCCATCCGGCTGGGCATTCTGGCGGTGGGGCTGTTCGTGGCCACGCTGGCCTCGGGGCTGCCGGTCGATAAAATTGCCATCGTGCTGGGGGCCCTGGGCGTGGGCATCGGCCTGGGCCTGCAAAACATCATCAACAACCTCGTGTCGGGCGTCATCCTCATTTTTGAGCGGCCGTTTCAGGTGGGCGACTACATCGAGGTGAAGGGGCAAACGGGCCGGGTGAAGGACATCGGCATCCGGGCCAGCAAGCTGATTTCGCAGGCCGGCTCCGAAATTATTTTGCCCAACGGCGACCTGCTCTCCAACCACGTCATCAACTGGACGCTGAGCAACAACCACATCCGCACCGAGTTGGCCCTCAACCTGGGCCCCGACATCGACCTGGAGCAAGCCCGCCAGATCATCAGCGAAGAGATTCTCAAGAACCCGAACACGCTGCACAAGGTCGCCCCCGAGATCTTGCTCAACAACGTCACGACCACCGGCTACGACCTCAAGGCCTTGTTTTGGATCAACAATATCCGCCAGGAGCAAGCCCTGAAAAGCGAGCTGCTGGCCGGCATCTACCAGCGCCTCACGCAGGCCGGCATCGCCATGCGCTAAGCGGCTGCCCACGAGTTATTTTCACCAAATTTTGGTTCATGCCAAACCTCGAAAACATTCCCCCGCACCTCATCGACGGCAAGCAAACCGCCGAGGACATCAAAGTTGAAATTGCCGCCGCGGTGGTAAAGCTGACGGCCACCGGCCAGCGCCCGCCGCACCTGGCCGCCATCCTCGTGGGCCACGACGGCGGCTCCGAAACCTACGTGCGCAACAAGGTGCTGGCCTGCGAGCGGGTGGGCTACGCCAGCACCCTGCTGCGCTTTGAGGACGACATCACCGAGGCCGCGCTGCTGGCCCAAGTGGGGGCCCTGAACGACGACCCGGCCATCGACGGCTTCATCGTGCAGCTGCCGCTGCCCCAGCACATCGACGCCGAAAAGGTCATCGAAGCCATCCGCCCTGAGAAGGACGTCGACGGCTTCCACCCCATGAACCTGGGCCGCATGGTGGCCGGCCTGCCCGCGCTGCTGCCCGCCACGCCCTCCGGCATCGTGGAGCTGATGGCCCGCCAGGGCATCAAAACCAGCGGCCAGCACTGCGTGGTCATCGGCCGCAGCAACATCGTGGGTACGCCGGTTAGCATACTGTTAGCCAAGAATTTGGAAACGGCCAACTGCACCGTTACTTTATGCCACTCGCGCACCAAAAACCTGCCCGAAATTGTGCGGCAGGCCGACATTATCGTGGCTGCTATCGGCCGGCCCGAGTTTGTGACGGCCGACATGGTGAAGCCCGGCGCGGTGGTGATTGACGTGGGCACGACCCGCGTGACGGACGCCAACAAGAAGAGCGGCTACAGCCTGAAAGGCGACGTGAACTTTGCCGAAGTGGCTCCGCTGGCCGCGCGCATCACGCCCGTGCCCGGCGGCGTGGGCCCCATGACCATTGCCATGCTGCTGCTGAACACGCTGCGCGCCGCCACGGGCGCCGTGTACCCGAAGCCGTAGCCTGGGCGCTGCGAGTCCGCGCCATGTTTCGTAAATTTGGGTGACCGGAGCACCCGGTTGCGCCCCGGGCGTTGACGCAAGTCGCGCCCGTTTTTTATTCGCTTATGTCCGTCGTTACCGATTTGCTCGCCGCCCTGCCCATCCTCCGCCCGCCCACCGCTGGCACCGTCCTGCCGGTGATGGAGCAGTTTTATACCATTCAGGGCGAAGGATTTAACACCGGGCGGGCGGCTTATTTTATTCGCCTCGGCGGGTGCGACGTGGGCTGCGTGTGGTGCGACGTGAAGGAGTCGTGGGACGCCGACGCGCACCCGCGCCAGGCCGTGGCCGCGCTGGTGGCCGCCGCCGCCGAATACCCCGGCCGCCACGTGGTCGTCACCGGCGGCGAGCCGCTGATGCACGACTGCGGGCCCCTCACCCGGGCCCTGCAAGCCGCGGGCTTTCAGACCTGGATCGAAACCTCCGGGGCCCACCCGCTCAGCGGCAACTGGGACTGGGTGTGCGTGTCGCCGAAGAAGTTCAAGGCCCCGCGCCCCGACGTGCTGGCCCACGCCGACGAGCTGAAAATCATTGTTTTCAACGACAGCGACTTTGCCTGGGCCGAGGAGCACGCCGCCCAGGTGCCCGCCGCCACGCGCCTCTACCTGCAGCCCGAGTGGAGCCGCGCCGCCCGCATGACGCCCGCCCTGATTGACTACGTGAAGGCCCATCCGCGCTGGCAAGTATCGCTGCAAACGCATAAATACCTCGACATTCCGTAGTTTGCGGGCTATGCAAGGAATGGGTACTTTTTGGGCCAAAAGCCGGCGCTGTGCGTTGAACGGAGGACTGGTTGTAGCAGCGGTCCTGGGCGGGGCCCTAGCGGCACGGTCCCAAGGCATTGCGCCCCCGGTTATTGCCAACACCAAGGCCCGCGGCCTCTACGAAAAGGCGCAGGCCCAGGCCAAGGACCGCGAGTTTGGCAAGGCCTTGGAAACGCTGGGCACGCTCACCCAAAAATTTCCGTCGCTCGGCGAGGGCTGGCTCCTGAAAGGCTCGCTGCTGAAGGCCCAAGGCGACCCCCGCGGGGCCCTGGCGGCCTACCGCGAGGGCCTGGCCAAGGTGCCGCCCGACGCCGCCCGCGCCACCCAGTACCTGCTGCTCGGCGACCTGGCCCTGCAATACGGCGACTACGCCACCGCTGGCGTGGCCTACCGCCAGCTGCTGAAGGTGGGGCCCAAAGTGGCCCGCCACCGCGCCGTGGCCGAGCGCGGCCTGCGCACCTGCGAGTTTGCCGAAGCGGCCCTGAAGCACCCCGTGGGGCCCGCCCCCGCGCCCCTGGGGCCCCCCTTGAACGGCTTCAAGTTCCAGTATTTCCCGACGCTGACGGCCGACAGCCGCTTTTTGCTTTTCACGGGGCGGCCGATGGTGAGCAGCGGCGAAGACCTGTTCGTGAGCCGGCGGGCAGCCGACGGCACGTTCAGCCCGCCGGTGAGCATTGCCCCGGCCATCAATTCGAGCTACAACGAGGGCGCGGGCACGATTTCGGGCGACGGCAAAACGCTGGTGTTTGCTTCGTGCGACCGGCCCAAGAGCGTCGGCAACTGCGACTTGTACATTTCGCGGCGCACCGGCAACACCTGGAGCGCGCCTCAAAACCTGGGCATGGCCGTGAACTCGCCGGAGTGGGACTCGCAGCCCTCGCTCTCGGCCGACGGGCGCACACTGTACTTCACGTCCACCCGCCGCGGCGGCCAGGGCCAGGAAGACCTGTACGTGACCACTTTGCAACCCGACGGCACCTGGGCCCCCGCCAAAAACCTGGGGGCCCCCGTGAACACGCCCGGCAAGGACATGGCCCCGTTCATCCACGCCAGCGGCACCACGCTCTACTACGTCACCGACGGGCTGGTGGGCATGGGCGGGCTCGACGTGTTCCGCAGCGAGGCCGCCGCCGGTGGTACCTGGGGGCCCCCGGCCAACCTGGGCTACCCGCTGAACACGTTCGAAGACGAAGCCTCGCTGTTCGTGTCGTCCGACAACCAGCGCGGCTTCTACTCGCGCACGCAGATGGGCGACGAAAAACCCGGGACCCCCGGGGGGCCCGCGCCCGAGCGGGGCGTGCAACTCTTTGGCTTCGACGTGCCGGCCGAGGCCAAGGCCCGCGAAACCAGCACCTACGCCCAGGGCCGGGTGTTCGACGCCACCACCAAGAAGCCGATGCGGGCCGACGTGAAAATTTACGACGTGGACACCGACGCCCTCACCCAGTTCGTGACCTCCGATCCCGAAACCGGCGAGTACACCGCCGTGCTCAACGACGGCCACCGCTACGCCATGTACGCCGCCGCCGACAAGTACTTGCTCAAAAGCCTGAGCTTCGACTACGCCGGCAAGCAGCAGTTCGACCCGTTCACGCTCGACATTTACCTCGACCCCGTGCGCGCCGGCCGCAGCGTGGTGCTGAACAACCTGTTTTTTGACACGAACAAGTACGAGCTGGAACCCCGCTCGCGCACCGAGCTCAACCGCCTCATCGAGTTCATGCGCCAGTACCAGGACGTGCAAATCGAGGTGTCGGGCCACACCGACAACGTGGGCACCGACGTGGCCAACCTCCAGCTCTCCGAGCGCCGGGCGCAAGCCGTGGTGGCCTACCTCACGGCCCACGGCGTGCAGGCCGCGCGCCTGCGGGCCAAAGGCTACGGCGCCGCCCGTGCCCTGGGCCCCAACGACACCGACGCCAGCCGCCGCTTGAACCGCCGCATCGAGCTGCGCATCCTGTAACCAGCCTCCTTAATGCAAGGGTTTGGAAGCCCCGGGCGGCGCGTGCCCGTGCCGCCAAGCTGCGCTTGGCCTCGCCCTGGGGGCCCCAAGTGTTGCCAAAGCAACGCACACGCGGCCAAGCGCAGCTTGCCAACGCAGGCGCGCCATTACTGATGATCAGGATTTTTACTTAAAGTAAGGCTTTAGTATAGTGAAAATATTTTGGCACTACCTAAAGAAAGGCCTGTCGCTATAAATGGCTGCCGAGAAGTGCTGGTGTAAATCCAGTGTTTTTAAGTAAAAAATATATCTTTAACAATCAACAATTTATAATTAGTTTGTAAAATAGATGGGTGAGAAACTGGCCTAAAAATTATTCTCTTGACCGGGTGAGAAATAGGATTACGTTTGGAGAACCCAAGCCGCTGGCCCTGCTGGCTGGCGAGGGGCACAAGCCGAAATTTCTTTATCACCTTTTTTCTTCCACTATCGTGTACAACTTTTTTGCTACGTTCTGCTTAGTGGCCGGCCTCGGGGCCCAATCTGCCGCCTTGGCCCCGGCCGGCTCCGACGACCCCATTGCGTATTCGGCCGCCACCGTGGCGCGGGCCAACGGCCTGACCCGGGCCCTCGCCGGCCGCGTGCCCCTCGACGAGGCCCAGTACATCCGCATTCGGGCCCTGCACCTGCGCATGCTGGCCGAGCGCCAGGCCCTGGCCATCAGCTTGAGCGGCGCCGACCCCGCCGCCCGCGACCAGGCCCTGGCCGCCGCCCAGCAACGCTACGAAACCGCCCTGGCTGGCCTGCTGCGCCCCGCCCAAGCCCTGGCCTACCAAAACCTGCGCAGCAGCTTCACCGCGCACCAGTTGTAATGCCCCAGGGCCTGCCGCGATTAACGTATTTTACCCAACCGAGCCGCCGCGGCAGAAAGCCATTTTTATGCACATGCAAAAATTCGAACATCGCCTACTGGACGTCACCAGCGGCTTCTTCAGCGCCATCGATTACCAACAGCTGACGGAACGGCTGAACGTGCTCGGGGAGCAGGGCTGGGAGGTAGTCACGATGGTCGAAACGGAATTCACCCGCAACCAGGCCCGCGGCCTGCTCATCACCCTCAAGCGCGTAATTTCTTGACCGGGGACGCAGGCCCTGAACAAGCAACGACCGGCCTGCCCACGTGGACAAGCCGGTCGTTGCGCGGTGCGCGGTTAGCTCAGAAGGGGTCAGGCCCGCTCGCCGATGGCGGTGTAGTCGCGCTCCAGCTCGCCCACGTAAATCTGGCGGGGGCGGCCGATGGGCTCCTTGTTTTCGCGCATTTCCTTCCACTGGGCAATCCAGCCAGGGAGGCGGCCCACGGCGAACATCACCGTGAACATTTCGGTGGGAATGCCGAGGGCTTTGTAGATGATGCCCGAGTAGAAGTCCACGTTCGGGTACAGCTTGCGGTCCACGAAGTACTGGTCGGTGAGGGCGGCCTGCTCCAGTTCCTGCGCGATTTTCAGCAGCGGGCTGTCCTGCATGCCCAGGGCTTGCAGCACCTCGTCGGCAGCTTTTTTGATGATTTTGGCGCGCGGGTCGAAGTTTTTGTACACCCGGTGGCCGAAGCCCATCAGGCGGAACGAGTCGTTTTTGTCCTTGGCCTTGTTGATGAACTTGCTGGTGTCGCCGCCGTCTTTTTCGATGGCTTCCAGCATCTCGATCACCTCCTGGTTGGCGCCGCCGTGCAGGGGCCCCCACAGCGCGTTGATGCCCGCCGACACCGAGCCGTAGAGGCTGGCGTTGGACGAGCCCACGAGGCGCACGGTCGAGGTCGAGCAGTTTTGCTCGTGGTCGGCGTGCAGGATGAGCAGCTTGTTCAACGCACTCACCACCACCGGGTTGATTTCGTACTTCTCCGTGGGGAAGCTGAACATCATGTACAGGAAGTTGGAGGTGTAGTCGAGGTCGTTGCGGGGGTAATTGAGCGGGTGGCCGACCGAGTTTTTGTAGGTCCAGGCGGCGATGGTCGAGATTTTGGCCAGCAGGCGCACGATGTTCAGGTCGAACTCCTCGGGGGTCTGGTTGGGGCTGAGGCTCTCGGGGTAGAAGCCGGTGAGCGCGCAGGTGAGGCTGCTCAGGATGGCCATCGGGTGCGTGCTGCTCGGGAAGCCGTCGAAAATCTTGCGCATGTCCTCGTGCACCAGCGTGTGCTTGGTGATGCGGTTGCTGAAGGCGGCCAGCTCGGCGGCCGTGGGCAGGGCCCCGTAGATCAGCAAGTACGCCACCTCGATGAACGACGATTGCTCGGCCAGCTGCTCGATGGGGTAGCCGCGGTAGCGCAGAATGCCTTCCTCGCCGTCGAGGAACGTGATGGCGCTTTTGGTGGCCCCGGTGTTCTTGTAGCCCGAGTCGAGGGTGACGTAGCCGGTTTGGTCGCGCAGCTTGCCAATGTCAAAAGCTTTTTCGTGCTCGGTGCCCTCAATGACGGGGAGGCTGATGGATTTACCGTCGAGGATGAGTTCAGCAGATTCTGCCATGTGCGGTGAGGAAGAAGTAAGGGGTGGGTAACAGGCGCGAAGCTACGGCGTGCGCGGCAAGCCGCCCGCTTATTGCGCCGTGCAATTACTACAAAAGTAGCCGCGGCATGGTTTCGGCTGGGCACAGGATGAGCCAGGGCCCCGTGGCCTCACTTGCCGATGCAAAACTGGGTGAAAATGCTCGTGAGCAAATCGTCGGACGAGATTTCGCCCGTGATTTCGCCCAGGGCCCCCAGCGCGCGGCGCAGGTCGGCGGCCAGCAGCTCGGTGCCCTGGCCCGCGGCGAGGCCCGCGCGCACGGCGGCCAGGTGCTCGGCGGCCACGGCCAGGGCCCGGGCGTGGCGCACGTTGGTCACGATGGTGGCCCCGGCGTGGCCCGCCAGGCCCGCGCCGCGCACGCGGGCCAGCAGGGCGGTTTGCAGCGCGTCCAAGCCCTGGCCCCGGGCGGCGGCGAGCCGCACGGCGGCGGTGCCGTCCACGACAAAATCGTCAAAACCAGCCAACTGCTCGCCGCTGGCCAGGTCCAGCTTGTTGCCCACGGCCAGCACCGGCAGGGCGGGGTGGGCGGCCGTGAGGGCCCCAATTTCGGCCTGCACTTGGGCGGGCGTCAGCTCCGTCAGGTCGAAGAGGTAGAGGAGCAGGGCGGCCTGGCCGATGCGCTGGCGGGTGCGCTGCACGCCGATGGCCTCCACCTCGTCGGCGGGGTCGTCGCGCAGGCCGGCCGTGTCCACGAAGCGGAAGCGCAGGCCGTCGAGGCTCACCTCGTCCTCGATGAAGTCGCGCGTGGTGCCCGGAATGGCCGACACGATGGCCCGTTCCTCGCGCAGCAACGCGTTGAGCAGCGTGGACTTGCCCGCGTTGGGCCGCCCGGCGATGACGACGGTGATGCCGTTTTTGATCACGTTGCCCAACTCGAACGAGCGCAGCAGCGCCGCCACCCGGTCGGCCACCTCGCCCAGCAGGGCCCTAAGGCCGGTGCGGTCGGCAAATTCCACGTCTTCTTCGCCAAAGTCCAGTTCCAGTTCCAGCAGCGAGGCGAAGGTGACGAGCCGGCCGCGCAGCGCGCGCAGCTCCTGCGAGAAGCCGCCGCGCAGCTGGTTCAGCGCCACCTGGTGGCTCAGGGCCGAGTCGGCGGCGATGAGGTCGGCCACGGCTTCGGCCTGGGCCAGGTCCAGGGCCCCGTTGAGGAAGGCGCGCTTGGTGAACTCGCCCGCCTCGGCCAGGCGCGCGCCGCGGCGCAGCAGCAGCGCCAGCAGCTGGCGCACCACGTAGTCGGAGCCGTGGGTGCTGATTTCCACCGCGTCTTCGCGCGTGAACGAGCGCGGGGCCCGGTACAGGGCCACCACCACTTCGTCGAGGAGGGCCCCGCCGTCGGGGTCGCGGATGGTGCCGTAGTGCAGCGTGTGGCCGGGCTGGCTGGCCAGGTTCTTCTTGGAAAACACGCCCGCCACCAGGCCCACCGCGTCGGGCCCTGCCACGCGGACGACGGCCAGGGCCCCCACGCCGGGCGGCGTGGCCAAGGCCACGATGGTGTCGGAAAAGAGGTTCATCTAGGCGGTCACGTACAGGTTGCGGCTCACTTCGGCCGACACCAGGGCGGTGCGCTCCCGGTTTACGCGCAGCTCCAGCGAATGGTCAAACACCACTTTGTCCAGCACTTCCACCAGGGCCCCCAGCTGCAGGCCTACCTTGTCCAGGTATTGCAGGAAGGGCCCCGACGTGTTTTTGACCGCCGTGAGGGTGCCGCGCTCGCCGGCTTCCAAGTCGGCCAGCAGGCGGTGGGCGGGGCGGCGCATGGCCCCGTCCTCGGCCGGAATGGGGTCGCCGTGGGGGTCGAGGGCGGGGTGGCCCAGGAAAGCGTCGAGCCGCCGCATCAGCAGCGGCGACTGCACGTGCTCCAGCTCCTCGGCCACCTCGTGCACCTCGTCCCAATTAAAGCCCAGTTGCTGCACCAAAAACACCTCCCACAGCCGGTGCCGCCGGATGGTGAGCAGCGCCAGCCGCCGGCCCGCGTCGGTGAGCTGCACGCCGCGGTACTTCTCGTAGTCCAGCAGGCCCTTGTCGGCCAGGCGGCGCAGCATGTCCGTCACCGAGGCCGGCCGCGTGGCCAGGGCCCCGGCGATGCGGTTGGTGCTCACGCCCGCCGCGGGCTCGGCTTCCGAGAGCTTGCAGATGGCCTTGAGGTAATTTTCTTCGGTGATGGTCATCAAGGGGTGGGTCGCAGGTGGCCGTAGGCGGAGCGGGGCGGAAAGGCAAACGAAGCTAACAAGTAGGGCCGGCTAGCCAACAGGCAACTGATTACCACTTAATCAGCGCCGACGCCCAGGTGAAGCCCGAGCCGAAGGCGGCCAGGCACACCAGGTCGCCGCGCTGGACTTTGCCCTGCTCCACGGCCTCGCTCAGGGCCAGCGGGATGCTGGCGGCGGTGGTGTTGCCGTAGCGCTGGATGTTGCTGAACACCTTCTCGTCGGGCAGGCCCATTTTCTGCTGCACGTACTGGGTGATGCGCAGGTTGGCTTGGTGCGGGATGAGCAGGTCGATGTCGGCGGGCTGGTAGCCGTTGGTGTCCAGCGCCTCCTTGATGACCTGCGGGAAGCGCACCACGGCGTGCTTGAACACGTTCTGGCCGTTCATGTGGGGGTAGAGGTCGGCGGCGTGGGCCACCACGTGGCCCACGCGGTCTTCCTTGTTCGAGGTGGGCTCCTTCACGATCAGCTCCTCGGCAAACTCGCCCTGCGAGTACAGGTGCGTGCTGAGGATGCCGTGGCCCGCGCGGGTGCTGGGGCGCAGCACCACGGCCCCGGCGCCGTCGCCGAAAATGACGGCCACGCCGCGGCCGTTGGGCGTTTTGTCGAGGCCCGAGGAGTGAATTTCCGAGCCCACCACCAGCACCGTGTCGTACATGCCGGTGCGCACAAATTGGTCGGCCACCGACAGCGCGTAAATGAAGCCCGAGCACTGGTTGCGCACGTCGAGGGCGGGGCAGTTGTTGGTCATGCCCAGCTCGCGCTGCAGCAGCACGCCCGAGCCCGGAAAGAAGTAATCGGGCGAGAGCGTGGCGAACACGATGAGCTGCACGTCGTCGGGCTGGAGGCCAGCCATGTCCAGGGCCCGGCGGGCGGCGCGGGCCCCCATGTTGGCCGTGGTGTCGGTGCCTTCCGCAAACCAGCGCCGCTCCTGGATGCCGGTTCGCTCCTGGATCCACGAGTCCGAGGTGTTGAGCAGGGGCTCCAGTTCGGCGTTTTTCACCACCCGGCTGGGCACGTAGTGGCCGACGCCGGCAATTTCGGATTGACGCAAAGTAGCCATGCAACGCAGGAAAAAGGGTGGGATTGGGGAAGGAAACGTACGGGATTGCCCCGCCAAAAGGGCCGCAAAGTTGGCAGCTTATTCAAGATAAATGCAGCAGGGCCCATAATTTTTTGGCCTCGCCGGCCCACAGCGCGTCGGCCGGGGGCCCCTGCGGGTAAAACGCCGGGCCCGCCGCCAGGGCCCCCAGCACGGCCGTGGCCGCCGCGGCCGGGGCGGCAAAATCGACCACCAGGCCCGCGCCGTGGGCCCGCACCGCCGCCGCCCACAGCGGGTTGGGCGGCACCAGCAGCGGCAGGCCGTGGGCCAGGTACTCGAACAGCTTGGTGGGCTGGCATCGTTCCGAGCTGGGGTGGGGGCGGTAGGCCAGCAGGCCCAGGTGGGCCCGCCCGATGGCCGCCACCACGGCCGCATGGGGCACCGGCCGGGCCCCGCCCACCAGTGCCAGCCACCCGGGGTGCGCGGCGGCCAAGGCCGTAAGCTCGTGCAGCAACGCCGGTTGCTGGCAGAAGCCGACGACGGTGAGGTGGGCCCCGCCGGGCCGGGCCGCGTGCAGGGCCCCCGCCAGGGCCACGGCCTCGCGCACGCCGTTCAGCTCCGAGAGGGTGCCCGAAAACAGCAGCCGCAGCGGCTCGTGGGGCCCCGGCAGCGGCCGGGCGGCGCGGGGCAGCGCCTCGCCCGGGGCGGGCTGGTACTTGTTTTCGAGCACCGCCACGCGGCCGGCCGGCACGTGGCGCAGGAAGGGCAGCTCGTCGGCGTAGCTGGCCTCGGCCAGCGCGAGGCCGGCGGCGCGGCGGGCGGCCAGGGTTTCCACGCAGCGCAGGGCCCCGGCCAGCACGCGGCCCACCCAGGGCCGGTAGACGCGCTGGGTGCGGACGTTGAGCGCGAAATTTTCCTGAACGTCGTAGATAAAGCGCCGGCCGGGCCCCAGCCGCTGCCAGAGCAGCGTGAGCGGCAGCAGCTCCGGGGCGTGCACAATTACTACGCCGGGCCGCACGCGCCGCAGCAGGTGCCAGTACCGGCCCTGGGCCCGCAGGCGGTCCAAGCCCAGCCGCGAACCCTGGAAAATGGCGTGGGATTGCAGCCGCTCGTCGGCGCCGACGGCGCCGTCGGCCCCGGGGCCCCGGCCGGTGCGGGGGCCCTGGCCGGCCACGTGCACCTGCACGCCGGGCCGCTCCAGCAGCGTGGCGGCAAACTTGCCCCGCATCCGCGGCTCGTCGACGGGCTTGAGGACGGAGGCGAGCAAAACGGTGAGCGGCGGCATGGCAGGCAAGACGAGAAAGGCGGCGCCGGCCCGCGCCCGCGGCGGCCAAAGATGGTAGTTTTGCCCCGGATTCACCTTTTCCGTTTTTATGCCATTCGACCCCACCGCCGCGCAAGCCGCCATCGAAGCCGCCTGGGCCGACCGCGCCCTGCTCCAAACCGCCGCCACCAAAGCCGCCGTCGAGGCCATCATCGAAGAACTCGACAAGGGCCGCCTGCGCGTGGCCACCCCGCCCACCACCGACGGCGGCGCGTGGACCATCAACGAGTGGGTGAAGAAGGCCGTCATCCTCTACTTCCCCCTGCGCCAGATGAGCACCCAGGAAGTGGGCCCCTTCGAGTACCACGACAAAATGCAGCTCAAAACCGACTACGCCGGCCAGCAGGTGCGCGTGGTGCCGCCCGCCGTGGCCCGCTACGGCGCCTTCCTGGCCCCCGGCGTCATCCTGATGCCCAGCTACACCAACATCGGCGCCTACGTGGGCGAGGGCACCATGGTGGACACCTGGGCCACCGTGGGCAGCTGCGCCCAAGTGGGCAAGGGCGTGCACCTGAGCGGCGGCGTGGGCCTGGGCGGCGTGCTCGAGCCCGTGCAAGCGGCCCCCGTCATTATCGAGGACGGCGCCTTCATCGGCTCGCGCAGCATCCTGGTTGAAGGCTGCCGCATCGGCAAGGAAGCCGTGATTGGCGCGGGCGTCACCATCACCGGCAGCACCAAAATCATCGACGTGACGGGCCCCGTGCCCAAGGAGTACAAAGGCTACGTGCCGCCCCGCTCGGTCGTCATCCCCGGCTCCATCCCCAAGCAGTTCCCCGCCGGCGAGTACCAAGTGCCCTGCGCCCTCATCATCGGCCAGCGCAAGCCCAGCACGGACCTGAAAACGTCGCTCAATGAGGCACTGCGCGACTTTGGCGTGTCTGTATAGCTTTGAGAGATGAAACTGCGAGTGAAGTATTGGGGCCTTTTCTTCTACGCGGCCTTTATGAATTTATTCGCCGTTTTTCTCAGCTTTGAGGTTTTCGGTCGGCACAGCCACGTAACAATGACGGCGGGCAAAATACCGTGGCTCTTACTAGCCGTCAACCTGCTGCTGCTTTTCTCAAATTGGGTAAGCCCGACGCCCCGGCTCTTTGTATTGGATGAACAGGCTAAAACGCTTACCTACGCGCTCCTCTTCAGCACGCAACAAGTAGTGGTGCATTACTCCCAAATAGAAACGGAATGGATTACGCGGAGCGGAGGAAAGCATGGCCCCGTAAGGGTCTGGAACTGTTACATCGACGGTCGTAAAACCTTCTCCCTCAGCGAAGATTCCTACGGGTGGATAGACGACCAGCTAAATATTTTGTACGACGCCTTGCCCAAACGGCACCAATAAAAAAAGCCCGCTAACCAGCGGGCTTTTTTATCGAAAATACAAAGCAGCAACTACGCCACGCCTTCTTTCAGCTTCTCGCCGAACAAAGCTTTCACCTTGTCCACTTTGGGCTTGGCGACGAACTGGCAGTAGGGCTCGTGGCCGTGCAGGTTGAAGTAGTTCTGGTGGTAGTTTTCGGCGGGGTAGAAGGCGGGGGCGGCGGTGATTTCCGTCACGATGGGGTTCGGGAAAGCGTGGCCGTCGTTGAGTTTCTTTTTGTATTCCTCGGCAAGCTGCTTTTGCGCGTCGTCGTGGTAGTACACGGCCGAGCGGTACTGGGTGCCCACGTCGTTGCCCTGGCGGTTGAGGGTGGTCGGGTCGTGGGTTTTCCAGAAGATTTCGAGCAGCTCTTTGTAGCTGATAACGGCCGGGTCGAAAGCGATGTCAATCACCTCGTTGTGGCCCGTCAGGCCGCTGCACACTTCTTTGTAGGTGGGGTTGGCGATGCGGCCCCCGGCGTAGCCGGACACCACTTTTTCCACGCCCTTCAGGTTCTGGAAAACGGCTTCGACGCACCAGAAGCAGCCGGCGCCAAATAATGCATGTTCAGTCATGGGTTAGGAAAAGCGCGCGGGTTGTGAGATGCGCGCTGCTGATTTCTTAAACGCAAATCGGGGCCCCGGCGTTCGGCCGCATCGCAACTGTAGCAGTGCCAAAATGCTTTGAGGGGGCGTTGCCGGCCAATAACGCGCTCCGCGGCTTCGCTTTGTACACGCCTGAGGTGCGCGTGCTAGCGCAGGCAGTGAGTGGCTGCGCTAGCACGCGCGTCCTGGCAACGGGGGGAGGGCTTTGGTGCGCCCGCGCTTATGTGGTGCGGGACGAGGCGCTGCAGGTTACGGGCGGGGACGCTGGCTTGCACCGCCGCAGCTTGGGAACGCTACCGCGGGGCCCTGCGGCTTGTGGGCGCTGCGGCCACACTGCTCGCCAACGGCGGCCCAAACAATCGGCCAGTTCGGTGGTCTTGAGAAACGCAGCGGCGCGCGGCCGCGGCCCAAAAACCGTTACTAATCTCACCAGCCATGAACATAGGAATCATCGGGGCCGGCCACATCGGCAGTGCCCTCGCCGTGCGGCTCGTTAGCCTTGGCCATTCAGTGCTTATTGCCAACTCGCGCGGCCCCGAAACGCTGGGCGACGTGGCCCAGAAGACCGGCGCTACCCCCGCCACGGCCCAGGCGGCGGCCTGCCACGGCGAAATCGTCGTGGTCACCATTCCGCTGATAAACATCCCCGACCTGCCCAAGGACCTGTTCGCCGGCGTGCCCGCCGACGTGCCGGTGGTTGACACCAGCAACTACTACCCCCTGCTGCGCGACGGCCACCTGCCCGAGCTGGAAAGCGGCCCCCTGACCGAGAGCGAGTGGGTGCAGCAGCACCTGGGCCGGCCGGTGGTGAAGGTGTTCAACAACATCTACGCCGAGCACCTCGAAAAATCGGGGCAGCCCGCCGGCACGCCCGGCCGCATCGCGCTGCCGGTGGCCGGCGACGAGGCCGCCGCCAAGCAAAAAGTAATGGCCCTGGTCAACGAACTGGGCTTCGACGCCGTGGACGACGGCCGCCTGCACGAGTCGTGGCGGCAGCAGCCCGGCACCCCGTCGTACGGCGCCGACATGCCCGCCGCCGAGCTGCAACAGAACCTGGCCAGCCTCGGCACCGAGCGCACGCCGGCGCAGCACGCCCAATTTTTAGCCAACCACGCCGAGCAAGAGAAGCAAATGGCGGCGCAAGGCGTCAAGCTGAAGTAGCCGAGGCCAGAACCGGAGCGGGCGGCTTGGCCGCTGGCCTTCGGGGCCCCCAACAAAAGAGCCGCGGCAGTCGCCGCGGCTCTTTTGTTGGGGGGTGTTGCCGTCATTTTAGTGGATAAGGGCAACTAACTGGGTGCCGGGCGTGCGTAGCTGCCCATCCTCTTGCCTAACGATTAATGGCCTGCTGCATCTGCGCCGAGTAGCGCTCGCCCTGAATAGCTACCTGGCTGATTGCCTGCTCCAGCTGCTGCAAGTCGTCTGGCGTGAGGCTGACCTCGGCCGCGCCCACGTTTTCTTGCAAGCGGGGCAGCTTGGTGGTGCCCGGGATGGGCGCAATCCAGGGCTTTTGGGCCAGCAGCCAGGCCAGGGCAATCTGGGCCGGGGTCGCCTGCTTGCGGTCGGCAATTTGCTTTATCAGGGCGACCAGGGCCAAGTTGGCCTGGCGGGCTTCGGCCTCGAAGCGGGGCAGAGAGGCGCGGATATCGCCGCTGCCAAACGTGGAGTCGGCGGTGATGGCCCCGGTGAGGAAGCCCCGGCCGAGCGGGCTGAACGGCACAAAGCCAATGCCAAGCGCTTCGAGCGTGGGCAGTACGCTTTGCTCGGGCTCGCGCCACCACAGCGAGTACTCGCTTTGCAAGGCCGACACCGGCTGCACTGCGTGGGCCCGGCGAATGGCGTCCGGCCCGGCCTCCGAGAGGCCAAAATACTTCACCTTGCCCTCCCGGATCAGGTCCTGCACCGCGCCGGCCACGTCCTCCATCGGCACGCTGGGGTCTACCCGGTGCTGGTAAAACAGGTCGATGCGGTCGGTGCCCAGGCGCTGGAGCGACTGCTCGGCCACGAGCCGGATGCGCGCCGGCCGGCTATCGAGGCCCTGTTTGGGGTCGCCTTCTTTGAAGCCAAACTTGGTGGCGATGACCACTTGGCTGCGCACCGGGGCCAGGGCCGCGCCCACCAGTTGCTCGTTGGCCACGCCGTAGGCCTCGGCGGTGTCAAAAAAAGTGATGCCCAATTCCACCGCCGCCCGGATGAGCCGGGTGGCCTCGGCCACGTCGGCGGCTGGGCCGTAGCCGTGGTTCAGGCCCATGCAGCCCAGGCCCAGGGCCGATACTTCGAGGCCGGCTGGCCCCAGTTTGCGTTTTTCCACGTTGTGTGCTCGTTAAATTTGCCCCTGGCAAGGTGCTGACGGGGTACCAAGTCTCTTACGGTAGATAACGCCAATCTGACCATAGGCGACTTCTAGCTTGGGCGCGCAGGGCCCCGAAACCTTTGCTAAAGCGATTTCCAAATCGGTGTGCGTAGCCGGCACCGCTTGGCCGCACCAGGCGCATTGATCTGAAAACCGCTTCAAAGGTGCGGCAAGCGAGTTTCTAATCGAGGACGGCCAGGGCTCGGTTGCTGAAGGCCCCGGCTACCGGGCCGACGCCTTCAGCAACCGGGCAGCCGGTGCCTTCCAGCCAACGGGTTGGCTCCTGTTTGCAACGAGCCTTCGGGCTATTTAGCGAAGGTGGGGGCCACCACCAACTCTTTCGAGCCCGCGGTGTACTGGTAAAAGCCCTCGCCCGACTTGGCACCCAGGCGGCCGGCCATCACCATGTTCACCAGCAGCGGGCAGGGGGCGTACTTGGGGTTGCCCAGCCCGTCGTGCAGCACCCGCAGGATGGCCAGGCACACGTCGAGGCCGATGAAATCGGCCAGTTGCAGGGGCCCCATGGGATGGGCCATGCCCAGCTTCATCACCGTGTCGATTTCGGCCACGCCCGCCACGCCCTCAAACAGGCTGATGACGGCCTCGTTGATCATCGGCATCAAAATGCGGTTGGCCACGAAGCCGGGGTAGTCGTTCACCGCGGTGGGCGTTTTGCCGAGCTGGCGCGCCAAGTCCAGCACCCGCGCCGTCGTTTCGTCGGAGGTAGCGTAGCCGCGAATCACTTCCACCAGCTTCATCACCGGCACGGGGTTCATGAAGTGCATCCCAATCACCTGGGCTGGGCGCTGGGTGGCGGCCGCGATTTTGGTGATGGAAATCGACGACGTGTTGCTGGCCAGCAGGGCCCCGGCGGGCGCGTGCCGGTCCAGCTCGCGAAAAATCTGGAGCTTGAGGTCCACGTTTTCGGTGGCGGCTTCCACCACCAGTTCGGCGTCGGCCACGCCTTCGGCAATGGTGGTGAAGGACCGGATGCGGCCCAGGGTGGCGGTTTTGTCGGCTTCGGCGAGGGCGCCTTTGGCCACCTGGCGGTCAAGGTTTTTGGCGATGGTGCCCAGGGCCCGGTCCAGGGCCGGCCGGCTGATGTCGACGAGCGCCACGGCAAAGCCGTGCTGCGCAAATACGTGGGCAATGCCGTTGCCCATGGTGCCGGAGCCGATGACGGCGACGTTCATGATGGAGGGAAAAGGTGGGAGGCCGCAAAGCTACGGATTGCCCGTTTGGGCCTGCGCGGCAAAATGTTTTGAAAACTTCATATCTTTTTTAAAACACGCGCCGTACAAGGCCCGCAACACTTTCTTTCACCATTCCCAACCTCCACACCACCATGGGTAACTTGCTGTACGTCATCGCCGTCATTCTCATCATCATCTGGGCCCTGGGCTTTTTTGGCGTCATGGGCCCTGGCATCCAGGGCAACGGCCTCATCCACATCCTGCTGGTCATCGCCATCATCGCCATCCTGCTGCGCGTCATCAGCGGCCGCCGCCCGGTATAACGGGAGCAAAAGCTTTAGCTAGAAAACACAAAAAAGCCCTTCGGCCACGGCCGAAGGGCTTTTTTGTGCCCGGCCGGGGCCCTACTTCCCGATGTTGAACAGGAAGTTGAACCGGATGACCGGGTTGGAATAAATGCTGTTGTAGCTGTCCTGGAAGTTGTAGAGCACCACAATGTCGGCCGCCGCGCGGTTGCTGATTTGCGAGCGGTAGCCGATGCCGGCCAGCGGCGTTTGCACCGTGCGCGACACAGTGCGGCCGGTCAGGTAGCCGTTCTGGTCCTGCTCCAGCAGCTGGGCGCGGGTGCTCTCGTACTCGGCGTGGACGAAAAACTGGTCGATGACCCGAAACTGCCCGAACACCTTCACCCCGATGTTATTGGTGCTGATGTGGGTGGTGGGCCCGTTGCCGTAGTAGTTGCCGAAGCCGTAGTTGTTGTAGGCGTAGCTGATGCCGGGGCCCACCGAGAGGCGGTCGGTGAGGCGAATGCCCAGCGCCGGCGACAGGCTGCCGCTGAACTGGCTGATGCCGCTGAACGAGCTGTAGCCCAGCCCGAAGCCGCTGTAAATGAAGAAGCGAGTGTACTGCTCGGCATGCTGCTGGGCGGCCTTGCGGGCCTGTTCGCGGCCGGGCAGCTCCAGGCCCGAGGGGCTGGTAGAACTGGGCTCGATGGTGACGGGCGGCTGCGCTTGCGCCGGCGCGGCGGGCTGGGCGCCGGGAGCCGTGTACACCGGAATTTCGGGGGCGGTGGTGGGCGTCGGGTCCGCCGGGCGGGCCGGGGCGGGCGTGGGCGCCGTCGGCGCGGGCAGCACCACCGGCGGGGCCCCCAGCACGGGGCGGTCCTGGGCGTGGGCGCGCCCGATGGTGAGCCCGAGCGCGAGCAGCGCAAACAGCGAATATTTCATGAAGGGAACGTGAGGAGTAAAGCGCAGAAAACCATTGGCTGCCAGGGTCCTAAACGGCGGGCGGGCGCATTTCGTGCCCGCCCGCCGCGGCAAAAATTACGTGAGCTGGTACATTTTCTGGCGCTGGGTTTTCAGCGTTTCGTCGGCCAGGTAGTCCTCGTAGTTCATGCGCCGGTCGAGGATGCCGTCGGGCGTCAGTTCGATGATGCGGTTGGCCACCGTGTCGATGAACTGCAAGTCGTGCGAGGCAAACAGCATGGCCCCCGGGTAGTCCCGCAGGGCGTTGTTCAGGGCCTGGATGGACTCCAGGTCCAAGTGGTTCGTTGGGTCGTCGAGCACCAGCACGTTGCCGCTTTCCAACATCATCTTGCTCAGCATGCAGCGCACCTTCTCGCCGCCGCTCAGCACGTTGCTTTTTTTCTGCGATTCCTCGCCCGAAAACAGCATCCGGCCCAGCCAGCCACGCACGAAGCTCTCGTCTTTCTCGATGGAATACTGCCGCAGCCAGTCCACCAGGTTCATTTCGCCCGACTGGAAAAAGCTGTTGTTTTCCTTCGGGAAGTAGCTGGGCGTGATGGTGGTGCCCCACTTGTAGTCGCCGGTGGCGGGCTTCGTTTCGCCGAACAAAATGTCGAAGAGGAGGGAAGCGGCGCGGTCGTCGCGGCCCACGATGGCCACCTTGTCGCCCTTGTCGAGCGAGAAGCTCACGTTTTTAAACACCGTTTTGCCGTCCACCTTGGCGCTCAGGTTTTCGGCCGTCAGCAGCTGGTTGCCCGGCTCGCGCTCGCTCTTGAAGGCGATGTACGGGTAGCGGCGCGACGAGGGCTTAATCTCTTCCAGCGTCAGCTTTTGCAGCAGCTTCTGGCGCGAGGTGGCCTGCTTGCTCTTCGAGGCGTTGGCCGAGAAGCGGCGCACAAACTCTTCCAGTTCCTTGCGCTTGTCCTCGGTTTTCTTGTTCACGTCCTGGCGCTGGCGTAGGGCCAGCTGGCTGCTCTCGTACCAGAAGGTGTAGTTGCCGGGGTACATCGTGATTTTGGAGAAGTCCAGGTCGGCCATGTAGTTGCACACGGCGTCGAGGAAGTGGCGGTCGTGGCTCACCACAATCACCGTGTTCTGGAAGCCGTCGAGGAAGTTTTCCAGCCACAGCACGCTCTCGGTGTCCAGGTTGTTGGTCGGCTCGTCGAGCAGCAGCACGTCGGGGTTGCCGAACAGGGCCTGGGCCAGCAGCACGCGCACTTTTTCGGAGGCCCCCAGGTCCGACATCAGCGAGTAGTGCTTGTCTTCGGTGATGCCCAGGCCGCTGAGCAGCTCAGCGGCTTCGTAGTCGGCGTTCCAGCCTTCGAGGTCGGCAAATTCGCCTTCGAGCACGGCGGCGCGCTCGCCGTCGGCGTCCGAAAAGTCGGCCTTGGCGTAGAGGGCGTCCTTCTCGCTCATCACCGCAAACAGGCGCTGGTGGCCCTGGATGACGGTGTGCAGCACCTGCTGGTCGTCGTAGGCGAACTGGTTCTGCTTGAGCACGGCCAGGCGCTGGCCGGCGGGCATTTCCACGGCGCCGGTGTTGGGCTCCAGCTCGCCGGAGAGGATTTTGAGGAACGTGGACTTGCCCGCGCCGTTGGCCCCGATGAGGCCGTAGCAGTTGCCGGGCAGGAATTTAACGGTAACGTCTTCGAACAGCACGCGCTTGCCGTAGCGCAGGCTCACGTTGGAGGTTGAAATCATGAAAGCAGAAAGTTGAGAATGACAAACGGGCAGGGGCGAGGGGCCCCGGGCCCCAAATTTACGCACGGCGGGCCCGGCCCGAAACCGCGGCGCGCGGCCCCGGGCACCAACCGCCCCGCCGCCCGAATGGTGCCCGCCCCGCCCGGGGCCCAACTTCCGGTCCGCAAAGGCAGTATAGCCCGGTAGTCCTTCTCACCTCATCCGTCCTTCCTTATGGCCACGGCTCAGCCTACTACCCAAACTACTTCTTTTCGCATGGGCCTCATCACCGGCGCCGTGCTCATCGTGTACACCACGGCGGCGGCCCTGCTGGGCTTCTTCGACCGCATCGAGGCCGGCGGCATCGACCTGCTCATCCTCGTGGCCGGCGCCACGCTGGCCATTGCCCGCCGCTCCAAGGTCACCAACGGCCAGCTCAGCTACTTCGACGGCTTCGGCACGGGCATCGTCACGGCCCTGGTGGCGTCGGTGCTGCTGGGCTTTGGCTTCATCGTGCTCACCGTGGTGGTGCCGCACGCCATGGATTTGACCCGCGTCCGCGATATTTTTGGCTTCGATTTGTCGGTGGTGCTGGCCTTCCTGACCATTATTCTCATGGGTACCATGACCGGCGTCATGACCTCGCTCATCGCCATGCAGTACTTCAAAAAAGACGCGCCCGATCCCATGAAAAGCGAGGATTAACGGCACATTAGCGTTGCACTTTTGAGTGACTTAGAGCCAGTTCTGTACGGAACTGGTTTTTTTTTGTATTATTGGGTAGATTTGTAAAAAACGCTTAATAAATGGAACGCAAAAGGGCTTGCTAAGCGTATTGCAGCCGGCGGTCCACCTCGGGGGCCCCGGATTTAGCATTGTACTTTTTAAGAATTCGAATATTTATTTTTTGCTTTTCGCGAAGCCCTGTCTGTCCCTCTTTATTTTCTTCAAAAAGTTACTTTATGAAAGCCAAAATCTCCGTACTGTTCGTGTTGTTCGCCTTGGCCTACGGGCCAGCGCGTGCCCAGTTCGTTGACCGTGCCTCCATCGAGCGCCCCGTGCAAAACGCCCCGTTGTTCAGCGCCGAAGCCTCGGCCCTCACGCGGCAAATGGCCAGCGACCTGCACCTCAACGAAGGGCAATACGTGAAGCTGTACGCCGTGAACCGCACCCGCATGGCCCAGCTCGGGGAAATCAACACCTACTTCAAAGCCGACGAATCGGGCCGTACGGCCCGCTTGGCCGAGCTCGACGCCCAGTACGACCAGGAGTGCAGCCGCATCCTCTCGCCCTCGCAGCTCGCCCAGTTGCACCAAGAGAAAGGGGCCCCCATTGTGCCCACCGATACGGGCAACGGCCGCGGCTAAACTGCTGGTATTAAACCCAAAGGAAGGGGCCCGCCGATTATTCGGCGGGCCCCTTCTTTGTGCAGTAGGGCCCCGGGGCTGCCTGGGGCCCCGGGTTGCGACGAGGCAGGAAGGTGCCCCAGCTGCGCGGATATTCAGATCGGTTTGACGTTCAATTAATTAACAGCGTTTACGTGCCAGGGCCAAAAGCTACTGGCCAATTTTTGCAGCGGGGTCGGCCAGGATTTCGGTGACGGTGCCCAGTGGGCCGAAGTGCAAGCGCAGGCACGGGGCCGCCGAGCGGCGGTGGGGCAGCTGGCACTGGGGCCCCGGCGTGAGGTAGTAGATGTATACTTTCTCGGTGCCCTCGCGCAATTCTTCTTCGTCGGGTTGGCCAAGTAGGGCATTGATGTCGTCGGCCCGGGTGAGGTACAGCTTTTCGCGCGCCTTGAGCAGGGCGGGCAGCAGTGCCAGCCGGCGGCCCTGGCAGCCGTACGTGTCGGCGCGCCAGGCCGCGGGGGCGAAACCCGGTAGCGGGGGCAAAGCATGGCCGCAGCCGGCCAGGGCCAGCCCGGTGGCCACGGGCCCCACCCAGCGGGCAAAGCGCAAAGAAATGGAAACCGGCGGCGAAGAACGCATGGCAGAGAAACACAAAAAAACCATTGCAAAGGTGGCCCCGCCGCCGCGAACCCGCGGCAGCATCGCCGGGGCCCTATATAACCCCGGGGCCCGTTGCGCGTTAAAAGCCCTAGCGTCGGGATTCACCGTCGGTCTACTCACCTCTTTCCCTTGCCCTGGCCATGCGCCTCAACTTACGCTTTATTATTGGCCTTATTGTGGCAGCCGTCACGTTATTGGGCTACTTTTTCAACACGTCGAAAAACGAAGTAACGGGCGAAACCCAGCACGTGGGCGGCATGACGCCCGACCAGGAAATTGCCTTGGGCCTGCAAGCCGCCCCCAGCATGGAGCAGCAGTACGGCGGCGAAAGCACCAACGCCCAGGCCACGCAGGCTGTGCAGCAAGTGGGCCAACGCATCATCAGCCAAACCAAGGCCGGCCAGTCGCCCTACAAATTTCAGTTCCACCTGCTGGCCGATGACCAGACCATTAACGCTTTTGCCCTGCCCGGCGGCCAGGTGTTTATCACCCAGGGCCTGCTGAAAAACCTGACGTCGGAAGGCCAGTTGGCCGGCGTGTTGGCCCACGAAGTGGGGCACGTAATTGCCCGCCACTCGGCCCAGCAGGTGGCCAAGTCCAACCTTACCCAGGGCTTGGCCGGAGCTGCCACCATTGCCAGCTACGACCCCAACAACCCCGGCCGCACCGTGGCCAGCGCCGCCGTGGCCGCCGCCATCGTGAAGGTGGTGGGCCTGAATTTTAGCCGCGAGGACGAGTTGCAAGCCGACGACCTGGCCGTGCAGCTCACCCCCAAGGCCGGCTACGACCCCCGCGCCATGATTAAGGTGATGCAAATGCTCGACAGCAAAGGCGGCAGCGGCGGCCAGCCCGAGTTCCTCAGCACCCACCCCAACCCCAGCAACCGCATCGGCCGCTTGCAGCAGGAAATTGGCCAAGAGTTTCCGCAAGGCGTGCCCGCCGGCCTCAAGCAATAATCCTGAATTTCGGGTGCCGTGGATCTAACGAATAAAAACTGATTTGTGGGGTTGGCAATCAGCTTGTCAAATCAGGCCCGAACCAACAAAAAAGGCTCCGCATTGCGGGGCTTTTTTTGTTGGTTAAAATGGAAAGCAACAGCTTCCGCTAACCCGTTCTCGTCCGTTAAATCCATGTAAGCGGCGGGCTAGAAATTCGGTGGAATAAGCTCCTTGAAGTGGCCGTTTAGGCGCACCCGCTCTTTCAGGCGCTCTGTTTCCAATACCACGGGCAGCGTGCGGTCGAGGTGCTCGCGCACCAGGTGCTGGCGCTCCAGTTCGCTGGTGGTGGCCAGGAGTTGGTATTCCTGCTCGGTGCTGAAGCCCACGTGGTGGGCAATGTCAAAAATGCGGTAGTCGGGGGCTAGCTCCAACAGCAGCTTCTTGAGGCCCAGCGCCTCGTAGAGTTGGCGCACCTGCGCCGTGATGATTTCGCGCAGCAGCGAATCGGATTCCTCGTCCTGCACAATTTCGTCTATTTGGCCGCCGGCGTAGAGCTTGCCCGGGGCCTGCCGTTCAAATTTGCGCAGCCGAAACACGCCCACCGCCCGGCTGCGGATGTCCAGTTCGCCGTTGGCGTACGATTTCTCCACGTTCACCAAGCGCATTTCGGTGCCCAACTCGCTGAGCTGGTTGTCGAGATACGGCGGAATGCCGAAGGAAATGTCGTTTTCCAGGCAGTCGCGCACCAGCTGCCGGTAGCGGGGCTCGAAGATGTGCAGGTTCAACTTTTCGCCCGGAAAAACGACCAAGTTGAGCGGGAAAAGGGGCAGAAAGCGCATAAGACCGAAATAAGCAGGAGCGTGGGCAGGCCGGGTTCCCACCGGGCCCCTAATGATACGCAGGCGGCGCGGAAGAGCCGTCTCCGGGGCCCTACACCAACTGCCGCAGGGCCGCCTCGAACGAGCGCTGGGCCAGGCCGGTGGGCGCGTCGCTCTGCCGGCGGGTGCGCGCCAGGGCGGCCGCGATGATGCGCGAAACGTCCTGGAAAATGGCCTGGTCGGTGATTTCGGCGCCGGTTTCCATCAAGTAGGCGAACACGCGGGCCATGCCGCAGTTGGCGATGAAGTCGGGAATGACGGCGCAGTGCGCGTCGGCCCACTCGCCGGTGGGCCCGAAGAAGATGGCCGGGTCGGCGAAGGGCACGTTGGCTCCGCACGAAATCACCTCCAGCCCGCTGGCTACCAGGGCCTCCACCTGCGCCTGGGTGACGAGCCGCGAGGCAGCGGCGGGCACGAAAATTTCGGCCCCGGCCGTCCAAATATGCCGGTTTACTTCTTCAAACGAAAGCAAATCGGGCGCGTGCAGCGCGTTGCCGGCGCGGCCCAGGAACAGGGCCCGGACTTCGTCCAACGGCAAGCCGGCGGGCCGCAGCAGGCCCCCGGCCCGGTCGATGATGCCCACTATTAGGGCCCCCTGGCTGGCCAGGTAGTAGGCCGCCGCCGCGCCCACGTTGCCCCAGCCCTGGATGATGACGCGCTTGCCGGCCACCGCCGTGCCGGGCCACAGCGCGTAGTAGTGGCGCACGGCCTCGGCCACGCCGTAGCCGGTGATGAGGTCGGCCACGGTGTACTTGCGGGCCAGGCTGGGGGTATAAGCCGCGTCTTCGAGCACCTTGACGACGCCCTGGCGGAGCTGGCCAAGCTTCTGGATTTTTTGGGGCTCGGTGGCGCGGTAGTGGCCGTTCACGACGCCTTCCTGCGGGTGCCAGAGGCCGTAGTCTTCGGTGAGGGGAATGACTTCGTGGATCTCGTCCACGTTCAGGTCGCCGCCGGTGCCGTAGTAGGCTTTCAGCAAGGGAATTACGGCCTTGTACCAGCGTTCGAGCACGCCGCGCTTGCGGGGATCCTGCGGGTCGAAGTTGATGCCCGACTTGGCCCCGCCGATGGCGGGCCCCGACACGGTGAATTTCACCTCCATCGTTTTGGCCAGGCTCTCTACTTCGCGCTGGTCCAGGCCCTTGCGCATGCGGGTGCCGCCGCCGGCTGCCCCGCCCCGGAGCGAATTAATCACCACCCAGCCTTCGGCTTCGGTTTCGGGGTCTTGCCATTCAAAAACGATTTCGGGGCGCTTTTGCTCGAACTGAGCGAGTAATTCTTTCATGAGGGGTATTTACGTCTGTCATGCCGAGCGCAGCCGAAGGATCTTTTCTGCAGCAGCATGCAGCAGCAGTCCAATCAATTAGATTAGTTCAGCCAGAGAAATGCTTCGGCTGCGCTCAGCATGACGTTGCTTTTGGAATCAAATAAGCGGCTCCAGCCACGATTTGTAGTACGCGCCGTCGTCGAGCTGCATCGCCGCTTCGGTCAGCATCAGGGGCCGGAAGGTGTCAATCATCACGGCCCATTCGTCGGTGCCGGTTTTGCCGATGCTGCGCTCGTAGGCCCCCGGCGCGGGCCCGTGCGGAATGCCGCCGGGGTGCAGCGTGAGGTGGCCCTGCGCGATGTTGTTGCGCGACATGAAGTTGCCGTCTACGTAATAAATCAGCTCGTCGGAGTCGATGTTGGAGTGGTTATAAGGGGCCGGAATGGCCCGCGGGTGGTAATCGAACAGCCGGGGCACGAACGAGCACACCACGAACGCCTTCGTTTCGAACTGCTGGTGCACGGGCGGCGGCTGGTGCACCTTGCCGGTAATGGGCTGGAAATCACGGATGTTCAGCCCGTACGGGTAGTTGTACCCGTCCCAGCCCACCACGTCGAACGGGTGCGATGGGTACAGCAGCTCGTGCAGCACGCCTTGCTTCTTGATTTTCACCACGAAATCGCCGGTTTCGTCGTGCGTTTCCAGCGCTTCGGGCAGCTTGTAGTCGCGCTCCGAGTAGGGCGCGTGTTCCAGCAGCTGGCCGAAGTGGTTGCGGTAGCGCTTGGGCGTGTAAATGGGGTGGAACGACTCGGTGATGAGCAGCCGGTTGTCGGCCGTGTCAAACTCAATCTGGTAGATAATGCCGCGCGGAACCAGCAGGTAGTCACCCGGTTCGAACCGGATGTTGCCCAGCTGCGTACGCAGCTTCCCGGGGCCTCGGTGAACGAACAGCAGCTCGTCCGCGTCCGCGTTTTTGTAGAAGTAGCTCGTCAGCGAGTGGCGCGGGGCGGCGAGCGAAACGTGCACGTCGCCGTTCACCAGCACCGGCGTCCGGGCCCCTGAATAGTCGTCCTGCGGCGGCACCTGGAAGCCCTTGAGCAGCCGCGCCTTGATGTTTTTCTCGACGGCAATCTTCGGGGTTAAGTCCGTCTCGCCCAGCACTTCCTTCACCGTGGTGGGCCGGCGCAAGTGGTACATCAGCGACGACGTGCCCTCGAAGCCGATGGTGCCGAACAGCTGCTCGTAGTAGAGCCCGCCCGTGGGCTTCTCGAACACCGTGTGGCGCGTGTGCGGCAGCTGGCCAAGCTTGTGGTAGATGGGCATGGGGTGGGAATTTGGAGGTGAAGGAAAGCGGATTGTCTGGTGCCGGCAGGGCCCAGTGATTAGCTAGGGGCCCTGATGCCTACAAGTTCCCCCGGCGGTCCTGTTCGCGCTCCAGGCTCTCGAACAGGGCCTTGAAGTTGCCCGCGCCGAAGCTTTTGGCGCCCTTGCGCTGGATGATTTCGAAGAACACCGTGGGCCGGTCCTCCACCGGCTTGGTGAAGATTTGGAGCAGGTAGCCTTCCTCGTCGCGGTCGGCCATGATGCGCAGGGCCCGGAGGGCTTCCACGTCCTCGTCGATTTGGCCCACGTGGGCCCGCAGGTTGTCGTAGTAGCTGTCGGGCGTGTGGAGAAATTCCACGCCGCGCGCTTTCAGCGCGCGCACCGTGCCGATGATGTCGTCCGTCGCCACGGCAATGTGCTGCACGCCTTCGCCCTCGTAAAAGGTCAGGTACTCTTCAATTTGCGACTTCTTCTTGCCCTCGGCGGGCTCGTTGATGGGAAACTTCACGTAGCCGTTGCCGTTGCTCATCACCTTGCTCATCAGGGCCGAGTATTCGGTCGTAATCTGCTTGTCGTCAAAGCTTAGGATGTTGGCAAAACCCATCACGTCCTCGTACCACTTCACGGTTTCGTTCATGCGGTTCCAGCCCACGTTGCCCACGCAGTGGTCCACGTACAGCAAGCCGACGGGCGCGGGGTTGAAGCTCGATTCCTGGGCCGCGTAGCCCGGCAGGAAGGCCCCGCGGTAGTTTTTGCGCTCCACAAACAGGTGCACCGTTTCGCCATACGTGTAGATGCCGGCCGTGCGCACCTCGCCAAATTCGTCGGTGAGGGTGCGGGGCTCCTGGTAGCTGCGGGCCCCGCGGGCCGTGGTTTTTTCGTGGCTCGCGTAGGCGTCTTCCACCAGCAGGGCCAGGATTTTTACGCCGTCGCCGTGGTGGCGCACGTGCTCCGCAACCACGTGGCCGGAGTGCAGGGCCGTGGTCAGCACGAGCCGGATTTTGCCTTGCTGCACCACGTAGCTGGCGCGGTCGCGCACGCCGGTTTCGGGGCCCGCGTAGGCCACCGTCTGGAAGCCGAAGGCCGCCTTGTAGTAGTAGGCCGCCTGCTTGGCGTTGCCCACGTACAGTTCGAGGTGGTCGGTGCCGAGCAGGGGCAGGAAATCGGCGGTGGCGCGCTGCTGAAGGGCCTGGGCTACGTGGGGTTCCATAGAAGTTGGATGGGAGGAGGCGGGTTTTCCACGCAATACTAACGACTGTTAGCCCGCCTGGCCAATATCGGTTTCTTATGGCGCTGATAAGAATTTCTTATGGAGATTTGCGGGCATGGAACTCCGCCAGCTGCGCTATTTTGCCGAGGTGGCCACTGCGCTGCACTACGGCCGGGCGGCCGAGCGGCTGTGCGTGTCGCAGCCGGCCCTGAGCCAGCAGATTCAGCTGCTGGAGCGCGAGCTGGGCGTCGAGCTGTTCGACCACCAGCAGCGCACCCGCCAGCGCAAAGTGGTGCTCACCGCGGCCGGCACCGTGTTTCTGGCCGAGGCCCAGCGCCTGCTGCGCCTCAGCCGCGAGGCCATCGAAACGGTGCGCCGCGTGGGGGCCCCGCACAAAACCGTGGAGCTGGGCTACTACCAACTGCTGCGCCCCGACCGCCTGGTGGGCATCGTGCAGCGCTTCACCCAAAGTTTTCCCGACGTGCAGTTTCACTTGCACGAGCTGCCCACCTTCCGGGCCGTGCAGGAAGCGCTGCTGGCCGAAACCATCGACCTGGGCCTCACCATGCTGCCGCTGCTGCACGCCGAGCTGGCGGCCCAGCCCTTCGGCCAGGGCGGCTTGGCCGTGGCCCTGCCCGCCGCCCACCCGCTGGCGGCCCTGCCCGAGGTGCCGCTGGGGGCCCTGGCGCACGAGAAATGGGTGGAAATCAGCCGCCCGCTGCACCCGGTGTACGACGAGATTGAGCACCTCTGCCAGCAGGCCGGCTTCAGCCGGCGCGGGGCCATCGTGCAGGAGGTGTCGTCGCTGGAGCTGCTCAGCAACCTCGTCAGCCTGGGCATCGGCATCGCCTTTGTGCCCTCGTTTTTCGATTTGGAGCGGGTGCCCGGCGTGGTGGCCCGGCCCCTGCGCGTGCCCGCCGGCGCGGCGGCAGTGGTGCTCACGCAGTGCGTGGCCTACCTAGCGGCGCGCCCGGGGCCCCTGTTGCCGGCGCTGGTGGCGCTGGTGTAAGTGTGCAGCGGTGTGCCGCCAAGCACAGCTTGAAGCTGTTTGAAATTAACAAAAACGGTCGGACGCCGGATGCGCCCGACCGCCTGAAGCGACTTTTAGCTAACCCAAACAGATTCTTGGCGGCACAGGCCCGGGCTACAGCTTGGCGGCCCGGTACAGGTTGTCGGCCGACTGCTCAATCTTGGCCCGAAGCGGGGCCGGGTAGTTCGGCCGCTCCTGCAGGAATTGGCGCACGGTGGCCGCGGCTGTGGGCGTGCGGTACCAGCGCAGGGTGGCCGCCAGCCAGGTTTGGGGGAAGAAAATGTCGCCCGTGCGCTGCAATTCTTCCACCAGGGCCAGGCTTTGGGGAAGGTATTTCTCGGAATAGGCCACCCGCAGCGGGTGGTGTAGGTAGGCGAGGGCGGAGGTCACCCAAGCCTCTTTCTCGCGGTTTTTGGTATCGGCTAAGCTGGCGAAAAAGGCGTCGCGCACCGCCACGTCGTCCGATAACGAAGGCAGCAGGTACTGCAGGCGCTGGCGGCGGTCGGGGTTTTGGATGCGGGCCAGCTGGGTTTGCAGGATGGCGGGGGCCCCGGGGTAGGCACGCACGGCCAGGGCAGCGGCCAGGTCGGTGTAGTCGTCCTCGGTGAGGACGACACCGGCAGGCGGCTGTTTGGCTTGCCAGACGGCGTGGAGGCGGTCCTGGGCCCCGCGGCTCAGGGCCAGGCCGGCGTAGGCCTTGAAGAGCAGCTTCTTGAGGTTCGGGGGCCCCACTTGCTGCCCGGCAGCCCACAGCTCGGGCTCCAACGAAGCGGCCAGGGCCGGGCGCTCGGCGGGCGGGGTGAAGCGCCAGAACAGGCTCGATACCTGGTCGAGCAGCAGGGCCAGGTTCAGCTCTTCGGGCTCGTGGGCCAGCAGCGGGCGCAGCAGGGCCAGCAGCTGCGCCGGGGCCCCGGCCTGGCCCGCTAGTAGGTTCTCGTTCAAGTTGATGTAGGCCGCGGCGCGCATCAGCGGGCTGGCCAGGGCCCCCAGGTACGGCAGGCCGCGGGCGTCCACCGGGAAGCGCCCGTAGCCCAGGCCCGACGAGTTCAGTAGCACGTACTGCGGGGCCGGGCGGCCCGCGGCGGCGCGCAGGCGCAGGGTGGCCCCGGGCATGTTCACGGGCAATTCTTCCACGTGGTCGGCGTACACGAGGGCCACGGCAAAGGCCTGGGGCCAAGTGCGGGCGCTGCCGTCCTCGCCCTTTTGGCTGAGGGTGAAGGACTTGATTCTGCCCCGGGCTATGCGCAGCTGGTACGCGAACACCGGCCGGCCGGGCTCGTTCACCCACACCTTGTTCCAGGCCTGCAAGTCGGCGGGGGTGCGGGCATCGAGAATTTGGATGAGGTCGGGCCAGGTGGCATTGCCGTAGGCGTAGCGGCGCAGGTATTCGCGCAGGCCGTCGCGGAAGGCGTCGGGGCCCATCAGCAGCTCCAGCTGGCGCATCATGACGGGCGCTTTGTGGTAGATGATGTTGCCGTAGAGCGAGCCCGCGGCTTGCAGGTTGTCAAGGGGTTGGCGGATGGGGTTGGCCCCGGCGGTGCGGTCCACGGCGTAGGCGGCGGGGTAGTGGTCGGTGACGAACTTGAGGTCGTAGTTGCCGTCGGGCTGCGTCACGGTGCTGATTTTGTCGGCCATGAAGTTGGCGAACACTTCCTTCGTCCACACGTCGTCGAACCAGCGCATGGTCACCAAGTCGCCGAACCACATGTGGGCCGTTTCGTGGGCCAGCAGGTTGGCGCGGCCGTTGAGCTGCTCGCGGGTGGCCCCGCCGTCCAGAAACAGCGCCGACGCCTTGTAGTCAATTGCGCCCGGGTGCTCCATGCCGCCGTACTGGAAGTCGGGCACGGCCACAAAATCGAACTTCTGGAACGGGTACGGCCGCTGCGTGTAGTCCTGCAAAAAGCGCAGGGCCCCGGCCTGAATGGCGAAGATGGGCCCCAGGCTGCGGCCGAGCTTGGCGGTGTCGGTTTCGCGGTAGTAGAAGTGCATCGGCCGCCCGTCGGCTTGCCGTTCGAGGTGCCGAAACTTGCCCGCCGCGAAGGCAAACAAGTAGGTGCTGAGGGTGTCGGACGGGGCGAAGCGGTACGTTTTGGTGCCGTCGGCGGCGCGCGTCGAGTCGGCCAGGGGCCCGTTGGCCACGGCCTGCCAGGCAGCGGGCACCGTGAGGGTGAGGGCAAACGTGGCCTTCACGTCGGGCTGGTCGAAGCAGGGAAACACGGTGCGGGCGCGGTCGGGCACGAGTAGCGTGTAGGCAAATTCCGGGTTGCGGTTCAGCGACCGGCTGCCGGCCGTGAAGCTGATTTCCACCGCGTTGGGCCCCGGACGCAGGTAGCGCGGCGCAATCAGCACGTGCTCGCGCCGTTGCGCCGCCGCCGCCGCCTGGCCGTTCACCACCAGGCGCTGCACGGCCCCGGCGGGGGCCTTAAAGTCGAGCGCCAGCGAATCGATGGGGGCGGTGCGCAACTCGAAGCGCACGGTTTCGGTGGCCGCCACGGGCTGCGCAGGGGGCCCGGGCAGCGTGAAGTGCAGGGTGTAGGCCACGCGGCGCAGCGCCTGGGCCCGCTGCGCCGCCAGCGCCGCCGACACGCCAGTTTGCACGGGCGCGGCCGGCGCGGCGGGGCCTTGGGCCAGGGCCCCCAGGGGCAGCAAAAGGAAAGCGCAGTGGCGGAGAAACGTCATGGGGCAAAGCTCGCGGCAAAACGCGCATCCGGCCAAGCGGCTGGGCCCAGCAGGAGCGGAACCGGCCCGGGCGGCCGGCTTTTCGCCGGCCGCCCGGTCATCGTTGAATCGAGGGTGAGCCGCTGCCCGGGGCCCCCAAACGCCTTGGGCCCGCCGCCACGATTGGCGGGCGGCCGGCGAAAAGCCGGCCGCCCGCGCCCTGGGCGTACTTTTGCCCGCATGCCGCCCGTTTCCTCCGCCCGCCAAAAATCAATTTATTACCTGCGCCAAGCCACGCGGCTGGCGTTGCAGGTGGGGGCGGCGCTGTTTTTGGCGTCGGTGGCGTGGGTACTGGTTTACCGCTGGGTGGCCCCGCCGGCCACCTGGCTCATGCTCGACCGCCGGGCCCACGCGCCGGTGGGCCTGGGCTACTACGGCATCCAGGCGGAGGGCGCGCGCCACATCCGCTACCAGTTCCGCACCCTCGACGAGGTGGCCCCCACGGTGCCCCTGGCCCTGGTGGCGGCCGAGGACCAGCGCTTTCTGATTCACCACGGCTTCGACGTGGACGCCCTCGTGCACGCCGCCCAGCGCAACTGGCACGGCGACGGCAAGCACATCGTGGGCGGCAGCACCATCTCGCAGCAAGTGGCCAAAAACGTGTTTCTCTGGCAGGGCCGCAGCTACGTGCGCAAGGCCGCCGAGGCCTACTTCACGGTGCTCATCGAAACGCTGTGGAGCAAGCGCCGCATCATGGAAATGTACCTGAGCGTGGCCGAAATGGGCGACTGCACCTTCGGCGTGGAAGCGGCCAGCGAGCGGTACTTCCACAAATCGGCCGACCGCCTCACGGCCCCCGAAGCCGCCCTGCTGGCCGGCGTGCTGCCCAACCCGCTCCGTTTCCGCGCCTCCGACCCCGGCCCCGTGGCCCGCGCCAAGCAGTTGCGGGTGCTGCGCAACATGCGCCGCCTGGGCGGCACGGCCTACGTGGCGGAGATTACGGGGGAGTGAGGGGAGGGGTATTAGTTTTGGCTGCTAGCCGATTTCAGTTGTATTGCGGATTGAAGGGTAAGGTTTAATAAACCGCCCACCACGAAAATTGCACCGGCTACGAATGGGAAACCGGCCCCAACCAGATCCGCAATATTCGACGACAATAAGAATGGATAGCAAACCAACATGGCTATTACTCCCACGGCCATGAGGAAATAACTGAACAGCTTGCTGGTGAGTGGTTTCTGGTTGCGATTCATGGCAGGTATAATTTCAACGTAACGGCCAAAGATGAGCTTTTTGAATTCGACCATTTGCTGGTCTTTGCAATCGTCAATTTCTAAGGTTGCGACGGCGGGACATTGCCGTCCCAGTTGAAAATCTTGCCAGTAAAGCTGCCAATGTTGCGGCAGCAGCAGCATTCCGAACAGGAAGATAGCCACGCTGGGAAGGGTCCAGTTGCCGTTACCTAGCATGAATGCTTGCATCCGAATCTCTCCGATAGGCTCCATTTCGTAACCTAGCACCACATGCTTCAAATCATGACTTTCAAAGCCTGGTACTAAAGTTAAATTGCGAATGAGCAAACAGTTGGCTAATTCTTTTCCAATAGTGCCATCTGGTAAATTACTCAATGCAGCCACCTTACGGTGGTAGGATGTCATGTCGTAACACCGTTCGATGCAGCGAACGGAAAGGAAAAATGCCCTCCTAACGGCCTGTTCAGGTAAAGTATATATCATACCGAAATTCAATTTCTGAAAAGTAATAGGTTATGCCCCCGCCGATCCCCGAACGCCCCGCTAGCAAGGACGGGCTGCACCCGCGCAACCGGCACCGGGGCCGCTACGATTTCCCGCAATTGGTTAGAAGCAGCCCGGCGCTGGGGGCCTTCGTGCGGGCCAACCCGTTCGGCGACGCCTCGGTGGACTTTGCCGACCCGGCCGCGGTGAAGGCGCTGAACCAGGCGCTGCTGCGGCACTTCTACGGCGTGACGCACTGGGACCTGCCGGCCGGCTACCTGTGCCCGCCCATCCCCGGCCGGGCCGATTACGTGCACCACGTGGCCGATTTGCTGGCCGCCCGCAACGGCGGCGTGGTGCCCCGGGGCGCCGGCGTGCGGGTGCTCGACGTGGGCGTGGGCGCCAACTGCATCTACCCCCTCATCGGCCACCACGAGTACGGCTGGCGCTTCGTGGGCTCCGACATCGACGCCGGGGCCCTGCGCGCCGCCCAGCAAATTGTGGCCGCCAACGGGGCCCTGGCGGGCGCCATCGAGTGCCGGCTGCAACCCGACGCCCGCCGCGTGTTCGAGGGCATCGTCCGGCCCGGCGAGGTGTTCGACGCCACGCTCTGCAACCCGCCCTTCCACGCCTCGGCGGCCGAGGCGGCGGCCGGCACCCGGCGCAAAACGGCCAACCTGGGCACCGCCCGGGGCCCCCGGCCAATCCTGAACTTTGGGGGGCAAAACGCCGAGCTGTGGGCCCCGGGCGGCGAGGCGGCCTTCGTGCGCCGCCTGGTGCTGGAAAGCCAGCAGCGCCCCACCGCCTGCTTCTGGTACACCACGCTCGTCTCGAAAAAGGAAACCCTGCCCGGCCTGCACCGGGCCCTGCACCAAGCCGGCGCGGTGGAGGTGCAAACCATCGACATGGCCCAGGGCCAGAAAAAAAGCCGCCTCGTGGCCTGGACGTTCCTGACGCTTGCCCAGCAAGCCGCCTGGCGGCAGGCCCGCTGGGGGCCCCAACCGGCTTAGTTGACCACCAAGCGGGCCGTGCGCGTGGGCTGGCCCGACTGGCTGGCCTGCACCAAGTACACGCCCGCCGCTAAGCCCTGCAATGAAAGGCTGGGGCCGAAGCCGGTGCGCACGGGCCGGCCCAGCGTGTCGAGCAGGCGCAAGGCGGCGCCGGCGCTCACCCCCACGAGCTGCACGTGGTCGTGCGCCGGGTTGGGCACGGGCTGCAGGGCAAGGGCGCCGGCGCCGGGGCCCCGGGTGGGCAGCACGGCGGCGGCGCCGCGGTGCACGAGCAGCGGCACGGTGCTGCCCACGGGCTGGCCCGATTTGCCGAAGTCGTTCAGGCCCCAGGCCCAGAAGGTGCCGTCGGTGCGCAGGCCGAGGGTGTGGGTGGCGCCGGCCGCCACGCGGCGCCAGGTGGTGCCCGCCCCGGTTTGGGCGGGGGCCAGGCGGCCGGTGGTGGTGCCGTCGCCAAACTGGCCGTAGGTGTTATTGCCCCAGGCCCACAGGCTGCCGTCGGCGCGCACGGCCACGGTGTGGCTGGCGCCGGCCGTCACGCTGGTCCAGTCGGTGGCGGTGCCCACCTGGGCCGGGGTGCGGTGGCCGGCGGCGGTGCCGTCGCCGAGCTGCCCGTCGAAATTGTCGCCCCAGGCCCAGAGGGTGCCGTCGGTGCGCACGGCCACGGTATGCGCGTCGCCCACGGCCACGCTCTGCCAGTTGGCATCAAGGCCTACTTGCGTGGGGGCGGGGCGGCCGGTGGCGGTGCCGTCGCCGAGCTGGCCGTAGGCGTTGTTGCCCCAGGCCCAGAGGGTGCCGTCGGCGCGCACGGCCAGCGTGTGGCTTTGGCCGGCGGCCACGCTTTGCCAATTGGTGGCCGTGCCCACCTGCACGGGGGCGGGGCGGCTGGCCAGGGTGCCGTCGCCGAGCTGGCCGTAGGTGTTATTGCCCCAGGCCCAGAGGGTGCCGTCGGCGCGCACGGCCAGCGTGTGGTAGCTGCCCGCCGCGGCGCTTTGCCAGGCGGTGCCGAGTTGCGCTTGGGCCGGCGTGGCGCGGTTGGCGGTGGTGCCGCTGCCGAGCTGGCCGGATTGGTTGCGGCCCCAAGCCCAGAGCGTGCCGTCGGCGCGCACGGCCACGGTGTGGTCGTGGCCGGCGCTCACCGATTTCCAGTTGGTGGCCGTGCCCACTTGCTTGGGCGCGCTGCGCGGCACCGCGCCGTCGCCGAGTTGGCCGTACTGGTTGCTGCCCCAGGCCCAGAGCGTGCCATCGGCCCGCACCGCGGCGGTGTGGAAGGTGCCGCCGGCCACGCTGGCCCACGTGGTGCCCGGGCTGACCTGCGCCGGCGCGCGCAACAGGCCGCTGCTCAGGGCCGGGCTGCCGACCTGGCCGTCGGCGTTGCTGCCCCAGGCCCACAGGGTGCCGTCGGTGCCGAGGGCCCCGGTGTGGTTGGGGCCCGCGGCCACGCCGGCCCACGCCGTGGCCGGGCCCACCGGCACCGGCGCGAGGCGGTCGGCGTACGAGCCGTCGCCGAGCTGGCCGTCGGCGTTGCGGCCCCAGGCCCACAGGGTGCCGTCGGTGCGGGTGGCCACGGTGTGGTAGGCGCCGGCCGTCACGGCTTGCCAGGTGGTGGCGGCGCCCACGCGGGCGGGCCCGCCCGGCTGCCCCGTGGCCGTGCCGTTGCCCAGCTGCCCGTCGAAGTTGTAGCCCCAGCTCCAGAGGGTGCCGTCGGCGCGCACGGCCACGGCGTGGTTGGCGCCCGCGGCCACGGCGCGCCAGTCGGCGGCGGTGCCCACGGGCGCGGGGGCCCAGGTGCCGGGCCCCGGGCCGTTGCCGAGCTGGCCGTAGGCGTTGTCGCCCCAGCTCCAGAGGGTGCCGCCGGCGCGGGTGGCCAGGCCGAAGCCCTGCCCCGCCGCCACCGCGGCCCAGTCGGTGGCCGTGCCGATTTGCGTCGGCGCGGCGTGGTTGGCCGGGTCGGCGTCGCCGAGCTGGCCGTTGAAGTTGTTGCCCCAGGCCCAGAGGGTGCCGTCGGTGCGCACGGCCAAGGTGTGGTAGGGCCCCGCCGCCACGCGGGCCCAGTTGGTGGCGGTGCCCACTTGCGCGGGCGCGGGGCGGCTGGCGTACGCGCCGTCGCCGAGCTGGCCAAACTGGTTGCCGCCCCAGGCCCAGAGCGTACCGTCGGCGCGCACGGCCAGCGCGTGCTGGGCGCCGGCCGCCACGCTGGCCCAGCCGGCCGCGTCGCCGACTTGCACGGGCAGCGCGCGGTCGGCGGTGGTGCCGTCGCCGAGCTGGCCGTTGGCGTTGCGGCCCCAGGCCCAGAGGGTGCCGTCGGGGTAAATGGCCACCGTGAACGCTTGGCCCGCGGCCACGCGCTGCGCGAATGCGGCGGGCGCCACCAGGCCCAGCAGCACGGTCAGCAAGCAAACCAGCTGGTACGCCCAGCCCCGCGCGCCGGCTGCCCCGGGCGCTTCAGCGGCGCTCGATGCAGTGGCTGGCACCGCTGCGGGCCAGCGGTGCTTTTGGGTGGGGCCGGTGGGTAGCGTAAAAATATTCATGGACGAAATATAAATCACGCCACAAATATAAATGAATGTATATAATGTTGTTACTAAGCTATTGTGTTCAGCTTATATTAAAAATCACAATAAAAAGAATCTGCAAAAAAGAGGGAATTATTAGCAGCAAAACCCCAAAAAAGCCCGCCCGCCGGGAGCTTTCGCGGGCGCGGGGCCCTCACTCCGGAGCCCGCCGCTGCGGCCCACTGCCGCGCCTCCGGGGCCCCGCGCCCGGCCCCGGAAGAAAGGAGCGGGCCCCTAAATGCGCCCCCGGCCCCGCGGCCGCCGCGGGCCGGGCGGGGTCGCAAACGAGCGCCGTACTTTCGCCCCCACTTCCCGCTCCCGCTTCCCGAATATGTCCCGCAAGCTTTGGGCGCTGCTCGTGGCCTTTGCGCTGCTGCTGGCGCTGGCCACTTACGTGTACTACCGCCGCACCGTGGCCGCCGAGCCGGTGGACGCCTACGCCCTGGTGCCCGACGACGCGGTGCTCGTGCTCACCACCCGCGACCACCCCGCCCTGGTGCGCCACCTGCAGGAAACCCAGCTCTGGGACAACCTCACGGCCGTGCGCTACGTGCAGCAGGCCGCCGACCACCTGGCCGTGGCCGACAGCCTGGCCGGCGGCACCGGCCGCAACGGCAGCCTGCTGGCGCTGTTGGGCCGCAAGCGGGTCGTGACTTCCGTGCACGTGACGGGCCCCGCCGCGTTCGACGTGCTCTACCAGGTGCCGCTGGCCTCGGTGCGCGAGTACCGGCAGGTGCGGGGCCTGCTCGAAACCCTGGGCCGCGACCGCCGCTACCGCCTCCGCCAGCGCCTGCTGGACGGGCAAGAGCTGAGCGTGCTGACGGAGGTGCGCACCGAAACCAGCCTGACGGTGTTCAACTACCGCAACCACCTCATCATGAGCACCAACGCGGCCTTGGTGGAAGCCGTGGTGCAGCGCCTGCGCCACCCCGGGGCCCCCACCGTGCTGGCCCGCTTCGCCGACACCGACGTGCTGCGCCTGCCCGAAATCGACGCCGCGCTGTGGCTGAACTTCCGGCGCCTGCCGCAGCTGCTCGACGTGCTGTTCCGGCCCGCCGCCCACGCCCGCTTCGACCACCTCGCCACCCTGGCCGCCGACGCCCTGCTGGGCCTGAAGCTGACGGGCCCCGTGGCCGAGCTGGCCGGCTTCGCCAACCCCGAAACCACCCGCGGGGCCCTGCACGCGCAAGTGCGGGGGCAGCCGGCCCAGCCCTTCGGGCTGGCCGCCGTGCTGCCCACCCGCACGGCGCTGGTGGTGCAGTTGGCCGCGCGCCCGCTGGCCCCGGCGGGCCCGGCCGGGGCCGATTCGGTGGGCCTGCGCGGGGCCCTCGACAGCCTGGCCGCCAGCTTCGGGCCCGAGATGGCGGTGGCCTACCTGGCCGCGGCGGCGCCCGGCGTGGCCCCCGGGCGGCTGGCCTACCTGCGCTGCCCGGCCCCGGCGCGCACCGCCCGCTGGCTGGGCGAGGTGCGCCGCCGCACGGGCCAGCCGCCGGCCTTCACGCGGGCGGGCGGCTACGAAATGCACCCGCTGGGCGTGGCCATTGGCCAGTTGCTGCGGCCCCTGTTGGCGCCCGCCGCCCCCGGCGAGGCCGTGCCCGCGCCCGTGGGGGCCCTCGTGGACGGCTACCTGGTGATGGCCGACGCCGCCACCCTCGGCGGGGCCCTGGCCGACGTGGGCGCCGGCCTCACCTGGGCCCGCACGCCGGCCTACGCCGCGTTTTTGGCCCGCACGCTGCCCCGCGCCCGGCTGGGCCTGTACCTCGACACGCGCAACGCCTGGAACGGCCTGCTCGGGGCCCTCACCGAAGACCGCCGCGCCGGGCTGCTGCGCAACGAGGCCTTGTTCAAGCGCTTCCCGCAGCTGGCCTGGCAGCTGGTGCCGGCCGCCGACGAGGCCGCGCCGGGCGCGCAGTACTTCGGGCGGCTGCTGCTGCACCGGCCCAGCGCCGGGGCGGGGGCGGTGCTGGCCGGGGCGGGCGAGGGGCGCGGGCTGGCGTTCCGGGCGCCGCTGGTGGGCACGCCGCTGCTGGTGGCCGCGGTCGGCACGCGGGTGCCGGCGGCCCTGGTGCAGGATTCGGCCGGCGTGGCCTACTTCGTGAGCCCCGACAACGGCGTGGTGTGGGCCGACTCGCTGGGGGCCCCGCTGGTGGGGGCGGGGCCCCTGGCGGTGGGGCCGGCCGCGGGCCTGGCGCTGGCCGCCGGCCGCCGCGTGCACCGCCTGGCCCTGGCCGACGGCCGCGAGGCCCCGCCCTTCCCCCTCAACCTGCCCGACACCGTGCGCGCCACCGCTTTGCAAACCAGCGCCCCGGCCGGGGCCGCGCCGCGCCTGCTGGTGGCGGCCGGCGCGCAGGCCCTGTTCCTGCTCGACGCGGCGGGGCGGCAGTTCCCCGGCTGGGGCCCCAAGGGGCTCGATTTTCCGCTGGCCGGGGCCGCCGCGCTGCTGAGCGTGGGCGGGCGCGACGTGGTGGTGTGCCCGCTGCAAAACGGCTACGTGTACGCCTACGACCAGCGCGGCGCCCTGCTGCCGGGCTTCCCGCTGAGCGTGGGGGCCCGGCTGGCGGGCGGGGTGGCCGTGCAGGCCGCTAGCACGCTGGGCCGCACCCGCCTCACGGTCGTCAACCAGCACGGCGAGCTGGTCACCTTCACGCTGGTGGGCGACGTGCTGGCCCGCCGCCGGGTGGCCACTTGGAGCCGCACGGCCACTTTCCGGCTGGTGCCGGCCACCGGCGGCGGGGCTGGCTACGGCGTGGCGCGCGACGAGGAGGGCGGCCGCTACGACTTCTACTTGCCGCCGCAGGTGGCGCCCGTGGTGTCGCGCCGCTTCGTCACGTCGGGGCCCAAGCCCACGCAGTTCTTCGATTTTGGCGGCGGTGGCCGGGCGGTGGCCGTGGCCGAGCCGGGCCCCGGCCTGGCCTACGTGTTCGACGCCCAAGGCCGGCTGCTGAGCGGCCAGCCACTGGCCAGCACCGGCGCCGGCGTGGGCCTGGCCTACCACGCGCCCACGGGCACCTACCAGCTGGTGCGCCTGGTGGGCCGCGAGCTGCGCCGCACCGAGCTGCGGCCCTAGTGCCCGCCCGGGGCCCCGTCCGCGGGTTCCGCTTTTCTGTGGGGCCGCGGCACGGGCCCGCCGGTGGGCGGGTGTGGCCGGGCGTGGGCGCCGGGTGCGCGCCCGGCTGGTAAAAGGGCCCCCCGCGCCGCCGAACGGCCGGGGCGGGGCAAAAAGTAATCATTTCGCGGGGGAATGGGTTGTGCAGGGCAACCACCGTTGCTTTCCATTTCGCCCCCCTCATGTCAACATACGCTGCCGCTCCCGTCGCTTTCTCGGTGCTCGATCTGGCCCCCGTTGCGGCCGGCACCACGCCGGCCGATACGTTTCGCCACAGCCTGGACCTGGCCCAGCAGGTTGAAAAACAAGGCTATACCCGCTACTGGCTGTCCGAGCACCACAACATGGCCAGCGTGGCCAGCGCCGCCCCGGTCGTGCTGATCGGCTACATTGCGGGCGGCACCACCACGCTGCGCGTGGGCTCGGGCGGCATCATGCTGCCCAACCACGCCCCGCTGGTGGTGGCCGAGCAAATAGGCACGCTGGCCACGCTCTACCCCGGCCGCATCGACCTGGGCCTGGGCCGGGCCCCGGGTTCCGACCAGGCCACGGCGCAGGCCATCCGCGGCAGCCGCTTCGGCGGGGCCCAGGATTTCCCGCGCGACGTGCAGCAGCTGCAAACCTACTTTTCGGCCGCCAACCGCACCGCCGCGGTGCGGGCCATCCCCGGCGAGGGGCTCGACGTGCCGCTCTACATCCTGGGCTCCAGCACCGACAGCGCCTACCTGGCGGCGGCCCTGGGCCTGCCCTACGCCTTCGCCAGCCACTTCGCGCCGGCCCAGCTGCTGGCCGCCCTGGGCATTTACCGCCAAAACTTCCGGCCCTCGGCGGCGCTGGCCCAGCCCTACGCCATCGCCTGCGTGAACGTGGTGGCCGCCGACACCGACGCCGAGGCGCAGTGGCTCTCCACCTCGCTGCAGCAGTTCATGCTGGGCGTCATTTCGGGCCGCCCCGCCCCGCTGGCCCCGCCCGTGGCGTCCATGGCCCCGCTCTGGGGCCCCGCCCAGCAGCACGCCGTGCAGCAGATGCTGGCCTACTCGTTCGTCGGCGGCCCGGCCACGCTGCAAGCCGAGTTGCAGGAGTTCATCGACCAAACGCAGGTCAACGAAATCATGGCCGTTTCCAACATCTTCACCCACGCGGCCCGCGTCCATTCCTACGAAGTCCTGGCCGGGGCGCTTCGCGGCATCGCCCAGCCCGAAGCGGCGGGCCACCTGGCGTTTAGAAGCTAAAAAAGTTTCGCTGCCCAATTTGGGCTGTAAATACGATCCATTAGGCCGTCATGCTTCGGCTGCGCTCAGCATGACGGCCTAACCTTTAGTAGCTAAAAAATAGCCGGCGCCTCAATCGCCGCTCGACAGCCAGCCTTTGCGCCAGAAGTAGTACAGCTGGCCGGCCACGATGACGGCCAAAATGGCCAGCAGCACGGGGTAGCCCCAGGGCTGGTACAGCTCGGGCATGTTGAGGGGCAGCACGTGGCCGTGGCCGTCGTCGTGCTGGAAGTTCATGCCGTAGAGGCCCACGATGAAGCTCAGCGGGATGAAGATGGAGCTGATGATGGTCAGCACCTTCATCACCTCGTTCATGCGGTTGCTCTGGTCGGAGAGGAACAGGTCGGCCAGGCTGCTGATGTTGTCGCGGTAGCTCTCGGCCAGGTCCAGGGCCTGGATGGCGTGGTCGTAGCAGTCGCGGTAGTAGGTTTTGATGTCTTCGGGCACCACCTCGTCGGGCAGGCGCAGGATTTCCGCAATCTTGTCGCGCTCGGGGTACACCAGCCGGCGGAAGCGCACCACGCTTTTTTTCACCTGCAAGATGCGGCTGAGCAGCCGCTGCTCGCGCCGGGCCACGAAAATGCTGTCTTCCAGCTCCTCGATGTAGTCGCCGATGGCCGCCATCGTGGGGTAGTAGTGGTCGAGCACCACGTCGGTGAGGGCGTAGGCGAGGTAGCCGACGGAGCGGCGGCGCAGCTGGCTGCTGGGGCCCCGCAGGCGGTTGCGCAGCGCGTCCAGGCAGTCCGCGTAGTCGTCCTGGAACGTGAGCACGTAGTTGGGCCCCGTGAAGATGGAGAGCTGGTCGTCGTCGATGGCCAGGCTGGCGGCGTTGAACTCCGTCATGCGCGAGACCAGGAACAGGCGGTTGTCGTCAAATATTTCCACCTTGGCCCGCTGGTAGTCGCCGAGCACGTCCTCCATTTGCAGCGGGTGCAGGTCGAAGTCTTCCATGAGCCGCTCGATGAGCGGCAGGTCGCCGTAGCCGCGCACGTCGAGCCAAAACTTGCGCTCGGGGCCCCCCGTGCGCATGGCCGCGAGCAGCGCGTCGTAGCGGTCCGTGTACTCGGCCTCGTCGCAAACGTCCTTGTCGTAGGCCGTCAGAAACAGGCGCGGCTTGGGGGCCCCGGGGCGCACCGCGAGGGTGCCCGGCTTCTGGCCCACGCGCTGGGCGCGGTCCTGGCGGAGGGCGGCGCGGTCGGCGGCGTCGGCGGGGGCGGGCGAAAACGAATCGGGGGGAGCCATGCGGAGCGGGCGGCGGGCGGGAGAAATCCGGGGCAAAGTACGCCCGCGGGGCCCCGGGGTTGGGGCGGGGCCCCGGCCGGGCCGTACTTTGCCCCGGATTTCTCCGCGCACCGTGTCCGTTTTCGAGCCGTTTTCTAGTGTTGAGGCCGGGGCCCCCGGGGCGGCCCCGGCGGTGTGGGCCCCGGGCCCCGGGCCGGTGGCCGCCGCCCCGCGCCGCCCGCTGGCCTTCGAGCCGCTGCTGTTTTTGCAGCCCGCCCACCAGGCCTTGCAACCGCCGGCGGGCCCCGTGCTCAGCTTTTACCTCGAAGACGCCGGCCAAACCGTGGGCCAGCTGCACGTGGTGGCCGACCCCGCCAGCGGCCGCGCCCGCAGCCCCGGGCAGGCCCCGTTCGGCGGGGCGCAGCTGGCCCCGGGCCTGGGCGTGGCCGCTGTGCACGCGCTCTTCGGGGCGGCCGAAGCGGCGCTGCGCGGCCTGGGCCAGCGGCAGCTGGCGGTGCGCGGCTACCCGTTTTGCTACGACCCCGCCGGGGCCGCCGCCCTGGCCGAGGCCCTGCACCGGCGCGGCTACCGCGTGGCCCTGGCCGAGCAGAACCACCACCTCGACCTGGCCCGCGACTACGCCGCCGGCCTGCACCCCTCCGAGCGCCGGCGCCTGCATAAGTGCGCCCGCCACGGCCTGGTGGTGGAGCAGGAGCACCGCTGGTTTTTGCCGCGGGCCCACGCCTTCCTCAGCGCGTGCCGGCAGGAGCGGGGGCAGGCCCCGCCGCTGCCCCTGGCCCGGCTGGAGGCCTTGTTCGAGGCGTTTCCCGACGACTATTTTTTGTTTTCGGTGCGGGCCCCCAGCGGCGAGTGGGCGGCCCTCACCATCGCCGTGCGCGTGAGCGGCCGGGTGCTCTACAACTTCTACCCCGCCAGCCCGCTCAGCCAGAACGCCCTGAGCCCGGTGGTGCTCCTCAACGAGGGCCTGCACGCCTTTGCGCGGGCCAGCGGCCTGGCCGTGCTTGACCTGGGCACTTCCACGCTGCCCGAGGGGCCCAACGTTTCGCTGCTGCGCTTCAAGCGCCACCTGGGGGCCACCGCCGGCCTGCGCCTGAGCTGGGAAAAAGACTGGTAAGCCCGCCGCCCACCCGGCGCACTTCGCAACAAAACGAGCGGTGCGAAAACCAACCGCCCACCGGCTTTCGATACCTGTGCCCCGGCGGCGGCGCTTGCCGCCGTTTGGGAACCAGCAAGTCATTGCCTGACACTGCCCAGGTAGAAGCTGCGTGCCAAGTAAATTACTGATGGTCAATGGCTAATTCGCTAATTTGATGCCCCTGCCTGTTCCGTCCGCCCGCGCTGTGCCCGTGTGGCGAAGCTTTGTGCGGGGCGCGCTGGGTACCGGTGTGGGCCTGGCGGCGCGGGCGGCGGGCGCCATTGCCGTGGGCAAGTTGGTGGCCACCCACGCCCCGGCGGGGGGCCTCACGCTGCTGGCGCAGGTGCAGGGCGTCATGGCCCTGCTCACGACGCTGCCCATCGACGGCACCCACGTGGGCCTGGTGAAGTACCTGGCCCCGCTAAGGCCCGGCAGCCGCCGCTACCGGGCGTGGCTGGGGGCAGCGGGGGCCCTCAACGCGGCCGCGCTGGTGCTGGGCGCGGCGGTGCTGCTGCTGTGGCCCGGGCTGGCGGCCGGCCCGGGGCAGCGGGCCGTGCTGGTGGCCGGCGTGGCCCTGAACACGGCGCAGGCCCTGCTGGGCACGGCCCTGCTGGCGGCCGGCCGGCTGCGGGCCTACGTGGGGCTGGCCGTGGCCACGGCTGCGCTGGGCACCGCGGCGGTGGCCGCCGGCCTGGGGCCCGGGCGCAGTTGGCCGCTGCCCACCGTGCTGCTGGCCTACGCCGTGGGCCAGGGCCTGGCCGTGGGGCCCGCACTGGTAATGGCCAGCCGCGCCGGCGTGTTGCGGGGCCTGGGCCGGTGGGTGGCCCCCAGCCGGGCGGCGCTGCGGGGCCTGGCGCAGTTTGGGTTGATGGCCCTGGGCAACGTCGTGTTTGGGCGGGCCGTGGACGTGGCCGTGCGGGCCGCGCTGCTGGCCCGCTTCGGCCCGGCCCGCACCGACGTGTGGCAGGCCGCCGCCAAGCTTTCCGACAACTACACCATGGTGGTGGCCGCCGTGCTCAGCAGCGTGTTTTATCCGCAGCTGGCGGCGCTGGCGGGGCGGCCCGCCGCGGGCCGTGCCTACCTGCGCGGGGTGCTGGGGGTGCTGGCCCCGGCGCTGGCCGTGGCGCTGGGGGCCGTGTTTCTGGCCCGCGACTGGCTGCTGCCGCTGTTTTTTGCGCCGCGCCTGCTGGCGGCGCGGGCGCTGCTGGCCCCCCAGATGCTGGGCGACTGGGCCAAGTTTCTGAGCTGGGTGTTCATTTTTCAGCTCACGGCCCGGGCCCGCACCGGGCGCTACGTGGCCGTGCAAGCGGCCTCGGCGGTGCTCTACGCCGGGCTGCTGGCGGGGCTGGTGCCGGCCCTGGGCCTGGCGGGCGCGGTGTGGGCCCACGCCCTGCGCTACGGGGCCCTGCTGCTGGGGTGCGGGTTTTTCTGGCTGCGCAGCGGGCGCGAAGGGCTGGGCCGCGGGTAGCGCCGCGCGTATTTTTGGGCTGCCCTTCTGCCCATTCAGTCCCGTTGCCCATCTTTCCCGTCCCGCCGCCCGCTTCTTCTTTCCCGCCCCCAGCCCCGGGCCCCGTGGTGACGGTGGTGGCCCTGTGCCACAACCACGCGCCTTTCCTGCGCGAGGCCCTGGATTCGGTGCTGGCCCAAACCTACCCGCACCTGGAAGTGTGGCTCGTGGACGACGCCAGCACCGACGCGAGCCCGGCCATCCTGCGCCAGTACGCCGCCGCGCACCCGGCCTGGCGCCTGCTGCTGCTGCCCGAAAACGTGGGCAACTGCCGGGCTTTCAACCAAGCCTTTCGGCAAAGCACGGGCGAGTTCGTGGTCGATTTTGCCACCGACGACGTGCTGCTGCCCGACCGCCTGGCCCGGCAGGTAGCCCAGTTTGGGGCCCTGGACGCGCGCTACGGCGTGGTGTATTCCAACGCCGAACTCATCGACGAGCACGGGAATTTGCTCGGGCGCCACTACTACCCCGGGGCCCCGGCGCACCTGCGCCCGGCCAGCGGCTGGGTGCTGGCCGACGTGCTGGCCCGCTTCTTCATCAGCACGCCCACCATGCTGATGCGCCGCGCCTGCCTGGCCGCGCTGGGCGGCTACGACGAGGCGCTGGCTTATGAGGATTTCGACTTTTGGGTGCGCGCCGCCCGCGACTGGCAATTCGACTACCTCGACGCCGTGACGACCCGCAAGCGCCGGCACCCGCGCGCCATGTCGGCCCGCGCCTACCGCGCCCACGACCCGTACCTGGCCTCCACCGTCCGCGTCTGCGCCAAGGCCCTGGCCCTGGTGCGCACCCCGGCCGAGCGCGCCGCCCTGGCCGTGCGCCTGCGCTGGGAGCTGCGCCACGCCGCCCGCCGCCGCCGCGCCGCCGAGGCGGGGGCCCTGTTCGCGCTGCTGCGCCAAGTGGCCCGCCCCGCGCCCCTCGACTGGGCCTTGGCTGCCTGGGGCCAGGCGCTGGGCCGCTGGCGGGGGTAGTGCGGCGGCGGGCGTAGTTTTGGCGGCTTCCCCCTTCGCCGTGCCGTACGCTTCCCGTTTCGCCGTTTTTGCCCGCGCCGGGCTGCTGCCCGGGGCCCTGGCGCTGGGCACGGTGGCGGGCCTGGGCAGCTACTGCGAGGCCAACGACGAAACCGTGCTGGCGTGGCTGTTTGCGGGCGTGCTGGCGCCGGGGCCGGTGCCGGCGGTGCCGCTGTACTTGCACGGCTACGGGCACGCGCTGGCGGCGGCCTACGGGGCCCTGCCCGGGGCACCGTGGCTGGGGCTGCTGCTGGGCGCGCTGCTGGGCGCGGCCACCGGGCTGTGGTTTGCGGTGCTGGACAAGCTGCTGCGGCCGCACCTGCGGCCGGGGCCCCTGGCGCTGGCGCTGGCGGCGTTTTTTGGGGTGGCGTGGCTCGAGCACTGGCTGTGGTTCAGCCACGCGCGGGTGGCGCTGCTGCTGGCGGGCGGGGCCGTGCTGTACGCGGCCCAGCGGCCGGGGCGCTGGGGGCCGCTGCTGCTGGGCCTGGCGGGGCTGGGGGCCGCGTGGCTGGTGCGGCCCGGCCTGGCCGTGGTGGGGGCCGCCGCCGCGGTGCCGGCCGCCGTGCTGCTGGCCGGGGGCGGGCGCCGCGCCGCGCCGGCGCTGGCGGGCGCGGCACTGCTGCTGGCCGGGGCCACCGGCGCCGCCGCCCTGCGGCAAACGCCCGCCGCGGCCCAAACCCAGGCGCACGACGCCTTCTTTGCCCGGGTGCTCGACTTCGAGCAGCTGCGCCCGCAGCCCCGCACCCCGGCCGACAGCCTGGGCACCGCCGCCGTGGGCCTGTGGCTGCTGGGCGACGCCACGGCCGTAAACGACGCCCTGGCCCGCCGCGCTTACCGCTTCGACGCCCGGGATTTTTTCGGCCGCACGGTGCCCACCAAGCTGGCGCTACGGGCCGGGCTGCTGGCGCGCGACTACTTCCCGGTGCTGCTGGCGCTGGGGGCCCTGGCCGGGGGCGTGGCCCGCCGCCGGGGCCCCCAGCGCCCCACGCGGGGCTTTTGGGTGGTGCAGCTGGGCTTCGCCGGGGCCCTGGTGGTGCTGGCCGGTGGCTTCAAGCTGCCGCCCCGCCTTGCGCTGCCGCTGCTCGATTGCTGGCTGCTGGCCAACCTGGCCTTTTGGTTGCAGGCACCCGGCGCGGGCCGGACCGAACCGGGGCTCCCCGCACTTTCCCCAGCGGTGCGGCGCTGGGGCGCGGTGGCGGCGCTGGCCGTGGGGGCCCTGTACGCGGCCAAAACCGGCCACCGCCGCCAAGTGCTGGGGCAGGAGCGCGCCCGCCACGAGCGCGCCTTGGCCGAGCTGGCCGGCCGCACCGCCGGCCGCGTGCGCGTGCTGGCCGGTACCACCGACTTGCTCAAAAGCCTCTCGCCGTTTCGCGCCTACAATTTGGGCCCCGGGCCGGTGCTCAGCCTCAGCGGGTGGGCGGCGCCCGACGCCTCGCAGCGGGCCCTGTGCCGGGCCCTCACCGGGGCCGCCGGCCAGGCCGCGGCGCTGCGCCGCCTGGCCGGGGCCCCCGCCGGCCGGGTGGCCTGGGTGCTGGCCGCCCCCGAAGCCGCGTGGCTGAACGCGGCGGCGCGGCGCGGCCCGCCCGCCCAGCGGTGGGCCCTGCGCCCGGGCCCCGCCCTGGCCGCCGACTCCAGCCTGCACTTTTACTGGCCCGGGGCCCCGGGCGGGCGCTTGGTCCGGCCCGCATCCGGGCGGTAGGCGGTGCCGGAGAACATAATTTTGTACCCGGGCCGGTGGCCCGGGAGTGGACCTTTGCGGTCCGAAAATCGTTGCTTCATCACCACCACACGTTTTCGCCTTTCCGCGCCATGCTCAGCTCCACAATGATTTCGCGCAGCGAGGTCTTGCAACACCTCGAGGGTTTCCTCAAAGAAAATATTTACAGCTTCCTTAAGAAGGTGGAGGACAGCTGGCAACCGGCTGATTACCTGCCCGATTCGCGCCGCGAAACCTTTTTCGACGAGGTGAAAGACCTGCGCGATAAGGCCGGCAGCTTGAGCTACGACCTGCTGGCCGTGCTCATCGGCGACACCATTACCGAGGAGGCCCTGCCCAACTACGAGGCCTGGTTCCACGAGCTCGACGACTTGAACCGCGACAACAACAACGGCTGGGCCCAGTGGATCCGGGGCTGGACGGCCGAGGAAAACCGCCACGGCGACCTGCTCAACCGCTACCTCTACCTCAGCGGCCGCGTGAACATGCGCGAGTTTGAGATGAGCACCCAGTACCTCATCAACGACGGCTTCGACCTGGGCACGGCCCACGACCCGTACCGCGCCTTCGTGTACACGAGCTACCAGGAAATGGCCACCAACATTTCGCACCGCCGCGTGGGCCAGCTCGCCCGCACCGCCGGCGACGACGGCCTTTCCAAAATCTGCGGCATGATTGCCGGCGACGAAAACCGCCACGCCCGCGCCTACAAAACGTTTGTGGAGAAAATCTTCGAGATTGACCCCTCGGAAATGATGCTGGCCTTCGAGGACATGATGCGCAAGAAAATCGTGATGCCCGCCCACTACATGCGCGAGCTGGGCATCGACATGGGCAAAACCTACGGCCACTTCACCGACGCCGCCCAGCGCCTGGGCGTGTACACGAGCGCCGACTACACCGACATCCTCGACACGCTGATTGCCGACTGGAAAATTGCCGGCATCGGGGGCCTCACCGGCCCCGCCGAGAAGGCCCGCGACTACGTGATGGCCCTGCCCGCCCGCCTGCGCCGCGTGAGCGACCGCATGCCGGTGCCCAAGCTGGAGTACAAGTTCAAGTGGATTTCGTAGCCGCCGCGCTGGGGCCCCAATCTTTGCAAAAGCCGCTTCCCGCCCCAGGAAGCGGCTTTTTTCGTTAGGAGCGCCGGGTGAAAAGCAAACCTCCGCAAAGCAAACGGGTTACGCTAAATCTCTTTTGCCAACCAACCAGAGCCGTGAGCGGCGACACGCTCACCCAAAGCCTGGGGGCCCTCAAGCCCAACGGCCGCCTCGTTTCAGTGCTCAACGACGGCAAGGAACTGCAACTGGCCCCGGGCATTTCCTTCCAGCACGTGATGGCGCAACCCAGCGTGCCCGACCTCGACCACCTGCGCGCGCTGGCCGACGGCGGCCAGTTACAAGTGCCCGTGTTGGCCACGTTTTCGCTGGCCGATGCCAAAAAAGCCTTCGAGCAAATCGAGACGAAGCACACCACCGGCAAAGTGGTCATCGTGCCCTAAGGCCCCGGCCGCATACATAAAAGAAGGCCCGCCGCGCATTTCAGCGCGGCGGGCCTTCTTTTATGCGTATTATGTTTACGCGCTGATTTTCACGCCTTTCCAAAAGGCCACGTAGCCCTTGATGTTTTGGGCGGCCTCGCTGGTTTCGGGGTAAAACCAGGCGGCGTCTTTGTTCAGCTCGCCGTTCACGCGCAGCGAGTAGTAGCTGGCGCGGCCCTTCCAGGGGCAGGAGGTGTGGGCGATGCTGTCCTCGAAAAATTCTTTTTTGAGGCTGTCGGCGGGAAAGTAGTGGTTGTTTTCGACCACGACGGTGGCGTCGCTCTCGGCCACGACGGTGTTGTTCCAAACGGCTTTCATGGGGCGGAAGGTGAGGGGTGGAGGCGGGTAAGTGCTGCAAATGAACATTGCCGCCGCGGGCGTTGTTTTCGCGGCCTATTCCCTTTCCTTCCCGAAATTATGGCCACAGGCTTCCGCTTCCGCGATTTTGTGCCCGACGAGCAGCCCGAAAAGGGCTTCGAGTCGCTCTTTAAGCTGTTTATGCAGCTGGTTACCATCACCTCCGGCGACGTGGGCGAGGCCCTGTCCTGGCTCAACGAACTCGACAAGCAGTACGGCCTCACCGACGACGGCTACGGCATGGGCAACTTCATCGACGACCTGAAGAAAAAGGGCTACATCGACGAGGACGAGCAGAAAAAAGGCGAGTTCCACATCACCGCCAAGTCGGAGCAGCAACTGCGCAAGTCGGCGCTGGAAGAAATCTTCGGCAAGCTCAAGAAGAGCAGCACCGGCAACCACCGCACGCCCCAAACCGGCCAGGGCGACGAGCAGAGCACCGACCTGCGCGAGTTCCGTTTCGGCGACTCGCTGGAGCAGATCCAGATGACCGAGTCCATCCGCAACGCCCAGCTCAACCACGGCGTGGACGACGGCTTCATGCTGACCGAGGGCGACCTGGAGGTGCGTGAAAACGAGCACAAGAGCCAGACCAGCACGGTGCTGATGATCGACATTTCGCACTCGATGATTCTGTACGGCGAGGACCGCATCACGCCCGCCAAGAAGGTGGCCATGGCCCTGGCCGAGCTTGTGAAGCAGAAGTACCCGAAGGACACGCTCGACGTGATTGTGTTCGGCAACGACGCCTGGCAGATTGAGGTGAAGGACCTGCCCTACCTGCAGGTGGGGCCCTACCACACCAACACCGTGGCCGGCCTGGAGCTGGCCATGGACCTGCTGCGCAAGCGCAAAACGCCGAACAAGCAGATTTTCATGATCACCGACGGCAAGCCTACTTGCCTCAAGGAAGGCAACGGCTACTACAAAAACAGCTTCGGCCTCGACCGCAAGGTGGTGAACAAGACGCTGAACATCGCCGCCGCCGCCCGCCGCGTGAAAATCCCCATCACCACGTTCATGATCACTTCCGACCCCTACCTCCAGCAGTTTGTGGAGGAGTTCACGGAGGTAAACCAAGGCAAGGCCTACTACTCGGGCCTGAAGGGCCTGGGCCACCTGGTGTTCGAAGACTACAAAAAGAACCGCCGCAAAACGCTGTAATTGCCCACCTGCGGGGCCCCGCTGCCAAGTTACTTTGCCGCCAAAGCGCCATCCTCCGGGGTGGCGTTTTTTAGTTTGGGCACGGCTTGCAGGTAGTCGTACAGGGCGTGCACCTCGGCGTCGGTCAGCTGCGCGTACTGGGGCATGGGGGCCCCCAGCGGGCCGTTGGGGCCCCGGCCGAAGCGCAGGGACTGGGCCAATTGTGCCTCGTTCCAGCGGCCGATGCCGGTGGCGGCGTCGCCCGTGATGTTGCGCGACACCACCTCTTGGCCGTGCGCGTTCAGCAGCTTGTTGCCGCCGCCGAGGTAGCCGGCCGACTTCTCGGGCTCCAGGGCGTTGTTGGTTTTGAAGTCGTGCGAGTGGCACTCGTAGCACTTGTAGCGGCCCACCACCAGGTAGCGGCCGAAGGCCACGGCCTCGGTGGGGGCGGGGGCCCCCACGGGCCCGGTGGGCAGCGGCGTGGGCTTCATCACGGTGTTGGCGAGCACCATGAGCAGCAGCGACGGCTGCTGCGGGTGCGATGGCGTGGGGTCGGCCCGGGTCAGGGCGTTGTCGGCGCGCAGGAACGCCACCGCGCTGGCCACGTCCTCGTCCGACATTTGCCCGAAGCTGGGCATGATGAGCCGGTAGCGGCCGTCGCGCCCGATGCCGGTGCGCAGCAGGCCCACCAACTCGGCGTCGGTCCAGGCCCCGATGCCGTGAGTGCGGTCCTGGGTGATGTTGGCGGCGAACACTTGCCCGAAGTCGGGCGTGACGTTGCGCAGCAGCTGGCCCGACAGGGCCCCCGTGGCGCGGTTGCGGTGGCAGTCGGCGCAGGCGGCCAGCACCAGTTTTTCGCCCTGGGCCAGGCGCTCGGGCGTGGCCAAGATGTGGGCCACCGGGGGGCGCGGCGGCGCGTAGCGCGGGATGCCGCGCGCCGCCACAAACGCCACAAAGCCGGCCACCGCCAGCACCGCCAGGCCCAGCAGCAGGCCCAATGCGCGAAGAGTCGTTTTCATAAGCAAACTAGAGGAGTACACGCGAATTTATATTATAACATTCAATTTAATGAATATAAAATTGAAATAATGGTAGTAATCCGGTTTTTGCCCCTGCCAAACGGCTTCAGGGGCCCCGCCGGGCGGCCCGTGAACCTCCGCCCGGTTTTGCCGGTTGAGACAAGCGGGAAGCCTGTTTCCCCTTTCTCGTTCTTATGCAACACGACCAGCTTCCAACCAACCATTCGCAGCACATCACCACCCTGGGCCAGCTGAAAAAGTCCGGCTACAAGTCCCGCTCGGTGAAGACCGAACTCCGGGAGAACCTAATTCGGAAGCTCCGCCTCAAGGAAGACGTATTTCCCGGCATTTTCGGCTACGACGAAACCGTGATTCCGGAGCTGCAGCGCGCCATTTTGGCCGGGCACCACATCAACCTGCTCGGCTTGCGCGGCCAGGCCAAAACCCGCATCGCGCGCCTGCTCATCAACCTGCTCGACGAATACATGCCCGTGGTGGCCGGCTCGGAGCTGAACGACGACCCGCTGCAGCCGCTGTCGGTGTTTGCCAAAAAACTGATCGACGAGCACGGCGACAACACGCCCGTGGCCTGGGTGCACCGCGACGAGCGCTACACCGAGAAGCTGGCCACGCCCGACGTGACCGTGGCCGACCTCATCGGCGACGCCGACCCCATCAAGGCCGCCACGCTCAAGCTGCCGTACTCCGACGAGCGGGTGATTCACTTCGGCCTGATTCCGCGGGCCCACCGCGGCATTTTTGTCATCAACGAGCTGCCCGACTTGCAGGCCCGCATCCAGGTGTCGCTGTTCAACATTTTGCAGGAGGGCGACATCCAGATCCGCGGCTTCAAGGTGCGCCTGCCGCTCGACATCCAGTTCGTGTTCACGGCCAACCCCGAGGACTACACCAACCGCGGCAGCATCGTGACGCCGCTCAAGGACCGCATCGACGCCCAAATCATCACGCACTACCCAAAGTCCATCGAAATCGGCAAGCGCATCACCAAGCAGGAGGCCCGCATCAAGGAGGCCCAGAAGGGCATGGTGACGACCAACGAAATCACCCACGACCTGGTGGAGCAGGTGGCCGTGGAGGCCCGCGGCTCCGAGTTTGTGGACGCCAAGAGCGGCGTGTCGGCCCGCCTCACCATCTCGGCCTACGAGCAGGTGGTGGCCGGTGCCGAGCGCCGGGCCCTGATCAACGGCGAAACAAAAACCTACGTGCGCGTGGGCGACTTCATCTCGGCCGTGCCCGCCATCACGGGCAAGGTGGAGCTGGTGTACGAAGGCGAGCAGGAGGGCGCGGGCATCGTGGCCGAGAAGCTCATGGGCAAGGCCATCCGCACGCTGTTCTTGAACTACTTCCCCGACCCCGACAAGTCCAAAAAGCTCAAAAACCGCGTTTCGCCCTACAAAACGGTGCAGGAATGGTTCGGCAGCGGCAACACGCTGGACCTGCTGCACGACGCCTCGGACGCCGACTACCACGCCGCCCTGGACAAAGTGCCCGGCCTGCGCGACATCGTGAAGGAACTGCACCCCAACGAGGACGCCAACACGACGTACTTCCTGATGGAATTCCTGCTGCACGGCCTGAGCGAGCACAGCCTCATCTCGCGCAACCGCCTCACCGCCGGGGCCCAGTTCAAGGACCTGCTCTCCTCGATGTTCACCATGCCCAAGTTTGATGAGGGCGACGAGGACGAGGAGGAAGAAAAGCCGCGCCGCCGCCGCTAGGGCCCCCAGGGGTTGTTCGGCAACACAAAAGCCCCGCGTACCGAAAGGTGCGCGGGGCTTTTTGGTGGTAGGAAGCACCGGTTCTTAACGGCGCACGGGCTGCTCAGCGGAGGCGTTGGGCGGCGGCAGGGCCGGGGGCGGCGTGACGGGGAAAGCCACTCCAGTGGCGGGTTCCGGGGGTAGCCCCAGGAACCGCGCGCGGTTTGAGGGGGTGGCGAAGAAAAATTGGTGCGCGGGGACGTTGGCAATGACCACGCTGCGCAGGTTGACCATAAACCCGGCGCTGTCGAGCACAAGCTGGCCTTGCGGGTTCTTGGCGCGGAACACGTGCGCCAGCCGGTAGCCCAGCCGGGTGGTGTCGTGCTGGGCCGCGCTGGCGCGCCGGAGCGTGGCCCGGGCAGCATCGCGGTCCACCAGGGCCCGCTGGTACACTTGCTGCACGCTGGCCACGTCTTGGGCGGAAACGTGGAACTGCCGGGCGTTGGCGGCCACGAGCGCGTAGCCCGCCGAGTCGTGGCTGAATTTGGCTTGGGCCGCCGCGTACCGGCCGCCGGCATCGGGCAAGTCCAGCGCCGCCTCATCGCTGGCGCGAAACACGGCCATCTTGCCCCAGCGCACCGGCTCGTAGCTGGTAGAGTCGGAAAGCATCGCCCGAACGAACGCCGAGACCGCCGCCTGCTGGGCCGTCGGCTGCGGGGCGGTGGAACAGCCGGCTAATAGCAGACTGCCCGCAAGGAGGGTGTTTCTCATCCGGCCAAGGTACTCTGTTTTGCCACCAACGCAAAGGCCAAGCGCGGCTTCGCTTTCCCAGTCCCGGCCCCGCGCCCGGGGCACGGAAATGCGAAGCCGCGCTGCACTCCGCGCCGGGCCCTGGCCGCCCCTGGCTGGCCGCGTACGCCGCGCCGAGGGCGCTGCCGGCGAACGGCAATCCCCAAAAAAAACGCCGCCCCGGAAACCCGGAGCGGCGGTAGGCGGCGAAGGGGCCCCGGCCCTGGCCGAACGCAACAACTGCGTTTGCCAACCAGGCGGGTGGGGCCCCGCTGGCCCGGCTTGGGAGCTTAGGCCGCGTCGTCCGTCACCACGATTTTCTCAATCGTGTCGTTGGGCTTGATTTGGTCGATGACGTCGAGGCCCTCCACCACTTTGCCGAACACGGTGTGCACGCGGTCGAGGTGGGCGGTGTTGTCGCGCGAGTGCACCACGAAGAACTGCGAGCCGCCGGTGTTTTTGCCGGCGTGGGCCATGCTCAGCACGCCGCGCTCGTGGTACTGGTGGCCGCCGCTGGTTTCACAGTCGATTTTGTAGCCGGGGCCCCCGGTGCCGGGCGCGCCCTTGGCGCCGGGCTTGGTGTTGGGGTCGCCGCCCTGAATCACGAAGTTCGGGATGACGCGGTGGAAGGTGGTGCCGTCGTAGAAGCCTTTCTGGGCCAGGTCGGTGAAGTTCTTGACCGTGTTGGGGGCGTCTTGTTCGTAGAACTCGACTTTCATGACCCCTTTGGGGGTGTGGATTTCGGCGGTTTTCATCAAAAAACGGGGAATGGGTGGGAAAATGCCCGGGGCGGGCGCTGCAAAAATAGGCGCCTGCCCCGGGCAACGGCAGCTAAACAATCCAGGGCCCCCGATTGATTCGTATGGTACCCAACCCCTTCATTCTTTCTCCGTTCAGTTTTTTCATGAAAAAGCAACTGTTTTCCCTTGCCGGCGCCTGCGCCCTGGCCTTGTGCTTGGCCAGCTGCGGCAACGACAAGCCCGCCGAAACCACCACTGCTGCGCCTGACCCGGCGACCACCAACCCCGCTGACTCGGTGGCCGCCATGGCCGGCGACTCGGCCCGCATGGCCAAGCCCGGCGGCGTGCTGGTGGACGGCGTGGCCATGACGGCCGACAAGGACATCGTGGACAACGCCGCGGGGGCCAAAAGCGTGAGCACGCTGGTGTCGCTGGTGAAGCAGGCCGGCTTGGTGGAAACCCTGAAAGGCGCCGGTCCCTTCACCGTGTTCGCCCCCAACAATGCCGCCTTTGCCAAGCTGCCCAAGGCCGCGGTGGCCGCCCTCACGTCTCCTTCCAACGCCGCCAAGCTCAAAGGTGTGCTGACCTACCACGTCATCGCCGGCCGCCTGCTGGCCGCTGACCTCAAGGACGGCCAGGAGCTGACCACCGTGAACGGCGAGAAACTGAAAGTATCGGTGAAAGACGGCAAAGTGATGGTGAGCAACGGCAAGGACGCCCCCGCCACCGTGCAAATCGCCGACGTGATTTCGAAAAACGGCGTCACCCACGTCATCGACGGCGTGGTGCTGCCGCTGGAAAAGTAATAACCAGCGCCCGCGCTGGCCGCCACAAAACAGGGCCCCGTAGCAAGTGCTACGGGGCCCTGTTTGCGTTTAGCAAACGCCGCGGTTACGCTTCGAGGCCGGCGTCTTCCGACACGCGGCGGGCGAAGGCGGTCCAGTCCACGTCGGTTTCGCCGCGGGCCACGGTGGTGCTCATGCGGTTGTGCACGAGCTGGGCCAGGGGCATGGGCGCGGCCAGCTGCTGGGCGTGGTCGAGCACGAGGCGGAAATCTTTGCGGATGATGGGCGGCAGGGCCCCCACGGGCGTGTAGTTCTTGCTGGCAATCATGCGCCCGTAGCCCTGGTACACGGGGCAGTTGAAGAGCGTGCCGACCAGGAAATCGTAGATGGGCTGGCGCCCCACGCCGCTTTTCTCGGCCAGCGTGAAGGCTTCCGCCATGGCCTCGATGGCGGCCCCGAGCATGAAGTTGCCGCAGAGCTTCACCACGCTGGCCGCGGCCGGGTCGTCGCCGAACTCGTGCACGCCCTGGCCCAGCGGCGCCAGCCAGGGCTGCACCCGGGCGCGCGCGGCCGGGGGCCCCGCCAGGCCCAGCCAGAGCTTGGCCGCCGCCGCGGCATCGGGCTTGCCAAACACCGGCGCCGCCACAAAGTCCGAGCCGTGCGCGGCGTGGGCGGCGGCCAGGCGGGTGGTGGTGGCGGGGGCCACCGTGCTGCACGAGATGTGCACCGCGCCGGGGGCCAGGCCGTGCAGCAGGCCCGCGGGGCCCGTCACCAATTCGGTGAGGGCGTCGTCGTCGGTCACCATCGTGAACACGGCTTCGGCGCCGCGGGCGGCCTCGGCGGGGGTGGCGGCCACGGCGGCGCCCTGCGCTTGCAGGGGCGCGGCTTTGGCGGCGGTGCGGTTGTACACGGTGAGGGCGTGGCCGGCCTTGAGCAGGTTGGCGGCCATGGCCAGGCCCATGTTGCCCAGGCCCAGGAATGCAAGTTTTGCCATGTAAAAAGGGGAGTGGCCGAGGCCAGTGGTACGCCCCGCTTTACTCGGCTACCCAGTGGTAGGTTTCGAAGGCCCCGCCGTCGAGGCAAGCTCCTACACCCACGAGGTAGAGTTGCTGCCGGCCGTTTTGCTGGGCAATGCTGTAAGATTTTGCATCGTCGTTGGCAAGGTCTTTTTCGCTGGAAAAGACAACCAATGGCACGTCGTTGCCCGGAACCTCAGCGCAGGAGGGCCCCCGCGAGAGTTGGTAAGTGGTTTGGTAGGACAACTGGCCGTTGCGCTGCACCGTCAACTGGCCCCCGTTGCCAAACACCACTTGGCGCGTAAAGCCTTGGGTGGCCGGCGTGCGCAGGCCCGATTGGTAGCCCGTGCTTTCCCATTCCCAATGCCCAGTGGCTTCGGCCAGGGCGTCGTAGCTGGCGGGTTGCGTATCGGCGTCGTGCTTGCAACCGGTGGTCAGCTGGGCGGCGCACCCGAAGGCCACGACGAGTAGGAAGGCTTTCATAATTGATGGCAAGCAGAAAGAGAAGAACGCGTGAACTGTGGAGTTCTCAAGCAGCCATTCCGTTGCAAGTCCGACCGATTGAAAATGCGTCAAAAGTAGTCGGCAGCGGTCAGCGGTAGCAAAGTCCTACTGGGGCCCTAGCGAATCGGGCACCGCCGCCGCCGGCACGTGCAGGGCCGAATCGGGCGCGGCCGGGGCGGGCCCGTCGCGCAGTACTTCCGCGCCGGCAACGGGGGCCTCGCTGGGCGCAATTGCTTCAGTGTCGGCGGCCGGAATCATGTCAGGTTCCGAAAAGGCCCGGGTCTGCGTCGAGTCGGCCCAGCCTTCTTCGCCCGAAGCATCCGCTGGGCTGATGAGGGGAATCGGTGCTATTTGCGCCAGCTGCGGGGCCCCCACGCGCACGGGGCCCCAGGCGTGCAACAGGCTCCACCCGCCCACGCCCAGGCCCGTGGCCACGGCCAGCCCGGCCGCCAGCCGCGCCGCGGCCCGGGCGGCCACCCGGGGCTGCACCGGCAATTGCCAAGGGCCCCGGGCTGGCCGCTGGGCCGAAGCCTGGCCTGCCGGCGGGCGCGGCGCCGCTGGCGAAGCGCCCGCCGGCCAAGTGGCGCGCCCCGCCGCTTGGGTGCGCAGCTGCTCGATGAGGTGCCCTAGCTGCTGAATGCGCACGTCGAGGGCCTGGTTGCGGGCCGCAGCTTCGGCACGCCACGCGGCGGCTTGGGTTGCCGGCTCGGGCGGTGCGGTGGCGGCGGGCCGGGCCAGTTGGGCGCGCAACTGGGCGAATTCCTGCTCGTGGGCGGCTTGGTGGCGGGCGGCGGCCTGCCGGTGCTGGTGCAGCTCGGCCAGCAATTCGCGCCGCAGCTGCTCGTGCTGGGCCAGGGCGGCGGCCGCGGCGTCGCCGTAGGGCGGGTCGGCGGGCACGTCGGCCGCCCCCAGCCACTGCCAAAGTTGCCGCGCCTGCTGCGTCCAGAAACCGGCGGGGGCCCCGGGCGCTGCGTTGGGTTCTGCAAGCGGCATCAACCCTTCCTCCGCGCCAAACGCGGCTTGCCAGCGCTGGGCCAGGGCTTCCAGTGCCTCCGCATCCAAGGCGCTGGCACTGGTGCGGGCGGCCTGCAAGCGCCGCGGCAGTTGCGCGGGGCCCCGCACGAGCTGGAAGTCGCCGGCCGTTTGGCGCAAGTGCTCCTCCGCCTCGTTGCCGAACGTAACGGGCGTGGCGAACACCGCCGCGCCCGCCAAGGGCAGGGCGGACGCAGCGGGGCCCCAGCCCAGCTCGCCCCCGAGCCAGGCGGCCACGGCGGCTTGCTGCCGCTGGCAGTGGGCGTAGGGGTTATCGGCCCCGCCGGGGCCGGCCAGCGGCTGGCCGTTGAGCTGCCAGGCGCCGTGCGCCAGCGCGGGCACCCGCAGGGAGCCGCCCTGCGGCACCAGCACCAGCGCCGTGGCTTGGTGCGGCCGCAGCACCAGCGCGTCGAGGTCGATGGCCAGGCCTTCGGGCAGCGCCGCCAGGTTGCCCAGCAGCAGGGTGGCGGGGCCCCCGGCGGCTTCGGCGGCCGCCAGGGCCGCGTGCACGGCCGCGTACTGGGCCTGTTGGGCCGCGTCGGCAAAGGGCGCTAGTAAGCACTGGTACAGCATAGACAAGGGACAAGTTGGGACTGCCTGCGGCCACCGCCGGCCCGTCCCGCTCACCAAGCAAATTTACGCATTTCGCGGGCGGAAGCCGGTGGCCCGTAGCGCGTTCGGCAGCACCGCCTTTGCCGGCCGCAGCGCTTGCTTCATCCGGGCGGTAGGTAGGCCGCGCCGCGGAATTGCAGCAGCGGCGCGGCGGCGCTACGGTTTAGTGGCGGTTGTCGTCGTCGGCCAGCATGCTGAGGTAGCTGTCGTAGCGGGGCAGGGCGATGCGGCCGGCGTCCACGGCCTCGCGCACGGCGCAACCGGGCTCGTGCACGTGCTGGCAGTTGTGGTAGCGGCACTGGTTGAGCAGGGCGCGCATTTCGGGAAAGTAGCCGGCCAGCTCGGCGGGCTGGATGTCGACGATGCCCAGTTCCTTGATGCCGGGCGTGTCGACGAGGTACGTGCCGGGGCGCACCTCCAGCATCTCGGCGAAGGTGGTGGTGTGCACGCCCTTGTCAGAAAACTGGCTGATTTCGGCCGTTTTGATGTCCAAATCCGGCACCAGGGCGTTGATGAGCGTGCTTTTGCCCACGCCCGAGTGGCCCGAAAGCAGCGAGGTTTTGCCGTCGAGCAGCGCGTCCACCGCCGCCACCCCGGCGCCGGTGCAGGCCGTGCACGCGCAGCTGCCATAACCCAGCGCGCGGTACATGCCGGCAATTTCTTCCTGGTAGGCCAGCCCGTCGGCGTCCAGCAGGTCGGCTTTGTTGAACACCAACACCACCGGGATGTGGTAGGCCTCGGCCGTCACCAAAAACCGGTCGATGAACCCGAACGACGTGGTGGGCGACACGAGCGTGACCACCAATAGGGCCTGGTCGAGGTTGGCCCCCACGATGTGGGCGTGCCCCGTGGTGTGCACCGAGCGCCGCACGATGTAGTTGCGGCGCGGCGCGATGTGCGTAATCACGGCCGCGCCCTCAGCCTGCTGCTCGGGCTCGAAGGTCACCAAGTCGCCCACGGCGAGCGGGTTGCTCACCTTCAGGTTCTTGATTTTGAACTTGCCCCGCAGCCGGCAGCGGTACAGCTGCTCGGTGGCCGCGTCGCGCACCACGTACCACGAGCCGGTAGATTTTACAACGGTGCCGGTCATTGCGGATTTATGGGTTGATGAAGTGTTAACAAAGCGGCCAGGCGCCGCCGATTCAGCGCGGCGCGGGCACGTCCAGGGCCCCCAGCGCGGCCATGATGCGCGCCGTGGCCCCGGCCTGCTGGTGCACGTAATCAAGGGCCTGGTCTTGCATTTTGAGGCGCAGGGCCTCGTCGGCCAGCAACCGGGCGAAGGCCGCCTCCAACTCGGCGGCCGTGCGCACGGGCGTGGCGCAGCCCAGCGCCACCAGGTCCACGGCCTCCTGAAACTTGCCGTAGGTGGGCCCAAAAAACAGCGGCAGGCCGAAGGCCGCGGCCTCCAGCGTGTTGTGCAGCCCCTTGCCAAACGCCCCGCCGACGTAGGCAAACTGCCCAAACCGGTAGAGCTGGCTGAGCAGCCCCACGTTGTCGAAAAGCAGCAGCCGGCCCCCCGCCACGGTGCCGGCCGCGGCCTGCGAGTAGCGCAGCACCTGCCCCGGCAGCACGGCCTCGATTTGGGCCAGGTGGCTTTCCGTGATTTCGTGGGGGGCCAGCAGCACCCGGATTTGGCCGGCGTAGCGGCGCAGCAGGGGCCCCAGGGCGGGCAGGTCTTCGGGCCAGGCGCTGCCCACCACCAGCACCGGGGCCCCGTCGGCCACGAAGGCTTCCACGAGCGGCAGCGGGCGCGGCGCGGCCAGGGCCGTGGCCGCCACGGTGTCGAAGCGGGTATCGCCGGCCACGCTCACGCGCGCCAGGCCGTGCCGGCGCAGCAAGTCGGCCGAGGCCTGGTTTTGGGTAAAGATGTGCGAGAGCTGGCCCAAAATGCGCCGGAAAAAACCGCCCCAGGGCTTAAAAAACACTTGCTCGGGCCGAAAAATGGCCGACACCACCACCGCCGGCACGCCCTGCCGCCGCGCTTCGGTGAGGAAGTGGTACCAGAACTCGTACTTCACAAACACCGCCAATTGCGGCCGCACGGCGGCCAGGAAAGCGCGGGCATTGGCCCGGGTGTCCAGCGGCAGGTAGAACACGTAGTCGGCCCCCGGCCAGTCTTTCCGCACCGCGTAGCCCGAGGGCGAGAAAAACGTGAGCACGATTTTCGTGCCCGGGTGGGCCCGGCGGTGGGCCTCCATCAGCGGGCGGCCCTGCTCGAACTCGCCCAGCGAGGCGCAGTGGAACCACACCCGCGGGGCATCCTCGGCCGCCAGCGCCGCGCCGATGCGCGGCAGCAGCCCGCGCCGCCCGGCCCCCCAAGCCGCCGCCTTGGGCACGAAGGGCGCGGCCAGCCGCAGCAGCAGCGCGTAGCAGAAAAGGGCGAAGTCGTAGAGCAGCGTCAAGGCCGCGAAATTACGGCCGAAAAAAAAAGCGGGCCAGGCCCGGGGCCCGTCCGCTTTTTTCGCCTCGCGTGATCCGGCGCTTTCACCGAATCGGGTTCAGGGCGGCCTCGCCTTCGCGCCAGTCGGCGGGGCACAGGGCCCCGTGCTGCTCGTAGTGCTGGAGGGCGTCGACCATGCGCAGGGCCTCGCTGGTGCTGCGGCCCAGGGGCCCGTCGTTCACCGACTGGTGGCGCACGATGCCGTCGCGGTCGATGAGGAACAAGCCGCGGTTGCTGGTGGGCGTGCCCACGAACGTCATTTCGCCCTGCTCGTTGTAGTCGAAGTGGCCGGCCAGCATGTCGTAGTTGGCCGCAATGGTTTTGGTGGCGTCGGCCACCAGCGGGTAGGTCACGCCCTTGATGCCGCCCTGCTCGCGGGGCTGCCGCAGCCAGGCGCGGTGGCTCTGGTGGCTGTCGGTGCTGCACGCCACCACGGCCACCCCGCGCTCCTCAAACTTGGGCAGCAGGTTCTGGAAGGCCAGGATTTCGGTGGGGCACAGCAGCGAAAAATCCGACGGGTAGAAGTAAAAGAGCACGTGCATTTTGCCCAGGTAGCGGTCGAGCGAAAAGTCGTTTTCGATTTCGCCGTCGATAACGGCCGTGGCCCGGAAAGAAGGGGCGCGCTTGCCCACGAGAACTGCCATTGCGGTAGTGTTGAGTTTTTAGGTACGAAGGGATGAGTGCGGACGTGTACGGCCCGGGCGGCGCGAAGGTGGCCGCCCGCCCCAAAACGGCCCGGCCCGGGGCCCTCAGCGGCCCGTAAATTCCGGCGGCCGCTTCTCCAAAAACGCCGCCATGCCCTCGCGCTGGTCGCCCGAGGCGAAGGTGAGGTAGTAGCTGCGCCGCTCGAATTGCAGGCCCGCGGCCAGGTGGCTTTCGAAGGCGTAGTTCACGGCCTCCTTGGCCAGGCGCACGGCCACCGGCGGCTGGGCCGCAATGCGCCCCGCCAGCCGAAACGCCTCCGCCAGGTGTTGGCCGGCGGGCACCACGCGGTTCACCAGGCCCAGGCGCAGGGCCTCGGCGGCCGAAAGGAAGTCGCCGGTGAGCACCAGCTCCATGGCCTTGGCCTTGCCCACGGCGCGGGCCAGGCGCTGGGTGCCGCCGCCGCCGGGCAGCGTGCCCAGCCGGATTTCGGGCTGCCCAAACTGCGCCGTTTCCGCCGCCACAATCAGGTCGCAGGCCAGGGCCAGTTCGCAGCCGCCGCCCAGCGCAAAGCCCGCCACGGCGGCCACCAACGGCTTGCGCATCAGCCGCAGCTGGTCCCAGAAGCTCACGTGGTCGGCCAGCAGCATGTCCACCGGGCCCCGGCCGGCCATCGCCCGGATGTCGGCCCCGGCGGCAAAGGCCCGGTCGTGGCCGGTGATGACCACCGCGCGCACCGCCGCGTCGGCGTCCAGGGCCCCCAGCGCGTCGCGGATTTCGTGCATCAGCCCGAGGTTCAGGGCGTTCAGCTCCTTGGGTCGGTTGAGCTGGAGCAAGGCCACGCCCGGCTGGGCCTGGGGCGTAACGAGGAGAAATTCGGGCATGAGATGGTTTGCTAGGGCGTGAGCGCGGCGCCTACCGGCACACGAACTGGAAGGTGCTGCGCGTGCGCTGCTCCAGCAGCAATTCGCGGCCGGCGGTGAGGCGGGCCACGCTGGCCGCGTCGTAGTTCTTGATGGTGAACAAGGTCAAGTCGGCGTTGTAGTGCACCCGGAACTGCCCGGCCAGCAGGCCCAGCAGCTGCTGCACCCGGCGCTCCGAAAAGTCGGTGCACACCGAAAAGCTGATGGCCGAGTTCTGCATCAGGTTGATCTTGAGCCGCGCCTGCGCCAGGGCCCCAAAAATCACTTCCAGGTTTTCTTCCGAGATGAACGCGAAATCTTTGCTCTCGAAGGAGAGCAGGCACTGCCCCGTTTTGCGGATGAAGGCCGGCGCCAGGGCCGGGTGCTGGCAGTCGTGGATGAGCGTGCCGGGGGCCCCGGGGTCCACAAACGAGCGCACGCGCAGCGGAATGCCGCGCTCGGCCAGCGGCTTCAGCGTTTTGGGGTGGATGACGCTGGCCCCGTAGTAGGCCATTTCGATGGTTTCCTGGTAGCTGATTTCCGGGTAGCGCACCGCGTCGGGGAAAATCTTGGGGTCGGCGCTGAGCAGCCCGGCCACGTCTTTCCAAATGGTGACCGACTCGGCCCCTAGGCAATACGCGAAAATGGCGGCCGAATAATCGGAGCCCTCGCGCCCCAGCGTGGTGGTGAGGCCCCCGGCCGTGCCGCCCACAAACCCCTGCGTGACCACGGGGCCCCCGGCCAGCAGCGCCGGCAGGGCGGCCTGCACCAGGCGCTCGGTGGCCGGCCAGTCCACGCGGCCCTCGCGCCAGGTGCGGTCGGTGCGCACCAAGGGCCGGCAATCGAGCCATTGGGCCCCCAGCGCCTGCGCCACCAGCTGCGAGGCAAGCAGCTCGCCGTAGCTCACAATCTGGTCGTATTGCCGGTCGTAGTGGTCGGGGTTGACGTCGGCCAGCTGGTCGCGCAAGTCGTGCAGCGTGCCGAGCCAGGGCCCCGGGGCGGCGCCGGGGCCCGCCAGTGCTTCGGCGGCGGCTACGTGGAAATCGTGCAGGGCCCCCAGCGGCGCGTCGTAAGGCTGGCCGCGGTGGGCGAGGTCGAAAATCTCCTCCAGCGCGTTGGTCGTTTTGCCCATCGCCGACACCACCACGAGCAGCGGCTGGCCCGCGGCCGTGGTGTCCACGATGCGCTGGAGGTTGCGGATGGCGGCTGCGTCCTTCACCGAAGCGCCGCCGAATTTGTAAACCAGGGGGGAATGTGCTGCCATAGGGCCCCAAAAGTAGGGCCGGGGGTGCGCAAGCGGGCGAAATAAAACCAGCGTTGCGCGGACCACTTGCTCTTTGCTCTCGCACCCCGGCATTCAAATTTCCACCACCGGCACAGCCTGCTTCGTGAATGAGAACAGCTCCCACACGTTTGCGCTCGCTGTGGCGGGCTACTTGCAGCAGTGCAAAACGCAGGGCTTTTTGGCCCATTACACCGGCTCACTGGTGGCCAATTTTGGCCGCAACCTACTAAAGAGCAATATCTTTTTTACCCCGCCACCACCAAGGCCCCCGGCAGCAAGCTGCGCCTCGTGTACGAATGCAACCCGCTGGTATTCAAGGTAGAGTGAGGTGGCGGCCGCAGCTCGAATGGCACGCGCTCGCAAGCGCTGCCCGCCTTCATTGGTAGCAGAGAGCCGGTGGAAAAAGTGGAGCGGCTCATCGGCGAAAGCACCGGGGCCCCCGGCGTAGCCCCAACTTCCCCCAATGAAAAAGCCCTGCTGGATGTCCAGCAGGGCTTTTTCATTGGGAAAAATAAGGACCGGTGCCAACTGGCGCGGCCCCTGGGCAAGGCCTACTTAGCGGCGTCGGCGGGCGCGGCTTCCGGGTTGGCGGGGGCTTCGGCCGTGGCAGCGGGCTCGGGGGCGTCAATCTCGCCGCCCGTGCTCAAAGGCTCGCCGTCGGCGGGCGCGGCGCCGGTTTCAGCGGCGGGCTGGTAGGGGAGGTGTTGGCTCACCACGCCGTACCAGCTGGCCAGCTTCTTGATGTCGGACAGGTACACCCGGTCGCGGTCGTAGTCGGGCACGGCCTGGGCCATGAATTCGGTCAGTTCGGCTTCGCCCGACTTGCCGGTTACGGGCACGTCGGTGCCGTAGCGGGTGTGAATCTGCTCAAACACGTCGGTTAGGGGCACGTTCACGTCGTAATCGGTCGTGTAAATCGAAATCTCCGCGAGCAGCGACACCTTGTTGCGGGCCGGGGCCATGCTGCGGGTGGCGCGGGCGTCGAGGCTTTCCACCAGCACGCCGTGGCGGGCGGCTTTCAGCAAGCGGTACAGGCCCGGCATGCCGCTGATGGCGGCGATTTCTTTCAGTTCGTAAGGCATTCTTTTTTTAGTTAACGGTAAACAGTGAGCGGTTAACGGTTGGCAGCGAACAAGCATTCCGTGGGGCCCGGAAAAGTGCCCAGCAGGAGGCCAGCGCCAACCGTCGACGGCATTTATTCGGTGGCGTTCGAGCCCGTCACGCCGAGCTTGAAGTCGATGGGCAAGCTGGTGAGGATGGGATAAGCGGGCTTTTTGAACTTGAGCAGGCGTACCACGCGCAGGGCCTCGTCGCCGGTGCCGCCGCCCACTTGCTTCACCAGTTTCACGCCCGCCATGGTGCCGTCGGGGTTCAGGGTGAAGCTCACAATGCAGCGGCCCTGGATGCGGTTGCGCTTGGCCAGCAGTGGGTACTTCAGCTCTTGGGCAATGAAGGCGTACATGGCCTCTTGGCCCCCTTCGTAGTACTCGGCCACTGGAATGACGGCCCCCACGCGGCCGGTGCCGGCCCCAGCTTCCGGAGCCGGGCGGGCGGGCGGCGGGGTGTTGGGGGGCGTAGTTTGGGCCACCGCTGGCGCCGTAAACAGCAGGCCCAAGGCCAGCAGCGAAAGCAAAGGTTTCAACATAATAAGGCGGAATAAAATAGGATTGTGAAGCGCAAGCCCTCCCTAGGGCCGGCCGGGCCCCAACGCAAAAGCGGGGCCAAAGCTACGCACCAGGGGCAGCGGCCGCCAGCTGCTGGTTTACTTCGTCGATGAAGCCCAGCAGCTCGTCGCGCCCCGCCTTGGTACTGGCCGAGGTAAGAAAATACCGCGGCAGTTCGTCCCAGATCTCGCTCATCTTGGCCAAGTACGCGGCAATGAGCGTGCGCGTCTGGGTCGCCGATTGCTTGTCAATTTTGGTAAAGACCATCACAAACGGCACCCCCATTTCGCCCAGTTTTTCCATGAATTCCAAGTCGCTGGCCTGCGGCGGCAGGCGCGAATCGATGAGCACGCACACGCAGGCCAGGTTTTCGCGGCGCTGCAAATAAGCATTGATCATCTTGTGCCACTCGGCCCGGGCGGTTTTACTCACCTTGGCGTAACCGTAGCCGGGCAAATCGACGAGGTACCACTGCTCGTTGATGAAGAAGTGGTTGATGAGCTGGGTTTTGCCGGGCGAGGCCGACGTTTTGGCCAAGCCCGCCCGGCTGGTCAGGGCGTTAATGAGCGACGATTTGCCCACGTTAGAGCGCCCGATAAAGGCGTATTCCGGCCGGTCGGGGGGCGGGCACAGTTCCACGCGGGTATTGCTCGTCAAAAACCGGGCGTCACGAATAATCATGGGCAAAGGCAAGCAAAAAGGAGCGCCGACCTAAATGGGGAGCGGGCCGCAAAAATACATCCGCTAGCTTTCCAAATGCCACAAAATAAGGGGTTGGCTAAGCAGGTAATCTTTTGTATTCATCTATATTTGTGCGGTTACTTGGCGCATTTTGGCCTGCAGGGAATAGTTTGCGGGCCAGCCCAGCGTTACTTCCCCGCGGCAGCCCGGGCCCCCGCGCTACCTTTGGGCTAGCGCAGGCCGCGCAAAGTGCCTTAAATTTTGTTTTTTTCCGTTATTCTGTGCCAAACCCTGCGCTTTGATTTCAGTATAACGCGGAAATAGTTGCTATACTATCCTGTTTTCCGCTGATTTTTGTCGCACCACTACTGCGCATACCTTCGAAACTCTTTTTCTAACTCTTTCTTTTACAATGGATAACTTATCCAAACGGTTATTGCAGGCTTCTTGCGCCGTGGCCCTGAGCGCCGCCGCTATCCAGCCCGGCATGGCCCAAAGCACAGGTAAACTGCTAAAAACCGGTAACAAGTTTTTTGAGCAGGAAAACTACCGCGCTTCGATTCCTTATTATGAGCAGGTGCTGGCCAAAGACCCTAACAATGCCAAGGCATTGTTCAACGCCGGTATCGCGTACTTAAGCTTTGATAAGGAAAAAGCCAGCGATTATATTTATAAGGCCCAACGCCTTAAGCCCAAAGTTTCGAAGGACGTAGAGTACTGGCTCGGCCGCGTCGACCACCTGAACTACAATTTCGACGAGGCCATCGCCCACTACCAGTCGTATAATGCTACGCTTAAAGCCAAGAAGAGCAACGAGGTACGTCGGCAGGAAGTAGCCCAGCTGATTCAGCACTCGAAGAACGCCAAGGTGCTCTTCAACTCGCCCAAGGACATCTTCGTGAAGAACCTGGGCCCGAGTATTAACACGCAGTACGCTGAGCACAGCCCAGTTATTTCGTCGGATGATAAGTCGCTGCTTTTCACCTCGCGGGGCCAGTACACGGGCGCGGCTACTAATAAAAAGAAGTTAGCTGCCGATGGCGAGTACTTTGAAGAGATTTACGAATCGCGCCGGATTGACGACGAGAACTGGGAGAAGCCCCGCTCGTTGGGGCAAGCTCTCGTAACTAAGGGGCACGATGCCTCGACGCAGCTCTACGATAACGACTCGAAGCTGCTAATGTACCGTGACGACGAGAACGGCGATATTTTTAGCTCAGACAAGGTAAACGGGGAATGGACGGCTCCTAAGAAGCTGAACAGCAACATTAACTCGAAGGCTTACGAGTCAGATGCGTACATCACGCCCGACGGCAAAACGCTGTACTTCTCGACTGGTAAGTATTCGGAAGATGGTACGCTGGATTTGTACTATTCGACCCGTGGCACGGATGGTGACTGGGGCCCTGCCAAGTCGATGGGCGGTGCCATCAACACCAAGTACGACGACGACAGCCCATACGTGAGCAAAGACGGCAAGACGCTGTATTTCTCGTCGCGCGGCCACAACACGATGGGCGGCTACGACATTTTCAAGAGCGCCTACGACAGCATCGGGCACAAGTGGGGAGCCCCCGAAAACATGGGTTATCCCATCAACACCCCTGATGACGACAGCTACTATCGGCTGAGCCCCGATGGCTCGTATGCCTATTTGAGCAGCTACCGCATCGGCGGCTACGGCGAAAAGGATATTTATACCATCAACTACATCAAGAACGCTACCGTTAAGGGTAAGGTGTTCGCTAAGGATAGCACCACGGTAATCCCGGGGGTGGAACTGGTATTCAGCGGCAAGCAGGCTGACAACACGCCGCTGAGCTTCCGCGACGTTAGTAAGCCCGATGGTTCGTACCAAGTGGCTATGCTTTCGGGCCGTACCTACCAAGTGGCCGTGAGCAAGGACGGTAAAAATATTGAAACCCAAGAGTTTGCTATCCCGGTTTCGACCAACGACTCGACCACCATCACGAAGAACTTTTACATTGCTTACATCGATACGTCGATGGCTAGCATGTATCCGTTCAGCAAAGTCTACTTCGACACTGACAAGTACAAGTTGCGGCCGGAGTCGATTGTGGTGCTGAATGACATTGCCCAGAAGTTGGTCGCGGCCCCAGGCCTGAACATCCAAGTGGAAGGCCATTGCGACTCGCGCAACACGGACGAATACAACATGGTGCTCGGCCAGAACCGCGCCGATGCAGCCAAGAAATACTTGGTTACCAAAGGCGTGGCCGATACCCGCTTGACCACCGTGAGCTACGGCGAGCGCCGCCCGGCTGCCCCGAACGATTCGCCGGAGAACATGCAGCTTAACCGCCGCGACGAGTTCCGCGTGGTGTTGAAGGAAGGCGAAACTATGCCGATGACGCCTCCGCCTGCCGCTCCGGCAGCTGGTGGTACGTCGGCGGGGGGGGGCATGGCCCCTCCCGCTGCCCCGCAGCCGCCGCTGCCCGGCAAGAGCAAAGCTAAAATGGCCGACGGCACTAAGGTGAAAACCAAAGTGGACGATAATTCGGATAAAGTGAAAGTGAAAACCAAAGGCGCTGCTGGCGAGAAATCCAAGACCATCTCTAAAGACGGCGAGGTGGACTCGAAAGCCAAGGATGCCACTGGCGCCAAAGACAAAGTGAAAATCAAGCCGGAATAGTAACCGGCGACATTGCCTTAAGCGGGCCGGGCGTTTTGCCCGGCCCGCTTTTTTTGTGACTATTGGCGGCGTGGGGCCCTAAACAAAACCAAGGCTTAGCCGTTGGAACAACACAATTTCCCGCTTTTTCGCCGTTCTTTGCACTACCCATGGCTGTTGTCCCCTACAAAGAAGATTCCGCTGACAAGAAGTCGCAAGTAGCCACGATGTTCGACAGCATTGCGGGCAAGTACGACTTCCTCAATCATTTCTTGAGTGCGGGCACCGACATTTATTGGCGCCGCAAGGCGGTGGATGAGTTGAAGGCCCTGCGCCCGGCCCGCATCCTCGACATTGCCACCGGAACGGCCGATTTTGCTATTGAAACCTTGCGGGCCGCTGCGCCCGACGCGCACGTAACGGGCGTAGACATTTCGGAAGGAATGCTGGACGTGGGCCGCCGCAAGCTGGCTGAGAAGCAGTTGGGCCACCGCATACAACTCGAGCTGGGCGATTCGGAGAGTTTGCCCTTCGCCGACGGTTCATTTGACGCCGTGACTGCCTCGTTTGGGGTGCGTAATTTCGCGCACCTGGAAGTGGGCTTGGCCGAGATGCGCAGGGTGTTGCGCCCCGGTGGCAAGCTCGTAATTTTGGAATTTAGCAAGCCCACGGCGTTTCCGCTCAAGCAAGCTTATAACTTTTACTTTCGCCGGGTGCTGCCCGTATTTGGAAAATTGATTTCCAAGGACCGGGCCGCGTACACGTACCTGCCCGAATCGGTGCAGGCTTTCCCCGACGGCTCCGATTTTCTGGCCATCCTGGCCCGGGTCGGTTTTAAAAACCCCGCATGGCAACCCCTTACCTTCGGCATCAGCTCCATCTACACCGCCCACAACTGAGCCGACTGCTGGCATTGGCCTTGCTGCTTGTGGTCCCGTTTGTGGGCCAAGCACAGCAGCGGCGACGGCCAGCCAAAGCCAACCGCAGCCGTGGGGGCAACCTGAAGGGGGTGACGGTGGCCAATTTGTCGAACTACGACGACCGGTGGTTCCACCCGGGGCTGTTCTTCGCCCCCGGCTTCTCCCGGTTCTTTATCGAGCAATCGGCCACGTACATTCAACGGCAAACGCTGACGGCCAACTCCATCACCAGCCCCGACTTTGGGGTGGGCATCATCGGCGATGTGCGGCTGGGCAAGGCGGGGTCGCCGTTCATCCTGCGGTTTGCGCCCGGCGTGAATTTCCGCACCCGGCGAGTCGAATTCGGGGCCCACAACGGCACCCCGGCCGATTCGACCTTTACCCAAGAGGTTAGTTCAACGGTGGTGGATTTTCCATTGCTGCTCAAGTACCAATCGAAGCGCCGGGGCAATACCCGAATGTACATGATTGCCGGGGTGAAGCCGAGCGTGAGCGTGACCACGCGCCGCAGCGACTTGCTGCGCAACCAGCTGCAAGTGAGCGATAACGACTTGACCCTGGAGTACGGCGTGGGGCTGGACCTGTTCTACCCGCTGTTCAAGTTTGCGCCGGAGCTGCGGTTCTCCTATGGTCTGCGCAACCTGCTTGTCAACCGGCCCGATGTGTACAGCCAGAGTTTGCAGAGCCTGCGCACTAGCACGGTGACTTTGTATCTGAACATTCAAAACTAAGCGGCCTGCGAGCAGCTCATTAATAGCATACTACGTGATAAAAACGGCATTTGTAACGGGGGCCTCGTCCGGCATTGGGCGCGCCACGGCGGTGGCCCTGGCCCGGGCCGGGTTCCAACTGGTGGTGACGGGCCGGCGGCGCGAACGCCTCGACGAGCTAGCAGCGGAGGTGGCCCCCACGCCGGTGCACGTCCTGACGTTTGACGTGCGCGACCGCGACGCCACCACGGCCGCCGTGATTGGGCTGCCGCTCGAATTTGCGGCCATCGACGTGCTGGTGAACAGCGCCGGAGGGGCCCACGGCCTCAACCCCATCCAGGACGGCGACCCGCACGACTGGGACTTTATGCTCGACGCCAACGTGCGCGGGTTGCTGAACGTGACTCATGCCGTGCTGCCGGGCCTCACGGCCCGCAAGACCGGTTTCATTGTCAACATCAGCTCCGTTGCCGGGCGCGAGGCCTACGCCAACGGCAACGTGTACTGCGCCAGCAAAGCGGCGGTGAGCATGCTCACCAAAACCATGCGGCTCGACTTATTGCCCTTCGGCATTCGGGTGGCGGAGGTGGCCCCCGGCGCCGTGGAAACGGAGTTTTCCGAAGTGCGCTTCAAGGGCGACGCGGAGCGCGCGGCCAAGGTGTACGACGGCTTCGCGCCGCTGCGGGCCGAGGACGTGGCCGACGTGGTGGCGTTCATGGTGACGCGCCCCGCCCACGTCAATGTGGCCGATGTGCTGCTGCTGCCCACGGCCCAAGGCTCGGCGACTACCACGTTCCGCCAGCCAAGCTAAGCCGTTTCGGCGCGGCTTAGTTGAGAGAGGATTTCCTGGTTTAAAACGTGCCCGCCGGCAAAGGTACGCAACGTGGGCAGGGCCCCCAGCTGCTGCAAGTGCGCCCGTTGCTGCGCAACGGCGGTTGGGGTCAGGTATTCGTCGTGCTCGCCCACTACAAGGGTAACGGGCAAGCCCTGAAGCAGTTGATGCGTTGCCTCTGGGTCGGTGTCGGGTGGGAACGCGCCGGCCCACAGCACCAGGTGCACCGGCCGGAACCGAGCCTGCACCAGCCAGCGGCCCGCGGTAGCCGTGCCCTGCGAGAAGCCCAGCACCGTGACTGGCACCCCGGCCGGGCAACGGCTGAGCACATCTCCGGCCAGCTGGTTGAGGAAGCTGACTTGGTCGTCAATCTCGTGCTGGCGGTCGTCGCGGGTCATCCAGCTGGCCCCCACGCGGCCGCCGTGGCCGTGCAGGTAAAAGCGCGACAGGCCCTCGGGGGCCACTACTACCAAGCCTCGGGGGCCACTACTACCAAGCCCGGATCGGCCGCCGCCAGGGCGGCAAAGTGCCGGATGAAATACGCCGCCAATTGCCCGTAGCCGTGGCACACGAACCACACCCGCCGCGTAGTGGCCGAAGGCGTGCCCAGCTGGTGGTAGCGGGCCGTGCGCGGCACAACGAGGTAGTGCTCAGTGGGCATGACAGGAAATTCGGTGGGGCCCCTACGCGCTGGGCAGGTCGTCGGCCAGGAAGTTAAACGGCATCAAATCGGCCAGTGCGGCGAAGCGCAAGATGCTGCCGCGGCGGCTGGGCAGCAGCAGCGGGATGGGCTGGCCCTGCCGCGCCTCGTACTCAATCATCACCTGGCGGCAGGCTCCGCAGGGCATCGCGGGGCCAAAATCGCCGGCGGCCGGCCGGGCGGCCACGGCCATGCCCACGATGGGCGCGTGGCCCGGCTGGGCGGCGGCCAGCCCGAACAAGGCCGTGCGCTCGGCGCAGAGGCCCGAAGGGTACGCGGCGTTTTCCTGGTTGGTGCCTTGGAAAACGGTGCCGTCGGCCAGCAGCAGGGCGGCCCCCACGCAAAAGCGCGAGTAGGGTGCGTAGGCGTGGGCCGTGGCGGCGCGGGCGGCGTCCCACACCAAAAGCTCGGTGGGGGAGAGGTCGGCGGGGGCGTCGAGTTCGTCGTAAGCCAGGGCGAGCTGGCGGAGGGTGCGGGCCATGTAGAAATTAAAACGGGGCGGCGAAGGTAGGCGCTGGGCCGCGGTTGGCCGCCGGGCCCGTGTACATTTGCCCGCATGACGACAACCCGCTTGCTGCTGCTCGGAGCCGGCCGTTCGGCCGCTTCGCTCATCGAGTACCTGCTGCGCCACGCGCCCGCCGAAAACTGGTTCCTGGCCGTGGCCGACGCCAACCCTGCCCACCTGGCCCCGGTGCTGGCCGCCCACTCGCAGTACGCCCGCGCCGTGCCCTTCAACGCGGCCGACGCGGGGGCCCTCGACGCCCGCGTGGCCGAAGCCGACGTGGTGATTTCTATGCTGCCGGCCGCGCTGCACCCGGCCGTGGCCCGCGCTTGCCTGCGCCACGGCCGCCACTTGGCCACGGCCAGCTACGTGGGGCCCGAAATCCAGGCCCTGCACGCCGAGGCGGAAGCCGCCGGGTTGGTGTTTCTGATGGAGTGCGGCCTCGACCCCGGCCTCGACCACATGTCGGCCGTGCGGGCCCTGGCCGGCATCCGGGCACGGGGCGGGCGGGTCACGTCCTTCAAGTCGTACTGCGGGGGCCTGCTGGCCCCGGCCGCCGAAGCGGGCAATCCTTGGCGGTACAAGTTCACCTGGAACCCGCGCAACGTGGTGCTGGCCGGCCAGGGCGGCCCCGCCCGCTACCTCGACCGCGGCCACCTGCGCTTCATCCCGTACCAGCACCTGTTTGCGCGGGCCGAGCCCGTGGCCGTGCCCGGCCACGGCGACTTTGAGGGCTACGCCAACCGCGATTCGCTCGGCTACCGGGGCCCCTACGGCCTGGCCGACGTGCCCACGGTGCTGCGCGGCACCCTGCGCCGCCCGGGCTACTGCGCGGCCTGGCAAGCGCTGGTCAGCCTGGGCCTCACCGACGACGGCACCCGCCTCGGCAACGCCGAAACCATGAGCTGGGCCGCGCTGGTCGACGCCTTTTTGCCCGTGGCCAAAGTGCCCGGCTTGCCGCTGCCGCTGCGCGTGGCCACCTACCTAGGCCTGGCCCCCGAGGGCGAAGAAATGGGCCGCCTGAACTGGCTGGGCCTGTTTTCCGACCAGCACCCCGTGGGCCACGCCGACGCCACGCCCGCCCAGCTGCTCGAACGCCTGCTGGCCGGCAAGTGGCAGCTGGGGCCCCACGACCTCGACCTGGTGGTGATGCAGCACGTGTTCGAATACGAACTGGCCGGCCAGGCGCACCGCCGCACCTCGTCGTTGGTGGTGACGGGCGCCGACGCCACCCACACGGCCATGGCCCAAACCGTGGGCCTGCCCCTGGGCATGGCCGTGCGGCGGCTGGCGCGGGGCGAAGTGCCGCAGCGTGGCGTCGTTATCCCCGTGGTGCCCGAGTTGTACGAACCCATTCTGGACGAGCTAGCGGCCGATTACGGCGTTGCGTTTCACGAGGAAGAAGGGCTCGGCTAAGGAGGCAGGGACCGGGCCCCAAGCCCGCTGCGTTTTCACAACGCCAAGTAAAACCCCGCCAGCAGCGCCCGAAACGCGGCCGAATAAGCCGCGTCGTCGCCGCCGGCGCAGATGGTCAGTTCTTGCTCCGCCACCGGCCCCGGGGCCCGGCCGAACGCCACGACGTGGCGCAGGGCCCGGCCGCCGGGCCGGTGGTGCAGCGCCAGCCGCGTGGCCGGGTGCAAGCCCGCCGCCGCCGCATCTGCGGCGAACCGCGCCATTTCGGGCACGGGCAGCAGCACGGTGAGGCGGCCGTTGGGGGCCAGGAAATCGGCGGCAAAGCGGCCGATTGCGGCGAAGGTGAGCGTGTCGGGCGCGGCGTGGCGGGCGGTGGTGCGGGCCGCGTCGGGCGAGCGCAGGGCCCCCTGGAAAAACGGCGGGTTGCACACGATGTGGCTGAAGGGCGCGGGCCCCGCGGCGGCGTAGGCCGCCAAGCCCAGCGGGTGCACCCGGACGCGGGGCCCCCAGGGGCTGGCCGCCGCGTTGGCGGCGGCCTGGGCGGCGGCGGCGGGGTCAATTTCCACGGCTTCGATGGCCACCGTGGGGTGGCGCTGGGCGGCCATGAGGGCCAACAGGCCGGTGCCGGTGCCAATGTCCAGCAAGCGGGTCGCGCCGGTCAGGTCCACGGCCGCGCCGAGCACGCAGGCGTCGGTGCTCACCTTCATGGCGCAAGCTGCCTGCTCAATGCGGAACTGCTGGAACTGGAAGTAATCGTTGGGCACGAGTAACCAGAATTAGCTTATGTGCTGCCGCACCGAGGCGGCAAACGCCCTCGTGCTGTCGTGATTTTTTAACGCAAGTGTTTTGCCAGTCGCCTCCAGTACTATGAGTATTTCTAAAACCAAAGCCAAAGGTTCAGTTTCTAATCCACGGAGTTCTTGGTCCCAGTTAGTGCCCACCAATTCTTGGTTGTTATGCAATCCAGCGCACCACGATTCCAAAAATTCAGCAAGAGGAATACTTGCTGGTTTATGAAATTGCCATGCACTGATAGCGCAGCGTTGCGCGTAGGCCCTGTCGGACCATACCGTGAACACGGCTATTTCCTCGTCCTCGTTAGAATCAGAAAAAATCCATTGCTCGTCAGCTTGCAATGCCCAGACTTGGCCAGCCTCGATAACGCGGTTGATAAAGCGTTTATGCTGTTCAAGAGCGGTTATTTCTAGGGTTAACATTAGCGATAATTGCTAAGCAAGTAACGACAAAGCCTCGTACACCTCGTCCACCAGCAGGCCTTTGCCGAGGGCGCTTTGCACGGCCAGCACGTCGCAGCGCTCGTTTTCGGCGTGGCCGGCGTGGCCTTTTATCCAGCGGAACGACACCTTGCGCTGGCGGTACACGGCCAGGAAGCGGCGCCACAGGTCGGGGTTGGCCTTCTTGCCGAAGTCGGGCTTTTGCTCCCAGCCGAACACCCAGCGCTTCTCCACGGCATCGACCACGTACTTGGAATCGGACACGACGAGCACCGGGATGTCGGGGCGCGTCACGGCCTCTAGGCCCACGATGACGGCCAGCAGCTCCATGCGGTTGTTGGTGGTGCGGCGGTAGCCCTGGGCCAGCTCTTTTTCGTGGGGCCCGTAGCGCAGGATGGCGCCGTAGCCGCCGGGCCCCGGGTTGCCGCGGGCCGAGCCGTCGGTGAAAAGGGTTATCAAGGAAGAGGTAAAAGTTATGGGTTAACAAAGATGCCTAGCAACCTTGGGCCGTCATGCTGAACGCAGCGAAGCATCTGTAATATATGCTAAATCAATGATTACTGCTGCATTAGCGATGCTTCACTGCGTTCAGCGTGACGGCTTGTCGGCAACCGCTAAATTTAAAAATTGGCCTTGAACAGCTTGATGGCGATGGCCAGCAGGATGACGCCGAACACGCGGCGCAGCACGTCTTCGCCGGCCTTGCCGAGTTGGCGCTCGATCCAGGGGCTGGTTTTGAGCACCGCGTACACGAACACCAGGTTCAGGGCGATGCCGGCCAGGATGTTGGGCAGGGCGTAGGCGGCGCGCAGCGAGAGCAGCGTGGTCATGGTGCCGGCCCCCACGATGATGGGAAACGCCAGCGGCACGATGGAGCCCGTGCGGGCCGTCATGTCCGACTTGAACAACTCGATGCCCAGGATCATTTCCATGCCGATGAGGAAGATGATGACGGCCCCGGCCAGGGCAAAGCTCTCGTTGTCAACGCCAAACAGCCGCAAAATGCTCTGGCCCAGGAACAGGAACGCCACCATCAGCCCGCCCGCCACCACGGTGGCCAGCTCGGCCCGGATTTCGCCCTCGCGCTGCCGAATCTGGATGATGATCGGCACCGAGCCGATGATGTCGATGATGGCGAACAGCGTGAGCGTGACGGAGAAGATTTGCTGGAGGTTGAACATGGAAGAAATACAAGCGGCCAGTCGGGCCGCAAAGGCCGCCCTGCCGGGCGCAGCGCAGCACCGCTCCCGCGGCGGTACTCAGGTGAAGTAGTCAGCAGAAGCGGTGCTGCGCCGCGCCCGGCAGGGCGGGCCAAAAGCTAGCCGGGTGCGCTTGCGCTCAAGCGACTTGCACGTACTCCTTCACAAAGAACTGCACCAGGGCCTCCATCGCCGCGTCGGACACGGCCGGGAAGTTGGCCAGGCGGATGGTGGTATTTTTCAGGGGCCCGTAGCCGCCGCCCAGCGTGAGGCCGGCTTCCAGGGCCTTGCGCTTGATTTCTTCGATGAGCGCCGGCTCGCCTTGCAGGCCGATGACGGTGGTGGAGCGGGCGTCGGGGTTGGCGATGAGCGGCTGCAAGGGCGTGGCCTGCTCGAAAAAGTCGTAGAGCTTCTGGGCGCGGTCGGCCAGGTGCTGGGCCACGGCCTTGATGGGCTCGCGCTCGGCCATCACGCGGCCGAGCAGGTAGATGCCCAGCACGTTGGGCGTGTAGTTGGTTTGGTGGTTGAGCATGTTGTTCAGGGCGGCGGGCAGGCCGTTGTAGTGGGCGCGGTCGTTCACCTCCTTGGCCTTGGCCACGGCGCGGGGCGAGAGGATGAGCACGCCCAGGCCAGCGGGCAGCCCGAAGCACTTTTGCACCGAGCCGTACCACACGTCGGCCTTGATGAACTTGAGGTTCAGGCCGGCCAGCGAGCTGGTGGCGTCCACGGCCAGCAGGGCCCCGCCGAGGCGGTTGAAGAGCTGGAGGATGTGGGTTTCGCGGAGTTGGGTGGCCGTGCTGGTTTCGTTCTGGGTGACGCACACCAGGTCGGTGTCGTCGCCCGCGAAGGGCAGGGCCCCCATGTCGGGCACCTCGTTGATGTCGAACCGCACGCCGGTGCTCTCGGGCCGGATGGCCTTGGCGTAGTCGAACCACTTCTTGCCGAACTCGCCGTTGTAGAGGTGGAAGCTGCGGCGCGGCGTGAGGCCCTGGGCCAGGATTTCCCAGCACTCGGTGGCCGAGCCGGTGAAGAGCACCGTGTAGTCCTGCGGGATGTTGAGCTTGAGCCGGAGGTCGGCCACGGCCTGGCGCACCAGGCCCGTGAACCGCTCGCCGCGGTGCGGGGCCGAGAGCCAGCCCTCGTCGTAGGCGTCTTGCAGGTATTGCCGAACGGCGGGGTACACGGCCGAGGGGCCAACGTTGAACGTGAAGTGCTGGGGCACGGGAAAGGCGGGTAAAGTCGGGAGATGGAACGGCGCCCGGCGCGCCGCCCGGCGCCGTTCGCCCCGCAAAGGTCGGGCGCGGGGCCCTCATGTAACCCGATTTTTTTTGGGCCATTGCCCGGGGCCCTACCGCCCGAAGCCCACGCGCTTGGGCCGCTGGCTGGCAAACCACTGCACGGCCAGCCGGTAGCTTTCGAGCCCGAAGCCGGCGATGCTGCCCGCGCAGTGCTTGGCGATGAGGCTTTTGTGGCGAAATTCCTCGCGGGCGGCGATGTTGCTCAGGTGCACTTCCACCACGGGCGTGGCAATGCCGGCCACGGCGTCGCCGAGGGCCACGCTGGTGTGGGTGAAGCCGCCGGCGTTGAGCACGATGCCGTGGTGCGTGAAGCCGACCTCGTGCAGCTTGTCGAGCAGGGCCCCTTCGTGGTTCGACTGGAAGTGCGTGAGGGTGAGGTCGGGGAAGGCGTCCACCAGTTCCGGGAAAAAGTCTTCGAACGAGCGGCTGCCGTAGATGCCGGGCTCGCGCCGGCCCAACAGGTTGAGGTTGGGGCCGTTGATGAGGAGGAGGTCCATGTTTGGGAAGCGAAAAACTGAGATGGTGGCCCAAAGAACGGCACGCTTCCCTGCCGTCCGCTCCGCCGAGTGCCTCTCCCGCTGCCACGGGCGCTTCTGGCGCAGGCGGGACGCGTGATAGCCGCTAGGGGCCAATCCGAGTTTGCGCCCCTTGGGGCCCCGCCCCGCACGGTGCGCAAACCCGGCCGCAGCCAGTGGGGCGCGGGCTGCGGCCGGCAGTGGCCCGGCGGGCTTTGCCAGCGCGGGCCGCGCGGCCGGGCAAGGCCACGCAGCAGCTGCCGCCCTGCGCGTCCAACGCAACAAGCCAGGCCCTTGCGGGCATGGCGAATGCTTTGCGGGCCGCGCTGGCACGCACGAAGCGCGGCAAAAGCAGCACCTTTTTTCCTGGTCTGAACACGCGCCACGCGCCTTGCCCGGTGGGTTGGCCCCGCGCGGCAAGCAGCACGGGCGGCCTACGCCAGCTTCTTGCGCTCAAACTGCAAGTCGCCGCTGAGGGACTCGTGCTTCAGGATGGAGTCGTGCACGATGCGGGCTTGCTGGCCGGTTTCGTCGGCTTTGCGGAAAAACAGCTGGGCCACGGCTTTCTGGTGGTCGTCGTCGAAGTGGTGGCCCAGGTTCTGGAGCAACATCTTGGTTTCTTCCAGCCCGCGCATGGACTGGTAGAGCATGCTTTCCACCGATTGGGTGACTTCGCTGAGCAAGGCGCTCACGGTGTAGGCGTGCCCGGTGTGGCAGCGGTAGCGAATCAGCTTGCCCTCGATGAGCTGGGTGAGGGCCCCGTGGCAGTCGGGGCAGGTGAAGGGCGTGAGCTTGCCCTTGTCGATGATGCCCAGCTCGAAGCCCCCGCCCTGCTTGGCAATGGTGAGCTCGATTTTGAGCAGGTCCAGCGCGGCGGCGGACAGGCGGGTTTTGGCGGGGGCGCGCTCCTGGGTGAGGCGCCCCAGCAGGGGCCCCAGCTGGGCCAGGGGCACCACGTAATCGGCCGCGACGAACTCCAGGGCGTTGGTGGGCATGGACGGCTGCTCGGCGTCGCGGGGCTCTTGCACCACGGCCAGGCCGCCCATGCGCTGCACCGACCACAGGCCGGAGGTGCCGTCGTCGAGGTAGCCGGTGAGCACCACCCCGATCACCCGGGGCCCGTAGGTGTAGGCCGCCGAGCGGAACAGCGCGTCGATGGAGGGGCGGAAGCGGTTTTCCTTGGGGCCCCGCGTCACCAGCACCCGGTCGCCTTCGAGCAGCAGGTGGTGGTCGGGCGGGGCCACGTAGACGACGCCCGCCGCCACGAGTTCCCCGTCCTGCGGGTGCCGCACCTCCAGGGCCGACGCCGCGCCGAGCAGCTGCGGCAGCACGCTAGGAGAGTCGGCCGCCAAGTGCAGCACCACGAAAATGGGCGCCGGGAAGTCGGCCGGTAAAGATTTTGCGAGGGCCAGTAGGGCCGCCACCCCGCCGGCGGACGCGCCGATGACAACCACATCGCGGTAGGGTTTCTGGGCTTTTTTGAGGAGTGGCGTGGTCATGAGGTCTTCTGGGTTAGGGTCGGATACCGAAGCACAAACAGCGAGGGAACTGCCCGGCTAAAGATAAACGCCCGCCCAAGTGAAAAGCAAGGGTAGCCGGACTCAGGGCAAGCTACCCTTGCGCTAGTTGTGCCGGGCCGAACCGCGCGAACCAGGGGCGCGCCAGCGGGGCCGCCACCGCTTCCACGTCTGGCCCGGGCAGGTGAAACAGGGCCCCCAGTTCCATCTGGTCCAAGCAGCGGCGCAGCCCCGGGTGCACGTTGCACAACTGAATGGAGGTTCCTTGTTTGCGCAGTTGCAGCAGCTGCGACACGAAACGGCACACCCCCAGCGAGTGCGGGGCGAGCCGCCCGCCGCAATCGACGAGGAGGTGCGAAGGGGGCTCGGCTAATAAGCCAGCCAGTTGTTTCGCCGTTAAGTCGGCGAGGTTCACGGGCACTAGTGCCGCGGTCAGCGGGGCAATGGGGCAGCGGGGGGGCGAGGCAGTGAGGAGGACTTGCATAAACCTGAGCAGAAAAAGGGACGATGGAGAAAACCACGGAAGTAGCGTGCCGATGCGCGCCCGAAGCAGTGGGCAGCGCCGGGGCCCTGCTTGGCGCGCCAGCAGGCGTTGTTCCGGCCGTGCCGGCCCCCACGCGGCGAGGCCTTCGGACGACTATGCAAAGGAACTGCCTGCCTTGCCCCGCCAAGTCCGCAGATTTACGCGATTCTCCGGGGTGAATACCAAATTATCGTCCCGTGTTTATACAACAAGGCCAGCGGCTTGCCCCAACCCCCGGGTGCCGGGCGGGCGGGGCCCCCCGCCACGGCCCGGGGAACGGGCCGGTTACTGCCGAAGCAAGCGTTGCTCCATGGCGTACTTTATGAGGGCCGGGGTGTTTTTGGCGCCGGTTTTTGCCAGCAGGTGCTGGCGGTGCGACTCGACCGTGCGCCGGCTGGTGAAGAGCTTGTCCGCAATTTGCTGGTTCGTGAGCCCGCCGGCCACCAACTGGAGTATTTCCCGCTCCCGGTGCGTCAGGGGCACCCCGGGGGCCGCACCCGGGTCGCTGAATTCCAACGCGAGCATTTTTTCTAGCAGGGCCAAGCCAATTTCCGAGCACAGGAACCGCTTGCCCGAAACGACGACCTGCAAGGCCGCGACCACTTCGTGCTTGTCGGCGTTCTTGAGCACGTAGCCGTGGGCCCCCGCCGCCAGGGCCTCCCCAATGGTGCGCTCGTGGGTCATCATCGAGAGCAGCAGGATGCGCAGGTCGGGGTACTCGTCCCGCAGGCGGTGGGTGGTGGCCAGCCCGTCCAGCACGGGCATGTTCAGGTCCAGCAGCACCACGTCGGCGGCCACGGCCGGCAACTGGTCGAGCAGGGCTTGCCCGTTGCCGGCTTCGCCCACTACGGCAAACAGGGGGTCGTCCGCGAGCAAGGAGCGGAGGCCGTCGCGGATAAGGACGTGGTCGTCAACGATGAAAACGCGGATCATAACTACGAAAATAAGGGCAAGGGAATACGCAAGCGAATGTGTGTACCAAATTCGGGCGAGGAGTCGATGGCCACGGTGCCGCCCAGCAGGGCCACGGCGTCGCGCACGGTGCGCAGGCCCAGGCCTTGGGCCACGGCCCCCGGGTCGAACCCGTGGCCGTTGTCTTCGGCCCGCAGGCTGACCCAGCCGGGCAGGGTTTCCAGTTCCAATACGGCCTGCGTGGCCCCGGCGTGCCGCACAATGTTGTGGGCCAGCTCCTGGGCCAGGCGGAAGAGGGCGACCTGCACGGGCGGCGGCAGCGCGCGGTCGTCGCCCCAGACCTGGCACGCCACGCGCAGCTGCGGCGTCGACAAGTCCCGGCAGACGTCGCCCACGGCGGCCGCCAGGCCAAATTCTGTGAGCGACGTGGGCACCAGCTCGTGCGCCAGCGTGCGGGTTTGGCGCATGGCTTCGGCCAGCAGGCGGCCGGTTTGCTGGTGCAGGCCGGCCAGGGCGGGCAGCGCGTGCAGGGCGGGCGTGTCCAGCTGGTCGAGGCGCAGCTTGGTGGCGTACAGCACCTGGCCCAGGCTGTTGTGCAGCACTTCGCCCAGGCGCTGGCGCTCGTCTTCCTGCGCTTGCAGAATGGCCAGCAGCAGCTCCTTGTGCCGGTCCAGCTTCAGGGCCAGGTTTTCGGCTTCCAGGCGCGCTACGTCGCTCACGTCCAGGCACACGCCCAGCACGCGCTCCGGCGTGCTCGGCGGGTGGGGCAGCGGCACGGCCTTGAAGCGCACGGTCTTCACGGCCTCGCCCACGCGCAGGCGCAGGAGGGCGTCGAAGTTGCGCGCCCCGTCGGCCAGGGCCCGCATAAGCTGCGCGCCCACGGGCCGGTCGTCGTCCAGCACGGCGTCGAGGAAGAGCTGGGGCTGGACCGGGCTGCCCAGCGGCCGGCCCAGGAGCTGGTACAAGCCATCGGACCAGGTAAGTTCGTGGGTGGCCAAGTCGTATTCCCAGCTGCCCATGCTGGCCACTTCTTCCGATTGGTGCAGCAGGGCCAGGCCCTGGGCCTGGGCCTGTTCCAGCAGCTTGCGGGCCGTGATGTCTTCGGCGGTGTACAACAGCCCGTCGCCGAGCTTCACCCCCACCAGCCGGTACCAGTGGTTGTAGCCTTCCTGGTCGTGGTGCACCTCAAAATCGGCGCGTCGGCCGGTTTCGACCACCGCCGCCAGTTGCCCGAGAATCGGCGTGTGGTGGATGCCGGGGTGCAGCTCGCCGTAGCGCCGGCCCAGCATGGCCTGGCCGGCGTTGTAGGCCTGCACCACCGGGTTCACCAGTACGTACTCAAAGTCCAGGAGGTGGCCGTCCGCGTCGCGCACGGCGCGCAGCAGCGCCACGCCGGTAGTCACGGAGTCGAACACGGATTGCAGCTGGGCCCGACTTTCGCCCAGGGCCTGGGTGCGCTCGGCCACCTGCTGCTCCAGCCCGGTACTGAACGCCATCTGCTGCTGCTCGGCCTCTTTGCGAGCGCTCACGTTGCTGGCGGCGCCCAGCCAGCCCGTGAGCTCGCCCCGGGCGCCGAGCACCGGAATGGCCCGCGAATGCGTCCAGCCCACGGTGCCGTCGGCCCGCCGCACGCGGTGCTCCAGCTCGAACGGGCTTTTCTGAGCGATGGCCTCGGCAATGGCGGCCCGCACTTGGGGCAAGTCGTCGGCCGGAATGTATTGTTCCACCCAGGAGCGGGTGGGGCCCGGGGTGTCGGCCAGAAAATTCTTGCCGATGAGCTGCTCCATCTGCGTCCAGTCGGCCCCCATGCGGTACACGGTGTCGGAGGTGGCCGCGATGAGCGTGCGAAACTGCGCCTCGGAGTGGCGTAGCGCGTCTTCGGCGCCCGCCCGCCCCACCGCGGCCCAGGTGCGCTCGGCCGTTTCCTGCACCAGCGCCACTTCCAGGGCGGTCCACTGCCACGGGGTGCCCTGGGCGAGGCACAGCACGCCGACCAACGCCCCGTAGCGGGTGACCGGCACGCTGACGTACGCCCGGATGCGGTTGTCCTGGCAATACTGCTTGAGGGCGTCGTCCAGCACGGGCGAGGCGTCCACGTCGGCCACCACCACGGGGTGGTTCCCTGCTAAGGCCGCGCTGAAGAGGGGCATGGCGCGCAGCGAGTGCACCGCCGCCATCGACGGCAGGCCGGGCCGGACCGCGTCCTGCCGAATCGTAACCACGTCGCCGGCAACCTCGCCGTAGTAGCAGCGGTCGGCCCCGAAGTAGTGCAGGGCGGTGTGCGTGACCGCGGCCTGGACTTCTACCGCATCGCTCACGGGCCGCAGGGCGTCGCTCAGGGCCAGCAGGTACGCTTGCCGGGCCTCGCTTTCCCGCAGGGTCTGCTCGGCCCGGTGGCGCTCCGATACGTTGTTGAACAAGATCGCCAGTTGGCCGGGCTGGGCATCCGGCACCACCTCTGCTTCTATCCACATGTCGAGCTCGGCCGCGTATTCTTCGAACCGATGGGCTTCGCCGCTGGCCACTACTTCGTCGTAAACGGCGACGATGTGCAGCTCGACCCCGGGCACCAACTGGCGCAGGGTTTTGCCCGTAGCATCGGCCAGGCCGCTGTGACGCACAAACGCCGGGTTCACGGCCAGGAAGCGGTAGTCGCTGGGCTCGTGGGGCGCCGTGGCCACTTTTTCCACCAGGCAGAAGCCCTGCGCCATGTTCGTGAACAAGGAGCGGTAGCGGGTTTCGGACTGGCGCAGGGCGTCGGCGGCTTCGTGGTCGGCCGTCACGTCGAGCAGCACGCTGCTGATGTGGGCCGGCTTTCCCTGCTGCCGTTCCACCACGCGCCCCACTTCCGCAATCCAGCGCACGGCCCCGTCGCTGGGGCGCACGATGCGGTAATTGGCCTGAAATTCACCGTGCGCCTCCACCTGCTGGCGAATGCTCACCCACGTCGCGCGGTCGTCGGGGTGCGTCAGGGCGATGGCCTGCTTTAGGCTAATCACGCCCTGAACGGGGTCGAGCCCCAGCATCCTAAACCGTTCGTCGTTGCCCTGCATGAGGTCCGTCTGGTAGTTCCAGTGGCAAATGCCCAGGTGGGCCAGCTCCACGGCCTGCCGCAGGTAGGCGTCCGATTCGCGCAGGGCTTGCTCCGTCCGCTTGCGGGCGCTGATGTCGGTGAAGAGCACGCCCACGTGCCGGTTAGGGGGCGGGCCGATGGGAAAGGCATTCACGTCGAACCAGCGGCTCAGCGCCTCCCCGTTGGCTTCGAAGCGCGTCGGCTCGCCGGTGCGGGCCACCCGGCCGTAGCTATCAAACCAGTGCTGTTCGTGGGTGGGCACCAGCTCGCGCATGGTTTTGCCCAGGGCCCCGCGCAGGCCGGTGTGTTTTTCAAACGCCGGGTTGACGTCCAGGAAGCGGTAGTCAACGGGGCGCTGCGCCGCATCGAAGAGGACTTCCACGATGCAGAAGCCTTCGTCCATCGAGTGGTAGAGGGCCGTGTAGTTGGCGGTGGCGCGCTGGGCCAGCTCGTCTTTCACGCGCAGGAGTTCCTGGGCCGCCTGCTCGCGCTCGGTCACGTCTTGCAGCAGGCCCAGCAGCTTCACGGGCTGGCCCTGCGCGTCGCACTCCACCCGGCCGTGGACTTCCAGCGTGCGCAGCTGCCCGTCGGGGAGGTACACGCGGCGCTGGTAGTGATAGGGCTGATGGTCGGCGATGGCCTGCGCTAACACCTGCTGCACCAGCGCCGCATCATCGGGATGAGAGCGGGCCTCGATGAACGACGGGCTGGGCGCGAACGCGCCGGGCGCTTCCCCAAACAGCCGAAACAAGCCATCCGACGCACAATACTGGCCCGTGGCCAGCTCTATTTCGTAGCTGCCGGTGCGGGCCACCGCTTCGGTGCGCCGCAGCAGCGAGTCGCTGGCGGCTTGGCGGGCTTGGTGCTCGCGTTCGTGCTGCTTCTGCGCCGTTATGTCCTGCCAGTACACCACCCAGCCGTCGGCCTGGCGGGCACTGGCCATCGTGATCCACTGCTGGTGCTGGGGCAGGAAAAACTCGCCGGGCGGCCGCGGGGGGCCGCTCACTACCTGCTGCAGCGCCTGCTGGAGGTCGGCGGGCAGCGCCCCGGCGGTGGCGGGCCCCAGCGGCTTCCCTTGCAGGGCTTGCGGTGGGGCCCCCCACCAGTGGGCGGCCTGCTGGTTGAGGCGCCGCACCGTGCCGTGCGCGTCCAGCGCCACCACGCCCCACGGCAGGGCCTCGAGCAAAGAGTCCGCGTCCGTCCCGGCCCCGGGGGCATCGCCGGCGGGCAAGGAAATGGCGGCTGTACCCGCGGGCGCAGCGCCCCGGGGATTATTTTTGCGCATGCACGTGGGTTTGCATCAAGCAGCAGTGGCTGGCCTACTTAATAGGCTTACGCAAGAGTTTCTATTTTGGATAAAGGCAACAGTAAGTGGTGGCGGACAAAGCCCTTCGTGGGCGGGCCGGGACGGCCGTGGCCCCGGGCTGGAATTGCTGGTTTAGGGCCCCGGGGCAATTAGGAATGGGGCCCCCGCCGCCCGGGCTAGTTTAGGGAGCGGCGCTCGTGGCCCGCCGCCAGGATAACCGACGCCACGGCCCGCAGGTGCTGGTGCGCTTCGGCCGCCGCCGCCGGCAGCCCCCAAAACGCGCCCGTCAGGTCCGCCGGCAGCACGCGCCCCGCGGTGGGCCCGGGGCCGTTGGCCGCGTCAAAGACCACCACGCGGGGGCGCTGGCCGGCCGGTGCGGGCTCAACCGACACCAGCACCAGCTGGCGCGCCCCCAGGCCGGGCACGGACAGGTCTACCCGGCCCAGGAGCGGCAGGCGCAGCAACGCCGCGTGCCGCGCCAACACGACGTGCACCAGCACCTGGGGCTTTTCGTCGCAGCTGCGCAGCTTCAGCAGCAAATGGGTGGGAACCGGGGTAGAAGCGTGCATGGGCAACGGAAAAGTAGCGCGGCTGGCAACGCCGCGGTTTTGGCGCACCCGCCCGGCGGCTTGGCCCGGCGGTGCAGCAGGCGAGGCACCGCGCCCTTGGCGGGCGGCGTTGCCGTGCCGTGCGTCACGTGCCCGGCGCACTGGCAGCAAGCAGCGGGGCAGCCGGGCCTAGCCGGAATGCAACGCGGCAACGCGGCCCGGTGGGCCCAGGAAGCGGCGCTGGGGCCCCGCGCACGTCCCGCCAGCTCCGCCCGCCGGCCCCGCAGCGGTCGTCAAGCGGCCGGACGCAAGCGGGGGCCTGGGTTTTCAAGCGGGGTCCGACGGCCCGCATTTGCGCCAACACCCGTGCGCGTCGCGCTGGGGCTGGGGCGTTGGGGCCAAAATGGTCATCGCAGGGCATAAAAAATCGGATAAGGAGGACGGGGAGATGCTTTCCCAAAGGTCCGGTTAGGAAAAATGCAACGCGTTGCGGACAATACCAAAATGAAGCTGCGGATTATACTTGATTTTATCTAGAAAAAGTACGGAATAGTCTCACAAACCCCCGAAACAGGGTGGGCCCCGGCTCGGTGGTGGGCGCGGTGAAAAAGGCGGTGCCAAGCGATGCGGCCGCCGGGCCGTCCTGCTCCTGGGCCGCCCGGGCATTCCCCGCAACACCGCGTCAGCTGCTGCGTTGGCCACCCCCGCCGAAAGGCTGCCGGCGCCGCGCCTGGCCTAGCCGCCAACCCAGCGCGGCGCCCGCCACACCAGGGCGTAAACCGTCCGAATAAGCTGGCCTTTTGGCTAAATTAACCCGTCGCTGACTTCAGAGGCGCTCCAACCTTAACCGTGCAATTAAACAGAGGAGGCGCTTGGCTGCGCGCTGCGTGCCGTTCTTTGGGCGTTTTCTTCCTCCTCCAACCCACCCCCGCCATGACCTGGCCCCAGGCCCTCCGGCAATTCCAGGGCTACTTGCAGCTCGAAAAGTCCCTCTCGCCCAACTCGGTGGAAGCTTACGTGCGCGACGCCACCAAGCTGCACCAGTTCTTGGTGGGGGAGGGGGTGCCCGCCCGCCCCGAGCAGGTGACGACGCGGCTGCTGCGCGACTTCCTCACCACCCTCACCGGCCTCGGGCTGGGGGCCACCTCGCAGGCGCGCACGCTGTCGGGGCTGAAGGCGTTCTTCAGCTTCCTGATCATGGAGGACCTCATCAAGCTCGACCCCACCGACACGCTGGAGGCCCCCAAAACCGGCCGCCACCTGCCCGACGCCCTCAGCTACCCCGAAATCGAAACCCTGCTCGGGGCCATCGATTTGAGCACCGACGAAGGCCTGCGCATGCGCGCCGTGCTGGAGGTGTTGTATTCCTCTGGGTTGAGGGTAAGCGAGTTGTGCGAGCTAAAGCTCTCGAACATTGCCGCCGAGCAGGGCTTTATGAAAGTGCTGGGCAAAGGCAACAAGGAGCGGCTGGTGCCGGTGGGCCGCGAGGCCCTCAAGCACCTCAGCTTCTACCTGCGCGGCGTGCGCGGCCACCTCGACATCAAGCCCGGGGCCGAAGACCACGCCTTTCTCAGCCAGCGGGGGCGGCCGCTCTCGCGCATCACCGTCTTCACCGCCCTCAAGAAGCTGGCCGCGCAGGCGGGGCTGCGCAAAACCATCAGCCCGCACACGCTGCGCCACTCCTTCGCCACCCACCTCATCGAGGGCGGGGCCGACCTGCGCGCCGTGCAGGAAATGCTGGGCCACGCTAGCATCACGACCACCGAAATCTACACCCACCTCGACCGCGACTACCTGCGGCAGGTCATCACCGAGTTCCACCCGCGCAGCTGAGGGCCCCACAACCCCGTAGTGGCCCACTGGCCCGCCGTGCGTAAATTTGGCTTTTCCGCTGCATTCCGCATGGCCGACAACCGCTACAAGAACCCGCCGCCGGGCCCCTCCGCCAACCGCCCCGCCGAGGGCCGGCCGGCCGCCGCGCCCCGCGCCAACGCCCCGCGGCCCGCCGCCGAACCGGCCCCCGCGGCGGCCCCGCGCCCGCCGCGGCCCGCCGCCACCAACCAGCCCAAGGCCGCCAAAGCGGCCGCCCAGGCCGCCCGCGCCCCGCGGGGGCCCCGGGGCCCCGGGCCCGGCGTGGCGGGCTTCAAAGCCTTGGTGCGCGACCGGCGCTTCCACTTGTTCATCGGGTTCGGCCTGCTGCTGGGCAGCTTGTACCTCACCATTGCCTTCACGTCGTTCCTGTTCACGGGCCACGCCGACCAGAGCGTGGTGGCCGCGCTGGGCACCATCCCCACCAAAGAGGCGGGGCAGGAGTCGAACAACTGGCTGGGGCTGCTGGGGGCCTGGGCGGCGCAACTGTTTATCTACAAGCTGTTTGGGGTGGCGGCGTTTGCCCTCATTCCCATCGTGTTTTTCCTGGGCTACAAAATCGTGTTCCGCACCGCCACCGGCTCGGTGAGCTACGTGCTGGCGCTGGGCCTGTTCACCATGGCCTGGCTGAGCGCGCTGCTCGGCTACGTGGTGGTGGCGCTGGGGGCCCCCGCGCCCGGCGCCGACCCGGCCCTGGCCCACCGGCTCGACTTTTTGTGCGGCGGCGTGGGCTTCGAAACGGCCTCGTGGCTGAGCAGCCTCATCGGCTGGGGCACGGTGCTGCTGCTGGCCTTCGTGCTGATTTCGTTCGTGGTGTTCTTCTTCAACATCACCACGTTGCCCTTCAATTTTGGCCGCTCGGCCGCCCAAGCGGAAGCCGACGAGGACGCCGAGCTGACTGCCGAAATTGAAGCCGAGGAAGCTGCCAAGGCCCGCCCAATCGCGCCCGCTTCCAGGCCTGCGCCCCGGGCCCCCGCACCGCTAGCCCCGGCCTTCGCCGCGGAGAAAACGGAGGAAGCCGAGGCTGATGGGGCCCCTGCCCCGGTCGAGTTTGAGCACGCGCCCCAATCCAGCCCTGGCCTCGCCCTGAGCGTGGCTGGTCCGCTGGCTGCCCCCGCAGTGGCACTGGTCGTTGCTCCGGTCGCTGCTGCTAGCGGCGCGGCGGCGATAGTGGCGATGCCGCTGGCCGTGAGCGGCCCTTCTTTCTCGGTTGAGATACCCGAGCCGGAGCCCGAGGTGGCATTTGTAGCGCCCGTGGCCACGGTGCCCACGCCGCTTTCGCTGGCCGATTTGGCCGACGATGCACCCGCGAAGCCCTTCGTTGCCGCACCCGCAGGGGAAAACAAGAAATTGGAAATCACGGTGCCCAGCCGCGACGACCTTGACCCGAACGCCGGGGCCGCCATCGCGGCCGTGGCCGACGAGAACGAGGACGCCGACGCGATGCCCGACGTGAACTACGACCCCACGCTCGACCTTTCGCGCTACCAGTACCCCACGCTGGAGCTGCTCAACGACTACGGCGTGGCCAAGGCCCAGGTGACCCAGCAGGAGCTGGAGGCCAACAAGGACCGCATCGTGGAAACGCTGGGCCACTACGGCATCACCATCGCCAGCATCAAGGCCACCATCGGGCCCACCGTCACGCTCTACGAAATCGTGCCCGAGGCCGGCGTGCGCATCAGCAAAATCAAGAGCCTGGAGGACGACATCGCCCTGAGCCTGGCCGCGCTGGGCATCCGCATCATTGCGCCCATCCCGGGCAAGGGCACCATCGGCATCGAGGTGCCGAACGCCAAAAAGGAGATGGTGAGCATCCGCTCGGTGCTGGGCAGCGAGAAGTTTGCGCGCACGGAAATGGACCTGCCCATCGCCTTCGGCCGCACCATCACCAACGAAGTGTTCGTGGCCGACCTGGCCAAAATGCCGCACCTGCTCATGGCCGGGGCCACCGGCCAGGGCAAGTCGGTGGGGCTGAACGTGATCCTGGCCTCGCTGCTCTACAAGCGCCACCCCGCGCAGCTCAAGTTCGTGCTCGTCGACCCCAAGAAGGTGGAGCTGAGCATCTTCAACAAGATCGAGCGCCACTACCTGGCCAAGCTGCCCGACGCGGAGGAGCCCATCATCACCGACACGAAGAAGGTGGTGCACACGCTCAACTCGCTGTGCATGGAGATGGACCGGCGCTACGACCTGCTGAAAGAAGCCGGCTGCCGCAACCTGAAGGAGTACAACCTCAAGTTCGTCGAGCGCCGCCTCAACCCCAAAAAAGGCCACCGCTACCTGCCCTTCATCGTGCTGGTCATCGACGAGCTGGCCGACCTGATGATGACGGCCGGCAAGGAAGTGGAAACGCCCATCGCCCGCCTGGCCCAGCTCGCCCGCGCCATCGGCATCCACCTCATCGTGGCCACCCAGCGCCCCAGCGTGAACGTGATTACGGGCATCATCAAGGCCAACTTTCCCTGCCGGATTTCCTTCAAGGTGACCAGCAAAATCGATTCGCGCACCATCCTCGACACCGGGGGCGCCGACCAGCTCATCGGGCAGGGCGACATGCTGTTCTCGGCCGGCTCGGACCTGATCCGGGTGCAGTGCGCCTTCATCGACACGCCTGAAGTGGACCGCGTGTGCGACTTCATCAGCGAGCAGCAGGGCTACGCCGACGCCTACCTGCTGCCCGAAGTGGCCGGCGCCGAGGGCGACGACGGCGCGGGCCAGGACGCGGGCGACCCCGCCGAGCGCGACAGCATGTTCGAGGAGGCCGCCCGCTGCATCGTGCTGCACCAGCAGGGCAGCACCAGCTTGCTCCAGCGCAAGCTCAAGCTGGGCTACAACCGGGCCGGCCGCCTCATCGACCAGCTCCAGCACGCGGGCATCGTGGGGCCCTTCGAGGGCAGCAAGGCCCGCGACGTGCTCGTGCCCGACGAGTACCAGCTGGAGCAGTTGTTGAACGCCATGCCCCGGTAGGGCCCCGGCGCGCCGGCGGCGGGACGAGCGGTTCCATAGTTTTTCTTCAGAAACGCCATTCTGGCCGACCTTTTGATGAGGAGCCTGCGTATTAGGCTCCACGGGGCCCCAACGCCCGCTCTTACCTTATCTATATGATGACCAAATCGTTTCCGCTGCTCGGCTTGGCTGCCGCTTTAGCCCTGCCCGCCGCGGCCCAGCAAGACCCCAAAGCTGGCAAAATTCTCGACGCCATGAGCGCCAAGTACCAGGCCCTGAACGCCTTCGGTGCCAGCTTTACCCAGACGTTGGAAAACCCCTCGGCGAAGGTGAAGCAGAACATGAGCGGCGACATTTTGGTGAGCGGCAAGAAATTCCACCTCAAGATGAACGGCCAGGAAATCATCAACGACGGCAAAACCACCTGGACCTACCTCAAAAACGAGAACGAGGTGAACATTGCCGACGCCGACGCCGACAGCCAGGACATGTCGCCCTCGCAGATTTATACCATGTACAAGAAGGGCTACAAGTATGCCTACGTGCAGCAGGCCCAGGACGGCGGCGAGGCCGTGGACGTGATTGAGCTGACCCCGGAAACCCGTGCCAACGAGGTAATTAAGGTGCGCCTCAAGGTGCGCAAAAAAGACCAGACCGTGAAGAGCTGGCAGATGTTCAAGAAGAACGGCAACCAGTACACGTTCAACATCAAAAACTTCAAGCCCAACCCGCCCGTCACGGCCAGCACCTTTGCCTTCGACAAAGCCGAGCACAAAGGCGTGAAGGTGGTGGACCTGCGGTAGCTGGTGATGCAAGGATAACCAAACGGCCCGTTTCGTGAGAAGCTGGCCGTTTTTGCGTTTCTGCCGCGCCCGCACCGGTTTTTGCCAAGTGCTTTACATTTGCCTTATGCGCGAAGATTTCCTCCATTATGTTTGGCAGCACCAGTACTTTGACAAGGCCGATTTGCGCACGGCCGGCGGCGAGGAAATTCAGGTGCTAAAGCCCGGCCACCGCAACGCCGACGCGGGCCCCGACTTCCTCAACGCCCGCTTACGCTTGGGGGACGTGGAGTGGAACGGCGCGGTGGAAATTCACCTCAAGGCCTCGGATTGGCAGCGGCACCGCCACCAGGTGGACGCCAAGTACGACCAGGTGGTGCTGCACGTGGTGCACACCCACGACGCCGAAGTGGCCCGCACCAACGGCAGCCGCATTCCGGCGCTGGCCCTGGGGCCCCGGTTGGGCCCCGCGCTGCTGGCCCGCTACCAGGCCCTGGCCGACGCCCCGGCGGCCGCGCCGCTGCCCTGCGCGCCGCTGCTGGGGCAGGTGCCCGAAATCACCAAAATTATGATGACCGAGCGGGCCCTGCTGGAGCGCGTGGAAGCCAAGGCCGACGCCGTGGCCGCGTTGCACGAGCGCCTGGGCCACGACTGGGAAGCCACCGCCTACCACGCCCTGATGGCGGCGTTCGGGTTCCAAAAAAACAGCGAGCCGCTCGCCCGCCTCGCCAAGGCCGTGCCGCTGGCCGTGCTGCGCCGCCACCGCCACGACCAACGCCAGTTGGAAGCCTTGCTGTTTGGGCATGCCGGCTTTTTGGTAGAGAACGACGAGACGGCGGACGATGCCTACATCCAAGAATTGCGGCAGGAACACGAGTTTCTGCGCCACAAGTACGACCTGGGGGCCCCCGCTCTGGCCGTGCACGAGTGGAACTACCTGCGCCTGCGGCCCGCCAATTTTCCGCCCGTGCGACTAGGCCAGCTGGCCGGCCTGTTGCACGCCCGCCCCGCCTTGTTCGACGCCTTGCTGACGGCCCAGAGCGTGGCGGCGCTGGCCGAGTTTTTTAGGGCCCCGGCGCCGGCGTACTGGCGGGCGCACTTCCGCCCCGGCCGGCCGGGCAAGGTGCCCGATTTGGGCAAAAGCAGCATCGACCTGCTGATTACCAACGTGGTGGTGCCCCTGCGCGTGGCCTACGCCCGCTCGGTGGGCCAGCCCGCACTGGTGGAAAGTAGCGTGGCCCTGCTGGCCGAGTTGCCCGCCGAGCACAACCAATTCACCGACGTGTACGAGGCCCTGGGTTTTGGCCACCGCACCGCCGCCGATTCGCAGGGCCTGCTGGCGCTGCACAAAAGCTACTGCGCGCCGCGCCGCTGCCTGCACTGCGCCATCGGCAGCCGTTTGGTGCAGGGCCCCCAACTGCGCGTTTCTCAATGAGGTTGGCGCTGGCTCTTTCGTTGAATGCGGCCGTGCTGGCCGTGGTGCTGCCGTGGCTACGCCGCGAATGGCGGGCTTGCGGTGCCGTTTGGCGTGCGGCACTGGTGGCGGGGCTGGCCGCGCGGCTGCTGGTGGGTTGGTTGCACAGCGTGCACCTCACCTACGACGCTGCGTACTACGACGGCCTGGGCCAGCTGCTGAATGAACAGCTGTGGACCGATCCTGCCGGGTTTTTAGAGTCGCTAACCGGCGATGTGGTGCGCTTTGGCGGGCAGAAAATAGCGTACTACGGCCTGTCGAACACACTGTTCATGGGCAAAGTGGTGTGCATGCTCGACCTGTTTTCGATGGGCGTTACCTGGTTGAACGGGTTGTACCTAAGCGTGTGGAGCTTCGTCGGTTGCTGGCACTTGGCGCGGGCGTTGGCGCGGGCATTGCCCGCCACGCCGCCCGGGGCCGGTTTGGTGGCGCTGGTGCTGTGGCCCTCGGTGGCTTACTTAGCGGTGGGCGTTTCGAAGGAAGCAGTGCTGCTGGGCAGCGGCACGTGGCTGGCGGCGCTGGTGGTGGTGCGTTGCTACGGCCCGCTGGCCACGCGCCGCGGGTGGCGTGCGGCCGCCTGGTGGGCGGGCGTGGCTGGGCTGGCGGTACTGCACGTCAAAATGCGCTACTTCTTCGCGCTGCCGCTGCTAGGCGCGTTGCTGGCGGTGGCCCTGGTGCAGGCGTTGCGGCGGCAAGGGTGGGCGCGCGCACGCTGGGCGCAAGTGCTGGTGCTGGGGGCCGTGCTGGGGGCTGGCACGTGGCTGGCTCCCCAGGTCAGCGTGGTGTTTCACCTCAACAAGTTCACAAGCCAAATGCTGGCCATTTACGCCCATGACTTGGAGCTGTCGGTGGGCCAGCCCCATTTCGAATATCCCAACCTGCGGCCCACCGCTGAAAGCTTGCTGGCGCACACCCCACAAGCCGTTGCCAACACCTTTACGCGGCCCTGGTTGGGCGAGTCGTCCGAGCGGCACTACGTAGCGGCAGGTCTTGAAAATGTCGTGTTGCTTGCCCTGGGGGCCCTGGCCTTGGCTGCCTTGGTGCGGGGGCGGGGCGGGCGGCTGCCGTTTGCGCTGGCCGTGGTGTTGCTGGGTTACTGCTTGCTGCTAGCCGCGCTGATAGGCCTGAGCACGCCCAATTTGGGCACCCTCATCCGCTACCGGAGCACGATGCTGCCCTTTTGGGTGCTGCTGCTGCTGCAGAACGACTACGCCGCCGCGGCCCTGCGCCGCCTGGGCCTGGGGGCCCCGGCGGGGCCTGCCCCGGCCCAGTCCCCGGGCCCGGTGGCGTAACTTTGTACTTTGAAGCGGCGAAACCAAGCCCGGGTTGGGGTTGTTCTGGCCGCTTACTTCGCTCAACGCTATTCATGGAAAACCCCGTTATCATCCTCGGCGCGCAAGCCGTGGGCACGGCCGCCCTCGACGCCTTTCTCTCCAACGATTTGGTGGTGTACTGCCTGCTCGACGACGACCCCAAGCTGCAAAAAAGCGAGCTGCTGGAAGTGCCGGTGATGGGCGCCACCGACGACGCCGAGCTGCTGAAGCTGCTGGGCAAAAAGTGCGAAGTGTTCGTGGCCACCGACGACGCAGCCAGCCGCCGCAGCCTCACCCAAATGCTGCGCCAAGAGTACGAAGCCGTGCCCGTGAACGCCATCCACCAGCGGGCCAGCGTGTCGGCCCACGCCACGCTGGGCCACGGCAACTACGTGGGGCCCAACGCGGTGGTGGCCGCCCTGGCCACGCTCGGCAACGGCTGCCTCGTCAACGGCAACGCCGTGGTGGAGGCCCGCGCCACGGTGGGCGACTACGCCCAGCTCGGCAGCGGGGCCCTGCTCGGGGCCGGCGCCACGGTGGGCGAGCTGGCCTTTGTGGGGGCCGGGGCCGTGGTGGTGGCCGGCGTCACCATCGGCGAGAAGGCCCGCGTCGGGGCGGGCTCGGTGGTGGTGGCCGACGTGCCCAAGGGCCAAACGGTGTTCGGCAACCCGGCGGTAAAAGTTTGATTTTTAGCGGTGGGGCGTCGCTTGGTGGAAACCGGCGATGGCCCGCAGTTACTACCTAACGGCTCTGATATGGATTACCAAGTTTTGCTTTACTACTGCTACGCGCCGCTGGCCGACCCCGCGCAGTTCCGCGACGAGCACCACCGGCTGTGCCTGGAATTGGATTTGCGTGGGCGCGTCATCGTGGCGGCCGAGGGGCTGAACGGCACCGTGTCGGGCACGGTGGCCCACTGCGCGGCCTACATGGCCGCCGTGAAAGCCGACCTGCGGTTCGGGGCCCTGGAGTTCAAGGTAGACGCCGCCGCCGGGCACGCGTTTCAAAAGCTGCACGTGCGCGTGAAGCCCGAAATTGTGCACAGCAGCCTGGCCCACCTCAAGCCGCAGGAAAAGACTGGCCACTACCTCTCGCCCCAGGAGTTCCGGGCCCTGAAGGACCGCGACGACGTGGTGGTGGTGGACGTGCGCTCGGACTACGAGTACAACCTGGGCCGCTTCCGCAACGCCGTGACGCTGGACATGGAAAATTTCCGCGACTTCCCGGCCCGGGTGGCGCAGCTCCAGCAGTTCAAGGACAAGAAGATCCTCACCTACTGCACCGGCGGCGTGAAGTGCGAGAAGGCCAGCGCCTACCTGCTGGAACAAGGCTTCGAAAACGTGTACCAGCTGCACGGCGGCATCATCAAGTACGGCCTCGAAGCCGGGGGCGAGGATTTTGACGGCCAGTGCTACGTGTTCGACAACCGCGTGGCCGTGGACGTGAACCGCGTGAACCCGCGCGTGATTTCGCGCTGCTGCGCCTGCCGCGAGCCCTCGGCCCGGCTCATCAACTGCGCCAACCCGCGCTGCAACGCCCACGTGGCCCAGTGCGAGAGCTGCGGCGAGGCCTTGCAAGGCGCCTGTTCCGAGGACTGCGCCCAGCACCCCGACAAGCGCCCCTACGACGGCACCGGGGCCTACCCCAAGGCCAGCAACCATTACCAGCCGGCCCAGGGCCTGGCCTCGTACAAGGGCTGAAGCACCCTTTGACCAGGCTTGACCGGCGGGCCCGGCGGACGCTTGCGAAGGGAAGCATCTTGCGCGCGCAACCAATGAAGTGCTGCCGCGGTAAAGATGCTTCGCTTCGTTTGGCACGACGGCCTTGCCTGCGCCACCCCACGTTTTCCGCTTCCGACCCCCATGATTTCCAACTCCGAGCTCATCCTCAACCCCGACGGCAGCATTTACCACCTGCACCTGCTGCCCGACCACATTTCCGACACCATCCTCACCGTGGGCGACCCCGCCCGGGTGGCGCAGGTGAGCCGGCACTTCGACTCCATCGAGTTTGAGGGCGCGCACCGCGAATTTGTGACCCACGTGGGCTACTACAAGGGCAAGCGCCTCACGGTGCTGAGCACGGGCATGGGCACCGACAACATCGACATCGTGATGAACGAGTTGGACGCGCTGGTGAACATCGATTTCATGTCGCGCACGGTGCGGCCCGTGGAGGAGCATTTGCGCCTGCGCATTGTGCGCCTGGGCACCAGCGGCAGCTTGCAGCCCGACGTGCCCATCGGCGCGGTGCTGGCCACCGAGCACGCCGTGGGCCTCGATTCGCTCATGCAGTTTTACCCGTTGATGGAAACCGGCCTCGAAACTGAGGTGGGCACCGCGCTGCAAGCCACGCTGGGCCTGCCGTTTGCGCCCTACGTGGTGCGCGGCGACGACCTGCTGCGCGAGCAGCTGGGGGCCGGTGCCGTGGTGGGCAACACCCTCACGTGCCCCGGTTTTTACGGGCCCCAGGGCCGCCGCCTGCGCCTCGACGTGACGCCGGCCGACTACCTGGAGCGCCTGCGCGCCTTCCACCACGAGAGCGGCGAGGGCGAATTCCGCCTCACCAACTTCGAGATGGAAACGGCCGGCTACTACGCCCTGGGCCGCCTGCTGGGCCACCACGTGCTCAGCCTGAACGCCATCGTGGCCAACCGCGCCACCGGCGAGTTCGCCGAAGACGCCGGCGCCATCGTTGATGCCATGATCGAGCGCACCCTGCAACGGCTGGTGTAGCCCAGCGAATTACTGGCAGAAAAACAGGGGCCCCGGGAATAGCAATTATTCCCGGGGCCCCTGTTTTTCTGCCAGCGTTCACAAAGCCGCCCGTTGCTTGGCGAACAGTTGTCAACGAGCAACTGCCTTCAGCTAAACTCTACCCTCAACACGGCGCGCAGGGGCAGGGCCAAGCCGGTTTGCAGCACCAAGTAGTCGCCGTCAACGGCCCACACGCAGGTTTGGAGGCGGTGCAGGGCCCCGTCGGCGGTACGGAACGACACGGCTAGTTTGCCGCGGTAGGTGCTGCCCAAAATGGCGGCGCGGGCGGCTTCGGTGGCGCGGCGGCAACGCTCGGCGGCGGTGGGCAAAACGTCAGTGTCGGCAAAATGCATTTGCGCGAACAACTCAGGGGCCTGGATGGAGGTGAAGGCTAGGGCGGAATACATGGCGGCAGGCAATTAAGTGGGGAGCGGCCAGCCGGTTGGTTAGCTGGTCCATTACAGCAATTCCGTCGCCAGAAAGGCCATCGTGTCCACGCCGTCGGCGTAGTCGGCCACGCCCGGCTGCTGGGCCCGCCCGAAGGGCACGCTGCCGGCCCACCGCCCCCCGGCCGATGCCACGCACTGAATGCGCGGGGCCACGTCAGTCAGTTGGTCCACCAAATCAATTTCCTGGGAATATTCGCCATAGTGCAATACCGAAATGGGCGACACCAGGGCGGACTGTGACGTAACCAGCAGAAAGCCAGCGTCGAAATGCGGCACGGCATTGACCAGCAAAATGCTTTTGTTATAATCGTAATTGTTTTGGTACTTGTGGTGGTTCAGCACGCCGCTGCAAATTTGCAACGCATCGAGCAGCGGCGTAAAATCATAGTTCTCAGGCACGTAGAGCTTGCTCACGTTGCGGCAGCCCAGGCCGTAGTACTGGAAGATGTCGGGGCCCAGATAGGCCAGTTCGGTGTCGGTTTCGCGGCCCGTGAGCACGGCCACGCTCGTGCGGTTGCGCCGAATTAGGTGCGGTTTCTTGCCGAAATAAAACTCAAAGTACCGCGCCGTGTTGTCCGAACCCGTCGCAATAAAAGCATCGGCGGCGTTCAGACGGGGCACGATTTGGATGGATTTGGTAAACCTTGTCTCAATTTGGGAAAGCTCATCCAATACCCACGTCATCAAATACGTGTCGGACGCGCTGAGCTTGGCCAGCAGCACGTGGCCGCTCAGCAGCACGCACAGCGCGTCGTGGAAGCCCACCAGCGGGATGTTGCCGGCCATCACAACGCCCACCTGGCGCACGGCGGCGGGCTCGGGCGGGTAGCGGGCGGCCCACTGGGCCAGGGCCCCCGGCGCGAGCAAGTGGGCGATGCCGGCCAGCGCGGCGGCCACGTTGGGCCGGTCGAACCAGGCGTTTTGGTTGCGGGCGCGGGCGGCCAGGTCGGTGAGCTCGTCGGGGGTGAGGGCGGTGAGGCGGTGGCCCAGGGCCGCGAAGGCGGCCAGGCGTTCGGAGTGGTTCATGCGGAAGGAGGGGCGGCGAAGAAGCCGTAAAATTGGGGTGCAACGCGGGAAAGCGGCGCCCGGTGCGTAAATTTGTGGGCCCAGTTGCACGGCCGGGGGTCCCGCTTTTACGTAAAGCGCCCCGTTCCCTTTTGGTTTCCTTTCCTCCTATTTGACCCGCGACGCCCCATGGCCATCATGATAACCGACGAGTGCATCAACTGCGGTGCCTGCGAACCGGAATGCCCCAACAACGCCATTTACGAAGGCGGCGCGCAGTGGCGCTGGGCCGACGGCACCACCCTGAAGCAAGTGGAAACCGCCGACGGCGCCACCGTATCGGGCGTTGCCCCCCAAACGCCGGTGTCGGACGAGTACTACTACATCGTGTCGGACAAGTGCACCGAGTGCGTCGGCTTCCACGAGGAGCCGCAGTGCGCCGCCGTGTGCCCCGTCGACTGCTGCGTGGACGACCCCGACCTGCGCGAAACCCGCGAGCGGCTGCTCGAGAAGAAAGCCTGGCTGCACCTGGCCGCGTAACGCGCCGGGGCCCCCGGCCCGCACCAAACCAGCCGCTGCCTCGCCGGGAGCGGCTTTTTTTTGGCCCCGGGGCTACTTTTGACGAATTATTGCGTTGATTTTTTTGCGATGAACCCCACCAAAACCACGTACTCGCCCGCCGACGTTGAAGCCAAATGGTACCAGCGGTGGCAGGAGCAGGGCTTTTTCAAGGCCCGCGCCAACCCCAAAAAGACGCCCTACACGGTGGTCATCCCGCCGCCGAACGTGACGGGCGTGCTGCACATGGGGCACATGCTGAACAACACCATCCAGGACGTGCTGGTGCGCCGCGCCCGCATGCAGGGCAAGGAAGCCTGCTGGGTGCCCGGCACCGACCACGCCAGCATCGCCACCGAGGCCAAGGTGGTGGCCCTGCTGAAAGAGCAGGGCATCGAGAAGAAGGACCTGACCCGCGAGGCCTTTTTGGAGCACGCCTTTGCCTGGAAGGACAAGTACGGCGGCATCATCCTGGAGCAGCTCAAGCAGCTGGGGGCCTCGTGCGACTGGGACCGCACGCGCTTCACCATGGAGCCCAAGCTGACCGAAGCCGTGCTGCGCGTGTTCGTGGACTTGTACCGCAAAGGCCTGATTTACCGCGGCGTGCGCATGGTGAACTGGGACCCGCTGGGCGGCACCGCCATTTCGGACGAGGAAATGATTCCGAAGGACGTGATGGCCAAGATGTACTACCTCAACTACGAGGTGGTGGGCCAGCCCGGCCGCTTCCTGACGGTGGCCACCTCGCGCCCCGAAACCATCATGGCCGACGTGGCCGTGGCCGTGAACCCCGCCGACGAGCGCTACCGCGACTTGGCCGGGCAGCGCGTGCGCATCCCGCTGCTGGGCCGCGACGTGCCCATTATTCAGGACGAGTACGTGCTGACGGACTTCGGCACAGGGGCCCTGAAGGTGACGCCGGCCCACGACCTGAACGACTACAACCTGGGCCAAAAGCACAACCTGCCGACCATTGACATTCTGAACGACGACGGCACGCTGAACGAAAAGGCCGAGCTGTACGTGGGCCAGGACCGGTTCGCCGCCCGCCGTAACATTGTGAAGGACCTGGAGGCCGCCGGCTTGCTCGTGAAGGTGGAGGAGTACGCCAGTATCGTGCAAACTTCGGAGCGCACCAAGGCCGTGATCGAGCCCAAGCTGAGCATGCAGTGGTTCATGAAAATGGAGCACCTGGCCAAGCCCGCGCTGGCAGTGGTGGAGAACGACACCGTGCGCTTGCACCCCGCCAAGTTCAAGAACACTTACCGGGCGTGGATGGAAAACGTGCGCGACTGGTGCATCTCGCGCCAGCTTTGGTGGGGCCAGCAAATCCCCGCCTACTACTTGCCCGACGGTTCGTTTGTCGTGGCCCTGTCGGCCGCCGAAGCACTTGAACTGGCGCGTGAGCAAAGTGGCAACGCTGCGTTGGAAATAAGCGACTTGCGCCAGGACGAAGACGTGCTCGACACCTGGTTCTCGTCGTGGCTGTGGCCCATTTCGGTGTTCGACGGGTTTGAGGACCCCGACAACGCCGACGTCAACTATTTCTACCCGACCAACGACCTGGTGACGGGCCCCGACATCCTGTTTTTCTGGGTGGCGCGGATGATCATGGCCGGGCTGGAATTCCGCCAGGAAGTGCCGTTCCGCAACGTGTACCTCACCGGCATCGTGCGCGACGCCCAGGGCCGCAAGATGAGCAAGCAACTCGGCAACTCGCCCGACCCGCTCGACCTCATCGCGCAGTTCGGGGCCGACGGCGTGCGGACCGGCATGCTGTTTTCGGCCCCCGCCGGCAACGACTTGCTCTACGACGAGAAGCTGGTGGAGCAGGGCCGCAACTTTGCCAACAAGCTCTGGAACGCCTTTCGGCTGGTGAAGGGGTGGGCCCCCGACGCGGCCTTGCCCTTTGCGCACAACAAGCCGGTGGCCTGGTTTGGGGCCCGGCTGGCGGCGGCCACGGCCGAAATTGACGACCACTTCGAGAAGTTCCGCATTTCCGACGCGCTGCTGGCGGTGTACAAGCTGGTGTGGGACGATTTCTGCGCCCAGTACCTGGAGATGGTGAAGCCCGCTTACCAGCAGCCCATCGACGCCGAAACCCTGCGCCACACCACGGCCTACTTCGAAACGCTGCTCAAGCTGCTGCACCCGTTCATGCCCTTCATCACGGAGGAGCTGTGGCACGAACTGGCCACCCGGGGCCCCCGCGAGTACGTGACCGTGGCGCACTGGCCCAAGCCCGCGCCGCCGGCCGCCAGCGCCCTGCTGCTGGCTGACATGGACAAGGCCCTGGCCGTGGTGGCTGGCATCCGCGCCGTGCGCAACCAAAAAAACCTGGGGCCCAACAAGCCCCTGGCCTTGGTCATCAAAACCGACGAGCCCGCGCTGTTCACGGCCTACGAGGGCGTGCTGCGCAAGCTGGGCAACCTGGAAGCGCTGACGTTTGCCGACGCGGGCCCGGCCGCGGCGGTGAGCTTCGTGCAGGGCAGCAGCGAGTTTTTTATCCCGCTCGAAGGCCAGATTGACGTGGCCGCCGAGCGCGCCCGCCTCGAAAAAGAGCTGGCCTACGCCCAGGGTTTCCGGGAGTCGGTGCAGAAAAAGCTGGGCAACGAGAAATTCGCGGCCAACGCCAAGCCCGACGTGCTGGAGCGCGAGCGGCAAAAGCTGGCCGACGCCGAAGCCAAAATTGGGGCCCTGGAACAGGCGTTGCAAAGCTTGTAGCCAGCAGCCATAACCCAACAAAAAGCCGTTTCCCCAGCTGGGGAAACGGCTTTTTGTTGGGTTGTGGCCGCTGGCTACTCGGCACCAGCGCCGCGGGGCCCCAGGCCGGGGCTATTGGATTAGCAGCGACTGGGTTTTTACGTCGGTGCCGGTCTGTACTTTGGTGATGTACAGGCCCTTAGGCAAGTCGCTGAAGTCTTTCGTGGTTTCGAGCTGCGTGGTGCCTTCGCTGCGGAACACCTCTTTGCCCATCTGGTTTAGCACCGTCAGCACAATGGCCTGCTGCTCAGCGGCTATCACCTGGAAGATCACCCGGCCGTTGGACGGATTGGGGTAAAGTGCTACCAGCAAGTCCTTGATTTTGTTCACCACCTTCTTCTTAATCAGGGCGCGCAGGGCGGCATCGGCTTGCACAAAGCCGACACCGGTTTTAAAGTCGAAGCCCTGGTCGAAGCCCACCGTGAGCGGGTTGTCCATGTCGATGGCCGATTGCTGCAAGAATTTCGTGACGGCGCTCGGCGCGATGTTGCCGTCAACCTCCAGCATCAGGGCCGCCACGGCTGCCACGTGGGGGGCCGACGCGCTGGTGCCAAAGAAGTTGGGGAACCCGTCGCCCTCGTAGTCCTGGCCGGGGAAGGGCGGGAAGAAGGTGGTGTTGCCGCCGTCCGGGCCCGTCACTTCGGGCTTGTTGGACGTCAAGGGTTGGCCCAACCGCTTGCCCTGGTTGTTGAACAGCAGGGGCGTACCGCCCAGCGACGAAAACGACTCCACCACCGGTACCGGCGTGTTCGCATTGAACAGCGGCGTGTTGAAGTACGGAGCAGCGCCCACGGCCACCACCTGCGGGGCGTTGGCGTGGCCCACCAGGGTCGAGCTTTGCGTGTCGTATTCGATGGCCGTGGGCCGGCTGCCGAAGTTGATGTACTTGAGGCGGGTCGGGTCAGGGCCGTCAAACTTCACAATCACGACTTCCACGGTCACCGCGGTGGTGCCGTTGTTGTTTATGCCGATGAACTCAAAGGGGTCGCCGCCAATGTTGTTGTCGATGGAAGAGAACAGGGGCACGCCGTTGTAGAGCAAGTACAGGTCCATGTCGGTCTTGGCGCCGCGCACGCCGCTGGCCGAAAACGCCGGGTCGTCCCACTGCAAGGCCAGCGCTAGGCTCCGCCCGGGGCCGATGGTGATGCTCTGCCGCACATCGCCGGGCGCGAAGCTGTGCGCCTCGCCCGTGATGCCCGGCACCGAAGTTTTCGAGTTGCGGAACACCGCCTCGTACGACTGCTGGGCCTGGTTGCCGGCCGACGAGAAGTACGACGCGCCTTTGGCTACCACGTTTTGGGCGGCCTGCGCGATGATGCCGTTCTGGAAAAAGGGTTCGTCGAAGTAAAACACGTCGTCCACAATGGCCTGGCAGCCGGCGGCTTGCAGGTCTTCGATGCCCTGGGCAAAGTCGGCTTGGCCCAGGAAGGCGGTGTGGAAGGCAATGGCGGCCCCGGGGGCCACGTCGTGCACAATTTCGGCCATGCCGCGGCCCTCGTCGAGGCCGTCGCTGGGCAGGTCTTCGAGCACTTGCACGCCGCCACGGGGCAAGTCGTTGCTAGTCACGCCGGCAGCAGCCCCGCCCAGGTTGTTGTAGCTATCGGAGAGCACGCCCACTTTCACGCCCCGGCCGCTCAGGCCGTACTTGGAGCGGGCGGCGTCGGCGCGCAGGGCCCGGTCGCCCTGGGAGGTGGTGCGGCCCACGTTCAGGGCCGGCTTGTAGGCGGGCCGAATGAGTTGCAACGACGGCACGCTTTCGAGCGTCGCCAACTTATCCACCGGAAACAGGCCCGACACCAGCGCGCCGTAGGCCGTGCCCTGGCGCAAGCCCCTGGCTTGCAAGTCGGCCAGCAGCTGCTTGGCACTGGGCGTGGTGGCCAGGGCCTGCACCACCACGTAGCCGTTGTACACCTGAATGTCGTTGGTGGCCTGGAGCGGAGAATTCGTTCCCGCCGCCGATTTTGCGGCAAGGCCCCGGGTTGCCGCTACGGGTTTGGCTAGCCCTAGCAAGCTGGCCGACACTTTGCCTTTGGGAACGGGCAAGTTTTGGGCCCTGGCGGCAGAACCTGCCAAGGTTGCCGCGGCCAGCAGGGCCACAGCGGTGCGAAAGTAGTTTTTTTTCATGGGTAGCGGAAAGAAGAAAAATGAAAAAATGCACAACCCAGAAGAGTAAATCGCCAACGATTGCATAGCGAATTTGTACTACCTGGGTGTGCAAATATATCAATTAAAATTATTAAATTTTACGGATATTTCCTGGAATAATAAAAATAATCCCGGGAAATTGTCACACATTTCCACGCCCATATTTTCCAAATTTTATTCGTAAAAACCCATAAATAAAGTCATTAACAGGCTTTATATGAAAACTTAGCGCTTTAGCAGGTGGCCGTTGCACCGCAGCATCCAGCATTGCGGGCATATGCTGGGGCCTGAACGCCCTGCTTGGAAATAGAAGTTGGCCCATACGCAGGGCCCCCTTTGATTAATGCATAAAGCTGAACAGTAGATAAGCGCATTTGGTGGGCGAAGCTTACCGCGCTTGCGCAGGTGGCTGAATCTAGCAGTTGTAGTCAAAAGTCGAAATCAGGTTCTCCTTAAGCAGCTGCTGGGGCCCATGGCACTAAAAAAGGCCGCCGTCTGGAATAGACGGCGGCCTTTTGAGGGATTGGAGCGGCGTGGCTTACTGCTGGAGCGCCGGCGCTACGCCGGTGCCGGCTCGCTTTTGCTGCTGGGCCAGTTGGTTTTGCAGCTGGAAAGTGACCTGCTGGCAGTCGGCGAAGCGCTGGTCGGCAACTTTCAGGGCGGTTTCGGCGGCGCTTAGCTGCTGGTAGAGGAAGGCGATGATGCCCAACGCCAGCACCAGGGCCCCAATGATGAGAATGTTTCGCATGGAAATGGGAGGGCCCCGGGCGGTACCGCCCGGGGCCGTTCGTTAAATCGTGGTGTTGGGGTCGAACTGCTCGAGGTAGTCGGCCACTTTGCGCACGAACAGGCCGCCAAGCGAGCCGTCGACCACGCGGTGGTCGTAGCTGTGGCTCAGGAACATGAACTGGCGCACGCCGATGAGGTCGCCCTGCGGGGTTTCAATCACGGCCGGCTTTTTCTTGATGGCCCCCACGGCCATGATGGCCACCTGCGGCTGCACGATGATGGGCGTGCCCATGAGGTTGCCGAACGAGCCCACGTTGCTGAGCGTGTAGGTGCCGCCTTCGAGGTCGGCGGGCGTGAGCTTGTTGGCGCGGGCGCGGCCCGCGAGGTCGTTCACCTTCTTGCTCAGGCCGTTGAGGTTGAGCTGGTCGGCTTTGTGGATGACCGGTACGATGAGGTTGCCGCTGGGCAGGGCCACCGCAATGCCGATGTTGATGTCCTTTTTCTTGATGATGTAGTCGCCGTCCACCGACACGTTGATGTTCGGGAAATCCTGGATGGCGCGGGCCACGGCCTGGACGAAGAGGGGCGTGAAGGTGAGGTTCTCGCCTTCGCGCTTCTTGTAAGCGTCCTTGTGCCGGTTGCGCCAGTTCACCAGCTCCGTCACGTCGGCTTCCACGAAGCTGGTGACGTGCGGCGCGGTGCGCTTCGAGTCGACCATGCGCTGGGCAATCATTTTGCGCATCCGGTCCATTTCAATCAGTTCCTGCCCGCCGCTCACGCTCGGCGCTGGCTTGGCCACCGGCGCCGGGGGGCTGGCGCTGGGGGCCGGTGCTGGTGTTGTAGCCGGGGCGGCCGCGGGGGCGGGGGCGGCCGGGCGCGGCGCGGGCTCGGGTTCCAGTGGGGCCGGTAGCGGCGCGGGGGGCGCCTGCGGCACCAGCGAGGGCTTGCCGGCCGCTACGTAGTCGAGGATGTCTTTCTTGGTGACGCGGTTTTCTTTGCCTGTGCCGGGCAGGTACTCCAACGCGCTCAGGCTCACGCCTTCCTCGCGGGCAATGCTGAGCACGAGCGGCGAGAGGAACCGGCCGGGCTGGTGCGGGGCCCCGCCGGCGGCCTGGGCGGCTTCGGGGTCGTCGGGCTCGGGCAGGTACGGTACCCCGGGGGCCGGCGCGCTGCCGTTGGGGCTGGCCGGCACCGCGGGCGGGGCGGCGGGCGCCGGGGCGCTGGGGGCCGCCGCGCCCACTTCGGTTTCAATGACGGCGATGGGGGCCCCCACGGCCACCACTTGGCCTTCCTGCACCAGGATTTCGGCCAGGGTGCCGGCGTGGGTGGCGGGCACTTCGGTGTCGACCTTGTCGGTGGCCACTTCCAGCACCGATTCGTCCTGCTCGATGGCGTCGCCGACTTGCTTGAGCCATTTTAAGACGGTGCCTTCCATGATGGATTCGCCCATCTTGGGCATCGTCATTTCCACTCGTGCCATAGGGTGCGGGGGTATTTTGGGGTAAGGGGTGGGGTGGGATGGGGAGGCCGCAAAGGTAGCCAGAAAGCCAACGCCCCCGGCGCACGGCGCGCCGGGGGCGTTGGCTCAAAGCGCAGCGCGCGGGCGGGGGCCCCGGCCGGCCGTTAGTCGATGGCGAGCTGCGGAATGTCCTCCTCGCCCATTTCCCCGCCCGGCGCGGCGGGGCCCCGGCGGTACGCGGTGAAGCAAATGCTACGGTTCGTTGCGTACTTGTTGGCCGGGTCGTCGATGATGGCCACGTGGCCAAACGTGCCGAACTCCTTGCCTTGCCAGAGCAGGGTGTGCTTGCGGCCGAGCGCCGGCTGGTTCAGCACGTCGACGTAGATGAGCCGCCCCCCGCCGGGCCGGGGCTTGGCGTAGAGCACCGTGCATTCGATGTTGCCGGTGCACGGCGGCGCGCACGCGGGCAGCGCCAGGGCCCCGGCGCACAGCAGCCCGCGCCCAGCGGCCCCCCAAGGGCTTCGTAGGTTTTGCATGGCCAAAAGTAGGGTCCGCGGGCGCGCCTACGCCTGGCCCGTCAGCCGCTGCCACAGCAGCGCCAGCACCGACTGGGCCGTGTAGGTGATGTTCAGGGCCCGGCCGCGGTCGAAGCTGATCTGCCGGGCCACGGTGCCCTGGGCGTCGGCCACGGCAAAGCAGATGGTGCCCACCGGCTTGTCGGGGGTGCCGCCGCCGGGGCCCGCGATGCCGCTGGTGGCCACGGCCACGCTGGCGCCCAGGCGCTGGCGGGCCCCTTCGGCCATGGCCCGCACGGTGGCTTCGCTCACGGCGCCGCTTGCAGCCAAGGTTTCAGCGGGCACGTTTAGCGCGCTCATTTTGATGTCGTTGTGATACGCTACCACGCTGCCGCGGAAGTAGCCCGAACTGCCTGGCACGCCCGTGATGCGGTGGGCCACCAGGCCCCCGGTGCAGCTCTCGGCCGTGGCCAGCGTGAGGCCCTGGGCCAGCAGCAACTGGCCGATGGCGGCCTCCAGGGTGGTTTCTTCTTCGGCAAAAATGTAGGGCCCCGCCCGTTCCCGCAGGGCCGGCAGCAGGGCCCGCATGCGGCCGCGCAGGTCGGGCTGGCCGTCGTCGGAACCCGTCAGGCGCAGGCGCACGGCGCCCAGGCTGGGCAGGTAGGCCAGCTTGATGTTGGGCGGGAGGGCGTCTTCCCAGTCAGCAATTTTCTCGGCCAGGTACGACTCGCCCAGGCCCACGGTCATCACCACCACGTGCTCGATGGGCGCGAGGGCGAAACGCGCGCGCAGGCGCGGCAGCACCTCGTCGCTCATCAGCTTCTTCATCTCAAAGGGCACGCCGGGCATGCTCACGAACACGGTGTCCTGGTCCTCGAACCACATGCCGGGGGCCGTGCCCACGGCGTTGAACAGCACCTGGCAGCCCGCCGGCACCAGGGCTTGCTGGCGGTTCACTTCCAGCATGGGCCGGTTGTAGCGCCGAAAAAACTCCGTGACGTGCGCCAGCGTCGGCTCGTCCATCACCAGCTCGGCGCCGAAGTAGCGGGCCAGCACGTGCTTGGTCAGGTCGTCTTTGGTGGGGCCCAGGCCGCCGGTGATGAGCACCACTTGGGCCCGCTGCCGGGCCTGGTCCAGGGCCCCCACAATTTCGTCGGCACGGTCGGACACCGACGAAATCTGGCGCACGCGAAGCCCAATTTTGGCCAGTTCCTGGCCCATGAAGGCGGAGTTGGTGTCGACGACCTGGCCGTAAAGCAACTCGTCGCCGATGGTCATGATTTCAACATCGGGCGGGGCGGGGCGGGGGGAAGTGGTGGGCATGAACGGGTGGGCGCGGGGCCCTGGGGAGAGAAGATAAAATGAATTTGGCGGGAAAATTGCGTCACTTTGCAGCCGCGCCGGCACTACGACAGCCATACCGGCTGCCGGGTTTTCCCGCCGCCCCT
>JBPBPC010000049.1:0-140871 GCA_050954665.1 Janthinobacterium lividum
AATCGGACGGCGACGCGGGCCGCAACGTCCACGCTACAAATTGTATTAAGCCAGTTTAGGCCCGGCCCATTTGCCGCAGGAAGGCCACGTGCGAGGCCACGGCGTAGCGCATTTTGGCGTATTCGTGGTAGGGATGGCCGAACTCTTCGCAGGTCTGGCGGATGATTTTGCTCAGCTTGGGGTAGTGCACGTGCGAGATTTTGGGGAACAAGTGGTGCTCGACCTGGAAGTTGAGGCCCCCCACGAGCCAGCTGATCACGCGGCTGTCGGTGGCGAAGTTGGCGGTGGTGCGCAGCTGGTGAATGGCCCACTCGTCCTCCATTTTGCGGGTGGTGGCGTGGGGCACGGGGAAGGCCGCGTGCTCAACGGTGTGCGCCAGTTGGAACACAATGCTGAGCGTGAAGCCGGCCACGGCGCTCGTCAGCAGGAAGCCGATTAGCCAGGGGCCCCAGCCCACCATGTAAATGGGCAACGCCACGTATAATCCTAAATTCAGAAGTTTGAAGCCCCAGAAAATGAGGTGGTCGTTGGTGCCCATCGGCTTGAGGGCCACGCTGCCGATGCGGCGGCTGAAGTACTTCTGGTAGTCGGTGAAGAGCATCCAGGAGAGGTAGAGCAGGCAGTAGAAAAACCCAAAGTACAGGTGCTGGAAGCGGTGGGCGCGGTGGCGGGGCTGATCGGGCGTCATGCGCATCCAGGGCCGGATGTCAAGGTCGTCGTCCACGCCGTCGATGTTGGTGTACATGTGGTGCACGACGTTGTGCTTGGCGTCCCACATGTAGCTGCTGCCGCCCAATACGTTGAGGGTGAAAGCCGCCGCCTTGTTTAGCCACCCGTAGCGGCTGAAGCTGCCGTGGGCCCCGTCGTGCATCACGTTGAAGCCGATGAGCGCCAGCACGCCGCCCATCAGCACGCACTCGGCCAGGGCCCAGCCGGCGGCGGGCGTAAAAAATACCAGGTGCACGTACAGCGCTACCAGAACGCTAAGCAGCAGCGCAGCTTTGCCCAGCAATGCGGCGTTGCCGGTTTGGGCCTTGCCTGTGGTTTGAAAGTACTCGGCCGTGCGGCGCTTCAGTTCGGCGTGAAAGGAGCGCGGGGGCGCAAATTTGGGTAGCAGCATAAACGAGAAAAAAACCAACTGAGGCCCGCCGCAAAGCGGGCCGTGGGAGCAGTGCCGCATCGCCGGTAGGCAACCACAGCGGGCTTCTGCACCTTGCACAAACCTAAATACGCATGCGGGGAAATACGCAGCCGCCTGCCCCAGGGATTAGTGCGCAAACTAACAACCCGCCCACCCCGGCGGAAGTGCGCCGAGGCCCGAATGTTATTGGAGCCCCGCCGCTAGGGCCACGCGCAGCCCCGGGCCAACAAACGCCGTAGAAGGCAAAAATTTCATCTTTTCCTTTCCTGCCATGTCCCGTCTGTTGCTTCTCGCCTTGCTCTTCGTGGGGGCCCTGGCCCAGCCCGCTGCCGCCCAGTCGGCCGCCGGGCTGCCGGCCCGCCCGGTGCCGTTCCAGTTCGTGACCGACCAAGCCAACCTGATGGCCCCGGCCGACGCTAAAAAGCTTGAAGGCGGCCTGCGCCGCTACGCCGACCAAACCGGCACCCAAGTAGTAGTGGTGACGGTGCCCAGCCTGGGTGGCCGCCAGGTATCGGATTACGGCCGGGCCCTGGGCACGGCCTGGGGCGTGGGCCAGCGCGGCAAAAACAACGGCCTCGTGGTTATCGTGGCCGCCCAGGAGCACAAAGTGACCATTCAGCCTGGCAGCGGCTTGGTCGATAAAATTACGCCCGCTCTGACGCAACGCGTCATCGCGCAGGATTTTGGCCCTAACTTCAAGCAGAACAACTACTTCGCCGGGTTGCGCAAGGGCCTGAGCACGCTGATGCTGGCGGCCAACCCCGCCTCCAACCCGAACAAAACCACCACTGCGCCCACCGCCGCTGGGGCCCCCAGCACAGCCGCCCCGGCGCTGAGCAGCGAGGCGCCGGCTACGCCCGATGCCGCGGCCAGCAACATGGCCACCAACGGCGGCGGGGGCCTGAGTACGTCCGCAGTCCCTGCTTCGGCTGAGCCGACGGGCCCAGGCTTCGGCACCCTGGCGCTGGGGGCCCTGGGCATCGCCGCCGTGATTTGGCTGCTGGTGCGCATGTTCCGCCGCAAGAGTGCGGACAACGCCGCAATAGGGCCCCAGGCGTCCAACAACCCGAACCTTTACCCCAACCAATCTAATCCTAACCGGCCCGGTGGCAGTGCGCCCAACTTCCTGCCCAACGCGCCCCAGGGCGGCAACTACGGCCCCGGTCCGGGCAACTACGGTGGCCAAGTCCCTAACCAAGGCGGCAGTGGCTTCGGCATGGGTGGCATTTTGGCCACTGGAGCCGCTGCCGCCGCGGGCGCCTACCTCGGCAACCGCATGTCGGAAGGCCACAACGGCGACGCGGGCAGCGCGCACAACTTCGATACGAACAATGCGGGCTTCGGCGGCGGAGCAGCGGCGGGCGGAGCAGCGGTTGGGGCCGCCGGCACCGGCGCGGCGGGCGATTACTTCGCTGGGCGCGGCGGGGAAGCCAATGAGAACGCGCCCGATTACTTCTCCAACGACAACGCTGGCACTGATTCGTCGGGCGACTATTTCTCCTCGGACAATTCTTCCTACGACAATACCTCTTCGGACGACACCGGCGGAGGTGGCTTCGACGACACGAACAACGACAACAGCGGCTCTTGGTAACGCATTGCTAGATAAAAAAGCAAAAACAGCCGCCCAATTTTGGGCGGCTGTTTTTGCTTTGGAGGCCCGGTGAGGGCCCGGTGCTAAGGCAGCTACTTTGGCATGGTGCCCTCCAAGTCGCCTACCTTAATAATGCCGCGGCGCTTGGGTTGAGCGTGGGCGCGTCTGGCGCGCCGCAGGGCCCGGCGCCGACCAAAGAAGCCCATGCGGGCGTTACGCTTGCGCGACTGGCCCCGGTACTTGTAGGATTTGTAGCGCGGGTGGTGGTCGGCGGTGGGGACGCTGGCCGCAGCCATTGCCTGGGCATCGGCTAGGCTGAACAAACCGCACAGCAACACGAGAATAATTCGAAGCATAGGAACGTAATAAAAAGTGGGGTATAAATAGGTCAGAGATGCAAAGTAACCGCTTAGTCTGCACACACAATTTGCCCCGGAATACAGGGTCACTTAACCAGAGCAGTACCCAAAGTTTTTTTATGAATATTAAAACAAAACTCCAGTAACGAATTAAAAAAGTGTATACTTATAACAGGTTAACCAGTTGGCAATTGCATTGGTGAAACGTTGAGAACAATCGATTAAACCGAAATGCAGCTTATTTGAAGAAAAACTAGCTGCTGTGTTTCTGGGCAGAAATAAGCTGACTAAAAGCCTGTTGGCACCGTATGTAGGGCGCTTGCGGCCGCGGGCCCGTGGCCGCAAGCGCCCGGCCGGCGGTTTCGCTGCCATTCAACCCGTTATTAGTGAGCGACGAGATTACCATTGTTAAGACCGAGGCGGGCATCGCCAAGCCCACCATGCGCCGCTTTGCCGTCAACGTGGCGTCGTTGTTCAGCGTGCAGGTGGCCAACTTTCTGCTGCCGCTGCTCACCGTGCCCTACGTGGTGCGCATCATCGGGCCCGACAAGCTGGGCTTGCTCAACTTCTCGCAGGCCTACGTTACGTATTTCAGCCTGCTGATCAACTACGGATTCGACATGGCCGCCGTGCGCGTCATCGCTGCCAACCGCGAGGATACGGAATCTACGAACCGCATTTTCAGCCAGGTAATGGCCGGCAAGGCGCTGCTGTGGGCACTTTCGGTCGTCGTGTTCACGATCGTCACGCTTTCCAATCCGGAGTTCAAAGGGCACCTCGGGCTGCACATTTGCACGTTTTTGGTGTGCATTGGCACAGTGCTTTCGCCGTTTTGGCTGTACCAGGCCATGGAGGACTTGGGACGCGTGGCCATGTTCAACTTGGCCGTGAAGCTCATCTTTTCGCTCTCGGTGCTGCTGCTCATCCGCAAGGCCGACGATTACGTGTACCAGAACCTGGCCATCAGTGTGTCGCAGATTCTGGTAAGCGTGGCCGCGCTCTACGTGGCCGTGCGGCGCTTCAAAATCAAGTTCACCTGGCCCACGGGCCCCGAGCTGCGCAACCGCTTCAAGGAAGACCGGACGCTGTTTTTCTCGTCGGTGATGATCACGATTTACGCCAGCTCGAATGTCTTCATCCTCGGCCTGCTGAGCTTGCCCTACAACGTGGGCATCTACGCGGCCGGCACACGGCTTGAAGGCATGGCCGAGTCGTTCGTGGGCTTGGCGCTCAACCAGGCGTTCTTTCCCATTGTGGCCCAGGCCTTTGGGCAGGGGCGCGAGCAAGGATTGCGCATGGTGCGCACCACGTTCTTCCCACTCTTCATCGTGATGGCCCTGGTGAGCGCGGGGCTGTGGCTGGTGGGGCCCTACGTCATCACTCTGCTCTACGGGGCCAAGTTCGCAGGGGCCGTCACGGTGCTGCGCATCGTGGCGCTGCTGCCGCTCATCATCGGCATGAGCAACCTGCTGGGCCTGCACACCATGCTGAACCTGCGCATGGACCGCGCCTTTTTCACGGTTACGGCCGTGGGCTCGGTGGTGGGGCTGGCCCTGAACATGCTCCTTATCCGGCGCTATGCGCACGTGGGAGCCGCCTACGCGCTGGTGCTTACCGAAGCCTACATAACGGGGGCTATGTACGTGTACCTGCGTTGGAAGGGCATCGAAGTTATTAAAGTATCGCACCTGCGTGAGGCCATTGCCTTTACCAAATCGCGCGTGTTGGCGCTAAAGAATAGATAGTTATGGAAACCATTGCTGCCTTGGTTGTTACCTACAACCGCTTGGCCGATCTTAAGAAGTGCCTCGACACGCTGCGGGCCCAAACCCAAAAGCTTGACGCCATTTTTATTGTTAACAACGGCAGCACCGACGGCACGGACGAGTGGCTAGCCACCCAAACCGACCTGCTGGTGACCACCCAGGCCAACCTGGGCGGGGCCGGCGGCTTCGCCACGGGCATCGACACGGCTTATCGCGCCGGCCACACCTGGATTTGGTGCATGGACGACGACTGCCTCGCCGCGCCCAACGCCCTGGCCGCCCTAACGGCCGCGCCCAACTTAGGGCCCTGCATCAAGAACTCGATGTCGGTGAGCGTGAACAACCGCGACGAGCTGGCCTTCTTCGTAGACCGCCCCAACCAGGCTTACCGCAAGGTGACCGACATGACGGGCGTGGACCTGATTTACGGTGTGGCTTCATTCTTCAACGGCACGTTGGTGCACCGCAACGTGGTGAAAACCATTGGCATTCCTGACAAGGACTTGTTCATTTGGGGCGACGAGGTAGAGTACATGACCCGGGCCCAGAAGAATGGTTTCCCCGTTGTGACGGTGCCTAGTAGCGTGTTCTACCACCCTGCCTCGTTCGACCGCGACGGCATTCCGTGGCCCGCCGCTTGGAAGCAGTACTACGCTGTGCGCAACCAGCGCCGCGTGCTGCAAAACCAGTTCGGCAACACCCTCGGCCGCGTGCTGTACGCCAGCTGGGCCGCCAAAGCCACTTTGCAGCAGGCCCGCGCCAAGCGCGATAACCGCCTCTACAACTTTCTGCTCTACGGCGAGGCCGCACTCGACAGCCTCATTGGCAACTTTCGTAAGCGGCCTGATACCATCCGCACGCTGCAATTATACAAGTGGCGCAATAAGTAATTGTTAGAGAGTGAATTAAGCAAAAAAGAGCGGCCTGAATGGGTCGCTCTTTTTTGTTGTTGGGCACTGGCGGAAAGCCAGTCGAAAAAATTGTGGGCCCTATTTCTGCACTACTTGCAGGCTCACGCGGCGATTGAGGGAGCGGCCTTCTTCAGTATCGTTGCTGGCCAGATTGTCGAGGGCCCCGTAGCCCGTCGACGTGAGGCGATCGGCCGGCACGCCCATGCTCACAAGGGTGGTCATGGCGGCCTTAGCGCGCTCCTGGCTTAGGCGCAAATTGGTGTAAGGGCTGCCCGAATTATCAGTGTAGCCACCCAGCTTCACCTTCGAGGCCGGAAACCGCTTGAGGATGCTGGCCACGTTGGACAGCTGCCACAGCGATTCGTTAGTGAGAATGGCCTTGCTTGATTCGAAGTAGATGCGATCGAAGCCGATCCAGCCCTTGGTAGGGTCCACCGCATCTACTTCCTTGGATGGGTCAATCAGGAACTGGTAGAGCTTGCTTTCGGTCGAGTTGGCGCCGATGATCTGCCGCACGCCGTTTTTTAGCTTAAGCACCACCGGCACGGCTGTTTTGCCTTTGGCTACGTCGGCGGCCGACGTTAGGCTAGCCACTGGCACGGCCGTATAGGGCCGGCTCGATGGGGCCCCTGGCTCGGCCGCGGGGGCCACCGCGGCCACCTCAGCATCGGGGTTGCGGGTACCCAAAATGTAGCCAAACTCAGCCACGGCGATGAACCCTACGCCCAGCAGCAGCGCGTTGGCGTGCCGCGCCACCCACGAGGGGGCCCCAGCGGCTCGGGCGGCCGTGGGCTCAGCAGCAGATTCGACAGCGGCCAGCGGGGCCCCCGTGGCCGAAGCAATGCCTGGCTGGGGTCGCAGCCACTGGCTTAGTTCTTGAGCCGTCCAATGATTTTGGGCCACCAAGCCACCCATGATGCTGAGCGCCGCACCACTCACCTGCTCCACCAACTGGTTCACCGAAGCGGTTTGGATGCCGGCGGCCGTGGCCACACCGTGCACCTTACCGTGGTAACGGTCGTCGAGGGCCGTTTTTACCAAATCTGCGTCCGCGTCGGGCTGCGGGGCGGCGTGCGCGGCACGGGCTGCGTTCCACAAAGTGTCGCGGCCGCTGGGCTGCCCGGCTAGCTCCTCAAAAGTAGCCATCACCAAGTCGGCTACGCGCGAAATGGCCAGCTGCACGCCCACTTGGTGTTCGGCAGCCAGGGGCCCAGTGAGAGCTGGGCCGTGCGCCCGAAGGAAGTTTTTGATATCTTCCGGCATGTTGTGCAGCGTAGTCATGGCTAGGGCAGGCAAAGGAATGGAGAGAAAAAGGTGCTGATTTTTATAGCTTCAGTACCAAGCGAACTTACGAGAGCCAGCTCGCCGAAGATGGGGCCCTCACTAAAGATGCAAAACGTGGTTTTGCCAGGGGCCGCCCCAACAGCGCGCGCAGCGCGCTAAGCAACTTTCTGAAGCCTTAGGCCGAAAAGCCGTAGCGGATAATTACAGTTTTATCAGCACGTTGCCACACAAAACCACGAAATTCGCCCTCTTTAAATATGAAATATAGAGAAGAATAAATATTAATTATATTAGAAAAAACGGTTGCGGTGGCTTAAGTTACCCTACAGCTGTTCGACGCGGCCGCCGGGGTACACCACAAACGTGGCGCTGTCAAGGGCCAGGGCCCCCGCTTTGTTCTTGGCGCGGTAGGCATGCACCAATTGGGTGCCTATGCGGGCCGAATCCTTCACACCGATGAAGCTGTTGGCAATGACCAGCAGCGAATCGTTGTGCTTGTTGGCCTTGCCGTAGATGGCCATGATGGCGGCTGTTTTGGCCGGCGCGTCGTGGCGAGCCAGCGAGGCCTTGTAGTTGGCCAATGCTTGGTTGCGAGGCGTCAGCGCGTCGTCGAACGCTTGCATGGCCACCACGCCCTTGATGGCGGCCTCGTTTATTTTGGTGTAGGCGGCCGGAGCCCCCCAACGCACGGGCTCGTAGCCGGGAAAGGCCGCGGTATGGGCTGCTACGTAAGAAGCCACGGCCCGCTGCAGGGCGTCAACGGGAGCAGGCGTGGGGGCCTTCGCCGTGGGGGCTCCGGCGGTGGCCTTATCGGCCGGGGTAGAAGAGTTGCAGCCAGCTGCAATTAATAAAAAAATGAGGGCGGGGAAAATGTTTTTCATGGTGGGGGCAAGCTATTGGATGATGCGGAGTACAGCGCCGGCCGGTGGGGAACTGAGCATTAAAGGGCCGCCCCAAGCAATCAAGGCGTTAGCTTAGCGGCTGCGCGGCTTTACGGCTCAGCGCGTTGTGGAGTTTCCACGAGCCGAGTTGGGCGTCCGGTAGGGCCCCGGGCGTGGCACGGGCAGCACGGCAAGTTTATTGCGCAACCGCAAGCAGGTTGAAATCCGTATGGCTCAGCGAATTCGACTGTCCGGGGGATTTTCTTTGGGGAGCGCGCCTGGGCAATGAAGCGCCGCGGACAAGCTATTTTTGTCGCAAAGCTTGCAAATTCGATCAACACCTTCTTTATTCAACTTATTGAATATTTTGCTCATGATGTCATTTCTCCGATTACGCTTGTTGGGCTGGGGGTTGCTGCTAGGGTTGGGAAGCTGCGTGACGCAGCAAAAACTGCCGTACCTGCAAAGCAATAGCTATTCGACGCAGAAACCGGTGGAGGTGGCCAACGCCCGTCCGGCGTACTTGCTCCAGCCCGGCGATGTGCTCAGCATCCGGGTGCAGAGCGTACAGCCTGCCTTGAGCGATATTTTCAACGTGCAGGGGCCCCAGGCTTTTTCCGGTGACCCGGGCACCCTCTACCTGACGGGCTACCCTGTGGACGAAGCCGGCTCGGTCAACCTGCCCACGGTGGGCCGCCTCAAAGTGCAGGGCCTTACCTTAACTCAGGCGCAAATGATGCTTGAACAAAAGGTAGGCGCTTACGTGCGCGACGCCAACGTATTGGTGAAATTGCTGAGCTTTAAGATTACGGTGCTTGGCGAGGTGCGCCTGCCGGGGCGTTACTTCGTCTACAACCCACAGGCCACCGTGCTTGAGGCCTTGGGCCTGGCTGGCGACCTCACTGAATTTGGCAACCGCCAGAACGTGAAGCTCGTTCGGCAAACCGCCAAGGGGTCAGAAGTCGTATTGTTAGACCTAACCGACCCAAAACTGCTGCAATCGCCTTACTATTACTTGTTGCCGAACGACGCCTTGTACGTGGAACCGCTGAAAGCGCGCACGGCCCGGGGCAATGCCAATAATTTGGGCTTGGTGTTTGCAGGCATCTCTGCCGTTGTGCTGTTGATTGGCTATTTTACTACTAATAGATAAACGGGTTTAACTGACTGATTTTGGGTTTTTTGCCCTAGCTATATAATTATGGAAGCGCGTCCTGCCCCTTTTGCTGCTGAATTAGATTTACACGAGCTTTTTTTCAAGCTCCGCCGCCGCTGGACTTGGTTCGTTGGGGCCCTGGCCATCGCCGGGGCCCTGGCCTGGGTGTATCTACAAGTGAAGGCCCCGGTGTACGATTTTCAGTCTACCCTGCTTATCGGTGATCAGTCGACGGGTTCCAAACAGGCCCAAGAGCTGTTGCAACTGCTTGATAGCAAGCCAAAAGGCCTTAAACTGGAAGATGAGGTGGGCCTGCTCACTTCATCGGGCATGTTGCGCCGCACGCTGGCCCAGTTGCCGTTTTCGGTGAGCTACTACGCTGAGCCCGATTCGTGGCTGAACTGGGTGCGGCCGCTGCAAGTGCGCGAGCGGGCGGCTGGCGATATGCCCTTTTGGGTGGTGGCCGTGCCGGGCCGCCCCCAGCTCACGGGCGTGCCCATTTACGTGGAAACGTTGCCCGGCAACCGCTTCCGAGTATCGGCCGATGCCAAGCGCGGCCAGTTGCGCCAGTTGGCCACCGGCGACTTGATACGCGAAGTAACCGACGTTGAGTTCAACCAAACCGTGGCCGCCGGCGACACGTTGCGCAGTCCATTGCTGACGCTGGTGTTCCGGCCCGAGCCTGACCAACTGGGCGGAGCCAAGGCCAAATATTTCTTCAGGCTGAACGATTTGGCCAACCTGACGGCCGAGTATCAAGGCCGTCTCAAGGTGCGCCCCACCGACCATGAGTCGCGCATTCTAGAGTTGAGCACCTCGGGTACGGTGCCGGCTAAGGAAACCCAGTTCTTGAATACGCTGATGACCACCTACGTGCAGGACGACTTGAGCCAGAAAAACCAGGTGGGCAGCAAAACTATGGCTTTCCTCGACAACGAAATTAATAAGCTGTCGGGCTCAAAAACGCGCGCCGCTCAGGACCTGAGTTCTTTCCGCTCGGCCAATAGCGTGGTGGATGCAGGGGCTCAATCGGGCGTAGGCATTCAACAGCAAAATGAGTTGAATGCTACGCGCAACCGCTTGGCTACCAACCGCCGCTACTACGAAAACATGCTCTCCTACTTGCGCGCTCACCGGGGAAATGGTAGTGTAACAGCTTTGAGCAGCGGCGGCATTGATGACCCGGCCACGACCGGCCTCATCCAGCAGTTGTCAGAATTGGGCAGCCAGCGCGCCGCCCTAATCGTGAACGCCAGTGAAATCAACCCCCTAGTGGTAGTGCTTGACGAAAAAATTAGCACGACCAAGGAACTGCTTATTCAGACGCTGACCGGGTTGGTGAATTCATCTTCGAGCTCGTTGCGCGATGCCGATCAGCAACTGGGTGAGGTACGTGGCCAATTGAGCCGCATGCCCGAAAACGAGCGCCAGCTCGGCTCGCTGCGCACGAATGCTGAATTCAATGAAAAAAATTACAACTACTTGGTGGAGAAGCGGAACGAAGCCGCTATTGCGTTGGCCACTAACGCCACCGATAAGAAAATCGTAGATACTGCTAAGCAAACCGGCCTGGGGCCCTCGGCGCCTAAGCCACTGCTGGTGGGCCTGCTGGCGTTGCTGGCTGGCTTGGTACTGCCCGCTGCCTTCGTGCTGATGCAGGACAAAACCAACCGCCGCGTGCAAAGCAAGGAAGACTTGGCCCGCCTCACTGGCATCCCGCTGCTGGGGGCCATTCCGCACGGCACCGACGAAGACAAGCAGACCATGCTGCACGACCCACGCAGCGCTATTGCCGAAGCCTTTCGGGCGGTGCGCGTGAATTTGCAGTACCTCTCGGCCGGGTTGGACAAGCGCGTAATTGGCGTCACATCGTCGGTGCCCGGCGAAGGCAAGAGTTTCTGCACCGTGAATCTAGCCGCTGAATTGGCCCAAAGCGGCCGCCGGGTGGCGGTGCTGGAATGCGACATGCGCCGGCCCACGTTGGCCGGCTACTTCGGCATCGACCGCCGCGCCGCGCACGGGCTGAGCACTTACTTGGAGGGCGATAGCACGCTTGAAGAGGCCCGCAGTACCACCAGCATTCCTGGCCTCGACGTGTTTTGTTGCGGACCATTGCCACAGAACCCAACCCGCTTGGTGGAAAGCCCGCGGCTGGGCGAGTTGGTGCAACAACTGCGCAGCGAGTACGATTACTTGCTGGTAGACATTCCGCCGCTGGGCTACGTGTCGGAATTCTTGGTGCTGTTGCAGTACCTCGACGCCAAGGTATACGTGGTGCGCCAGAACTACACCGACCGCTCGCTGGTGGGCCAAATCAGCGAAATGCACCGCGACCATAAGGTGAAGCAGCTCTACTTGCTCATCAACGATGTGCGCTTCGCCAATACCTACGAGTACCGCTACAAAACCGACGCTTATAAATATGGGGCGTAGGGCCCTCGGCAGGAACGTCCGCATTCTCCCGCCTTCTTCATGGCAGTAACTACGCAAAACCTGTCTTCTGCCGCCGTGCGCGGCGTGCAGTGGACGACGGCGGCTACGGTGCTTACCGCCGTGATGCAGATTGGCTACACCGCCGTCATGGCCCGCTTGCTCGACCCCGCTGCTTTTGGGCTGGTGGCCATGGCGGGTGTGGTGCTGCGCTTCGGTAGCTATTTTGCCGAGATGGGCCTAGGCCACGCCTTGGTGCAGCGTGCTGAAATTGACGCCCACGACGTGCGGGCCACCTTCACGGCATCGCTGGGCTTAGGGCTGGCCGTGGCGGGTATTGCCTGGCTGGGGGCTCCCCTGGCGGTATTGTTCCTGAAGAACGAAGCGGTGGTGCCGCTGGTGCGGATGCAGGCCTTAGGCTTCATCTTGGTGGGCCTAGGGGCCACCGCCACCAGCCTGCTGCGCCGCGAAATGCGCTTCGAGGCCATTGCCAAAGTGGAGGTGGCGGCCTATGTGCTGGGCTATGGCGGCGTGGGCATCACGATGGCCGTGCTGGGCGCGGGCGTGTGGAGCTTGGTGGCGGCCAGTTTGGCCCAGCAGTTTTTTGCGGCCCTGATGAATTACTTGGTGGTGCGGCACTCGCTGCGTTTCATCTTCGACAAGGCCCCCTACGCCCGGCTGTTGGGTTACGGCGGACGGGTGTCGGTGGTGGGCTTTTTAGAATTCGTCAACGGCAACCTCGATACATTGCTGATTGGGCGGCTGCTAGGCTCGGTGTTGCTGGGTATCTACAACCGGGCCTACATGCTGCTGTACCTGCCCATGTATTTCCTGACGAACAGCTTGGCGCGGGTGGCCTTCCCAGCGTTCAGCAAAATTCAGGACGACCTGCCCCGCACCCGGGCCCTGTACCTCACGAGCAGCACACTGGTGGCCACCGTGGTGCTGCCCGTGTGCGCCGGTGTAGCCGTGGCTGCCCCCGAGCTAGTGCAGGTATTATTGGGGCCCCGGTGGGCAGCCTCGGTGCCCATTTTACGGGTGTTGTGCTTGTCCATTCCCTTGAGTATGACCACCTTATTTGCCGGCGTGGTGGCCGATGCCCGTGCCAATTTGAAGCAAAAAATTATTCTCAACCTAGAGTTTATGGCTCTGCTAGCGGGATTGTTTTGGGCCCTGAAGGGTTACGGGCTGGCCGGTATTGCCGGGGCCATTGGCACGGGTGAAGTGGTGCGCACCTTCCTCTATATGCGCATTACGCACCGCGATATTGGCATTCCTTACGCCCGGCTGTTCGCTATTTATAAACCAGGATTGTTGAATGCTGCCGCCGTGGGCCTATGCTTATTAGCAGTGGTTACCTTGGTGCGCCCGCTGCACGTGCCGGCCCTGTTGGCCTTAATAGCTCAAATAGCCGCTGGGGCCCTGGTACTGAGTGCGGTGGTGCTGCGCTGGCCCTCGGCCGAGTTGCGCCCCATGTTGCAGCAGGGCCTGGGCAGGCTGCGCGGACTGCGCCAGCTGCCCGCCAAGGCCCATGTGAGCCTAGCTCGCTACACGACCTTCCTGGAGCGCCGGCCCAGTGTGTCGCCCGTGTTCGAAACCTTCGACCAACCCCTCGCGCCATGAATATTCTCCTGACTTCGCTGCAAGTGCCGGGCGCGGCCTCGGGCGTGCGGGTGCACTACGAGCGCTTGGCCGTCCTGCTGCGCGCCCAGGGCCACCGGGTCACCGTTGTGACGCAGGACGACTTGCGGCCATGGGTGCGGCGCGCCATTGGCGCGGTGCGGCGCGGGCTGGGGCTGCTGCCCGGCCAGTTGGGCAAGCGCATTGGGCTGGAGCTGGGCCAAGTGGCCGAAATATTTTGCGCCATCGACCGTCGCCAGACCTACGACGTGGTGAATGCCCAGGACGTGAGCAGCGGCTGGGCGGCCCGCCTGGCCCTGCGCGACCGGGTGCCCGTGGTGGTGACGGGCCACTACAACGACCACCCGGGTGGGGAAGTAGTCATTCAACTGGGCCTACCACCCGCCGGCCGCGCCGCCCGGTTCGAGGTGTGGTGGTACAATTTTTTGCTGCGCCGCACCCGGTTTTTCTTGGGAATTTCGGAGTACGCATTGCTGCTCACGTTGCCGTTTTTGCCCGCTGGGGCCCAAACGGCCATCGCCCACAACGGCGTGGACATGGCTGCCTTTGCGCCGCCGGCCGTGGGGCCCCTGGCCGGCGACGGTTCCGATCTGCGGGCCCGGTTTCCGGGCCGGTCCATCGTGCTCAACATCGGCCAGCTCGAAGCCCGCAAAAACCAGCAGTACCTCGTGGCCGTGGCCGCGGAGCTGCGGCAACTGCACCCCAACTGCGTGACGGTGCTGGTAGGCAAGGGCGAAGACGAGCCGATGTTGCGGGCCCTCATCGCTCAGCACGGCCTGGAAAACGACGTGGTGCTGCTCGGCTACCACACGCGGGTGGCCGAGCTGCTGCACGCCACCGACGTGTACGTGCACACCGCTGCCCGTGAAAATTGCCCTTACGCCGTTATTGAGGCCCTGGCCGCCGGCTGCCCGGTGCTGGCCCTGGCGGCCGGCGGCAGCCCCGAGTTGCTGGCGGCCACGCCCGAAGCTTCCATTCCGCAGGCTACGGCCCCAGGGGCAATGGCGGCGCAGCTGGCCGCTTTGCTGGCCCATCCCGCCACTCTGCACGACTTGCAGCAGCGCCAATACGCCTACGCCCGGCCCCGCTTCGACGTGGCCGCGATGGTGCGCGCCACCGTGGCCTTCTACCGCCAGGCGGCAGGGCTGGCCCCCGCTGGGGCCCCCGCGCCGCAGCCTGCGGCGGCCCAATATGTTTAACCCGCCCGGGTTTCCTCTATTGTTATCTTATGAAAATCCGTTTGAATTTCCTCCTGATTCTGCCCTTGGTAGCCGTGCTGGCCACCAACGCGGCGTTTTGGGAATTTATTTATGGGCCCCAGATCGACCAGGAGCCAGAGGGCGTCAAGCTCTACACGTATGCGCTATTCGCGGCCTCGTTTGGGGCCATGGTGCTGTATGGGCGCTACATGGAGCCCCTGATTCGCAACTGGATGTGGGTGGTACTGGCCGCTATCGGCGGGCTGATGTTAGAATCGTACGCCGGCCACAGCACGTGGATGGTGTACCCGCACGTGTTCAGCAAACTGTTCATGCTGCTGATTATGTTCGGGATTTACGCCTTTCACCGGCGGTTTGGACTGCCCTCGATGGGCCAGGTCATCGGCCTACTCACGTTTGTGTTGCTGGCTAACTTGCTGGTGTTTCACCGCGACTCGCTTAGCCTCAGCGCTTTTGCCGATAACGAACGTGGCTTTGGATCGTCGTCCGCTTATTTATTCGTGCCCATTGCGCTGTACTGCCTCAACCGCTACCTCACCCACGGCGGGCTGCTGGTATTGGGCTTTTTCTTCTTCTGCCTGCCGCTCATCATCTTCCTGCAGCACCGCTCGGTGTGGATTGCCACAGCCGTGGCCATTCCGCTCGATTTGCTGCTGCTGCGCCGCACGCCGGGGGTCCGGTTCTCGTTTCCGAAGCTGATCATGCTGGTGGTGCTGCCCGGCATTCTGGGCTCGCTGGGGGCCACGGCGTTGGTGCTGAACAATCCCGAAGTGGTAAGCCGCCTGCAAACCAGCATGGACGACATGGCCAACGCCGATAAGCAAGGCACTGGGAGCTGGCGCCTCAAGCAGATCGAATCGTACATGCCGCTGGTGCAGGAGCGCCCGTTGGCTGGCTGGCGCCTCGAAGGCTTCGAAGTGCCCATGCAGTTTTACGACCCCAGCAACGACCAGCCGATGTGGGCCGACCACACGGGCCACCACTTTCACAATTTCTACCTCGACCGGGCCTTCTACTTCGGTATCATCGGCATCGTTATGGTGCTGCTTGTGCCCGTTATCCGCATTGTGCAGCGCTTGTTCCAGCGGGGCCCCATGCGGCCCGACACGGCCCTGCTGATTGCTTACTTCGGCTGCCTGCTGGTGTTCTCTGCCTCCTACGATTGGTCAACTTATCACTTCGGCCTGCTGGGCCTGCTGCTGGCCGCCCTGGGCGAGCCCGAACCAGTGCCCGCTCCCCGCTACCAGGCGCTAGAGTTGGACGTTAGCGCCGACGAAGAAATTCATGACTATATAAGTGCTTGATTTATTAGGCCGTTAACCTCATCTTTGCCAGGGCAGCCGTCACTCCCGGCTGGCCACGCATACGGTGAAACACACACTACTTTGGCCGGCGGCTTCGCGGCCACCGCGCTGCCTTTGGCAGCCTTCCTGGGCCGCTAGCGCGGCACAATCCTTCGAGTTCCTCGCATTTAAATGGCCCGGGGCCCTGTTGGCGCCATGAAAGTGCTGGTATCGGCTTACGCCTGCAACCCCACCAAGGGCGGCGAAGAAGGGTTTGGGTTTAACTGGATGCAGCAGTGGTACGCCCAAGGCCACGAGGTATGGTGCCTGACCACGCCCAACGGCCGCGCCGACCTGGCAACTTACTTGGCGCAGCACCCGGCCGACCCGGCGCGCTTGCACCTGGTGTACGTGGCCGTGCCGGCTTGGGTAGAATACCTCTACCGCTGGCAGTTCGGGGTGTACCTGCACTACATGGTGTGGCAGTACCTGGCGTGGCGCGCAGCGCGGCGCGCAGCCCCGCCCGGCGGCTTTGGCTTGGTGCACCACGCCACCTACGGCAGCCTGCACATGGCCACCTGGCTGTGGCGGCTGGACCCGCCCCTGGTGGTGGGGCCCCTGGGCGGTGGGCAGCAGGCCCCGGCCGCTTTTCGCCAGTACCTGCCCGATTGGTTCAAGACCGAAACGCTGCGCAACGTCATCGGCCGCCTGCTGGTGACGTTTGACCCCAACGTGCGCCAGAGCCTGCGCCGAGCTGCCTTGGTGCTGGCCACCAACACCGAAACGGCCACTGCCATCCGCCGCTTGGGCGGGACCCGCGTCGAAATGTTCCTCGATTCGGGCTTGCCCGCGGGCTACATCCCCGCGGCATTCCCCGTGCGCACCGAAACGCCCGTGCTGCGGCTGTTGTGGCTGGGGCGGCTCGTCACGCGCAAGGCCTTGCCGCTCGTGCTCGAAGCACTGGCCCGGGTAGACAAGCGGGTCCCGTTCCACCTCACCATCGTGGGCGATGGGGTACTGGGGCCCCAGCTGCCCGCCCTGCTGGCCCAGCACGGGCTGGCGGACCGCGTGACGTGGCGCGGCACGCTGCCGTGGGCGGAAGTGCGCGAGGTGTTTCTGGCCCACGACGCCTTCCTGTTCGCCAGCCTGCGCGATTCGTTTGCCGCGCAACTCCTCGAAGCCATGGGCGCGGGCTTGCCCCTCATCACGCTCGACCACCAGGGAGCCCGCGACTTTATTCCGGCCGCCGCCGCCATCAAGGCCCCCGTCACCACGCCTGCCGAAACGGTGGCCGCCCTGGCCTGCGCCGTTGAATACTGCTACGACCACCCGGCCGAGCGCGTGGCCATGGGCCGGGCCGGCTACGCCTTTGCCTGCACCCAGACGTGGGCGGCCCGGGGCCGCCGGATGCAGCTGCTGGTAGACGGTTTGCGGGCCCCCGCGCCGGGGTTCGCCGAAGAAGCGCCCGCACCTGTCGAAAGCGGGTTCGCGCCCACCGAAAAGGTGTTGGTGGCCCAGCGGTAAAGCGTCCGGGTCTTGCGGCGCAACGGGCCACACGGCCTCATTTGCGCTTCGAATCACGGTTGGATTCAGGAGGGCGGGACGGGCAGGACCCGCCAGGGCCCGGCCGTGCACTGGTATTTCGGTGCTGGCCGGGCCCTTTCGTGAACGCGAAGCACTGCTCTGACGGACCAATGTGCTGGCCCGGGCGACCGGGCGGTGGGGTTTTTTCGTATATGCCGTTCGCCCCCCAACGGCTACGTCATGCCCCAATCCCTTACCCCCCCGCCCGACAAGGCACTTGATACGCCAGTTTTGCTGATGGTTTTTAGCCGGCCCGACACCACCCGGCGCGTGTTCGATACCATTCGCCGGGCCCGGCCCACCCGCCTGTACGTGGCCGCCGATGGCCCCCGCCCCGGCCACCCCACCGATGCCGTGCGTTGTGCCGAAACCCGCGCCGTGGTGCAGGAGGTGGACTGGCCCTGCGAGGTGTTCACGCTCTTTCAAGAGCAAAACCTGAACTGCGGCCTGGCCCCGGTCACGGCCATGAATTGGTTTTTCGAGCACGAAGCCGAGGGCATCATCTTAGAAGATGACTGCGTGCCGGCTCCGAGCTTCTTCCCGTTTTGCCAGGAATTGCTGGCCCGTTACCGCGACGACGCCCGGGTGATGCACATCGGCGGCAACAACTTCGGCTCGGAAGCCCAGGGGCCCCTAAATCCCGGCGAGCCGTCGTACTACTTCTCGACGCAGCGCAACAGCTGGGGCTGGGCCACCTGGCGGCGCGCCTGGCAGCTCTACGATTACCACCTCACCGATTTTCGCACCGTGGTGGACTCGGGGGCCCTGAACGGAACCTTCACGGGGCCCCTGGAAAAGCGCTACCGGCTGGGCAAAATGGCCGGCGTGCTGGCCTTGCCCCAGCCGCCCGACGTGTGGGACTACCAGTGGGAGTACACCATTGCCCGCCACCAGGGCCTCTACATTGTGCCGGCCGTGAACCTGGTGGGTAACATTGGCTTCGGCAACGATTCGACGCACACCCACGACGGGGGCGACGTGCTGGGCGACTTGCCGGCGCGCGACCTGGCGTTTCCGCTGCGCCACCCCGCCCAGGTGGCCCAAGACCGCCGCCGCGACAACCGCCGCTTCAACGAGTTCTTCCGGAGCCGGCTCGCGGCCATGGTGCGGCGCGTGTTTGCGGGCCAAAAGCCGGTGGCCGCTGGCCTCCAAAGCCCCAAGCAAGCTGCCAAGCCGTCCATTTCCCAACCGGCCAACCCCGCCCAGTCATGAAGCTCCTTCTTTCGGCCTACGCCTGCGCCCCCAACCGGGGCAGCGAGGAGGGCAACGGCTTCAACTGGCTGTGGGAAACGGCCGCGCTGGGCCACGAGGTGTGGTGCCTGACCACCCCGCGCGGCCAAGAAGCCCTCGACCAACTACTGGCCGAGCGTGCCGCCGACCCCATTGCGCGCCGCATCCACCCGGTGTACATTGATGTGCCGGCCGCCGCGAACTACGCCTACCGCTGGCAACCGGGCGTGTACCTGCACTACATCGTGTGGCAGTACCGGGCCTGGCGCGTGGCGCGTGAACTGGACGCTAAAGTGAATTTTGGGGCCGTGCACCACGTCACCTACAACAGCCTGCAAATGGCCTCGTGGCTGTGGCGCCTGAAAAAGCCGCTGCTGCTGGGGCCCCTGGGCGGCGGCATGACGGCCCCCGCGGCGTTGCGCCGGTACCTGCCCGACTGGTTCAAAACCGAGACCGTGCGCAACGCCATCAGTGGCTTGCTCACCGCCTTCGACCCCAACGTGCGGCAGTCGCTGCGCCGCGCCGCGCTGGTGCTGGTGGCCAACCGCGACACCGCTGCCCTGGCCCGCCGGCTGGGGGCCGCCAAGGTGGCGCTGGTGATGAGCGTGGCGTTGCCGGCGAGCTATTTTCCAGCCGCCTACGCGCCGCGCCCGGCGCTGGCCGGCCGGCCGTTGCGCATCCTGTGGCTGGCCCGGCTGTTTCCGCGCAAAGGCCTGCACCTGACGCTGGCCGCGCTGGGCAAAGTGGACAAGCGGGTGCCGTTCCACCTCGACATCATGGGCGACGGGCCCGTGGGGCCCCTGGTGCCCGGCTGGATTGCCGAAGCCGGCCTGCAAGACCGCGTGACCTGGCACGGCAGCGTGCCCTACGAGGCCACCCGCGACGCTTACCTCGACCACGACGTGTTCATGCTGTGCAGCTTGCGCGACACCTACGCCAACCAGTACATGGAAGCTATGGCCCTGGGCTTGCCCATTCTCACCCTCGACCACCACGGCGCCGCCGATTTTATCCCCGACGACGCTGGCATCAAAGTGCCCGTGCAGTCGGCCGACGAAACCGTGGCGGCGTTGGCCCGCGCGGTGGAGCGGCTTTACGACGATCCCGCCGCTTTGGAGCGCATGGGCCGGGCTGGGTTTGCTTACGCCGCGCAATACACGCTGCCCAAGTTTGTGGAAGGCCTGTACCGGCAAGCTGCGGAAGCCGCGCCCGAATTGGCGGGGTTGCTACCGGCGGTTTCAAAAGAGAAACTGAAAAAAGTGAAAAACTAGAAGCCCGCCCGCTACCTATTTTGCCTCCGCATATTTATTAAATTAGCCTAAACAAGTGCTCTACATCATCATCCCTGTTTTTAACCGCTGGCGCTACACCCGCGAGTGCCTGGCGTCGCTGCGCGCGCAAACCAGCCAGGCGTTCCGCGCCGTGGTGGTCGACGACGGCTCGACCGATGAAACAGCCGCCGCCTTGGCTCAAGAGTTTCCCGAGGTGGAAGTGGTGACCGGCGACGGTAACCTGTTTTGGACCGCGGGCGTGAACCTGGGCATCCGCCGGGCCCTGGCCCTGGGCGCCACCCGCGTGCTCACCCTCAACAACGACGTGGTGGCCGCGCCCACCTTCGTAGCCGAGATGCTGGCCGCCGCCGACCAAAACCCCACCGCTGTGCTGGGGGCCCTGGAGTTCGACGCTGCCACCGGCGCACCCATCTACGGCGGCGAGCGGCTCGATTTCAAGACCAACACCCGCCACGACCTGCTGGACGAGCTGCCCGCCGGCCTGCGCGCTGGCTTGCACCCCGTCACGTACCTGCCCGGCCGCGGCTTGCTCATCCCAAAGGCGGTGATTGACAAGGTGGGCCTGTTCGACGAGAAGCGCCTGCCGCACTACCTCGCCGATTTCGACTACACCAGCGTGGCGCGCCGCGCCGGCTTTCCTGTGTTCTGCAACTACGCTGCCCAACTCAGCACCTACCCCGAGGAAAGCGGCCAGACCCTGACCCGCAAGCACCGCAGCGTGAAGGGCTATTACCAGCACCTATTTGGCATTCGGGGCGGAGGCAACATGGTCAACTTCACCCACTTCGCCTTGAAGAACTGTCCCAAGCCTTACTTGCCCTACTTCCTGCTGAACGGCTACGCGCGCCGGCTGGTGGGCTACTTCCTGCACTAATGGGAGTAGTTGCGCAACGCGCCGCCCGCTGGCTGTGGCTGGCCCTGCTGGCCGGGGGCCCTGGCGTGCACGCCTGCGCCAGCCACCATGCCACCGGCGACGCCACGCTGGTCATCACGAAGGGCGGCACCTATTCGGGTGCGTACGCCAGCACGGCCTCGGGCACGGCTTGCGTGCGCGTGGCCACCACCGAGCCCGTGGTGCTCGACGGCTGCGCGCTGACGGGCCCCGGCAACCTCATCGAAGCCGGCGAGGGGGCCAACCTGACCGTGCGCAACTGCCGCGGCCGTGGCCTGCCGCCCACCGCCGACAAGCAGGCCCCCGGCCGCTTCCTCGACGCCTACCGCCCGCGCCGCCTGGCGGTAGAGCACAATGCCTTTGCCCAGACCAGCGGCATTGTGGTGAACCGCTGGGGCGGCACCGGGGCCCCCGGCCAAACCCTGACGGTGCGCTACAACTTGGTGCGCGACGTGGACGGCCGCTGGCGCAACAACACCGGCAGCACGCACTGCAGCTTCGTGATTTTGAACACGGTGCAGCACCTGGCCGGCGTTGACATTGCCTACAACGAGGTAGTGAACGCGCCGGGCCAGAGCCTGGTGGAGGACAACATCAACCTCTATAATAGCTCGGGCACGGCGGCCAGCCCGCTGCGGGTGCACGACAACTTTGTGCGCGGCGCCTACCCGTTTCCGGCCGCGGCGGGCCAGTTCACGGGCTCGGGCCTGACCACCGACGGCGACGCCAAAACGGTGGACGGCGCCACGGCCTTCGTGGAAGCCGACCACAACCAGTTCGTGGCCACCGGCAACGCGGCCATGAACATCGCCGCCGGCCACGACATCTATTTCCACGACAACCGGGCCGTGACCGCCGGCTACCTGCCCGACGGCGCGCGCTTCAACGCCGGCCACGCCGGGCTGGGCGTGTTCAACTTCTACCACCAGCCCGAAACCGTGTTTTTTGGCCACCGCGTGGCCCGCAACGCCGTGGGCTACGTAAAGTGGGGCGGCACCGACCCCGCGCCCGACCGCCAGGACCTGAGCCCCGGGGCCTGCGCGCCCTGCACTGGCACCGTGCACTTGCCCGGCCCCATCGCTTGGGTGACGGAGGAAGGTGAGTGGCGCACTTGGCAGCAAAAGCTGCGCAAGGCCGGCGTGGCAGTGGGGCCCCAGCTGGCGCGGGCCCCCTCAGTTACTAAATAATTCCCTGATGTACATCGGCGTTCTAGCCCCCATTGCCACCAACGACCTGCTGCCCCCCGCCGAGCGGGACGCCCGCCCGTACCCGAAAGGGCGCGAGGGGGCCCCGCTGATCAGCAACCTCATCCGCGAGTACGTGGCCCGCGGGCACCGGGTGGTGGCCATCACCCTCGACGACCAGTTGGGCGACGACGCCCCGCCTTTTGTGCACGAGGGGCCCAACTTGACGTACGTGGTGGTGCCCGCCCGCAGCCGCACCTTCCGCCTGAACGGCCGGCGCCTGGGCCGCACCGCCGATTTTTTTCGGTTCGAGCGCCGGGGAATGCTGGCCCAGCTCCGGCGTTTCCGCCCCGAGGTGGTGCACGCCCACTGGACCTACGAGTTTGCCCTGGCCGGCTTGGCCTACAACCGGCAAACCCTGGTGACGGTGCACGACAACGCCCGCATCATCTTCGAATACGTGCGCACCCTCAACCGGCTGTTTCACTTGCTGATGGCGCGCTACGTGTTCCGCAAGGGCCGCCGGTTCACGGCCGTGTCGCCGTACATGGCCGCCACCGTGCAGCCCTGGACGAGGGCCCGGGTGGCCGTGGTGCCCAACCCGGTGGTCATCCCCGGCCGCGCCAGCCTGGTGAAAGCGCCCCTCGACCGGCCTGTCCTCAGCACGGTGGTGAACGGCTGGGACGACCGCAAGAACAGCAAGAACGCCTTGCTGGCCTTCCGGGCCGTGCAGCAGCAGCACCCGGCGGCGCAGCTCTGGGCCATGGGCACGGCCTTTGTGCCGGGCGAGGAAGCCGAGGAATTCTGTCGCCAGCACGACGTGCAAAACGTGGTCTTCCTGGGCCCCACGCCCCACGAGGAAGTACTGAAGAAAATTGCCGCCAGCACGCTCGTGCTCCACACCTCGCTCGAAGAATCGTTCGGCATGGTGCTCGTCGAGGCCATGGCCTACGGCGTGCCCGTGGTGGCCGGCCGGGCCAGCGGCGCCGTGCCGTGGGTGGTGGAAGACGGCGGCCTGCTGGTCGATGTCACCAGCGTTGGGGCCATTGCCGAAGCCGTGAACCGCCTGCTATCCGACAGGGCCCTGTACGAGCACGCATCAACCCGGGCCATGGCCATTGTGGCCGAGCGGTTCCCACTGGCCAAAATCGCCGACCAGTACCTGGAGCTGTACGCGCAGCCGGCTGCCACTTATTAAGTTAGCAAGTGCTGGTTGTCAGTTGGTGAATGTACCTGACAACCGGTAACTGCCAATTCCATTGCTTAAGATAATACCTTGCTGTACAGCTGTTTCAGTCTAGCAGCCGGTTGCTTGTGGGGGTCGCGCAGCACGGCCTTGTAGATGGCTAGCGTGCGCGCCACGATGGTGGCGGGGTCGTGGCGCTGGCGGGCCACGGCGGCGGCCTGAGTCACCAGGCGCTGGCGCAAGGCCCCGTCGCTGAGCAGGCGTAGGGCCTGGGCGGCGATATTGGCCGGAGCCAGCGTGCAAAGCAAGCCCGTCACCTCGTCCTCTACGAGCGAGCGAACGCCGCCCACATCGGACGCTACCACGGGCAGGCCGGCCGCCTGGGCCTCGCACACGCTGTTGGGGCTGTTGTCGACGTAGGACGGGTGCAGCAAGCACACCGATTCGGCGAAGACCCGGGCTAATTCTGGGGCCCCCAGCACGCCGCAGCACACCACATCGGCCGGCCCGATGTGGCGCAGCCTGGCCAGCGCCACCGCGGTCTGCACCGCGGCCGCGTCGGCGGTGCCCGCAATGGCGAGCTGCACGTCAAGGCGCTGGCGCAGCAGGTCGAACGCCATTAACACTTCGCGGAAGCCCTTCATTACCTGCGTGCCCCCCACAAACACCACTTGCGGCCGGCCGGCCGGTAGGGGCCCCGGGGCCCGAAAAAACGCGGGTCGGATGACCTCCCAATTGTGGTACACGGTGCACCCCGGGCTAAGCCGGCGCACCAACGCCTTGTCCCAGTGCGTGCGGCACGAGAAGTGATGGATGGCCGGCAGGTAGCGCCGTTCGTAGTAGCCGGCCATGGTCCATAGCACTTTCAGCCACGACACCAAGCCGGGCACGAAGCGCGGGTACTGCGACACCAAGCCCTGCACCGTTAGCAACTGGGGCACGGGCAAGCCAGCCGTCATGGCCGGCAATTGCAGCTCCGAGCCGTGCAAGTGCAGCAGGTCGTATTCGTGGCAATGCGTTCGCAAATAGGCCCTTACCAAGGCGATGCGCCGCTGGTAAAAGGTGAGGATGTCGGCCCGCACCGACGGAGTTTTGAGGTAGATGAAGCGGATGCCATCGCGCTCGAACGTGTCGGTGGGTGTGGTGAGGCGGTGCGTCCAATTTAAGATGGTAAGCTCCACTTCCGGGCGCTGCTGCAACAGGTGCGCCAGGGCCCCCACCCACGGCACGGGGTGGGCCTGGGCATCAAGCGGGTGCGGGTAAGGCGCAAGCCAAAGGACTTTCACGGAAACGGGGCAAGGGGACGAAACGGTGGCTAGGGCTAGAACCGCCGCCAAAAACGAAGGCGCTGCTTCAGATGGAAATCGGTGCGAAACAGGGCGCATTGCCGCGCCACGTCTTGGTCGCCCCACAGTAGGAAGCGGTTGAGCAACAACACGTCTACGCCGTGCTGGGCAAAAGGTAGGTAGTTTTTGCCGGCCCGCACGGTGGCTCCCAGGCGCAGGCCTTCGCCCACGGCCGCCGCTCGCACGGCCGCCGACGCGTTGCCGTTGGGGTAGGCCACGGCACAGGCCGGGGCCCCCGCCAGCCGCCCCAGCGCTTGCTGGCACGCCGCCAGCTCGTGCCCGGCCGCTGCCGGGGCGTAGTTGGTCAGCACGGCATGATGATGGGTGTGGTTGCCAAGGATTACCTCCGGTGCGCGCGCAAACTCTTGCAGCTCCGCGGGCGTGAACGGCCGGTCCAAGTCGCCCAGTGGGTGCAGGGCCCCCGGGCCAAAGTGGTCCACCAAGTACTGGTCCACTTCCGGGTGACGCAGCTGCTTGAGGTGTTCGTACTCGGCCCGTTGCGCGGTTGGGGCCAGGGGCTGCCGCTGCCGGTGGCGGTACACCACGTCCCACCAAAAGGCGCGGCCCGCCTCCACGTGGTGGGTGGAAATGAAGAAAGTGGCCGGCACGCCGTAGCGCCGCAAAATAGGCAGCGCCAAGCGGTTGTTGTAGTAGCCGTCGTCGAAGGTGAGTAGGGCGTACTTGCCACTTGGGTCAAGGCCACGCAGCACGTCGGCCGGCGCCACAAACGCGTAGCCGTGCGCTACAAAATAGGCTACAAACTGCTCGAATACCCGCACGGTGATGCGCTGCTGCGGGTCGACCTCGTGCCGGTCCATCGCGGCCTCGTCTTCAAACAACACGTGGAACATGAACGCCAGCAGCGCTGGCCGTTCGGTGCCCGTGGCCAGTTGGGCCAGGGCCAGTCGTTCATCGAGGCGGTCGAGGGCGCGCCTCCAAGCAAAGGCCATCACTAGTTGGGAGAGCAGTGGAAACAAAAAGCACGTCGCTATACCGTAAAAGTAAGCGGGTTACTGGAAAATATTAGTCATCGCCGTGGGCACCAGCAGGGCAAGGCTGGGGCATTAAATTTCCCAAAGTAATGCAGAATAATAATTTTTAAATATTACATTTTCCATTATTTATTTATGCACAAAATCGAAATCGTTTACAGTAAAATACAACTTATATAATGATCACTCAAGTAGTTACAAACAGTAAAATTGTATATCTTTGCCTAGGGCTTGCTTACGTTTTATAATATTTTTAATTTAATCAGAAGGTCACGTTTCTGCTCACTTATGTTAAGAATTGACAAAACCATTGTTGCAATAGCCCATGAATGTGTATCTGCGGCTAGCACGCGGGCCTTTTTGGTGCTGGCGTCGGTTGGCTTGCCACTGGTTTCGGCGCAAGCCCAAACGGTAACCTACGCCGACCCGATTGTAATAACCAAAGGCGGCACCTACACCGGCAATTACCGCAGCAATAATTCGGGGCAGCCGGCCGTGCTGGTGAATACCAACGATCCGGTGATCCTTGACGGGTGCAACCTAGCCGGGGCGGGCAACCTGATTCAGGCCGGCGGCGGTGCCGACCTGACCGTGCGCAACTGCCGCGGCCAGGGCCTGGCCCCGAGCGTGGACAACCAGGCCCCCGGCCGCTTCCTCGATTCATACCAGGCCCAGCGCCTGGTGGTCGAGCACAACGAGCTGGTGCAAACCAGCGGCATTGTGGTGAACCGCTGGGGCGGCTCCGGGGCCCCCAGCCAAACCCTTACGGTGCGCTACAACCGCGTGCGCAACATCGACGGGCGCTGGCGCAACGGTGGTAGCACCCGCAGCAGCTTCTTGATTTTGAACACGGTGCAGCACCTGGCCGGCGTCGACATTGCCTACAACGAGGTCATCAACGCACCCAACCAGAGCCTGGTAGAAGACAACATCAACCTCTACAACTCGTCGGGCACGGCGGCCAGCCCGCTGCGGGTGCACGACAACTTTGTGCGCGGCGCCTACCCATTTCCGGCTACCGCGAGCCAGTTCACGGGCACTGGCCTGACCACCGACGGCGACGCGGGAACCCTGGACGGGGCCGCGGCATACATTGAAGCCGACCATAACCAGTTCGTGAGCACCTGCAACGCGGCCATGAACATCGCCGCCGGCCACGACGTGTACTACCACGACAACCGCATGGTAACCAGCGCCCTGCTGCCCGACGGCTCACGGCTCACGGCTACTTACGCTGCCACGGCCGTGTTCAATTATTACCAGCAGCCGGCGAACCTGTTTTTTAACAACCGGGTAGAAAACAACGTCATCGGATTTGTGCGGTGGGGGGCCAACAATCCTTACCCCGATCGCCAAGACCTAAGCCCTGGTAACTGCAACGTGTGCACCGGCACGGTGAGCTTACCCAACCCTGTGACACTGGCCACCGAGGACAACGAAGGGGCCCTGTGGACCCAAAAGCTGCAACAAAACGGCGTGGTGGTGGGGCCCCTGAGCACCACTGCTCCGGCCGCGCCAGTGGTGGCCACCGGCCAAGTCGTTAACCCCGGCTTTGAGGCCGATGGTGCCGCATCGGGTACCCCCACGGGCTGGCAAACCGGGGCTGGCCCCGACGCTAACGCCGATTACACCGAATCGTACGCTGGGGCCCACACGGGCACCTACCACGGCACTCATTGGCGTACTTCGGCCTACGAAGTGTACACGTACCAGGTGGTCAGCGGCTTGTCGAACGGTACTTACGCTTTCAGTGCCTGGGTGAAAAGTAGTGGGGGCCAAACCACTGCCCAGATGCGCGCCAGCAACTACGGGGGAAATGTGCGAACTGCTGACATCGCCGCCACTCCCGGTGGAGTAACGGCTTCGGGCTGGGTGCTACTCACCGTGGCCAACGTTGTGGTGAGCAATGGCCAGTGCGAAATCGGGTTTTATTCCAAAGCCAGTGCCAACCAAGCCATTTACTTCGACGACGTGACGCTGGCGCTCCAGCAAACCGCTACCCCAAACGTGGCGCCCACCGTGGCCTTAAGCGCCACGGCTACCCTCACCCTGGGCCAAGCCGTGGCCTTGAGCGCCACGGCCGCCGATACCGACGGCACGGTAGCCAAGGTGGAATTTTTCAACGGCACTACCAAGCTGGGCGAGGACACCGCGACCCCCTACCAGTTGAATTGGACTCCTTCGGCTGCTGGTACGTATTCACTGACCGCTGTGGCTACCGACAACGCTGGGGCCAGTACTACCTCAGTTGCCATAGTAGTGGCCGTCGTCGCTCCGTCGGCGCCGGTTAGCGCCGGCACCAACTTAGTGGCCAACCCTGGCTTCGAAGCGGGCGGCTTGCCGGTGGGGTCCCCAGCCGGCTGGCAAACTGCCACTGGCGCGAACACCAATGACAACGCCGATTACACCGAAACCTACCCCGGGGCCCACACGGGCCTGTACCACGGTACGCATTACCGCCCCGAGGCGTACGAAGTTTATACCTACCAAACGATTGGCAACTTACCGGCCGGCACCTACACGATGCAAGCGTGGGTGAAAAGTAGCGGCGGCCAGCCTCGTGCTGAAATGCGGGCCAGCAACTACGGCGGCGACATGCGCACGGCTAACCTCAGCACGAGCATGACCGGTTGGACGCAGGTCCAAATTCCGAACATCAGCGTCACGAGCGGGCGGGTCGAAATCGGCTTCTATTCCAAAGCCAACGGCGGGCAGTCGTTGTATTTTGATGACGTAGAATTTGTGATCCAGCCCACCGCGACCGGAGCCAACACCGTGTTGAATGCCAGTTTCGACGACGACCAGGCTGCCGTGCAAAAGCCTGCCCAATGGTTCACCTGGGGGACCACCGTGGCCAGCTACACCGAAGCCAACGGTGGAGCCCACACGGGTGCATACCATGGAACTCACTATCAAGTCTTTGGCTCTTACGAAGTATACACTTACCAAATAGTTAAAAATCTGCCGACCGGTGCGTACACGCTCACGGCTTGGATAAAGAACGGCGGTGGCCAGGACCAAGTCCAAATGTTGGCTAAAAATTATGGCGGGGCCACAGTAGCCGTGGCCATACCCGTTACCAGCGATTGGAAGTGGATTCAAATAACACTGCCAAATGTGGCCGTGAGCAATGGCCAGTGCGAAATCGGGTTTTATTCGAAAGCGGCGGGCAACCAAGCCCTGTTCTTCGATGACGTACAACTAGTGTTGCAGCAAGGTGCCGCCACTAGTGTGGCCTCATCTGCTAGCATCCTTGCTGCCGGCCCTACACTTTTCCCCAACCCAGCCGACAGCCAGGTAACGGTGTCCGTAAATTTTGCGCAGGCTACGGCGGTCACGCTGGTGGTGACCGACATGCAAGGCACTCCTCTAGTACGTTCGCAGCAGCAGGCCGTGGCTGGCGACAACCAGTTTATGCTTAATACTAGCACCCTGCCCAGTGGTATCTACACCCTGCAAATTCAGAGCAATCAACCAACACTTGTGCAGCGCCTAGAGGTGAAGCACTAGAGAAATTTAGCTTATAAAAGAGCGGGGAGCACTTGAAAAACGACCGTTTCTCAAGTGCTCCCCGCTCTTTTATAAGCTAAATTTCTGGTTAGCTCCTAGCTAGCGAAGTGCGAGCCAATAAAAAAAGGAACCGCGAATTGGTAACAAGGTAGCGCTTCCACAGCCGGCGGGGCTCCAGCCAGAGGCGGTAGGCCCATTCCAACCACAGGCGGCGCGCCCACACGGGCAGCCGCTGCTCCATACCGGCATAGACTAAGAAAGCTTGGCCTACACCCAGCATGCAAGCTTTTACCTGGCCGCGGTGCGCGGCCATCCAGCGCTCCTGCCGGGGGCAGCCCAGTGCTACAAACAGCAAATCTGGATCGGCGGCGTTGATGGCGGCCACGTGGGCAGCTTCTTCGTCAGCGGTGAGGGCCCGGAAGGGCGGGGCGCAGGTACCCACCAAACGCAGAGTAGGCAATTCGCGCTTAGCCCGTTTCACAATGGCTTCAAGCACGTCATCGGTAGTGCCGTAGAAATACACCGACTGACCACGGCGGGCGGCTTCTTCCAGCAAAGCAGGCACTAGGTCCATGCCGGCCACGCGCTCTTGGGGGTAGCCGCCGCGCCATCCGGCCACGCTGGCCACGGGGCCCCCGTCGGGAGTTACCAAGTCGGCTTCGGCCAGCACCTTACGAAAACTGGGGTCGCGGTGCGCTTCTACCAACATGTGTACGTTGGCGCAACACACGTAGGCCGATTGGCGGGCTGCCCCTAACTGCAAGATGCGGTCTACAAATTCAGCGAAGGGCCCTATGGTAATGCCCGAATCAATAACGGTTTGCGTCGATAACATGGGCGCTAAGGTAAGGGGCAAGGCCGCAGGCGAGTTTGGGCGGTTAGTATGCATTTTTCTCGCCAGCTATCATGTTCCACACCGTCTTGCCGATGATTTTTACATCGAGCAGCAGCGACCAGTTTTCTACGTATTCCAAGTCGTACTCTACGCGCTTTTCCATGGCACCAGCAGCACGAGTTTCGCCGCGGTGGCCGTTCACTTGGGCGTGGCCCGTGATGCCGGGCGTCACGGCGTGGCGCTGGGCGTAGGTGTGTATGTGCTTAGAATACTCCTCCAACTGCGACACCATGTTGGGCCGGGGCCCTACCACCGACATGTGGCCGAGCCACACGTTGAAGAACTGCGGAATCTCATCAAGGCTCGACGAGCGCAGGAAGCGGCCGATGCGCGTTACCCGGGCATCGCCTTTGGTGGCTTGCAACTCGGTGCCGCTCAAGTCCGTGCGCATCGTGCGCAGCTTGTAGCAAGGAAATAGCTTATTCCGCTTGCCGGGCCGCATCTGCTTGAAGAAGATAGGCCCTGGTGAATCCAGCTTGATGAGCAGCGCCAAGATGGGCAACAAAATTGGAAATACGCCCAAGATAACCAAACCCGAAAACACGAGGTCAAACCCGCGCTTGGCAATCTGGTTGGTGCGGAAAGCCAGCGGGTGGCGGCGAACCGTGAGAATGGGGCCCCGGCCGTGGTAATGCACGTTCACGCCCTTGTGCAGGGTACCTTCAAAGTCAGGCACGATGCGGAAGGCCATGAAGTGGTCATCAGCAAAAGCGGACAGGTCTGAGATCAAATCGGACTGGTTGAGGGGCAGGGCGAAATACATTTCGTCAACCTGTTCCCGCTCACAAAATTCCTTGAGATCGGCCAAACTGCCGCGCACCAGCGGCTGGATGTCGGCAGCTACTGGTTCGTCGGTAAAGAAGCCCAAGAACTGGTTGGCAACCGGGTCGTGCAGCGTCAGGAACTGGTGCATTTCGCGCCCACTGCGGCTAGCGCCCACAATCACAAAGCGGCTGTGAGGCCGGGCCAGCCGGTAGCGGTAGGTGCGGTAAAAAAACGCCATCAGCAAGCGCCCACTTACCACCGCCGCGCCCGCCATGCTGTAGAGTAGCAGAATGTAACGGATGGGCAGCAACCGCACCCGCAGCAATAAAATGCCGGCCGTGAGCACCACTGCGTGGATTAAAAAGGCCAGCACCAAGGCCCAAAATTTTTCTGAATACGTCGTGAGCCGATCTAGCGAAGTAGGATTCGTCACTTGGCCCGCCACAATCCACCAGAGTAGCGCAAAAACAGCAAAAAACAGCGGATAATCACCTCCGAATTGCCAATCGCCGCGCTGGATAAAGTTAATTGCGCGGAATGCTCCAAAAATAAGTAAGACGTCAAATGCCAACAGAATCATCTGGTTGACGTGGGTGCGGCGTTCGTAAAGTATCATGGGAATATAAAGGGTATCGTTATATCGGTGGTCTTGGGCCCAACAGCAGTCCGTCAGGGTTTTGTGAGGGCACATACGGAGCGGAAGCCCCGTTAGCTTTACTGATTATGACTTAAGATGTATCTAATTGTAAATTTCATAAAAACAACCCGTTGCGCACTACATTTAATTGAAATAATCCTAATTAATAAACTGAATTAATTCCAAGAACGAACTGTATTTTACTGTTCTCAAGCATCCAGTTAAGGATTTGCAACTGATCAAGAGATAATATATGAATTATAAGATATTGATCAGACAAATTGTTATTATTTAATTTTTGTCTGGACTTAAAACGGCCTGTTTCAAAGGCCGTGCCAATAATTAGTGGGTTAGTTCTACGTTGGGGTACGGGGCACCCACCCCTACGGGCACGTTGATGGCCGTGGGAAAGGCCAAGAAGTGCGAAACCGACGGTGGCTCAGGCCCCTGGTGGAATTGGCGCACCTGGTCCTCCAGCGCTTGGTCATCGCGCGTGAAGCGGTGGTGCTGGCGCAAGTGCTCGCCCCACGTGGCCACGTAGAAAAACTCCGTGATGGCCGTGGGGTCAACCAAGTCGGCGAACACGCCGGCGCGCAGGGCCCCGTCGCGCAGCCGCAGGCGCGAGAGACGGTTGGCCACCGACTGGAAGGCGACCCAATCGGCGGGGGCGATGCGGTAGGTAATCATCACCACAACGGGGCCGTCGTCGGGGTCGGTGGGGCCATCGGCCACGGGCGGGTCGAGCCACGGCTCGGCGGGGTCGAGGTTAAGGTTGTCGGTGGCCTGGAGCGGGTATGGGAAGGCGAGTAGGGCGCTGGCGGCCATCCAGCCGGCGGCAATGCACAGGGCCACTTGCGGGCTGAAGTAGTCGGCCAGCTCGCCCCAGGCCAGGCTGCCGAGCGACATGCCCGCCTGAAACAGCAGCATGTAGATGCTCACCACCCGGGCCTGCACCCACTTCGGCACGTTCAGCTGCACGGTGGTGCTGAAGCTGGTCATGGCCATCAGCCAGGCCGTGCCCGACACGAACATGATGGGCCCCAGAATGGCGGTCGACTCGATGAAGGCCAGGCTCAGGTTGGTGCCCACGAAGGTGAGCACGCCCAGCAGCACCCGCTGGTTGAGGCTGATGCGCTGCCCCGCCCGGCCCATCAGGAAAGCGCCCGCCACGGCCCCTGCCCCCAGCCACGAGAGCATGCCGCCGTAGTGGCCGGCGCTTAGGTGCAGCTTGCGGGCTATGACCACCGAGAGCAGTGCCCACATGGCGCTGGCCCCGAACCCAAACGCAAACACCCGCACCAACACCGCGTGGATGGGCGGCGCGTAGTGCACGTAGCGCATGCCCGCCCGCAGGGCCCCCAGGAAGTGCTCGGCGGGGCCCTGGCTCTCCTGGGCGTCGCGCTTCCAGAAGTAGATGACCGCGAATGTACCCAAGAACGACACGCCGTTCAGCATGAATACCCAGCCCGGCGAGTAGTAGGCGATGACCACGCCGCCCAGCGCCGGCCCAATGGCGCGGGCAATGTTGTTGCTCACCCCGTTCAGCGTGATGGCGAAGGGCAGCACCGGGCGCGGCACCAGCTCAGTGGTCACGGTTTGCCACACCGGGCCATTTAGGGCCGAGCCCATGCCCAATAAAAAGGTAAACCCCAACACCCCAAACGCCGACACTTCGTGCGCCAGCGTGAGGGCCCCCAGCACCGTGGCCACCACCGCCATGAAGCCCTGGGTGCCCAGCAGCAGCTTGCGCCGGTCCACCAGATCGGCCATGGCGCCGCCGGGCAGGCTCAGCAGGAAGGCGGGGAGGCTGGTGGCGGCCTGCATCAGGGCCACCACCAGGGCCGAAGTGGTGAGGGTGGTCACGAGCCACACGCCGGCCACGTTTTGCATCCAAGTGCCCACGTTGGAGGCGAGCGAGGCAATCCACACGGCCCGGAACACGTGGTAGGCGAGGGGGCTCCACATGGTGGCCCGGGCGGCCGGAGCAGAAGGAAGAGAAGGAGTCATCAGAAAATCAGCAGCACCGAACGGCTTACGGATTTTTGAGCCCCGAAGGCGTGTTCTTGCTGGCCGCTGGGGCCCGAGGGGCGCCCAGCGGCGGTACTTTGGAAATAATAAACCGGCGAAAAATTGATTAGGCGAAAGCCCCGCTGTGCAATACTTTAACGCGCAGCAACTTGGCTACCCAGCCCATCGGGGCGGCCAAGTTGCGCCAGCCAGGGCCCCACAAAGCCCGGAGGCAAGGGCGCCCAGGGCGAAATTTGCTTGATAATCAAATAAATAACCACACAATGACGGTTGATACTTCTTCGGCTTCGGCGGGCCTCTACCGCCCGGAGTTCGAGCACGACGCCTGCGGCACGGGCTTCATCACGTCCATCACCGGGCGCAAGTCGCACCAGATGGTGGTCGATGCCTTGACCATGTTGGAAAACATGGAACACCGCGGCGCCTGCGGCTGCGACCACGACTCGGGCGACGGCGCGGGCCTGCTGCTGCAAATCCCGCACTGGTTCCTGCTGGAGGAATGCCTGGCCCTCGACATTCAATTGCCCGAGCCCGGCGGCTACGGCGTGGGCCAGGCCTACCTGCCCAAAGACGCCGCCGCCCGCGCCACTGCCCGGGGCCTCATCGACGCGGCCGCCGCGCAGCTGGGCCTGCGCGTGCTCGGCTACCGCCCCGTGCCAGTGAACCCGGCCGGCATCGGCGTCACGGCCCTCAGCGGCGAGCCGGTGATGGAGCAGGTGTTTGTGGCCCGGCCCGCCGACGTGCTCACCACCGAGGACTTTGAGCGCAAGCTTTACGTGCTGCGCCGCCTCATCGTGAAGAACGTGAAGGAGGTGCTGCCCGGCGGGCTGGACGACCTGTACTTTGCTTCGTTCTCGTGCCAAACGGTCGTATACAAGGGCCAGCTTACCACCTACCAGGTGCGCGGCTACTATCCCGACCTGACCGACGAGCGGGTGACGACGGCTTTTGGCCTCATCCACTCGCGCTTTTCCACCAACACGTTTCCGAGCTGGCGGCTGGCGCAACCCTTCCGCTACCTGGCCCACAACGGCGAAATCAACACCCTGCGCGGCAACCTGAACTGGTTCTACGCCGGCCTGCGCACCTACGCCTCGCCTTACTTCACGGCCGAGGAAATGGAGATGCTGCTGCCCGTGATCGACGCCGGGCAGTCGGATTCGGCCTGCCTCGACAACATCGTGGAGCTGCTGCTGCACTGCGGCCGCCCCCTGCCCCACGTGCTGATGATGCTGGTGCCCGAGGCCTGGGACGGCAACGAGCAGATGGACCCGCTGAAAAAAGCGTTTTACGAGTTCCACGCCACCTTTATGGCCCCCTGGGACGGGCCGGCGGCGCTCAACTTCACCGACGGCCGCCTCGTGGGGGCCATGCTCGACCGCAACGGCCTGCGCCCGCTGCGCTACGTCGTCACCAACGACGGCCGCGTGCTCGTAGCCTCCGAGGCCGGCGTGCTGCCCATCCCGGAAGAAATCATTCTGGAAAAAGGGCGCTTGCAGCCGGGCAAAATGTTCGTGGTGGACACCGTGGCCGGCGAAATCATCACCGACGCCGAAATCAAGCACCAGGCCGCCAGCCGCCAGCCCTACGGCGACTGGCTGCGCAACTACCAGATCCGGCTCGACGAGCTGGAAGAGCCCCGCCAGGTGTTTTCCGACCTCGGGGCGGCGGCCGTGCTCAAGTACCACCAGGCGTTTGGCTACACCCGCGAGGACATCGAAACCGTTATTTTGCCGATGGCCCTGGAGGGCAAGGAGGCCATCGGCTCGATGGGCGTGGACGTGCCCCTGGCCGTGCTCTCCGACCAGCCGCAGCACCTGAGCAGTTACTTCAAGCAGTTCTTTGCCCAGGTCACCAACCCGCCCATCGACCCCATTCGCGAGCGGCTGGTGATGAGCCTGGCCACCTTCATCGGCAACAACGGCAACATTCTCGACGAGGACAAGATGCACGGGCACTGCGTGGCCCTGCCCCACCCCGTGCTCACCAACCAGCAGCTCGAAAAGCTGCGCAGCATCGACACCGGCCTGTTCCACGCCAAAACGCTCCAGACCTACTTCAAGGCCGACGGGCTGCCCGGCTCGCTCGAGCGCGGCCTGGCCCGCCTCTGCCGCTACGCGGAGGACGCGGTGAACGACGGCTTTGAGGTGCTCATCCTCTCGGATAGGGCCCTGGACTCGGAGCACGCACCCATCCCGTCGTTGCTGGCCGTGTCGGCGGTGCACCACCACCTCATCCGCCTCAGCCGGCGCAGCGCGGTGGGCCTGGTGGTGGAGGCCGGCGACGTGTGGGAAGTGCACCACTTTGCTTGCCTGCTGGCCTTCGGGGCCACCGCCGTCAACCCCTACCTGGCGCTGGCCACCATCCAAACCACGCACCTCGACGGCCGCCTCGAAACCCGTTTGGAGGGGCCCCAGCTGCTGAAAAACTACGTGAAGGCGGTGAACGACGGCCTGCTGAAGATCTTCTCCAAGATGGGCATTTCGACCCTGCTCTCCTACCACGGGGCCCAGGTGTTCGAAATTCTGGGCCTGAACCAGGACGTGGTGGACCGCTACTTCACCGGGGCCGTGACGCGCATCGGCGGGCTGGGCCTCGACGAAATTGCCCGCGAAACGCTCTACAAGCACTTCCAGGGCTTCCGCAGCAGCACCCCGCCCGAGGCCGAGGTGCTCGGCGACGGCGGCTTCTACCAGTGGCGGCGGCGCGGCGAGGCGCACATGTTCAACCCCGAAACGGTGCACCTGCTGCAACTGGCCACCCGCACCAACAACTACGCCACCTACCAGCGCTACGCCAAACTGCTGAACGAGCACCCCAGCCAGGCGTTCAGCATCCGGGGCCTGCTCGATTTTGCCCAGCACCGCGAAGCCATTCCGCTCGAAGAAGTAGAGCCAGCCGCGGTCATCATGAAGCGGTTTGCCACCGGGGCCATGTCGTTCGGCTCGATTTCGCACGAGGCGCACAGCACCCTGGCCATCGCCATGAACCGCATCGGCGGCAAAAGCAACACCGGCGAGGGCGGCGAGGACCCCATGCGCTTCGAGGTGATGGAAAACGGCGACTCCATGCGCTCGGCCATCAAGCAAATTGCCTCGGCCCGCTTCGGCGTCACGGCCCACTACCTCACCAATGCCGACGAGCTGCAAATCAAGATGGCCCAGGGCGCCAAGCCCGGCGAAGGCGGCCAGCTGCCCGGCCACAAAGTGGACGAGTGGATTGCCAAGGTGCGCCACGCCACGCCCGGCGTGGGCCTGATTTCGCCGCCGCCCCACCACGACATCTACTCGATTGAGGACCTGGCCCAGTTGATTTTTGACCTGAAAAATGCCAACCGCGCCGCCCGCATCAACGTGAAGCTGGTGAGCAAGGCCGGCGTGGGCACCATCGCCGCCGGCGTGGCCAAGGCCCACGCCGACGTGATTCTCATCTCCGGCTACGACGGCGGCACCGGGGCCTCGCCGCTCAGCAGCATCCGCCACGCCGGCCTGCCCTGGGAGCTGGGCCTCGCCGAAGCCCACCAAACGCTGGTGCGCAACCAGCTGCGCAGCCGCGTGGTGCTGCAAGCCGACGGCCAGCTCAAAACCGGCCGCGACCTGGCCGTGGCCGCCCTGCTGGGGGCCGAAGAATGGGGCGTGGCCACCGCCGCCCTCATCGCCGGGGGCTGCGTGATGATGCGCAAGTGCCACCTCAACACCTGCCCCGTGGGCGTGGCCACCCAAGACCCCGAGCTGCGCAAGCTCTTCACCGGCCAGCCCGAGCACATCGTCAACCTCTTCCGCTTCCTGGCCGAAGAGCTGCGCGAAATCATGGCCTCGCTGGGCTTCCGCACCGTGAACGAGATGGTGGGCCGCTCGCAGTTCCTCAAGCGCAAGGCCGGCGTCAGCCACTGGAAAGCCAAACAGGTGGACCTGAGCGGCGTGCTTTACCCGGCTCCCAATCCCACCGGCGCCACCTTATACAAGAGCGAAGACCAGGACCACGGCCTCGCCGAAGTGCTCGACTGGGAGCTGCTGGCCCGCGCCCAGCCCGCGCTGGACCACCAAACGCTGGTGTTTGGCTCGTTCGACGTGCGCAACACCGACCGCACGCTGGGCACGCTGCTTTCCAACGAAATCACGAAGCGCTACCACGCCGCCGGCCTGCCCGAAGGCACCATCCACTTCCGCTTCAAAGGCTCGGCGGGGCAAAGCTTCGGCGCGTTTGCGGTCAAGGGCCTGGCGTTCAGCTTGGCCGGTGAAGCCAACGACTACGTGGGCAAAGGCCTCTCGGGGGCCCAGCTGGCCATCTTTCCGGCCCCGGAAAGCACGCTGGTGCCGGAAAACAACATCATCATCGGCAACGTGGCGCTGTACGGCGCCACCTCCGGGGCCCTGTTTGCCCGCGGGCAGGCCGGCGAGCGGTTCGCGGTGCGCAACTCGGGCGCCACGGCAGTAGTGGAGGGCGTGGGCGACCACGGCTGCGAGTACATGACCGGCGGCCGGGCCCTCATCCTGGGCCAAACTGGGCGCAACTTCGCCGCCGGCATGAGCGGCGGCATCGCCTGGATTTACGACCCCGACGGCACGTTCCCCGAAAATTGCAACCTGGAAATGGTGGAGCTCGAAGGCCTCACCGCCGACGACGAAGACCAGATTCAGGCCCTGCTCCGCCGCCACCACGACTTGACGGGCAGCGACAAAGCCGAATTCTTGCTGGCCAACTGGCCCGAAGAAACCGGGCGTTTCGTGAAGGTGTTTCCCTCGGAATACAAAAAGGTGCTGCAACGGGCGCAGCTGCAAGTGGCCAGGTAGGGCCCCAAGGAATTGCCATAAGAAAGAAGAAAGGCCGCCATGCTGAGCGCAGCCGAAGCATCTCTTCCGCTGAGTAAATAATTACTGCTGCAGTAGAGATGCTTCGACAGGCTCAGCATGACGGCATAATAAATAGAAAGCTGACTTTTAACACCATAACCCGTCATGGGCAACATCACCGGTTTCAAGCAATTTGAGCGCGCGCTGCCCGCCAAGGAGGCCCCGCAGGTGCGCACCACCAACTACCAGGAATTCATCGGCTTGTACCCGCCCGAGGCGCTGCACCAGCAGGCAGCCCGGTGCATGAACTGCGGCATCCCGTTCTGCCACTCGGGCTGCCCGCTGGGCAACATCATTCCCGAGTTCAACGAGGCCGTGTACCGGCAGGACTGGGAGGACGCCTACCAAATCCTCACCACCACCAACAACTTCCCCGAGTTCACGGGCCGCATCTGCCCCGCGCCGTGCGAGTCGGCCTGCGTACTGAGCATCCACAGCACGGCGGTGGCCATCGAGGAAATCGAGAAGCACATCATCGAAATCGCCTTCGAGAAAGGCCACGTGCAGCCCACGGCGCCGGTGCTAAAAACCGGCAAAACGGTGGCCGTGGTGGGTTCGGGGCCCGCCGGGCTGGCGGTGGCCGCGCAGCTAGCCAAGGCCGGCCACGCCGTCACGGTGTTCGAACGCGACGAGCAGCCCGGGGGCCTGCTGCGCTACGGCGTGCCCGATTTCAAGCTGGAGAAGTGGGTGATTGACCGCCGCATCGAGCTGATGGAAAAAGACGGCATCGTGTTCCGCTGCAACACCGAAATCGGCCGCGACCTGCCCGCCACCGAGCTCCAGCGCACCTTCGACGCCGTGGTGCTGGCCGGCGGTGCCATTGCCCCGCGCGACTTGCCATTGCCTGGCCGCGAGCTGGCCGGCATCCACTACGCCATGGATTACCTGGGCCAGCAAAACCGCCGCGTGAGCAGCATCCCCGTTCAGGGCCCCGACATCTTGGCCACCGACAAGCACGTGGTGGTGATTGGCAGCGGCGACACGGGCTCCGACTGCGTGGGCACCGCCAACCGCCAGCAGGCCACCGCCGTGGCCCAGTTCGCCCTCATGAACCAGCCCTCCAACGAGCGGCCCGCCCACACGCCCTGGCCGCACTACCCCACCGTGTTCCGCACCAGCAGCTCGCACGAAGAGGGCTGCCAGCGCCACTGGGGCATCAGCACCAAGGCGTTTTTGGGCGACGAGCACGGCCACGTTAGGGCCCTGCAAGTGAGCGACGTGACCTGGGAAACCGACGCCATGGGCCGCCGCCTCACGTCGGAAGAAGTGCCGAACTCCACCCGCGAAATCCCCTGCGAACTGGTGCTACTGGCCATGGGCTTCCAGGCCAACCCCTACGAGGGCCTGCTGGCCCAGCTCGGCGTGGCCGTGGATAAAAACGGCCTCGTGCAAGCCCCCGAGACCACTTACCAAACCAGCGTGCCCAGCGTGTTCGTGGCCGGCGACATGCGCCGCGGCCAGTCGCTGGTGGTTTGGGCCATTTCCGAAGGCCGCGAAGCCGCCCGCCAAATCGATTTGTTTCTAACAGGCCAAACGGCTTTGCCGAGCAAGAACGCGGTGGGCATGTTCGCGTGAAATCGTATTACTTGTTGGAGAAAGAGGGCCCCGAGAATGATATTTTTGGGGCCTTATTCCTTTTACGGCGATAAATACTAAACATAGATCTTTAGCTGGCTGCTCAAGAGGTTGATGGACTAGTGCCACCAAACAAGCTCACCAAATGCTTTAACCCCTGCGGCGAGTGCAACGCTGCGGTTTGCTCCAGTGTTTCCTGGGCCACGGCCGAGGCGCGCTGGCGCATGGGCTGCTCGTAAGCGGCAATGGCAGCTTGCAAATTGGGATATTGATTATCGGTCAGGCAATTGCTTAATTCGAGCGCATCCAGCATGGCCATGTTCACGCCTTCGCCGGCGTAGGGCGGCATCAGGTGCGCGGCGTCGCCAAGGAGGGTGACGTTGGGCTGGGCGACCCAGGTTTGGGTGGGGGGCAGGCAGTACTGCGGGCGGACGGCGAAGTGCGTGCCGTCGGCAAATAGCTCGTCCCAGCTACCAGCCCAGCCCGCAAATTCCTGCCGGAACCACGCCAGTACCTGCGCTGCGTCTTTGAAGTCGATGCCGCAGTCGCGCGCCCACGATTCCGCAGTTTTGCAACCGGTGTAAAACGACAGGCTGCCGTCGCCTTTGGCACTTACGATCAAGCTCTTTTCATCGCTCAGCGCGAATATTTTGCCGCCTTGCAGCAAGGCATGAACGCGGGGCGCGTGCTGCGCAGCGTCGTACACGATGCCTTCCACCACCGTAATGCCCGCATAAAGCGGGGCAATTGGCGTCACGAAGGACCGGATTTTGGAATTGGCCCCGTCGGCTCCCACCACGAGGTCGGCCGTGGCGGTTGCGCCGTTCTGGAAAGTGATTGCCCAGCCTTGCCCGGCCGGCTGCATCGCAGCAAACTGCCTGTCCCAGACCACCGTACCGGGTGCCAGCGAGTCGAGCAAAATATCGCGTAGCGGGCCCCGGTCAATTTCGGGCCGGAAGGAAGGGTCGCCGAAGGTGCCGGGTTGCGATGCCGCGTGCTCATCAAGCACCACGGCCGCGTGCTTGTCCACGAGGCGCAGCTTTTCGGCCCCCGGCCGGTAGTGCGCCTTAAACGCATCGAGCAGGCCGGCTTGGCGCAGGGCCGCCAGCCCCGATTCGTAGTGCAGGTCGAGCGTGCCACCCTGCACCCGCTTATGGCGGCTGCGGTCGCGCTCGTAAACGGCTACCGTGGCGCCGCGCTGCTGCAACAAGCGGGCGAGGGTGAGGCCGCCGGGGCCCCCGCCCACGATGGCAACTTTTCTGTTTTGGAGGAGCATGGCTGAATGCAGGTTAAGATTCAGCACAAAATTATTTTTTCGGCCAGGCGGCGAATTGTATAAATCGGTCGTCTTGGTTGCGGGCCAATTCTTTCGGCACCACGCCCGCGTATTTCTTAACTTCCCGAATGAAATGGGCTTGGTCGGCGAAGTTTTGCTCGGGGAAAAGCTTGCCGGCCTTGAGGTGCGGAAACGAGGCGCGGAACCGCAGAATGTTGCAATAGGCCTTGAGCGAAAGGCCGAACATCTGCTGGAAATACCGGTTAATTTGCCGGCTGCTCCACCCCGCCCCGCCGGCCAGCGCCTCCACGGTCAGGGCCCCCTGCGAGGCGTAGAGTAGGCCGAATAACTTGCGCTTGCGGGCATCCACTGCCAACGGAACCAACCGTGCCAGCTGCCCCGAAACCTTGGCGCAGAAGCCGTCAAAATCCGTCAAATCAGCGGCCGTAACGCCCAGGTAGTCTGCGGGTAAGTGGCGGCCGCTGTGCAGTAAATCGGCGATGCGCACGGGCAGCAGGTACTCAACCGCCAGCAGCTTCCAACTGATGGCCAGCATGCGGCAGTTGGGTGGAATTACTTGCGTGCTCGGCTGGCTGTCCAGGCCAATAAGCGCGACGTGGTACGGCTCGGTGGCCGCGTCCGAAAACAGCACGTCGGGCCGGCCGTCGGGCACGAGGGTTACCCGCTGCTCCGCGTCCGACTGGTTGGCCAGCCACCAGAAGCTCTCCACAAATTCGGCCAGTTCCGGCGGGGGCGCCGCCGCACGGTAACTCATAGCGCTGAAGGCCATTTTACGCAGCTTATTTCCCGCTACACCGGCAGGCCGATGGTGTACGTGCCGGCGTAGCCGCCGGTGGCCGCGTGGGGCACGATGTTGAAGAGGGCGTGGGCCAGCACCGTGGGCGATTCGTTGAATACGTGGTCGGCGGCGTTGCTGGCGATGGAGGTGTTCTTGCCGTGCTTGTTGTAGGGGGCCCGGGCGTACACGGCCGCGTTAATGGCGTCGGGGAAGGCTACCTGACTGATGAGCAGCTTTTTCTGGCCAACAAACACCTCGAAGTGGATGTGGGTGATGCGGCCTTCGTACCAGCCGGGGTAGATGCTCTCGAACGTGACCTGGCCGTGAGCGTCGGTGCGCTGAATGCCCCGGCAAAAGGTCTGGTTGGTGAGGTCGCGGTTGCCGAGGTAGCCGCGCTCATTGAACTCGGAGTAGTAGCCGTCGGCGTCGCAGTGCCACACGTCCACGCGGGCGTTGGGGATGGCCGCGCAGCCGTTTTTGGTGTCCACCAGCGTGAACGTGAACTGGAAGGGCAGGCCGGGGCGCTGCTCGGTGATGTTGCGGCGCAGCATTGCCCCCTTGCCGCTGAGGTCGTAAGGAAAAGGGCCTTCCTCCAGGTCGGGCGTCGAATAGCACGCCGTGCCGTCGGCCGCCGTGGCGGTGGGGCCCGGCTTGCCGGCGTGGTGCCGGGGCGGGGGTGGCCCCCCGGGGCCCCCAGGCGGTGGGCCCCCGGGTCCTCCGGGCGGGGGGCCGCCTCCGGGCGGTGGTCCCCCCGGGCCCCCGGGCGGCGGCCCGCCGTTTGGCGAGCCAGCGGTGGCCGCGGCAGTTTTGGGCGGGTCCGACGAGCAGCCCAGTTGCAGCAGCAGCGGCGCTACGGCCGAGCCGAGCACGATTTTGCGGACGAATTCTTTGCGTGTAAGCATTCGGGAAAGGATTGCGGGTAAAGCCAAACGCAAAGTTGACCCGCGGGGGCAACCTCCACAAATTCAATCGACAAACCCACGGCTTTCATCGCCCGAAGAGTGCTTGCGGAGGCCGCCCCCAAGCCGTGGCGGGGCAATTCACCCCACCAACTCCAACACGTCGCGCACGTCGCGGATGCGGTGCTGAGGGTCCAGGGCCAGGCAGGTGACGGCGTCGCCGAAGCCGTAGGCGGCCCAGCAGGCGGGCAGGCCGGCGCTGCGGGCAAAGAGCAGGTCGGAGGGCGTGTCGCCGATCATCAGCATGTCGGCGGTGGGCGTGCCGGGGAAGTGCGGCTGCACCACTTCGTAGAACATGTCGGGGGCCGGCTTCAGCGCCAGGGCCCGGTCGGGGAAGCTGCCCTCGCCCACAACGAGCGAGGCGTAGCGGCGCAAGTCGAGCCGGTCGAGCGACGCGCCCAGGGTGACGATGTTCTTGTTGCTGACGTAGGCCAGGCCGTAGCCGGCGGCTTGCAACTCGGCCAGCACTTCGGGGGCCCCGGCGAAGGGCTGCACCAGCGGCTCGCCCTCGGCGGCGTAGATGGCGCGGTAGGCGGGCACCCAGGCGGAGACGTCAGCCCCGGGGCCCGCGGGGTGCAGCAGGTGCAGAATTTCCAGGGTAGGCAGGCCCAGGGTCACCACGTCGTCGAGGGCGGCCGGGGTGGGCACCGGCGCGCGGTGCAGGCGAAATACTTGCTGGAGGCTGTGGTAAATGGCTTGGCGGGTGTCGCACAGGGTGCCGTCGTAGTCGAAAAGCAGCGTGGTGTAAGGCATTCGGAAGGAAAAAGGCGCGTCGGTCCCGCGCAGGGCCAGGACCCCGGCGCGCCAGGGATGAAGCAGTGAAACCCCGGCGGGCCCCATCGGTTATACGGGGCCCCACCAAACGAATAAAAACATGGAATCCCTCAAAGGAAAAATTGCCCTGGTGACCGGCGCCGGCAAAGGCATCGGCCGCGCCACGGCCGTGGCCCTGGCCCGCGAGGGCGTGCACGTGGGCCTGCTGGCCCGCACCGAAAGCCAGCTGCAAGCAGTAGCCCAGGAGCTGCACGCCCTGGGCGTGAAAACCGCCGTGGCCGCCGCCGACGTGGCCGACCGCGCCGCCGTGGAGGCCGCCGTGGCGCACCTCCAGCAAGCCCTGGGGCCCGTCGACATCCTCATCAACAACGCCGGCATCGGCACCTTCGCCAAGTTCCTCGATATGGCGCCGGCCGAGTGGGAACACATCATCCAGGTGAACCTGCTGGGCGTGTACTACGTGACGCGCGCCGTGCTGCCGGGCATGCTGGCGCGCGAAACGGGCGACATCATCAACGTGGCCTCGACCTCGGGGCAACGCGCTTCGGCTGGCTCCAGCGCCTACAGCGCCAGCAAATTTGCCCTGCTGGGCCTAACGGAAGCGCTGATGCAGGAGGTGCGCAAGCAGAACATCCGCGTGTCGGCCCTCACGCCGAGCACCGTGGCCACGGAGCTGGCCATCAGCAACCAACTCACCGACGGCAACCCCGACAAGGTGATGCAGCCCGAGGACTTGGCCGAGTTCATGGTGGCCCAGCTCAAGCTCAACCGCCGCATCTTCATCAAAGAAGCCGGCATGTGGAGCACCAACCCGTAGGGAAGTAGCACGCAACCAAAAAAAGGCCGGGGCCCCCGTTTGGGGCCCCGGCCTTTTTTGTTAAGCTTTAGAAGCCCGCGCCAACCTTGGGGAACTGGGCTAGAAGCGATGCTTTCGGGGCAGACTAGCGGGCAAAAGAAAAGGCCGTTTCCTGGTAGGAAACGGCCTTTTAGGTAGCGGGGATAGGACTCGAACCTATGACCTTTGGGTTATGAGCCCAACGAGCTACCAACTGCTCCACCCCGCACTGTTTGTAATACAAAGGTAAGGGAAATTTTAAGAAAAGCCGCAAAACGCTGGCAAATGGCGCGGCCAGTGGGCCGAACCCGTGAGTATCAGCGCGAAAAAATGCAACGGCGGAGGTGAAGCGGCTACTTTTGCGGGTCCTTTCGCCGCTTATGTCCGCTCCTAGCTCTTCGCCCCGCCCCGCCGCCCTGGGCTTTATTTTCGTCACCGTGCTGCTCGACGTCATCGGGCTGGGCATCATCATCCCGGTGCTGCCCAAGCTGCTCGAGCAACTCACGGGCGAGGGCATCAGCCGGGTGTCGGAGTACGCGGGGTGGCTGTCGTTTGCCTACGCGGGGGCCCAGTTTTTGTGCGCGCCGGTGGTGGGGGCCCTCAGCGACCGGCTGGGGCGGCGGCCGGTGCTGCTGGCCGCGCTGCTGGGCCTGGGGCTTGATTACGTGTTTCTTAGCTTCGCGCCCACGCTGGCCTGGCTGTTTGTGGGGCGGGTGCTGGCGGGCATCACCGGGGCCAGCTTCACCACGGCCACGGCCTACATTGCCGACATCAGCACGCCCGAAAAGCGCAGCCAGAATTTCGGGCTGGTGGGGGCGGCCTTCGGGGTGGGCTTCATCATCGGGCCGGCGCTGGGCGGGGTGCTGGCCACCTGGGGCCCCCGGGTGCCGTTCATGGCGGCGGCGGGCCTGAGTTTGCTCAATTTCCTCTACGGCTACTTTGTGCTGCCCGAGTCGCTGCCCGCCGAGCGGCGGCGGCCCTTTGCCTGGTCGCGCGCCAACCCCGTGGCCTCGCTGCTGCGGCTGGGGCGCTACCCGGTCATCCTGGGCCTGGTGGCGTCGCTGGTGCTCATCTACTTGGCAGGCTCGGCCACGCAGTCCATCTGGACGTTTTACACCATCTACAAATTTGCCTGGGGCCCCAAGCTGGTGGGCTACTCGCTGGGCGCGGTGGGCTTGTTCACGGCCCTGGTGCAGGGCGGCCTGGTGCGGGTGGCCATTCCGAAGCTGGGCGCGCCGCGGGCCATCGTGGTGGGGATGCTGTGCTACGCGGTGGGTTTCGTGCTGTTTGCCTTTGCCACGCGGGGCTGGATGATGTTTGCCTTTTTGGCGCCCTACTGCCTGGGCGGCATTTCGGGGCCGGCGCTGCAAGGCACCATTTCGGGCCAGGTGCCGCCCACCGAGCAGGGCGAGTTGCAGGGGGCCCTCACCAGCCTCATCAGCCTCACCGGGGTGGTGGGGCCCCTGTTCATGACGCACTTGTTTGCCGCCTTCACCGGGCCCGGCGCGCGGGTCGAATTTCCCGGGGCCCCGTTTGCGCTCGGGGCCGTGCTCACGCTGGCCAGCGCCGCGCTGGCCGTGCGCACGCTGCGCAAGTACCCGGTGGCCACCGCGGCAGCAACCGGCCCGGTGACGGCGGCGCTGCATTAGCTTTAAGGCCGCTCACGCCACCCCATGCCCGACTCGCAGCCCCTGCTCGAAATTGCCCATCGGCCCGACCTCGGCATTTTGCTGGGCCGCTGGAGCCGCCAGCCCACCGTCGCCGAACTGCCCGCGGCCTACGAGGCGCTGGCCGCCGCCACGCTGCAAGCCGGCTGTGGCTGCTGGCTGCAAGACATTCGCCGCCGCACCCTCAACGACCCCGCCACCACCGATTGGCTCCTGGCCGAGTACTTCCCCGGCCTGGCCCGCCGCCTGCAGCAGCGCCTGTGCGTGGCTTACCTCGTGGGCCCCGCCCTGCACGAGACCGTGCTGGCCACCTCCCGCTTCCGCGACTTGGCCGCTTATGCCCACGAGCCGTTTGCCGTGCGCTTGTTTGGCGACGAAGGGGCGGCCGTGGCCTGGCTGCAAGCCGAGCAGGGCCGCGTCGGGGAAATAACTTCTTAGCCAATGCCCCATTTTAAGTTGCCTAGAAAGGCCCGTTTGCACAAAGCAAACGGGCTTTTGTGTGAAGTCAAAAAATATTATTGCGTTCCGAGTGCCATGATTACGAATAATTCGTAGATTTACGAAACAATCGTAATACAACCTGATGGAACGCCTCACCCAACCCGAAGAAGACGCCCTGCGCGCCCTGTGGCCCCTGGCCGGCGGGGCCTTCGTGAAGGACGTGCTCGACGGCCTGCCCGCCCCGCGCCCGCCCTACACCACGCTGGCCAGCACCCTGCGCAACCTGGAGCGCAAGGGCTACGTGCACGCCGAAAAGCTCGGCAACTCCTTCCACTTTAGCCCCTTGGTGTCGGCCGATGATTACCAACGCAGCTCGCTGGGGGCCCTGGTGAAGGAGCATTTCCGCGATTCTTACAAAGAGCTGGTGTCCTTCTTTGCGAAGGAAGAAAAAATCAGCGCCGCCGATTTGCAGGACATTCTCCGCCTCATCGAGGGCGGCGATAAAAAGGCCGAATAGTTATGCTGTCCGCGCCCCTGCTTTACCTACTCAAGGCCCACGCGGTGCTGCTGCTGTTCGCGGCGGCCTACTTCGGGCTGCTGCGCCCGCTCACGTTCTTCGCCCTGAACCGGGCGTACCTGGCGTTTGCGCTGCTGTTTGCCGCCGCCTACCCGGCCCTGCCGATGCCCGCGCTGTGGCCAGCCGCCGCGCCCGCGCCCGCCGTGGCCTGGGTGCTGGCCGAGCTGCCCGCCGGGGCCCCCGCCGCGGCGCTGCCCGCCCCGGGGCCCGGCTGGCCGGCATGGCTGCTGGCCGGCTACGCGGCCGGCGCGGCGCTGCTGCTGGGCCGCCTGCTGGTGCAGCTGCTGGCGCTGGCGCGGCTGCACCGGGCGGCCCGCCCCGCCGGGGCCCCCGGCGGCGTGGCCTACCGGCAGCTGGCCAGCGGGGGCGGCCCGTTTTCCTTCGGCCGCACCATCTACCTGAACCTGGCGCAGCACCCGGCCCCCGCCGAGCTGGCCGCGGTGCTGGCCCACGAGCAGGCCCACGTGCGCCAGCGCCACACCCTCGACGTGCTGCTGGCGCACGTGGCCACGGCCGCGTTTTGGCTGAACCCGGCGGCGTGGCTGCTGCGCCGCGCCCTGCTCGACAACCTCGAATACCTAGCCGATGCGGCCACCCTGCGCACCGGCCTCGACCGCCGCGCCTACCAGTACAGCCTGCTCCGGCTGGGGCCCGCCGGGGGCAGCCCCGCCCTGGGGTCGCCCTTCTCGCTTTCCACCCTCAAAAACCGCATTTTGATGATGAACCAACCCGTTTCCAACCGGTTGCAGCTGCTGCGCTACGCCCTGGCGGGGCCCCTGGTGGTGGCCGCTGCGCTGGCCTACTCGGCCGCCCACGCGCAGCCCGCCCCCAACCCGGCCACTTTGGCTGATGCGTCGTTTGCCATTACCAACAAGGTAGGCGCTACGGTAATGAGCCCGGCCGCCGCGCGCGTGGTGCCGGCCGGCCAGGCCCGCCCGCTGCTGGGAACAGACAAAAACGGTTACGTCATCACCACCGAGGCCAAGCCCGCCGTGGTGGCCTTCAACGAAAAGGGGCAGCGCGGGGCCCCAAGTCGGTTGGGCATCAACGCCCAGGGCGAGGCCACGTTGACGCACCGAGGGGGGCCCGGGGCGGGTCCTGCTGCGCCATCGGAAGTAAAGCCTGCGGCTATCAAAAAAGTTATTTATTACGTTGACGGAAAGCTGGTTGGCCGTGCGTTGGCAAGTGCGCTGGAGCCAACAGATATTGCTAGCGTTAATGTGTTGAACGATGCGCAAGCCCGCGAGTTCTTCGGCGACACCCCCGATGCGGACGGGGTGGCCGTTGTCACCACCAAAGCCGGCGAGCACTTGCCGGAGGTGGTGGAATTCAACCGGAAGGTGCAGGGCCAGAAGTCCACACCCGTAGCGCTGGCTGCCCTGCCCACTCAAACCGCCCCGCCCGCCGGTCGCGAGGTAATCATGGCTTACGTGGCGGCCCCGGCCCTGGCCTACATCACCAAGAATTACCCCGATTGCCGGTTGGCAGGCAAAGTAATCGAAGCCAAGAACGCCCGAACGGGGCAACTCCACTACTGGGTGGAAATCGTCCGAGGCAAGCGGCCGATGTACGTGGTATTTGATGCCCAAGGCCAGCCCGTGGCTGAGTAATCCGCAATTTCCTCTTTTCCATTTCCACCCATTCAAACTCCTTCATTTCCATGCGAAACCAACCCATTTCTGCTCGTTTGTTGCAAGTGCGCCGCGCCTTGGTGGGGCCCCTGGCCGTGGCCTGGGCCCTGGGCGCCGCCGGGGCCCAGGGCCAAACGGTAACCCCCACAGTGGTGGCCGCCGAAACCCCCAAGCCGCTGCCCGCCGACGTCGTTTATTACGTGGACGGCAAGCTGGCGGCCCCCGGTGTCCTCAGCGCCATGAGCCCCGAAAGCATTGGCTCCGTCAACGTACTCAAAGGCAAAGAAGCCCAGGCCCTCACCGGTAAAGCTGCGGGGCCCGGCGTGATTTTGGTGACTACCAAAGGCAAAGAGAATGCGTCGGAAGTGCTGGCCTTCAACAAGGAACACAACATTGTGCTGCACCCGGCCGCGCCGGCGCAAACGGCTGCCTTCGCCGCCGCCCGGGCCTACCTCAAGAAAACGTACCCCAGCGCCAAGTTGAATTCCCTGTACGAAGACCGGAAAAAGGCGGGGCAGTACGTGGCCCGGTTCGAGGACGGCGGCCAAACCAAGGAGCTGCACTTCGACGGCCAGGGCCAGCCGGTGGCCCAGTAGGGCCCCTAGCCGGCCAGGATGCGGGCCGTGACGAGCAGCTGGCCCACGTGGCGCTGGGTGTGCTCGGCGGCGTGCACCAGCAGGCCGATGACGGTGGACGGCAGCGCGGCGCGGCCCACCGGGCGGTACTCGGCCAGCGTGTGTTCGGGGGTAAGGTGCAGCTGGGCCAGGGCCTGCTCCACCTTATCCCCGAAGGCGTTTTGCAAGGCTGCCACCTGCGCTTCAGGGGCCCCAGCGCCGGGCGCGGGGTGGCCTTCGGCGGCGAGGTAAGCGAGCTGGGCGGGGCTCAAGGGCTGGTGTTGGGCGTAGGTGAGCATGCGGTCGAGCACGCCGGCCAGGTGCTGGAGGTGGAAGCCCACGGAGGCCACGCCGGCTGGCCGTGCCCACAGCTGGGCGGCGGGAAAGGGGGCGAGGGCGGCGGCCACGTCGGCCTGGGCTTGCAGCAGGGCGTGGGCCACCGGCTGGAGCAACGGCGGCACGTCGGGCAGGGGCCCCCGGAGCCACACTTCGGGCAGGGTATTGGGCATAATGGGAATGGATGGATTCTAAAAGTAAGGCGCGGGGCAGCGCGTGTACCGCCAAGCCGTGCTTGGCCTTGCTTATGCTGCCTTGGGGGCCCTGGGGCAAGGCCAAGCACAACTTGGCGGTACAGCGCGAAAACAGGTTGTACAGCCAAACGGCCCGTACTTTTGCGGCCTATGTCCGCTACCATCCCCGCCGAGGACCTGCTGGCTGCCGCTGAGCAGTTTGGCACCCCGCTCTACGTTTACCAGGCCGAAACCATCGCCCGGCAGTTTTACCAGTTGGAAACGGCCTTTACCGGCCACCCCACGCGGTTTTTCTACGCCTGCAAAGCCCTGAGCAACCAAGCCATTTTGCGCCATATCCTGGGCCTGGGCGCGGGCCTCGACTGCGTGAGCCTGAACGAAGTGAAGCTGGGCTTGCACGCCGGTTTCGCGCCCGAAAATATCCTCTTCACACCCAATAGCGTGACGTTTGAGGAAATTGTGGCCGCCAAAGAGTTGGGCGTGCACCTCAACATCGACAACATTTCGATGCTGGAGCGCTTCGGCACCACGTTTGGCGGCAGCTACCCGGTGTGCGTCCGGCTGAACCCGCACATCGAGGCGGGCGGCAACTACAAGATTTCTACCGGCCACATCGACAGCAAATTTGGCATCAGCATCCACCAAATGCGCCATTTGGAGCGCGTGGTGAAGGGCACCGGCCTGAACGTGCGCGGCCTGCATATGCACACGGGCTCCGAAATTAAGGACGTGGACGTGTTCCTGCGGGCCCTGGAGGTGCTGTTCGACGCCGCCCGCCGCTTCCCCGATTTGGAGTTTCTGGACCTGGGCTCGGGCTTTAAAGTGGCCTACAAGCCCGGCGACGTGGCCACCGACATGGCCGGGCTGGGCCGCCGCGTCACGGCTGCCTTCGCCGAGTTCGAGAAAGAATACGGCCGGCCGCTGCAAGCCTGGTTCGAACCGGGCAAGTACCTCGTCAGCGAGGCCGGGTTCCTGCTGGTGCGCGTGGCCGTGGTGAAGCAAACGCCGGCCACGGTGTTTGCCGGCGTCGATTCGGGGTTCAACCACCTCATTCGGCCCATGTTCTACGACAGCTACCACACCATCAGCAACTTGAGCCACCCTGAGGGCCCCGAGCGGGTGTACACCGTGGTGGGCAACATCTGCGAAACCGACACCTTCGCCTGGGACCGCCGCCTGCCCGAAGTGCGCGAGGGCGACCTGCTGGCCTTCCACAACGCCGGGGCCTACGGCTTTGAAATGAGCAGCAGCTTCAACTCGCGCGTGCGCCCCGCGGAGGTGCTGCTGGAAAATGGTGGGCTGCGTCAAATCCGCCGCCGCCAAACGTTCGAGGATTTACTGGCGGGGCAGGAGTAATTAATTATTGAATTACTTGCGAAGTAAATCAGCAATTAATTAAAAATAAAAAGACCGTCACACTGAGCGAAGTGAAGCATCTCTACCGCAGCGGTAATTAATTACTTGCGCAGTAGAGATGCATCACTTTGCTCAGTGTGACGGTCTTTCTGCCATTTAAAAAGCTACCCTTTCATCACCTTCTCCTGGCGCATAATCGACTCCAGGTGAACGGCTTCCATGTACTTCTCCACGAAGTCTTCGGTCAGGCCTACTTGGGCTCCCTGGCGCTTGCTGCGCTCCATAATTTCGTTGAGGCGGGTGGTTTGCAGGATGGTGATGTCGTTTTCTTTCTTGTACTGACCAATTTTTTCAGCCACGGCCATGCGGCGGCCCAGCAGCTGCATTACTTCGGCGTCGAGGTTGTTGATTTGCTCGCGCAGGCCGGCCAGCGCCGTCAGAAACTCTGCCTTGTCGGTGGTTTCGTGTCGCCACACCAGGTTGGTGATGAGCTGGCCGAGCACTTCGGGCGTGATTTGCTGCTTGGCGTCGCTCCAGGCATTGTCGGGGTCGATGTGGCTCTCAATCATCGTTCCGTCGAAGTCCAGGTCCAGCGCTTGCTGGGCCACGGCAAACAGCGTGTCGCGCCGCCCGCAGATGTGGCTGGGGTCGTTGAGGATGGGCAGCTCGGGCAGCCGGCGCTTCATTTCGATGGGCAGGTGCCACATCGGCGCGTTGCGGAAATCGGTGTTGCCGTAGCTTGAAAAGCCGCGGTGAATCATGCCCACTTGCTTCAGCCCCGCTTTTTGCAGGCGCTCGATGGCCCCTACCCACAGCTCCAGTTCGGGGTGAATGGGGTTTTTTACCAGCACCGGAATGTCTACCCCGCGCAGGGCATTGGCAATTTCCTGCACCGAAAATGGGTTGCCGGTGGTGCGCGCGCCCACCCACACCAGGTCCACGCCGAAGGCCAGGCAATCCTCCACGTGCTTGGCGGTGGCCACTTCCACGGCCACGGGCAGGCCGGTTAGCGCGCTGGCTTTTTTGAGCCACGGCAGGCCCTTGGCTCCCACGCCCTCAAAGCCCCCGGGCTTGGTACGGGGCTTCCAGATGCCGGCGCGCAGGGCCTGCACTTTGCCGGTGGCGGCCAGGCGCTGGCAGGTTTCGAGTACTTGTTCTTCGGTTTCGGCCGAACAGGGCCCCGAGATGAGGAACGGCTTGTCGTTGGGTTGGCGGTTGAAAAGCTTGTCGAACATGGGATTGAAAAGGTTGATTGCTTGGTTGTTGATGCAGATTTGCGAGCCGCCGGCCGGTGGCTAATGTGGCGCGGGCCCCGGTGGGCAATGGGCCCCGATCCAGCGCGCGAACGAACAGACTATTTGTACCGGCTTGTACCTTTTATTGCTGAATTCTAGGGAATGGTCTTGCGGATGTGATTGGCTTGGTGGATTTGGTCGGTCAGCCCGGCGTAGTCTTCCCGCGCCAGCAAGTCGCGCAGGTGCTGGAGCTGGTGCAGGTGCTCATCAAGCACATCGAGCACGTTGGGCCGGTTTTGGCGGAAGATGGGCACCCACATGGCCGCCGAGCTTTTGGCCAGCCGCACGGTGGAAGCAAAGCCGCCCCCGGCTAGGTCGAAGATGCGCTGCTCCTCCTTTTCCTTCTTCAACACCGTCAGGGCCAGGGCAAATGAAGTGATGTGCGAGATGTGCGACACGTAGGCCGTGTGCAAGTCGTGGGCCTGCGCGTCGAGGTAGAGCAAGCGCATGGGCAGGGCCCGGAACAGCTTTTCGACCAGTTGCACGGCGTCGGCGTCGCTGCGGCCGGTGTCGCAGAGCACCACCGTTTTGCCTTCGTAGAGGCCGAGCACGGCCGCGTCGGGGCCCGAGTATTCGGTACCGGCCATGGGGTGCGTGGCCACGAAGCGGCCGCGGCGCGGGTGCTGGGCCACAACCGCCAGCAGCGTGGCCTTGGTCGAGCCCACGTCAATCACCGTTTGGTGGGGTCCCGTGGCGTCGAGCACTTGGGGCAGCACGGCCAGCATGGCGTCCATGGGCACGGCTACCACCACGAGGCCGGCGCGGCGCACGGCAGCGGGCAGGTCGGGCTCTACCTCGTCCACCAAGCCCAACTCCAGGGCCCGGTGGGCATGCTCGGGACTGTGCTCCACCCCGATGAGGTGCGCCGCCAGCCCGTGCTGCCGCAGGCTGAGGGCCAGCGAGCCGCCGATGAGTCCCAAGCCGATAATGGTGACGGTCATTGTTTTAAAATTTGTTTTTGGTGCTTGGTACCTGGACCGCTGGGCCCCCAGGCGGGCCTGCTAAGCCGGCCGAAGCAGCTCCTCTACTGCGGCAGTAATTAATTAGTCAGCGGGAGAGGTGCTTCGGCCGGCTCGGCACGGTGGCCTTTCGGCATTTCAACGACCCGCGCCAGGGCCTCGCGCAGCACGGCTTCGGGCTGGCACAGGCTGGCGCGGACGTAGCCCAGGCCGTTGCTGCCGAAAATGCCGCCGGGCGTCAAAAATACCCGGGCTTCGGCCAGCACGGCGTCGCTCAGGGCGTAGCCGTCGGTGTAGGGCGGCGGCACGGGAGCCCAAATAAACAGGCCTACCTGGCCCGGTGCGGGCGCGCAGCCCAGGGCTTGCAGCAGCTCGATGACCAGCGTGCGGCGGGCGCGGTAGGTGGCGTTCAACGCCGCAAACCAGTCGTCGCCCAGCGCCAGGGCGGCCACGGCGGCCTGCTGCACGGGCAAGAACATGCCCGAATCCATGTTGCTTTTGAAGCGGAGCACGTCGGCCAGCCAATCGGCGCGGCCCACCAAGGCCCCCACGCGCCAACCGGCCAGGTTGTGCGATTTGCTGAGCGAGTTCAGCTCCAGGGCCACGTCTTTGGCACCGGGCACCGACAGCAGGCTCGTGGGCGGCGTCTCGTTCAGGACGAAGCCGTAGGGGTTGTCGTGCACCAGCATAATGCCGTGGGCCGTGGCAAACGCCACCAGCTCGGCGAGGAACGACGCGCTGGCCGGCGTGCCGGTGGGCATGTGCGGGTAGTTCACCAGCATCAGCTTCACCCGTGTTAAATCGGTGGCGGCCAGGGCCCCCAGGTCGGGCAGCCAGCCGGTGGCGGCGGTCAGGGCGTATTCGCGCACCTCCGCTCCGCAGATTTCGGCCACGGCCCGGTAGGTCGGGTAGCCGGGGTTGGGGATGAGCACCGCGTCACCGGCTTCCAAAAACGTCATCCCGATGTGCATCAGCCCTTCCTTCGAGCCCAGCAGCGGCAGGATTTCGGTAGCCGGGTCGAGGGCCACGCCGTAGTGGCGCTGGTAAAACCCAGCCAGGGCCCCGCGCAGGGCCGGCGTGCCCTGGTAGCTCTGGTAGCCGTGGGCGGTGGGCAGCGCCGCCGTGGCCGCCAGCGCCGCCACCACGTTGGGGTGGGGCGGCAAATCGGGGCTGCCGATGCCCAGGCTGATGATGTTGGCCCCCGCCGCGTTGAGGGCCGCCAGCTCGCGCAGTTTGCGCGAGAAATAGTATTCGCCGGTGTGGGCCAGGCGGCTGGCTACGGAGACGTTCATATTAATTTGATTCAGTTAATTAATTGCCCTAATAATCAGTAAGAGTAATTAATTATTAGGCGGTAGTTTCTCGTCAATTAATTAGATAGAGGGCCGTCATGCAGCGCGTAGCGAAGCACCTTTCTAGCTCGACCAATCAATTGCTGCTGCAGGAAAGATGCTTCGCTGCGCGCTGCATGACGGCCCACCTGCATGACCGTTTTAATGGCTTCATGCATCGCCCACCGATTCGTTGTTTCCCGTCACCAATTCTTCGAATTCCATGCTGCCGCGCTGGTAAATGCCCAGCACGCGCAGTTCCTCCGTTACGCGAGGCAGCTCTTGCAGCAGCGTTGCCAGCAGGGCGGGGTTGTCAAATTCCACGTCGGCGTGGAAGCCGTAGTGCCAGGGCTGGCTGGGGCGGGGGCACGACTGCAACTTGCTCAGGTTGAGGCCATGGGCGGCCACCAGCGTGAGCGCTTGGGCCAGGCAACCCGGCGCGTGGGAGGTGTAAAAGTACAGCGAGGCTTTGTCGGGCGCGGCCACGGGGCGGGCTTCCGGGGCCCGCTCCAGCACCAGGAACCGGGTGTAATTATGGGGGTCGTCGTGGATGGCGGGGGCCAGCAACTGCAAGCCGAAAGCTTCGGCCGCCTGGGCCCCGGCCACCACGGCCACGCCGGGCGTGCGGCGCTCGGCCAAGAGCTGGGCGCTAAGGCCGGTGTCTTCGGTTTCGATGAGTTGCCAGCGCGGGTGCTGCGCCAGGAAATCGCCGCACTGGCGCAGGGCCATCGGGTGCGAGTGCACGGCTTGCACGTCGGCCAGGGCAGTGCCGGGCAGCGCCAGCAGGTGCTGGTGAATGGGCAGGTACACCTCGCCGGTGATGGTGAGGTCAGCCCGCTCCAAGAGTAAATAATTGGGCAAGATGCTGCCAGCCAACGAGTTTTCCATGGCCATAAGGGCCGCGTCGGCGCGGCCGTCGGCTACTTGGGCCACCACTTCGCCAAAGGTGGCGCAGAAATTCAGCGCCGCGGCCGCCCCGAAATACTGGCGGGCGGCTACTTGGTGGAAACTTCCCTGGAAACCTTGGATGGCAACGCGCATGGCAGTGAAGGCGAAAAAACAACAATAAAAAAGGCCACCGAAAATTCGGGGGCCTTGCTTGGTTGGGGGAAGTGCTTGGCAATTAGCACCCGCAACGGCAGGCCCGGTTCTTCTTAAAAAAGAAGAAATTGCGGTAGCCGAAATAATAAAAAGCGGGAATAGTAAGCATCGAAGTACAGAAAACTAGGCATTAAAAAAGCGCCTCCCGAAGAACGAGCGGCGCTAGCGGTGGGCTACGGGGCGGCTCGTTCTACGCGGCGGCGCAGAAGAAATAAAAGCCGAAAAAGTAGCTGGTGCGGGGCATGGGGTAGCGGGTTTGCGGCGGCAAGTTGTGGGCAGATAACGAAATATCCTAACAAATGAAGAAAAAAGATTGCCTAACCGCTCCGCGTTGACCACGGCAAATGCAGATTTTTCTGCCAAAGATTCTACTTTCGCTGCATGACAACTTCATCTTTCCGCGCCGGTTTGGCGGCCGCTGCGTTGGCCCTGGCCGGCTGCGCCAGCCGCCCGCCGGCTACCACGGCGGTGGCCCCACCGGCCGCCAGCCCCACCGCTGTGCCCACTGCGCCCGACCCGCAAGGCGTGGGCCTCGACGTGGCCGACCTCGACCGCACGGTGGACGCGTGCGATAATTTCTATCGGTTTTCAGGTGGCAACTGGTTGAAAAACAACCCGCTGCCCGAATACGCTTCGCGCTGGGGGCCCCGTAACCTGCTCGGCGAGCGCACCCAGAGACTGCTGCGCCGGATACTGGAAGACGCGGCGGCCAACCGCAGCGCTGCCCCCGGCTCGAATGCGCAGAAAGTGGGCGACTTCTACGCGGCGGCGATGGACACCGCGGCCATTGAGAAAGCCGGCCTGGGGCCCCTGCGGCCCGAACTGGCCCGCATTGCCGCCCTGCGCGACTGGGCGCAACTGCCCGCCCTCATCGCCCACGAACACGAATTGCAAACCGGGGTGTTCTTCCGCGGCGGGGTGCAGGTGGACGAGAAGAACACGACCCGCTACGTGGTGCAAATGGACCAGGGGGGCCTCACGCTGCCCGACCGCGACTACTACTTTAAGGATGACGCACGCACGGCCAAGGTGAAAGTCGCGTACCGCGCCTACATGGTGCAGGTATTTGGCCTGCTGGGCGATAGGCCCGCCGCAGCCACCCGGGCTGCGGCCGCCGTGGAGCGCATCGAAACGCGCCTGGCCCAGGCTGCCCGCACCCGAGTGGAGTTGCGCGACCCCCAGGCCAACTACAACCAGCTGGCCCTGGCCGCCGCCCAAAAGCGCTACCCAGCGCTGGACCCCACGCGCCTGCTGGCGGCCGAGCAATTGGGCAAAGCCCAGGAGGTAATTGTGGGCCAGCCGGCGTTTTTTGACGAGCTGAACGCGGTGCTGAAAACCGAGCCCCTGGCCGACCTGAAAACCTATATGCGCTGGCACCTGGTGCGCTCGGTGGCCCCGGCGCTGCCCGCGGCCTACGCCGATGCCGCCTTCGCCTACAGCCAAGCGCTGACCGGGGCCAAGCAGCCGCCCGCCCGCTGGAAGCGCGTGCAAACGGCTACCGACCAGAACCTGGGCGAAGCCTTCGGGCAGCTGTACGTGGACCAGGCCTTCAGCCCCGCGGCCAAGCAGAAGGCCCTGGAAATGGTGAACAACGTGAAGGCCAGCCTCGCCGAGCACATCCAAACCAACACCTGGATGAGCGCGCCCACCAAGGCCGAGGCCCTGAAAAAGCTGGGGGCCCTGCACGTGAAAATCGGCTACCCCGACGTGTGGAAGGACTACTCCCAGCTCACCGTCACCCGGGCGTCGTACGTGCAGAACCTGCTGGCCGCCCGCGCCTGGGACAGCCGCCAGGAGCGGGCCCACTTTGGGGGCCCCATTGACCGCAACGAGTGGGGCATGACGCCCTCTACCATCAACGCGTACTACAACCCGCCGCTGAACGAAATCGTGTTTCCGGCCGGCTACTTGCAGCCGCCCTTCTTCGACCCGAAGGCCGACGACGCGGTGAACTACGGGGCCATCGGCGGGGTGATGGGCCACGAAATGACCCACGGCTTCGACGACCAGGGCCGCCAGTACGACGCCCAGGGCAACCTGCGCGACTGGTGGACGCCCGCCGACGCGGCTGAATTCACGAAGCGCGCCGCCGTGGTGGGCCGCCAGTACGACGAGTTCTCCCCCCTCGACTCGGTGCACGTGAACGGCAAGCTGACGATGGGCGAGAACCTGGCCGATTTCGCCGGCCTCACCATCGTGTACGGGGCCCTGGAGAAGCAATTGCAGCAGCGCTACGGCGCGGGGCCCCGGCCGAAGTTCGACGGCTTCACGCCCGAGCAGCGCTTTTTCCTGAGCTGGGCCCAGCTGCGGCGCTCCAACATCCGGCCCGAGGCCCTGCGCCAGCAAATCCTCACCGACCCGCACTCGCCCGACCAGTACCGCACCATCGGGCCCATCATGAACATGCCGCAATTTCAGGCGGCCTTCGGCTGCCAGGAGGGCAGCAAAATGACGCGCACCGCGGCGGATAGGGCCGTGATTTGGTAAACAGCAAACCGCGGGCGCGCATGCGCCGCCAAGCTGTATTTGGCGGCGCATGCACACCCGCGGTTTGCTCAGCCCAACGTGCGGGCTCGCAGCGTCCGCGTTACCCGTTCCAGGTGCCGAATTTGCCCAGCTGGTAGTCTTGGTAGGCTTGCTGGATTTCGGCTTCGGTGTTCATCACGAAAGGGCCGTAGGTTACCTTGGGCTCTTTGAGGGGCAGGGCGTGGCCGAGGAGCAACACGCTGTCGGTGAGGGCCTCGACGGTGAGCCGGTCGCCGTCGTGGTTGAACTCCAGCAGCTGGCGGGCCTGGGTTTCGGTGCCGTTGGCGCGCAGCTGGCCGGCCACGGTGTAGAAAAAAATGGTGCGCGCCGCCGCGATGGGCAGCGTCACCCGGCTTCCGGCGGCGAAATCGAGCCAGGCCAGCTGCACGTCGGCCAGCGACTCGACGGGCCCCGGGGTGCCGGCCCACTCGCCCGATACGGGGTGGACGGTGACGCCAACGGCGGCCGTTACCAACGGTATCTCACTGGCTTGCAGGCCCCTGTAGCGCGGCGCGGTCATTTTGTGCTGGGCCGGCAGGTTCACCCAGAGCTGCAAAATCTCCAAGGCCCCCCCGTTTTCCTTGAACTCGTCGGACGACACTTCGGCGTGGATCAGCCCCGAGCCGGCCGTCATCCACTGGATGCCGCCGGCCGCAATCACGCTCTCGTGGCCGCTGCTGTCTTTGTGCAGGATGTCGCCCTTCAGAATGAACGTCACCGTTTCGAACCCGCGGTGCGGGTGCGGGCCGAAGGGCAGGCCCTTGTTGCGCGGCCGGTACACCTGGGGCCCGTGGTGGTTGAGGAACAGAAACGGATCGACGTAATCGATGGAGTCGGTGGGCAGGGCCCGGTAAGTCACCAGGTCGGCAATGGGCGCGCTAACGGCCCGGTGCTGTCGCCGGACGGTGCGCAAGGATGGAATCATAGCAATGGAAAGGTAGGACGGCGCGGAGCCGCGGGGCCCCGCGCCATTTGCAGCGTGGGAAAGGCGAGGCAAAGCTACGCCGGTTCTTCAGCGGGCGCAGGGCCCCGGAAAGCGTCCGTTTTGCCCACGCCGGCGGTCAGCTTCACGGGCCGGTTTTCCTTGGCCGACTGGTAGATGGCTTCCATGATGCGCTGGTCCTGGAGGCCTTCTTCGCCGGGCGTGAAGGGCGTTTTGTTGCCGCGCACGCACTCGGCCATGTGGTCCACTTCGAGGGCGAACTGCTGCTTGCCGGGGTTGCTGGGCTGCTCAATCAGCTGCTTGCCGTTGGGGGCGTGCACCAGCTCCTGTTTGAGGCCTTTGTAGGGGAAGGCCGGGTCCATTTTGATGGTGCCGGTTTCGGCGTGCACGGCGTAGCTTTTGGCGTTGAACGAGCCGTAGCCGCTCATGCACTGCGCGATGACGCCGCTCGGGAAGCGCAGCGTAAAGCTCACGTTCTCCTCAATTTCCCGGAACCGGTCGTCGCCCGGCGTGCTGTAAATCTGGGCCGATACCTCGGTGGGCTCTTCGCCCAGCAAAAAGCGCGTGGTGTTGAGGCAATACAGGCCCACGTCCGGCAAGGAGCCGCCGCCGGCCAGGGCTTTTTTGTGGCGCCACTGCTGGTCGTGGGCCTGGTTCTGGCAGTTCATCATTTGGATGAGCTTGGTTTTGCCGTAGGTTTTGTCGCGCACCAGCTTCATGGCGGCCCGGTTCAGGGGCTCGTACTGGATGCGGTAGGCAATCATCAGCTTTTTGCCGGCCTTGTTGCAGGCGGCAATCATTTCCTCGCACTCCTTCACCGAGTTGGCCATCGGTTTCTCGCACAAGATGTGCTTGCCGGCCTGGGCCCCGCGGATGGTGAACTCGTGGTGCTGGGCGTTGGGCAGCACGATGTAGATGACCTGCACCTCGGGGTTGTCCTTCAGCTGGTCGTAGGTTTGGTACGAGTAGCAGCTGCTGGGCTTGATGCCGTATTGCTTGGCGGCCTTGGCCATTTTGTCGGCGTCGCCGCTCACCAGGGCCACGGCCTTGGCGTGCTTGGCCTGCCCAAAGGCGGGCAAAATTTCGGCCAGCGCGAGGTGGCCCAGGCCCACAATGGCGAAGCCCACGCGCTGGTCGGGCGCGTCGGGGTTGGGGAAGGGGCCGGCCTTGGGGTCGGTGGGGGCCTCCAGCGGCGGCAGCTTGATGTCGAGGTCGCCGGGGGCGGGGGGGGCCTGGGTGCCGAAGCCGCTCAGGTCGGCGGCTTCGGCGGCGGCCAGGGGCAGGGCCCCGGCCACGGCGGTGGCCAGCAGGCCGCGGCCGGCGTGGTTGATGAACTGGCGGCGCGAGGCGTCGGCGGCGCCCAGGGCGGGGGCATCGGTTCCGGGCGCGAAGGCCGGGGCAGAAGATTCTTGGAACATAACGCGAAAAGATGGGAGAATGGGAAGTGGCTTGGCTGTACGTGCCGGGCCGGGGGTTGCGTTGCCAGTGCCGAGCTTGCCCGCCGCCTAGGCCCCATCTTTTCACGGGTGGCCTACTTGGGCCGGGCGTAGCGCGCCTCGACGGCCACGGGGTAGTGGTCGGAGGGCGTTTTGCCGCCGCCGTAGGTGTCCGTCAGGATGCCGTACCGCGCCACGGTGAACGCCGGGCTCAGGAAAATGTGGTCGATGCGGGCGTCGGACTTGGTTTTTGGGTCGAAGTCGTTGAACGTGCCGTTGGGCGCGTACACCAGCGCGGCCGTGGTGTAGGCGTCCTTCAGCCGGCCCGAGGCGTTAATCAGGGCGTAGCTCTCGTCGCGCTGGTCCACGTTGAAGTCGCCGCTCAGCACGGCGGGCGTGGCCCCGGCCAGGGCGTGCACTTGGGCCAGAATCAGCCGGGCGCTTTCGCGGCGGGCCACCACGCCGACGTGGTCGAAGTGCGTGTTGAAAAAGTAGAACACGAACCCCGTGCCCTTGGCGTGGAACTGGCCCCAGGTGCAAATGCGCGGCAGCGCGGCGTCCCAGCCCTTGCTGGGCACGGCAGAAGTGGACGATAGCCAAAACGTGCCCTGCTTGAGCAGCTCGAACTTGGCTTTTTTGTAAAAGATGGCCGAGTACTCGCCGGCTTGCCGGCCGTCGTCGCGGCCCACGCCCAGGTAGCCGTAGCCGGGCAATGCGCCGGCCAGGTCTTGCAGCTGATTGTGCAGCACTTCCTGGGTGCCCACTAGGTCAAAATCCTGGAATTTGATGAGTTGGGTGAGGTAGGGCAGCCGCCGGCGCCAGGCGTTGGCGGTGTCCTGCCGGTTGTCGTAGCGGATGTTGTAGGTGGCCATCTTCAGGGTTTGGGCCGCCAGCGGGCCCGCCCAAGTGCTCAGCAACAACGCGGCAAGAAAAACCTTTTTGAACATGGGCGAACGAGGAAAAGGGGGGAAAGCAGCCGGTGCGTGGGGCCCCGCCAGGCCAAGCAAAGGTATTGCCCGCCGCAACTCCGCTAAGCGGGGCCGCGGGGCCCCCAGGTGCAACCGGCGCGGCCCAATTGGGGTATGGCTTGGAAAGCGCCTGCCCCTGGCTGCGGGCCCCCGAACCATCGGCCGGGGCCCCCGGTTGTTAGGCTTTAATTCCGCCCCATGCCTTCCCTATTCGATCCCTTCGCCCTGCGCGGCGTCACCCTCAAAAACCGCCTCGTCGTGTCGCCCATGTGCGAGTACAGCAGCGTCGACGGCTTTGCCAACGACTGGCACCTGGTGCACCTGGGCAGCCGGGCCGTGGGCGGCGCGGGCCTCATAATCTCCGAGGCGGCCGCCGTGTCGCCCGAGGGCCGCATCACCCCCGACGACCTCGGCCTCTGGAAAGACGAGCACATCGGCTTCCTCAAGCGCATCAACGACTTCATCGTGGCCCAGGGCTGCGTGCCCGGCGTCCAGCTGGCCCACGCCGGCCGCAAGGCCAGCACCTACACCGCCTGGAAGGGCAGCGGGGCCGTGTCCGTGCTCGACGGCGGTTGGCAGCCGGTGGGCCCCGGCGACGTGCCCTTCGCCGACGACTACCCCCGGCCGGCGGCGCTGGACGCGGCGGGCATCCAAAAAGTTATTGCCGATTTCCGGGCCGCCACGGTGCGGGCCCTGGCGGCGGGCTTCCAGGTCATCGAGATCCACGCCGCCCACGGCTACCTGCTGCACGAGTTCTATTCGCCCCTCAGCAACCAGCGCACCGACGCGTACGGCGGCTCGTTTGAAAACCGTATCCGCCTGACCCTGGAAGTGGTGCGCGCCGTGGGGGCCCTGCTGCCCAACCACTTGCCGCTGCTGGTGCGCATTTCGGCCACCGATTGGGTGGAGGGCGGCTGGACCATCGAGGACTCGGTGGCGCTGGCAAAAGTGCTGAAAGCCGAAGGCGCCGACCTCATCGACACCTCCACGGGCGGCAACGTGCCCCACGCCAAAATTCCGAGCACGCCCGGCTACCAGGTCGAGTTTGCCGACCGCATCCGCCGCGAGGCCGGCGTGGCCACCGGGGCCGTGGGCCTCATCACCGGCGCGGCCCAGGCCGAGGCCATCATCGCCCAGGGCCAAGCCGACCTCGTGCTGCTGGCCCGCGAGGAGTTGCGCGACCCTTACTTCCCGCTGCACGCCGCCCACGAGCTGCGCGCCGACCTGGCCTGGCCCGTGCAATACGAGCGCGCCAAGCCGCGTCACTAGTCCAAAAACCAGTTTGAACAGGGGCCCCACGCAATGCGTGGGGCCCCTGTTTGATTTGTAATCGAAGTTGCCCTACCGCGCCACCACGGCTTGCGTGAGCCAGTCCAGGGCTTCGTCTTCGCTGCCGAAGGTTTTGTAGGTGTTGCCCAGCTCGCGCGAGGCCATGGCGAGGCGCGTCATGCTGACGCGGGCGAAGGGGTTTTCGGACAGCACCACGGCGCCGTAGCGGTAGCCGCCCTCGCGGATGGCGCGCGGCAGCCACTCGTCCACCAGCCAGGCGCGCTCGGCGTCGGAGTAGGGGGCCATTTTGCGCTGGTCGATGAGCAACTTGCCCCAGCCCCGCCGCACCAGGGCTTGCAGCAGGTGCGTGAGCAGGGCCCGGAAGGCCACTTCCTCGCGCGGGGCGGCGTGGTAGTCGAGCCGCAGGTAGTTCAGGGGTTCTTCCCAAACGCGCCCCGCGGCATTTTCAAAATAAATAGAACGAGAAGCCATTGGAAGTAAAAAGAAGGGACGCGGCCCATCCGCGCTAAACTGCGAAACGGGCCCCGGGGTTTGGCGCGGCCCGCTAGGGGCCCCGGCGGATGACGGCTTCCACGTTCGTGAGGTCGTCGTAGTCGGGCGTCACCACGCCACGGCCGGGGTTGTCGAGGTCGCGGATGGTGGTGACGAGCACGGCCACCGTGACGACAAAAAGGATGGGAATGATCTGGCTGGGGTAGTCCTGGAAGCGGTTCATGAAGCCAATCAGGAAGCCCATGCCCAGCGATAGTCCCGCCAGCGCCACCAGAATGGTGCGCGGCGTGCGCTCGCGAAACGTGTAGAGCAGGGCAAGGTAATTGGCGTTTTTGGCGGCCGCCAGCGTCAAAATCTGCTGCACCACGGGGCGGTCGGCGGGGGCCCCGGCCAGGTGGGCCAGCAGGCCGGCGTCGAAGACGCGGTTGAGCGAGTCGGCGCGGTGCACCAGGCGCAGGCACTCGGCGGCGTTGGGGGTGGGGTGGGCCAGCTGGTGGCGCAGCGACTGGAGCAGGTAGGCCCGCACCTGGGCCCGTAGCGCGGGCGGGTACAGCTGGCTCTGGCGGTGCAGGTCGGAAATGCTGCTGGCCTCGGCGTGCACCGTGGCGTCGCGGGTTTTCACGGCCGTGCCCGAGGCCACCAGCGTGAACGACAGCAGCAGGCCAAACATGCTGAAAATGCCGCTCTCCACGCCAATCGGCTTCCACGCCCGCCCGCGGCTCAGGTACTGGCGCTGGGCAAACCGGCTGCCCAGCCACACGGCCAGGCCCAGCCCCACGGGGTAGGCGAGGGTGGCCCAGTACGAATCGACGACGGCCAGCCAGGCGGAAGAAAGCAGGAGTAACAGCATACGCGGGCCGCAAAAGAAGGCACCGTGGCCCATACCCGGCGCGCAGGGCCCCGGCCAGCGGCGCTACTTTTGGCCCCCACGCCCACTTTTTGTGCCCATGAAACCGCCCCGTAAGCCCGTGGTGCTGCGCCCACCCACCCACTTCCCGCCCCAAAACGTGGCCGAACGCTGGGACGCCCGCCGCCTGCTGGCCGAAGGCCCCGAGTTCGAGCAGTTCCACTTCCTCGGCGGCGATTTTGGCGGGGCCGACCTCAGCCGCCTGCGCTTCCTCGACTGCCGCTTCGAGCGCTGCAACCTGGCCGCGGCGCAGCTCACCCAAACCGCTTTGCAAAACGTGGCCTTCGACGGCTGCAAGCTGCTGGGCGTGCCCTTCGGGGCCTGCCGCGACCTGCTCTTTGGCGTGCACTTCGACCACTGCCAGTTGCGCTACGCCACCTTCGGGGGCCGCAAAATGCCGGCCACCCGCTTTGCCCACTGCACCCTCGACGAGGCCGATTTCACCAACGCCGACCTCACCGGGGCCCTGTTTGCCGATTGCTCGCTGGCCGGCACCGTCTTCCACGACACCCAGCTGGCCGGGGCCGATTTCCGCACCGCCACCGGCCTGGCCCTCGACCCCGAAGCCAACGGCCTCGCGGGGGCCCGTTTCGCGCTGGCCAGCCTGCCGGGCCTGCTAAGCAAGCACGGCCTAGTGGTGGAGTAGGGGAAGGTTTGGCGCGGTGCCGAGCGAACGGGCACAGCGGGCCCCGGGTAGCCAACTTTCCCCTTTTGTTGCCTCTAGCAACAGCCTTGCCGGGCAGCCCGGTGGCGGCTGGGCGCTACTCGCCTTGCGCGCGGAGCCACGCCTGCGCCGACTCCACCGTGTCGAAGACTTCGGTGTGAAAGGCCGTGACTTGCGCGTAGAAGTTTGCGGCCGAGCCATCGGCCAGCGTTTCGGGGGTGGTGACCATGGCAAAGTACTTCAAGCCGGCGCTGGCCGCTTGGGGCGCCCACTCGTTCAGGATCCAATCCATCGAATGGTCCCACGGGCCGCGCACGCCGCGGGTGTCGTTGAGCACGCGGCTAAAGCCGGCCTTGGCCAGCGCGGACGTGTACGCCGTGGCCCCGGCCTGGATGCTTCCCGTCGTCAGATAGCCTTGCCAATCCACCGCAATCCACCGGTTGGCATCGTCTGTGTCCACTGTCAGGTACACGCGGCCGAGGGGCGTCGTTAATTCTTGCATGGCCACAAAAATAGGCGTTGGAAGCCGATCGTATTCCGTGCCTGGCCTCTAAAGCCCTTCTGTTGGCCCCTGCCCCTCACGGGATGTTCCTGTTGCTTAAATTGCCTAACGGGGCCCCAGAAACAAGCCCGCTCGGAACAGCGTACTGCGACCATGCCAGAACATATCATTGTCGACGAGCCCTACGCGACTGTACTTGCCGATGCGGCCGTGCCCTGCATCGTCGTGCAACTCCACGCGTTTGCCAACCGCACCCAGTTCAAGCAACTCATGGAGGCTGGGCTGGACTACTACAAGGCCCATAGCCAGTCCGCGCAGCGCTGGGGCTGGATTGCCGACACCCGCAACATGAGCGCCATTCCGCTGCAGGTGCAGCACTGGCTGGCGCAGGACTGGAACGTGCGCGCCTACGCCGCGGGCCTGCGGGAAATGAGCATCGTTGCCTCGGCCAACATCATGGGCCAACTGGCCACCCAGCAGTACGCGCAGCGAGCCGTGGCACAGCCCGATAAATACGTGCTCGAACCCGTTTACTACGTGTCGCTAGCAGAGGCCAAGCAGGGCGTAATGAAACGCCGCAACGAGCTGAAATTGAAGGGGTAGCTAACTTTGAAGCAAGCCCAGCGAGGGCCAAGAGCATTTTGCCGCGCCCTGCTGCAGCAAAGCGCCGTTGCCCAGGTAAGGTATTTATGCGCTGCGCGCCGATAGCGGGTTGCAACGGGATGCATCGTCGGGCACCAAGGCTATAACCAAACCATTTGCTTTGTAAGCAGTCGGAAGGCATGCCGCGGAACGCATCCGCCGCGTACTTTCCGGGCATGAAAACACTTTTCCTCGGATTATTGCTAACCGCCGGCTGGTTGGGGGCCCCGGCGGCGCGGGCCCAGCGCCAGCCGCAGCACGAGCTGCCAATCACGCCGGCCACGGCCGCCTGGGGCTACTACGACGCAGCCGCGCCGCCGGTGCTGCGCATTAAGTCGGGCGAAAGCGTGCGGGTGCACACGCTCATCACCTCCACGCCCGCGCGGCTCGAAGGGGCGGGCGTGGCCCCGGCGCAGGTCGAGCAATCGCTGCGCGACATCACCACGCAGGTGACCAACAAGGGGCCCGGGGGGCACATCCTCACGGGGCCCATTTTTGTGGAAGGCGCCGAGCCGGGCGACGTGCTGGAGGTGCGCATCCAGCGCATCAAACTAGCCATCCCGTACGCTTACAACGCGTTTGGGGCCAAGAGCGGCTTCATTCCGGAGGACTTTCCGTACGCGAAAATGAAGATTATTCCGCTTGACGAGAAGCAAGGCGTGGCCCACTTCGCGCCGGGCATCGACGTGCCGCTGCGGCCGTTTTTTGGGAGCATGGGCGTGGCGCCGCCGGTGGCCGCGGGCCGCATCAACAGCGCGCCGCCCGGCATCCACGGCGGCAACCTCGACAACAAGGAGCTGGTGGTGGGCACCACGCTGTACTTGCCGGTGCACGTGCCCGGGGCCCTGTTTTTTGTGGGCGACGGCCACGCCGGCCAGGGCAACGGCGAAGTGGACATCACGGCCCTGGAAACCTCGCTCGTCGGCGACCTCCAGTTCATCGTCCGCAAAGACCTGCACCAGAAGCTGCCCCGCGCCGAAACGCCCACCGCCTACATCAGCATGGGCCTGAACGAAGACCTGACCCTGGCTGCCAAAGACGCGGTGCGCGAAATGATTGATTTCCTGGTGGCTACCCGCGGCCTGAGCCGCGACGACGCCTACATGCTGGTAAGCGTAGCCGGCGACCTCGACGTGACCCAGGTGGTGGACGGCACGCGCGGGGCCCACGTCGTCCTACCCAAAAGCATTTTTGGGAAAGCAAAGCAGTAGGGGCCCAACGCCGGCCGCGCCGCCGGGGCCCGAAACTACCGGCCCGGCTTGGGGGTTTCAACGGTTCTTTGCACTGCATCATGCCCACCGCTCCCGCCCCGCTTACCGCTGCCGAAACCCGCTACTACAGCCGCCACCTGCTGCTGCCCGAAATTGGCGCGGCCGGCCAGCTCCGGCTGAAAGCCGCCAAGGTGCTGGTGGTGGGCTGCGGCGGCCTGGGCTGCCCGGCGCTACAGTACTTGGCCGCCGCCGGCGTGGGCACGCTGGGCCTGCTCGACGCCGACGTGGTGGACGAAACCAACCTGCACCGCCAAATCCTGTTCGGGCCCGCCGACGTGGGCCAGCCCAAAGCCCTGGTGGCGGCCGCCAGGCTGGGGGCCCTCAACCCGCATGTGGCGCTGGTGCCCCACCAAGTTTACCTCAGCGCTGCCAACGCGCTGGCGCTGCTGGCCGGCTACGACGTGGTGGTGGACTGCACCGATAATTTTGCCACCCGCTACCTCGTCAATGACGCCTGCGTGCTGCTGGGCAAGCCGTTGGTGTTCGGGGCCATCTTTAAGTTTGACGGCCAAGTCACGGTGTTCAATTACCAAGGAGGCCCCACGTACCGCTGCTTGTTTCCCACACCGCCGGCCCCCGGCGAGGCCCCCAGTTGCGCCGAAATTGGGGTGTTGGGCGTGCTGCCCGGCCTGGTGGGCACGCTACAGGCCACCGAAACCCTCAAGGTCATCACCGGGCTGGGCGAGGTGCTGAGCGGCCGGCTGCTGGTGCTTGACGCGCTGGGCATGCGCTTCCAAACGCTGCGCTTCCGGGCCGTGCCCGAGAACCAGGCGCTGGCCGGCCTCCTGCCCGATTACCCGGCCTTCTGCGGCGAAGCCCCAACTGTTGCCGAGGGGCTGGCCCCCGAAATCAGTGCCGACGAGCTGAAGGCCTGGCTGGCCAGCGGCCGGCCGTTGCAACTGCTCGACGTGCGCGACCCCCACGAGCACGCCCAGCGCCACATCGGCGGCCGGCTGGTGCCGCTGGCCCAGCTGGCCGGGGCCCTGGCCGACCTGCCCGCCGCCGTGCCCACCGTGGTGCACTGCGCCAGCGGCGTGCGCAGCCAGCGCGCCGCGCAACTGCTGCTGGCCCACGGCTTTGCGCAGGTGTACTCGCTGCGCGGCGGGCTGGCCGATTATTGATTCGGCAACTGCCTTAGGCAAGGGCGGGCAATGCAGCAGAGGTCCGGGTATCGGTCCAAAACGAACGGCGTCAAAGGCGAAACTGGGCCCCCACGCGGATACCAAAGTTGCGGGGCGCCGGCTCGTTGGGGTCCGTGCCCAGAGCGTTGCGGTAGGTGAGGCGGTGGATGAAATCGATCCGCACGAACTTGAAAATGTTCTCGATGCCGTAGCCCACTTCCACGTAGGGGACCTTGTCCAGGGTGGCCAGTGGGGCCTGCGGCTGGCCCTGGGCGTCGAGCGGCTGGCGCTGGTTTAGGGCGCTGAGGCCGCCGTACAAGGCATTGGCGGTGGCCACCAAGCGCCAGTTTAGGGCCCGAATGCCGGGAATGGCGTTCAAGATAATACCTTCGAAGTGGTGGTCGAGCCGCAGCGAAATGGAGCGGTCGGTGACGAACTCGAAGTAGTTCATCAGGTTGAAGGCGTTGGCGTTGTAGAACGGCGTTTGGTTGCCGAGCGGAATTTTGAGGAACAGCGCCGGCAGGCGGTCGGGGGTGTAGCTGCCCTCGGCGCGGTAGTTGAGGCGGCCCAGGTGCCCCGCCGACACGCTGTGGTTCACGAGCAGGTTGAACTTCTGGTACGAGCTGCCGCCAGCGTTGGCGAACAGGTCGCGGGCCCCCAGCGTGTAGCGGAACGTGAACACCGGCCATTTCTTCAGGCCGATGGCGCGGCGGCGGTTTTCCGACTGCACCAGGTTCTCGTCGGGCGCGTAGCGCGACTCAAACACGATTTCCGAGAGCGTAATGTCGGGCACGATGCGGTTTTCGCGCCGGTACACAAAATCGTTGAGGAGCCGAATGTTCTGCTCGCGCACCGTCACCGTTTCGGTGAAGCCGTGGAACAAGTCGCGTTGCACCGACCCCGAAATCAGGTCGCGCAAAATGGGCCTTCCCTCCGTGAACTTCCCCCAGCGCGAGGCCGCCACAAACAGGTTGTTGTCGGGCAGGAAGTCGTTGTCGAGCAAGGCCGCTTGCTCCACGTCGTGCCGAAACTCGCCGCTGAACACCGTCCAGTGGCGGCGCTCGGCGATGTAAGCACTCTTGAGGCCGTACTTCACCCGGCCGTCGCGGGTGCCGTAAGCCACGTAGGCCTGCGTCACGGTGTTGCGGCTGATGGCGGGCGTGGTGCGGAAGCCCAGCCGGAAGCGGTTGCCCTCGTAGTCGTTGTGCGAGTAGGAGTTGATGATGGGCCCCAACTCGAAATCGCCCACGTGCTTGTAGCCGTTCACCACCAAGTCGATCAGGTCCAGCGTACTGCGCACCGACGGCAATTCGCGGGCCGAGTCGAGCACGGCGAACGTCTGCCGCTCGCTCAGGTTCAGCGTGTCGGGCCGGTGCTGGTCGAAGTAGCCGTCGCCCGCCTTGGCCTGCCCGCTGATGAGGCCCAGGCTGCCGCGCCCGTTTTCGGCCGGCTCCATGATGGTGGACACGATGGGCTGGTCGTAGAACCCGCCCTCGTGCGGCTGGTTGCGCACCACGTTGCTGGCCACCGTGGTGAAGCGCACGCGCATGGCGGCCTGCTTGTCGTAGGGCCGCAGGCCCACCACCAGCTTGGTGCGGGCGGCCAGCCCGGGCCCATCACTGGGCGGCGTCAGCTCCTGGAAAATGCGCAGGTCGCTCACAAAGTTGATGTTGGCGTTGGGGTTGGCCGCCAAGTCCACGCGCCGCAGGGCGTAGCCAGTCTTGGTAATCCAAATGGTGCCCTGGAACGCCAGGTCGTGGCTGCGCTTGGGGGCCACCGTCAGCTTGTAGCAAACGTCCTGGCCCACCAGCACCGAATCCACCAGCTCGTAGTTGTACGTGACGCGGCCGCCCTCGGCAATGGGCGAGATAAAGTCCTTGCCCAGAATGTTTTGCCAGTTGGGGTAGAAGTCGAAGTTCTGAAAATTCGAGCCCAGCATTTGCGACAGGATGGAGCCCTCGCGGGGCCCCGCGCCGCGCATTTGTTTGTGTTGGATGTCTTCGCGGCGGCGCAGGGGCCCGTAGCGCTGGTACACGCGCGAGCCCACTTCGGAGGCAAACAACGGCAGGGGCGCGTCGGGGTCGGAGGCAGCGGCGGCGCCCTGGCGCACGGCCAGCGCCCGGATGTCGCGCACCACCTTGCGCTTGGCCAGCGCGGGCGGCAAGTCGGTGAGGCTCACCTCGACGCGGTTGTAGGCGTCGTACTCGGCGGCGCTCAGGGCCCCGCGCTCGTTCTGGGACTTGTGCTTCTGCACCTCGCGCAAAATGCGGAAGGCTGGGTTTTCGCCGGGCCGCACCAGCACTTCGGTGAGGGCCACGCCGCCGCCTTTTTTCAGGCGCAGCAGCACAGCTTGGTCGGCGTCGGCGGTGAGTTTGCGCCGGGCCGTGAGGAACCCCAGCGACGAAGCCGCCACCGAATCGGCGGGGCTGCCCAGCACCAGCCGAAACTTCCCGTCCACGTCGGCCGTGGCCCCGATGCTCGTGCGCGGCACAAACACCGACGCAAACGGCACCGGCTCACCCGTAGCGGCTTCTACCACTTGCCCGTGCAGCACAATTCGCTGGGCCGCGGCCGGCAGCGCCAACAGGCACCCCAGCAGCAGCGAAGCCAAAAACTTCATAGAAAGGACGGTTGGGCCCACCAACGGACTATGCAGACGGGTACGCAAGTTACGCAAAGTACCTGCGGTGCCAAGTGGTTCCGGGCCCGCCCAAGTCTTTTTTCTGGGCCCCGTTCCAGCGCTCCGGGGCCCCAGCCAAAAGCGCGGCGCCGGCCTAGCTGGCCTGAAGCTGGCCGGCAAAATCCGCCATCACGCCGTCGATGGACAAGTGCGCTTCGGCGTAGCGGCGGGCGTTGCGGGCGGTGGCGGCGTGGTCTTGGGCGAAGGCATCGGCCAAGCCGGCGTTCAGGGCGGCCTGGTTTTCGGCTTCCACCAGAATGCCCATGCCGTGCTGCTGCACCAGCGCGTGCATGCCCGAGCCGGGGTTGGACGTAATGAGCGCCACCCCGCCCACGGCCAGCACGGTGGTGAGCTTGGAGGGCATCACCAAATCGCCGGCGTTGGCTTTTTGGATGACCAGGTGCACGTCGGCGATGTTGAGGAAGTCGTTGAATTTCTCAAAGGGCTGCAACGGCAGAAACACCACGTTGGGCACGTCCAGTGCGCGGGCCAGGGCCATCAGCTTTTCCTTGTAGGGCCCCGAGCCGCAGATGACGAACTTCACCTCGGGCCGGTCGCGGAAGGCCACGGCGGCGTGCAAAATGGCCTCCAGGCCCTGCTTTTCGCCAATGGCGCCCGAATAGAGGGCAATGCAGTCGGCGGGCTGAAAGCCGAATTCCGTCTTCAACCGGCCGCGGTCGGCCACGGGGTAAAACTTGGCCACGTCGGTCCAGTTCGGAAACATGGCCACGGGCCGCGTCGTCTTTTCTTGGATTTTGGCCACCATGCCCGCGCCCACGCTGGTCACCAAGTCGCTGCGGTTGAAGATGAAGCGCTCCAGGCCAAACAGCAGGCCGATGGCCTTTTTCGACTTGATCATGCCCAGGTCGCGGGCGGCCTCAATTTGCAGGTCCTGGATGTGGTACGCCAGCCGCCCGCCGCGGATTGTTTTGTAGAGCACGCCCAACAGCCCGAACTGGAACGACGGCGCCACGGCCACTACGTAGTCGAACCGGGGCCCCGCCAGCAGCCGCAGCACCTGAAACAGGGCGGAGAGCGAAAACGAAAAATCGAGCAGCATCCGCTTGAGGCCGGTGGGCTTGGCCGGCACGTACATCGGGCAGCGGTACACCGTCACGGCGGCGCCGGGGCCCAGCTGCTCGGTTTCCTTCTGGTACCAGAAGCGGCGCTTGCGGTAGGGGGCCTGCACCGCCCAGTGCGGGTAGTACGGGTAGGTGGTCACGACGGTGCAGTCGTAGCCATGCTTGGCCAGCCAGGCCATCATCTCGCCGCTGTACTTGCCGATGCCCGTGGGCTCGGGGGCGTAGTTGTAGCCGATCAACAGCACGCGTTTCTTCATCACAATAATCAAATATCGCCCATGAATATTAGAGTAAAATTACTTCAGGCCGCTTGCATCCGGCGCTCGCGCACAAAAACGGCGGGGTTGCCGGCGTATATTCCCCAGGCATCCAGCGACTTGGTGGCCACCGAGCCCACCGTGAGGATGGCGTGCGCGCCGCACACCACGCCCGGGCACACCACCGACTGGGCCCCCACCCACACGCCGTCTTCGAGCCGGATGGGCCCCAGGCGGTACGGGAAGCTGGGCACCGTGTAGTCGTGGTTGCCGGTGAGCAGCAGCGCGCCCTGCGACACGCTCACGTGGCTGCCGATGGCCACGTCGGCCAGGTTGTCGATCCACACCGACTCGCCCAGCCAGCAGTGGTCGCCAATGGTCAGCCGCCAGGGGTTTTTGATGCGCACCTTGGGCTTGATGACCAGGCCCACGCCCACCCGGGCCCCAAACAAGCGCAACAGCCACGTTTTAAGCCCGTAAGGCCACGGAAACGCGCTGGCAAACACGTAGTAATTCACGAAGTACCACACCAGCACCTTGAGCCGGGGCCCCGCGCGGTAGTCGCCCGGGTCGAATTTGGAAAGATCAGTGATTGCAGGCATAAGCTTTCGGTTGCTTAAAAGTTAATTGCCTTGGGTGGGCTGGTAAGCCAGCTGGCGCATGATTTTGCGAAACAGCAGCTCCCACAGCACCAGGCCCAGCGCCGCGCCGATGCTGTTGAGGATAACGTCGTCGATGTCCGTAATGCCCACGCGGAACACGTACTGCGCCGTTTCGATGAGCACGCTCACGGCCACGCCGCAGCCAAAAAGAACCCCTCGGCTGCGCAGGCCCGTCACGCCAGCGATGAGCGTGGGCAACGGCAGGAAGATGGCGATGTTGCCAAAAATGTTGTTCCAGTAATTCCAGTGCCCGATGTCGTCGATTTCGCGGTGGTCGCGGATGGTGCCGATGAGCGGCACCAAATTTATCATCTTGGGTGACCAAACCAGGATGCTGCGGCGGCGCGCAAAAAAAACGATGTACACCAGCACAGCAGTGTAGAGGGCCAGGGCCAGCCACAGCAGGGCCCGGACGGCGGGTTTGGTACGGCGGGGGGTGAAGCGCATGAAGCTCGGCGAGGCAAGGCCCACCGCGTAAAAGCAGAAGAAAAGAAGGGCAACTAGGCTGGGGCCAAGGCCGCCAGCAGGCGGTCGGCGGCGGGCCCCATGGCAAAATATTGTTCGAACGCGGTACGGGCCCGGCGGCCCATGGCCTGCTGCTCAGCGGAAGGCAGGGCCGCCCAGCGGGCCAGCAGGTCGCGCGTGCCGGCGGGGGTGTCGTCGGCCACCAGGCCCGCGCCGGCTGCTTCAATCTCGCGCCAGATGTTGATTTGGTTGGAAATGAGCACCGGCGTGCCGCACGCCAGGGCCTCCACCACGGCAATGCCAAAATTCTCCTGGTGGCTGGGCAGCACAAACGCCGCCGCGCCGTAGAACGCGCCCCATTTGCCGTTGCCGGCCAGCATGCCCGGGAACACCACCGCGCCCGCCGGGGCCCCCGCGGCCCGCGCCGCCACCCCCTGGCCGTAGGGCGTGTCAAGCCCGGGGCCCGCCACTACCAGGGGCGGGGCAGCGGGCCCCGCCGCGCCGTCGGCATACGCCTGAACCAGCAAATCAGCCCCCTTCTTCTCGTGGATGCGGCTGAGGAACAGCAAGAACGGTTGCTCGGCCGCCGTGGGCAGGGCGGTGGCCACGGCCGTGCGCATGGCCGCGGTAAAGGCGGGGGGCTCCTCCACGCCCAGGCCCACCACCAGCTCGCGCCGGGGCCCGTAGGGGCGGAAGGGCTCGCGGGCCAGGCGGCGCTCTTCTTCGCAGGTGAAGAGCACGCCAGTGGCCTCGTTTACCACCGCGCCCTCCACCAGTTTCCAGTACGCCCAGTTGCGCGCCGCCTTGAGGCGGCGGCCGGGGGCCCGCTGAAAGTACGGGTCGAGCATGCCGTGGGGCATCACGTACAGCGGCGGCGCGCCGGGGCCCCGGCGCCGCCAGGCCTGCCGGGCGGCGTAGCTGATGTACAGCCACAAGCCGTGCACAATCACGGCGTCGAAGCGGCCCAAGTTGGCGTCGAGCCAGGGCCCCAGGCGGGCGCTGTGGGCCCAGGGCCCCCGGCCGGGCCCCAGCGCGTGCAGCGGAAACGGGTCGGTGCCCACGTAGGGCGCGGCGGGGGCGTCGAGGCTAGCCACTTCGCTGGCCACGCCCCGGGCGGCCAGGCCCGCCACCATGGTGCGCACGGCCTGGCACACGCCCCCGGCCCGCGGGTCCATGTCGGCGGTGAGGTGCAGAATGGTCATGCGGCGGTGGGGGTGCGGACGATGTCCTGGTAAATGGCCTCCATTTGGGCCAACGAATGGGCCGCCGTGAAGCGCCGGGCGTTGGCCAGCCCGGCCGCCACGGCCTGCGCCCGCGCCTCGGGCCCCAGGGCGGCTACTTGCTCCACGGTGCGGGCGGCGGCGGCGGCCCAGGCGGGGCCCCCGGTGGCCGGCCGGCGCGGAATCAAAAAGCCCGCGGTGTCGGCCACTTCCGTCATGGGGGCCTCGGCGGTGGTCACCACCGGGCAGCCCGAAGCCATGGCCTCGGCGATGGGCCAGCCGAACCCCTCGGCCAACGACGGGAACAGGAAGATTTGGGCCCCAGCGTAGGCCTGGCGCACCAGCGCGTCGTCGGCCTGGGCCAGGAAGTGCACATCGGCGCGGTAGGGCGAAGCGGCGTGGTCGGCCGCCAGCCCGGCGTCGGGGGCCTGGCCGATGAAAAGCAGCGGCCAAGTGCGGGCGCTCAGGGCCCGCCAGGCGTTGTAGAGTTCCAGCACGCCCCGCCGGTTCTTGTACCATTGGTTGCCGCCCACGTGCAGCAAGTAGCCAGCGGCCAGCGGCAGGCCGGTTTGGGCGGCCAGCTGGGCCCGGGCCGCCCCCGGGTCTTGGGGCCCAAAGGCTTGGTTGAGGCCGTTGTACACCACTACGGACCGCACCGGCGGGGCTGGCAAAAAGCGCCGCAAGTCGGCGGCGGTGCTGTGCGAAACGGAAATAAAGTTCTGGGCCTGCACGTACCCGCGCCGAATCAGGGCCTGGTACTGGCGGCCGGTCCAGCCGGTGGGGTTTTCTGGAATTTCGCCCAAGGCCGAGCGCTGGGCCAGGAAATCGTGGCAGTGCACGGCGTGGGGCCGGCCCGCCACCAGTGGCACCCAGGGCCCCAGGGCGTGGTCGGTGAACACAAACAGCGTATCGGGCGGGCAAGCCCGCAGCCGGCGCCGCACCTGCGCCGGAAATACGGCGTACTGGTCGAGGTAGCCCAGCCACTTGCGCAGGGGCCCCGGGGCCGGCAGTTGCGAAAACTTCGCCTCCGGGGCCCACACGGCCACCGTGTGGCCGCGGGCCGCCATGCCGTCGGCCAGCATCTGGGCGAAGCGCGGCATGCTTTGGTGGCCCAAAAAAGTGGGATGGGCGAAAAACACAATATTCATCATTGCCAAGAGGTTAGCGCAACGAAGGGGCCCCAGCTGCGGCCGCTGTTCCGGGCAGCGTGGCGGGGCTGGCGACAGTGGGTTCGGGCCGGGGCGGGCGCTGGGCTGCCACCATCAGCCCGCCCAGGAGCACACTAAAGCCCAGCGCCGTGGGCTGGGCCCACTGCCCCTGGGCCAGCGTGAGCAGCCCGAAGCTGACCAGGATCCACGCCAGAAACTGGCCTTGGTCGAGCTGCCGGTAAGCGCCCAGCGCTATTTTAGTCATCAGGCCCAGGCGTAAGAAAATAACCGTGAGCCCCAGCACCATGCCCAGTTCGCCGATGGTCCGCGCCCATTCCTCTTCGGCGATGAGGAACCCGCGGTCGCCGGACCGCGACAGCAGGCTGCTGCCCACGTTGGTGCCCATGCCAATGCCGTAGCCGAAGAATGGCTCGCGCGCCGAACCCGAGCCCGTGAGGGCCCCCACCATGCCGCCGAGGTACCGGTCGCCAAGCGTGCCCTTCACGCCGCCTTCAAATTCGTTGGCCGATTCGATGCGGCTGGTAAAGGCTTCAAGCGGCGTTTTTAGTACTTCGGTCTGGCTCAGCGGAATCAGGGCGAGCAAGCCCACCACCAAGGCCGGCACGATGCGGGCCAAGTACGCCGGCCGGCGCGCGGCGGCAAACAAGGCAAACAGCAACGAGATGATGATTTGGAACAGCAGGCCGCGCGAAATGGAAAACGGAATGGCCGCCAGCATCCCCAGCGAAGCCCCAATCAGCGCCAGCCGGTGGGCCCGCCCCGAATTGAGCCAGAAGTAAAACACGAAGCACGCCAGCAAGCTGTAGAATTCGGTGGTGCCGTTGGTGAACGAAAAGGTGGCCGGCGGCCGAAAGAAGCCCATGGCCCCGCTGAAACCGGCGCCTTCCGTGTCGCCGCCCACGCCGCGGTTCACCCAGGCCGACTGCGGGCTGTAGAACTGCAGGCCGATGAGCAGGGTCATGGGAAGGGCAATCCAGAGCATGGCCCGCCCGATGCGTTCCACGTCGGAGCGGTCGAACACACGCCCGATGACGAAGATGAGGGGAAAGTGCAGCAGCAGAATACGGGCCCCGTACACGGCCACCGGCACGCTGCCGTGGCCGAAAAGCAGGGCCGTAAAAAAGGCGACAACCCCCACCACCGTCATGCCCGTGAGGTAAATATTAGCAGGCAGCAGCCCCTGCCGCCAGGTGGCCAAGATGAGCCACAGCGCCAGCGGATCGCGGATGATGAGCAAAGGCGACGCCAGCCCGGGCAGCACCCACTTGCGCAGCGCGCCCTCGAAGAGCAGCAACAAGAAATAAGCCCAAATGCCTTGCTTGAGCCGCCGCGCAGGGTCGGCGGCGCGGCGCGGCGCAGCCAGCGAAAGCGAGGCTGGAGCAGTGGGGAAATGGGTGAGGGAAGGCGTCATCGGGGAGGGTATTGGGTGGGGCTACCTGGCCAGGGCAGCGGCTAGTTCCTGCCCGTAGGCCGCCCACGGCCGGCGGCGGGCAGCTTCTTGGGCGGCGCGGCCGGCCTGGGCCACGGCGGCGGGCCGGTGCAGCAAGTCAGCCAGGGTGGCTTGTAATGCGTCGGTCGAGCCAGCTTCGACAAGCCAGCCGCTGTGGCCGTGCTCGATGAGGTCGGGGCCCGCCGTGCGATCGGTGGTGATGACCGGCGTTCCCTGCGACATGGCCTCGCTGATCACCAGCCCAAAGCCTTCGAACAACGACGGAAAGGCCAGCACGTCGTGGGCCCGCATCAGGCGCAGTACCTCGGCGTGCGGCAGGCTCGGAATCCAGCGGTGCAAGGCCAGGGCCGCCTCGAGGGCCGGGCAGGGCCCCCCAGCCTTGTGGCCCACCACGGTCAGCTCTACGTGCGGTGCCAAGGCTGCCACCGCCGCAAAGAGGTTGGCCACACCTTTGCGTTGCGACAAGCTGCCCACGAACAACAGCTTCAATGGCCGGCCGGTGGGCGCGCTGTATGTGCGCGGTTCGCCCACGGCCGGAAAGCCATAAGGAATGACTTCGACGGGTGCTAGTTGGCCAGGGTAATCGCGCAAAGTATTGGCCGTAAAACGACTGGCTACAAAAATGCGGTCGGCCAGGCGCAGCTCCTCGTCCTTGCGGGCCAGCTTGGCATCCGAGTCGCCAAAGCCTTCCAGCGTGGGGGCCCACGCCGGCCACCGCTCGCGCTCGGGGGCCAGCAGCCGCCGCGCCGCCCGCCAGTACCCAATGGGCAAGTCGTAGAAACACATTAGGCCAAGGCCTTTGGCTGCCCGGAAGGCATCGGCTGCGCCGTCCTCGTAGGCATACACGCCGCTGGCGCCTTGCCGGGCGGCGCCTGCCAGACTGCCCGCCACCCGCCGGTCGAGGCTCTGGTAAACGGCGTCGACGGAAAAGGGCCCCACTTCGGGGCGTGTCAGGGCCGCCAAGCCGGCTCGGTTGGCCAGCAAGCGGCCAGCTTCGCGCCAAGGCCAAGTGTGCGTAAGCGGGGCCAACGCAACTTCAAAGCTGCGGCGGCGCAGTTCGGCCAGGGGCCCCGCGGCACCCAGCCGGTCGAGCAGGCTACCCGGAAAGGCCGCAATGGCGGTGTGAAACGCCGCCAGCTGGCCGCTCTGCTCCAGGCCGGCGGCGGCGGCGCGCACGTTAGCGTTGCCAGTAGGGTGTGAAAAAACGAGTTTACCGGTCATGGTTCAGTAGTTCCCAGCCCAACAGTTGGTGCTCCACGCCAAGGTCGGCCAAGAAACTTGCAAAAAGTAGTAATAAGCCCAGGCAAGCAACAGCAAAAAAGCCTGCCGTGCGGGGCCCCGCACATGGGCAGGAAAAAAGCCACAGCACCGCAACGGGAGCAAGCAACGTGCCCCGAGTCAACGGCGAAAGGCTAAACCGCCGCGGTTTGGGCTTCTCGTTTCGCCTGCCGCATTTTTAAAATGCTGTACGTCACCATCATGATGAGCTGAACGGTGAGCACCAAAATGTTGAGCGTAATAATGCCTTTCAGGGTGGACACGTCGAGCAAAAACACACCCGTCGCAACCGAAAGGATGCTAGTCGGAATAAATAGCAACGGGTTGATAGCCCACCCCCGGAACGTGCACAAAGCGAAGGATGCGCCCTGCATCAGGCTAAGGGTACTGGCGCCCATGTTGAGCACCAGTTCGGTTTTCAACCCCGCGTAGTTTTTGCCCAATATCCAAAGCAGTTGGTTGGCAAACAACCACGAACCGCCTACGATGCCAAGAGAAAATATTACCAAGCCGGCCTGAAGCTGAAAATACCGCTTCAGCAGCATCGGCGAATTGCTGGGCAGTCGCGCAAACCGTGGGGTGACCAGCGTGCTGAACAACGCCCCGAAAACACTAATGGTCATGGCCAGCCGGCCCAAGGCCCCTACTTGGGCCACGGCCGCGGTAGACCCCGCTAACGAAATGAGCCAAATTGTGATTTGGCCCGACAAACAATAATAGATCGCATCGGGTAGCAGGCGCTTCACGATGGACAAAATCTCCCGACGAACCACCGGGTCCGGCGCTTGCTGCCAATCAGCGTGCACCAGCGATATTTTGCGGAGCCGCTGGTTCACCCAAATTTGGGGCAGTCCAGCCGCAAGAATGGCCACAAAAGCCCACGGAAACGCGAAAAGCGTTATGCACAGCATCGCCAGCCGCCCAACGTTGCCCCCGACTTGGATTTTCTGCAACGGCACAATGTCTTGGTGTAGCCGCGGGGCCACTTCCAATAAGTTGCCAGAAAGCGAAGTAAGGAACGCGGGAATAAGCGCCGCCACCAGCAAAAACGACATGGTCCAGCTGGCATCGTGGTGCCGCAGCAAATAAAATAGCGCAGGGGTCGCTATCAGCAGGCTTCCCACTGCGAACTTTTTACGCAAATCAAGGCCAGTGGCCAGCACTGCGCCCATTTGGGTGCGGTCTTGCCACACCCGGGCCCCCTGCGACATTACCCCGTTGGTAACTCCGCCATCGGCAAGAATGATCATTGTGCCAAGCATGGTATTGGCCAGTGTATACAAGGCATATTCCTGCGTAGGCAACAGCCGAATAACCAAAATTCCGCAAGCAAAGCTGACGGCTTGCACTACTAGTTGTGCAGAGCCAGTGATGCTAGCCAGTTTCCCCCACGCCATTAACTTGGCGAATTCGGGATAAGCCGTAATTCGTTGGAAGAAACTTCGTGCAGGATACGCTTTATTCGATACTGACATGAACACAGGAATAGTGGATAGCTTAAGAACTAATAATTAGTTTTTAAGCCCGTAATAAATTAAGCCCTTACTTCCAACGAATTATTGCGTTTGTTAGCTTTATCGGTTGAATTTTCATCGTAACCGTAGCCGTAACCATACGAATCCTTGCCGTTGATGTCATTCAACACAATCATGGTGTGGTTGAGTGAGTTATTGCGATATATATTGTCAATGATAACTAACTGTTTCTTATAAGTATAATTGCGGCGGACTAAATAAATCGACGAATCTACCGATGAACTAAGGCTCAGCGCATCGGCTACCAGGCCTACCGGCGCAGTATCCAAAAGGATATAGTCGAAGCTTAGACGTAATTCAGCTAGCAGTTCTCCTAGCTTAGGCGACATCATCAACTCAGCTGGATTCGGTGGTATGGGGCCCGAACTGATGACCATTAGGCCAGGGATCTTATTCGAAGCCTTGATAAGGTCGTGAACTAGCACGTCATTCGATACCAAATAATCAGTCAGACCCGGGCCACGAGTTAAATCTAAGTCTTGCGACAAAGCGGGTTTGCGCAAGTCCAATTCAAGCAATATCACCCGTTTGCCAGCAAGTACCAGACTAGCACCTAAGTTGATAGTGAAAAAAGTCTTTCCTTCCCCACTCATTCCCGACGTCACCAAAAGGACTTTGTTTTCGCGTCCTCCAGCCGCAAATGATAAGTTAGCACGAATAAATCGGAATGTTTCCGCGGCAGGGCTTCGATTGCTTTTGGTCACAATGACGTTGCCGTCGGTGCTGTGAGCTAATTCCCCAAGAATAGGCGTCCGAGTTAATTGCTCTACTTCCTGACGGGTTTGCACCTTATCGTTAAGTAGGTCTTTAATAAAAATTCCGGTAAATGGAACTACAATCCCTAGCAGCACTGCCACAAGGTATAGCAATTGTTTGTTGGGGCTCACCGGGTATGGGTCAACCGTTGCTGCATCAATAACACGGGAATTGGAACTAGTCGCTGCTAAAACCAGCGCTGCTTCTTCCCGCTTTTGTAGCAAGTATTCGTACAATGTTTGCTTAATTGCTTGTTGGCGAGTTATTTCCAGTATCTCCCGCTGAATCACGGGTACGTTGCGAATATGTGATGAAAACTGCCGAGAATTTACTTTTAAGCTATTGCTGGTAATAACCAAGCCGTTTTTGATATTGCGAAGGTTCTCGAGAATATTCGACCGCAGATTTGTAATCTGTTCATTCATTGCCTGTACTATCTGGTTGCCAGGCTCAGCGGTGCGCAACATCCGTTCGCGCTCCATTTGTAAGTCGTTAAACTTAGTAATAAGTCCAGTCAACGTTTGGTCTTGGATGCCCAGTGTGCTAGGTACCAATTGAGATTGGCTAGGGCCGGTACTCTGACGCAAGTAGTCCTCTATAGACTCTAGAATACTTATTTGAGTCGCCCAATCGCTCAGTTTACGCGTGTTTTCGCCAGCCTGCGCTACGTAGCTAGACGTTTGGGCGCTCACGTCTGCTACTTCATTTTGGCTCTTATATTTTTCTACTCGGCTTTCTACCCCACTTAGTTCAGAAGTAAGATTGCCCAGTCGATTATCTAAAAAGTTTATAGTACTTGTTGCGGCCAAGTTCTTATCTTCTAAAGCCTCCTTATTATAATCTTCCAATAACTTGCTGATGACAGCTTTGCCGCGCTCAGGCAAAGCGTCAACTATACTTACCAGCAAAGCGTTGCTCTCCTTTTTGATGGGAGCAATTGTGATATTACTACTAAATTCTTCAACTAAGCTACGCGGGGAGCGAAAACGAACAATAATTTTCTTGCTTTCTACCCCTTTTTGTTGAGCGAAAGCGGAAGTAGAAACGATCGTAAATGTCCCATAGGAGGCAATAATTTGTTTGCCAAATTCATGGGGAACACTGCCCCCTGTATGATCATTTAAAAGGAAAGAATTATTGGAAGTTGGTTGAATAACAATAGTCTTATCAAAGGCAGTGGAATCTAGGTTATTTATAATCAGTTTAATTGATAAATCTCTTTCGTAGACTTCCACATCTTTGAAACGGCCTTGCACATAATAACTGGTATTCAATGATAGCTCATTAACTACTCGCAACATCAAACTCTTCGATTTTAAAACTTCTATTTCATCGTCAACACTCTTAGTAGCTTGGGGGGCTTCGGAAGCTGTAAATTTACCAGCTCCAGATAAGTCAGGTGTTGATTTATTGTTTTTAATTAACAGCGTGCTTGTTACCAAAAATTTTGGCACTGATAAGTAACGCAAATATGCGACAGTGCAGCTAATTGCAATTGCAATACCTAATAAAAACCAATACCAATACCGTGCATAGCCAGCAATAATAGTGCTGAGACTTTTAGTATTATTTTGTTCAGAACTTAATGGGAACATTTCCATTATTATTGCTTTTTAGTTTATAAATATTAAGTGCTAAAAACTGATTTAGCGGAAGCGAATGTTAGTAAGTAGAATGACTAAGACAGATATTACAGACAGATATATGGGTAAATTTATAGACCGTGTGCTAACCTGCAATGCCTTAGCTTTATCCGGCTCTACGTATACAATATCATTCTGCTGGAGGTAGAAGTAAGGAGAATCTAATGTGCTCTTATTATTTAAATTAATCCGCGTAGTGGTGCGCACATTATTTTTCTCTCTAATAATGAGTACATCGTCACGGCGACCATATCCCGTCATATCACCAGCTAAGCCGAGTGCTTCTAAAACGTTTATTTTTTCCGTTGGCACTGTAAACGTTGAAGGCCTACTCACCTCACCGATGACAGTAACTCGAAAATTTAAAAATCGGATGGTAACCACAGGAGACTTTGCTGATTTGCCTACTACACCGATCATTTTTTCAGTCGCTTCTTCCTTAGTTAATCCGGCTAATTTTATTTTTCCAACTATCGGAAAATTAATTTCCCCATTAGAATCGACTAAGTAACCTTCGTTAATTCGATTAACCACAGTTGCTCCCGCATTGGAACCAGTTAGTGTGGGAAGCAAAACACCACTATTGAAGGCCTGATTTGTCTCAGCATTCAGGCTGCTTACAATAATGCTCAATAAATCACCGGCTTCAATCTTAGGTTCGATACTATTTTTGATAGGTGTCTGGTTAGGAGTTGCATTATTCAAATCGCTGAAATAGACTAAGTTTCGACCAGTTGTGCAAGCACCCAAAAAAAAGATGGCTAAGTAAAGGGCTGCGTAAACGAGCTTTTTGCAGCTTGAAACTATAGAATTTGTACTTTTTGTGAACATAAGTTTTTGTACTAAGATTAAGAATTTGAATTAGGTAGCTAAAAAAATTGATGATAGTAAAGGTTTAACCAGTATTATTAATAAAGATATAAAAAAATTCTAATATCGAGAGTAAATTACTTGATGCGATTCTAGCTAAGTATTTAACATTCTCTCTTACAGAATATTAACTAATAATGATTAATACATATTAAAAATATATGTAATAATAGTGTGCATTTCTATCAAAAATGAAGTATCTATATTTCGTCGGAAATTTTTGCTCGACAAGTGTTCTTAAAAAGTTGCGGTACCCAGCCACCGCCTAATCAACACCACATGGATGCTGGCAGGTGGCGGCTGGGTACCGCAACTTTTTTTAAGGAAAAATATGTATACTTTTAAAATTTTCTTTTTGCCTCGCTTACTGGAAGCGAAAAATTGGATAACTCAAGCACATTAATTTAATAAGCTTCCAAAAAGTTATGCTAAGATTATAAAGTGGTAGAATCCTAAAAAGCGTTATCTTGTCCTTTGATTGCTTGCACAACTGTCAAGACAACAATCTTCAAATCTAATAAGAATGACCAGTTTCTAATGTACCAAACATCAATTTTTACACGCTTGGCCATAGCAATAGTTTCTTTTGTTTCACCACGAAAGCCACGAACTTGCGCTAGGCCCGTAATACCAGGAGTGACAGTATGGCGTTCCATAAAACCATGCACAACTTGAGAATATTCTTCTGTGTGTTTGAGCATGTGAGGACGTGGGCCGACAATTGACATTTCACCCAATAATACATTGAGGAATTGTGGCAATTCGTCAATGTTAGTTTTGCGCATAAATGCTCCTACACGGGTAATACGCGCATCGCCCTTGCTAGCTTGTTTGTGGTTAGCTTCATTATTCACATGCATACTGCGGAACTTGAAACAATAGAATGGCTGGTTATCCTTGCCAGTACGCAGTTGCTTAAAGAATGCTGGGCCTTTTGACTCTAATTTAATAATTAAAGCCATTAATGGAATCAACCAACTTAACAAAAGTAAGAGCACCAAGAGTGCGAATGCGATATCAAATAGTCTCTTGGTAGACAATGGACGGAGGTCATCAGTGCTATCGTTATATCTGCCACTAATATTGGCCCGGTGTCCAGCTCCAGGTAGGGTTAGATTGTATTCCATAGCAAAGTAAAGTGAGAAAGATGAGGTGTTGATAAGAATAGTGGTAGGGCAGAATGTAAGATTATTTAGTTACATTATACTTATGGAGTCTAATTTAAAGCCTCGATAAGTACAAATTTCCGTCTTTTGTTCAAGAATATATTGGAAACCTTAACTATATAGCAAATATAGCTACCAGTTGTCTTATGTCAAGTAAATTATTCACTATCTGAGTTTTTTGATAATGCACAACTAAAAATAGTACTTAAAATAATTGTATTTACCTAAGTTATGATTGCTTTAGCTACAGACTCACCTAGTGAAGTAAGTCTGTAAAAAACATGTAAAATATTGTATCGATTTTATACACCAAAATAGTGATTATCAATGCTTTATGATAAAATTTATAGTCATTATTAATGATTAGTAACGATTGCGTTACGCCCAAAGGATTGTAGCTGATTATGTGCGCAACCGAATACATTCGACACGGAATCAAAGGTCGATGTTATCCGAATCTAAGACACTGGAAACCCAAGCGTTTCGAAAATACTTGATAGACTAATAATATCGTCTATTGCAGAAACATGGTATTAATCTGAGCTATGACCGAAATATATTGTGTATACCCATCGAACCTTATTGATTTGAGTAGATAGTTTTGAAAACCACGAACAAAAAGTTATGATTTATTTAATATATTCTGTGGATTGTATAAGTAAACAAGCTTATCTGATATCTATAAAAACCGTTTAGATTTAACAATCAATTTACTAATTATTCTTGCCAATATAATATGCTGTTAGTGATATGGTATTAATAGTTTAGAACATGTAAAAGTTACAATGAACTTGATGATAAAATTGTTCGATATTGTCAGCGTAATATTTAAACAAATACGTTGTAGAATTATTTTAAAATCAATCATTTTCGGTATTATCACATAATTTACATATTATTAATAAAATACAATTTTTAGATTAATATTTCCAAAATATATAATATGTGATAGTGACAAATGGTATTGTATTTTATTTTTAAAAAGCTTATTTATGGTTGTTTTTAGCGTTAAATCTAGTCTTTAATCTGAATAAGTTATATTATATTATGAAAATAAATATTTTATCAATATAAATAATGTATAATTAATTATTTATACTAATTTTGAATTGATGGAAGGTGTTGGTTCATCATAATCAATTATATAAGGCATTAATATGATTATGTATTCTATACGGTTTATTAAGTACGCAATACAAATCGGGCTTGTGTACTGGGGGTTAACTAATGCAAGTGTGCAAGCCCAGACTGCAGTGATTACCCAAACAACTATTAATTTTACTTTATCTCGCAGTTATTCTACAAGCGCTGGAGTATATGCTCTCGATGGAGCACTAGTGCGTACCCTATGGCGCGGGATTGATTATACAGCTGGTCCTCACCAGGAAACTTGGGATGGCCTTGATGACGACGGCTTAGCAGTTGCAGCCGGCGATTATCAAGTAAAGGTGCTGACGCACAACGTGCGCTACGTGTGGGAAGGGGTGGTTGGTAACACTTCAGCCAGTTTCACACGTGATGTGTGGCGTAGCATATTAGGAATGTATGACGTGGCGTTTGCAGGTACGGATGGATTCGTTACCCTAGGATACAATGAAGGTCAGCCGGGAATGAAGCGTTTCAGTACTAAGATGCCGCAAGTAGCGGTCGATGCTTTGTATGCTGACCGCAGCAGTGCTTGGACCGCTGTGGCCACTGATGGCATCAATTATTACGCTGCTTCTAACAACAGCGGGTGGGATGCTGACAACTCTAGCTACGTAACGGCGATGCAGGTAACTACTGGATACGAAGTGGCCTTGCCAAAGGGCCAGAACGTGCAATTTCAGGGCAGTAACATTTATCACGGCGTTGTTGACCTGACCCAACAAAAAGGCCAGCGTAGCGATGCATTTGCGCGGCAACAATTTATTACCGGGCTAGCCGTGCAAAAAAATGGTAATATCTTAGCGGTATCCCACGGCCAATTAGGAACAGTACGGCTGTTCGATAAAACAAGCGGAGCCGCTCTGGGCAGCGTGCCCGTGTCACGTCCCGGCCGGATGTCATTTTCACCTAATGGGGACCTGTGGGTCGTTAGCGCAGGCGGTGTCAATAAATACCGCAACACCAGTGCTACGACTCAAGATCCTGATTTTCAGATACAGATCGAACTAGCCGGTATGGAAAACGCCCTTGGGGTTGCTGCTGACCCGACGAATGACGATTTGGTGCTTGTAGCTGATGGTGGGCGTAGCCAGCAAGTAAAAGCCTACTCTAGTGCAGGTGCGCCGCAGTGGACGTATGGGCAAGCTGGCGGTTACGCCACCAATGGGCCGAGCGTAACCACGGACAAGTTTTTCTTTGTCGATCAAGATCCGCTCAACTTTGGTGTTACCGACCGGGACCCAGCCGGTACCGAGATGGCTTTCGTGGCTTTTGCCGCCGATGGTACTTTTTGGCTTGGTGACCGCGGCAATTGCCGGATGCTGCACTTTTCAGCGAAGCGGGCATATTTGGAACAAGTTGCCTATATTCCGGATAAGCACTATACCACCGTTGATCCCAACAACCCGGCGCGTGTATTCAGCGACTGGCTAGAGTTTCAAGTGGACAACACGCAAGCTTTGCAGCCGGGCGATCCTTCAGCGGCAGGCACCGGCGGGTGGAAGCTAGTGAAGAACTGGGCAGCTGAACTCGATTGGAAGCGGTTCGCTCCCTTTAATACAGTCGTTACCTTAAGCAACGGGCGCACGTACGGGCAGATTGCTGACGGCAATACATCTAGCCCGAAGCAGTTGGCCATCGTCGAACTTCCTGCCGCGGGGCCCCTGCGCCTGACTGGCATGCAAGTATCAGATTGGTACGACGGCGGCAAGGCGCATAACTTATATGCCAACGGAGACCTGCGTTATTGGGACGTAGGGCTAGTGGTGGACAATAACTTGCAAAAAGGGTATCGGTGCCCACTGACAGGCTTTGATGCTGCAGGCAACCCGCGTTGGGGCGCAGCCGAGCTGTTGGGACTAGCTCACGTGGTCAGCACTGATTTCCAGCATAGCCAAGACCCCGTGGCCAACTTTGCTTGGGGCATGACGAACCGGCTGCCCATCACTGAATCGGGGGTGCTAGTATCATTTAATCCGCAAGCCAATCACACCAACGGCCCCAGCATGCACTTGGGGGGCATCAAGCTCAATTCGGGGAGCTGGCTCTGGAACGCCAGCCCGGGGCAAAAAATTACAGCGCCTGACGGCAAAGGCACGTTTCCGGACGTGGATGCCTACGGCGGGCACAATGGCGTGAGTGTGTTTGCAGAAGACCGGAACGTGGTGTACGGCTACGACGGGCAGTACGGAAGCTTCTCCAGCCAGTGGATGCACTACTACGACGACGGATTGTTCATTGGCCAGTTTGGCCAGACCAACGACAATAGCGCGCAATTCAATGACGGCCGCACTGCCGTGGCAGGCTTTGCCAACAACATTGCCACCATGTTCATGACCAAAGCTGGCAAGAGCCTGTATATGTACTGCGTCGACGAGTCTATGCACGCGGGCTTGCATCGGTGGCGCATCGACGGCAGTAACGATATACGCGAGTTGATGGGCACCGGGCCCTTAGGAGGAACTGTCCAAGTAGCCGCCGCGCCGCTTTCCTTGGGCACTAGTTCGGCTACGGCAAAGGCAGTGGCCACCGCTACGCCCAACCCCAGCACTGGAGTGTTTGAGTTAGCCGCTGCTAGTCCGCTGTTGCAGGCCACGGTGCTCGATGCACGCGGGGCGCAGGTTCTACAAATAATTCCCACAGCTGGCCAACCCAACCGCATGCGTTGCGACCTGAGTGCTGCTCCCACTGGGGTATACTTGTTGCAACTGCAAACAGCTGCCGGTTCGCAGACCTTGAAACTGGTAAAAAACTAATTTTCTTTATTGCCAAACGCTGGCCCCGGCGCCGCTCTCGCATCATACGGAAGCGGCATCGGGGCCGACATATTGCATGCACATGGGGCAAATTTTTGGAACCAAAACAAAAATTCCCCTAAGTTGTTTTCGGCCAAAAGACAACTTAGGCTAGCAATTGTATTATAAACACAACCATTCTATGAGGAATGAATGTAAATAGCTATGTGCCACAAAAAACCAGTAAAATGATTTGTGTATTCGATAAAGCCGGCATTGGTTTTCATCAAAATCGGCAGCATCCACCCAAAGTTGTACATCACTGCTAATCAACTGTTCATTTAATATTCATCTTCTGCCATACCAATGAAAGCAGTAATTTTAGCGGGTGGCTACGGCACCCGCATTAGTGAGGAAAGCGGCGTGCGCCCCAAACCCATGATCGAAATCGGGGGCAAGCCCATCTTGTGGCACATCATGAAAATTTATGCGCACCACGGAATTACCGAATTTGTGGTGTGCTGCGGCTATAAGGGGCACATGATTAAGCAGTACTTCGCTGACTACTTCCTGCACAACTGTGACGTGACGTTCCGCATGGACCGCGACGAGATGCAAATTCACCGCACCCACGCCGAGCCCTGGACCGTGACGCTGGTGGATACCGGGCAGGAAACCATGACCGGCGGCCGCCTGCGCCGGGTGCGCGAGTACGTGGGCAACGAAACATTTTGCCTCACTTACGGCGACGGGGTGAGCGACGTGGACATCCGCGCGTCTATCCAGCACCACCGGGCCGAGGGGGCCCAGGCCACACTGACGGCTGTGCACCAGCCGGGCCGCTTCGGCATGTTCAACTTGGCCGAAAACGACGACCGGGTAGGCAACTTTGAGGAAAAGCCCGAAGGCGAAGCTACACCATGGATCAACGGGGGCTTCTTTGTGCTGGAGCCCAGTGTGTTCGAATACATCGAAGACGACACGACGGTGTGGGAAAAAGCTCCCCTTGAAAAGATGGCTGCCGCCGGGGCCCTCTCGGCGTACCGGCACACAGGCTTCTGGCAGCCTATGGACACGTTGCGCGACAAGAACGTGCTAGAGGATATGTGGAAAAGCGGCCAGGCACCGTGGAAGGTGTGGGACAAAGTGCCGGCGACCGCCGCTACCGAAGACGCGAATGTGCCACTAGCCGGCATCCTGTCTACGGCCAACGCCCGCTAAAGCCCAAGCGGCCCGAAGTACAAAATTTCGCATGAATTGATTCACCTATATACAGTACATAACTACGCACTGCATGAGCATTCCTACACGCATTCTGATTACCGGTAACATGGGCTATGTGGGCCCCGGGGTGGTGCGCCACCTGCGGCGCACTTTTCCTACCGCTGAGTTGATTGGCTACGACGCGGGCTACTTCGCCCACTGCCTCACCGGGGCCCAACGGCTGCCCGAGACGTATCTAGACCGCCAGGAATTTGGCGACGTGCGGACGCTGCCCGCTGCTTTGCTAGCCGGCGTGGACGCCGTGGTGCACTTGGCCGCCATTTCTAACGACCCGATGGGCCAAACCTACGAGGAAGCCACATTGGCCGTGAACCACCGCGCCGGCATCCGGCTGGCCGAAATGGCCAAGGAAGCAGGAGTGCGGTCCTTTGTGTTTGCCAGCAGTTGCAGCATCTACGGGGCCGGCGGCGAAGGAGCCAAAACGGAAGATTCGGATTTGAACCCACTCACGGCCTATGCCCGCTCCAAAGTGTTGAGCGAGCAAGACCTGGCCCCTTTGGCGGGCCAGGGCTTCACGGTGACGTGCCTACGCTTTGCCACGGCCTGTGGGTGGAGTGACCGGCTGCGGCTGGATTTGGTGGTGAACGACTTCGTGGCCGGGGCTGTGGCCAGCGGCGACATCAACATCCTCAGCGACGGCACGCCCTGGCGGCCGCTCATCCACGTCCTCGACATGGCCCGCGCCATTGACTGGGCCGTGGCGCGCGAGGCCAGCAACGGCGGCGAGTACCTGCGCGTGAACGTGGGCACCGACGTGTGGAACTACCAAGTGCGTGAGCTGGCCGCCGCCGTGGCAGAGGCCTTGCCGGGAACTAGCGTGCGCCTAAACGCCGACGCGCCGCCAGATAAACGCTCGTACCGCGTTGATTTTAGTCTATTCCAGAAGCTAGCGCCCAACCACCAGCCCTTGCATACCCTGGCCGGCACCATCGCCGAGCTACGCGACGGCCTGCGCGCTACGGGTTTCCACGACGCCGATTTCCGTAGCTCGACCCTGATGCGCCTGCGGGTGCTCGGCGACTTGCGCGCCAGTGGGGCCCTGGGCCCTGACTTGGCTTGGGCCCCTGCTGCTTCTTCGCCCGCCTTGGCGGAGGCAGTAGCTTAGCGTAGCGTTCCTTTTTGCGAATTTCTTTCTTTTTAGTAATGATTTTTACTGAAACTAAACTGTCGGGCGCCTTCATCATCGATGTGCAGCGCCTGAGTGACGAGCGCGGGTTTTTTGGTCGTTCGTGGTGCGAAGACGAGTTTGCCGCCCATGGTATTTTCATGCCGCCGGTGCAGGCCAACCTATCGTCGAACCCCCGCCGCGGCACGTTGCGCGGCATGCACTACCAACTGCCGCCCCACGAAGAAACCAAGCTGGTGCGTTGCACCCGTGGGTCCATCGTTGACGTGATTGTGGACCTGCGTGAGGAATCTTCCACTTATAAGCAGTGGATTGCGGTGGAACTGACAGCGGACAGCTACCGGATGCTGTTTGTGCCCGGGCGGTTTGCCCACGGCTTCCTCACCCTCGAGGATAACACCGACGTGGCCTACCAAGTATCGGCCAAATACACGCCCGGCGCTGAGCGGGGCCTGCGCTGGAACGATCCCGCCATCGGCATCGAGTGGCCGTTTGAGCCCGTGCTGGTGTCGGCTAAAGACGCGGTGCACCCTGATTTTCAGCCGCTGCCCGCTACGGTTGGTTAAGCGCTACTTTTCTTAAAGACTCTTGCTGGCTTATCTATGATTATCGTTGACAACGCACTGGCGGCACGCGCCCGCGCTGGCCGCCCCATCCGGGTGGCCATGATCGGGGCTGGATTTATGGCCAAGGGTGTGGCCCGGCAAATTTGCCGCTATGTACCCGGCATGGAGCTGGTTGCCATTGCCAACCGCACATTGGCTCACGCCCGGCAGGCTTACGCCGAAACCGACGTGCTCGGTGTGACTGAAGTGGGCACCGTCGGGGCCCTCGAAGCTTGCATCGAACGGGGCCAGCCCGCCATCACCGACGACGCCCTGCTGGTGTGCCAAGCTGCGGGCGTTGACGCCATCATCGAAGTGACCGGGGCCGTGGAATACGGGGCCCACGCCGTGATGGAAGCCATCCGCCACGGCAAGCACGTGGTGTTGCTCAACGCTGAACTCGACGGCACAGTGGGGCCCATCCTGAAGGTGTACGCCGACCGCGCCGGCATTGTGTACACCGTAGCCGATGGCGACCAGCCCGGCGTGACGCTCAACCTGGCGCGCTTCGTGCAGGGCATCGGCGTAACGCCCGTGCTGTGCGGCAACATCAAAGGGCTGCACGACCCGTACCGCAACCCCACCACCCAGGCGGGCTTCGCCAAGCAGTGGGGCCAAAACCCGAGCATGGTCACGAGCTTCGCCGACGGCAGCAAAATCAGCTTCGAACAAGCCGTGATTGCCAACGCTTTGGGCATGCGCGTGGCCCGGCGCGGCATGCTGGGGCCCACCGTGGCCCCCGGTACCCCCGTGACGGAAGCCGCCAATTGGTACCCGGCCGAGGAGCTGCTGAGCGGCGGCCCTGGCATCGTTGACTACGTGGTGGGGGCCAGCCCGGGGCCCGGCGTGTTCGTGCTGGGCACCATCGACGACCCGGTGCAACGGCACTACCTCAATCTATATAAGCTCGGGGCGGGGCCCCTGTACTGCTTCCACACGCCTTACCACTTGTGCCATTTCGAAACGCCCACTTCGGTGGCGCGGGCGGTGCTGTTCCACGATGCGGCGCTGGCTCCCCGGGGCCCCATGCATGTGGAAGTGGTGACGGCTGCCAAGGTGCCGCTGACCGCCGGCCAAGTGCTCGACGGTATTGGCTACTACCACACCTACGGGCTGGCCGAAAATGCCGACGTGGCTCAGCGCGAAAACTTGCTGCCCCTGGGCGTGGCCGAAGGCTGCACCCTGCGCCGCGACGTGCCCAAGGACCAAGTGCTGACCTACGACGACGTGGTGCTGCCCGAAGGCCGCCTCATCGACCAGTTGCGGCGCGAACAAGCAGCGCACTTTCACACGGCGGCGCAAGTTGTTGTAGCAAGCTAGCAGCGGTCCAATAATCTGGTAGCTACTGTAAGCAAAGGGGCCCCGACGCATTTCAGCGTCGGGGCCCCTTTGCTTACAGTAGCTGTTGCTACACCTCCACCTTAAGGGTGGCAGGCCGGTCGGTTATTTCGAACAGTTCGCCGTGGGGCACAATGGTAATTTGGCCGTACTCCTGGAGAAGCATTTTGTAAGCGTCGGCCACGGGGCGGGGCTTGCGGTCGAGGTCAAACAGGCCACAGGCGTTCACTGTGCCGGTCTTGGTAGCCATGCCTTTGTCCCAGTCAATCTGGTCAATGAGCGAGTACCACGTGAAGCCCAGCACCGGCACGCCCTCCTTGCGCATCCGCAAAATATTGACCCACTGCTTCCACAGCCACGTGGGGCCCTCCCGGGCATCGAGCACGTTGGTTTCGGTGTGCATCACCGGCTTTTTGTAGCGCTGGTAGTAATCGTGGGTGATGTTGTACCAGCCCAGCACATCCATGCTGGTCACGGTTTCACCGTTGGGCAACATAATCTTCTCGTTGCGGCCGTAGTAGTCGTTGCCCATCACTTGGTACCCGGGGGGCTCGCCAGCCATGAACCAATCATACTCGCGTCGGGTCAGGCCGTTGTCGTACAAGTAATTGACTACTTCGCCTTCGGGGTGATGAGCGTACAGCAAGTCCAACGAGGCAAACCGCAGCTTGTTTTGCAGTTGTACTTCCGCGGTGTGCGCGGCCCGCAGCTCGTGCGTGAATTCGGCTGACTCGCTTTGCACAATCACGCAGTCGGGGCGCTGTTTGGCAATTTGCTGGGTGCCCATAATGCTGGCCGCCACGCAGTGCTTTAGGGCCGTCACGAAGGCTTTGTCGGACTTCAGTTGCTCGTTCCAAATCCCGTCCTTGGCGCTTGACTTGGCCGTCACGTAAATCTCGTTCACGGGCGTGTAATAGCGCACCCACGGGTAGCGCTTGGCTACTTGCTCGCAATAATCGGCGAAGTGCACCACCAGTTCGGGGTTTTGAAAATTACCTAGCCAGTCGGGCACCCCGAAGTGCATCAGGTCCAAGATGGGCGTGATGCCGAGGCGCTGCATCTCCGCCATGGCCAAGTCGGCAAATTCCCAGTCGTACTTGCCAGGGGCCTGCTGAATCCTGTAGTACGGCAAGCCGTACCGCAACACCTTTAGGCCCAATTCTTTCACAAGGCCCAAGTCCTCTTTGTAGCGATTATAGTGGTCGCACTCGGCCAGCATATCGCGGCGGGTTTTGCCGTGGTCTATAGTGGGGTAGCTGCACTCGATGCCGGTGGCGAACATGAAGTTGTTGGGCAAGCCCGTGGGCAAGCCGTTGCCGTTGTGGCCCTGGGCCCCGCCAAACTGGTCGCCTTCGTAGCCGCCGTTGCCAAAACGGCCTTTAATGTCGGTGAGAAAAGATTTCATTACTTGTAATAATCAATTGGCCATTGCCAGTTGAGAAATCGCTAGGTTTTAATTGTGCTTAGCACTTAACAACCAGCACCTGATGTATTCAACTCACGCATCGCGCCGCCGCTCACGCTCCAGAAATTTATCAGCTGTGCGCAAGCTTAGGGCCATGATGGTGAGCGCAGGGTTGACGCTCAAGGCGCTGGGGAACGTGGAATTATCGGAGATGTAGAGGTTGGGAACGTCGAAGGCCCGGCCGTCGCGGTCCACCACGGCATCATCGCCGTTCAGGCCCATGCGGGCCGTGCCAATGACGTGGGCATAGCGCCCAAACGACCAGATATCGGTGGCCCCAGCAGCTTCCCAGATGTTGCGCATGGTGCGCTCGGCGTGGGCGTTCATGCGGTGCTCGTTTTCCTGGGCCGTGAAGTGCAGGCGCGGTTTGGGAAGTTGGCGCGCGTCGAGTTCGTCGCTCAGTTCCAAGTAGTTGCTGGTGTGGGGCAAGCAGTCGCCGAGGATATTGATGCCGGCAATGTGGTTGAAGTTGCGCATGTAGTCGCGCAGGGGTTGGCCCCACAGCTTGCGGCCCCGGGCCACCTGCCCAGCAAACGTGACCGGCATCACGCCGATGCTTTGCAGCAGGTAACCACCGGCAAAATCAGCATCTTTGGGCCGGTGGGTATCCTGCGAAATCAAGCCCCCGGGAATTCCTTTGTTGGGGCGTACCTCGTCGGCAAATGTGCCCCACACCTGCACGCCGGGGTGGGCCATCAGGTTGCGGCCTACCTGGCCGCTGCTGAGGGCCAACTCATTCATTAGCAACAAGCGCGGCGTTTCGACCGAGCCGCCGCACAGAAATAAATTGCGGCACGGCTGGCGGTGCTGCTGGCCGTTTTGGGTGTATATCACGGCCGTGATGTGGCCTCGGGCGTTGCGCTCAATTTCGGTCACGAAGCTGTTGGGGCGGATGTCGGCCCCGTACTTCACCGCCAGCGGAATGAACGTTACATCCATGCTGGCCTTGGCCCCGTTCGAGCAACCGGCCTGGCAGAAGCCGCGGTTGGTGCAGGCTTCGCGCCAGCCCACACCCTCTTGGTAGTAGCGGGCCGACAGCGCCGCGTTGGGAGCGGGAGAGGTGCGAATGCCAATCTTTTCGGCACCGCGCACCATCAGTTGGGCGGCGCTATTTAGCGGCAGCGGGGCCAGGGCGTAGCCCTTGGGCCGGCTGGGGCCCCAGGGGTAAGGCGAGGGCCCCGAAACGCCCAAAAACTGCTCTACTTCCTCAAAATACGGGGCGAGGTCGTCGTACGTCAGGGGCCAATCTTCGCCCTTGTCGAAGTCGCGCTTGAGGTGCAAATCGTCCGGTAGCGGGCGGGGCGTGTAGGCCGTGTAGTGCAGTGTAGAGCCGCCCACGCCGGTGCCCGAGTTGTTCTTGCCCATGGCCAGCGGGTCACCGCCGGCCGAAAGGCGCTCGTCGTTCCAAAACAGGAAGTCCTGCGCCTTTTCGTCCGTGGCGAAGTCCTTCTCGGGGTCGTGCCAGGGGCCAGCTTCCAGGGCCACCACCTTCAAGCCGGCCTGAGCGAGGCGGGCCAGCAGCGGGGCCCCGCCGGCCCCGAGGCCAATGACCACGCAATCCACCTCTTCGAGCGGAGCAGGGGTAGGCTGGGCTTGTTCCTGCGGAATGTCCAAGGCCGGCGCGGTGGCCGGGGCATCGGCCATCAATTCGCGCAGCAGCGGGTCCTGAATCGCCGGTTGCACCGGGCTCAAAACGCCTTCTTCTAGTACTTCTTCGTCGGGCATAAACTGCGGATTGAGCAGATTTAAGTAAATGCAATGGTGGCTGGGGGCCCCAGGGGCCGTGTTATTCGGCCTGTGGCTCGCGGGGCTCGTGCTCGTTGAGGCCGATTTTCGTCCAGGCGGGCAGATCGGCCATGCCCACGTAGCCAATTTCCTCTTGGGCCAGCGGGTGGGCGTAATAGGTTTCGGTGAGCTCGGCCAGCATTTCTTCGAAAAAGCGGCCGGCGTCCAGCGTTTGCCAGATGGTGCCGGGTGGGGTGCCGCTGGCCACGGCCTGCAGCACGTGGTGCCGCTGCTGGGCGTCGAGCTGCTCGAAATTGTTCAAAAACAGGACCTGGGCTGTTTCCTGGATGCCGCCCAGGCCCATGCGGTAGGTTTCCCGGTCAGGAGGTAGGGCGTCGTAGCGCCAGCCGTCGGCGCGGCCTTCGGCCAATCGCTGGTCCACCGACGGAGCCAGGGCAATGGGCTGCTCGGGGCGGTCGGGCTGCGGAAACAAGCAGGCGGCCACGGCTGCGAGCAGGGCAAAGGTTTCGGGGGCCAGAAACTGCGGCGCATAGTCGGCGGGCGCGTCGAGGCGCTGCTGCAAAGCGGCGCGGGTGGCCCCGGACACGTGCGCGGTGGGCAGCAAGGCGCGCACCGTGCCGGCCGGGTAGTGGGAAGCAGACATCGGAAAGGGGGAGAGGCGAGCAGTGAAACGGCAGAAACCAACAAGCTCAACGGCAGATATCCGCTACTGGTTGCTGGTAGTCTTTGTCAGAGCATAAACCGCTCGTGGCCCAATCGGTTAGTGCCGAAACCCAAAAAAAGCAGCCGGCGCGGGCCGGCTGCTTTTGGCAATAGGAAAAAGGCAGCGCGCTTACTTAAACAGCGCCAGCGCTTTGAGGAACGTTTGCGAAACGCCCCAGGCGAGGGGCAGGCCCACGAAGAGCCAGGCAATGACGGCGGAACCACCCGACGACGAATCGGGGGCGTTGGGGTTGGGGGATTGGGGATTCATGGCAAAAAGTGCTGAAAGGTGAAACAGCCGCGCCCTAGTGGCCGCCGGCTTCGATGGTGACGGGGCCCTTCTCGTAGTACTGCTCCTTCACCGCCGTCACGGCCAAGTCGGCCAGCAGGCCCACCACCAGCAGGCCGGCCATGGTGTAGAACACGTTTTGGTAGGCCGCGGCCCCTTCCAGGTTTTGGGCCTTGGCACGGTCGTGCAGCTGGTGCACAATGAGGGGCCCCAGCACGCCGGCCGTGCTCCAGGCCGTGAGCAAGCGACCGTGGATGGCGCCCACTTGGTACTTGCCGAACAGGTCGGAGAGGTAGGCCGGGGCCGTGGCAAAACCGCCGCCGTACATGCTGATAATCACGCAGGCCACTGCCACGTACAAGGTGAGCTGGAGGTTATGCCCAAGCGTGGGGATGAGGGCGTATAGCAAAATGCCCAAGCCGAAGTAGATGGCGTAAGCCGTTTTGCGGCCCAGCTTGTCGGAAGCCGACGACCAAAAGAAGCGGCCCAGCAGGTTGAACAAGCTGAGCAAGCCCACGAAACCGGCGGCGGCGGCGGCCGTTACGCCCCGGCCCGTGCCCATAAATTTATCCGAAAACGTGTCCTGGATGAGCGGCGAGGCAGTTTCGAGCACGCCAATGCCGGCCGTCACGTTGCAGAGTAGTACCACCCATAGCAGCCAAAACTGCGGCGTTTTGATGGCGTTGTCGGCCGATACGTTGCCGGTGGTGATGAGGGCGCTGTGCTCTTCGTTGGGCACGTAGCCGGCGGGCTTCCAGTCGTCGGCCGGCACCCGGATGGTCCACACCCCGAACTGCATGAACAAGAAGTAGATGATGCCCATGACGATGAACGTGGGGGCCACGCCCTGCGGCGCCGAGCCCTTGAAGTGCCCCATGAGGGCCACCGCCAGCGGCGAGCCGATCATGGCGCCGCCGCCGAAGCCCATGATGGCCATGCCCGTGGCCACACCTTTGCGGTCGGGGAACCACTTGATTAAGGTACTCACCGGCGAAATGTAGCCGATGCCCAGCCCAATGCCGCCCACGAAGCCGTAGCCGAAGTAGAGCAGGAAAATGTTGTGCAAATGGATGCCCAGCGAACCGATGAGAAAGCCGCCGCCGAAGCACAGCGCCGACGCCAGCATGGCCTTCCGGGGCCCCACGCGCTCGAGCCACTTGCCGAACAAAGCGGCCGACAAGCCCAGCAGCACGATGGCGATGGAAAACGTGATGCCGATTTGGGTGGGCGTCCAGTCTAGGGCGTCGGGCTTGGCCGGGTCGCCGCTGATGAGCGAGCCCAGCGGCTTGTTGAACACGCTGAAAGCGTAGGCCTGCCCAATGGCCAAGTGAATGGCCAGGGCGGCCGGGGGCACCAGCCAGCGGTTGTAACCGGGGCCCGCAACGGTGCGGCTCCGGTCGAGGAGTGAGGTCGAAGTATCGGCCATGAAGGAAGGGGGGAGGGGTGGGAAAAAAGAACAGCCTGGCAAACCGGGCCTTGGAGGCTCAACAGTTCGCAGGAAGAAAGGTAGGCGGCTTTGCAGCCGTTCGGCCTTTTTACAGCCGGAAAATTTGCTAATTAGCTATAGCTTTAACTATAGCTGCGCGAAAAGCCAATGAAAAGCTGGGCCGCCCAAATTAGGAGCAAACCGCTCGGTAGGGCCCCAGGGGGTCTATTCATCGCTGCTGAGTTTGCCACCGGTTACGTGCACGAGGCTGCCGGTCATAAACGAGCCATCTTCGGAGGCAAGCAGCACGTAGGCCGGGGCCAGTTCGTCGGGCTGGCCGGGGCGCTTGAGGGCGACTTCGTGGCCGAACTTTTCAATCTCGCTCAGCGGCATGGTGCCGGGGATGTTGGGCGTCCAGACCGGGCCGGGCACCACGGCGTTCACCCGGATGCCCCGGTCGGCCAGGTACAGGGCCAGCGACTTGGTGAGGGCGTGGATGCCGGCCTTGGTGCAGGCGTAGTCGATGAGCAGCGGAATGCCCACGATGCCCACAATGCTGCCCGTGTTCACGATGGCGTCGCCTTTGGTGAGGTGCGGGATGGCGGCTTGCGCCATCCATGTGTAACCCAGGATGTTGGTGTCAAACGTGCGGCGGATTTGCTCTTCCGGAATGTCCTCGAACTTCTCCTGGGCCATCTGGTAAGCGGCGTTGTTCACCAGGATGTTCAGCCGGCCGAACTCCTGCACCGTGCGGCGCACGGCCTGCTTGCACTGCTCGGGTTCGCGCACGTCGAGTTGCAGCACCAGGCAGCGGCGCTTCTCGGCCTCCACCATTGCCTGGGTTTGGTGGGCGTCGTCGAGGTTCTCGTTGAACACAATGGCCACGTGGGCCCCTTCCTTGGCGAAGGCCACGGCCACAGCCCGGCCGATGCCCGAATCGGCCCCGGTGATGAGGGCAATTTTGTCCTGAAGCTTGCCGGCGGCGCGGTAGGCGCGCAGGTCCGACTGCGGCTGGAGTTTCATGTCGGCCTGCTTGCCGGGGTAGGGCAGCTTCTGGGCGGCGGCTTTCATGTCCTGGGCCGTGGGGCGCACCGGGGCTTTGGAAAGCGCGGGTTTTTTGGGTTTGGGGGCGTCGGTGGGGCCCGGGGGGGGCGCGGCGGTGGGCTTTTTGGGAGGCATGGCGCAGGAAAAAAGTGATCCCTTGCTTTACGCAGAAAAGGCCGTGCCGGCCGGGCCAAGTCCGGTCAGGCCGAAGCGTTGGGGTACGTCGGCGGGCGTTCGGGCAGGGCGTTGCGGTCGCGGTAGCGCCCGTAGAGCACAGCCATGGCCCACATGGCCGCCAGGGGCCCAACGAAGTAGATCCACAGGCTCGGGCTTAGTTGCGCGGCCACCGCCGTGCCCGTGGAGCGGGCCGGGTTCAGGCTCATGCCCGAAACGGGCGACTCGAACACGATGAACACGGCCAGCATCAGCCCCGCCAGCGCCCCCACCCACTCCTTGAGCCGCGCCGAGTGCAGCGCTTGCAGCAGCACCAGCATGAACACCGCCGAAATGCCGATTTCGGCGGCCAGCGCCCACAGCCACCCGTAGCCACCTGCGATGGGCCGGGTCAGGTTGTAGTGAATGGCGGGGTAGCCGAACCACGGTTGCAGCAGGTGAAACATGGCGAAACCCGCTGCCAGGGCCCCTGCGAACTGAAACAGCACGTACCACAGGGCGTCGGCGGTGCGGATGTGGCCGAGCTGCCAGAAACCCAGCGTCACGGCTGGGTTGAAGTGGGCCCCCGAGCGCTTGCCCCAGGGCGAGTAGGCCATGGCCATGATCAGCGCCGCTATCACCAGGGCCAGGCCCGTGCGGTGCAGCATTTCGCTGGGCCCCAGTGCCTGCTCCACCCGCGAGTTGGGGTGGTAAAACACCACGGCGGTCGCGCTCGATACGACAAGAAAAATCGCAGGGCCCGCTGCTTCTACCAGGTAATAAGGCCAGTGGCGGCGCAAGGCCGGAAGCAGTTCGGAGGCAAAACCCATGGGCCAAAGAGCGTTGGTAGACGTTCTCCAACGCATAAACGCCCGGTGGGTTGGGAATTAGCGGCGGGCCGCCGCCGCCGGGGCGCGGGTGGCGGCGTGCAGCTCGGCGGCGGTGTGGCCGGCTTGCAGGGCCACGAATTCGGCCTGCCAGGCGCGCACGCGCAGCTCGTCGCGGGCGGGCAAGTCGAGGCGCACGCGGGCCAGGGCGGCGTTCACGTCGGCGTACACGGCGCGGGCGTAGTCCCAGTCGCGGTCGGTCCAGGCCTGGCGGCGGGCGCGCGTTTGCTGGAGCAGCTGCTGGTAGGGGCCCCCGATGGTGGCCGGCATCATGGCGTCCAGGTGCCCGGCGTAGGGCCCCAGCAGGTTGGCGGCGAAGGTTTTTTTGCGGTCCGGGCTCAGCGGCTCGGCGCGGCGGGCGCGGTTGGCGGCGTCGTACTGGGCCGTTTGGCGGCCCACGCGGGCCAGGGTTTGGCCGCCCTTGCGGGCCAGCGTGTCGAGCTTGCGCGACTGGTCGCGCACCACGGCCTGGCGCTCGCGCGGGGTCGAGTCGCAGGCGGTCAGCAAGCAGGCCAGGGCCCCCAGGGCCAGCACGTGGGCCGAAAAAGAGAAGAGCGTTTTCATGCCCGAAATGTACCTTAGAATGCGTTGCCGCCGTCTTCCAGCTGCTCGCGCAGGGCCAGCTGCTGCTCGCGCAGGCCGGGCAGGTGCGGGCACAAAGCTTCGAGTTGCTTCAGCACGCGCAGGGCCCGGCGCGGGTCGGCCAACTGCCGCAAAATAGCCGCCTGGCCCCACAGGGCCCCAAAGTGGCGGGGCTCGCGGCGCAGGGTTTCGGCAATGTCGGCCAGCGAGGCGCGGTAGTCGCCGCGCTGGTAGTAGGCGGTGGCGCGCTTGTTCCAGCCCTCGGCCAGGTGCGGAGCGGTGGCAATTATTTCGTCAAACAAACCAATGGCGCGGGTGAAATCGGCCGCTTGCAGGGCCCGCATCCCGGCCTCTAGTTGCTTGTCGAGGGCTGCGTCGCCGGTGGCCAGCCACACCTGCCAGATGCCGTTTTGCAGGGCCTCAATCTCGGCCGGCGCAGTGGCCGCGCGGAGCTGGGCGAAGAGGTCGTCGAGCATGGAAGTCGTTAGTTGTTGATTGTCGGGTGCCAGATGCGCAGGACGACTTGTTTTGCTTACGAACAACGAACAGCCACCAGCCAACCACCAAGCCTAAAACAGTTCCTTGGCCACCTTGCGGATGCTCTCCGCCTTGCCCATCGAGTAGTAGTGCAGGCTGGGCACGCCGTGGGCCATCAGCTCTCGGCTCTGGTTGAGGCACCACTCGATGCCCACGGCGCGGGCGGCCTCGTTGTCGCGGCACTGGCTCACGGCTTCCACCAGGGCCTCGGGCAGGTTGAGGAAGAAGGTGCGCGGCAGCATGGTAAGCTGGCTTTTGGTCGTCAGCGGCTTGAGGCCGGGGATGATGGGCACGGTGATGCCCGCCGCGCGGCAGCGGCGCTCGAAGTCGAAAAACTGCTCGTTGTCGAAGAACATCTGGGTCACGATGTAGTCGGCCCCGCGGTCCACCTTGTGCCTGAGGTAGCGGATGTCGGCCCCGGAGTTGGGGGCCTCGAAGTGCTTTTCGGGGTAGCCGGCCGTGCCGATGCAGAAATTGGTGGCCCAGGTATCGTCCTGGGCCTCATCCAGGTACTCGCCCTTGTTCAGGTCGGCCAGTTGCCCGATGAGGTCGCAGGCGTAGGCGTGGCCGTCGGGCTCGGGCTTGAACACGCCCTCGGTTTTAATGGGGTCGCCGCGCAGGGCCAGCACCGAGTCGATGCCCAGGAAGTGCAAGTCAATCAGCGCGTTCTCCGTCTCTTCCTTCGTGAAGCCCCCGCAGATGAGGTGCGGCACGGTGTCCACGTCGAAGCGGTTTTTGATGGCCGCGCAAATGCCCACCGTGCCCGGCCGGCGGCGCACGGTTTTCTTCTCCAGCAGGCCGTTGGGGTGCTGGCGGTACACGTATTCCTCGCGGTGGTAAGTCACGTCGATGAACGGCGGCTTGAATTCCATCAGCGGCTCGATGTTCGAGAACAGCGTGCGGATGTTCTCGCCCTTTTTCGGCGGCAGCACTTCGAAGGAAAACAGCGTTTTGCCGTGGGCCTGGGCAAGGTGTTCGGTCACTTTCATGGGAAGGGGCCCCGTGGCCGGTTCTTAGCCGGCAGAGGTTAGTAAGCGGAGTGAGTGGGGAAGGACAACGCAGCGGCGCTGGCCTTTAGGCGGTTGCGGCCGCCGCGTCGGTAGCCACCGGTTCGTAGTTCAGGTTCGGCATCAGCCAACGCTCCAGTTCGGGCAGGGCCATGCCCTTGCGCTGGGCCATGTCCACCACCTGGTCGCGGCCGATTTTGCCGAGGCCGAAGTAGCGCGAATCGGGATGGGCGTAGTACATGCCGCTGACGGCCGCTGTGGGGTACATGGCCAGGTTTTCGGTGAGGGTGATGCCCGTTTGGCGCTCGGCGTCCAGGAGTTGGAAGAGCGTAATTTTCTCCGTGTGGTCGGGGCAGCCGGGGTAGCCGGGCGCCGGGCGCACGCCCTGGTACTTCTCCTGGATGAGGTCGTCGCCGGTCAGCTTTTCGTCGGCCGCGTAGCCCCAGAACTCTTCGCGCACGCGCTGGTGCAGGCGCTCGGCGAAGGCCTCGGCGAGGCGGTCGGCCAGGGCCTTCACCATGATGCTGGAGTAGTCGTCGTGGTCTTTTTCAAACGCCTCCACCAGCTTCTCAATGCCGATGCCCGTCGTCACGGCGAAGCCGCCCATATAGTCGGCGCGGCCGCTGGCCTTGGGCGCCAAGAAGTCGGAAAAGGCGATGTTGGGCACGCCGGGGCCCTTCTCGCCCTGCTGGCGCAGCGTGAAAAACGCGGCCACGGGGGCCCCGCGCTCGTCGTCGGCGTACACCTCAATGGTATCGTGGCCCACGGTGTTGGCCGGCCAAAAGCCCACCACGGCGCGGGCCGTGAGCAGCTTCCCGTCCACGATTTTCTTCAGCATGGCCTGCGCGTCCTCAAATAACCGGGTGGCCGCCTCGCCGAGGTTCTCGTCGGTGAGGATGCGCGGGTAGCGCCCCTTCAGCTCCCAAGTGTGGAAGAACGGCGTCCAGTCAATATACTGCGCCAGCTCGGCCAAATCGTAATTGTCGAACACCTTGGTGCCCAAAAAGCTGGGCTTGGTGATGGGGGCCCCGGCCCAGTCAATTTTTACGCCGTTGGCCCGGGCGGCCGCAATGGCTTGGTAGTTTTTGTCGCGCTGGCGGCCGGCGTAGTCGGTGCGCAGGGCGGCGTAGTCGGCGGCCACGGTTTGGGCGTAGGCCGCTTCGCCCGAGCCCAGCAGGCCGGCGGCCACGCCCACGCTGCGCGAGGCGTCGTTGACGTGCACCACGGCCCCGGCGTAGGCCGGGGCAATTTTCACGGCCGTGTGCAGGCGCGAAGTGGTGGCGCCGCCGATGAGCAGCGGCACTTTCAGGCCGCGCTTCTGCATGGCCTGGGCCACGTACACCATCTCGTCGAGCGAGGGCGTGATGAGGCCCGAGAGGCCGATGATGTCGGCGCTTTGCGCCACGGCCTCGTCCAGAATCTTTTCCAGCGGCACCATCACGCCCAGGTCCACGATGTCGAAGTTGTTGCAGGCCAGCACCACGCCCACGATGTTCTTGCCGATGTCGTGCACGTCGCCTTTCACCGTGGCCAGCACGATTTTACCCGCCGTTTGGCGGTCGCCGCTTTGCTTGTCCGCCAGCAGGTAAGGCTCTAGGTACGCCACCGCTTTCTTCATCACGCGGGCCGATTTCACCACCTGGGGCAAGAACATTTTGCCGGCCCCGAACAGGTCGCCCACCACGTTCATGCCGCTCATCAGGGGCCCCTCAATCACGTCGAGCGGCCGGGCCACTTGCTGGCGCACTTCCTCGGTGTCCTGGTCGATGAACTCGGTGATGCCCTTGACGAGGGCGTGTTGCAAGCGCTCCTGCACCGGCAGGGCGCGCCAGGCGTCGGCCACCACTTCGGTTTTGTCCTTCTTCTTAACGGTTTCAGCGAAATCCACCAGGCGCTCGGTGGCGTCGGCGCGGCGGTTCAGCAGCACGTCCTCTACCAGCTCCATCAGGTCCTTCGGCACGTCGTCGTACACGGCCAACTGGCTGGGGTTCACAATGCCCATGTCGAGCCCGGCGCGGATGGCGTGCAGCAAAAACGACGAGTGAATGGCCTCGCGCACCACGTCGTTGCCCCGGAATGAGAACGAGATGTTGCTCACGCCGCCGCTGGTGAGGGCCCCCGGCAGCGTGGCCTTGATCCAGCGCACGGCCTCGATGAAATCGAGCGCGTAGGTGCGGTGCTCCTCCAGGCCCGTGCCCACGATGAGGATGTTGGCGTCGAAAATGATGTCTTCGGCCGGGAAGCCGATGCCCATCAGCAAATCGTAGCTGCGCTGGCAGATGGCCTTGCGGCGCTCCAGCGTGTCGGCCTGGCCGTCTTCGTCGAAGGCCATCACCACCATGGCGGCGCCGTACTGGCGCACCGTACGGGCCCGCTGCAAAAACAGCTCTTCGCCCTCTTTCAGCGAAATCGAGTTCACGATGCTCTTGCCCTGCACGCACTTCAGGCCGGCTTCGAGCACGCTCCACTTCGAGGAGTCGATCATTAGCGGCACCCGCGAAATGTCGGGCTCCGAGGCAATTAGGTTCAGGAACGTGGTCATGGCCTGCTCCGAGTCGAGCATGCCTTCGTCCATGTTGATGTCGAGCACTTGGGCCCCACCCGCCACCTGGGCGCGGGCCACGGCCAGGGCCTCCTCGTAGGCCCCCGTGCGGATGAGGCGGGCGAAGGCGCGCGAGCCGGTCACGTTGCAACGCTCGCCCACGTTCACAAACAGGCTTTCCTTCGAGATGCCAAACGGCTCCAGGCCGCTCAGGCGCGTGGCCGGGGCCCCGGCGGCGGGCAGCGGGCGCGGCTTGTACTGCTGGGCCAGGCGGCTGAGTTCGGCGATGTGCTGGGGCGTGGTGCCGCAGCAGCCGCCCACCACGGTTACGATGCCGTCCTTCAAATAATCTTCCACCAGGGCCGCAAATTCCTCGGCCGACTCGTCGTAACCGCCAAAGGCGTTGGGCAGGCCGGCGTTGGGGTAGGCCGAAATGTGCACGTCGGAAATGCGGCTCAGCTCCTCCACGTACTGCTTGAGCTGGTTGGCGCCGAGGGCGCAGTTCAGGCCCACGCTCAGCAGCGGCAGGTGGCGAATGGAGTTCCAGAACGCCTCCACCGTTTGGCCCGAGAGCGTGCGGCCCGAGGCGTCGGTGATGGTTCCCGAAATCATAATGGGCACTTGGCGTCCGCTATCGTCGAAGAATTTCTGCACCGCGTAGAGCGCGGCCTTGGCGTTGAGCGTGTCGAAAATCGTTTCGATGAGCAGCGTGTCCACGCCGCCGTCCACAAGGCCGCGCACCTGCTCCAGGTAGGCTGCGGCCAGCTCGTCGAAGGTCACGGCGCGGAAGCCGGGGCGGTTCACGTCGGGCGAGAGCGAGGCCGTGCGGTTGGTGGGCCCCACGGCCCCGGCCACGAAGCGCGGCCGGTCGGGCGTCGCGTACTCGTCGGCCGCCGAGCGGGCCAGGCGCGCCGACTCATAATTTAGCTCGTACACCACGTGTTCGAGCCCGTAGTCGGCCTGGGCGATGGTGGTGCCCGAGAACGTGTTGGTCTCCACCATGTCGGCCCCGGCGGCGAAGTACTCGGCGTGGATGCCGCGGATGATATCGGGCCGCGTCAGGCTCAGCAGGTCGTTGTTGCCGCGCAGCGGCTTGGGGTGGTCGGCGAAGCGGGGGCCCCGGAAGTCCTCTTCCGTAAGCGGGTGCCGCTGAATCATGGTGCCCATGGCGCCGTCCAGAATCAGCAGGCGCTGGCGCAAAAGGGCCGGCAGCGGGCTGGCGCCGGGGGCGTCGGCCACGGCAAGTTCGGGGGCAGCAAGGGCGGGGGGAGAAGCGAAACCTGACATTCTTAACCAGATAAAAGCGGCGGACAAACGCGCCTATCCAGAAAGAAACCCGCTCCCCAAGGGAGCGGTTCCGGCTGTCATCTTCTTCGGCCAAACGCGTTGGCAGAACGGGAGTTGGCACCTACTCAAAGCAGGTTGCCAAGACGTCACAGGGCCCAGTCCCTCGGTCTTTCTGGATAGCAGCTACCGCAAAGATACGCACAGACCAGTAGTTGTGACCGGCCCTGCGCGTACCGCAACGGCGCTCAGAAGTTGTTTGATGCCCGCCGCTTATTTCTCGTCCGCTCCCGCGGGCTCGACCAGCGGCGGGGCGGGGACGCCCTCGCGGGCCATCCAAGCCTGCATGGCCGCGTGCTCGGCGTCTTCCCGCTTGGCCCAGGGCTTGCCTACTATATCAGGCTGGCTGCCCAGCGCGTCGAGCTGCTTGCGCCAAGCGTGGCCCTCGGGCGTCTGCTCCCACCGCTGGCGAATGGTACAAAGCAGCTTCGCCCCGGCGGTGGGCGCGGGAAACTTGACGCCGTGCGCCATCAGCCAGTGCCTGACCTTGATTTGCCAAGCCACATTTTCGTCCGTGCCCACGCCGCTTTCTTGCACGTTGAAGGCGATGGCCCCGCGTTCGAGCAGGTAATGCACCATCTCAAAGCAGTTGAGCCGTGCCAATACAACAGCCGCAGTGGCCCCGCTGCTATCGTCCCCATCAATGTCGGCTCCGTGGCCAAGCAAGATTTTTATCCGCTGGTACTGGCGCACGAAAACGGCGTTAAGCAGCGCCGGCTCCTGCTGGTAGTCCTTGGCACTGGGGGCAGCCCCGGGGCCGAGCAAGGCCACGAGCAACGCATCTGGGGGGGCCCTCGTGGCGATGTTGAGCAGGTGAGTGTCCTCCATCCAGTAGCCGCCGCCCTCGCGGGCCGGGCGCGGGTGAGGCAGGCGCAGGGGGCCGGGCGCGGCGCAAGGAAAAGACCTGTCTACGCGCTGTTTTACCGCAGGGGCCGGTGCAACAGATCCTCTTTAAGGGCACTGTCGGACCGGGCCGCGGCGGCAGCCTTTTCTTGCTGCAAGGCGGCTTCTTCCTCGCGTACCTCGGCCGCTTCTCGTTCGAGGGTGGGCGGGTGGTTGTAGATGGGCAGCACATCGCGGCCGGCGTTGGTGGTCGGAAACCAGTCGGGCTGGTTTTTGCGCCAAGCTTGGCAGGCCTGCTCCGCCTCGAAGCGCAGCGTCATGAAGTCGCTGCCTGCACCCGGGTTGCTTTCCGCCGCTGCAATGCGGGCTAGCCACTGCTCGCCCTCGGGCGTGGCCTCCCAACGGCGGCGCTGGGCATTCTCCTGGCGCACCTTGGCTTGAAAAGCTATACCCGGGTGGGGCACGGGGAATTTCACCCCGCGGTCGATGAGCATTTGCTTCACCGTTTGCTGCCACTTGTATGCCGGGAGGGTGGGACTCACGTAGCGAGTTTGAACGGAAAAAGCTAGCGTGGCCCCTTGGTTATCTGGTTTGTGTACGTCCGCGCCGCGCCTAATTAAGTAAGCAACTTGTTCAAAATCAGCAGTATATGCCATTCGTTGCATAGCAGTGTCGCCATCTTTGTCGGTGGCGTTGATGTCGGCGCCGCGGTCAAGCAATAGGCGCACGTGGTCGTAATGGTCGCCTTGGATGGCCGAGAACAGGGCGGGTTCATCGTCATAGCGGCTATTGGGGTCACCCTTGTGGTCAAGTAAAATAATAAGCAGTTCTGGGTCTTCGCCTCCAGCGGCTACGGCCACGGGCTGCACCTGAAGTTTGTTCTTGCCCAGCTGCGTGTTCTGGTTGGGATCCGCGCCGTGGGTGAGCAACGCGGTGAGGCAGGCCTTGCGGCGGTTCATCATAGCGTACAGGACCAGGGTCATGCCCTCGTGGCCGACTGCGCGGCGTAGCGCGGGTGCAGCCTCATCTAGGCGGCGGGCCAGTAGGGCCGGGTCGTCGTTTTCAATGAGCTGGGCCAGTGGCAGCAGGGGGGTGCCGGCGAAGTACTTGGTAGCAGGATAGGTAGAGCGCATGAGAGTGGTGAGCAACACAGGAGTAGACCGCCCGTCGCCGCAGCCGGCACCGAGCAGAAAAACGGGTAACAACCAAGGCAAGCGTTTCATGGGCAAGAGCATTAAAGCTTTAGCGTCGGCACGAGCCGACCAATGATGGCCAGGTCTTCGTCCTTCTGCCGCTCGATGCCGGCTACCACCGGTGGCACGGGGTGGGCCCCCGCGTCTGGGAACGGCCGGCGGGTCCCCACGGCGGCCGGTAGGTTGCGTGGGTCGTTCAACACGGGCGCTGCGAATGGCTGCACCGGCACCGGCAGCAGCGTTCCAAGTCCCGCTTTGACCAGTTCGGAGTGGTCTTGTGCGAGGCTCAACGGATCGTGCTCGGAATAATATGCTTGGATAAGCTGCCGCTGGTGGGCTACGTCTCCGGGATCTAGCCCGGCCCGCAGCATCGAATTAGCATGCAAGCCTGCCGCATTAAAGGTGTAGGTGGGCTGGTTAGTTACCAGCCCGGCCAGTGAGGCCTCACCCCCGCCCAGCGAATGGCCGGTGATGTCAAATCCTTTGGGATTGGTATTTAATATTTTTAAAGCTGTTATCTCCGTTTGCTTGTATTGATCCGTGTACCGGCCAATACCTTGCAAAAAATCAGTGCTGGCATCATTGGCTTCCCCTACGTCTGTGCCTCGGAAGGCGAGCACCTTGCGCGGGGGGCGCTCAAAAGTGCTCTCGTACAGGGTAGCCATAAAACCGCTTTGTTTATTTTCAATCACCTGCTTTACCACCCAGCCTTCGGGGGGCTCATTGCCGTTCGGGCGTATGGGCACAAGTACACCTGCTGCGTTACGTCCGAGGCCGTTTTCGTAAGCGTCGTTGGCTAGCTTAGCCCGCTCCACGGCTACGTTGTTGCGCACGAGCCGTTCGGTGGCCTCCTGCAAGCGGCTGAGAGCATCCCGGGGACTGCCCCCAGCCGGGATTACGCGGGTGGCATCGGCTGCAGCGATGAACTTGCCAGGCACGCCTGCAACTGGTTCTGGAACGTTTGCGGCCAGATGCGACCGGGCCGCGTCGATTTTTTTCATTCGAGCATCGTAGCGCTGCTGCTTGGAAAGTATGGGGGTTGGATTAGGGTGGAGTACGGCAGCCAGCGGCACGTAGGCATAATCGCGGGCGGCCGGGGCCACGAACGTGCCGGCCGGCCCGCCGGCGTGCAGGGTAAAGCCGCCGGGGTCGGAAAGGGTTATGTGGCAGACATAGGAGCCGGTGGTGGCGTCGCCCGTCGCGAACGCCTCCTGGTAGTGCACGCAGTAGGCGGCTTTTAGGCTGAGGGTTTCCAGGGCCCGGCCCCCGGCGGCGGCCAAAAACACAACGTCGGCGGAATAGCGCTTGTGCGGGTCGGCCGCCCAGGCTTCCAGAAAGGTACCCGGGGGCACGTCCAGAAGTAGCGTTACCGGGTGGTGGCGCACTTTTTCTGCCACCCGCCCACGGCCATCGGTGGCCTGGGTGGCCTGGTAGTCGCAGCGCAGCAAGGGAAAAACGTGGCCAGCCACGCGCAGCTCACCGGAAAAAGAGGCCATAAGTCGATCAAGTACAGCTATTAACTATAAGCAAAACAGCGAAGGGCCACGAACCTACGAAAAAGGCGCTGCTTTCCAACGCGCTGCGCCGCCCGTTTTCCGCAGCGCTTTTCGCTCATAGCGCCCACGCCGGCCACGCGGTGCCGGGGGCAAAATCCGTCTGCTCGGCCGGCAGCTCCAGAAACGCATCGGCCTCGAGCAGACCGGCCAAGTCGCCGGAGCCGTCCACGGCCGCGGGCGTGGCGCGGCGCACGCCCTGCGCATCCACGGCAATCCGCACCGGCAGCAGGTGCGCCAGTGCGGGGCGAAAGTGCACGGGCGCCGTGAGTACGGCCGGCGTGGGCCGCGGGGCTCCGGCCTGCGGCTGCCGACTGGCCAGCAGCCACGGCCGTACGTAGCGGGCCGCCGTCAGCAGCGTCGACACGGGGTTGCCGGGCAGGCCGAACACCGCGGGGCCCCCGGCCCGGGCCCCAAACCACATGGGCTTGCCGGGGCGTTGGTTCACTTCGTGGAAGATTTCGGCCACGGCCAATTCACGCAGTAGCGTGGGCAGGTGGTCGGCGCGGCCCTTGCTCACGGCCCCGCTTAGCACCACGGCGTCGAAGCCGGCGGCGAGGATGTTGGCCAGGCCCTGGCGCAGCGTGGGCAGGTCGTCGGGCAGGTGGAACAGGTGCACGTCGGCCCCGGCGGGGGTTAGTAGGGCCTGCACGGCGTAGGCGTTGGAGCGCCGGATCTGGTGGGGCAGGGGGGTGGCGGCCACGTCCACCAACTCGTCGCCGGTGCTCACCACGGCCACGCGGGCCCGGCGCGTCACGCGCACCGCGGCGGCCCCCACAGTGGCGGCCACGGCCAGGGCGGCGGGCGTGAGGCAGGTGCCGGCGGGCAGCAACACGTCGTGGCGGCGACGGTCGGCGGCCTGGGCGTGGATGTTCACCCCGGGCCGGGCGGGCGGCGCGATGTTGATGGTAGCCTGCTGGTTTTCAATCGTAATGTCTTCGTAGCGCACCACCACGTCGGCTCCAAGGGGCAGCACGGCGCCGGTCATCACCTCCACGGCCACGCCCGGGCCGGGCAGCGGCCGGGCGGGGGCCCCAGCAAACTGGGCGTGCGCGACGGGAAACACCGTTTGGCCACCGGCCCAGGCGGCGTGAACCACGGCGATGCCGTCCATCGCCACCCGGTCGAAGGGCGGAAAGTCGCGGTCGGCGGCCAGGCCTTCGGCCAGTATGCGGCCGGCGGCTTCGGGCAGGGGCAGGGTTTCGGGCGGCAGCGGGTGGGCGGTGGCCAGCACGCGGGCGTAGGCTTCGGCGATGGAAATCATGGGTTCGGGGAAGCGGTGATCGAGCGGCAACTAACGCCGGCCGGCCGGGGGGGCGCTCCGTAGAAGGTACGGGCCCCGCCTAGCTTTGTCTGGGCCTTTTCGCACAATTTGGGACCCCGGCCGGTTTTAGCCGGGCCCCCGCCAACCAACCGAACCACTGACCACCATGCTGTCCGATAAATTCACCCACGTCAACGCCGCCAACCAGCCCACGATGGTGGACGTGGGCCAGAAAACGCCCACCCGCCGCCTGGCCCGCGCCCACTGCCGCGTGGTGCTGGGCCCCGAGCTGCTGGGCCGCGTGCAGGCCGGCGAGCTGCCCAGCCACAAGGGGCCCGTGGTGCACACGGCCATTCTGGCGGGCATCATGGGGGCCAAAAGAACGGCCGACCTCATCCCGCTCTGCCACCCGCTGGGCCTCGACGATTGTCAGATCACCATCGAGCCCGACGGCCCCGATGCCCTGCGCGTGGTGTGCACGGCCGTCGTCACGGGCCGCACCGGCGTCGAGATGGAGGCCCTGACCGGCGCCAGCGTGGCCGCCCTCACCATCTACGACATGTGCAAGGCCTTCTCGCACGACATCACCATCACGGGCGTGCAGCTCATCGAAAAAACCGGCGGCAAGCGCGACTTTTTGCGGCCCATAACTGCTTAAGCATCATGAATAACCAACCCGACAACTTCCCAAAACGCGCCAAGCACGCCGCGCTGGCCCGGCCCGACGTGGGCGAATTTGGCCGCCACGAACTGGCCTTCCTAGGGGCCCCGTGCGGCGATATCCAGGCCTTGGTGGCGCGGCTGCTGCCCCACCTGGCCCCGGTCCTGCGCGTGGCCTACGTAGACGCCGACCACGCCGCCGGCGACGCCGCGCTGGGGGCCCCCGTGCCCGCCAAGCCGGTGCCGGTGGTGGGTGAAAATGGCCTCTCGGCCGAGCTGGTGGATAAAATCACGTACCGCCAGCTGAACACCGCCCGGGCTCTCGACCGGTTTTCGCAGCCCGAGTTGCTGGCCCACGAAAGCGTGGTGCTGGTGAACGGCAACCACTTCCGCGCCCGCCAGCAAGTCGTCATCGTCGACCTGCGCAAGCCGCTGGACAAGAAACTCGACCGCCTCACCGACGTGCGCCTCGTGCTGCTGGCCGACGGCCAAACTGAGCTGCCCGCGGTGCTGCTGGCGCACCTGGCGGGGGCCCCGCTGCCGCCCGTGCTGCCCCTGGCCGACGCAGCTGGCATTGCCCGGTTCATCCAAAACTGGCAGGCCGCGGCGGTGCCCGTGCTGCGCGGCCTGGTGCTGGCCGGCGGCCGCAGCGAGCGGATGTGCACCGACAAAGGGGCCCTGCGCTACCACGGCGCCGCCGACCAGCGCCAGCACACCGCCGCGCTGCTGCGCGAGTTTTGCGCCGACGTGCGCGTGTCCGTTCGCCCCGATCAAGCCAACGATTTGCCCCCCGGCCTCGTGCCGCTGGCCGACACCTTTGCCGGCCTGGGGCCCCTGGGTGGGCTGCTGAGCGCGTTCCGGGCCGACCCCAACGCCGCGTGGCTGGTGCTGGCCTGCGACCTGCCGCTGCTCACCCGCACCACGCTGGAGTTTCTGGTGCACAACCGCCAGTCCGCCCGCTTTGCCACCGCCCTGCAAAGCCCCTGGAACGACTTTCCCGAGCCGCTCGTCACCATTTGGGAACCAAGGGCCTACGGCGAGTTGCTGCGCTTCCTTAGCCTCGGCTATTCGTGCCCGCGCAAGGCCCTCATCAACTCCGACACCGCCGTGCTGCTGCCGCCCGTACCCGAGGAACTGCGCAACGTGAACACCCCCGAGGAGCGCGCCGAAGTGGAAATGGCGCTGAGAGAAAACTAAAAAAGTTGAAGACAAAGGACGGTCCTGCTGAGCGCAGCCGAAGCAGGACCGTTGTTGGTTTAAGCCGATGGGCCCCTACGGATGCGCCGCTACCCACTCGGTGCCGTCCTCGTATTCCTCGCGCTTCCAGATGGTTACGACTTGCTTGAGCGTGTCGATGATGAACTGGCAGGCGGCGAAGCTTTCGGCCCGGTGGGGCGTGGCCACGGCCACCACCACAGCCACGTCGCCGAGCGATAAGGTGCCCTTGCGGTGCACTACGGCTACCTTTTGCAGCATGGGCCACTTCTCGTAGGCCTGGGCTACCACGTGGCCTAACTGCGTGAGGGCCATGCTATCGTACGATTCGTAGTGCAGGCGGCGCACCCGGCGGCCCCCGCTCTGGTTGCGCACCGTGCCGATAAATGAGTTGACGGCCCCCGCGGCATCGGTTTGCACGGCGGCCAGGGCGGCGGCCACGTCGATGGGTTGGTCGGTGATGGAAAGGTGGGGCGTCATTTCGGAAATAGCGCGGTCTTTATGGCCCGCGTGGCTGAACGTAATCGGTGGAACTGAATGCGCAACGCGGACTGCAAAGTCCGCGCTACCGGCAGTTTGAAGGCAAAAATTATCCGCCGGCCACGGGCGGAATCAGCGCGATTTCGTCGTTGGGGCCAAGGGACTGGTCAGCGGGAGCGTACTCGTTGTTCACGGCCACGGCACAGCTGCGCAACTGGCCCAGGGCCGGGTAGCTGGCCCGCATACGGTCGAGCAGGGCCCCCACGGTGGCGGGGGCAGGGGCTGGCAATTCCAACGTGGGCTGGCCCACGATGTCGCGGGTGATGCCGAACAAAGCGATTTTCAAGGACATAAATTTTTGTAAATTTACCCGGATAGAAACGTCTACCCGGGCCATTAGCGTTGCGCCCCTGAACACCGACGGCCGATTAGAGGTTTAGCTGAACCCGCCCGCTTTACGTACGACCGGGCAAATCCGGGACTGAATATGCTAACTTCTGCGCTTTTGCCGGCCACCGCCCCGCCGGTTGCCACCCTCCTCGACCAGCACGGCCGGCCCTTGGAGTACGTGCGCTTGGCCGTGACGGACCGCTGCAACCTGCGCTGTTTCTACTGCATGCCCGAGCAAGGCATTCAGTATATGCCCAAGAATGAGCTGCTTAGCTACGAAGAAATGCTGCGCCTGGTGGGCCTGCTGGCCGGCTTGGGCGTGCGCAAAGTGCGCCTCACCGGCGGCGAGCCTTTCGTGCGGCGCGACTTGGTGCCCTTCATGGAGCGCCTGGCCGCCCTGCCCGGCATCGACGATCTGAGCCTGACCACCAACGGCGTGCTCACGGCCCCCCACGTGCCGGCCCTGGCCCGCATGGGCGTCAAAGCCGTGAACCTGAGCCTGGACACGCTCGACCGGGAGCGGTTCTTCCAAATTACGCGGCGCGACGAGCTGCCGCGGGTGATGGAAACATTCCACGCGCTGCTGGCCGCCGGCATTCAGGTAAAAATTAACGCCGTGGTGATGGACGGGCGCAACATCGACGACTTGGTGCCGCTGGCTGATTTGAGCCGCACTTTGCCCGTGGACGTGCGCTTCATCGAGGAGATGCCTTTCAACGGCGGCAGCCACGTAGCCACGCCGGCCTCGCTGCCCTGGCACCACGCCCGCATCCGCCAGCACCTGGAAAACCACTTCGGGGCCCTGGCACCGGTGGGCACGGGCTACGGCGCCACGGCCTCGGAGTACCGCGTTGCCGGGCACCGCGGCACGGTGGGCATCATCGCAGCGTATTCGCGCACGTTCTGCGGCACCTGCAACCGCCTGCGCCTCACGGCCGAAGGCGGCATCAAAACCTGCCTCTACGACCAGGGCGTGCTTGACGTGCGGGCCTTATTGCGCGGCGGCTCTTCCGACGCGGACGTGGTGGGGGCCCTGGCCAACGCTTTCCGCTACCGCGCCGCCAACGGCTTTGAGGCCGAGCGCCAGCGCCCGCTGCACCAGCTCAATTTCGAGAGCATGGCCACTATCGGCGGCTAGGGCCCGGGGCCCTAACAACGGTGCTGCCGGGCCATTTCCCGCGCGAATATTCTTTTAAAACGCTGCTGCACATAGGGCGGCAGCGGCCGGCCTGCTTCAAATTGGCGCGTCATCAGTGCCTCCCTGCGCTTGCTGAAACGCGCCCACTGCACGATGTCAACTACCATTAAGCCGCCGTAGGCAGCGAAACTAAAAGACTGAACACCAGTGCGAAAATTGCTCTGGTCGCTGGGCCGGTTGGCTACGTTGACAATGCCCAGCGTGGTAGTGCCCGCAAGCAAGAACGTGCCGCCGCGGCCGTAGCGGCGGTCGCGGTGAAACACCCGGTGGAGCACGGCCAAGCTATCGGCGTGCGTGGTGCTGGCTACCGCTGCGGCTGGGCCCCCCAGGGCCGGGCTGGTTTGGGCATGGGCCGGGTAAAACCCAAGCAGTAGCGCCGCGGCGAGTAGCAAGTTCTTCATATAAACGACTGGTTAGTAAGCATCCGTGAATATATAGCCCTCGCTGTATTTGCCCAATGAAATTCCTTAAATAATATTTCGCCGCGCTACTCCACCAGCTGCGCCTGCAAGTGGGCCAGGGTTTCGGCGGCGTTGATGCACAGGCCGGGGTGCACGGGCGAGGTTTGCACCACAGTGCTGCGGGTGGCGGTGAGCCAGCGAAATCGCTCGGCAATCGCCAGTTGACCAATGGGCCCCCCAGTGGCGCGGCCCTGGCAAATGCGCTCGAAGGTGTGCAGGCGCGCCGCCAAGTCTTCCAAATCTAGATCAGCTGATAAAGCACGCAAACGCGCTTCGGGCAGTGCAAATCGGGTTTGCAGGAAGCCCTGGGCCCGGCAGTATACGATGACGCCCACGTTGACGAATTCTTCCCGCTCAACGCGCGGCACCACGCGCAGCACGGCGTACTCAAATAAGTCCTTGGCGGGCATCGTCGGCTTCCTGAACAAAGGTGGGGGAGGCCGCCAGGCGGCTTTCGAGGAAGCGCACGTAGCCGGCGCGTTGGGCCGCGGGCGGGGCGTCGTCCGTCAGCCACTCGTCGGGCACCAGGGCCACCACGGCCCGGATGACGGCGGGCGTGAGACGGGCGTGGCCCTCGGCATCGGCCGCAGCTAACTCAGTGGCCTGGGGCAGCAGCACGTGGTTTTTTATTTGGGGGAACAGGCGCTGGCCGCCGGGGCGCTCGGCCCAGTCGGGGCTGGTGTGGTGGATGTAGAGGGCGGCGCCGTGGTCAATCAGCCACAACTCTTTGTGCCACAGCAGCAAGTTGGTGTTGCGCACGGTGCGGTCCACGTTCAGCGTCAGGCAATCGAGCCACACCACCAGCGAGGCCAGCTGGGGCCCCACGGGGGCCAGCAGTGGGTCGTAGGTGCTGGCCCCGGCCAGGAAGTGCAGGGCCAAGTTGCGCCCGGTGCTGGCCCGCAGCAAGTCCTGGATTTCTTCGTCGGGCTCGGTGCGGCCGAAGGCTTCGTCGAGTTGGCAAAACACCAGCTCTGGCATCCGCAAGCCCAGGGCCCGGGCCAGCTCGCCCACAATCAGTTCGGCCACCAGCGCCTTCAGGCCCTGCCCTGCGCCCCGGAACTTCAGCACATACAAAAACCCATCGTCGGCCTCCACCAGTGCGGGCAGCGAGCCGCCCTCGCGCAGCGGCGTCACGTAGCGCGTCACATGCACGGTACGTAATTCTAAAGGAAGGGCAGGCATAAGGGCAAGGGGAAGCAGGGGCAGCAAAGGACGCACAGTTTAGCAAGTTTTGCGGCGTGGGCGGAACCGGCTACACTGCGGGCCGGCAAGGAACGCAATGGGGCCATAAGTATTTGCAAAGTCGGGTTTAAGGGTTCAAAATCAAAAAAATATTCATATTGCTAATGTTTGCATATACCACTTCATCAGTAACTTGCCTGGATAATTGTAGGTTTTATTATTTTCCTTTTCTTATTTATCACTTTTTCACTTTTTAAGTTTATACGTTCACCCCTTACCCTGTTGGGAGCCGCCGTGCTCTTGTCCGCTACTGCCCACGGGCAGAGCATCGACGCCCAAAAAATTACGTTTGACTACGTGCGCCTGCCCCTGGTACCCCTGCCCGCCGGCACCCGCACTTACTCGCCCAAAGTGGTGCTGCGCTACGCCGACGCGGTGAAGCAACAGAAAGCAGACCACGAAACCGCAGTGGCAGACGCCAAGTCGCAGGCTGAGAAGGACAAGTAGGAGTACAAAGCCCAGTCGCTCAAGGAGAAAGCCCTGAACCGCTTTTTGCTCGACCAACGTAAGCCCGGCGAAGCCACCATTCCGCCGGCCGATTATACAGCGCAAGTGTACGACGTCAAAACGCTGGCCGCCAGCTATGTAACCCTAAGCGGCTTGCAGCGGGCCCAGGGCCCCGACGGCGACCTGCGCGTGGTGGTGAGCATGGACGGCTTCACGCTGGGCCCCACCACGGCGCTGACGCTGCAAAACGGGAAAAAGGTGGAGGGCCTAACCGCCCAGGGCCCCGGCGTCAAGCACGCCTACGAGGTATCGTACAAATCGCCGATGGCTGTGAAAGTAGCCGCCAAGGATGGCACGGTACTTTCGGACGAGCTGCTGGAGTCACCACGAGCTACGTGGCCGTCGTCACGGAGGACTACGGGAGCGCAAACCAAGCAACTTTTTTGCGCCAGCTGGACGAAAACGTCACCAAGACCAACATGAAGCTCGTTGGGGAATACCTCGACAGCAAGTTCGGCCAGCGCCCGGTGACGCGCAATACCGCCATCACGGTGGTGTCGGAAAAAAAAATAAACTACGACGAGTACCCGCAGGCCTACATGAAAGCCCTGCTGGGATACAAGCTGTTGGCCAACCCGACCCGTGCCGCCGATGCCCAAAAACAAATTGGTGAGGCCGTGGCGCTGTGGGACAGGGAGCTGACCGAGTCGAACCCGAAGGACAAAAGGCGCGCATCAATGAAAAAGTAACGGCCGCCACCCTCTAAACCGATGCCGAAGCCAACCTGTGGATGAACAAATTCGACGAAGCCGAAATGCTGCTGGCCCGCCTCAAGCTCCTCGGTATTTCCCGTTATAACACCATGGCCAAGGAGTTGAGCGTGGTAGTGCAAGACCAGCGCACCCGCTACACGGCCAACAAAAAGAGCTAAAGCCCTTTCAGCCAACGGCTTTGTTGCCAACAAAAAAGCCCCACAATCGCGGGGCTTTTTTGTTGGCAACAAAGCCGTTGATTTGTAGCGAGTGATATACAGTACCTCGGTCAATTACCTTTTAAAATTCAACACGGAGTTAGCAAGAAGAATACCAGTGCGGGGGCTCTAAGAGGTTGTATCAAGCAATGAAAACAAGGGGCTTTACACAAAATACTTTCTACTTTATGTAAAATATACTTTACATAAAGTAGAAAGAACCTTACATTTGTAAGGCTATTTTCTCGCTTTCACCAATCTATTATGCTGACGCAATTTTTGTTTCCTTACCGTTTCAAACGAGTGGGCTGGGTGCTGGCCGGTGGGGCCCTGGCACTGGGCCTGTTGGAGATGTACGACGTGCTGCACCTGCCGCACCTGCTGGCGTGGTTACCCTCACCCATTGGAAACCATGACTTGCCGGAAATATTGGGTGGCCGGCCCGTGCGCAGCAATCACGATTTGTACGCCGTGCTGCTTATCGGCGGGGGCCTGCTGGCAGCCTGCTCGCGCGAGCGGCACGAAGACGAATACATCGGCCAGATTCGTCTTGATGCGCTGCTATGGGCCCTGTACGCGTACTACACGCTGCTGGCGCTGGCCTTTGTGCTGGTGAGCGGGGCTCAGTTTCTCAACGTGATGCTGTACGCGCTGTTCGCCCCACTGCTGCTGTTCATGGTGCGGTTTCAATTGGCGCTGTGGCGTGGGGCCCAGGCAACGGCGCATGACGAATAACTTGCGCGTGGAGCGCGCCGTGCTGCGCCTCACGCAAGATGAATTGGCCCGCCGCATCGGCGTGAGCCGCCAAACCATCAACGCCATGGAGGCCGGCAAGTACGCGCCCTCTACATTGTTGGCCCTGAAGCTGGCCCAGGTGTTTGGCAAGTCCGTCGAGCAATTGTTCCGGCTAGAAAATGGCGACTGAATCCCGAGCCGTTAAAACATGCTGTTGACATTGTGGGCAGTGGCAGGCAACATTTACAATACGTCCCAGTTCTACACAATTTCGCCAGCTTCATTGAGGGGAAGATGCTGATGCCCACGTAGTCATGGCCGACGGGTCAGATTCGATGCTAGGGCACACGCCTTACATTATTAAGAAGTAGTTAATGAAATCCTGCTCGCTATCAGGCGTGGGGTCATGCGGGCGTTAGTGGGCCCCAGCGTAGCTCACTAATGCCCCAACCCAATTCCAAGTGCTGAATATCAATTTGTAGAAAGCTGTGGTGTTCTACTTGTTTTGAGTGGAACTGGACATTGTTAAACGGTTATGTCCAAGGGCGCTTGCCTCGAAAACAATGGTTTGCGCTTGGCGAAGGCATAACCCTAGCCGTCGTTTGGGGTTATAGGTGCTTGGTCTTAACGCGCTCGGGGTCCTAACCAGAACCTGAGCGACAGCGGTAAACAGCGTATGGTAGCCTTAGATTCTTCGGTTTTAGCGGCGGCAGCGGGCTCACGCAAAAAGCACCGGGCAGCGGTGGGGGCCCTGTTTTTTTTGCTGGGCCTGTGCTTTGCCACCTGGGCCTCGCGCATCCCCAGCATCCAGCAGCGCATGGGCGTGAGCGACGGCCAGCTGGGGCTGGTGCTGTTCGCCATTCCAGCGGGGCAACTGCTGTCGTTGCCGTTGGCGGGGTGGCTGGTGGCCAAGCGCGGCAGCCGGCAGGTGGTGCTGGCGGGCGTGCTGGTCTACGCCGGGGCCTTGGTGGCGCTGGGCTGGGCGGCCAACCTCTACCAGTTGGTGCCACTGCTGATGGTGTTCGGCATCGGCAGCAACCTGACCAACATTTCGGTTAATACCCAGGCCGTCAACGTCGAACGCCTCTATACAAACCCCATCATGGCCTCGTTCCACGGGCTGTGGAGCCTGGCGGGGTTTGCCGGTGCGGCCATCGGCACGGTGATGATTGGGGCCCGGGTGATGCCCGGCTACCACTTCCTGCTCATCGCGCTGCTTATTGCCGCCGGGCTGGCCGTGAGCGCGAGCAGCGTGGTGCGCCACGACAGCGGCGTAGACCCCAACCAGCCGGCCTTCGTGCGGCCCGATAGTCACTTACTGGGCTTGGGGGCCATTGCTTTCTGCGCGCTCATCTGCGAAGGCGCCATGTTCGACTGGAGCGGCGTGTACTTCAAAAAGGTGCTGCAAGTGGACCGCAATTGGGTAGGCGCGGGCTACACGGCTTTCATGAGCACCATGGCCTTGGGCCGCTTCGGGGCCGATGGGCTGGCGGCGCGGCTAGGGGCCCGGCGCGTCATCCAGGGCAGTGGGCTGCTCACGGCCACGGGGCTGGCGCTGGCGGTGGCGTTTCCCATTTTGCCGGTGGCGCTGCTGGGCTTCTTGCTGGTGGGCTTCGGCACGTCGTCGGTGGTGCCGTTGGTGTACAGCGCGGCGGGGCGCTCCACCACCATGTCGGCGGGCATGGCCCTGGCAGCGGTATCCACCATCGGGTTCGTGGGCTTCCTACTGGGGCCCCCGGTCATCGGCCTTATTGCCGGGGCCACCAGCCTGCGCGTGTCGCTGGCCCTCATCGCCGTGATGGGCCTCTGCGTGTCGGCCGTGGCCAGCCGGGTAAAAATTTAGTATAGCTTACTTGTGCCCCTTCAGCCACACGGAGGCCTCTTTATAAGACGGAGCCATCCGGTCGCCGCCGGCCACCACCATTTGGAAGTAGCGCTTGGTGCCGCGCAGGTCGGCGTCAGCTTCGGCTAGCTTGCCTAGGTTAAAAGCCGCGCCTTGGTAATAGCCGCCGCTGGTGTTGGCCAGGGTTTCCGAAAACACGATGCAGCGCTGGTAGTAGTCGCGGGCCTCGTCGAGCTTATGGTAACGGTACTGCATCAAGAAGCCCAAAAAGTAGGTGGCGTAACGCCCGGAGTAGCCCTCGTAGCCGGGCATTCCCTCGTTGAGCTTGCGCAGAATGGACTTGCTGGCCTGCTCGCAGCCCACCCAATCGCCCTCGCGGAAGCAAAGCATGGCGTAGTTGCGCTCGAAATAACTGTTGTCTGGGAACTCGGCTATTAGCTGGCGGGCTACGTTGAGGGCGGCGGTTTCTTCGTGTTCGCGCTCGCTGCCGAGGATGCGCATGAGGAAAAATCGGGCCTCGATAGCCGTATAAAAGCCGTTTTTGCCCACGGTGCGCAGCTGGGCAATGCCGGCGTCGCGGTTGCCCTTCGGGAAGAAAAACAGCACCGGCCGCAGCCACGGGTATTCGTCGGCAATCCACACGGCGTAATAATTGAACAGGCCCTGGCCGAAGAGAAATTCCGGGCTCAAGTCGTTGGCCTCTTTGCTCTTATCAAGGTATTCGAGCGAGCGTTTGCTGCTCACCGTGGCCTTGCGCCAGTCGTGGCGCTCGGCGTGTAGGCGGGCGTCGAACGCGTAGGCGGCCGAGAGGAAAAAGCAGGCTTCGTAGTTGCGCTTGTCGGCGTCGTACAGCGCCTTGGCCTTGGTGGTGGCCGTGTCCATGTAGGCAAAAAAGGTGCGGTCGTACTGCGTAGTGCCCATGTTGGTGGGCAAGATTTTCCACCACGTGCTCAGGCCCATCAGGAAGTAGGCCATGGGGTGCTCAGGGTAGCGGCGGCGCAGCGACCGAAACTGCCGGTCGGCGCGGTCGAACTTGAAGTTGTAGAGGTTGTGCACGGCTCCGTTTAGCTCTTGCTGCACGTCTTGGTTCAGCAACAGCCAGCCCTTGGTATCGACGGCTTGCGGGGCCACTTCTACGTCGGTTAGTTCGACTTCCTTGATGCCGCCCATGTGCCGCGCCGTATCGGCGACTTGGGCCGCGGCCGAAAAAACCGGTAGCAGTAGCGCCAACACCAGCAGGGCCCGCCGGCCACGTGCTAAGAATTGGACAATATCCATAAAATAAGTGTATAAAGAATTATTCAAGCGTTTAGCACCATTCAGGCCCTTAAAAGTAAGTTTTTTGATTGATTATCGCCTCATAGTGAGCAATGACAGACGAGCTATTTTCTTGAAAATATTCTAAAACATTGCTGATTGCTGGAGTGCTGGGTCCCTAAACCCAGGTGCGGTGGCAACCGCTGCGCCCGCCGGCCAGTACATAAGCCAACCCGTGCCTTAGTCCGACCCGTTTTGACCGATTCCTTATCCCACCGCCAGAAAATGCTCACCTTCGGCGGCATCCTGCTGGCCATGTTTCTGGGGGCCCTTGACCAGACCATCGTGTCCACGGCGCTGCCGCGCATCGTGGCCGATTTGCACGGGCTCGACCGCTTCACGTGGGTAGCCACGGCCTACTTGGTGGCCAGCACGGCGCTGGTGCCCATTTATGGCAAGCTGGCCGACATGTACTCGCGCCGCGCCATCGAGGTGGTGGCCGTCAGCGTGTTCCTGCTGGGCTCGGGGCTGTGCGGGCTAGCGGGCGAATTTGGGACGCTGCCGCTGCTGGGCGATGGCATGACGCAGCTCATTGTGTTTCGAGCCGTGCAGGGATTGGGCGGCGCGGGGCTATTCGCCATGGCCTTCATCATCATTGCCGACTTGTTTCCGCCCGCCGAGCGCGGGCGCTACCAGGGCTTCACAGGGGCCGTGTTTGGCACATCGTCGGTGCTGGGCCCCCTACTGGGGGGCTTTCTTACCGACCGCGGCACCGATTTGATTCCGGGCGTGGCCGGCTGGCGGCTGGTGTTCTACGTGAACCTGCCGCTGGGCCTGGTGGCGTTGTGGTTCATCGTTAGTCAAATGCCGCCGCTGCGGCCGCGCACCGCGCCCAAACCGTTCGATTTTGTGTCGGCCATCTTGCTGGTGGCAGGGCTGGGGCCCCTGGTGGTGGCCCTGCAGCTCAACCGGGCGCAGTACGGCTGGACGGCCCCGCTCACGCTGGGCTTGCTGGGCGAGGCCCTGGGGGCCCTGGCGCTGTTCGTGGTGCGCAGCCTGCGCCACGAAAACCCCATTCTGAACTTCGGCTTGTTCAAAAATAAGGTGTTCCGCACGGCCAACGCGGCGCTGTTTCTGATGGGCGGGGCATTTCTGGGCGTCATCATTTTTGAGCCCTTGTTCATGGTAAACGTGCTGGGTGAATCGGCCACGCGGGCCGGCGTCAGCCTCATTCCGCTGTCGCTGGGCGTGGTCATGGGCTCGCTGCTGGCAGGCCAAATGGTGTCGCGCTTCGGCCACTACAAGTACTGGATGCTCGGGGGCCTCACGCTGCTGCTCGTGGGCTTATCGCTGCTGGCCACCATGCCGCCCAACGTGCAGTACTACCAAGTACTCATCTACTTGGCAGTATGCGGCCTGGGGCTGGGGCCCACCATGCCCCTCTACACCCTGGCCGTGCAAAACGCTACTGAACCCCAACTCATGGGCCAAGCCACCTCGGCCAGCCAGTTCTTTCGGCAGATTGGCGGGGCTCTGGCTGCCTCGGCGCTGGGTGCGGTGCTCAGCTTCACGCTGGCCCACGAACTGCCCACCGCCGCCGCAGGACCTAGCGCTCGCCCGCTGGTGGCCACCGGAGGCGCTGCGCAAGCGGCCACTACCCCAAGCGCCCTTAACCCGGTGGCGCGCGCCGCCTTCTCCAAGGCCATTAAGCGGATTTACTTATTCGATATTTTTCTGGTCGTGGGCGGGTTAATCACCACACTGTTCATCCCCGAGCTACCGCTGCGCAAAAGCAACGACGTACCGCCCACTGAGTAACCGCCGGCGCGGGCAGTTATCTGGCGGGCAGCACGGATGCCGGGCCGCTGTTAATTGTTATAGGCGTCGCGATAAAACGTCAATGGCCGCAGATAATCGTCCAGCGAAGTTTTTGCTAGTTCACCGCGTTTCCGGTATTCCTGCTCGCCCATGTCCACGGCCAAGCGCATGCACCGGGCCAAGTCCGCTACATTGCCGGGCTCGGCCACCAGCGCGGCGGGGCCCCCAGCCTCGGGCAAGCCGCCGTCGCGGGTGACAATGGACGGCACGCCCACGTTGCGGGCCTCAATGGGCGTCAAGCCCAGGTCTTCTTTGGTGTTGGCCGGGGCCAGCAGCCAGCGCGTGCTTGCCAGCATCTTTTCTTTTATCTCAACCTCTACAAAGCCGGGTAAGATCACCGACGTTAAGCCCAACTCTTCTATTAAAGCCAACACCTTGGGTTTCAGAGGGCCGTTGCCGAGCAGCGTCAAGGGCCAGTCTGTAGGATCTAGATTACTTTGCGAATAAGCTCGGACAATTTCTTCCAGCCCCTTGCCCGGAATCCACCGGCCGATAAATAAAAATCCGCGTCGCTGCTCGGGGGGGCACCAGCCTTCTGGCAGCTTCGACACGGTAGGGAAACTGTCACTCAGAGCTGATTTCTCATTTGGCTCCCACGTATCCCACACAAACTTGGAGTTGAACCACCGGCGGTGCGCCAGCTGCACCGATAGTCCCCACAGCATGTTGTGTACATTAATCGTGCGCCGGCGCCAATTGTGCACGGTCAGCAAAATCCTTTTTCTCAGCAAGCTGGCGCTAAAGATGACGTCGGGCGGAGTGTTTTGAATGTGCAAAACATCAGCCCACGCAACCAATTTTAATAGTTGTAACGAGCTGCTTTGCACAAAATATACTTGAGAGCAGGCAATGTTGGCCTGTTCTACCAAATCACTAGCAGGCTCATGCCCCTTGACCATTTTAAAGCAAAGCTTAACTTCAAACTCAGGCCAGTGGGTTGCGGCTTCCGCCAAGGTTATCATAAAAGCTTCCATCCCTCCATAAGGACCAAGTGTGGAGCCGATTATTAAAAGGTTTTTAGTGCTGATTCCCATGTAAAATAGTTAAGTTCGTTGATGCTACTAGTACCGGATAAGTTGTCGAAATCAATTAATAATTAATTGTGAGCAACTTTCTGAGCTACTTCCACAAGCCAATGAACTAATTAAGTCAGCTGCTATGACTTCATAATGGTTAACTTAATTTGATTGATTCGCGAAGCAATGTTGGAAAAGGAACTGTTGAAAGAACCCCAAATCTCGTTGGTGCGCGACAGGCAAAATAAATCTACCACTGCATCCTTGATGCCCTGTTCCGAATCTCTGGCGAAGTCCTTGGTGTAAATTAATAATTTAGGGCCAAAAACACTTTTTAAATATTTTTCGGTTTCCAAATCATCCGTCGATAAATAGAAACTGGTGTCTGGGTTTTTCGAAAGCTGAGTTTTAATACGCTGTACGAATAACTCCAAAGGGCTGTTCGCAATAGCGTCTACGTTGTCCGTCCGGCGAATATGCAGGCCAATTGTGTAACTGGTAAAGTCGTTTACGCGGGCTTCAATCCGCTGCTGCAGGGCAGCAACGGGTTTGAATTTTTTGAGAAAAGAGTCGTTATATAAAAAATCCCCGCACGTCTTTATATAAACGTTTTTGTTATCGGAAGTTATTTTATAAATGTCATACTTCCCGTTTATGCGTAATAAATCTCCATCTATTTCTTTAATGCAGTAATCAAAGCCAACAGCTTTATTAATTAGCTTGGCAAGAAACTGTTGGCTGGCTTCAGTTCTGTTGCTGGTTTTTAATACATTGAGATGTAGATATTTATTTGTAACTTCAATACCGGGCAGCGGTTCAAATAAATCGTAGAAAGGACAATTCAATTCCGGATTATTTTGCCAAATAATCTTCATCTTTTTGTTAGCAGACTGCGCCAGCTCCAATCCGGAAGCAATGGCCCGCATTCTGTTGGCTAGTCCAAAGTTTGGCTCTAAATAAATCATTGTTGACAAACGGAAATAATCGTACTATTCGCTAAAAAAGCGTACGCAGTGTAATTTTATAACTAAATAATTTTTTTAGTGAATACGAATAATATATTATTGATTATACATTATGTTCGGTTATTTCAATAATTAACCGAACATAATGTATAAAATTCTTTTTATTCCGCCTAAACTAATTATTCGCTTGGCATACCATGGGCTAAAGAAGATCGAGAGGGCGTCTTTTCGCTTCCTTAAATTCACTGCTTGAGTAATTGCTATGGGAGCCTTGTCGTACAAACGCTGATCCTTTATTTTTTTAGACCTTTCGCTGTGCACCGGGATATCCTTCAGAACCCTGAATGCTTGATAAGCAGCATCATCCGTTTTCGATTTGGACATCGATACTTCAGAAATCCGGTACTTAGCCAAGAATTGGTCGATGAAATACATTTTATGGCCTTGCAAGCCTATTCTAGCACCAAAATCATACTCACAGCCGTTGCCGAGCGGAATGTTTAAATCGTCGTGCGTGCGGAACTGAATTTTTCTAACAATTGAGGTATTCACCATATAGGCATTGTTAGGAAATTGCTGGCCAATGCCGGCTTCCAATGGCGTCAGCACGGCGCCTTCGTACTCTTTGCTACGATAGTAATCAGTATTATAGGAAACGGATGATTCATCACTGATTATGCCATCATCCGAGATAATGTGCTGTTTACCAAATACTACCTCTGCGTCTGGATTGTCGTTGAAGCACTGCACCATGGTAGCCAAGGCTTCGGGCATTAGTAAGTCATCGTCATGCAATAGCACTACCTTATCGCCAGTAGCACTGCTAAACAGCATGTTAGTGTTGGCTGCTTGCTTTAAGAAAGGCTTGTTGTGAATGTGCCGAATCAGAACGCTGGTTTGCTTCTGCATTTCCACCACTACTTGTTTTGTCAAATTATCAGGCGAGTCATCGCCTACTACTATTTCGTGTGGGAGATAGGTTTGCTCGATGCAAGAAAGCAGTGCCTCCCTGAGGCGAGCAGGTCTTTTATAAGTAGAAATTACAATGGATACTGTAATCATGACGCGTTCGGTATATCTATTAAATATTAGAATAGATTTCTTGAAATTTCTTATAAATTTCTAAAAAAAGTTATAAGAAGAGTGCAGTGATAGCAAATATAGCGTAAATGCGGTAATTTATTCCCGCGGAAATAGCTTGGTTTTACAACACCTCAGTTGTTTAAAAGCATTTCCATGTTATTAGAAAAAATAATGCAACGTGTTGGTTAACTGGCAAGTGCTGTTTAAATGAAGCAGTGGTTGGGTATGAATTGATCTTATCTGCCAACAATTATAACGTTTGCTTAAGCTGCACGAAACGTTTGCGTCACCACCGAAATACTTTGTAAAAAATCGCAATAAACCGATAGATTAAGAGTAGCTGGGTAGGTGCAGCAGCTGGGGGCCCTGCGAGTTGCTTGTTGCTAGCGTTTGAGGACCTATCTGCGTTGTATGGCGTAGTAGATCGCGACGCCCACTACCAATTAACCGTAGGGTAGGCCGGCGCAGAGCAGGCCTATGAGCAGAATCATCAGCAAATTGGCACGGTTGGCGCACGATAACATGTTCATTGTCAAGAACTCAAATAGCAGCACTCTCAGGATGCGTAGAGGGAGAATAGGAGCCACGTCGGCAAGACATTGGCTGAAGAATATGCCAATTGCCAAAAACAGGCTGCCATAGGTGATCACCGAACCGCCCGTGCGGGTCCCAAAGGCTTAATGGCCCACCATGCCGCCCGAGCCGTGACACACCGGAAATTCGTTAGCTACGATTTCACTAAGCTCATGAAGGCCTAGGTGAAACTGATTTTGTGGATGGTGGGGCGGCGGAGAAAGATTATCGACCGCTTGCTTGGTGGCCAGCACTGAATTGCCCAACGACAGCGAAATCTGGAGCAGGAATAGTAACACGGCCCCGGTGAGTCGGCCAGGTAGCTGGTACTTGGGCGGGCAGATACAAGCTCACAGCCCGTTACGTGGCAGCTAAATTGAGCTTGAGCACCAGTGGTGCGTAACTTACCCCAGCGCAATGACACCAGCGCCGGTTGCTAGATAGCACCACGGTGATGGCAAGAGCCGCCGCCAGGGCGTAGCCGGCTGCACCGTCGGCCCCCGTGTACTATTCCGGTGCCAAAGTGGCGAGTTGTAAGGCCAGTCCGAACTGGATGTTTCGCACCACGGCTTTGGGCACGAGCTACGCTAGAGCGTCAATCAGCTCCATGGCGGACAAGAAAAACGTGCTGGCGCCGATGGCCAACTTGTTGCTAAAGATGGTAGGGCCCTGATCATTTGGCGATGACTGATACAGCAAGGGTTTTGAGCGGCGGCACTGGCATGGGCATGCGGTACCACAAGCCGATAGAAATCTGCATCAGCCCAAATAGAATGAGGACGGAAGTGCCGCCGATGCCCAAAGCGGTGATGAGCAACGGTAAGTCGGGGCCTAAGCCGTTGAACGCTCTAGCAAACTGTTGCGGTCGAAGCGAACGGGCAGGCAGGAGTGGGAGCAGCGGAGACGAACAGTACTATTCAAGCAAAGAATCCAGCGAGAACGGTGGCAAGCTACGCCGGTACCCGTACCAAGCGCAGGCGCCGTATTTGCCGTATCCAACGGGTAGGGCGCTTCTCCTGGGGCACAATGATTTGGTAGGGTCCTGACTCCGCCAAGAGTGGCTGGCCGTCGCGGGTGGTAGCCAGCAGCACCACCTGGCTGGCAAACGCGGCGTCGAGCTCGGGCAAGGCAAACACCACGCGGTAGCCATCGGCGGCTTCGGCCACCACAGCTAGGGCCAGGGCCTCGCCGTGGATGGCCTTGCCCTGCGGGGCCCCTACCAGGGCCAGCAGATCCGTCAGGGCTATGCCCTGGTAGGTATGAGCTTGGCCGTCTTTGCCGGTGGCGCGCACTTCCTGACGGGGCAAAGCGGTGAGGTCAGCGGCCGCCAGGGTACGGGTTTTACCGTCAAGGCCATCGAGGCGCAGGGCGGTGGCGACCAAGGCTGGGGCGGTGGGTACTTGGGCGAAGCTTGGCCCCCCAAGCAGTAAGACCAAAGCCAGCGACAGGGGCCAAAAGCGAAGCGTAGAATGCAACATAAAGCAAAGCGTTATATTCGGGCGAATATAATAGCCCAGCGGTCTACTTGTTCTGCATGGGACTCCTTCGGTTCGGTTGCCACTTGGGGGCGTCCATCACCAAACTCACCAGCAAGGCGTGGGGCAGCGTTACGGCGGCGGTGGCGGCCAGCGCCGGTCCCAGCCAGGTGTGGCTATTCGGCGGCCGGGCCCCGGGAAAGGCGTACAGTGCTGCCAATGCCGCCACGCTCGCCAGCAGCAGGGGCCACGCCCGCTGGGTAAAGAAGCCTAATTCCTGTTTTAGGGCTGCCCACGGCCCTGCCGGCTTCCCAGTAGCTGCATAGCCAAACAAGTGGTTGAGGCGCAGAACATGCTGCAAGCTGTGCCAGAATACAAAGTAGACCCCTAGGGCCAGTAGCGGCGGCAGCGCCCAGAACAGGCCAGTTAGCAGCAGTGCTTCCACCATATCGGTGCGCCAGCGCCGGGGTTGCCGCAGCGCGGCGTAGCTGCCCCAAAGGGCCAAATGGCCGGCCACCACCAGCGGCCACAGGCTGGCTGCCCCTGCCGCGAACCGGCCCGCCGCTAGCGGTGCGGCCCCGGCAAACGCCAACAAGCCCTCAACGCTGTGCTGTGCCTCGGCCGGCCACCAACGGGCTGCCCCAGCAAACGGCAGGGCCCCGCGTAGTAGGCTATGCACCGCCCACAGTGCCCGGTACCGGGGCAAGGCCGGCGCATCGGCTGAGCCCCAGTGCCAGGCAGTGAGCAGGAAAAACCCGCCGACCGCCATTCCCGGCCACCGCCACCACGCCATTCCCGCAGCTACCGCCAAGGCCAGGTAGCCCGCCCCGAACTTCAGGAAGTAGCCTCGCCCGGGGCCCGCCAGCCGGCGCGCCGGCAGCACCAATTGGTCGCATGCCCCGTGGGCCACACCCAGGCCCACCAAACCTATGGCCAGCAATGGCATGAGCAGCCAGCCAGCTTGGGCTGGAAACGTCCGGCCCAGGCCCGCTAGCGCGAGCACTGCAACATAGGAATAGAATTGTGGTAGCCAACGGGCTCCTTGTGTCTCCGGCTCTGTGAGCCCGGCAACGGGCAGGGCCGCGGGCCGCCGGCCGCCGGGAGCAAGCTGCGGCGGGGGAATCGTGGGAATTAGGAACGAAACAGGCATTTGCGGGAGTAATGTTTGCCGCATCAAAGGCACTGGAGTAAAAGTGGAGCAGCCCTGGCTAACTGGGCTACTGCACCTGCTTGATGCCGAGCCGCCGGGCCCGGCTACTGGCCCCCGCCAGTTGAAGAAAGTGTTGCATCCACGCCACGCTGTCACTGTTTAATGGTTTTGAAAAAAAGCCTTTTACTTGCTTGTAGCGCTTGGCTTTTTCAGCGTCATCGGGCTGAATGGAAGAGGTGAGCACGAATACGCACACTTGCTTAGCAATCGGCAGGGCAACGAGGGCATCCAGGAACTCCCAACCGTCCATTACGGGCATGTCCAAGTCGAGTAGGATGAGGTCGGGTATGGAATCCCCGCTCCGCAGTGCTTCCTCTAACCGGTCGAAAGCCAACTGCCCGTTAACGTACGTCTGCACCTCGCCACGCCGCAGGTTTTTCCTAAGAATTAATTCCGTAACTACTGAGGTAATATGGTCATTTTCAATAACGTAAGCCAGATGTGGGGCGCTCATAATGTGGTGTGTTGAAAAAGATCAGGAATAAAAATTAAGGTTTTCAGCGCTGGGCAATGACACTGCCCGCGCGTTCAGCGGTTTTACCAGGGCGATCTATGGATCCTGCCAGCAAACAACTGCCACTTGATAATCTACTAAAATATATTTTTTATTAAAAAAACACAATTACATATGTATCTATTGTTCTTAAAAGTAATAACACATTCAAAAAGTTTTATTGTTAATCAGTTTTTTATGGATAAATATTTACCTTGCTAACAGTTATAGTGCTTGCTAGGCGCGCAACGGGACCGCGGTACCAACTGCCCGTTGCGCGCCCAGTCCCTTGCGCATTAGCCGAGCAAATAATTCGTTGCAGCAAAAACAATTGATGATGGTATCTTTTTAATGGACAGTGCCACTGAACTTAGGTTAAAGAAGTTATCAATTGCATTATAAAAATAAAAACCTGACCTTTGGCTGGGTCTTTTCAATTTTTTGGACTCATTCTTTTACGGGCTTTGCCTGGACCTCTGTGCTCCCGGTTCCGCGTTATTATTATATGTGTGACCTCAACGACAGCGGTTTGAGGAAATAATTATGATCAATTACATTATGACGACTGAAAACGAAGCATCCTACCTCAAGCAAGAGCTTTACGAGCTGCAAAAATCGGACAGCACGGTTTTTAATTTTCTTCAGGAATCCTTTCTGGACGGGCTTTGGTATTGGAATTTAGACGAGCCGGATAGCCGGTGGGGAAACGCCAAATTTTGGCAAACCCTGGGCTACAGTCCGGACGCGTTGCCGAACAGTGCTGCGGCTTGGCACGCCGCCCTGGACCGGGAGGACTGGACCGCCACCGAACGGCACATCCAAGAATGCGTGGACAATCAGGCTGACACGTATCACCAGTTGCTGCGGGGCGCCCACCGCGACGGCTCCACCGTGTGGCTGCACTGCCAAGGACTGGTGGTGCGCGGCGCCGACAACCGCCCCCAACGGCTGCTGGTGGCGCTGCTGGATATTACCCAGCGGCGCAACGAGGAAGTGTACGCGCAAGAAGTGGCTAGCCACTACGGCTCCATCCTCAGCAACCAGTCGGTGTACATCGTCAAAACTGACCCTCAAGGGCTATACACTTACGCAAACGATTTTTTTTACGAGCGTTTTGGTTGGGATAGCACCATCATCGGCACATCCTCCTTGCTTGGCATCCTGGAGGAAGACTGGCCGAAGTGCTTGGCCGTGGTGGGCCGGTGCTTCGCCGAGCCCGAAACACCACACCAGGTCATCCTGCGCAAACCTTACAAGGACCGTAGCATCAAGTCCAACCATTGGGAATTCAAAGGCATAGTGAACGGCGATGGGCAGGTCGGCGAAATTTTGTGTGTGGGCTACGACGTTACCCTGCTCGTCGACAACCTGAAGCAGTCCAAGAACCTGCTGGACATTACCAACCGGCAGAACACACGGCTTCAGAACTTCGCTTACATTATCTCCCACAACATCCGCTCGCACTCGGCCAACTTAACGGCCTTGGTCAAGCTGATGCAGGAAGCAGTTGACGAAGAGCAGGCCAGCATGTTTTTGCAGATGCTGAAAACCAGCACCGACAAGCTGGCGGAAACCATCGTGAACCTCAACGAGATTGTAACGGCCAACAGCAACGCCCACCAGCCCAAGGAAGCGCGCCGGCTCAAGCCAGAGGTGGACAAGACCCTCGAAGCACTCAACGTCCTCTTGCACCAAGGCGGCATCACCGTGTCCGTAAATATTCCCGCGGACGTGGTGGTGTACGTCGTGCCTGCTTACTTAGACAGCATTTTGCTTAACCTGTTCAGCAACGCCATCAAGTACCGGTCCGCGAAAGAGGCCCCGGTGATTGCGGTGAGCTGCTTCCGCGAAGGCGAATTTTTAGTGCTCGTGATCCGCGACAACGGCTTAGGTATCGATTTGGTGCGTAACCGGGCCAAGGTGTTCGGGATGTACAAGACGTTTCACAACAACGAAGATGCCCGAGGCGTTGGTTTGTTCATCACCAAAAACCAAATTGAAGCCATGAACGGCAGGATCGAACTTGAAAGCGAAGTAGGCGCGGGCTCAACCTTTAAAGTATACTTTAACGAAAATGAAGGGGTTTGAATTAGTGTACGTGGTCGAAGATGATCTGATTACGGCCACTGTCACGGAGTTGATCATTAGAAAAAACGTGTATTTCGGCGAAGTGCAGCGGTACCCAAACGGGCAACTGGCCTTCGACGCCCTGCTGCGGGAGTCGGCGTTTGGGGCGGAGGTACCCGATTTGATTTTGCTGGACCTCAACATGCCAGTCATGGACGGGTGGGAATTTCTCGACGCTTTCTCCGCCTTAGTCTTGCGCAAGCACGTGCGGGTGTGCGTGCTCACCTCGTCCATCCATCCCGAAGACATCGAAAAATCAAAATCGTACCGGCAAGTAGAAGGGTACTTCCCTAAGCCGCTGGACGATGGAATGCTGAACCAGATGGTGCAATTGCTCGGCTAAGGCCAGTGCGGGGCCCCGCCGGTAGTAGCGGAACGCGCCGGGGCCCAAAACACCGGCCCGCCTCGGCGGTTTCATGCCCACACGCCTTCCCGCATGGACCCCGCTATCCTGTTGCCCGCCGCCAGCTACGAACTTGCCACCGTGCAAAAAGTGCGTGGCGAGGGCCCCGCCGAACCGGCCTCCGACCAGCTGGCCGCCGAGGAGCCTTTGGAAATTCGCCTGGGCTACGCCGTGGAAGGCGGTGGGCGGGCGCACCGCACCCTGTCCGTAACGATGCGCACGCCGGGGCAAGACGAGGAACTGGCCGCCGGTTTTTTGCTGACGGAGGGCATCATCCACGGCAAAGCCGACCTGCTGGGCGTGCGCCCCTGCCCCGACGTGCGGAAGCCCGAGGAAGCCGGCAACGTGGTGCGTGCCGAACTGGCCGTCCACGTTGCCGTCGATTTTCAGGGCTTGGAGCGGCATTTTTACACCAGTTCGAGCTGCGGCGTGTGCGGCAAAACCAGCATTGACGCCATCCAGACCGCGTCGTGCCCAGCGCTGCCCGCCCAGGGGCCCCACGTGGCCTACGCCACCGTGCACCAGTTACCTGCGCGCCTGCGCGCCGCTCAAGCAGGCTTTGAGCAAACCGGTGGGCAGCACGCGGCAGCCCTGTTTTCGCCGGCCGGCGAGCTGCTGCTGCTGCGCGAGGACGTGGGCCGCCACAACGCCCTTGACAAACTCATCGGCGCCGCGCTGCTGCAAGACTGGCTGCCGCTGCACCAGCACGTGCTGCTGGTGAGCGGCCGCGCTAGCTTTGAATTGGTGCAAAAGGCCGCTGCTGCTGGCCTTGGCATCCTGGCCGCCGTGGGGGCCCCCAGCAGCCTAGCGGTGCAGGCCGCTGAGCGGTTCGGCATGACGGTGCTGGGCTTTGTGCGCAACGAACGGTTCAACATGTACTCGCACCCGTGGCGGGTGGGGCCCACGGGCGAGTAGCCGGGGCCTTGATACGTTTTTGCGCCGGTTTGCCGGTCGTTCCGTGGCCAACGCCGTACCACCAACTCGCTGCTTTCCCCGGCCCCTATTTTATATGAAGCTCCGCATTGAAGACAACACCCTCCGCTTGCGCTTGTCTGACGCCGAAGTGCAGGAATTTGCAACCACGGGCCGGGTGGTGGCGGCGGTTCATTTCGGAGCCACTGCCGACCAGCAGCTGACTTACGCGCTGGAGCGCACGGCCCCAACTGACGCTGTGCAGGTGCGCTACGCCCCGGGGGCCCTCACGGTGCTGGTGCCCGAGGCCTTGGCCGACGCCTGGACCGGCACCGACCAGAACGGCTTCTCAGAGCGCGTGGCGTTGGCCGACGCTCGCCAGCTGCGTATCTTGGTCGAGAAAGATTTGGACTGCCACCACTAACCACGGCGGTTCGTAAATATATAATTCGTACGCTTTTAGCCTGTCCCACCCCATGGAAGAATCTCCCGCCCACGACCCTGCCAAAGCCGGCAAAGCTGAGCAGCAGGGCGCCGAAGACAACGCACCCAAAAGCGGCGAACGCTCGGAACAGGGCGAAGCGCCCGCGCCCGACCACTACCGCCCCGACCCGCAGATGGAACGCGACCAACGCCACATCCCGGCCCCCGACAACACGGGCGCCAAGCACCAATACCCCGTGCTGGCACAGCCCCCCGAGGAACTGACCGGCCTGAAGCTGGAGCCGCGCATGAAAATTGCCGCCGGCGTCACGGCCGTGCTGAAGTCGATGGAGTTCAGCTGGACCGAGGGCGGCGTGAACCGCGGCACCCGCGGCTTGCTGAAAATGAACCAGAAAGACGGCTTCGATTGCTCGAGCTGCGCCTGGCCCGACCCCGACGACCACCGCTCGTTTGCGGAGTTTTGCGAGAACGGCGCTAAGGCCACGGCTTCCGACGCCGATGATAAATCCGCGGGCCCCGAGTTCTTCGCCAAACACAGCTTGGCCGACCTTTCGCGTATGACCGACCGCGACCAGAATAATTCCGGCCGCCTCACGCACCCCATGGTGAAGCGCCCCGGCGGTACGCACTACGAGCCCATCGAGTGGCCCGAAGCGTTCGACCTTATCGGCAAGGAGCTGAACGCGTTGGCCTCGCCCGACGAAGCGGCGTTCTACACCTCGGGCAAGGTGCCGAACGAGCCGGCATTTTTGTTTCAATTGTTTGCCAAGCAATACGGCACCAACAACTTGCCCGATTGCTCCAACATGTGCCACGAGAGCAGCGGCGCTGCTTTGAGCCCCACGCTGGGCCTGGGCAAGGGCTCCGTTACGCTCAACGACTTGTACGATGCGGAGGTCATCCTCATCATCGGCCAGAATCCGGGCACCAACCACCCGCGTATGCTCTCGGCCCTGCAAAAGGCCAAGAAGAACGGTGCTAAGGTCATCAGCATCAATCCGTTGATTGAAGCTGGCTTGAACCACTTCAAGAACCCGCAGGACTTCATGAACCCGCTGAAGGCGCTGGGCGTGCTCCTGGGCGACGGCACCACCATCACCGACCTGTTCCTGCAAGTGCGGGTGGACGGCGACATGGCCCTGCTGCGCGGCATCATGAAGCACCTGTTCGAAGCCGAGGACCGCAACCCCGGCAAAGTGGTTGACCACGCCTTTATCAAGGAGTTCACCACCGGCTTCGATTCGTTTGAGCAAAACATCCGCCACACCAGCTGGGAGGACATCGAGCAAATCAGCGGCATCGGCCGCGCCGATTTGCTGGAGGCGGCCAACATGCTGGCCACCAAGCAGAAGATTATCACCTGCTGGGCCATGGGCGTGACGCAGCAGCGCCAGGGCGTGCAGACAATCCAGGAGATTGTGAACTTGCACCTGATGAAGGGCGCCATTGGCAAGCCCGGTGCGGGCACTTGCCCGGTACGCGGCCACTCCAACGTGCAGGGCGACCGCACGATGGGCGTGTGGGAGCAGCCCACCAAGACGTTCCAGGACGCGCTAGCCAAGGAATTTAACTTCACGCCGCCTTACGAGCACGGCCGCGACGTGGTGGAAACCATCAAGTCGATGTACCACGGCGAAACCAAGGTGTACTTCAGCCTAGGCGGCAACCTGCTGGCCGCGGGCCCCGACACCGAGCTGATTGCCGAAGGCATGCGCAACCAGAACCTGACCGTGTTTGTGGGCACCAAGCTCAACCGTGGCCACTTGGTAACGGGCAAAACCAGCCTGCTGCTGCCCTGCTTCACGCACCTCGACATTGACATGCAGAAGGCGGGCCACCAGATGACCTCGTGCGAAAACTCGATGGGCGTGGTAAGCCAGAACAAAGGGGCCCTGGTGCCGCTGCTCGGACAGATGCTGAGCGAAGTGGCCATCCTGGCCGGCGTGGCCATTGCCACGCTGGGCCCCGACCGCACCAACGTGGCCGACTGGGTGGCCATGACGGAGAACTACGACGTGATCCGCGACCACATTTCGCGCGTGATCCCGGGCTTTGAGAAGTTCAACGAGAACCTGCGCAAGCCCGGCGGCTTCTACCTGCCCAATGGGCCCCGCGAGCGCAAGTTCACGACCCCCAACGGCCTGGCCAACTTCACCACCACCGAGCTGGAGAAATACACCCTGGAGCCGGGCCAGCTCGTGCTGATGACCGTGCGCAGCCACGACCAGTTCAACACGACCATCTACGAGTACAACGACCGCTACCGCGGCATCCACAACGAGCGGCGCGTGCTGTTCATGAACAAGCAGGACGTTGCCGAGCGCGGCCTCAAGGCCAAGGACCTCATCGACATCACGAGCCACTACGAGGGCGAGGAGCGCACGGTGGAGAAGTTCATCGTGGTGCCCTACGAGATTCCGCGCGGCAACGTGTCGGCCTATTTCCCCGAGGCCAACCCGTTGGTGCCCATCGCCAGCGTGGCCAAAACGAGCAACACGCCCACCTCGAAATACGTGGTGGTGACGGTGGCCCCCACCAAAGTGGGCGCCGCCTCGCAGGCGCAAAAGCCGCGCGCCGAAGCCGTGCCCGCCTAAGGCCCTGGCTGGTTTCCTAAATAAATATAAAAAGCCCTGCTACGTAGCGTAGCAGGGCTTTTTTATGAGGTCTCTGCAGTGGCCATTAGGTGCAGCGAGCCGACCAACCGCATCGCCCGGGGGCCCTAGAATGGGTAGCCGATGGCCAGGTTCAGGCGGCCGGCGCGGTCCGTGTTGCCGTCGGTGTCGGTGGGGGTGCCATAGCCGGCGCGCAGGGGAAACGCGTAGTCGAGGCGGATGACGAAGAACTGCACGTCGATGCGCAGGCCAGCGCCGGCGCCCACGGCCAGCTGGTTGAGGAAAGTGTTGGCCTTGAACTGGCCGCCGGGACGGGAAGGGTCGTCGTTGACGAGCCAGATGTTGCCCGCGTCCACGAACAGGGCCCCCTTCACGTAGGGAAACAGATCTTGGCGGTACTCGAGGTTGCCCTCCAGGCGGATGTCACCTACTTGGTCGTAAAAGCTGTTGTTGACGTCGGCGGCGGTGGGCTTGTACGTACCAGGGCCCAGGCCCCGGGCGGCGTACGCCCGAATGGAGTTGGGGCCCCCAATGCCGTACTGCTTGATGTAGGGCAGCACGTCGGAGTTGCCGTAGGGGCGGCCCAAACCGGCCAGCAGGCGGCCCACAATGCGGTTGCCCTTGGCAGGGTCGGCCGAGAGGCGGAAGTACTCGCGAATTTCCAGGTCGAGTTTGGCGTATTGGCTGAACACCTGGTTGCCGATGGTGTACTGGCCCTCGTCGTTCTTCGTCCCCACTTTGCTGGAAATCAGCGCGGCCAGGTTGCCACTGGTTTCGATGCCGCCCTGGAAATAAATTTGCTGGCGGCGCTGCTCCAGCACCTGCTGGTTGTAGGTGTAGCGGTAGCTGCTGGCCAAAATGAACTGCTCGCGGAACGAATTGGCCAGAAATGGACGCGATTTCAACAGGTTACTAAACGCCCGGGTAGTGTCTGCCAGCCGCACGTACGACACGTCGATGGGCGTGATGACCTGCTCGTTGGTAATCTTGGTTTTGAAGCTGTACCCGTAGTTGAAGTTGAAAAGCTGCTCGCTGAAAAACCCGGCCCGCGTCACCATCTTGATGCCCGCCCCGAAAGTGGTGCGGGGCTGGAAGTCGGAGTTCACCAAGCGCGGGTTGAGGAACGGCAGGTTGGGCACGATGAGGCGCGGCACGAGCAATTGCGCGTCCACGCCCAGCTCGTAGCTGGTGAGGCCCAGGGCCCCCTCACCGCCGGCGTTGCTCTGCGTTTCGGTCGAGGCCACGGCGTTGACGATCAGCTGCTCAGCGCCGCGGAAGGCCGAGCGGTTGCGGAACGTCACCTTCAAGCCGGGGCCCACGAAGCCGTTGCTCTTGCTGACCAAACCCAGCTCGGCGCGCAGGCTTTTCTTCTTGAGCTGGGTCATCAGCACGTCGGCGTCGAGGCGGCCCAGGCCCAGGGGCCCGCTCATGGCCGGAAACTGCTGGGTGGTGCCGATGTTCGTCGAGTCGGGCCGGAGGCTGGCCGGGGCGTTGGCGCGGTAGCGGGCCGTGGGGCCCGCCGAATCGCCGGCGGCCACGGGCCGGAACCGGATTTCGACGAACTTGAACGTGCCCAGGCTCATGAGGCGGCTCAGGGTTTGGTCGCGCCGCTTGCGGCGGTACAGGCTGTCGGGAAACAAGAACGTGGCCCGCGTGACGGCCCGGGCCCGGAACATCTCCTCGTCGGGGAAGTACCGGAACCCGTCGGCGATGATGGGCGGGCGGTACGTGGTGTCGGTCAGCACGTAGTTCGTGTTCAGCGTCACGTTGCGCAGCTGGTAGGGCTGGCGCGAGCGGGTTGGGGTGCTGCCCTTCACCGTCACGTACACGTTTAATTCCTTGTGGTAGGTGCTGTCGACTTCAAACAGCAGCGCATCGGCCGAAAAGTAGTAATAGCCCTCGTTCTTCAGGGCCTCATCGATGCGCAGCCGCTCGTTGGTGAGCACGGCCAGGTCGTAGGGGGCCCCCACTTTCAGCAGCGAGTTGGGCGCCGTCCGGCGGATGGCGGCGTTGAGCAGCGTGTCGCCCGGCGGGAACGTGATGCGGCGGATGGTATAGGCCTGGGTAACGCTGGCCGTGTAGTTTACCTGGGCGGTGTTGGCTTTTTCTTTGACCTCGTGGGCCACCTTGGCTTCGAAAAAGCCGTGGTTGTAAAGGCGGTTGAGCATCAGGTTTTCGGTGGCCGGAATCTTCACCTGCGAGAGCAGCACCGGCGCCTCGCCCAGCTTGTCGGCGAAGAAGTGGCCCAGGCCCTTGGTTTTGCCCTCGCCCAAGTGCCAGAAAAACAGCTTCGGCCGCATGCCCAGGAAGGAGAAGTTGGGCTTGGGCCGCACCACGGCTTCCAGCTCCGTTACCAGCGCCGATTCGTTTTTGAGCTTTTCCGGGGCCTCAATTTTCACCGCCGTGCCGGTGTAGAGCTTTTCGTTGGCCGGAATGTATTTCAGCCCCGAGCAGGCCGACAGCCACAGGGCCGCGCCGCCCGCGAGCAGGTGGCGAAAGTGGCGCCGGGAGAGTAAGTAGGTTGACAGCAACACGGTGGGGTTAAAAAAGTGCGCGGGCCAGCGCGCCCGGAGGCGGCGGGCCGGGGCCGCGGGGGCCCCCGGGCGGTGGGTGGGGGGCTGGGTCATTTCACGCGGCTGCTATCGGCCCGGGGGGCCGTGGTTTTCACCGAGTCGCGCTCGGCTTTGCGGTCAGTTTTCTCCTGCTGGCGGCTTTCCTTGCGTTGCTGCTTCACGGGGGCGCTCACCTTGGCAAAGAGGTCGGCCAGGTTGCTGTAGTCGCGCTGGAACACCAGGGCCGCCCCGGTGCGCACAATGGGGCCGTCGATGTCCTCGTAGCCGTTCTGGCGGTAAGCGCGCAGGCGCAGGCGGCCGTCGCGCAGCAGCGTGTACTCCAGGCTCACGTCGCCCACCAAGTTGCTGGCACTAGTGGCGCCGGTGGTGCTTTGGGTGCCGTTGCCGCCCGAGAGGGCTATGTCGGTGCCCACGCGCACGGTGAGGCGGTTGTTGAGCAACTGGCGGCGCACGGCCACGTTCAGGTCGGTGCGGCTGCCCTGGCTGCCGTCGGTGCCGTAGGTGGCCTGGTTGGTCACGCCCAAGTCGAGGCCCAGGCCGGAGAGGTACTTGCCGGTGAGGCTTTGGAGCTGGTCGGTGAGCACGGCGCTGGCCGAGCCGCGCAGCTGCGAGGCCACGAAGCC
>JBPBPC010000050.1:0-134894 GCA_050954665.1 Janthinobacterium lividum
ATCATAATTAGTTGAGCAATAGAGATGCTTCGGCTGCGCTCAGCATGACGACCTGATTGGAGGGACTTTCTAATTACTTCTGAGAATACCATGATTGACATTTCGCACTACGAAGCCTGGTTCATCACCGGCAGCCAGCACCTTTACGGCCCCGAAACCCTGGAGCAGGTGGCCCAGCACTCGCAGCAGATTGCCGCGGAGTTCGGCACCAAATTGCCCATCAAAATCGTGTACAAGCCCGTGCTGACGGGCCCCGCCGAAATCTACAAGCTGATGCAGGAGGCCAACACCACGGCGAATTGCGTGGGCCTCATTGCCTGGATGCACACCTTCTCGCCGGCCAAGATGTGGATTAACGGCTTGAAGATTCTGCAGAAGCCGCTGGCGCATTTGCACACACAGTTCAACCGCGACATTCCGTGGGCCGACATCGACATGGACTTCATGAACACCAACCAATCGGCGCACGGCGACCGGGAGTTTGGCTTCATCGGCACGCGCATGCGCCTGAACCGCAAGGTGATTGTGGGCCACTGGCAGAGCGCCGACGTGCACGAGCGCCTGAGCATCTGGAGCCGCGTGGCCTGCGCCTGGGCCGATTGGCAGGGGGCCCACTTCGTGCGCTTCGGCGACAACATGCGCTACGTGGCCGTGACGGAAGGCGACAAGGTGGAAGCCGAAATCAAGTTCGGCTACGAAGTGAACACCTACGGCATCGGCGACCTGGTGGCGGTGGTGGATGCCGTGACCGACGCCCAAATTGACGCGCTGGTGGCCACCTACGAGCAAGAGTACGAGCTGGCCGACGGCCTGAAGGCCGGGGCCCCCCAGCGCGAAAGCCTGCGCGACGCCGCCCGCATCGAGGCCGGCATGCGCCAGTTCCTGGAAGCGCGCAACGCCAAGGGCTTCACCGACACGTTCGAGGACCTGCACGGCCTGAAGCAGCTGCCCGGCATCGCCACGCAGCGCCTGATGGCCGACGGCTACGGCTTCGGCGGCGAGGGCGACTGGAAAACCTCGGCCCTGGTGCGCGCCATGAAGGTGATGGGCGCCGGACTGCCCGGCGGCAACTCGTTCATGGAGGACTACACCTACCACTTTGCGCCCGGCAACAACCAAGTGTTGGGTTCGCACATGCTCGAAATCTGCCCCAGCATCGCCGGGGGCCAGGTGCGCGCCGAAGTGCACCCGCTCGGCATCGGCGGCAAGGAAGACCCCGTGCGCTTGGTGTTCAACTGCCCCGCCGGCGAGGGCCTGAACGCCACCCTCGTGGACCTGGGCAACCGCTTCCGCCTGATTGTGAACGAGGTGACGGCCGTGGCCCCCGAGCACGAGCTGCCCAACCTGCCCGTGGCCCGCGTGCTCTGGCAGGTGAAGCCCGACCTGAGCACCGGCGCCGCCGCCTGGATCCTGGCCGGCGGGGCCCACCACACCGGCTTCAGCCAAAACCTGACCGCCGAGTACCTGGAAGACTTCGCCGAGATGGCCGGCATCGAGTTCGTCCTCATCGACGCCGACACCAAGCTGCGCACCTTCAAAAACGAGCTGCGCTACAACGAAGTCGCCTTCCGCGGCTAAAGGCAAGACTTTTCAGAAGGCCGTTTCTGAAAAGCCGTCAGGCTGAGCGCAGCGGAGTCGAAGCATCTCTACTGCGGCAGTAAACTAATCGATTGGAGTAGTCGGTGGGAGAGACGCTTCGACTCCGCTCCGCTGCGCTCAGCCTGACGGCCTTTGTTAATCTTAGCCCTAATCCTTCAAAAATTCCACCTCCCCACCCCTACATGCGCAACCACCTCACCACGCTCGATATCCTGGTTTTCCTGGTTTACCTGGTCGGCGTGTCGGCTTACGGCTACTACATCTACCGGAGCAAGAAGAAGACCGAGCAGAGCACCAAAGACTATTTCCTGGCCGAAGGCTCGCTGACGTGGTGGGCCATCGGGGCGAGCATGATTGCCTCCAACATCTCGGCCGAGCAGTTCATCGGCATGTCGGGCTCGGGCTTCAAGGTGGGCGTGGCGGTGGCGGCCTACGAGTGGGTGGCGGCCATCGTGCTCATCATCGTGGCCGTGTTCTTCATGCCGGTGTTCCTGAAGGAGAAGATTTTCACGATGCCGCAGTTTCTGGAGCAGCGCTACAACTCGACGCTGAGCCTGATCATGAGCATCTTCTGGCTCTTCCTCTACGTGCTGGTCAACCTGACCTCAATTCTGTACCTGGGGGCCCTGGCGCTGAGCAACTTGGTGGGCGGCGACAGCTTCCACGTCATCATCATCCTGCTGGCGCTGTTTGCGCTGCTCATCTCCATCGGCGGCATGAAGGTGGTGGGCTACACCGACGTGGTGCAGGTGGTGGTGCTGGTGATTGGCGGCTTGGTCACGACCTACATTTCCCTCACCCTGGTGAGCACCAAGTTCGGCCTCGGCGGCGGGGCCCTCTCCGGCTTCAACGCCCTGATAAGCCACGCCAACGACCACTTCCACATGATTTTCCCGAAGCCCACGGCGGCCACCCCGCAGCCCGACATCGACAAGTACCTGTCGCTGCCCGGCATCGCCATGTACCTGGCCGGGCAGTGGATCGTGAACCTCAACTACTGGGGCTGCAACCAGTACATCACGCAGCGGGCCCTGGGGGCCGACCTGCACACGGCCCGCACCGGCATCCTGTTCGCCGGCATCCTCAAGCTGATGATGCCCGTGATTGTGATGCTGCCCGGCATCGCGGCCTACGTGCTCTACAAAAACGGCAGCCTGCAAGCCGAGATGTCGTCCACCGGCGCCTTCAATTCCGACAACGCCTACTCGGCCATCCTCACCTTCCTGCCCAACGGCCTGAAGGGCCTGAGCATGGCGGCCCTCACGGCGGCCATCGTGGCCTCGCTGGCGGGCAAAGTGAACTCGATTTCGACCATCTTCACCCTCGACATCTACAAGCGCTACCTCGCCCCGGAAGCCACCGAACAGCGGCAGGTGTGGGTGGGCCGCCTCACCATCCTGGCGGCCATCGTCATCAGCATCGGCCTCACGTGGAAAGACTTGCTGGGCATCGGCGGCGAGGGCGGGTTCCAGTTCATCCAGAAGTACACGGGCTTCATCTCGCCCGGCATCCTGGCCATCTTCCTGCTGGGCCTGTTCTGGAAGCGCACCACGGCCACGGCCGCCATCGTGGGCGTGCTGGCGGGCTTCGCCATGTCGGTGTTTTTCAACAACTACGCGCCCACCGTGCTGGGCCCCGAAACCGTCCTCTACACGGCGTTCCCGAACGGCCACGGGGCCTACGAAATCCCGTTCCTCATTTGCATGGGGCTCTCGTTTGCCTTCACCATGGCGCTCATGGTGGGCATCAGCCTGGCCGGCCCGGTCGTCAGCGCCAAGGCCATCACGCTACAGCCCGGCCTGTTCCGCGTGAGCCGGCAGACGCTCACGCTCATCGTCGTCACGCTGCTGCTCATCACGGCGCTCTACACCAAATTCTGGTAGGGGGCGCGGCCTGCCGCCTTCCTGCTTGTCCCACCCGTTCATCTCCCGGCTTTATGCTTTCCACTCCCCGTTTCCCGATCCTAGCGGCTGGCCTTGCCCTCTTCGGCCCATCGGCGGCCCGCGCCCAAACCGCGGCCCCCGTGGCCCTCACCGTGCAGGTGAACAAGCCCGGCGCGGCCGTCAACAAGAACATGTACGGCCTGTTTTTCGAAGACATCAACTTCGCCGCCGACGGGGGCCTCTACCCCGAGCTGGTGAAGAACAAGTCGTTCGAAACCGACGCCCCGCTCATCGGCTGGAAGGCCCTGCAGGGCGCCGCCAACCTCGACGCCTACGCCGTGCGCAACGAGCAAGGCGTGAGCGCCACCAATAAGCACTACGTGCGCCTGACCACCCGCGCCGGGGCCCCCGGCGAGGCCGGCCTTGAGAACGAAGGCTTCCGCGGCATGGGCGTGAAGGCGGGCGGCGAGTACACGCTCTCCTTCTACGCCCGGCGGGGCCCCGGCAGCATCGGGGGCCTCACGGCGGTAATTATGGGCGAGAAAGGCCAAGCCTTGGCCACGGCGCCCGTCACGGGCTTCACCGACCAGTGGCAGAAGTACTCGGTGGTGCTGAAGGCCACCGGCACCCTCAACAAGGCCTACCTGAAGCTGGTGATGAACGGCGCCGGCACGGTGGATTTGGACGTGGTGTCGCTGTTTCCGAAGGACACCTGGCAGGGCCGGCCCAACGGCCTGCGCACCGACTTGGTGCAGCTGCTCAAGGACATGAAGCCCGGCTTCCTGCGCTTCCCCGGCGGCTGCATCGTGGAGGGGCGCACCCTTTCGGAGCGCTACCAGTGGAAGGAAACCATCGGCGACGTGGCCGCGCGCACGCCCCTGGTCAACCGCTGGAACATGGAGTTCAAGCACCGCTCGACGCCCGACTACTACCAGTCGTTCGGCCTGGGTTTTTACGAGTACTTCCAACTGGCCGAGGACATCGGCGCCGCGCCGCTGCCGATCCTGAACGTGGGCATGGCTTGCCAGTTCAACTCGGGCGAGCTGGCCCCGATGGGCACCGCCAGCGCCAAGGGGGGCCCCAACGCGGGGGCCCCGGCCGCCAGCGCCGACCCGTCGCTGGACGTGTTCATCCAGGACGCGCTCGACCTGGTGGAGTTCGCCAACGGCCCGGCCAGCAGCCCCTGGGGCGCCAAGCGCGCGGCCATGGGCCACCCCGCGCCCTTCAACCTGAAGATGCTCGGCATCGGCAACGAGCAGTGGGGGCCCCAGTACCTGGAGCGCTACGAGCCGTTTGCCAAGGCCCTGAAGGCCAAGTACCCCAACATTGAAATCGTGAGCAGCGCGGGCCCCAGCCCAGAGGGCGAGCTGTTCGACAAGGCCAGCAAGCGCCTGGGCGAGCTGAACGCCGAGTACGTGGACGAGCACTACTACGCCCTGCCCGACTGGTTCCGCCAGAACGTGGGGCGCTACGACAAGTACCCGCGCAAGGGCCCCAAGATCTTCGCCGGCGAGTACGCCGCCCAGAGCATCGCCATCGGCAGCCCCGACAACAAGAATACCTGGGACTGCGCCCTTTCCGAGGCCGCGTTCATGACCGGCCTGGAGCGCAACGCCGACGTGGTGGGCATGGCCTCCTACGCCCCGCTCTTTGCCAACGTGGACGCCTGGCAGTGGACGCCCGACATGATTTGGTTCGACAACCTGAACGCGTACGGCTCGCCGAGCTACTACGTGCAGAAAATGTACGCCCTCAACAAGGGCACCCAGGTGCTGCCCGTGACCATGCCCGGCGGCGCCAAAAACGGCACCGACAACCTCTTCGCCAGCGCCGTGGCCGACGCCGCGGCCGGCGACGTGGTGGTGAAGCTGGTGAACTACTCCACCAGCCCGCGCGCGGTGAAAATCAACCTGGCCGGCGCCAAGGGCCTGGGCAAAACCGGCCGCGCCCAAACCATGGCCAGCGCCGACCTGCAAACCCAGAACAGCCTCAAAGACCCCAAAAAGCTTGCCCCGCAGGAATCGACCTTCCCCGTGAGCGGCACCACGCTGAGCTACACCCTGGCCCCCAACTCCTTCACGGTGCTGCGGGTGGCGGGCAAAAAGTAACGGCTGAGCGGCTTGGTCGCTGGTCGGGCGACCGGTGTTAAAGTTCTTCAAGAAGTTAGTCAGAACGTCATGCTGAGCCTGTCGAAGCATCTCTCCCGCAGCAGTAATCATTGATTAATAGAGTAGTAGAGATGCTTCGACAGGCTCAGCATGACGTTCTAATGCACTGTGCTATAATTCAAACAGCCTCCTCCTTTCCTCCCCCGAAAATCCCATGAAGAAGTTCGTTTCTGCTCCGTTGCGCTGGAGCGGCCTGCTGGTTGGGTTGCTGCTCGGCGTGTCTTCTTGCAAAAAGGAGGAAACCGCCGCTGCCCCGGTTACCACCGTGCCCACGCCCACGGTGCCCACCGCCACGCCAACCGCGTTCGACATCAACAGCATCACCGACACCTACGCCAACGTGGCGGCGCTAAGTTCGTCGGCGCAGTGGGGGCCCTACAACGTGCACGACCCGTCGGTCATCAAGGCCGACGACGGGTACTACTACATGTACAGCACCGACGTGGGCTACGGCATTTCGGACGCCGTATTGACGCCGGGCTTGCAGGTGCGCCGCTCGAAAGACCTGGTGGACTGGCAGTTTGTGGGCTGGGTATTCACGGACGCCGCGGCCCCCGCCATGGGTCGGGCCTACATCACGCAGCGCGGCGGCACCCCCAACCGGCTGCTGTGGGCCCCCTACGTGCTGAAGGTGGGCAGCGAATACCGCCTGTATTACTCACTGGCTTCCAACGTGTTCAAGCTGAGCGTCATCGGATTGGCGACGGCCAGCGCGCCCACGGGGCCCTGGACGGAGCAGGGCTTGGTGGTGACCACGGACAATTCGTCGGCCGACATCACCAACGGCATCGACCCCACGGTCATCGTCGACCAGCAGGGCCAGCACCGCATGTACTACGGGTCGGCCTTCGACGGCATTCACATGGTGAAGCTCGACGCCGCCACCGGCCTGAACGCCACGCCCGGCGACCGGGGCCCCCGCATTGCCCAGCGCGGCTTTACGGGCACCCAGATCAACGGCAACATCGAGGGGCCCGAAATCATCTACAACAAGGAACAGGGCAAGTACTACCTGTTCATTTCCTACGACTGGCTCCAGACCAAGTACAACGTGCGCGTGGGCCGCGCCGACTCGCCCGCCGGCCCGTTCCTGGATTTCAAGGGCCACGACATCAACTTGGCCGAAGACCACGGGCCGATGATTTTGGCGCCCTACCAGTTTGAGGGCCACAGCGGCTGGCAGGGCACGGGCCACTGCGGCGTGTTCAACGACGGCAACGGCCAGTACTTCATGGCCCACCAGGGCCGGCCGGGCATCGACTCGTACTACATGGACCTGCACGTGCGCAAGATTTTCTGGACGCCCTCGGGCTGGCCGGTGGTGTCGCCCGAGCGCTACGCCGGCGAAGACAACAGCGCCGTGGCCCAGGCCGACCTGGCGGGCACCTGGGAGCAAATCACGCTCAACTACGTCGTGATTCCGGGCTACGGCAACGAGCAAATCACGCCCAACTTCCAGTACAGCACCGCGCTGACGCTCGCCGCCGACGGCACCTTCAACGGCAGCGCCGCCAACACCTGGACCTACGCCGCGCCCTGGCTCACGCTGAACTTCAGCAACGGCACCAGCGCCCCGGTGTACGTGCAAAAGGGCCGCGACTGGGAAAACAAGAAAGCCACCATCATCCTCACCGGCCTCGACAACACCGGCACGGCCATCTGGGGCAAGAAGAAGTAGGGCAATAAATAAGCTGCTGTGGGCCAAGTATTTGATCCAAAATTTTGTCTGCCTGGCTGCGTATGCAGCGCTTGGGTTGGCACCGCAGGCCAGCAGAATGATTGCTGCAACGAAGTAGTAAACGTTATGCTCGCTGCGGGCTGCATAAGACGCTTTTTCACTTGGAATTGGCTAATCCGATCCATCTTATGAACACGCTTATCCATTCGCTGGTCCGGCCGCTGCGCGCCTGGGCAGGCCGGCTGCTGCTGGCGCTCGCCATTTTTTCGGGGCCCCAAGCCTTTGCTTTGCAAGGACTTCCCGGCGCGCACGACCCTTCCACCATCGTGAAGCGGAACGGGGTGTACCACGTGTGGGCCACCGGCGACCAGGTTTACCACCTGACCTCGACCGACCTGGTAAATTGGACGCCGGCCGCGACGGTGTTTGCCGCCGGCACTTGGCCGGGGTGGATCAACACGTACGTGGCCGGCTTCAAGGGCAATTTTTGGGCCCCGGAGTGCGTGTTCATGAACGGGAAGTACTACCTGTATTATTCCTGCTCGCTGGGGCAGCGGCCCTGCGCCATCGGCGTGGCCACCAGCACCGACCTCACCACCTGGACCGACCAGGGCATGGTAGTCTACTCCGACAACGCAACGCCCTACGGCTGCATCGACCCGGCCGTGTTCACCGATGCCCAGGGCAAGGCGTGGATGGCCTTCGGCTCGCACCTGAGCGGCAACTGGCTGGTTCAGCTCGACCCCGCCACCGGCAAGCGCCTGGATGCCAACATCAAGAACATCGCGGGCGCCAGCCCGTACTGCGAAAACGAGGCTTCCTACGTGATGCAGCACGGCGGCTACTACTACCTGTTTTACAACAAGGGCATTTGCTGCGCGGGCGTCACGAGCACCTACTACGTGCAGATGGGCCGCTCGCTGGCCCCCGGCGGCCCCTACCTCGACAAAAACGGGGTGGACCTGCTGCAAGGCGGCGGCTCCGATTTCCTGGTTGGCCAAAGCAACTACGTGGGCCCCGGCCAAGTGGGCCTGTTCATCGAAAACGGCGTCAACTACCTCACCTACCACTACTACAACGCCCGGGCCAACGGGGCCCCCACCCTGGGCATCGGCAGCCTGGGCTGGGACGCCGCCACCGGCTGGCCCGCCGCGACGCAGGACTGGCTGGCGGCCGGCACCTACACCGTGGCCAACCAGAACAGCGGCAAGTTGTGGGCGGCCGCGGGCTGCACCGCCGCCGCGGGCCAGGCCCTCGTGCAAAGCGCCGCCACCGGCCAGCCCTGCCAGCAGTGGCAGTTTGCGCCCCAGGGCAGCGGGGTGTACAAAATCACCAACGTGGGCAGCAACCTGGCCGTTGACGTGGCCGGCTGCGCCGAAACCGCTGGCACGGCGCTGGCGCTGCAAGCCGCTTCGCCGCAGAATTGCCAGAGTTTCCGGGTCGAACGGGCCGCCGACGGCACGCTGGTGCTGTCCTCCATCTTCGGCAACCGGGTGGTGGAAGTGCCCAACGCCGCCCTCGCCGATGGCCAGCCGCTCGGCCTGTGGGACTACAACGGCTGCAACTGCCAGCACTGGACCATCAGCGCCATCGGCACCGTCACGGCCACCCGCAGCAGCCAGAACCCTGCCATCCAAGTATTTCCCAACCCCGCAACGGGGGGCAATTTCTCCGTGCAATTGCCGGTTGGCACCGTGGCCACCGTCACCGTAATCGACCTGGCAGGCCGGGTGGTATACCGGCGCGAAGTGACGGCCGGCGGCGCCTGCGACCTCCCGGCTGGCCTGGGCACCGGCACCTACGCCGTGCAGATTGCCACGGCGGGCGCGGTGGCCACCCGCAAGCTGGTGGTGCTCCGTTAGGGAAGCGCCCCAAACCCATCCCCGACGGCTGCCCCGGCCGGCCGGCGATGGCTGTTTGCTAGTCAATTCGGGCGAGCACCTGCCGGGCCCGGCCGGTGCCCAGGCCCCATAAACTCGGCGTGATAACCGGACCCAAAACAAACCGCGATGAACAGGCTGTGTAAAGTTGTGCTGGGGGGGCTGCTGGCCGGGGTTGCGGCCTGCCCGGGCCACGCCCAAAAAGCGGCGCCCCGGGCCGACTTCCACCAGTGGGCCCTCACCCCGCCCATGGGCTGGAACAGCTGGGACTGCTACGGCCCCACCGTGACCGAGGCCGAGGTGAAAGCCAACGCCGACTACCTGGCCCGGTACCTTAAAAGCAGCGGCTGGGAGTACGTGGTGGTCGACATCCGGTGGTACGTGGGCAACGACACGGCCCACGGCTACAACGAGAAAGACCCGGACTGGAACATCGACGCGTACGGCCGCTTTGTGCCCGCGCCCAACCGGTTTCCGTCGGCGGCGGGCGGCCAGGGCTTCCGGCCGCTGGCCGACTACCTGCACGCCAGGGGCCTGAAGTTCGGCATCCACCTCATGCGCGGCGTGCCGGTGGTGGCCGTGCAGCGCCGGCTGCCCATTAAGGGCACCCGGCTGACGGCGGCCGACGTTTACAGCCCGGACGGCCAGGCGGCGTGGCTGCACGACATGTACACGGTGGTGCCCACCCGGCCCGGGGCCCAGGACTACTACAACTCGCTGTTTGAGCTGTACGCCGGCTGGGGCGTGGACTTCGTGAAAATCGACGACCTCTCGGAGCCCTACCACGCGGGCGAAATTGAGCTCATCCGCCGGGCCATCGACCGCACGGGCCGCAAAATCGTGCTGAGCATGTCGCCCGGCGAAACGCCCCTGGCCGACGCCCGCCACGCCCAGCAGCACGCCAACCTGTGGCGCACCGTGGGCGACTTTTGGGACAGCTGGGAGCAGCTCAAGGAGCACTTCGCGGTGTGCGCCCGCTGGGCCCCCTACCTTATGCCCGGGGCCTGGCCCGACGCCGACATGCTGCCGCTGGGCCGCCTGGGCATCCGGGCCGAGCGCGGCGACGACCGCCAATCGCGCTTTACGCCCGACGAGCAGCGCACGCTGCTGACGCTGTGGAGCATTTTCCGTTCGCCGCTGATGTTCGGCGGTGACTTGCCCAGCACCAACGCGGCCACGCTGGCGCTCCTCACCAACCCGCGCGTGCTGGCCGTGCACCGCGCCAGCGCCCACAACCGCCAGTTGTTCCGCCGCGGCGACCTGGTGGGCTGGGTGGCCGACGACCCCAAAACCGGCGACCGGTTCCTGGCCCTCTTCAACGCCCAGGACCAGGAGCTGGCCCCCGCCGCCGAGGCGGCGGCCAGCAGCCCGCTCCTCAACCGCCAGGGGCCCCAGGCCGCGCTCGACGTGGACATCACCGGGGCCCAAAAGCTGTATTTGAACGTGCGCGACGGCGGCGACGGCATTGCCTGGGACCACGCCGACTGGCTGAACCCCACCCTGCGCAACGGCGCCAAAACCCTGGCCCTGCATACGCTGCCCTGGCAGTCGGCCACCGCCGGCTGGGGCCAGGCCACGGCGGGCAAAAGCGTGAGCGGGGGGCCCCTGGCGGTGGCCGGCCAAACCTACGCCGCCGGCCTCGGCACCCACGCCAACTCCGTCATCGCCTACGACCTGCCGGCCGGCTACACCCGCTTCACGGCCACGGTGGGGCTCGACCAGGCCGGGGCGGTGCAGAACACCGGCGGCACCGTGCAATTCCTGGTTTTCACGAAGAGCCCCTTTCGGCCCGCGCCCGCCGATTCGGTGCAAGTGCCGGTGGCCCTGGCCGAGTTGGGCGTGCCCCGCGGCAGCGCCGTGCAGGACCTGTGGAGCGGCCGGGCCCTGGGGCCCCTCACCGGCAGTTTTGCGCCTTACATTCGGCGGCACGGGGCGGGTTTCTACCGGATTTCCCGGCCCAGGGCAGGCAAGTAAACCCGCCCGCGCCCGCCCAATCATTCGTTTACTTTCTTGGCAATGAGAATTCCCCGCATTTTTTACTGGTTGCTAATCGCCATGCCCCTTGCCGCCCGGGCCCAGCACGCCCCCCCGCCCATCGTGGTCGAAACCGCGCACGTGGCCCTGGTGCTGGCCGTGGGCCAAAGCCAGAAGCTCTACCAAACCTACCTGGGGCCCCGGCTGGCCACGGCCGCCGAGTACCAGCCGCTGCCCCAGCGCCACGAGGCCTACCCGCCCGCCGGCACCGACAACCTGTTTGAGCCCGCCCTGCGCATCGTGCACGCCGACGGCAACCCCGGCCTGGCCCTGGCCTTCGCGGGCGTGGAAACCGCCCAAACCAGCGCCGGCGCCACCACGACCACCGTGCGCCTGCGCGACCCCAACTACCCCGTGGAGGTGCAGCTGCACTTCGTGGCCTACCAGCGCGAAGACGTGATCAAGACCTGGACCGAAATTGTGCACCACGAAAAAAAGCCCGTGGTGCTCGCCAACTACGCCTCGGCCATGCTGCACTTCGAGGCCCCCCACTACTGGCTGACGCAGCTGCACGGCGACTGGGCCGAGGAAGCCCAGCAGCAGGAAAGCCCGCTCACCAGCGGCGTGAAGGTGCTCGACACCAAGCTCGGCACCCGCGCCGGCATGTACCAGACGCCCTCGTTCTTCCTCTCGCTCGACCGCCTGGCCACCGAAACCACCGGCGACGTGCTGGCCGGCACCCTGGCCTGGACGGGCAACTTCCGCCTGGCCTTTGAGCTCGACAACGAACAGGCCCTGCGCGTGTCGGCCGGCATCAACTCCTACGCCTCCGAGTACACGCTGCCGGCCGGGCAGCCGTTCGCCACGCCCGAATTCATCTTCACCTACAGCACCCAGGGCAAGGGCCCGGCCGCGCGCAACCTGCACCGCTGGGCCCGCCAGCAGGGCGGCGTGCTCGACGGCACCCAGCCGCGCCTCACGCTGCTCAACAACTGGGAAGCCACGTTCTTTGACTTCGACGAGCCCAAGCTGGACGCCCTGATGGGCGACGCGGCCAAGCTGGGCGTCGATTTGTTCTTGCTCGACGACGGCTGGTTTGGCAACAAGTACCCGCGCAAGGACGACGGCCAGGGCCTCGGCGACTGGCAGCCCACCGCCGCCAAGCTGCCCCACGGCGTGGGCCACCTGGTGCAAACGGCCGCCAAGGACGGCATCAAGTTCGGCATCTGGATTGAGCCCGAAATGGTCAACCCCAAGAGCGCGCTGTACGCCCAGCACCCCGATTGGGTGCTGAAGCTGCCCAACCGCCCCGAGGACTACTACCGCAACCAGCTGGTGCTGGACCTGACCAACCCCCAGGTGCAGGATTTCGTGTACGGCGTCGTGGACGCGCAGCTGAGCCAGGGCGCGGCCTACCTCAAGTGGGACTGCAACCGCATGATTACCAACGGGTATTCGCAGCACCTGGGCAAGGACCAGTCGCACCTGTACGTAGACTACGTGCGGGGCCTGTACCGCGTGCTCGGCCGCGTGCGCCAGAAGTACCCGCACGTGCCCATGATGCTGTGCTCGGGCGGCGGGGCCCGGGCCGACTACGGCGGGCTGAAGTACTTCACCGAGTTTTGGCCCAGCGACGACACCGACGCCCTGGAGCGGGTGTACATTCAGTGGGGCTTCCTCAACTTCTTCCCGTCCAACGCGTTGGCCAGCCACGTCACCAACTGGAACCCGCAGCAGACCCTGAAGTTCCGCACCGACGTGGCCATGATGGGCAAGCTCGGCTACGACATCGAGGTGGCCAAGATGACGCCCGCCGAGCTGCAATTCAGCCAGCAGGCCGTGCAGAACAACCGGCGCCTGGGGCCCGTCATCGGGCAGGGCGACCTGTACAAGCTGCGCTCGCCCTACGACGGCAACCAGGCGGCGCTGGTGTACGTGGGCGAAAACCAGCAAAAGGCCGTGCTTTTCGGCTACAACCTGCGCACGCGTTTCCACGAAACGGTGTTGCCCGTGAAGCTCCAGGGCCTGGACCCGGCCCGCCGCTACCGCCTCACCGAAATCAACCTCGTACCCGGCCAAAAGTCGGCGCTGCCCGCCGATGGCCAAACCTACTCCGGCGACTACCTGCTGAAAGTGGGCGTGCTCGTGAGCGACCCCGAAGCCAAGGCCCTCACCAGCCACGTGCTGGAGCTGACGGCGGAATAGGGCCCCGTTGTTTTAACATCCAAGCTTTTGCCTTCTCCCACCATGCGATTTTCTAAATCCTTCCTGCTAGCGCTGGGCCTCGGCGGCGCCTTATCGGCCGGGGCCCAAAACCGCCTCGACTACCCCATCCAGGCCGTGCCGTTCACGCAGGTGAAGCTGACGGACAACTTCTGGCTGCCGCGCCTGAAAACGAACACCGACGTGACCATTCCGGCCTCGTTTCAGCGGTGCGAAAGCACCAACCGGGTGAAGAACTTCGAGATGGCTGCGGCGCACCAGGGCAAATTTGCCACCACGTTCCCGTTCGACGACACCGACATTTACAAGACCATCGAGGGCGCGTCGTACTCGCTCAGCGTGTACCCCGACGCCAAGCTGTCGGCCTACCTCGACGGGCTGATTGCCAAGGTGGGCGCGGCCCAGGAGCCCGACGGCTACCTCTACACCGCCCGCACCATCGACCCCGCCCACCCCCACCCCTGGGCGGGCCCCGAGCGCTGGGTGAACGAGCGCGAAATGAGCCACGAGCTCTACAACGCGGGCCACTTGTACGAGGCCGCCGTGGCCCACTACGAAGCCACGGGCAAGAAATCCTTGCTCAACATCGCCCTCAAAAACGCCGACCTGGTGTGCTCGGTGTTCGGGCCCGGCAAGCGCCGCGTGGCCCCGGGCCACGAAATCGTGGAAATGGGCCTGGTGAAGCTTTACCGCGTGACGGGCGAAGCCAAGTACCTGGCCACGGCCAAGTTCTTCCTCGACGCCCGCGGCCACTACCAAGGCTACGACCCCAAGAGCAACGACCCGTTCAAAAACGGCTCGTACTGGCAGGACGACCAGCCCGTGGTGGGCCAAACCGAGGCCGAGGGCCACGCCGTGCGCGCCGAATACCTGTACTCGGCCATGGCCGACGTGGCCGCCCTCACCGGCGACAAGCAGCTGCTGGCGGCCGTCGACACCATTTGGAACAACATGGTGGCCAAGAAGTTCTACGTGACCGGCGGCACCGGCGCGGTGCCCGGCGGCGAGCGGTTCGGGGCCAACTACGAGCTGCCCAACGCCACGGCCTACAACGAAACCTGCGCCTCGGTGGCCGACGTGTTCTGGAACCAGCGCATGTTCCAGCTCCACGGCGACAGCAAGTACGTGGACGTGATGGAGAAGGTGCTCTACAACGGGCTGATTTCGGGCGTGGGGCTCGACGGCCAGTCGTTTTTCTACTCCAACGCCATGCAGATCAAAAACAGCGCCGGCTTTCCGCAAACCGAGCCGGCGCGCGCGGGCTGGTTCGAGTGCTCGTGCTGCCCCACCAACCTGGCGCGCCTCATGCCCGCGCTGCCCGGCTACGTGTACGCCCAGCGCGGGGCCGACCTCTACGCCAACCTATTCATCAGCGGCACCACCGATTTGGTAATCAACAAGAAGAAGGTGCAGCTGGTGCAGCAAAACAACTACCCCTGGGCCGGCGACCTGCGCTTCACGGTGCGGCCCGCGGGGGCCCCGGCCACGTTCAACCTGCTGGTGCGCATCCCCGGCTGGGCCCGGGGCGCGGCCATGCCCTCCGACCTCTACACCTTCGCCGCGCCCGCCGCGGGGGCCCCGGTGCGCGTCACCGTCAACGGCCAGCCGGTGGCCTACGAGTTAAAAAACGGCTACGCCGTGCTGGCCCGCACCTGGCGCAAAAACGACGTGGTGGCCGTGGCCCTGCCCATGGAAACCCGCACCGTGCAGGCCAACGCCCACGTGCTCGACGACCGCGGCAAGGTGGCCCTGCAACGGGGGCCCCTGGTGTACTGCGCCGAGTGGGCCGACAACGACGGCAAAACCAGCAACATCCTCGTGCCCGCCGGCACCACGTTCACGCCCGTGGCCCGGCCCGAGCTGCTCCACGGCATCACCGCCCTCACGGCCACCGTGCCCGTGGTGCGCATCGACGCGGCCGGCAACAGCGTCAGCACCGCGCCGCGCACGCTCACGGCCATCCCGTACTACGCCTGGGCCAACCGCGGCAAGGGCGAGATGACCGTGTGGTTTCCCGCCCGCGTCACCGACGTGGACCTGCTGAGCCAGCCGCCCGCGGCCGAAAAAATGGTGGCCAAGTAGCCGCCCGCGCGGCAACCGGGCGCACGCCGGGGCCCCCGTTGTTCAGCTTGCTCGTTGGGCAAGCTGAACAACGGGGGCCCCGCTTCGTTTTGTGTAGCAAAAACCACCATTTGAATAACCGGCGCCCTGGGTCGCGCCTAGACTTTTGCGGGGCCCCGGCTATTTGTGCTGGGGGCCCTGCTTCACCCTTACCAACCGCCTTTCATGTCCCTTACCAATTTTCGCACCCTGGGCCGCTCCGGCCTGGTGGTCAGCCCGCTCGCCCTGGGCACCATGACGTTTGGCGCCCAGCGCTGGGGCTCGGCCGACGACGTGTCGCAGGCCATTTTTGACGGTTACGTTGACGGCGGCGGCAATTTTATTGACACTGCTGACGTGTACGCCGGCGGGCGCAGTGAGGAGCTGCTGGGCGGCTACGTGGCCGCCCGCGGCCTGCGCGACCGGCTGGTGCTGGCCACCAAGTTTGGCTTCAACGGCCAGGCCGGCAACCCCCACGGCGGCGGCAATGGCCGCAAAAACATTTACCGGGCCCTGGAAGGCAGCCTGCGCCGGCTGAAAACCGACTACGTGGACCTGTACTACCTGCACGCCTGGGACGCGGTGACGCCCGCCGACGAGGTGCTGCAAACCCTCGGCGACCTGGTGCGGGCCGGCAAAATCCGCTACTTCGGCCTTTCCGACCTGCCTGCCTGGTACGCCACCCAACTGGCTACGCTGGCCGCCGCGCACGCCGTGCCGGGCCCCGTGGCCATGCAGCTCGAGTACTCGCTCGTCGAGCGCACCATCGAGCGCGAGTACGTGCCCGCCGCCCGCGCGCTGGGCCTGGGCGTGGTGCCGTGGAGCCCGCTGGCGGCGGGCTTCCTGGCCGGCAAGTACCAGCGCGAAGGCGCCGGGGCCACCGGCGAGGGCCGCCTCAGCGGCCCCAACCCGTTCGGCAACACCAAGTTCACCGACCGCAACTGGGCCGTGCTTGATGCGCTGCGGGCCGTGGCGGCGCCGGCCGGCCAGCCGCTGGCGCAGGTAGCCCTGGCCTGGGCCGCGGCGCAGCCGGGCGTCAGCTCGCTCATCATCGGGGCCAGCAAACCGGCGCAGCTGGCCGACAACGTGGCCGCGCTCGACCTGCGCCTCACGCCCGAGCAGCTGGGGGCCCTAAACGAGGCCAGCGCGCCCGAGCCCACCTTCCCCTACCCCATTTTCGGGCCGGCCGTGAACCGCGGCATCTTCGGCGGCCACACCGTGGCGGGCTGGCAGTAGGGGCCCGGCGGGCAATGCCCGGGGCCCGGCGCGGCGTTTTGTATGCCACAAACCGCGGTTTGCGTAGCCGGGGCCCCGGGGCCCGCCCAGACCTTTGTTCGGCAAAGCATTCGGCTTTGCCAAGCAGCGCAACCAACGCATTATGAGCACGATAAAGCAAGTGCCCCTGGGCCGCCAGGGCCTGACGGTATCCGTCGAAGGCCTGGGCTGCCGGGCATGACGGGCGGCATCAACGGCATGAGCATGTACGGCGCCGCCGACGAGGCCGAGAGCCTCGCCACCCTCGACCGGGCCCTGGAGCTGGGCGTGACCATGCTCGACACGGCCGACCTGTACGGCCCCGTGCTGAACGAGCGGCTGGTGGGCCGCGCCATCGACGGCCGGCGCGACCGGTTCACCGTCGCCACCAAGTTTGGCTTCGAAGTGGACGACGCCGGGCAGTGGACCGGCGGCTACAACGGCCGCCCCGCGTACGTGCGCAAGTCCATCGAACGCTCGCTGCGCAACCTGGGCACCGACTACGTGGACCTCTACTACCTGCACCGCGTGGACCCCGCCACCCCCGTCGAAGACACCGTGGGGGCCATGAGCCGCCTCGTGGAGGAAGGCAAGGTGCGCTACCTGGGCCTGAGCGAAGTGCCGGCCGACGTGCTGCGCCGGGCCCACGCCGTGCACCCCATTTCGGCCCTCGAATCGGAGTATTCGCTCTTCGACCGCCGCGTGGAAGACGAAGGCATTGTGCAGGCCACGCGCGACTTAGGCATTGGCTTCGTGGCGTATTCGCCGCTGGGCCGGGGCTTTTTGTCGGGCGAAATCAAGACGCCTGACGACTTCGAAGCCTCCGATTCGCGCCGCTTTTTCCCCCGCTACCAGGGCGAGAATTTTTATAAAAACCTGGCCCTGGTGGAAAAGCTGCAAGCCCTGGCCGCCGCCAAAGGCGTGACGGCCGCGCAGTTGGCCCTGGCCTGGGTGCTGGCCCAGGACGTAGTAGTAATACCCGGCACCAAGCGCCGCAAGTACTTGGAAGCCAACGTAGCCGCTGCCGCCATCACCCTCAGCCCCGCCGAGCTGGGGGCCCTCGACGCCATCATGCCGGTGGGCAGCGCGGCCGGCGCGGCGTACCCGGCCGGTTTTTAGGGCCCCACGGCGGCACCGTCGCGGCGGAGTGGTGCCGCCGGGCTTTCCATTTAACCTTAAACTTGCCTTATGAAACACGCTACCAAGGACTTCTGCACGCTGGCTTCGGTGTCGGACTTCACCCAGCACTTCGGGTTTCCGAGCCCGGCGCACCCGCTGTTCACCGTCATCGACCTGGCCCAGCACCGCGGGGCCCCGGCGCCGCCGGCCAGCCCGGCGTTTCGGCAGCTCTACATCGTCGCACTGAAGAAAAACCTGAAAGGCAACGTGCAATACGGCCACCGCGCCTACGATTTCAGCGAGGGCGTGCTGGCGTTTTACGCGCCCGGGCAACTCTGCGAAAGCAACGATTCCATCGACACGTCCGAGCTCAGCGGCTGGATGCTGGTCTTCCACCCCGACCTGCTGCACAAGTACCCGCTGGCCCAGAAAATTGCCGGCTACGGCTTTTTTTCCTACCAAGTGCACGAGGCGTTGCACCTCTCGGCCCGCGAGGAAGCCATGGTCGACGGCCTGCTGCACAGCATTCGGCTGGAGTGCGGGCAGCCCACCGACGGCTTCAGCCAGGACGTGCTGGTGTCGCAGCTCGACGTGCTGCTCAACTACGCCAACCGCTTCTACCACCGGCGGTTCCTCACGCGCCGGCCCGCCGAGCACGACTTGCTCAGCCGCTTCGAGGCGCTGCTGGCCACCTACTTTGCCCAGGCCGGCGAGCAGCCCCTGCCCACCGTGCGATACTTTGCCGACGCCCTGTGCGTGTCGCCCGCCTACCTGGGCGACGTGCTACGCTCCCTCACCGGCCAGAGCACGCAACAGCACATCCACCACGCCCTCATCGAGCGCGCCAAGCAGCTGCTGCTCAGCACCTCGCTCACCGTCAACGAAACGGCCTTCCGGCTGGGCTTCGAGTACCCGCAGTACTTCAGCCGCCTGTTCAAAAGCAACACCGGCCTCACGCCGGCCGCCTTTCGGTTCTCGGTGCACTAGCGGCGCCGGGGCCCTAAAGCGGCCGGCGCGGGGCCGGCCGGTGGTTGGTTGGCAACGCAAACGGCTTACTTGGCCGGCTGCACGCCCTCGGTCGTCATCTGCACACGCTTGATGGTGCCGTCGGGGTTGTAGTTGAGGTAGTCGATGCACACCGAGCGGCGGAAGCTGCCGCCGTGCACGTCCATCCCGCCGTTGTGGTAAACGAAGTACGACTTGCCTTTGAAGTCGATGATGGCCTGGTGGTTGGTATTGCTGTTGCCAGCCAGCTCGTTCAGAATGCCCTTGTACTGCCAGGGGCCCTCCACGCTGCGGCTCATGGCGTAGGCAATTTTTTCGGGGAATTCGGTGGCGTAGCTCAGGTAGTACCAGCCGTTGTGCTGGTGCACCCAGGGCGCCTCCGTAAACTTCGGCAGCCCGGCCACGGTCATGATCGGGCCGTCAAGCTCGGTCATGTTGGCCTTGAGCTTGGCGTAGTGGCAGTTGGTGTTGCCCCAAAACAAGTACGCCTGGCCCTTGGCGTCGATGATCACCGTGGGGTCGATGTCGTCCCAGAAGATCTTGCTCTCCGTCAGGTCGTTGGTAATCAGCGCCGAGCCGCGGGCGTCCTTGAAGGGCCCCGCCGGGTTGTCGGCCACCGCCACCCCAATGGCCTTGCCGCGCACGGTGCCGTGCTCCACGGCCGCGTACCAGTAAAATTTGCCGTTGCGGGCAATCACTTGCGAGGCCCAGGCGTCGTCCTTGGCCCAGGCAAAGTCGCTGACTTTCAGCGGCACCGGGTGTTCGGTCCAGTGCACCATATCGGTGGACGAGAAGCACAGCCACTCGTGCATCACGTAGCGCTCCTGGTCGTTCGGCGCCTCGTCGTGGCCGGTGTAGAGGTACACCGTGCCGCCCTGCACCATGGCGGCCGGGTCGGCGGTGTACTTGGTTTTGATGACGGGGTTGCCGCCGGCCGCCGGCGCCGCGGCCGGGGCCTGGGCCCGCGCCGGGGCCCCCAGCAGCAGGCCCAGGGCCCCGGCCGCAGCCAGGGCAATTTTGTTTAACGCGTTGTTCTGCATGAGATTGCGAAGGGTAAGTAGCCAGAATTATTTAGCCGCTGGGGCCACCGCGGGCCAGCCCTCGGGGCCCCAGGCCAGGGGCTCGATGCGCAGCTTGGGGCGGCCGTTGTCGTGGGCGTCGTAGCCGTGAAACACCAGGTAATCGGCGTTGTCGAAGCTCACCACCGCGTTGTGGCCCACCCCGTACCAGTTGGCGTCGCCCTGCAGCACGAGCGTGCCGCCGCCCTGCTCCATGGGCGTGCCGGCCTGGTCGAGGTAGGGCCCCGTCACGGCCTTGGCGCGGCCCACCACCATCTTGTAGGTGCTCTGGGGGCCCCGGCAGCAGTAGTCGAACGAGGCAAACAGGTAGTAGTAGCCGCCGTGCCGGAACACAAACGGCCCTTCGATGGCCCCGTCGCCGGGCAGCGAGTCGGCCAGGGCGGCGGCGCGGGGGCGGCGGGCCAGCGTGCGCCACTGCGCGGGCACGGCCGGGCCGCCCAGGTCGGGGCGCAGCTGCACCAGCTTGACGCCGTTCCAAAACGAGCCAAAAGCCAGCCAGGGCATGCCCTGGTCGTCGCGCACGAGGTTGGGGTCGATGGCGTTCCACAGGTCGCGCCCGGGCACCGACGCCACCACCTCGCCGTGGTCCACCCACTTGAAGTCGGGCGACTTCGGGTCGAGCGTTTTGTTGGTGGCCAGCCCGATGGCCGAGCGGTTTTTGCCGAACGTGGAGATGGAGTAGAACAGGCTGTACTGCCCGTTGGCCAGCGAAATGTCGGGGGCCCAAATGTGCCCCTTGAAGCCCGGCACGGCCCGCACCGCCCACGCCGGCGGCGCCGCAAACACGGGCGCCTCGGCCGTCCAGTGCTGCCGGTCTTTCGACGACCACACCGTGATGCCGTTGCCCGTGCCGAACAGGTAGTACGTACCGTTTTGCCGGGCCAGCACCGGGTCGTGGATGGGAATGGCGGGCGGAGCGACTTGGGCTCCCGCCCCGCGGCCGACCAATAGCAGCGCCGCCAGCAACAACTTTTTCATAGATTTTAGACAAACATAATCGATTGTGTAAAGATGTGTTAAATTTGATAATGCGCCTCTGTTTTACCATGTAAGACATGGCGCAATCCAATATTTAATATTGATTATTAGTATTTTAAAAGTTAAATTTCTGTTCTCAACTAATTGTTGTAAGATTCACAAACGTTTGTGAATCTTGCAACAATTATGGTTTCGGGACTTTCTTCAAAATAGTCCAAACTACCGGCTGCTTTAGCCGCAAGCTGAGCCGTACCCCCGGCGGGGGCTTGCCGTTATTGCGCTGAGATTGCGCTAGATTTGCGATTGCGGCGGGCTTTTTTTGTCGCCCACCAGGTACTGTCCTCCGCATGGCCCTCCCCCCAAAAAAACCGTCTACTTCTTCCCCGGCTGCGGTTTCGATGGCCGACCTTGCCCGCGAGCTGGGGGTGTCCATGACGACGGTGTCGCGGGCCCTGAGCGACCACCACAGCATCGGGGCCGCCACCAAGCAGCGGGTGCTGAAGCTGGCCAAGAAGCTCAATTACCAGCCCAACCACTTGGCCGCCGCCCTGCGCCGGGGCCAGAGCCGGCTGCTGGGCGTGGTGGTGCCCTACATCGAGGGCAAGTTCTTTCCGTCGGTCATCCAAGGCATCGAGCAAGCAGCCAGCAAGGCCGGGTTCAGCGTCATCGTGTGCCAGTCGCACGAGGACGTGCAGCTGGAGCGCCGCAACGTGGAGACGCTGCTCAACGCCCAAGTAGCGGGCGTGCTGGTGTCGCTGGCGCGCAACACCCAGGAGTTTCACCACTTCGACAAGGTGCGGGGCCGGGGCATTCCGCTGGTGTTTTTCGACCGGATTCCGGCCGGTGAGCAGGTGAATTCGGTGGTGCTGAACGACCACGAGGGGGCCCTGCAAGCCACGCGCCACCTGCTGGAGCAGGGGTGCCGGCGCGTGGCCCACTTGGCGGGGCCCCAGCACCTCAACATTTACCGCCACCGCCGCCAGGGCTACCTCGACGCGCTGGCCGCCTTCGGCCTCGCCGCCGACGAGGCCCTGATCGACTACTCCGACATGACCACCGAGGACGGGGCCCGGGCCATGCGCCGCTTGCTGGCGCTGCCCGTCCCGGTGGACGGCGTGTTCGGGGCCGGCGACTCGGCCATCCTGGGGGCCCTGCAAGTACTGAAGGCCCAGGGGATTAGCATTCCGCGCGACGTTGCGCTGGCCGGTTTCAGCAACGAGGGCTTCACGGCCATCACCGAGCCGCGGCTCACCTCCGTCGACCAGCGGTGCGAGGAGATGGGCGAGGCCGCCGTGCGCTTGTTCCTGGAGCTGGCCGCGGCCCCCAACGCCCCGTTTGCCCAGCGCCAAGTGGTGCTCCAGCCCGAGCTGTTCGTGCGCGAGTCGTCGCTGCAACGGCTACCGTAAGGCCGGGGCCCCGCTCCTACCGGCGGGCCACGGGCTTATCGGCGGCCCCGGCGGCGCTCACGGCCAGCACGTTGTCCTGGTAGTGCCGGTCGATGAGCTTGTGGTAGGGGTCGAGGCCGGCCTTGGCGGGCGGCTGGGCCACCACGAAGTGAAGGACGGTGTGGGGCTGGGTGAGGTGCACCTTGCGCAGCAGCAAGGCCTCGCCGCTGGCGTCGTACACTTCGGTGCCGGTCCCTTTATCGGGGCCAAAAATGCCCACGTCCACCCAATCGCCGAGCCGGGTGGGGGTTTCGTTGCCGAGGCTGTCGGCGCGCATTTTGGCGGCTTCCAGCGTGAGGCGCACGTCGTAGCGGCCGTCGGGGCGCCGGGCGTAGGTGGCGGCGCTGAGGCGGTTTTCGAACAGGGTGATGGTTTCGAACAGGTCGTGCAGCACGTATTGCAACGAGTCGGGCGTGGCCTTTTTCAGGTACGCCAGGAACTCGGCGGTGCTGGTGTAGGGCCGGGTTTGGTAGCGGGTTTTGGCCAGAAACGCCTTGATGGCCCCGTTCAATTTGTCCTCGCCCAGGTAGTCTTGCAGGGCGTAGAACACCATGCCGCCCTTGTTGTAGTGGATGTAGGGCTGGTTTTCGACCAGCATCAGCGGCACTTCCTTTTTGCGCTCGGCGCGGCGGCCGCGCAGGTACTGGTCCAGCTCGCGGCGCATGAAGCGCTGCATTTGGGCGGGCGTGAATTCGTGCTGGCACGTCATCAGGGCCGAATACTCGGCCAGCGACTCGCTGAGCATGGCCGAGCCCTGCACGTTGCCGCCCACCACCTGATGGCCCCACCACTGGTGGCCCAGCTCGTGGTTGGTGATGAAGAACACGTTGTCGAGCTTGGTCTTGTCGCGCAAGTCGGTGATGAAGCCCGCGCTTTCCGAGGTCGGCACGGTGTTGGGGAAGCTCTGGGCGAAGCCCTTGTAGCGCGGAAACTCCAGCACCCGCACCTGCCGGTACTGGTAGGGCCCGAAGGCCCGGGTGTAGTAGGCGAGGCCTTTTTTGAGGGCCTCCGCCATGCGGGCCACGTTGTAGGGGTGGTGGGGGTCGTGGTAAATGTCGATGGCCACCGTTTGGCCGGTGGCCGCGTCGCGCCAGGCGTCGTGGTGCACCTGGTAGCGGGCCGAAAGGATGGCGTAGAAGTTCATCATCGGCGCGTCCATCCGGTAATGGAAGTAGCGGCGGCCGTTTTGCACCCACTGCTTTTGCAGGTAGCCGGGCGCGACGGCCGTCTGGTCGGCGTCGGTGCTCACGGTGGCCTCGAAGCGGGCATAGTCGGCGTCGGGCGTGAAGGCGCACTGCATCAGGGCCCGGGCGTCGTGCAGGCGGGGCGTGCGCTCTTTCTCCTGCAGGCCGTTGCGCTGGCGCACGTCGTCTTCCTCCAGCTCGTTGGCGGGCTGGTAGCCCAGGGTGACGCCCGTGCCGTCGAGGAAGGTGCCGTTGGCGGTGAGGCGGTCTTCGGGCGAGATGGTGGCCCAGCTGAACACGCCCGCGTCCTGGGGCCGGCTGGTGAAGCCGCGCGCCGCGTAGGCCACGTCCACGCCCAGGGCCAGCGAGTCGCCGGGGGCCAGGGGCTGGGCCAGGCGGTAGAGGCGCAGGCCGTTGAACTTGTCGTCGAACAGGATTTTGGCCGGCCGGCCCAGCGCGAGCTGCGTGACGACGGCCGGGCTGCGGTCGTAGTCCACCACCAGCGTGTCCAGGGCCCGGGCCTCGCGGTTCAGCAGCGTGAGGGTGCCCTGCATGCGGTAGTGGCGGGGCGCGGCCGTGGGGAACAGGTCCACGTTCAGCTGCGTGGCCACAATTTTGGGCTGCGGCACGCGCGCCAGGTACTTGTATTTTTTCTCCCAGGCCGCCTTCTGGGCCTCGATGCCGCGGGGCGTGAGGTACTCGTTGAGGCGGTTGGTGTTGTAGTACACGTAGCCGGCCGTGAGCAGCACCGCCGCCAGGGCCCCCACCGCGCCCCAGCGGGCCCCGGGCCCCAGGCGCTGGCCCAGCAGCCGGGCGCGGTGGCGCGCGCTGGTTTCGGCCCCGCGCACCCACAGCAGGTTGCTGGCCACGGCCAGCAGCAGGGCCCAGGCCAGGTAGTACAGGTTGATCCAGACGAGCGGGGCCACAAAGTGCCCGTAGCCGTTCATGTCAGAATACGTGTACGGGATGGTGCCGTCGTACTTCCACAGCACGTGGTGCAGGCCCAGCGCATCGGGGGCGATGAACACCACGACGTAGAACAAAATCATCACCGTGTAGCCCACGTACTTGTTGTTGACCAGCGTTTGCACGGCCAGCGTGAGCACGCAGAGCTGCAAGAGGTTGGGGGCCTGCACCAGGAAATCTTTCAGGTACACGCCCGGCTCGAGGTTGCCGTACCCCTTGTAGGCCTGGATGAGGACGCCCGTGACCACCAGCAGGCCGTAGAGCACCAGTTGGGCCAGAAACAGCGCCGCCAGCTTGCTCATAAACGGCACCCAGTTGGGCAGCGGCAGCGCGTCGAACACCTGCTGCAATTTCAATTCCCGCTCGCGCCACACCAGCTCGCCCGAGTACACGGTGATGATGATGAGGAAAAACAGACCGAAGTTGTTGTTCACCAGCGCCAGCACCTGGTACGTGACGGGGTAGCTCGCGCCGTCGTTCTTCCACTGGTAGTAGGCCCCGAACAGGATGAACACCATGCCCAGCAGCGCCAGGGCCCGGAACGGCCAGGCCCGCACCACGTTCAAAAACTGCACCCGCGTGAGCTGCGCCCACTGCCACCAGCTGGTGCCCGCCCCGAACGACTGCGGCGAGCGGCGGATGACGGCGTTGGCGGCCACGCGGCCGACCTCCGGCGCCAGGCGCGGCGGCTTGCCGCCCGCCGGGGCCCCCATGCGGAATACGGCGCACGAGCCCAGCAGCAGCGCCAGCCCGAGGCCGCCCCACAGCAGCCGGTTCCACAGGAAATCGCCCCGGAAGGGCACCAGCAGGTGGTTGCGCTCGGCAATGGTCCAGTACTTGGTGACGACGGTGCGGGTGTCGAGCCCGAACGGGTCGATGAGGCCGGCCAAGTGCTCGTCGGCCACGCGGTTGCCCAGCACCCCGGCAATGTTGTAGAGCACGAACAGCACGATGCCGCCCAGGTAAATCACCAGCGCGTTGCGGGTGAAATTGTACGCCGCAAAAAACACGCAGCCCGCAAAAAGTACGTTCGTGAACGCGAAGCCCACCAGCGGCTGCACCAAAGCGTCGAGCCGAAACGGCCCGTACTTCGTGGCATCAAGCCAGGGCATGACCGAGCCCAGCGCGCAGCCAAAAAACAACCCGCTGGTGATGAACCACATCACCAGCAGCGAGGCCACAAACCGCCCGCCCAGGTAGGCCCACTTGCCCAGCGGCGTGGTGTAGAAGAGCGGCGCAATGCCGTCTTTGTCGTCGCGGTACACGGGCGTGCCCATCACCGCCGCCGTGATGAACATGGACAGCATCGAGCCGCCCAGCATGAAGTTGGCCAGGGTGTCGGGGGCGTTTTTGAACACCTTGCCGCCGGTGCTGGGCCCAAAAAACGTTTCCTGCACCGAGATGAACAGGAACGCAATGGCGAACAACACGCCAAAGTAGATGTACGTGCTGGGCTGCCGCAACCGGAAGCGCAGCTCAAACAGGAAGACGGTGCGGAACATGGGGCCCTACGCGGTGGTGGCCGCCTGCGCCTCGCGGCGCGCCAGGCGGTGGAAGTACACGTCCTCCAGCGTGGCCTCGGCGGGCGCAAACGCGCCGCCGTTCAGCGGCTGCTCGCTGAACACGCGCACCACCGGGTGCCCGGCCACCAGCTTCGAGGAAATGACCTCGTGCTGCGCGCGCAGGGCCACCAGGGCGCTTTTCTCGGTTTTGGTGCGGTACACCTTGCCGCTGATTTCGCCAATCACGTCGTTGGGCGAGCCCGTGGCCACCACCTCGCCGCCGGCAATGATGGCCATGTGGGGGCACAGCTCGGTCACGTCTTCCACGATGTGGGTGCTGAGGATGACCACCACGTTCTCCCCGATTTCGCTCAGCAAGTCCAGGAAGCGGTTGCGCTCGGTGGGGTCGAGGCCGGCCGTGGGCTCGTCCACGATGATGAGCTGCGGGGCCCCCAGCAGCGCCACCGCGATGCCGAAGCGCTGGCGCATGCCGCCCGAGTAGCCGCCCAGGTTTTTCTTGCGGGCCGCCCACAGGTTGGTTTGGTGCAGCAGGCCCTCCACGGCCAGCCGGCGCTCGTGGGCGTCGCGCAGGCCCTTCAGGGCCGCGAAGTGGTCGAGCAGCACTTCGGCCGAGATGCTGGGGTACAGGCCGAACTCCTGGGGCAGGTAGCCCAGCACCCGGCGCACGGCGTCTTTCTGGGCCAGCACGTCGAGGTCGCCCAGCGTGATGGAGCCGCTGTCGGGCTCTTGCAGCGTGGCGATGGTGCGCATGAGGCTGCTTTTGCCCGCGCCGTTGGGCCCCAGCAGGCCAAACATGCCGCTGGGGATGGTGAGCGACACGTCGCGCAGGGCGCGCACGCCGTTGCCGTAGGTTTTGGAAAGGTGGTCGATGCGAAGCAGCATGGCAGAAAAAAGAAGTGGCTGACCAATAGATATATCAAGTATAGCAATTTTCAACTTAAATTATTAAAAGAAAAAATTTACGCAATCGTTATTTTTATGCTGCATGCATAACAAATTAGTGGCGGCGGCGTATCTTTGCTGCGCTACTCCACCACCTTATCAACTACGCTGTTATGAAAAAGACCACCGCTATTTCCTCGCTGCTGCTGCTCGGCAGCTTTGGTTCGCTGGGCCTGCTGGCCGCCCGCCTGCGCTCGCTCGACCTGCGCTTCAGCCTGCACGGCGAAGACGCGGCCCACTACGGCTAGGCGGCAGCCTTTTCGCGCGGCGGCCCGTACTTGGGAACAGCCCTGCCCGGCGGCAGGGCTTTTTTGTGGGCCGTTCGCGGCGCGGTGCCGACCTTTGCGGCCGGTTTTTTCCTATCTCAACCACCTTTTTACATGACGCTCGACACCAACCAGCAGCAGGTGAGCTACATCATCGGCCGCGACCTGGCCCGTAACTTTGCCCAGCAAGGCCTGGAGCTGGACCTCGACACCCTGGCCGCTGCCCTTCGGGAAGGGATGCAGGGCCTGCCCAGCCGCCTCACCCCCGAGCAAATGCAAGCCGCCATGCAGCAGCTGCAAGAGCAACTCGGCGGGGCCCCCGGCGGTGACGACGACGACAACGACTTAGACCCCAACACCATGCCCAACAACAAAGCCGAAGGCGAAGCCTTCCTCGCCGAAAACGCCCAGAAGCCCGGCGTCACCACGCTGCCCAGCGGCCTGCAGTACGAAATCATCACCGCGGGCACCGGCCAGAAGCCGACGCTGAAATCGTCGGTGACGACCCACTACCACGGCACGCTGCCCAACGGCACGGTGTTCGACAGCAGCTACCAGCGCGGCCAGCCCGCCACCTTCCCCGTGAACGGCGTAATTGCCGGTTGGACCGAGGCCCTGCAGCTGATGCCCGAGGGCTCGAAGTGGCGCCTGTACATCCCCTCCGACCTGGCCTACGGCAAGCGCGGCGCCGGGCGCGACATTGGCCCCGACGCGGCGCTGGTGTTCGACGTGGAACTGCTGAAAGTGAACAACTGAGGGGCCATCGCTGGCCCCCACCCCGAAGCCGCTGCGGAGCCCTCCGCAGCGGCTTTTGTGGCCCTGCCCGCCCCGGCGGCCCCGGCAGCCCCCACACTGCGCAGCCCCGACGGCCGCCTGGTGCTGACGGCCACCGCCGTTACCGTGTTAGGCCAGTCCTACGCGCTGCGCGAGTTGGAGCGGGCCGACCTAGCGCGCGTGCGCTGGCTGCTGTGGTACTTGCTGGGGGCCCTCGCGCTGGCCGGCGTCATGATCGTGTACTTGCAGAACGGGCTGCGCACCGTGCCGGCCATGGCGGGCATGGCCGGGGCGGCGCTGCTGCTGGCCTACGGGCAGCGCGGCACCAACCGCCTGCGGCTGTTCCGGCCGGGCCGCGAAACCGCCCACTTTGCCCTGCCGGGCGAAACGCTGCCCTGGCAGCGCCTCGCGGCTGAGCTGAACCGCCGCATCGGACACGCCCACGACCAGGCGGCGGCCGAAGCCGCGGCGGCCCTGGCGGCGGCCGAAACGGCGGCGGAAACCGCGGCTGAGCCGGGGGCCCCGGGGCCCGGGGGCTTGCCCGGGCTGAACCTGCCGCTGTCCAACTTATACTTGCGAACGTAATACCGCAGCTGGGCCCTGCCGGGCCCGCGTTTCCCGCTTTTTTCCCCGCATACCGAACACCTACCCCGTTTTTATGGATTCCAAACACTCGCACACCGCCATTTCCGGGGCGGGGCTGCTCATTGCGCTGGGCATCATCTACGGCGACATCGGCACCTCGCCGCTGTACGTGATGTCGTCCATCCTCAAAAACGGCGCTGTGCCGAACCTGATCGACCCGCAGCTGGTGCTTGGCGGCATTTCCTGCGTGATTTGGACGCTGACGCTGCAAACCACCATCAAGTACGTGCTGCTTACGCTGAACGCGGACAACAACGGCGAGGGCGGCATCTTTTCGCTGTACGCGCTTGTGCGGCGGCGCGGGGCCTGGCTGTCGGCCGTGGCCATCATCGGCGGCTCGGCCCTGCTGGCCGACGGCGTCATCACGCCGCCCATTTCGGTGTCGTCGGCCATAGAAGGGCTGAAAGCGGTGTACCCGGGCCTCACGCAGGGCATGGTCGTGTACATTGTCATCGGCATCATCGCCGGCCTGTTCTTGCTGCAAAGCTTCGGCACCCAAATCGTGGGCAAGGCCTTTGGGCCCATCATGTTCCTCTGGTTCACGATGCTGGGCGTGCTGGGCGGCAGCTGGATAGTGCAAAATCCGGTCATCCTCAAGGCCATCAACCCCTACTACGCCTACGACCTGCTGGTGCACTACCCAAGCGGGTTTTGGCTGCTGGGCTCGGTGTTTCTGTGCACCACGGGGGCCGAGGCGCTGTATTCGGACCTGGGCCACTGCGGCAAAGGCAACATCCGCATCAGCTGGACTTTCGTTAAAACGGCCTTGCTGCTCAACTACTTGGGCCAGGGCGCGTGGCTGCTGGCGCACCAGGGCCAGCAGCTGAATGGCCAAAACCCGTTCTTCGCCCTCATGCCGCAGTGGTTCCTGCTCATCGGCATCGGCATTGCCACCATCGCGGCCATCATCGCTTCGCAGGCCCTCATCACGGGCTCGTTTACGCTGGTGGCCGAGGCCATCCGCTTGAACATGTGGCCCAAGGTGAAGCTCAACTACCCCACCGACGTGAAGGGCCAGCTGTTTGTGCCCAGCATGAACCGGCTGCTGCTGCTGGGCTGCATCGGGGTGGTGCTGTACTTCCGCGAGTCAACCAACATGGAAGCGGCGTACGGCCTGGCCATCACGCTCACCATGCTGATGACCACGATTTTGCTCACCGTGTGGCTGAAATCGAAGAAGGTGACCGCGCCCCTGATTGCGCTGTTTGCGCTGGTGTACGGCGTCATCGAGGGCTCGTTCCTGATCGCCAACATGGAAAAGTTTCCGCACGGCGGCTGGGTATCGCTGGCCATCGGGGCCACGCTAATGGGCGTGATGTACGTGTGGCTCAAGGCCTACTACATCAAGCGCCGCCTCACCGATTTTGTGAAGCTGGAGCCCTACGTGGAGGGCCTCAAGCGCCTGAGCGACGACGAAAGCATTCCAAAGTACGCCACCCACCTCGTGTTCCTCACCGGGGCCGAGCGCCAGTCCGAAATTGAGCAGAAGGTCATCTACTCCATCTTCCAGAAGCGCCCCAAACGGGCCGATATCTACTGGTTCATCCACGTCGAAACCACCGACGAGCCCTACACGATGGAATACAAGGTGACCGAGGTGGCCCCCGACGATGTGTTCCGCATCAACTTCCGCCTGGGCTTCCGGGTGCAGCAGCGCATCAACCTTTACTTCCGCAAGGTGATCGAGGACCTGGTGCGCAACAAGGAAGTGGACATCACCTCGCGCTACGAGTCGCTGAGCCAGCGCCACATCACCGGCGACTTCCGCTTCGTGGTGCTGGAGAAGTTCCTGAGCGTGGAGAACGACTTCCCCACCCAGGAAAAGCTCGTCATGCAGGCCTACTTCTACATCAAGCAGTTCATCGCCTCCGAAGACCAGTACTTCGGCCTCGACACGTCCTCGGTGAAGGTCGAAAAGGTGCCGCTCGTCATCGCCCCGCCCCGCGAGGTGGCCCTGACCCGCGTGCGTTAACCGGCGGAATGACAAGCAACGCAAGGGGCCCCGGCGCAATTGCGCCGGGGCCCCTTGCGTTGGGCGGAAGCCAAAAAACCAGTTGGCTACTTGCCCAACCACTTGACCAGCACTTTTTGCTGGGCGGCGGTGGGGTTGGGCAGCGGTTGGATTTGGAAGCGTTGGTCGGGGTCGGCGCGGTAGGTCAGGGTGAGTTCGCGCGGGAGGCCGTCGCGGCGCACCTGCAGCTTGAGGGGGGCCCCCACGGCCCCGCCTTGCAAGGCCTTGGCTGATTCTTCGCCGGGGGCCGCGCCGTTGATGAGCAGCACCTCGTCGTTCACGTTCAGGCCATCGGTCCAGGCCGCGCCGTCGCGCTCCACCCCCGTGACAAGCAGGCGGCCGGTGCGGTTTGAAAAGGTAGCGCCCGCCGAGCCGTTGGGGTTGGCCGGGGCGCTGCTGAAGCCCAGGCCCGCGTAGCCGAAGGCCGTGGCGTAGTCCACGGTTTTGGTGCCGTACACACTCTGCTGAAAGAACTCGTCAAAGCGCCGGCCCGCCACCGCGGCCACCGCGTCCTGGTACTCCTGGTCGGTGAAGCCGCGGCCCAGCTTCTTGTAGTACGTGTCGTAGAGCAGGCGGAATACGTCGTCCAGGTGCTTCTGGCCCTGGGTGGCGTTGATGACCATCAGGTCGAGCACCAGGCCGATGGTTTCGCCCTTGTCGTAGTAGCTGATGCCCGTGTTGGACGAGTTCTCGTTGGGCCGGTAGTACTTGATCCAGGCGTCGAAGCTGGCCTCCGACGCCGACTGCACCTTGTTGCCGGGCGTGTTTTCCACCGTGCCGATGGTGCTGGCCAGGTGGTCGAGGTAGCCTTGCTGGTCGTAGTAGCCGGTGCGCTCGTTGATGAGGTTGGCGAAGTACTCGGTCATGCCCTCGCTCACCCACAGCATGTGCGTGTAGTTCTCGTGGTCGTAGTCGAAGGGCCCCAGGGCCACCGGCCGGATGCGCTTCACGTTCCACAAGTGGAAGTACTCGTGGGCCGCCAGCCGCAGGAAGGCCTTGTAGCCAGCCTCGGTGCTGTAGGTCAGGCGGTTCACCTCCAAAGTGGTCGAATACAGGTGCTCCAGGCCCCCGCCGCCGCGCTCCAGGTTGTGCACAATGAAGAGGTAGTGGTCGAGCGGGTTCTGGCCCACCACGGCCTGCGCGCCCGCGCAAATTTTCTGCATGTCGGCCAGCAGGCGGTTTTCGTCCACTTGGTAGGCGCCGTACATGGCCACTTGGTGCACCGTGCCGTTGGCCGTGAATTGCAGCACTTTCTGGTTGCCAATCTCAATCGGCGAGTCGGCCAGCTCGTCGTAGCTCGCGGCTTGGTAGGCGAACTTGGCGCCGCCCGGGGCCGCGCGCAGCGCCGTGCTCACCTGGGCCCAACCGGCGGCCGGCTGCACCGCAAGGGTGCTCGCCAAGCCCTTGTTCAGGGCCGGGTACACGAACACGCTGCTGCCGTTGAGGTAGCCGTGGTCGGCGTCGAGGAAGCTCGTGCGCACGCTCAGCTCGAAGGCGTACACGCGGTACGCCACCCGGAAATCGGCCTGCTTGGGGTGGCGCACGCGCCAGGTGTTCTTGTCGATTTTTTCCACCGCCAGGGCCTGGCCGTTGGCACCGGTGGCCCGGAAGCCTTCCACGTTTTTGGCGTACTCGCGCACCAGGTACGAGCCCGGGGCCCACACCGGCATTTTCACGTCGGTATAGTCCTGGGCAAAGCCGCTCAGGGCCACGCCCACCTCGAAGTAGTGGGTTTGGGGCGCGGGCATGGCCAGCGTGTAGCGCAGCGTAGGCGCGGTGGGTGCCGGGGCCCCCGGGCGGGCCCCGGCGGGTGCGGCCAGCAGGGCCCCGGCAGCCAAGCCACCCAGTAGGCGGAAAAAATTGGGCATCGTCAAAGGAAAAAGTAGTAAAAAGCCAAGCCGCAAAGTACGTCCCCCGGCGCGCCACCAACCTAGCGCCCGCGGCTGCGTTTAGCCCGCCGGGGCCCCCTGCTGCCCCGCTTGGTTTGCCCATGCGCGTTACTTGGTTGATCTTTATTGGGCTGGCCACGGCCATTACCGGGCTTTTCGCCCGGCTAGAGCCTGGGCGAAAAGCCCGACCCGGCCCGGCCATGGGACCTGCCGTGCCCATGCTGGCGGCCCCGGCCGGGGCCCCCGCGGGCCGGGCCGACAGCGTCGTGGCTTTCGCCCTGCGGCAACTGGGGGCCCCGTACTGCTACGCCGGCACCCGCCCCGCCACGGGCTTCGACTGCTCGGGTTTTGTGCAGTACGTGTACGGACGCTTCGGCGTGCCCGTGCCCCACGCCACGGCCCTGCTCATCGGCGCGGGCCGGGCGGTGCCCCGCGCCGATGCACGCCCCGGCGGCCTAGTGGTATTCGCCGGCACGGCCCCGGGCAGCGCCGCGGCCGGCCACGCGGGCATCGTGGTGTCGGCGGTGGGCGCGGTGCCGGTGCGCGTTGTGCACGCGTCGTCGGCGCGGCGCGAGGCGGGCGTGAAGGTCAGCGCCAGCGAGGGCACGGGCTACGAAACCCGGTTCTTGCAGGTGCGGCGGGTGCTGGATTGATGGGCCACTGCGGTGTTCAAAGCGCCCTAAAAAAGCGATGCCCGGTTCGCCAACGAGTGGCAAACCGGGCATCTAATCCTTCAAATCTTACCAAACGGCGCAGCTGGGGTACAGCTCCGGCGTCTTTAACAGTAAGACCTGGGCCAACGTAGGTCCGCGCTAAAGGTTAGCGTGGCCCCGCATAGCTGTTATCTAAGCGCGCACGGCGGTGATGCGTACGACATTGGACAGGCTTGGCAGGATTTGGTTGGGACTACTAGACATTTTGTACCTCCTTTCTTTACGTTCCACATAGCCCCGCTCGCGCGGCCCAGCACCTTAGGGCTGCTTGGGCGGGGTCGTAGCACTCGCTACTGGGTGTCAAAGTTAGACGCCGGGCGTAAGGTTCAAAATTATTGAAGCCTTTTTATTGGAAAAGGGCAAATTTTGAGGATGGCGGGCTGATTTTCAGGCCCATTAATTTTTCCCGGCCGGAGCAAACTTTTGGGCTGGGGCCCGGCCGTCCACTTTGGCCGCAAACTTGCGTTGGCGGGCCCTGGGGCCCGCATTCGGTGGGCCCAAGTATTTACCTTACCTTTTCCCCGGCGTTCTGCGCCTCATCGTTGCTTCATCCAATTCTCCTTTTTCCCGCCCATGAAAAAACTGCTTTTCCTGTTGGTTGTGCTGGTGCTGGCCGGCAGCCGTTTGGCCTCGGCCCAAACCCTGAGCCCGCTGGGCGTGTGGACCAACGCCGAGAAAAAAGCCACGTTTGAAATTTACAAGTGCGGCGACAAGCTGTGCGGTAAAATCGTGACCCTGACCGTGCCCAACGATCCGGCCACGGGCAAGGCCAAAACCGATTCGCAAAACCCTGACCCTAAGCTCCGCAGCCGCCCGCGCTTGGGCCTGGTGTTCATGCAGGGCTTCAAGTACGACGACGACAACAAGTGGGACGACGGCAAGATTTACGACCCGGAAACCGGTAAAACCTACTCGTGCTACATGAAAATGGAGAGCGCCAACGCGATGGAGGTGAAGGGCTACATTGGCTTTTCGCTCATCGGCAAGTCGCAAAGCTGGACGCGGGTGAAGTAGGCCGTACCACCAAAAAAAGCCGGCTTCTGCACGGAAGCCGGCTTTTTTATGCCCGCTGCGGCGCCCGAGCGCCCGAAGAATATTAAAACTATTTGAAAACACTGGGGGTTGCACTCCACTGTTGCTTCTCACCTTCCACCCGGCCGTGCGGTCCTTCTTGCGTTCCCTGTTTTCGTCTGCCCCTTCCGCCGTTACCGGCGAGTGGCAGCCGTTTGCCCTCACGGCCGCGCAGGCCGCGCGGCACGCGCAGTGGGTGGCCGGGCGCGTCTACCGCAACTGGCTGGGGCCCTACTTCAAGGCCTACCACTTGCACCGCGGCGGGGCGGGCCGGCGGCACGGCCTGCGGGCCGAGCCGCTGCGCGAGGAGGGCCGCCAGGGTGCGCTGCTGTTCTACGACGACGAGGACTTTGGAGGCCCCGGCAATTTCCGCCACTTCTACGAGTACGTGGGCGAGCAAATGGTGGGCCTGGGCTACCACCGCGCCTGCGCCGACCAGTGCATCCGCCGCCACGAAAGCCTGCGCGAGCACACCTTCAAGCAACTGTTCAAGCCGCCGCCCACCGACTGCCCCGACAGCGGCCGCTGCAACCAGCGCTACGGCCTGGTCACGCTGGATTTGGTGATCCTCAACGGCCAGCCCCTGTTCATCCGCGTGGCCACAAACCCCGTGCTCGAGCCCGGCTTCACGCCCGCCACACCGTTTGAAGATTTGCTGCGCACGGTATTCGACGCGCCCATGCCCACCCCTGAGGAACGAGAAAACCGACTGGCCTACATACGTTTATAGCCTATCGGGGGCCCTGGAAAAATTATTCGCGGACGAAGCGCGCTTGGCCCAGCACTGCGCCCGCGGCCCCGGTTAGGCGCAGCAGGTACAGGCCCGGGGCCAGCGCTTGGGTAACCACTTGGGCCCCGGTGGCCGGCACGGCCTGCACCGCTACGCAGCGGCCGGTGGCATCGAATACTTCGGCCGTGGCGGGGCCCGGCAGGCCGGGCAAGTGCAGCGCCTCGCGGCACGGGTTAGGGAAGGCGCCGAGCGCGGGCCCCGCGGCTGGCCGGGTGCTGAGCACCAGGCTGTTGTCGGGGCCGCTGGAATTGGCCAGCAGTAGTAGGGCCCCGTCGGGGTTGGCGGCCACGCTCACCAATTGGTGGTTGCCTGCGGCCACGTCGAAGGCGTCGAGGGCTTGGGTTTGGCGGCGGCGCACGCGCTGCGAGGTGCCGTCGGTGAAGACGAGCAGGTAGTCCACGTCGAGGTCGAAAAAGGGCGTCACGGCGGGCTGCGACACCGTTTCGCGGGTGCGCACGGTCACGGCGCTGCCCACCTGGTTCCAGGATACGGCCAGCGACGGGTAGCCCTGCCCCCGCACCCACTGCTGGAAAAAGTAGCCCAGCGGCCGCCCCGCTTCGGCTTCGAACACGGCCTGCAAATCGGCGGTGCGGGCCGTGCCGCCGCCGAAGCGCCGCTGGTAGGCTTGCAAGGCCCGGAAAAACTTGGCGTCGTCGTTCAGCAAGCTCCGCAGCATGTGCACCACCAGGGCCCCTTTCTTGTAGCTCAGGTCGTAGTTGAAGATGCGGGCCACGTTGGTGGTGTCGGGCACGAGCACGCTGCCCGGGTTGCGCAAGGCGTAGCCCCGGGCTTGGCTGAGCCAATTGGCGGGGTCGGCGGGCTGGCCAAAGGCTTGGTAGGAAAGGTATTCGCCGTAGGAGGCAAAGCTTTCGTTGAGCCAGACATCGGCCCAGCTGGCGCAGGTCACGTTGTCGCCGAACCACTGGTGAAACAGCTCGTGGGCCGTCAGCACGAAGTCGAAGCCGTCCTGGGTGGTCATCGTTTGGTGCTCCATGCCGCCGCCGATGGGGGCCATGCTGTGCCCGTACTTCTCGCCGCCGAACGGGTAGGGCCCCACCAGCCGGGCGTAGTTTTCGAGGAAGCCCGGCGTGCGGTCGATTTCGGCGCGGTAGAAGTTGAGGGCTGCTTGGTCGTACACGTAGCTCACGATGGGCACGCGGGGGCCCCCGGCGGGGCTGGCGTAGCTCACGTACTCGAGGTACGGGGCCACGGCCACCGAAATGAGGTAGTAGGCAATGGGTTGGCGCGATTTCCACTCGTAGCGCACGCGGTTGCCGGGCAGCGGCACGGTGCGGGCCAGCACGCCGTTCGAGCCCACTCTGTTGGGCAGCGTGGTCGTCACCCACACGTCCGACGAGTCGGCCTTGTCCGTCAGCACTTGCTTGCAGGGAAACCACTCGTGGGCCGCGAATGGCTCCGAGAGCGACCACAGCACCTGGTACGGGTGCCAGGCCCCGGCGTAGCGCACCGAGTCGGCGCGGTTGAGGCCGTTGCCGATGGCGGCCGAGCTCCCGCCGGCGTCGTGCGGGGCCGTGCCGTGGTAGTAGATGCGGGCGTCGGCCAGGGTGCCGGCCGGGGCGGGCGCGGCCAGGGCGGCGGTGGCTTCCAGGCCGGCGCGGCGCACCGCCGGGGCCCGGCGGCCGTTCACCACCACCGAGTCGATGCGCAGCGTGGCGGCGCCGGCGGGGGCCCCGGCCGGGGCTTGGTACAGGTCAAAGGCCAGCGAATCGAGGGCCTGGGGCCCCACGCGCACGCGCAGCCAGGCCATGCCGGCCACGTCGCGCGAGGTAGACTCCAGGGCCAGGTCGAGCTTGTAGTACGCCACGTCGTAGCGGGCCAGCTGGGCGCGGTGGCCCGCCGTGGCCGTAACCGCCAGCGTGCCCAGGCCCGTGCGCAGGTGCGCCGCGGCGCAGGCCCGCCCCCCGTCGGCCGGGCTGGCGCCGGGCTGCGCCCAGGCGGCCGGGGCCCCCAGCCAACCAGCTAAAATGAGTAACCAACGCCAGGGCAGCAGTTTCATAGCCATGCAATTAGGCGCGGAGCCGATGGTTCGGCCCGCGCGGAAAGTACCGGAAAGATACGGCCAAGGTCTCGGCAACTGGCCGCTGCCAGCGGCTGGCCAAAATAAGCCACAAGCTGCACTGCAACGTGGGCACCGACACAAAATAATCTATTTTAAAAGCATTGTATCACAATTTTTTAACTAGTTATAACGTCGAGTTTAACCCCCCCGCGGGGCAACGCCGCGCGCGGCGGGCCGTTGAAACGGGGCATCCGCCTATTTTTTCCCGCTCTCTCATGTCTTTTTCGCTTACCCGCGCCGCGTTGCTGGCGGCTTGCCTGCCGGCCACCGCGGCCGTTGCCCAACAAGAAGGCCGCCCCACGCCGGCCAAGCCCCTGGGGGCCATCGAAACCACCCGCCAGGGCCTTAAGCCGGTGCAGGTGGCGGCTTTCCCGGACCAGCGCGTGACCGGCGTGACGGTGTCGCGCCAGGGCCGCATCTTCGTCAACTTCCCGCTCTGGGAGGACGGGCACCGCGAGTCGGTGGCCGAAATTGTGCCCGGCCAGGCCCCGCGCCCCTACCCCGACGCCGCCTGGAACGCCGCCGTGACCGACCCCAAGGCCCCGGCCTCGCCCGCCCAGCGCTTCGTGTGCGTGCAGAGCGTGGTGGTGGACGACCAGGACCGCCTGTGGGTGGTGGACCCGGCCTCGCCCAAGTTTACGGGCGTGGTGCCCGGCGGGGCCAAGCTGGTGCAGTTCGACTTGGCCACCAACAAGGCCGTGCGCACCATCCTGTTCCCGAACAACGTGGCCCCGTCGAAGAGCTACCTCAACGACGTGCGTTTTGACACCAAGCGCAATTTTGCCTACCTCACCGATTCGGGCACCGGGGCCCTGGTGGTGCTCGACTTGAAAACCGGCAAGGCCCGCCGCGTGCTCGAAACCCACCCCTCGGTGCACCCCGAGCCGGGCTTCGACCTGGCCGTGAACGGCTACGTGCTGCGCGAGCCCGACGGCAAAAAGCCCAACTTCCAGGCCGACGGCATCGAGCTGAGCGCCGACGGCAACACGCTGTATTACCAGTCGCTGATGGGCCGCACGATGTACCGCATCGGCACCGAGTTCCTGCGCAACGCGGCCCTCACGCCGGCCCAGCTGGCCACGCACGTCGAGAAATTTGCCACGCCCAGCGCCTCCGACGGCTACGGCCGCGACGCGGCCGGCAACCTCTATACCTCGGGCATCGAGAACAACAGCATCCACCGCGTGACGCCCGCCGGCCAGGTTTCGACCATCGCGCAGGGCCCCGAGATTTCGTGGCCCGACACGTTCGGCTACGGCCCCAATAACACGCTGTACTTCACCACGTCGCAGATCCAAACCCAGGACAAGTACCACGGCGGCAAAAGCACCCGCACCCAGCCCTACGCCCTGTGGAAGCTGGACTTGAACCAGGCAAAATAAAGGCGCGGCCAGTCTTCGTTTGAATTTAAAAAGCCCCACCGATTCATCCGGTGGGGCTTTTTTGAGGTAGCGCAGGAGCGGTGGTTCGCATTTGCCATCCGCCTTACCGCAAACGCGACCCATTCACCGGCGCAAATCAAGTACAGAACTTAAACCTAAAAAAGGGCCCTGGTGCATGCCAGGGCCCTTTTTTAGGTTTAAAGAATCACCAAGAACTACCTTAATAAAAGAGCAGGAAGATGCCGAACAGCGCCACCCACAGCACGTCGATGAAGTGCCAGTAGGTGCACAGGGCCCGCAGCTGGCGGCGGTGGTAAGGGTTGCGGATGAACACGAGGTGGCGCACGGCGTCGCGGTCGGCGTGCAGCACGCGCAGCGCCAGGGCGAGCAAGTACAGCATCCCGCCGAGCAGGTGGGCCACGTGCAGGGCCGAGATGAAGTAGATGAACGTGCCGCTGGACGGGCCCCGGAAGGACACGTACGGCAGCAGTTCGCGCCAGCCCAGCACCTGCAAGCCGGTGAAAATGCTGCCCAGCAGCAGCGTGGCCAGCAGGCACCGGGCCAGGGTGGCCAGGTCGTCGCGGGCGTAGAGGCGCGGGGCCTGCGCCACCACGTAGCTGCTCACCAGCAGCACGATGGTGCTGAGCGAGAAAAAGCGCGGGAACGGGTGCGGGCTCGTGGGGGCCCCGTTGGCGAGGCGGGCGCTGACGTAGAGCGTCGCCAGAATGGCGAACATCACGGCGATGGCCACCAGCCCCAGGTACAGCGCCACGAGCAGCGGCGGCAACCGCTCGATGCGGGCAAACGCCGAAGCGGGGGCCCCGGCCCGCACCCGGTTGTTGGGATTATTGTCGGAATTCCTCATGAACGGAAACGGGCGAAGCCGCACACGCAGCGTCAGCAGTCAAACCAATCCGGGGCCCTTTGGTTCCGGCCGAGCCGGGGCTAGCGAAAAAACGAGCCCAGTTTGCCCAGCACCGCGCTGAGCGTGATTTTGGGGCCGTTGCGGTCGGGCAAGCCGAAGGTGACGTAGGTTTTGCCGGCCACCCGCAGGTCGAGCACCAGGCCCAGCCGCCGGCCCAGGTCGTGGAGCTGCTGCAACGGGTCGGGGCCTTTGGGCGGCTTGGGGGCCCCGGGCGGGCGCGGGGGCCCCGCCGTCAGCTCGTCGAGCACCTGCTGGCTGGGCACGTTCAAAATCAGGTACGTGCCCGAGCCGGCCAACTGCAAGGGCTGGCCGTTCCAGGTGAGGACCAGCTGGGCCTCCACTTCGAGGCCGCTAGCCAAGGGGCTGCGGCTGGCCGCTGGGCGCGGGCGGGTCGATGCGCAAGGGGGGCGCCGGCTGGGCGGCCGGGGCGGCCTCGCCCCTGGTGCGGATGCGCAGCGAGCCGTTGAGGCGGTAGGTGCCGGCCGTGCCGTTGGGGTTGGGCACCTGCAGCTCCACTTGGTCGAAGGCCAGGTTCAGCTCAACGCCGCCGGAAAGCTTGGAGAGCAGCGAGGCCGCCGTATCGGCCCAGGAAGGGGAATCAGCCATGGATTTTGAATCAAAAAGAAGCGTTAAGAACGGCGGCTCAAAGCAGCGCCGGCACAAAGTAGCGCTTCGGCGGGCAAACGCAAGCCGTTGCCGGCGCGGCGGCCGTTCCGAAACCTGCCAAGCGTTTGAGCGCCCAATTTTTAATTCTTCATTTTTAATTTTTGATTCAAATCCGGGCCCAGCCCAGGGCTCCGGCGGGGCCCCGCAATAGGCTAAAGCCCCCGGCTTCGCCCAGCACGGCCACCGGGGTTTGGGCGGGCCAAGCCGCCGTTGGCGCAGCGGCGGGTTGCGCGGCTACTTCGGTGGCGGCGGGCAGCAGTAAGCGGCGCAGCGGCGCCGCCCCGGCTGGGCGCACGGCGGTGGCCGCCACGTAGCCCGGCCGGCCGGCGGCGGTGCGCACCCGCAGCAGGGCCCCCTGCTGGCCCAGCACCAGCAGCGGCGTTTGGGCCGCCAGGCGCAGGCCGCTGGTTTTGGTGCCGGCCTTGGTTTCCAGGGGCCCGGCGGCGCGCAGGCGCACCCATTCGCCGCGCAGGTCGGGGCCGGTGGGCGGGGCGGCGGCCGGGCCGGGGCGGCGCACGAAGGGCAGCGGGTCGACGGCGCCGCGGCCGGCGCGGTACACGCCGAAGTGCAGGTGCGGCGCGGTGGTGCGGGCGTTGCCGGTGTTGCCCACCAGGCCGAGGGTGTCGCCGGGGCGCACGTGCTGGCCGGGCTGCACCAGCTGGCGGTCGAGGTGGGCGTAGTAGAGGTGCTCGTCGGTGCCGTCGGCGCTCAGCCACACCACGTTGCCGCCCAGGCGCGTGGTGCCCAGGCGCGTGACGGTGCCGGCCACGGCCGCCACGGCGGGCGTGCCGCGGGGCGCAAAAATGTCGATGCCCTCGTGGCGCCGGGCCCCGCCGTCGCGGGGCCCGCCCCAGAAGCTGCCGATGGCCGCGTCGCCCCGGCCCCGCACCGGGAAGGTGCCCAGGCTGGGCCCGCGGGTGAGGCGCAGGGTGTAGCGGCCGGCGGCCAGCAGCTCGGGCTGCACGCGCAGCAGGTGCTGGCCGGTGGCGTCGGCGCGGTAGTGGAAGTCGAGGGCGGCGGTGTCGGCGCTGGCCAGCGGCGCGGGGGGCCCGCCGGGGCCCACCTCAAAAGCATCGACGAACACGCGGGCCGTGCTGCCGGGGGCCAGTTCCAGGCGCACGCGCACCTGCTCGCCGGCTTGCACGGCGAAGCGGTAACCGGCCGCCGTGGGCTGCCCGGGCAGGAAATACCCGGTTTCGGTGAAGGGCAGCGCCACCACCAGCGAGTCGCGCAGGGCTTGGTCGGCGGCGGCCAGCCAGGCCCGGCCGGCGGGGCCCCGGTCGAGGCCGGCCTGGCGCAGGCGGTGCGCGTAGGTTTCGTGCGGGGTGCGCTGCTGAAACAGCGCCTGCAAGGTTTGCCGCTTGCTGCACGAAGCCAGCAGCAGCACGGGCAACCAAAGGAAAAGCGGGCGGATAAACAACCGGCGACGGGGCCGGGCAACGGGGGGAATCGTCCAAAAAAGCATCCCCCGCAACGCCGCCCGCGCCGGGCAAGTTCGCCGGGGCCCCGGCCGCGGGCCGCTACCTTTGGGGCCCCGCCCACCCGCCCTTTTTTGCCCGTCATGAAGCTCATCGAATGCCCCCGCGACGCCATGCAGGGCCGCCCCGGTTTCGTCCCCACCGCCACCAAAACCGCCTACCTCAACGCCCTGCTGCGCGTGGGCTTCGACACGCTCGACTTCGGCTCGTTCGTCTCGCCCAAGGCCATTCCGCAGCTGCGCGACACGGCCGAGGTGCTGGCCGGGCTGGATTTGAGCGCGACGAAAACCCAGCTCCTGGCCATCGTGGCCAACCGCCGCGGGGCCGAAACCGCTGCCCAGCACCCCGAAATCAGCCACGTGGGCTTCCCGCTTTCGGCGTCCGAAACCTTCCAGCAGCGCAACACCCACCAGACCCGCGCCGGGGCCCTGGCCGACGTGGCCGCGATGCACGAGCTGTGCGAACGCGCGGGCAAAACGCTGGTCGTGTACCTCTCCATGGGCTTTGGCAACCCCTACGGCGACCCGTGGAGCCCGGCCCTGGTGGTAGAGTTCACGGCCCGGCTGGCGGCGCTGGGCGTGCGCGTCGTGGCGCCGTCCGACACGGTGGGCGTGGGCACGGCGGCCACCGTGGGGGCCCTGTTCGCGGAGTTGATTCCGGCCTTCCCGGGCATCGAGTTTGGGGCCCACCTGCACACGCTGCCCACTGCCTGGCGCGCCAACGTGGCCGCCGCCTACCAAGCCGGCTGCCGCCGCTTCGACGGGGCCCTGGGCGGCTTCGGCGGCTGCCCCCTGGCCGCCGACGACCTCACGGGCAACGTGGCCACGGAAAACCTGATTGACTTTTTGGGCGAGCAACACGAAGATTTGGGGCTGGACCTGGGGGCCCTGCGCACGGCGCAGGCACTGAGCGCGGGCGTGTTTGCAGGCCATTGATTCGGACTTTTCCTGAAGCGTTTGCAAGTAGTGTAGGGGGTAAGCCCGGGGGCTGCACAAAAACGACGTGCAACCAATTCGGCCAGCGGTGGCTCTTCTCACCGGACCTTCATCTCGCCCACATGAAAAGCGCTACCGTTTATTGCCTCTTCGGGGCCCTACTGTTGGCCGCCAGCGGTTGCAAGAAAGACCAGGACGCCCAGGGGCCCAATGGCACCTGCGCCACGCAAAGCGCAGCTGTTAAAACCGCGGTGGACCTGGACGGCACCGTTCAGTTTGACGCCGCGGTGCAGCAGTACGTTATTTACCGGGCCGTGCCCGGCACCTACGATTCGGTGGACCTGGGCGTGGTGTGCGGCCCGCTGCCGGCCGGCTTGCAAGTGGCGGGCGCCCCGGTGCGTTTCAGCGGCACGTACCGCGAATACGGCAACCCACCCCGATTAGGGCCCGTCGGCCAGGCCTATTTTTACCTGGAACTGACAAAAGTAACGGCCCGCTGAGTTGGCGGCTGGCCGGGTCCGCTTACTTTTGCTTCATGCCCACACCCGCGCCCCACGTCGATATTTTTGTGCCCTGCTTCGTCGATCAGCTCTACCCGGCCACGGCCCTGAGCATGGTCAAAATCCTGGAAGCTGTGGGCTGCCAGGTGCACTACAACCCGGCCCAAACCTGCTGCGGCCAGCCCGCTTACAACGCCGGCCACCTGGGCCCCGCCCGCGCCGTGGCCGCCAAGTTCATCGAGGATTTCACGCCCGCGCCCGCCGCCCCGGGGCCCCGCTACGTGGTCAGCCCCTCGGCCTCGTGCATCGGCATGGTGCGCAACAGCTTCACCGACCTGTTTGCCGGCCAGCCCGAGGCCGCCGCCTGCCGCCCCGTGCAGGCCCGCGCCTACGAGCTGACCGAGTTTCTGGTGGACGTGCTGGGCGTCACGGCCGTGCCGGGGGCACAATTGGCGGGCGCCTACACCTACCACGACTCCTGCTCGGGGCTGCGCGAGTGCCGCATCGGCCCGGGGCCCCGGCGGCTGCTCGACGGCGTGGCCGGCCTCACGCGCCGCGAAATGACCGAAACCAGCACCTGCTGCGGCTTCGGCGGCACGTTTGCCGTCAAGTTCCAGGCCATTTCGGTGGCCATGGCCCAGCAGAAAGTCGAGCACGCCCTCGACACCGGCGCCGACTACATCATCAGCACCGACGTGAGCTGCCTCATGCACCTCGAAGCCTACATCAAAAAAGAAAAGCTGCCCCTCAAGTGCCTCCACATCGCCGACGTGCTGGCCAGCGGCTGGTAGCGCGGCCGCGAAGGGTTCGCACGGCCGCTGCTCAGCCTGTAGTGCGGACTCTGTAATCCGCGTCGTTGAACGGCCGCTGCCCGATTAATTGGCAGAACGAAGCGAGGTCGCGGGCCTCGAAGTCTGCGCTACAGCACCTGCTGCCCGCCCTCCAGCCGCAGCGTGTGGGTGATGGTGGCGGGCAGCTCCTCCTGGTAGTGGCTCACGTAGATCAGCGCCACGGCGGAGGCGCGGCACAGCGCCTCCAGCACCTGCCGGAACTGCCGCTGCTGGGCCCCGTCCAGCCCCTGCGCGGGCTCGTCGAGGATGAGCAGCACGGGGTTTTTTACCAGCGCCCGGGCCAGCAGGCACAGGCGCTGGCCGCTGGCCGAAAGCTGCCGAAACGGCGTAGCGGCCTGGTCGGCCAGCCCCAGCAGGCCCAGCCAGCGGCGGGCCACGGCGGCGCGCGCGGGCTGGCTGGGGCCCCGCAGGCCCAGCGTGTCGTCGAAGCCCGACTCGACCACGCCCGCGGCCGCGCTGCGCGCTGGGAAGTGCTGGAACAGCTCGGGCGAGACGAAGCCGATGCGTTTTTTCAGGTCCCAGATGCTCTCGCCGGTGCCGCGGCGGCGGTCGAACAGCGTGAGCGGCTGGCTGTAGGCCTGGGGGTTGTCGCCGTTGAGCAGGCTGAGCAGCGTGGACTTGCCGGCGCCGTTGGGGCCCAGCAGCGCCCACCGCTCGCCGGGCCGCACCGTCCAGTGGATGTCGTCGAGCACCACTTTCTCGCCGTAGCGCACCGTCACGCCGGCCATCTGCACCAGCACGCCGAAGGCCGGTGGCGGGGCCCCGGCCAGCAGCGCTTGCAGCTCGGCGGCGTCCACCGCAGCGGCGGCTTCGGGGGCAGCGGGCGCGTCGGCCGGGGCTTGGTAGCCGGCCCGGGGCCCCGCCCAGGCAATGCGCCCGCCGGCCAGCGCCGCCACGTGCGTGGCCACGGCGGGGATTTCGGCGGGGCCCGTGGCCACCACCAGCGCCACGCCCGCGGCGGCAATTTCCGTCAGCAGCGCGTCGAAACGGGCCCGGGTGGCCGCGTCGAGGCCGGCCAGCGGGCGGTCGAGCAGCAGCAGGGCGGGGTTTTGCAGCAGGGCCGCCGCCAGCAGCAGGCGCTTGGTTTCGCCGTTGGAAAGCTGGAGGAGCGAACGGTCCAGCAGGGGCCCCAGGCGCAGGGTTTCGGTGGCCCGCGCCACCGTCCAGGGCCCCGGGCCGGCGGTGCGGGCGGCGGCCGCCAGGTGCTCGGCCACGGTGGGCGTGGCGTCGGCATCGGCGGCGTTGTAGCGCTGCTGGTAGTAGAATTCGGTGGTGTTGGCGCGGGTGCGCAGGTTGGCCCGGGCCCCCACCCGCGCCACCAGCCGCGTCCAGTTGTAGAGCGGGTCGCCGGGGCGGCGGGCGGCCGCCTGGGCGGCCAGGCCGGTGGGCACCAGCCGGCCGGGGTTGGCCGTGAGCGTGCCCGCCAGCGTGGCCAGCAAGGCGCTTTTGCCGGCGCCGCTGGGGCCCACCAGGGCCCAGTGCTGGCCGGGCTCGATGGCCAGGTTGAGGCCGGTGAGCAGCGGCCGGCCGAGGTGGCGCACGGTGGCGTTTTCGAGGACCAGCAAGGGCGCGGGCATTGGTTGGCGGTTAGCAGTTAATCTCTGGGCCGTCATGCAGTAGCAGGCTTTAACGACCAGCGCTAAAGCAGCTTTTGGAGGCGGTCTTGCAGGCCGGGGGTAGCCTCTACCAGGGGCAGGCGCACGGCGGCGTCGCACACGCCCAGGGCGGCCAGGGCGGCCTTCACGCCCACGGGGTTGCTCTCCTCGTACATCAGCGGGTTGAGGGGCAGCAGTTCGAACAGCAGGCGGCGGGCCTGGGCAAAATCGCCGGCCAGGGCGGCGCGGGTCATGTCAGAAAAACGGCGCGGCCAGGCGTTGGCCATCACTGAAATGGCCCCGATGGCCCCGGCTGAAGCGATGAGCGCGGGCGTCAGCAGGTCGTCGCCGCTGAGCAGGGCAAAGCCGGCCGGTTTGAGGGCCCCGATGGTGAGGCACTGCTCCAGGTTGCCGCTGGCCTCCTTGATGCCCACGATGTTGGGGTGGCGGGCCAGGCGCAGGGTGGTGTCGGCGCTGAGGTTGGAGCTGGTGCGGCCGGGCACGTTGTAGAGCACCAGCGGCACCGGGCTGGCGTCGGCTAGGTGCTGGTAATGTGCCACCAAGCCGGCCTGGCTGGGCTTGTTGTAGGCAGGGCTGGCCGAGAGCACGGCAAACACGCCCTGCAAATCGACGGTGCGGAACAGCTCGGTGGCGGCGGCCGTGTCGTTGCCCCCGATGCCGTACATAATGGGCACGCGGCCGGCCACGTGGGCCTTGGCCGTGCGCAGCAGCTCGGCCCGCTCGGGGGCCGTCACGGTGGGCGACTCGCCGGTGGTGCCGTTGATGACGAGGTATTCCACGCCGCCTTCGAGGCAGTGGTCGAGCAGGCGGTGCCAGGCGGGGTAGTCTATTGAAAAGTCCGCGGCAAAGGGCGTAACCAGCGCCACGCCGGTGCCGTGCAAAATATCCATGGGAGGGGCCAAAATGAGGTAGCTTTGCGGACAAAAATACACGCCTTTTACGCCCAGCGCACTTTTCTCTTGCATTCCTCCGCTTACTTCCTGCTGGCCACCCTGGCCCTGGCTTCGGCCTGCGAATCGAAAACCGCCACCACCGGCGAGGCCAACGTGGCCGCTAAGTCGGCCACCGTGGCCGCCACCACGGCCGCCGAAAACCCCGCCGACGCCCCCACCTCGGGCGCGGCCGCCACCGCCACCGACGAGGCCAACGCCGCCCCGGCCCCCGCGCCCGGCACCGTCCCGGCCGCCAAAGCCGCCGACGCGGCCGCCATTTACGCCCGGCCGCAGGTGCCGATTTTGTGCTACCATCAGATTCGGGACTGGACCGGCCGCGACTCGAAGGGCGCCAAGGACTACATCACGCCCATCGCCACGTTCAAGGCCCACATCAAGATGCTGGCCGACTCGGGCTACCACACCATCCTGCCCGACCAGCTCTACGCCTACCTCACCACCGGGGCCCGGCTGCCGGCCAAGCCCATCATGCTCACGTTCGACGACACCGACCTGGACCAGTTCACCATTGCCCGGCCCACGCTGGCGCAGTACGGCTTCAAGGCCATGTACTTCGTGATGACCGTGAGCCTGGGCCGCCCCCACTACATGAGCAAGGCGCAGGTGAAGCAGCTGTCCGACGAGGGCAACGTCATTGGCTCGCACACCTGGGACCACCACAACGTGAAGAAATACCAGGGCCAGGACTGGGTGACGCAAATCGACAAGCCCACCAAAACGCTGGAAGACATCACGGGCAAGAAAATCAACTACTTCGCCTACCCCTTCGGCCTCTGGAACCCGCCGGCCTTCCCCGAGTTGAAAAAGCGCGGCTTTGTGGCCGCCTTCAGCCTGGCCGAAAAGCGCGACCAGCAAGACCCGCTCTTCACCATCCGCCGCATCATCGCCAGCGGCTACTGGAGCCCGCGCACCCTGCACACCAGCATCGTGCAGAGCTTCTAGGGCCCCAGCAGGTGCGCAGCTAATGGGCAATAAACGCCTAAAACCGATTCTATCGGAATTAGCTTGGCTGCTGCGCAGCTGGGCTTTTTCGTTTGTCCTGGTGGGCCCCTTGTGGGGTACCGCGTCTTGTGGCGTGGGCCGCTCGACGTTCAAATGCATAACGCTTATTTTGTGTTGAACACGGCCAGCGCCACGGCTCCGCTTTTTCTGCTCTTTGCCTGGTTAACGAGTGGCGTCCGAGCCGCTGCTGGCCGCTTCCGGTGCGGCGCTACCAACGCCGTATTCGGCGCGTTTTGTGTCCTTTGGCTTCTGGTCATTGCCGCCATTTCCTGGGCTTGGCGCAACGCGGCTCACACCCCTTCTTAGTTTTCTAGCTGCTATCTCGCTCGTCGCCCGTTGGCGTTTTTGCCGGCCGCCAGCGCCAGTCGGGTGGGCCCGGGCTGCCGGCTAAGGCGGACCCGCTCGCCCAGTCCCGGGCCCTGCTGAGCAGGCGCGCTTGCTGTTAAGATGCTTACGACTGGTAACGGGTTCGCGCGAAAGAAATATGTACAATTGGTGTAATGAAATATACATTTGAGGCGATTCAAGCTGGGCAGGCACCGCTGTGCCGCGTGCCACCACTCATCAGCCTAATTTGTTCACCTCACCCAACCCATGAAAAACCCTGCCCTTTCCCTGTTTGCGCTGGCCGGCCTGGCTGGCCTGCTCACCGCCTGCGGCGCCAAAAAGACCGCCGACGCCACCACTGTGCCCGCCGCTGACGCGCCACCCGTTGCCTCGCCGCCCGCCGCCGAGGCCCCGGCTGCCCCCACCGCCCCCGCAACCGCCGCGGCCCCGGACGCCACGTTTGACATCAATTCGGTGCCCGTTTCGACGGCCAACCTGGGCGGCTTTCCCTACCTGAGCAAGCTGCCGGGCTACAAAATCGCTTACAACTCCGACAGCGCGGCGTTTGACTTCGACCGCAGCTACGTGTACGACGGCAAGGCCCTGGTGCCCGTGGAGGGGCGGGTATTGCGCCGCCTGTACCATGTGGTGGACAACAAGAAGCGGACCTCGGAACTGATGATTCAGCGCAACTACGGCAACTTCATTAAGAGCATGGGCGGCGTGCAGGTGTCGTCGGGCAAGCTGCCCCGGGAGGCCGTGGACAAGGTGGGCAGCGACGAATACGATAAGCATTTCGGCGAGCTCAACGTGGGCGACGACGTGGACACGTACGTCATTCGGCAGAAGGACAAAGAAGTGTGGGTGCAGGTGAAGCCCGGCGACGACCGCTACCAGCTGAACGTGACCGAGAAAGCCGCCATGCCCCAGCAGGTAACCACCATTCCGGCCGCCGAGTTAAAAAAAAACTAGCAACTGAAGGCCACGTGGCCCTCTACCTCAACTTCGACACGGATAAGGCCACCCTGCGGCCCGACGCGCAGCCCACGCTAGCCGAGGTGCTGAAGCTGCTTGAGCAAAGCCCCGGCCTGCGCCTGGCCGTGCAAGGCCACACCGACAACGCCGGCACCCCGGCGCACAACCAGCAGCTCAGCGAGGCCCGCGCCCGCGCCGTGGTGGCCGCCCTGGCCCAGGGCGGCACGGCCCCCGACCGCTTGCTGGCCGCCGGCTTTGGCCAAACCCGGCCCGTGGCCCCCAACGCCACCGAAGCCGGCCGCGCCCAAAACCGCCGCGTGGAGTTGGTGCAGCGCTGAGCCATTCCTGCCCAGGAGAAGCCCCGCCGACTGGCGGGGCTTCTCTTTTTTCCAGCGGCCAACGCGTTAGTTCTTTTCTTTGGCAGCGCGTACTGCGTACCGGCCAGTGCGTGGGCGGCGATTTTTGTTCCTAATTTTTCTTTCTAAACCATGTTAAAAATTACTGTTTCCCACCGCTCTGCCTTGGTTTTTGCCGCGCTGGCCGCTGGTGCCGGCTTGGCCGGTTGCGCCCGCACGGCCCCCGCCGCCAGCGGCGGGCCCGACGAGCTGGTGTACATCGGCACCAATGTGGCCTCGGAACAGGAAAACACCATCTACCTCTACCGCCTCCACCCCGCCACCGGGGCCCTGGCCCCCGTTGGGGCCTACCCGGGCGGGGCCCAGCCGTCGTACCTGACCGTGGACGCGGCCCACCGCCACCTCTACGCGGTGAGCGAAACGGGCAGCTTCAAAGGCCAGGACCACAGCGGCGGGGTCAGCACGCTGGCCATCGACGGGCGCACGGGGGCCCTCACCCTGCTCGGCCAGCAGCCCTCTACGGGGGCCTCGCCGTGCTACATCAGCCTCGACCACACCGGCAAAAATGCCTTGGTGGCCAACTACATGGGTAGCGCCACGGGCGGCAACGTGGCCCTGCTGCCGGTGCAGCCCGATGGCCAGCTGGCCCCGGCCACCGCCACCGACCAGCACCAGCCGCCCGTGGGGCCCCACGCCAACCAAACCACGCCCCACGCCCACAGCCTGCTGCCCGACCCAGCCAACCGCTTCGCGTTTTCGGCCGACCTGGGCACCGATAAAGTGTACAGCTACCGCCTCGACGCAGCACAGCACCAGTGGCAAGCCCTGCCCGCACCGGCCTTCGTGGCCAAGTCTGGCGCGGGGCCCCGCCACCTCACCTTCCACCCCAACGGCCGCTACGCGTACCTAGTTAACGAGCTGAATTCCACGGTGACGGCCCTGGCGTACGACGCCACCGCGGGCACCTTCCGCGAGCTGCAAACGCTGACCACGCTGCCGGCCGGCTTCAGCGGCGACAACTCGGGGGCCGACGTGCACGTGGCCCCCGACGGGCGCTTCCTCTACACCTCCAACCGGGGCCGCAACAGCATCGCCGTGTTCGCCGTCGCCGCCGACGGCCAGCTCGCGCCCGTGCAGGACGTGGACACGCAGGGCAAAACGCCCCGCAATTTCGCCCTCGACGCCAGCGGCCGCGTGCTGCTGGTGGCCAACCAAAATTCCAACAACGTGTTCACCTACCAAGTTGACAAGCAGACCGGTAAGCTCACGCCCACCGGCCAGCACGTCGATGTACCTTCGCCCATGATTGTGCAGGTGGTGCCGGATTTCACCAAGTAGTGGCGGGCGCGTGATTCCAGGAAAAACAAGGCGTGCTTTCGCAAGTGCCGAAAATCGGGCCGCTTGCAACCGTAAGGCCGCGGCGGGGCTCTTCCCAACAGCCGGGGCCCGGGCCTGGCGTTTCCATTCCTATACCGCCGCCTTATGAAAGTCATTCGATTAGCCGCCCTCGCTGGCTTCAGCCTGCTGGCGATGAGCAACAGCTGCGAAAAATCGGAAGATGCCGCCCCCGCGTCCGCATTGACGACGGGCCGGCTGGTGCGCACGGAAACCACCGTCGACGACCAAGGGCAAAACCCGCGCCCCCGGTGGGAAATCGATGTCGCCCCGTTGTCATTTCCCGGCTTGACGGCTCCTGGCGGGGGGGCCATGGACTACCAAATCGTCAAAACGTTCAACTTGCCCGACACGGCGACTTATAAGGCCGGCCGGACCATTTTATTCCATTACCAACTGGTGCCGCAAGCACAGCACACGCCGTGGCGGACGTATTACGAACGGATGAATACGGCCCCGGGAATAGCCTGGGGCGACCGTCTGCCCGAACTCGCCCTTTCCGACGTGCGACTAGTACCCACGGCCAATTAGAAACCAACCGGCCACTCCCCGCCGCAACCGTGCCCGGGCGCCGGCTCAACCCCGGCCGCCCAAGCACAACTCTACCCGAACAGCTCGCCTTGGGCCCCGGTGGCCGGTGCGGCGGGCGCAGCGGCATCGGTTTCGGTTTCACCCGTGGCGGGCAGCAGGGCCAGCAAGTCGGTTTCGGAGATGATGGGTACTTTGAAGCCGGTCGCTTTTTCGCGCTTGGCGGGGCCCATGTTTTCGCCGGCCACCAAGTAGCTGAGCTTTTTAGAGATGGAACCGGTGATTTTGCCGCCGTTTGACACGATGATGTGTTGCAGCTCGTCGCGGCTGTGCGCGGCAAATACGCCGGACAGCACGAAGGTGAGGCCCGCCAGCCGGTCGGAGGCCGGGACCGGGGCTTCGCCGGTGAGGGCCAGCTGCACGCCCGCGCGGCGCAGGCGCTCAACCAATTCGCGGTTTTGGGGCTCTTGCAGCCAGGCCGCAGCGGCCACGGCAATTATGCCGCCCACTTCGGGCACGGCGGCCATTTCCTCGGCCGAGGCGGCGGCCAGCGCGTCGATGTCGCGGTAGTGTTGGGCAAGTTTTTGGGCCACGGTTTCGCCCACGTAACGGATGCCCAGCCCGAACAGCACCCGCGGAAACGGCACCTGCTGGCTGGCCGCGATGCCCGCGATGAGGTTGTCGATGGACTTCTCGCCCAGCCGCTCCAGGGTCACCAGCTCGGCGCGGCGCTGGGGCAAGTCGTAGATGTCGGCCGGCGTGTTCACCATCCCCAAGTCGAAGAGGCGGCCCACCGTTTCGGCCCCTAAGCCGTCGATGTTCAGCGCCTTGCGGCTCACGTAGTGCTCCAGCCGGGCCTTGAGCTGGGGCGGGCAGCCGCGCTCGTTGGGGCAGCGGAAGTGGGCCTCGCCCTCGGGCCGCACCAGCGGCGTGCCGCAGGCCGGGCACGCGGTGGGGTACACAATGGGCAGGGCCCCGGCGGGCCGGGCGTCGAGCACCACGCCCGTGATTTTGGGGATGATTTCGCCGCCCTTTTCCACCAGCACCGTGTCGCCCAAGCGCAGGTCGAGGGCCGCGATTTGGTTGGCGTTGTGCAGCGTGGCGCGCTTCACCACGGTGCCGGCCAGGGGCACGGGGGCCAGCAGGGCCACGGGCGTCACGGCCCCGGTGCGGCCCACGTTGTACTGCACTTCGCGCAGCTGCGTGCGGGCCGCCTCGGCCGGGTACTTGTAGGCAATGGCCCAGCGCGGGCTCTTGGCCGTGAGGCCCAGCTGGTCCTGCTGACGCAGGTCGTCTACCTTGACAACGATGCCGTCCGTGGCCACCGGCAAGGCAAAGCGCTGCTTCTCCCAGCGGTGGATAAAGTCCAGCACTTCAGACAGCGACGCGCACACCCGCCACGTGTCCGACACCGGCAGGCCGTAGGCGGCCAGGGCCCCCAGGGCCTCGCTGTGCGAGGTAAAGTGGCGGCCGGGCGTGAGCAGCGAGTAGGCAAAAAACCGCAGCTTGCGGGCCGCCACCTGGGCCGAATCCTGGAGCTTGAGGGTGCCGCTGGCGGCGTTGCGGGGGTTGGCCAGCAGAGCCTCGCCGTTCTGCTCGCGCTCGGCGTTCAGCTCGGCAAACACGGGCAGGGGCATGAACACTTCGCCGCGCACCTCGAAGTCGGCGGGCTGGCCGGGGCCCGGGCGCAGGTGCAGCGGCAGCGTGCGGATGGTGCGCACGTTGGCCGTCACCACGTCGCCGCGGGTGCCGTCGCCGCGCGTCACGCCTTGGTGCAACTCGCCGTTTTGGTAGGCCAGGCTCATGGCAACGCCGTCGAACTTCAGTTCGCACACGTAGCGGTACGGGGCCCCTTCCAAGCCTTTTTGTACCCGTTCGTCAAACTCGCGCAGGTCGTCTTCCGAGTACGTGTTGCCCAGGCTGAGCATGGGGAAGCGGTGCACCGACGTGGCGAATTGCTTCGTGACGGTGCCGCCCACGCGCTGGGTGGGCGAGTTGGGCAAGGCCAGCGCGGGGTGCGCGGCCTCCAGCGCCTGCAATTCGGCCAGCAACTGGTCAAACTCCTGGTCCGACACTTCGGACGTGTCGCGCTGGTAGTATTGGTAATTGAGGTGGTGCAACCGCTCGGTGAGGGCCTGCATCTGGGTCTGAATGGCGTCGGGCATACGGGTAAAATAGGTCGCGGCGCGGGCCGCGGCAGCAATGGAGCGCAGGGCCCCCTGAGGCCCTTGGCCCGGCAAAGTAACGCACCCCCGCCCAGCCAACGCACAAAAAAGGCCGCCCAAGGGCGGCCTTTCGGGCAACGAAGCGGACGCTACTGCGGCGGGGCCACCGGCGCGCCGGGGCCCGGGCCAACGGGGGCGCTGGGGCCCGGGGGCACGTCGGCGCCGTGGCCGCTCACCTCCACTTGCGGGCCGATGGGCAGCACGGGGTTGATGGGGGCCGCCGAGGGGAAAAACCGCTCAAATAACAAGATGGCCACCAGAACGGCCACAAACGAGAGGAAAAATTTCATCGGGCAAAAAAGCAGGTAAACGTACTACAATCGAAACAGACAAGAAATTACTGGCTCAGCACCACGACCTTGCGCAACTTGCGCACGTAGGCCAAGCGGCGCTCCGAGCCGTCGGGGCCCGGAAAGTCGAAGGCCACGGCGGTGGGGTCGGCGCGCAGGGCCTGCCACACGGCCGCGTCCACCTCGGCGGGCTGAGACTCCTGGGTGGGCACGGCGGGCTGCGAGAAGTGGTTGGCGGCAAAAAAGGTGTTCATGCCGCGCAGAATAGCAATTTCCTGGTCGCGGGTGGTGGTGGGGCGGGCTTCGGCCTGGCCGTCGAGCAAGGCACGGGCCGGCAGCACCTCGTGGCGCAAGGTATCGCCGGCGGGACTGGTCACAATGAGGTGCACCTGGCCAGTGAGGATGCGCGCACCGCGCAGCTGCACCGTGAAGTTGTCGCGGGTTTTGGGGTTCGAAAACGCGTGGGTGGTGCGCACCGTGTTCAGCACGGTCTGGCTGTTGAGGTGGTTGCGGGCCCCGGGGGCCGGCGGCACATAGGTCGTGCGGGGGTCCTTGTTGGTACTGGCGGCTTCACGCTCGGTTGTGGCGCACGAAAAAGCGACGGGCAACAAAGCCGCCGTAGTGAGGTAGCGGAAAAATGATTGCATATAAAATAATGATACTAGAAAAAGAACTCAAAAGTAATGCCGGAACGGTAGGCCCCGTGGCCCCGCCGCATAATGATTTCTGAATATACGAAGGAAACCGGCCAAAGATACCGCTTGCCGCCTCTACAAAACCTTAAAATAACCCAATCTCGAACCCCAGCACCCAAGGTGGTAAGTCGGGGCCGTCGCCCAGGGCGCTGCCGGGGCGGCGCGCGGCGCTGAGGCGGCGGCGGGCCACTAGGGCGTAGCGGTCGAAGCCCAGGCGGGCCCCCGCCCCGCCGGCCCAGCGGCGCAGGTACGGCAAGCCGGTGTCGGTGGTGGCGGTGCTGGCGGGGCCGCCGGGGGCGGGGTCGTCGTCGGCAGTGCGGGCGGTGCCGGCCACCCAGCCGCCCCAGGCCAGCAGGTCGAGGTACGAGCCCACGGTGTTGCCCCGGCGGCCGGCGTTGAGGCGCAACCCGCCCTCGGCCTGGATTTGGTGCAGGCCCAGGTATTCGGACCGGTGCCGGCCGGCGCTGGGGAAGGTTTTGGCCACCGTTTGTTCAAAACCGTAGCGCAGGTAGGCGTAGCGCAGGTCGGCCACCACGGCCACGTTTTGGGTGAAGCGCCGCTTGAGCCGCCCCCCCAGCTGGAGTTCCGCCGACGCCGGCCCGTGGCGCAGCGGCGCGTCCGCCGCGCCCGCGCCCGCCACCAGCCCGGTCCCCGCGTAGAGGTGGCCGAAGTAGCGGCGGTTGGGGCCCGTGCGGTTCAGCAGGGTGTCATCGGCCACGTCGGCGCGCAGCAGCACCTGCTGGGCCCGGGCTGCGCCCGGCAGCAGCAGGGCCCCCGCCGCCGCCAGGACGCGGGCGGCGGGCCCGGTGTTCGTCCATAATCCGCGCAAGCGCCGGTCGATGTTTAGGCTCATTCCGAGTACGTGGCCGTGTAGCCTTTGAATTCAACCCGCAGCGCGTCGCCGCCGCGCAGCAGCCGGCGCGGCACTTGCAGCACCAGGCGCTGCGTCACGGCGCGCACTTCGTAGCGGCGCAGCACGCCGCGGCGGTCGGCCAGGTGCCAGTAGAGGTAAGGGGGAAAATCGGGCCCCGGGCCAGGGTTTGGCGCCGGTTCGCCAGGCGGCGGGGGCGCGAGCTCGTCGGGCAAGTCGGCCACCAGAGGCAATTCTTGGGCTGGGCGCGTGGCCGCCGCGGGCCGCAGCACCACGGCCACCAGCGAGTCGTTGGGCACAAAATCGAAAGTGGGCCCCACGGGGCGCGCGGGGCCCCGCGCCAAGAAAAAATCTGCCCGGGGCAAGCCGTAGCCACTGGCGTAGTCGAAGTACGGGTAGAGGTCGCCGGCCGCCCGCAGTTGGCCATACAACTGGGCCGCCGTGAGGCCGCGCCGCTGCTGCCAGGCACAGGCCGCAAAGCCCGCCACCAGCGGCGCGGCAAACGACGTGCCTTCCAGCCGCTCGTAGGCGCCGCCGGGCGTGGTGCTCAGCACGATGCCGAAGGCCGCCACGTCGGGCTTCACCCGGCGGTCGGCGCTGGGGCCCACCGAGCTGAAGGCCAGGTGCAAGCCCGTGTCGGGGTCGAGCCCACCCACGGCCAGCACCGAGTCGGCGTCGGCCGGCGTGCCGATGCGCACCCAGTCGGTGTCGCCGTCGTTGCCGGCGGCGCACACCACCAGCATGCCCTTGTGGGCGGCCAGGGCGGCGGCGCGCGCCACCACGCTGCGGCGGCCGTTCATTTCCTCGGGGAAGTAGCGCTGCTCGGTGTAGGCCAGCGACGAGTTGATGATGTCGGCGCCCTCGCGGTCGGCCCACTCGGCGGCGGCCAGCCAGGCTTCTTCCTCGCTCAGGGTTTCGCGCAGGGCCCGTTCGGTGCGGGCCAGCAGGTAGTCGGCGGCGGGGGCCAGCCCCAGGGCGGGGCCGGCGGCCAGGGCCGCGCTGGGGCCCCCGGGCAGGCGGCCGGCCAGGCAGCCCAGCACCTCGGTGCCGTGGCTGCCGCCGCGGTACACGTCGGGGCGGTTGGCCAGGAAATCGTGGGTGGCCACGATGCCGTGGCGCGCCCGCAGCGCCGCAAACGCCGGGTGCGCATCCGCGCCCCGGAAGCCAACATCGAACAGCGCGATGCGCAGCCCGCGGCCGTCGAAGCCGGCGCGCTGCCAGGCGGGGGCCCCCAGCACGGCGGTTTGGCGGCGGGCCAGCACGTAGTCGTCGGGCGAAATGTAAGGGGGCTCGGCGGCGGATTTCGGGGGCCCCGGGGGCCCCACCAGCCGCGCGGCCACGGCGGCCCGCGCCGGCTGCTGCGGCCACGCGGCCACGGCGCGCACGCCCGGCAGGTCCCCCAGCGCGGCGGCCTGGGCCGGGGTGGCGCGCACGGCCACGGCGTTGAACCAGCGGCTGACGAGCGTCACGGTGTCCACGGCGGCGCGGATGCGGGCCACGTAATCGGCGCGCACGGGCCGGTCCGACTCCTCGAACGCGGGCAGGTGCTGGCGGGCGCGGCGGGCGCGGGCCGGGGCCGAGAAGTACGCCCGGGGGTCGAAGGCCACCCCGTTTTTATCGGCCAAAGCCACCCAGTAGCGGGCGGGCGGCGCGGCCGGTTGGGCCCGGGCGGCGGGGCCCCCAGCCAGGGCCCCTAGGCAAGCAACGAAGAAGAAACGGCGCACGGCGACAGGCAGAAAGCCCAAAGGTAACCCTGGCCGGCCGCGCCCGTTTCAAGCCCAACGCTACGCGGGCCCGGCGGCCACTGCCGGACCCGCGCTTTTTCCTCACCCTTCTGCGCCACACCCCATGATGCGTTCCTTCGCCCCCGCCCTGCTCGTAGTTGCCGCACTGGCCCTGCCCGGCTGCAACCAGAAAGAAATTGCGGCCTTGCAGCAGCAAAACAGCGACCTGACCAAATCGCGCGACCAGCTCCAGCTCGAAAAAACCAGCCTCGCCGCCGAGAAGACCCGCAGCGAGGAGAGCCTGCGCGGCACCCTGCTCAACAAAAACAACCAGGTGAACCAACTCAATTCGGCGCTCGGCACCACCGAACAAGACTTGGCCGGCAAAAACGCCCGCATCGCGGAACTGCAGCGCGTGCTCGACGAAAAAGACGCCGCCACCAAGGCCCTGCGCCAGCGCGTGAGCGACGCCCTGCTCGGCTTCAACGCCCAGGACTTGCAGGTGAACGTGAAAAATGGTAAGGTCTACGTGTCGCTCTCCGAGCAACTGCTTTTCAAATCGGGCTCGACGAAAGTAGACCCCAAGGGCCAGGACGCGCTCATTAAGCTCGCCAACGCCCTGAAAGACAACAAGGACGTGAACGTGCTCGTGGAAGGCCATACCGACAACGTGCCCATCAAAGGCGTGGTGAACGGCGCCAAAGACAACTGGGATTTGAGCGTGCTGCGGGCCACCGAAATCACGCGCCTGCTCACCTCCGCCGGCATGGACCCGGGCCAGGTAACGCCCTCCGGCCGCGGCCAGTACCTGCCCGTGGCCACCAACGACACGCCCGCCGACAAGGCCCTCAACCGCCGCACCGACATCATTTTGACGCCGAAGCTCGACGAGCTGTTCTCGATTCTGAACCCCAACTAGTGCCGCTGGGGCACGTGCCAAAAGGGGCCCCGCTGCTAGCAGCGGGGCCCCTTTTTTGTTGGTCGCGAGGCGCAGGAGCCGGTTACCCCGGGGCCCCCAGGGCCCGCGCGGTACCGGGCAAGGTTTTGTGGCGCTCCTTGCCCAGGGCGGCGGCCGGCGCGGGCACCCAGTGGTGGCGGCCGCCGGCGCGCTCGTCGTTGAACTCGGTGGGAATGTTGGCGGCGGCGGTGCGCTCCTTCCAGGTCAGGTGCTGGGTGCCGTCGTCGCGGCGGTCCATCGTGATGCAGTTTTCGACCGGGCACACCAGCGAGCAGAGGTTGCAGCCCACGCAGTTGTCTTCGATGATGGCCGGCACGCGGCTGCCGGCTTGCAGCCGGATGGCCTGGTGGGCCCCGTCTTCGCAAGCCGTGTAGCAGAGCTGGCAGCCAATGCACTTTTCCGCGTGGATGTGGGCCTTGACCTGGTACTTCATGTTCAGCTCTTCCCAAGGCTTCACGTTGGGCAGGGCCTTGCCCACGAAGTCGGAAATGGTGTGAAAATTCTTCTCCACCATGTACTCCTCCAGCCCGCTCACCAGCTCGCGGATGATGCCAAACCCGAAGTGCATGGCCGCCGTGCAAATTTGCACTGAGCTGGCTCCCAGCAAGATGTGTTCCACCGCATCGCGCCAGTTCTCGATGCCGCCGATGCCCGACATGGGCAGGCGCACGCCCGGGTGCTGGGCGCAGTTCTTGAGCATGTTCAGGGCGATGGGCTTCACGGCCGGGCCGCAGTAGCCGCCGTTGGTGCCCTGGCCGTCCACCACCGGGTACGGGGCGAACCGGTCGATGTCCACGCCCACGATGCTCTGGATGGTGTTAATCAGCGAAATGGCATCGGCCCCGCCGCGCCGCGCCGCCATTGCCGGCTCCGTGATGTCGGAGATGTTGGGCGTCAGCTTCACGATGACCGGCTTCTGGGCCACTTCCATCACCCATTCCACAATCATTTGCAGGATTTTGGGCTCCTGCCCCACCGCCGAGCCCATGCCCCGCTCGCACATGCCGTGCGGGCAGCCAAAGTTCAGCTCGAAGCCGTCGGCGCCCGCGTCCTGGCTCTGCCGCACGATGTCGTGCCACTCCTGCCGGCTCTGCACCATCAGCGAGGCGATGACGGCGTGGTGCGGGAAGCGCTTTTTCACCTCCGAAATCTCGCGCAAGTTGTCGGCCAGCGGCCGGTCCGAAATCAGTTCGATGTTGTTGAAGCCCACCAGCCGCTTGTCGCGGTAATTCACGCCCCCGTAGCGGCTCGACACGTTGACGACCGGCACGCCCAGCGTTTTCCACACCGCGCCGCCCCAGCCCGCGTCGAAGGCCTTCATGACTTGGTAACCCGAATTGGTGGGCGGCGCCGACGCCAGCCAAAATGGGTTAGGGGCCCCAATGCCAGCAAAATTTATGGAGAGGTCGGGCATAGTTATTTGCTCAAATAAGCGTGAATGCCCCGCGCCGCCACCTTGGCTTCGGCCACGGCGTTCACCACTTCGGCCCCGCCGTTGCGCGCGTCGCCGGAGGTGAAGTACTGGGGATTGGTGGTTTGGCCCGTTTCATCGGCCACGATGCGGCCCGAGTTATCCAGCGCCAACCCCGGAATGTGGTGCAAAAAGCCGGTCTGCTTGGCCTGGCCGGTGGCCTTGATGACCATGTCGCAGGGCTGCACGAATTCCGAGCCGGGCACTTCGCGCACGCGCCCGTCCTGCACGGTGGTGCAGATAAAGCGCACGCCGGTTACGCAATCATCGCCCAGGATTTCGAGCGGCGCCACATTGAATAACCCCTTCACTCCCACTTCTTTGGCTAAATCGTACTCAAAAGCGTAAGCCCCCATTTCTTCCTTGCCGCGCCGGTAAGCCAGCAGCACGCTTTGGGCCCCCAGCCGCGCCGATTCGGAAGCGGCGTCCATGGCCGTGTTGCCGCCGCCCAGCACAACCACCGCCCGGCCCACCGGCGTGGCCTGCCGGTGCCGGCGCAGCGCCTCGATGAACTCGACGGCCCCCACGCAATTTATTTTATCCTCGCCGGGCAGCCCCAGCGCGCTCGTTTTGCCCAGGCCAATGCCGAGGAAAATAGCGTCGTACCGCGTTTCTAACGCCGCCAAATCGGCCCGGCCGGCGATGGGCGAATTGTAGCGCACCGCGTAGCCAAACTGCCCCTGCAAATAAGCCATTTCGGCCAGCGCTTCTTCGTTGGTTATTTTGTACGGCGCCACGCCGTACAGCGTCAGCCCCGAGGGCTGGGCGCGGGCCTCCAATACGTCCACCTCGTAGCCCAGCACCCGCAGTTCGCAGGCCGCCGAAATGCCCGCCGGTCCCGCACCCACCACAGCCACGCGCTTGCCTTTTGAGGGCCCCGGGCCAAAGAGATTTTTGCCGTGCACTATGGCATCGGTGGTAGCGTAGCTCTGCAAACGGCCAATCTCTATCGGCTTCACTTCCTGCAAATTATACACGCACGCGCCTTCGCACAGCACTTCCGTGGGGCACACCTTGCCGCAAGAGTTGCCGAAGTAATTCGCCGCGTAAATCGTGCGTGCGGCCCCCGTTACATTACCCGTATTTATCTGCCGGATAAATTGCGGAATGTCAATTCCCGACGGGCACGCCTGAATGCACGGCGCATCGAAGCAAAACAGGCACCGGGCGCTTTCGTACAGCGCCTCCGTGCGGTTCATCAACGGCTTGAGCTGGGCAAAATTCTCCGCAAATTCCTGCGCGGTGGTAGGGGTAGAAAATTCGGCCATCGAAGCGAATTATTTGTACAAAAAGAAATCGTATTGAGCTTACCAAAGCATCTCTGTTGAACCAATCAATAGATTATTGCTGCGAGAAAGATGCTTCGGCAAGTTCAGCACGAAGGTCAAAAGCAAGCTTACAACTCCACTAGCTTCTCGTACGTCTCCGGCCGGCGGTCGCGGAAGAACTGCCACGTCGAGCGCACTTCGTCAATCATGTCCAGGTCAAATTCGGCAATTAACAGCTCGTCTTGGTCTTCGCTGGCTTGGGCTATCGTTTGCCCGCGCGGGTCCACGAAATAGGACGTGCCGTAGAAGCGGCCCAGGTTCCAAGGCTTCTCTTCGCCGACGCGGTTGATGCACCCCATAAAGTAGCCGTTGGCTGCCGCGTGGGCCGGCTGCTCCAGCTTCCAGAGGTACTGCGAGAGGCCGGCCACCGTAGCGGAGGGATTGTACACGATTTCTGCGCCGTTGAGGCCCAGCACCCGGGCCCCGTCGGGGAAGTGGCGGTCGTAACAGATGTACACGCCTACCTTGGCGTACCGTGTTTGGAAGACCGGGTAGCCCAGGTTACCGGGCTTGAAGAAGAATTTTTCCCAAAAACCATTGGTGTGCGGGATGTGATTTTTCCGATATTTGCCCAGGTACGTGCCGTCGGCGTCAATCACCGCCGCCGTGTTGTAGAGCACGCCGGCCGACTCGCGCTCGTATACCGGCACAATCATCACCATTTGGTACTTTTTGGCGTACTCGGCCATGCGCTCAGTGGTGGGGCCCGGTACAGCTTCGGCCGATGCGTACCACTTGCTGTCCTGGCCAGGGCAGAAATACGGTGTGCTGAATATTTCCTGCAAGCACAAAATCTGCACACCCTGGCGGCCGGCTTCCTCAATCAGCGGGATGTGCTTTTGCACCATCGCTTCTTTTATTTCATCCATCGAGCCTTCGCCCTCGGTCATCGGCAAGCTCATCTGGATGAGGCCGGATTTAATGATTCTTGCCATGCGAAAAATGGTTGATTAACAAACAGTAAAACTTAGCTAGCGCGCGTTATACAGCGCCGCGTCAGAAAATTAAAACGCCGTTTTTCCGCGCTTAATAAATTGTCCGTAACCGCGCGAAACTTTGGTTTCGCCCGCATCCACGGCCACCTTGCCGCGCAGCAGCACGGTTTCAACTTTGCCCGTCAACTCCCAGCCTTCGTAAGCCGAATAATCGCAATTCATGTGGTGCGTGGCGGCCGAAATGGTGTGTTTTTTCTCGGGATTAATAATTACCAAATCCGCATCCGCGCCGATGCCGATGGTGCCTTTGCGCGGAAACAGGCCGAAGATTTTGGCGGCGTTGGTAGACGTTACCTCTACAAATTTTTGCAAGGTGATGCGGCCCTTGTGCACGCCTTCCGAAAACAGCAGTTCCAGGCGGTGCTCCACGGCGGGGTGGCCGTTCGGAATCTTCGAAAAATCGTCCTTGCCTAGCAATTTCTGCTCCCACATGAAGGGGCAGTGGTCGGTGCCCACCACCTGCACCAGGCCCTGGTTGAGGCCGGCCCACAGCGTGGCTTGGTCCTTCTTCTCACGCAGCGGCGGCGACATCACCCACTTGGCGCCTTCGGCCGCGTTTTCGTACAGCGAGGCGTCGAGCAGCAGGTACTGAATGCAGGTTTCGACCAGCACGCGCTGGTTGCGCGCGGTGGCGCGGCGCACTTGGTTCAGGGCCCCCTCGCAGGTAAGGTGCACAATGTAAGCGTTGGCGTCGGTGTAGTGGGCAATGTCGGCGAAGCGGCCCGATGCCTCGGCTTCCGTCACCTCGGGCTGCGAGCGGTAGTGGTACAGCGGCGCGAGTTGCCCCTGGGCCCGGTGCTGGGCCACGAGCGTGTCGATCATGTCGCCGTTGGTGGCGTGGGCCGTCACGAGGCCGCCGTACTTTTTCACTTCCTGCAGCAGGCCCACGAGTTGGGCATCGTCAATCATCAGGGCCCCCTTGTAGGCCATAAAAGCCTTGAAAGACGTGATGCCTTCGGCAATTATCTCCTTGATTTCCTGGCACGTACTGGGATTAAAATCCGTCACGGCCATGTGGAACGAGTAGTCGCCCACAGCGTTGCCGGTGGCACGGCCCTGCCATTCTTCCAGGGCTGCCCGCAGCGAGCGGCCCTGCGTTTGCAAAATAAAATCGATGACCGTGGTGGTGCCGCCGTGCAGCGCGGCGCGGGTGCCGGTTTCGTACGTGTCGCTGCTGAAGGTGCCCATGAACGGCATTTCGAGGTGCACGTGCGGGTCGATGCCGCCGGGCACCACCAGTTTGCCCGTGCAATCAATTACCTCCGCGCCGGCCGGCGCGGGCAGGCCCCGGCCTAAGGCGGCAATGGTTTCGCCGTCAACTAAAATGTCGCAAACGCTGTCGGAATCTGCCGTGACGACGCGGCCGTTTTGCAGGAGAATGGGCATCGGCAATGTGCTTATAACGTAGGCTCTGCAAGTCCGCGCGGGGGCCCCCGGGGCAACTGTTCAACGCGTGGGCTCGCAGGGCCCATGCCACAATTAAATTAATAAGTGTGCGCGTCGGCAATTTTCAGCGCTTCGGAAATGATGGCCAGGCCCTCGTCCAGTTCCTCCTTATTAATGCACAGCGGCGGGCAAATGAAGATGTAATTCCAGCGCACGAAGGTGTACATGCCCAATTCCTTGATTTTGGCCATCACTTGGTTCATCACGGCCATTTGATCGGGGGTGGCGTTCCAGGGGGCCATGGGCTCCTTGGTGGCGCGGTTTTTTACCAGTTCCAGGCAGCCAAACAAGCCGGTGTTGCGCCAGTCGCCGATGCTGGGGTGCTCGGTCGTCATTTCGGCCACGCGCTGGTCGAGGTAATGGCCCATGGCCACGGTGTTTTCTAATAGATGGTCTTCCTCGTAGATGTCGAGCACGGCCACGGCGGCGGCGCACGACACGGGGTGCGCCGAGTACGTGAGGCCCAGCGGCAGCGGCCGGTCGTCGAACGACCGGGCGATGGCCTCGTCCACCATCACGGCGCCCAGCGGCAGGTAGCCAGCCGTGATGCCCTTGGCCATGCACATCAGGTCCACTTTCACGCCGTGGTGGTCGGAACCAAACCACTTGCCGGTGCGCCCAAAGCCGCTCATCACCTCGTCGGCGATGAGCAGGATGCCGTGCCGGTCGCAGATTTCGCGCACCCGCATCCAGTAGCCGGGCGGGTACTTGATGCAGCCCGACGTGCCCGACTCGCCTTCCAGCAGAATGGCGGCCACGCTGCCCGGGTTTTCGTAGCCGACGATGCGTTCCAGGGCGTCGGCGGCGCGCTGGGCGCATTCTTCGGGGGTGGCGCTGTGCCAGGGGCAGCGGTAGGCGTAGGGATTTTCGACGTGCACCGTGCCGGGCATGGCCTGGCTGTCGACGGCGAACTTGCGCGGGTCGCCGCCCACGCTGATGGCCCCGTAGCTGGCCCCGTGAAACGACAAGTACAGCGACACAATTTTGTGGCGGCCGGTGTAGATGCGGGCCAGCTTCACGGCGTTCTCGATGGCCTCGGCCCCGCCCAGGGTGAAAAACGCCTTGGTGAGGTTGGGGGCCGTAATCTCGCTCAGCTTCTTGCCCAGGTCGCCGCGCGCCTTGGTGATTATGCCCGGGTACACGTAGCTCAGCTCGCGCATTTGAGCGGCCACGGCCTCGGTCACGCGCTGGTCGCCGTGGCCGATGTTCACGTTCATGAGCTGCGAGGAGAAGTCAATATAGCGCTTGCCGTCGCGGTCCCAGAGGTACACGCCCTCGGCCCGCTCGGCGCTGATGGGGTGGAGCCCGGCTTGCTTCGACCACGAGAAAAGCGTGTGGTCGAGGTTGTCGCGCAGGATTTGCTGCTGGTCGGTGTCGAGGGTTGGGTACATAAGGCTGAAACGGTAAAAATCAGAACGTCATGTCGAGCTTGCCGAGACATCTCGCGCGCTTCGTTGGGCCTCATCCAGCCCACGCGTGCAAATCAATCGGCTCCCAAGTTGGGTTCAGGGCATTTACTAAAGATTCCTTTTTGGCCCGGCTCCATTTTTTGATTTGCTTCTCGCGCCCGATGGTTTGCGTCGCGCCAGGCACTGTCTCAAAGTAAACGAGCAGGTTGCATTGGTAAAGGCCGGTGAATTTACCCGCGTCCCCCAGGCCCCCGCTGTGTTCGCAAAGCCGGCGCTCCAAGTTGTTGGTCACACCGATGTAAAGCACGGTGCGGGTCTGGTTTGTGAGCATATACACGTAAAAACGCATCGCTTATTTACATAAAATGCGGCAAGAAAAAGCTAAAAAAAGGCGGTCATGTCGAGCTTGCCGAGACATCTCGCGTGTGCCGTTGAACGATTGAATTAGTTGAGCACGCGAGATGTCTCGACAGGCTCGACATGACGTTCTGATTTTTATTGCATTGAAGTTATGGGCTAACTCATGCGAGCTGTTTGGCGCGGGCCCCAGGGTCCTAGCTCATCCAATTCGTCCGCGACTCGGGGTTCCACTTGGTGGTGGTTTTTTTGAGCTGCGTCCAGAACTCGATGGAGCTTTTGCCGGTGATGTCGCAGGCCCCAAATTTTGACTCGTTCCAGCCGCCGAACGAGAACGGCTCGCGGGGCACGGGCACGCCGATGTTCACGCCAATCATGCCGGCGCTGGCGTGGTCCATCACGTAGCGGGCGTGGCTGCCGCTTTGCGTGAACACGGCCGCCGCGTTGCCGTAGTTGCTGGCGTTTTCGATGGCCAGGGCCTCGTCCAAGGTGTTGGTGCGCATAATCGCCAGCACCGGACCGAACACTTCTTCGGTGGCAATGGCCATGCCGGGCGTCACGTAATCGACCACGGTGGGGCCCACGTAGTAGCCGCCTTCGTGGCCGGGCACCACGGCCCCGCGGCCGTCGAGCAGCACCCGGGCCCCGGCGGCCTCGGCCTCGGTGATGTGGCGCTCGATGCGCTCCTTGGCCTCGCGGCTGATGACGGAGCCCAGGTTTTGGCCGGGCACGATCTTCTTCGCTTCTTCCACCAGCTTGCCGATGATGTGGTCGACGCCGCCCACGGCCACCATCGTGGAGCCGGCCATGCAGCGCTGGCCCGCGCAGCCCGACATGCTGGCCGCCACGTTGGAGGCCGTCATGTCGGGGTGGGCGTCGGGCAGCACCAGCAGGTGGTTTTTGGCCCCGCCCAGCGCCACGCAGCGCTTGAGGTTGGCGGTGGCGCGGCGGTACACGGTTTTGGCGATGGCCGTGGAGCCCACGAACGACACGGCCTGGATGCCGGGGTGGTCGCAAATGGCCTCCACGACGGTTTTGTCGCCGTTCACCACGTTCAGCACGCCGTCGGGCAGGCCGGCTTCCTTCAGCAATTCGGCGATCCTGACGGCGCTCAGCGGCACTTTCTCCGAGGGCTTCAAGATCAGGCAGTTGCCGAGCACCAGCGCGTTTGGAATGGTCCAGTGCGGCACCATGTTGGGGAAGTTGAACGGGGCAATGCTGGCCACCACGCCCAGCGGCTTGCGTTCGAGGCGGCACTCCACGCCCCGGCTCACTTCCAGCACTTCGCCGGCGGTGAGTTGCGGCAGCGAGCAGGCAAATTCAGTCAGCTCGATGGCTTTTTCCACCTCGGCGCGGGCCTCGTCGTAAGTCTTGCCGTTTTCTTCGCGCACCAAGCCCGCGAGGGCGTGCACGTGGTGCTCCAGCAGCGTTTTGTAGCGGTAGAAGATTTGCACCCGCTCCTTGATCGGCACCGCCGACCAGGCTGGGAACGCCGCCTGGGCCGCCTGCACGGCCGCGTCGAGGTCGGCGGCGCTGCTCAGCGGCAGGGCCGAAATCAGGGCCCCGCTCAGCGGGCTGAACACGTCGAGCAGCGCCGCGGCGGGGGTTTCGACGGCGCGGCCCGCCACGTAGTTGCGCACGGCAGGATACTTCAAAGCAGTTACTTCCATGGTTACCGAATTGCTGCACGAATCGAAGGGCGCAAGCTAACGGTTTTCCTGGAAAAGCAAATTTATTAACCGCGATTTTAAGTCATTATTTCACTTGAATTTTTCGGTTCGGCTGCTTTCCGCAGCCAGTCAGGCACTTGTGGGGCCCCACGCCCTGCCAACTAAGGCGGGGGTTTGTACTACCCACTGCTGCGCAAACGCGGCTAGCTACAGGCTGTACTTGGCCAGCAGGTAAATGAGCGCGGCCATGCTGCCGGCGCCCAGCTCCAGCTCGCGCTTGTTCACCTTGTCGAACGTGTCGGCGGCGGTGTGGTGCAGGTCGAAGTAGCGCTGCGAGTCGCAGTCATAGCCGATGAGGGCCTTGGGATGCACGGCGGCTTCGAGGGGTTCGATGTCGGTGCCCGAGTGGCCGGGCACGATGTCGGCGGCGTGGTAGGGGCGCAGCAGGGGGCCCCAGGCGGCGATTTTGCGCAGCGCTTCGGGGTTGCCCTGCACGGCAAAGCCGCGGGGCGTGAAGCCGCCGCCGTCGCTCTCGATGGCCGCCACGTGGGTTTCCTTGTTCGCCTGGGCCAGGCGGGCGTACTCGTTGCCGCCGCGGGTGCCGTTTTCTTCGTTCATGAAGAGCACGGCGCGCACCGTGCGCTCGGGCTTGAGGCCGGCGGCGCGCAGCAAGCGCAAGGCCTCCATGCTCTGCGTTACGCCGGTGCCGTCGTCGTGGGCCCCCTGGGCGAGGTCCCACGAGTCGAGGTGGCCGCCGACGGTGATGATTTCCTGCGGGAACTTCGAGCCCCGGATTTCGCCCACCACGTTGTAGCTTTTCGCGTCGGGCAGCATGGCGCAGCCCATTTCCAGTTCGAACTGCAGGCTGGGGTCGGCCTTTAGCAGCAGGCTGAGGCGCTCGGCGGCCAGGGTGCTGAGGGCCGCGCCGGGCACCGGCGCCACGCCGGTTTCGTAGCGGGTGGTGCCGGTGTGGGGAAAGTTGTCGCGGGCGCTGGTGAGCGAGCGGACGAGGGCCCCCACGGCGCCGCGGCGGCCGGCCTCGGCGGGGCCGCTGCGGCGCTGGTCGCCGGCGGCGCCGTAGGCCGCGCCGGGCTCGACGAGGGCGTCGTCGAAGGGCCGGTTGAAGAACACGTACTTGCCCTTCACGGCCGCATCGGGCAGCTTTTTCAGCTCGTCGAGGCTGTGCACTTCCACCACACCGGCGCGCAGCTTGCCGCCGGTGCCCACGGAGTTGCCCAAGGCGCACACGGCCACGGGCACGCCCTTGCCCTTGTTGCCGATGATTTCGCCCCGCTCCTTGGGGCCCCGCACCCAGTGCGGCACCATCACTTCCTGCAAGTACACCTTGTCGAAACCTGCTTTTTCCATCGTGCGCCGGCCCCACTCCACCGCCAACTGGGCCTGGGGCGAGCCCGAAAGCCGCCCGCCGATGGTGCCGGTGATGTAGCGCAGGTTCTCGTAGCACTGCCCGCGCAGCAGGGCCTCGTCGAAGAGGCGGCGGATGTTGAGCGAGTCGGTGGGGGGCCCCGCGGGCGCGGTTTGGGCGTGGGCAGCGGTGCCACCGGCCAGCAGGCCAGCCAGCAACGCGGAGGAAAAGTAGCGCATTGGTCGAACAGTAAAAATTCTAGGCAATCGGCCAAAAGTACCCATTATTGCCGCTTGGGCCCCGCGCCGGGCCACCGCCCGCGCTGCCGCAGCATCCGGGCCACCGGCGAATCGGGGCGCAGCAAGGGGATGACTTCTCCACAAAGCACACCCACCGTGACGACGCCCAGTGCGGGCAGGTACCCGCCGCCATAGGAAAACGGTAGCCCGGTGTACGTCAGGCCGAGGCCGTCGCTCAAGGACGCAAGTTGCGCGTCGTCCCTTTGCTCCACAGTGCCTACGGGCCAGGCGACCACCGCGCCCGTGGGTAAAAAGGACAGGGGCAGCGCGCGGCTAACCGCGGCCGTTGCCAAAAACGGCCCAAAAAAAAGAGCCGCCCAAGGCGGCTCTTTTTTCCCCTTAAAGCCAGCTATTGCTTGCTGAACGAACGGCTCAGGCGCTTCTGCTCGGGCGTAACGAGCAGCAGCGTATAGGTCCCGGCCCGCAGCGCTGACACGTCTAGGCCGCCGCTGCCAACAGTGCCCTGGCTTTGCACCCGGCCGAGGGCGTCCACGATCTGGTAGTGGCTGCCCGCTAGCGCCGCCTCGGCCTCCAGGCGCACGCTGGTCGTGGCCGGGTTGGGGTACAGGGTGGCGGACGGTTGGGTGCCAGCAACTGCGTCCGGGGCCGCTTGGGCCCCGCGGGCCGCGGCGGCTACCTTGGTGATGCGCACCCAGTTGAGGTTCCAGCCCCCGGTTTGGGCGAAGACGCCGAAGTTGTACGTGCCCGCGTTCACCGTGACGGTGCGCGACACGGTGGCCCAGTTTTGCCAGCCGCCAGTGGCGGGAATGGTGGTGTTGCCGAGTTGGATAGCCCCAGCGTTCAGGTCCGACGACACAGTGCCGCCGCTGGGGCTGGCCACGCGGTACTCGAGGGTGTAGGTGCCGGTGGTGGGGAAGTTGATGTTGTTGAACACCAGGTAGTCCTTGGCGTCAATGTAGCCCATGTCCTGGCCGCCGCCCGTGTCGGTGGTGGTTTCGGCCTGCATGCCGCTGTTCACGTTGGCGGCTTCGGCTTGCAGGAGCGTGGCGGTGGGCGCGGGCGCGGGCGTGTTCGTCAGTTGGTACACCCGCACGTAGTCGACGTACATGGTGGCGGGCAGCTTGCTTTCGTCCACCGTTTGGCCGGGCCAGTCGCCGGCCACGGCCAGGTTGAGCAGCAGGAAAAACGGCCGCTGGAATTCCTCCGTGCTGCCCACGCCGTTGGTAATGTCCATTTCGTTGTACTTGGCGCCGTCCACGAACCAGCGGATGTAGGTCGGCGTCCACTCCACGCTGTACACGTGCCAGTCGTCGGTGGTGGTGGTGCTTTGGCCGTACTGGGCGTGGCCGTTGCTGTCCCAGTGCGCGGTGCCGTACACCTTGGGGTCGGTGTTGATGTACTCCATCACGTCGATTTCGCCGCACTTGGGCCAGCCCACCGAGCCGATGTTGGACCCCAGCATCCAGAACGCCGGCCACAGCCCCTGCCCGATGGGCCGCTTGATGCGCGCCTCCATCTTGCCGAAAGTAAAGGCCTTGAGGTCCTGCGTTTTCATGCGCGCCGACGTGTAGGGCATGCCGCCCACGCTCTGCTTCTTGGCCGTGATTTGCAGCACGCCGTTGGCCACGGTGGCGTTGGCGGCTTGGTAGTACTGCTTTTCGTTGTTGCCCCAGCCGCCGCCGCCGGTTTCAAACTGCCAGCTGCTGCTGATGCCGTTCGTGAATTCGTCGGCCCAGACCTGCTGGTACGTTTGGGCCTGGGCGGCGGGGCGGCCCAGCAGCAGCGCCGCGGCGGTGAGCAGCGCGGTAAGGGTAGCATTTTTTTTCATTGGGTGGGAAATTTGGTGGGAAATGGGTGAGGCAGTAGCATACCCGCGGCAGCTGGCTGGGCCCTAGCGGCGGGCAGTGTGGCTAAATATCCGTATTTCTGGCGAAAACACCGCGCCTTGGCACCGCCCGCGGTGGGCAGTACCGCCCCCGCCGGGGCCAAGTTTATACGCCTGGAACACATCGCAAACCGCATGTTTCGGGCAGCGCACCCCGCGACGGCCAGTGCCCACCGCTCCCAGCGCTGCCTAAAAAACAACGATTGAGCCTTGGCTGCTGCCTAAGTTTTTTTCCTGTGCTCTCGGTTGGTGGCAGGCCCCGCGGGCCGCGGCACCGCGCCTGCCGCCCGGGGCCCCGCTCTTGGCGTAGCAGATGGAAAAGCAGGCAGTCTGTTTTCTTCATCAAAACAACACCAAATCTTCATCTTTATCTAACCGCCACGTGCCGAATGTTGTGCTGCCGTTGCGGCTTCCCTCCCACCCACTTCCCCAAAAGCTATGCACGTTCTGCTCGTCGAAGACGAAAAAAGCCTCCACCAGGAAATGCGGCAGTTCCTGCGGCAGGCCCAGTACCTGGTCGATTCGGCGTTTACCTATTCCGAAGCGTCGGAAAAACTGTTCGTCAACAGCTACGATTTCGTGCTGCTCGACCTGGGCCTGCCCGACGGCGACGGCCTCGACCTGCTGCGCGAAGCCCGCCCCCGCGAGGGCCAGGAGGCGTCGTTCATCGTGCTCACCGCCCGCGGGGCCCTCGACGACCGCATCCGCGGCCTCGACCTGGGCGCCGACGACTACCTGCCCAAGCCGTTCTCCCTCTTGGAGTTAACCAGCCGGATGCAGGCCATCACGCGCCGCAAGTTTGGGCTGAAGCGCACGGAAATCACGTTTGGCGACGGCTTCAGCCTCGATTCTACGTCCCGCATCGTGCGCCAGGGCGGCCACGAGGTACCCCTCACCAAAAAAGAATTCGACCTGCTGCACTACTTGCTGCTGCACCGCGGCCGGGTGCTCACGCGCTTGCAGCTCGGCGAGCACCTGTGGGGCAACGTGTTAGAGGACGATTCCGACTCGAATTACATCGACGTGCACATCAAAAACGTGCGCAAGAAGCTGGCCCAGTTCGCCCCCGCCGACTTCCTCGAAACCGTGCGCGGCATCGGCTACCGGGCGTCGGAGGCGTAGGCCGCCCGCTTTTGCCAGCAGAGCGTCACGCTGGGCTTGCCCAAGCATCTTTCCCGCAGTAGTAATTAACATTACTCAGCGGGCGAGGCGCTTGGGCAAGCCCAGCGTGACGTTCTGTTGCATTCTTACAACGTTGTACTTAGTCCGATGCGCTTAGAAACCAAGCTGGCCCTGTTCAACGCGCTGTCGAAGCTGCTTTTGGTGCTGCTGGGGGTGCTGCTCATCACGCCCATTGTGCAGCGGGTGGCGGTGGCCCACACCGACCAGCGCCTGCACGAAAAAAAGCTGGAAGTGCTGGCCCTGGTGCAGCGCGACGGCTTGGCCGCCTTTGTGCGCGCCGAGCGCAGCGAAACCTACGCCGACTACAACCTGCTCAAGCAGGAATACATCAGCATCACGCCGCTGCGGCAGGGCCCCGGGGCCCCCACCGAGCGCGTGTTTGAGGAACGGCGCCAAGTCGACAACGCGGTGGAAGACTTCCGCATCCTGAGCTGCGCCGTGCCGGCCAGCGGGCCGGGCGGGCGGGCGTTTCGGCTCGAAATCGGCTCGTCGCTGGGCACCTTGGAGCTGCTCACGCACACGCTGCGGCAGCTGGCGCTGTGGGTGCTGGTGGCCGTGGCGCTGCTCACGGTGCTTTCCGACGTGGCCTTTGCCCACTACTTGCTGGGGCCCCTGCGCGAACTCACGGTGCGCAAGCTGCGCGGCATCCGGCAGCCGTCGGAGTTTTCGTTCGCGCCCATCGCCACCAGCACCACCGATTTCCGGCGCCTCGACGACAGCCTGAACGCGCTGATGCGCCAGATTCAGTCGGCCTTCGAGAAGGAGCGCGAATTCATGAGCAACGTGAGCCACGAGCTGCTCACGCCGGTGAGCATTTTGCAGTCGCGCTTCGAAAACATGCTGCAGGACAACAGCTTGCCCGAGCAGCACGCCCGGCAGGTAGTCGAATCGCAGCGCACGCTCTACCGCCTGCGCAACACGGTGCGCACGCTGCTGCTCATCGCCAACATCGAAAACGAGCAGTACCTGCGCGACGAGGTGGTGAGCCTGAGCCAAACCGCCCGCGACGTGGCCGAGGAGCTCGACGACCGCCGCCAACAGCGCGACCTCGGCCTGGCCGTCGACTTAAGCCCCGACTGGGTGCTGCCCCGCGCCAACGCCACGCTGCTGCACACGCTGCTGCGCAACCTGCTGGCCAACGCCATCAAGTACAACCACGTGGGCGGCGCCATCCGCATCGCGGGGCGGCCCACGCCGGCCGGCGGCTACGCCCTGCGGGTGGAGGACACGGGCCCCGGCATTGCCGCCGAGCACCTGCCGCACTTGTTCGACCGGTTCCGGCGGTTTTCGGCGCCCGGCCCGGGGGCCCCGGAGGGCTACGGCCTGGGCCTGCCCATCGCCCAAACCATTGCCGCCTTCCACGGGGCCGCGCTGCGGGCCGAGTCGGTGCTGGGCCAGGGTACGGCCTTCGTGGTGGAGTTCGGGCCCGCGGCGGGCTAGGGCATGGGAAGGTTCACGGGGGCTTCACCCACTGGGCGGTAGCTTACTGCTACAATTGCCGCCCTTCCCATCCCGTCCCGGTTATGAAATACGTGCTTTTGTTTATGCTGGCCCTGGCGCTGGGCCTGCTGGCGTCGGGCCGCCACCGGGCTCGCGCGCGGCACCGGGCCCCGGCCGCGCCGGTGGTAGTGCGCAAGTCGGCGTGGGCCGCTGGCCGGCCCAAAACCGTGCGGGCCGTGCCGCCCGGGCCGCAGCCCTAGCCCGCGGCCCGGGCGCCCGGGCCGGGGGTGGCAATGCCGTAGTCTTCGGCCGCCACGGGCTGGGGCGGGGCGGCGGCCACGCCGGCGGCGGGCAGCGGCAGCTGCCACTGCTGGCTGAGAAAATCCAGGCCGCGGTGGGCCGTCAAATCGAACTGGCAGGGCACGATGGACACGTACTGGTGGGCCAGGGCCCACTCGTCGGTGTCGGTGCCGGGGTCGAGGTTCACGAACGAGCCGATGAGCCAGAAGTACGGGCGCCGGTAGGGGTCGTGGCGCTCGTCGAACTCCTCTTGCCACTTGGCGCGGGCCTGGCGGCACAGGCGCAGGCCGGCGATGGGCCCCGCGGCGTTTTTGGGTAGGTTCACGTTCAGGGCCGTGCCGGGGGGCACGCCGTGGGCCAGGGCGTGCTGGCAGATTTGGGTGATCCAGGGCCCCACGTGCGAAAAATCGGCGGCGTCGCCGTACTCGCACAGCGAGAAGCCGATGGCCGGCAGCCCCTCGATGGCCGCCTCGATGGCCGCCGACATGGTGCCCGAGTACAGCACGTTCACCGAGGCGTTGGAGCCGTGGTTGATGCCCGACACCACGAGGTCGGGCGTGCGGTCCTTCAGCACGTGGTGCTTGGCAATTTTTATGCAGTCGGCCGGCGTGCCCGAGCACTGGTACGCGGCCACGTCGGGCCCAAACACGCGGTTTTCCGTCAGGCGCAGCGGCTGGCCGATGGTGATGGCGTGGCCCATGCCCGACTGCGGCGCGTCGGGCGCCACCACCACCACTTCGGCCCCCAGGGCCTGCACGATGCGCACCAAGTGCCCGATGCCGGGGGCGGTGATGCCGTCGTCGTTGGAGACGAGGACGAGCGGGCGAAGGGCGGCGGAAGCGAGGGGCGAGTCGGACATGAGAAAAGCAACAAGGCTGGCCACCGATACGCGGGGCCCCGGGGCGCGGTTCGGCTTTTTGGCGGAATTTGCGGCCATGTTCGCCCTTTTCCTCGCCGCCCTGATGCCCCTCGCCGCCCCCCTGCCGCCCGCGCCCGCCTGGCGCACCCCGTTCGAAAACGACCCGGCCCACAACACCACCGCCACCCACGCCGAGTGCGTGGCCTACTACCAAAAGCTGGCCGCCGCCTACCCGGGCCACATCAGCCTGCGCGAAGCGGGGCCCACCGACTGCGGCCTGCCGCTGCACGAAGTGGTGCTGTCGGCCGACGGCGACGTGGACCCGGCCAGCCTGCGCGCCAAGCACCGGCCGGTGCTCTTCATCCAAAACGGCATCCACCCCGGCGAGCCCGAGGGCATCGACGCCAGCATGATGCTGGCGCGCGACCTGGTGCAGCAGCCCCGGCTCACGAAGCTGCTGGCGGGCGTCACGGTCGTCATCGTGCCCATTTACAACGTGGGCGGGGCCCTGAACCGCAACGCCACCACCCGCGTGAACCAGGACGGCCCGGCCAGCTACGGCTTCCGCGGCAACGCCCGCAACTTCGACCTGAACCGCGACTACGTGAAGCAGGACTCGCGCAACGCCCGCTCGTTTGCGGCGCTGTTTCAGAAGTGGCAGCCCGAAGTGTTCGTGGAAACGCACACCTCCAACGGGGCCGACTACCAGTACACGATGACGCTCATCCCGACGCAGCACAGCAAGCTGGCGCCGGCCCTGGGGGCCTACTTGCAGCAGCAGATGCTGCCCGCGCTGTACCACGGCATGGACCAGAAAAAGTGGCCCATGACGCCGTACGTGGACTTTGCGGGCGAAACGCCCGAGAGCGGCCTGCAGGCGTTTTTGGAAAGCCCGCGCTACTCCACCGGCTACGCGGCGCTGTTCCACACCATCGGCTTCATGCCCGAAACCCACATGCTGAAGGCCTTCGGGCCGCGCGTGCGCGCCACCTACGACCTGCTGCTGACCATGCTCGAAACCGTGCAGCGCCAGGCCCCCGCCTTGCTGGCCGCCCGCGCCGGGGCCCGGGCCGCGCAAGCCACCCAAACCGCCTTCCCCCTGGCCTGGGCCCTGGACGAGCAGCCCAGCGAAACCGTGCAGTTCCGCGGCTACGAGGCCGGCCACAAGGCCAGCGAGGTGAGCGGCCAGCCGCGCCTGTACTACGACCGCGCCCGGCCCTACACCCGGCCCGTGCCCTACACCAACACGGCCCACGCCACGGCCACCGCGGGGGCCCCCACGGCCTACCTCATCCCGCAAGCCTGGGGCGAGGTGGTGGACAACCTACGCCGCAACGGCGTGCAGCTCACGCGCTTGGCGCAGGACGTGGCCGTGCCCGCCGAAACGTATTACGTGGAAGATTTCCAGACCGTGCCCCGCGCCTACGAGGGCCACTACCTGCACAGCCAGGTGCGGCTGCGCACCGCCACGGGCCCCGTGGCCTGCCGCGCCGGCGACTACGTGGCCCGCGTGGCCCAGCCCGCCGCCCGCTACCTCGTGGAAACCCTGGAGCCGCAGGCCACCGACTCGTTCTTCGCCTGGGGCTTCTTCGACAGCATTTTGCAGCAGAAAGAGCACTACTCCGACTACGTGTTCGAAGACCTGGCCGCCGACTTGCTGCGCCGCGACCCGGCCCTGCGCCAGCAGTTGGAGCAGCGCCGCGCCCAAGACCCCCAGTTTGCCGCCAGCGGCCCCGCCCAGCTCGAATGGGTGTACCAGCACTCGCCCTACCACGAGCCCACCCACAACCGCTACCCCGTGGCCCGCTGGCTCGGCCAGGGCAATTTGCCCACCGAATGACCGCGCATTTCGAATGCAGCGCGGACGTTGCGAGGTAGTGGCAGGGGGTGCGGGGGAGGGCGCAGCGTCTTCCTTCTCTACCGGCACGGGCCAGGTTTTCACCGCAATGCCCGCGTCCCGCGCAGCAGCGCCAGGCACTCGTGGTGGCCGGCCACTGGGGGCCCCCAGTGGCCGGCAAGGCGGGCCAGGAAGCAACGGCGGCAACGGGCGTGGCGACAGGCGGTTGGTGCGGGCGGCAAGGTATGGCGCCACCGGCCGGAGCACCGGCGGCACCCGGCGGTTTTGGAGGCAAAAAATGGCAACCATCGGTGCCAATCGCGGGCTTGTCGATTGCCGGCGCCGGCGCCGGGGGCCCCGGCCCACCTTTGCCCGCATCATCCGCCATTCATTTACCCGCCCCATCCCCATGGAAAGAAAGCACTTCCTTAAAAGCCTGTTGATGGGCGCCGCTTCGGCCCCCGTGCTGCTCTCGGCTTGCAGCAAAGAAGACTCGGTGACGCCCACGACGACCACCACCACCACCACCACCACCGGCACCACCACTACCACCGGCACCAGCACGAGCAGCTGCACCGTGGTTCCCACCGAAACCGAGGGGCCCTTCCCCACGCACACGCCCTCGTCGTACGTGCGGTCCGACATCACCGACGGCAAAACCGGCTACGCCCTGACGGCCACGCTCACCGTCACGAACACCAACAGCAGCTGCGCAGCCCTGGCTGGCCTACTGGTCGACATCTGGCACTGCGACGCCGAGGGCAACTACTCGGAGTACGGCGGCACCAGCATGCAGACCACCAACTACACGGCCGTCCACTTTTTGCGCGGCCGCCAAACCACCGACGCCAACGGCCAGGTGAAGTTCACCAGCATTTTTCCGGGCTGGTACTCGGGCCGCGCCACCCACATCCACGTGCACGTGTACACGGCCAGCGGCACGTCGCTGAAGGTGACCCAAATTGCCTTCCCCGAGGGCACCGGCTCGGCCCTGGTGGCCGTGAACGGCTACGCCAAAACCCTGAGCGGCTACACCTACAACAAGTCCGACGGCGTGTTCAGCGACGACACGGCGGGCGTGGAAATTGCCACCGTGACGGGCAGCACCAGCGCCGGTTTTGCCCTGGCCTTCTCGCTGGGCGTGGCGGCGTAGCCACTGGTTTTCCGTTTTATTTACCGGTTGTTAGCTTTTTATAACAAAAGCTAACAACCGGTAACCACGCCCGCCATGCCCCCCCGCACCCTCACGCTGTGCTACCGCAAGCTCATCGACGCCACCGCCACCGCGCCGTGGGACCGGCTGGTGCTGGCCGACACCTACGCCGAATTGCGCCTGCAAGCGCAGAATTTCAACCCCGAGCGGCGCTACCGCACGTTTGCCGAGCTGGTGCAGCACGCGCCGGGGGCCGACAAGCTGCACTTCCTGGTGAGCGCAGCCGTGCGCGGGTACTTGCAGCAGCTGAACGGCTGGGTGCCCGACGTGGTAGACAACCTGGGGCGGCATTTTTTGCGCTTCACGCAGTTTCAGTTCGAGATAGTAAATTCCGACCTGCTTGACCCGGCCCGGCACCAGGTGGCGGTCAACTTTTATTCGGAGCCGCTGCACTGGCACGACACCGTGGGGCCCTACTTGCTGGTGTCGGACGCCGCGCCGGCCGCCGGGGCCCCAGCCGGCGAGGTGCTCACCCGCATGTTCCAGTTCCAGCCCTACCTTGCCATCCACGCCCTGCGCCCCGGCGCCTGACGCGCCCGCCGCCATGAAGCAAACCCCCGGCAAAATTTTCCTGGCCGAGCAGCGCGGCCACCTCGAAACCGCGCAGTTCCGGCGCTACTGCACCTTCAACTTCGGCGCGTACGCCGACGCGTACAAGGGCCCGTTTGGGTCCCTGCTGGCCCTGAACGAAGAAACGCTGGCCGGCCACGCCGCCGTGGCCCTGCCCGCGGCGCAGGCCGCGCACGTGCTGGTGGTGCCCATCACGGGCGCGGTGCGGGCGGGCGGGGCCCCGGGCGCGGCCACGCGGGTGGAAGTGGAAGAAATTGCCCTGCTGGCCGTGCCCGCGGGCGGCGCCCTGCACCTCGCCAACCCCCACCCCGACGCGCAGATTACGTGCCTGCACATCTGGCTGGCAGCCGAGCCAACGGCCGAAGAACCTGCCTGCCAAATCTTTGCCTTCAACGCCGCCGACCTGGCCAACCGGCTGGCCGAAGTGGTGCCGGCCGCCGGGCCGGCCGGGGCCCCGCGGCCGTTTCGGGCCAGCCTGGGGCGGTTTGCGGGCCGGGCCGAGGCCGTGTACGGCCTGCACAGCGCCACGGCGCGCTTCTTCGCGTTCGTGCTGGCCGGCGCCTTCGAGGTGGAAGGCCGCCTGCTGCACGCCCACGACGGCCTGGCCCTGTGGGACGCGCCGGCAGTGGAGCTGGAAGCCCTGAGCAACGACGCCCTCGTGCTGGTGCTCGAGCTGGAACTGCCCGGCGCCTAGGGCCCCGCAAGCGAAACGGCCCGCGCGTTTCGGGCCGCGGCGCGACCTTTGGGGCCCCGGCCCGCCTGGCCCGGGGCCCCAAAGGCCGCGCCGCATGAACCTACAGGATTACTACGACGCCATGCGCGCCACGGCCGTCCGCCAGTTGGCGCAGGGCCAGGCCGAACTGGACCCGCTGCTTGATGCGCCCGCCGACGACCGCCGCGGCATCACGCTGGTGGCCCGGCCCCCGGCCCGCATCACGGCCGCCCTCGCCCCGATTCTGGACGATTTCCGCCGCACCGAGCCCCACCAGTACTACTACCCGGCGGCCGACGTGCACCTCACCGTGCTGTCCATCATCTCCTGCTACCGCGGGTTCGAACTGCCGATGATCGACGCCGCGGCGTACCGGGCGGCCGTGCGGGAAATTGTGGGGCCCGTGCGGCCGTTCGGCGTCACGTTTTCGGGCCTTACGGCCTCGGCGGGCGGCATCATCGTGCAGGGCACGCCGCTCGGCAGCGGCCTGGCCGAGCTGCGCGACCGCACCCGCGCCTACTTCCAGCAATCGCGCTTGCAGCAGTCCATCGACCAGCGCTACAGCATCCAAACGGCCCATTCCACCGTCATCCGCTTCCGCTCCAACATCTTGGACACCAACGCCCTATTGGCCAAAATTGAAAAATACCAGCACCACTTCATCGGCACCTTTGAGGTGAACGAAGTAGAGCTGGTATTCAACGACTGGTACCAGCGGGCGAAAAACACCGTCCTGCTGGAGAAATATTCCCTCGCCGGGGCCTGATGCTTGTGCCGCCAAGCGGCATTTAGCCTTACCTATGCTGCCCTTGGGGCAAGGCCAAGCCCCGCTTGGCGGCACAACTGCTAGGCCGCGGGGGCCCCGGTGCTGGCGGCCAGCACCGCCTCAGCGTCGCGCATGATTTCGTGGCCCATTTTGTCGCGCTTGGTGGCCAAGTACGTGGCGTTGTGGGGGTTGGAAGCAATTTCGATGGGCACGGTTTCCACCACTTCCAGGCCGTAGCCGGCCAGGCCGGTGCGCTTCTTGGGGTTGTTGGTGAGCAGGCGCATCTGCCGGATGCCCAGGTCGCGCAGAATGGCGGCGCCCACGCCGTAGTCGCGCTCGTCGCCGCGGAAGCCCAGGTCCTCGTTGGCCTGCACCGTGTCGCGGCCCTGCTCCTGCAACTTGTAGGCTTTCAACTTGTTGATGAGGCCAATGCCGCGGCCTTCCTGGTTCATGTACACCACCACGCCGCGGCCCTCGCGGTCAATCTGTTGCATGGCTTGGTGCAGTTGGGGTCCGCAGTCGCAGCGGCACGAGCCAAAAATGTCGCCCGTGATGCACGAGCTGTGCACCCGCGTGAGCATGGGCGCGGGGTCGCTGAGGTCGCCCTTCACCAGGGCCAGGTGCTGGGCCCCGTTCGAGCGCTGGGTGTAGGCGTAGAGGTCGAAATCGCCCCAGGCGGTGGGCATTTTCACCGAAATCTCGCGCTGAATCAGGCTCTCCTGCACCAGGCGGTACTGGATGAGGTCCTGCACCGAAATCAGCTTCAAGTCCCACTGCTTAGCCACTTTCTCCAAGTCGGGCAGGCGGGCCATTTCGCCGTCTTCCTTCAGGATTTCCACCAGCACGCCGGCCGGCGCAAAGCCCGCCAGGCGGGCCAGGTCCACGGCCGCCTCGGTGTGGCCAGCGCGGCGCAGCACGCCCTCGCGGCGGGCCTTGAGGGGGAAAATGTGGCCGGGCTTGCCCAGGTCTTCGGGCTTGGTGGCGGGGTCGACGAGGGCCTGGATGGTTTTGCTGCGGTCGGAGGCCGAGATGCCGGTGGTCACGCCGTTGGTAAGCAGGTCCACCGACACGGTGAAGGGCGTGGCGTGCAGGGCCGTGTTGCGGCCCACCATCAGTTCCAGGCCCAGCTCGTTGCAGCGTTCTTCGGTGAGGGGCGCGCACACCAGGCCGCGCCCGTGGGTGGCCATGAAGTTGATGATTTCGGGCGTGGCGGCCTCGGCGGCGCAAATGAAGTCGCCTTCGTTTTCGCGGTCCTCGTCGTCTACGACGACGACAACTTTGCCGGCGCGCAGGTCCTCAATGGCGGATTCAATGGTGTCTAACATGGTAAATTGGGCGGTTCGCTAGGAAGAAGCCAGGGGCCCGGGGGCGGCGGGCCGGCTAAAAAAGATACTCAGAAAAAAGTTGCCCGCGGGGAGCCCCGGGCGAATGGTAGCTAACAGTTCAGGAGCAATAAGTTTTCCAGGCCCGCCGTGGTGGCGGCCCAGTCGTAGTGCTGCTGCACAAAGGTGTGGCCGCGCGCGCCCAGTTGGTCGGCGGCAGCGGGGTCGGCCAGCAGCTGCCCCACGGCGGCGGCGAGGCCTTCGGCGTCGGCTGCCACCAGCAGGTGCTGGCCGGGCGTGCCGCGCAAGGCGTTGTTGGCCAAGGGCGTGGTCACGCAGGGCAAGCGCATGGCCATGGCTTCCAACAGCTTGTTTTGCAGGCCCGTGCCCACCCGCATGGGGGCCACAAACACCCGCGCCTGGGCGTAGGCGCTGCGGATGTCGGGCAGCCAGCCGCTCACGGCCACGCCCGGGCGCTGGGCCAGCGCCCGCACCCGGGCCGCGGGCGTGGTGCCGGCCACCAGCAGCCGGGCCCCCGGGTGGCGGCGCTGCACCCGGGGCAAGATGGCCTCGGCCAGCCAGCAGGCGGCGTCCACGTTGGGGTGGTAGCCCATGTTGCCGCAAAACAGCAGGTCGTGGGGTTGGGGGGCCCCGGGCTGGGGCCGGAACACGTCGAGGGCAATGCCGTTGGGCACGAGGTGCACCCGCGCGCGCTGCGGGTGCGCGAGGAGCTGCCGGTCTTGGTCGCTGATGACGGTGTGGTGGGTGAACCAAGCAAACGCCGCGGTTTCGTAGGCCGCCAGGCGGCGGGCTTCCAGCGCCAGCACCGGCCGCTGCCAGGCCGGCGCGGTAGCCGCCCGCCGCGCCATGCCCGCCGAAAAAACGTCCATGTAGTCGAGCGTCATGGGCCGCTGGCCGGCGTAGGCGCGCAGGTACTCGGCCATGCGCACAAGCTGGCAATAGATGTGGTCGGGCCGAAACCCGGCCACCAGCGCATCGACCAGCCGCTGGGCCCCGGCGTCGTAGAAATAGCCCACCTGCAGGGGCCGGCCGGCCGTGGCCAGGGCCCGCGCCAGGCCCCGGCCCCGCGCCGCCCAGCCCAGGCGGTGCACGTGCAGCCCGCCCCGGCACAGCGAGCGCACGGCGGCCAGGGCGTCGGCGCCCACGGGCGCGTCGCTCAGGGCCAGCAGGCAAATTTCGTGGCCCTGCCCGGCCAGGTAGCGCAGCTGGTAGTAGGCGCGCAGCTTGTCCCCCTTGTCGAGGGGGTACGGGAAGCGCGAAAGCAGCACCAGAAGTTTCATGCGGGGCGAAGGTAAAGCCGGGGGCTCCGACCACTACGGCACCCGCCCCGAGCAGGTGTTTGCCCTGCTCACCGCCCCGGCCAGCCACCGCAGCAGCTTCACCCTGAACCGCGGGTGAGGGCCGGCCAGCCCATCCTCACCCGCACCGCGCCGATGCGGCAGTTCGAGCAGAGGCGGCGCTACTACTGCCTCGCCTGCCCCGCCCAAGGCAGCGGCCCAGCCGGGACCAGTTGGGCGTACAGGGCCTCGAAGCGCTTGGTGACGCGGCCGTTGTCGTACACGTCGGCGGCGGTGTGGGCCGCAGCGGCCCCCAGGGCCCCCACGGGCAGGCGGCCGTGGTAGTAGTCGCGCAGGGCGGCCTGCCAGGCCGGGGCCCCGTCGCGCAGCACCACGTCGTGGCCGTCGCGCACGGCAATGCCTTCGGCCCCCAGGCCAGTGCTCAGAATGGCCTTGCCCAGGGCCATGCCTTCGATGATTTTGACGCGCATCCCGCCGCCGCTCAGCAGCGGCACCAGCATCAGATCGTACTGCCGCATGAAGGCGGCGGCCGAGTCCACGAAGCCGTGGATGAACACGTTGTCGGTACGCGGGGCCAGCAGGTGGGGCGGCGTACCGGTGCCGGCCACGTGCAGCTCCAGCGCGGGCAGCTCGGCGTGCACGGCGGGCCACACCTCGCGCAGTAGCCAGTCGAGGCCTTCGCGGTTGGGCAGCCAGTTCAGCGAGCCGATCATGAACACGGAGCGCGGCGTGGGCCGGAGGGCCGGGTCGGGCTGAAACGAACTCATTTCCACAGCGGCCGGAACCAAGGCAATGGGCTCGGGGCAACCCAGGGCCCGCAGGCGGGCGATGTCTTCTTCGGTGATGGCAGCCACCCCGTCGAAATGTTGCAGATACTCCTTCTCGAACCCCTGCATCCGCTCGGCCAGGTGGTTCAGGTACCAGCGTTTCAGCGGGTTGCGCTCGCCTTTCGCCAGCCGCTCCCAAATGACGTATTCGATGTTGTGGGCGCGCAGCACCTTCACCACGCCCTTCGGCGTTAGTTGCTCCGCATCCAGCCACTCGTTGTACCAGGCCACAAACGTGCCTTCGAACTGCAGTACGTCGAATTTCTCCGCTTGCAGCAGCGGCCCTAGCACGCCGGTTACTTCGCCGCTGATGAACCGGGCAACGTTGTAGGGCCTACCGGAAAACAACAAGTTAGCAAGCGCCCGCAGCGGCTTGAGGCGCGTGTCCACGGCCACCGTCACCAGCCGGAACTGGGGGCCCAGGTGGGCCAGGGCGTCGGCGGGCTGGTGGTGCTTGGGCGTGTTGAGGGCCAGCATCGTGACGCGGTGGCCGGCGCGCAGCAGCCCGGCCGTGATGTTGTAGATCCCGATGGCCCCGCCGTCGTGCAGCGGAAACGGCACCCGCGGGCTTACTTGGAGAATGTGCATAGGCGGCGAAGATAAGCCGGGGCCCTCCCTACCCCGGGCCGGTGGCCAGGGCGGCTTGCACGGCTTGCCACAGCACCTCGGCGCTGCGCGCCCACGAAAAGCGGGCGGCGTTGGCCAGGCCGGCGGCCCGCAAGCGCGCCCGCAGCGGCGCGTCGCGGCTCAGCTGGGCCAGGGCCCCGGCGATGGCCGCCGGCTGGTGCGGGTCGCAGAGCAGGGCCCCGGCGGGGCCGCCCGCCACTTCGGGCAACGACGACAGGTTGGACGTGATGACCGGGCAGCCGCTGGCCTGGGCTTCCACCACGGGCAGGCCAAAGCCCTCAAAAAACGGCACGTACACCGTGGCCAGCGCGGCCGCGTACAGGCCCGTGAGCTCCTCCTCGCTCACGCGGCCCGTGAAGCGCACGGCGGCCCGCACGGCCGGCGGCAGCTGCTGGTAGGCCTCGAAGATGGGCCCGGCCCGCCAGCCCTCGCGGCCCACCACCAGCAGCTGGGCGGCCGCCGCGGGCCCCGCCGGGCCCTCCCCTGCCGCGGCGGCCTTGAACAGGCCAAACGCCCGCAGCAAATTCTCCAGGTTTTTGCGGGGCTGCAGGGCCCCCACGAACAGGAAATACGGCCGGCCCTGGCTGAACTGCGCCCGCACGGCCGCTTGCTGCGCCGGCGGCTGCGGCTGGAAATGCGCGGCCGGCGCGTTGTACGCCACCATAATGCGCGCCGCGGGCAGCCCAAACTGCTGGGCCACGTCGCGCCGGGTGGTTTCCGACACGGCCACGAGCTGCGCGGCGGCGCGGGCAAAGCGCGGCAGGAAGTACGCGTAGTAGCGCAGCATGAGGCGGCCCACGTCGTGGGGGCGGTGCAGGTAGGCCAGGTCGTGCAGCACCAGCACGCGGGGCACGCGCGTGCCCAGCACCGTGAAGGCCTCGGGCGAGAGCAGGGCCGCCGGGCGGTGCCGCCGCAGCCACCAGGCCACGGCGCCCTCGTACCAGGCCAGCATCAGCAGGGGGTGGCGCGCCGGGGGCAGCAGCACGTGGGGCACCACGTTGGGCCCCAGCACGTAGCGCGGGTCGTAGGGGCGGTCGAAGAGGAAGTGAAACGTGCACTCCGGGTGCTGGCGCACCAGCTCCCGCAGGGTTTCGAAGGTGTAGCGGCCCAGGCCTTCCAGCTGGTTGCCGGGCAACAAAAAACGGGTGGTAACGGCGATGTGCACGAACTACGCTAACTGCTAAAAGAAAGGAGCCATTGCACGGGCCCACCGGCCACAAAAGTAGGGCCCCTACAGCCCCAGCTGGCGGAAATTCACCTCCAGGCTTTCGATCTGCTGCTCCGAGCCCAGCAGCAGCAGCACGTCGCCGGGCTCCGGGCGGTAGTCAGCCGAGGGGCTCACCGAGAGGGTGCCGTCGGCCAGGCGCAGCCCGATGACGGTGGCCCCGGTGCGCGAGCGCACGTCGAGCTCGCGGATGCTCTGGCCCCGCATTTCCTGGCGCAGCTGCTCGTAGCTCAGCTCCTCCAGGCGCAGCTTGTCGGCGGTGAGGCCCGAGATAAGGTCCAGGAAGCGAATGACTTCGGGGCGCACCACCAGCTTGGCCATGTGCGATCCGCCGATTTCGTCGGGCATCACCACGGCGTCGGCCCCGGCCGAGATGAGCTTGCTCTCAGAAGTTTTAAGCTTGGCGCGGGCGATGATTTTCAGGCGCGCGTTGAGGGCCCGGGCCGAAAGGGCCACGAACACGTTGTCGGCGTCTTTGGGCAGGGCCGTGATGAGGGCCGAGGCGCGGGCCACGCCGGCCTGCTCCAGCACCACGTCGGTGGTGGCGTCGCCGATTACGGTCACGATGTCCCCGCCGGGGCCCCCGTCGCCGTTGTAGTCCTCGCCGGTTTTGCCGTCGCTGAGGTCCTTCATCAGCTGCTCGTTTTGCTCCACCACCACCACGCGCACGCCGTTGGCACGCAGTTCCTGGTAGGCGCGGCGGCCGTTGGCCCCGAAGCCGCAGAGGATGATGTGCCCGCTGAAGCGCTGGATTTGTTGGTCGGTCCGGTACATTTTAAACAGGTTGCGCAGCTCGCCGGCAAACAAAAACGTGGTGAACACCGACACCAGGTAGGCCACCACCACAAGGTTGAACAGAATGTAAAACGACACAAAAATGCGCCCCGCCTCCGAAAATGGGTGCACCTCGCCGTAGCCCACCGTGGCAATGGTGGTAATGGTCATGTAAAACGCGTCGGCCCAGCCCAGGTGCTCGATGAGGCGGAACCCGGTCAGCCCCGCGCTCAGGCTGACGAGCGTAAGTGCAAAGGCCAGCCGCAGGCGGCCCAAGTTGAGGCGTTTGAACATAAACGGAGGAGCGGGGCGGCCAGGAGGGGCCCCAAAGCTACGCCCGGCGGGGACCTAGAGGTCCCACACGGTGCTGCGCTGCTGGCGCCAGGCGCGGCGCACGTTCATCCAAAACACGCCCGCGAAGTAGAGCACGACGGGCGAGCCGAACGTGAAAAACGAGGCGTACACGAACGAGAGCCGGATGCTGCGGGTGCTGAAGCCCCACCGCTGGCCCAGGGCCGAGCACAGGCCAAACGACTGCGCTTCAAGGTAATCGGTGAGGGTTTTCATGGCAGGGGGCGCGGGGTGAAAAGGGCCCCGGTCCGGGCTAAGTTACTAAGCAAATGGCGCCGGCCCAACCGAACCGGGTAGCTTTGCGCGGCCGGGCCCCACATTTTTGTAGAATCTTGTACGTTTAGGGCCCTCGTTAAAGCCACAATCTGTTGCGTATTCTTTCAAAAATGATGGCGGGGGCCCGCCCGGCCGCGCTGCTGGCCGCCGGGGCCCTGTTTTTTGCTTGCTCGCCCCTGCCCAAGGTACTGCGCGCCGCCGAGGCCGGCCGCCAGGCCACGGCCGCCCCGGCCCCGCTCACGGCCGTGGGCGAAACGGTGCCCTTTGAAGTGACGGCCCGCGTGCCCGCCGCCCACCTGCGCAAGGGCGTGGCCTACGAGCTGCTGCTGCGCTACCGCTACGACCACGGCCTGCGCGACGACACGCTGGGCCGCGTCTCGTTCGTGGTGGGCGACTACGTGTACGACGACGAGCACAAAGGAATGTTGGTGGCCCACAAGGCGTTCGGCCTGCCCAACACGCCCGGCCGCAGCCCCGGCGAGCTGCTGGCCCGCCCCCAGGTGCGCGAGCTGAAGCGCGGCGGCCGCGTGCTGCGGGGCCCCGCCGACGTGCGCCTGGCCCGCGGCATCGCCGACCCCGCCCGCCGCGTGGTGCGCGAAGACACGGCCTTGGCCCTGCTGCCCGAAAGCATTTCCAACCAGGTCGGCGGCACGCGCATTCTGCCCTTCTTCTTCGACGACGGGGCCTGGTTCATCCGCTCGTTTTTGGGCACCAACGTGGCGGCGTTGGAAGACCTCATCGACGCCAACCAGCGCACCCAGCGCGTGCTCATCACGGCCGGGCACTCGCCCGATTCGCTCGACGCCTACCACCCGTCCCTGGCCAGCAAGCGCGTCAAAATGCTGCTCTACTACTACAAAAAGCGGGTCGAGGGCTTTTCGTACCTCAACAAGGTGGCCGGCATCACGTTCGACACCCTGGCCTACCGCCGCCGCTGGGACCTGTTCCTGAACAAGGTCACGCAGTCGGCCCTCAAGCCCGCCGACCAAGACTCGATCATCGCCGTCATCAACGACACCAAGGGCGGCTACGTGGCCAAGGAAAAGGCCCTGCACCGGCTGCAATCCTTTGAGTACGTAGAAGAATACATCTACCCCGTGCTGCGCGTGGGCACGGTGGCCGTCACGTTCACGGCCCCGGCGCGCTACAACTCGGAGGTGTACTTGCTCTCGAAGAAAATCGTGGCCAAGCAGGCCGAAATCGACGCCCTCACGCCCGAGGAGTTGCGCTACTCGGCCACCCTCACGCCGCTGCTGGCCGAAAAGCAGCGCATCTACGAAGTGGCCAGCGCCGCCGAGGGCCGCTGGGAGGCCTACCACAACCTGGGCGTGGTGCTGCTGCTGCGCTCCGAAAAAGAGGTGAACCCCAAGGTGGCCCGCGCCTACCAGCGCCGGGCGGCCACCAACTTCACCCTGGCCGCGCACCGCAACCCCACGGCCGAGCTGTTTTACCACGCCGCCACGGCCTACCACCGCGCCGGCGACCGCCTCGAAGCCCTCCAGAACTACGACTACGCCATCAAGCTGGGCGGCGACCGGGCCCTGCTGCGCAAGATCATTTCCGACAAAGCGGCCCTGGAAATCGAAATCGGGCAGCCCGACGAGGCCCTGCGCACGCTCCGTTTTGCGGGCCCCTCGTACCAGAACGCCTTGAACACGGCCCTGATTTACGTGCAAAAAGGCGGCTACGACCTCGCCGAGGCCCAGTACCGCCAGGCCCTGGCGCGCCGCCCCGGGGCCCCGGGGGCCCTCTACGGCCTGGCCGTGGTGGCCGCCCGCCGCCACGACGAACCCCAGCTGGCCGCCTACCTGCGCCAAGCCGTGGCCGCCGACCGCGCCCTGGCCAACCAAGCCGTCGAGGATTTGGAATTTCAGGATTACGCCCAAAGCGAGGCCTTCCGCGAGGCGCTAAAGTAGCCGCTACTAGGGGCCCGGCGGCTGGTTCGGTTTCGGCAGAACTGATCTTCCAAGACCGCCCCTAAATTTATATTATAAAAATGCAATTGGCCGCGCAAATCAGACCGATTTAAATCGATCTGATTTGCGCGGCCAATTGCTATTAATGCCCAGCTTAAAAACCGACGGTTCGATTTAATATTTATATAATTTATCTCATATCACAATGCTATTATTTACATTTTAAGTTCATATTATTGTAATTTTTTCATTAAATGACGATTTTAATACGGTTTCTTTATTCAAGTACTAATTTTAGAATCCCGCGCAATCAAAACCAGCGCTTCGCTAAGTAATGAGACAGTTTAATTCATATTTTAACCTTAATAATTAGACTTATCCGACTGCTTCGGCATTCTTCAAAGCCCGATTCGCCTGCCCAGGCCGGGCCGCCCCCGTTCCGCCATCCTTGGCGCCAACCCGCAAAAAATTTACCCGCCTCCCTTGCCGCTTGCCCGCCGCGCCGGCGGCAAGCGATAGGGCGGGCCTGCCCTACCGCTTGCCCGCCGTGCGGGCACAGCGCCCCTTCTCTTACGCTATGAAGTTACTTTTTACGATGCTCCTGCTGCTGCTGGGCGGCCAGGCTGGTTTGCAAGCGCAGTCAACGGGCAGTTGGAACCCGGCCGGGGCCAACGGGTCGTATCCACGCACGCTGCTCAAGGCCGAGGACCTCGCGGGGGTGCGGGCTTCCCTGGCGGCTCCCGACCGGCAGGCCCTCTACCAAACCTTGTGGGCCGACGTGCAGCGCCCTCCCCAGGCGGGCAACACGGCCACCGAAGCCCGGCGCGCCCGGGCCACATTCGCCAAAAATGCCGCGTTTGTAGCGTTGATTGGCCAGCAGTACACCGAACAGGGCCTGGTGGCCCAATCCGCCGCCCAGCGCATTGCGTTGGTGGACACAACCCGCAGCCTGCTCGAAAGAATTAACACCAACGTGGAGGCGTTTGCCACCCCGACGGGCGCCACGCCCTACACCGAGTGGCAATGGCGCTCGAAAGAGCTGATAGACTACTTGATAGCTTACGATTTGCTGCGCGGGGCGGGCGAAACGGCGGACCGCCTGGCGGCCGGCGGAGCCAGGATTCAGGCGTTTGCCGGCAACCTCTACCAGCAGTCGACAAAGCCCCTGTATGGCATCACTTTTTATGGTTTCGTAAAGAACAACCACACCCTGATGACAGCCGCCGCCTTGGGCCTGGCCGCAGTGGTGCTGAACGACGCCACTAGTTCCGACCCGAATCGACAACCCGTTAAGTGGGCCGGGGCGGGCCTCTACAACATCGACAACGTGCTGTGGCGCGATGCCCAGCGGCAGTCGGACTCGACCCTGGTGGCCGGCTACGCCGAAGGGCCGTACTATTTCAAGTACGCCATGCTCAATTGCCTGCCGTTTTTCCGGGCAATGGGCAATTTCCTGCCCGATAACAGGCTGCCGTACACATTTGGCACGGCGACGCGCAGCATTCGCAACCCGTACTTCGACCCGAAGTACGGGTTGCTCTACGGCTGGATAACGAGCATTTTGATGCCCGACGGCCGCCTGCCGGCCCTCGAAGATTCATACGTGGACATGGGAGTGCCAGAGCTGGCGTTGACCGGAGACAGCCAGTACGTCAAGCCCATGTATTTCAGCAAGCTATCGGGCACCGCCCTGGCCTCGGCAGTGGCGCAACTGCGCGACGTGACGGTGGACATGCGGGCCGGCTGGCTGGCCGCCGCCGTTGCCCCCTCGGCCCCCAACCAGCCGGCGCTGACGGTGCTGCCGAGCAGCGGCAACTTGGTGTTCCGAGCGGGCACGGACTCGCTCGCCACGTACTTCCACCTCTACGGCCGGGGGGGCCTGGCCCAGGCCAACGCCGGCGGCCACAGCCAAGGCAACGCCAGCAGCTTCATTTTGTACGCCCACGGCCAACTGCTGGCCCTCGACCCTGGTTACCTCAGCTATTCGCGCCGGGCCGAGGTGGGCCAGGCCACCAACCACAACTTGGTGCTGGTGGACGGCGCCGGACCGGCCATGGGCGCGCCCGGCTCAGGCAGCCCGGCGGTGTCGGCCATTCAGCACACGCTGCAAACGCCGCAGCTGGCCTATGGCGAAGTAGCCACGGCCTACCAGGGGGCCACCATTACGCGCAAAGCCCTGTTCGTGCGCAACACCTATTGCCTGCTGGCCGATGTGGCACGCGACACCGCGGCCCACGCCTACACCTGGCAGCTGCACGGCTACGGGCTGGCGGACGGCAGCGCCGCCACGGGCGTTTTTCTGGAAGGCCTGGGCGCTCACGAAGGCACGTGGCAAAAAAACGGCGTCAGCCTGCTCGCCCACGTTGCGGCGGCCGGCGGCACGGCCGCGTACACCACGGGCACCAACGTGCACGAAACCACGTACAACACGGCCGAAAACCACACCACCCTGCTGGTGCAGGCGCCCCGCGCGCCGCGCACCCTGTTTCTGGCTGCGCTTTACCCGTACACCACCCAACGGCCCCGCGTGACGACCACCAGCCAGGCCGCGACGGCCGCCCTGGCCACCAGCGGCGCTGGGTTTGTTGACGTGGCCTTTGCGCAGGCCGATTCCGTGCTGACCACCGACGCCAGCGGCCAGCTGCCGCAGGCCGTGAGCGCGGATGGCTTGCTAAATTTCTACTCGGCCAAGGCCAACGGCAGTTTTGCCCAGCTGTTCGTGCAGTCCGGCACTGTGCTGCGCGTGGGCCCCACGCCCGTGCTGCGGGCCCTGCCGCGGGCCGACGTGAGCTGGCAAAGCACCACCACCAGCCGCTACGACGGCTACGCCAGCCGGGCCACCACGCTTACGCTGGCCCTCGCCCAAGCCCCGGCCACCGTCGCCGGAGCGAGCGTGGCCAGCTACGCGTACGACGCCGGCAACCACGAACTGCAAGTGGTGCTGAAGGCCGCGGGCAACTTCGAAGTGCTGCTACCCAGCACGCCCCTGCCCGTGGTGCTGAGCAGCTTTACCGGCCAGCGGCAGGGCCCCGCGGTGCAGCTGCGCTGGCGCACCGCCTCGGAGCAGCGCAGCCAGGGCACCGAAGTGCAGCGCCAAGCCGCGGCCGGGGCGGGCTTTGCCACCGTTGGCTTCGTCTTCGTGCCCAGCGCCGGCAGTACCCAGCCCACGAACTATGCTTTCCGCGACACGCTGGCCCCCACCGCCGCGGTTTACTACCGCCTGCGGCATCTCGACCTCAACGGCGAGGCCACCTACTCGCCCGTGGTGGCCGTGGGCGGGGCCCTCGACGCGGGGGCCCGGCTACTGCCCGTTTTTCCGCAGCCGGCGCAGCGCCTGCTGCACGTACAGGTGGCCGGCCCGTCCCAAAAGGTTACGCTGCGCCTGTGCGATGCCCTCGGCCGGCTGGTGTGCGAGCAGCCCTGCCAGCAGCGGGCCCAGCTCGACCTCAGCCACCTGCGCCCTGGCTTGTACTACCTGGTCGCCCACGACGACGCCGGGGCCCCCATCGCGGGCGGCCAACGGGTGGTGGTGGCTCCCTGAGCCCGCGCCAGCGCCCTGCGCCCCGTCCGGACCGGGCAAACATTCCGAGCCCTGTTGTAGCTTTGCCAAACAGTTCCAAGCCGTTTTTTAAGCCAGCATTTCATGCGTCAGATACAATTCCGGGAGGCCCTGCGCGAGGCCATGAACGAGGAAATGCGCCGCGACCCCCGCATTTTCCTCATGGGCGAAGAAGTAGCCGAGTACAACGGCGCCTACAAGGTGAGCCAGGGCATGCTCGACGAGTTCGGCGCCGGCCGCGTCATCGACACGCCGATTGCCGAGCTGGGCTTTGCCGGCATCGGCGTGGGCGCGGCCATGAACGGGCTGCTGCCCATCATCGAGTTCATGACCTTCAACTTCTCGCTGGTGGCCATCGACCAGGTCATCAACTCGGCGGCCAAGCTGCATTCCATGTCGGGCGGGCAGTTTTCGTGCCCCATCGTGTTCCGGGGCCCCACCGGCAACGCCGGCATGCTCAGCAGCCAGCACTCGCAAAACTTCGAGAACTGGTACGCCAACTGCCCCGGCCTTAAAGTGGTGGTACCCAGCACCCCCTACGACGCCAAGGGCCTGCTCAAAGCCTCCATCCGCGACCCGGACCCGGTGATTTTCATGGAGTCGGAGCTGATGTACGGCGACAAAGGCGACGTGCCGGAGGAAGAGTACCTCCTGGAAATCGGCAAAGCCAACGTGACCCGCCCAGGCACCGACGTGACGCTGGTTTCGTTCGGCAAAATGATGAAAGTGGCCCACGCCGCGGCCGACGAGCTGGCCAAAGACGGCGTGCACGCCGAAGTCATCGACCTGCGCTCGGTGCGGCCGATTGACTACGACACCGTCATCGCCTCCGTCAAGAAAACCAACCGCTTGGTGGTCATCGAAGAAGCCTGGCCCCTGGCCAGCCTCTCGGGCGAAATCGCCTACGTGGTGCAGCGCCGCGCCTTCGACCACCTCGACGCCCCCGTCATCCGCATTACCTGCGCCGACGTGCCCCTGCCCTACGCCCCCACCCTCATCGAAGCCTCGCTGCCCAACGTGGCCCGCGTGGTGAAAGCGGTGAAGGAAGTGACCTACGCCAAGGTTTAGGGCCCCGAAAACTGCTTTTGAAAAGCCCCGCTGGTTGCACCAGCGGGGCTTTTTGCGTTTTTTGTGCGCGCTCGGAGAATCAATACGCCGGCACGTCGCCCACCTGTACTTGCGCCGCCGTGGCCGCCAAGTGCCACCCGCCCCACAGCACGGCCGCCAGCACGGCCACAGCCGCGGCCTGCCGCCACCGGGGCGCCCCCCACCACCGCCGGGGCCGGAACCCCTCGGCCGCCGCGGTGAGCAGCAGCAGGTGCAGCGGCAACAAATAGCGGCACTCCACCAGCGTGGGCAAGGCCAGGGCCACCGGCAACCCGAGGGCCAGCAGCGCCCAGCCGGCCCCGGGGCCCTGGGCCCCCACCGGCCTCTGGGGCCGGCGGCGCAGCCCGTGCGCCAGCCCCAGGGCCAGCACCGCGTAGTTCAGCAATTGCCAGGGACCGGGGCCCCACGGCTGCAACCGGCGCGGGTAGGGCGTCGGGTACCACACGTCAAGCCCGTTGAACAAGTGGCGAACGCAGCGGCTGGCCACGGCCAGCGGGTGGCGCCCGGCAAACCCCGCGTACTCGGCATAGCTGCTGAACATGCCGCCCGGCACCGCCCGCAGCTGCTGGCCCCCCGCCGCGTCGGTAAATGCCACGCCCCCGTAGTGCGCGGGGTCGAGGCTTGATTCGTAGCGTTGGAAGGCCGTGCCCCAGTTCAGTTGCTTGAGGTAGAGGGGCAAGCGGCCGTCGTCGGTGGCCAGCACCAGGGGCGTGAGCTTCCCAAAATGACGGTAATTGATGGCCACTTGGGGCGCCAGCACCAGCGCGGCCCCGGCCGCCGCCGCCGCGCAGCGACGGGCCGCGGGGCCCCAGCCCAGGCCCCGCGCGTGCCACCACAGCCACCCCGCGGCCCCCGGCGCGCAGGCCACGTACACGGGCCGCAGGTTGCCGGCGGCCGCCAGCAGCGCGCCGCCCAGCGCCGCCCAGCGCCACCCGGGCCGGGCCCCCACGGCCAGCGCCAGCAGCAGCAGGGTTAGCGCGGGGGCGTCTTGCAGCGAATAGTTGAAGTGGCCGCGCCAAAACGCAAACCCCAGCGCCACGGCCAGCAGCCAAGCCCCGCCGCGCAGGGCCCGGCCCGTGGCCGCCGCCCACGCCGCTGGCCCCGCCGCCCCAAACAGCAGCACGGCCCAGCCCAGCCCCATGAGCTGGGCCCCGGCCAGGGCCGGCCAGCCCGTGGCGTAGCACAGCGCCCGCACCGGCACCAGCAGCAGGGGCCCCAAGTAGCCGCGCAACGGCGCGGCGTAGTGCAGCAGCGAAAAGCGCAGGCCCGGCCCAAAAAACGTGGCGGCCAAGCCCCAGTACTCGCCCGCGTCGAACGGCAGCCGGTCGGCCCCGCTCAGCGGCAAATAGGCGGCGTAGAGGGCCAGCACCACGGCGCACCGCTGCGGCCACGGCCACGGGTGCGCCAATGCCCGCGCCACGGCGGCCGGCAATCGGCGGAGGAATACGGGGCTCACAGGGACCAAAGCTACCGGTTGCGGCCCTAAAATTGCGGAACGCAGGGCCCGGCTCCTGTCCTCTCCCCCGCGCCCCGCCCATGAACCACCGCCTGCACCTCAAATTCGAACAGCTCGAACGGGCCACCCAGCACCTGCTGGCCGCCGCCGAGGCCCTGGGCCCCGACGCCACCCGGGCCCCCGCCCCCGGCCAGTGGGCCGCCACCCAGGTGGTGCACCACTTGCTGCTCGTCGAAAACAGCATCACCGGCTACGTGCAGAAAAAACTGCTCGCCGCCGACCCGCTGGCCCGGCCCGGCCTGCTCACGCGGGCCCGGGTGCTGCTGGTGCGCCTGCTGCTGCGCCTGCCAGGCCTGCGGTTCCGGGCCCCGCGCGGGGTGGCCGAGCTCACCCACGAAGCGCCCGTGCCCGCGCTGCCGGCCTTGCAAGCCGAGTGGGCCGCCACGCGGCGGCGCCTCGAACTGCTGCTGAACGGGTACCCCGGCCGCTTGCTCGACCGCGCCATTTACCCGCACCCGCGCGCGGGCCGCATCACCATCTACCAAATCCTCGACCACCTGCTCGACCACTTGCTGCACCACCAGCAGCAACTCGGCCGCATCGCCCGGGCCCTCAAAGCGGCCCCGCCCGTCGCGGCCCGCGGCTAGTTCAGCGGGGCGCCGAAGCCACGTAAGGCGGCAGGGCGGCGAAGGCCGCAGCCAGCTCGCGCGGCGGCAGGGCCAGCTTGCGGCGGTCGAGGTCGATCCAGGCGCCGTCCACGGTCACGGTGGCGGCCACCCGGCCGTCGGCCTTGTAAATGGTGTGCACAATGGTCCAGCGCCCGCCGTCGGGCGTTACCGCTGCCAGCTGGCCATCGACCCGGATTTCCTCGCCGATGCCCAGTTCTTTTAAAAACTTGGTTTCCTCGCGGAACAGGATGGGCCCCAGGCGCAGCTCCGCGAAGCGGGCCAGGCCAAAGCCCCAGCGGGCCAGCAGCGCCACGCGCTGGTCGGCGGCGTAATCGGCGTAGGCCGAGTGGCGCATGTGGCCGTTGGGGTCCATGTCGGCCCAACGGGTGCGGTAGGTAGCGGCTTGGCCGGCGAGGTTATCGGGGGGCATGGCGGGGTAAAAAACGAATAATGCCCCGCCCGCAGAGGGGCCCCGCAGGGCCCTTCCACGGACGGGGCAATGATTTAAATGGCTTGGTTAGCCGCTTCGGCCAGCCCCACGGGCACGAGCCGCACCAAGTACTGCCCATCTTCCTCTTCGTCGAGAAAATCGGCCTGGTAGCCGGCGGTAGCGGCCGCGTCGTTTAGCAGCGCCGCATCGATGAACAGCCACGGAAACGGCTCGCCGGTTTGCTTTCGGTACGTCCACGTGTACTCCACCTCGCCGTAGTACGGCCCGTTCAGGTCCAGCACCAGGGCCCCGTCCTCGTCTTCGTACAGGTAGCTCACGTCGGACGATGTGGCCAGGATCTGGCCATCGGGGGCCAGCAGGGTGCGGGCGTGGGCCAGAAAACGGTCGAGCCCGTCGAGCGTGCCCGCCAGCCCCAGGCCGTTCATGAGCAGCAAAATGGTGTCGTAGGGCCGCTCGCTGGCCGGCAGCGGGGCAAACAAATCGTGGCGGGCCGCGGCGCGTACGCCGCGGGCCCCCATCACCTGCACGGCCCCGGCCGACACATCCACGGCCTTCACTTCGAAGCCGCGGCTTTGCAGCTCCAGGGCGTGGCAGCCGGCGCCAGCGCCCAGGTCCAGCACGCGGCCGCGGCACTCGTCGAGGGCGCGGCGCTCCAGGGCGGGCATTTGCAGCAGGGTGCGGAAGAAATACGCGGCGGGCAGCGGCTCGTCGTCGGCCGCGTTGCAGTGCACGGTAAGGGCGGCGGCGGTCCGGCCGCGGTGGTAGTCGAGCAGGGCTTGGCCCAACAGGTCGGGGGCGGTGAGGGTGGTCATCAGGCCCGAAAAGTAACCAAAACTTCGGGGCCCCGCCGCGCGTTGCACCTGCGCACCCGCCCGCTCCCCGTTCCCATGCTCCCCGATAAACTCCGCAAAGGCCAGTTGCCCACCAAAATCTGCGTCACCTGCGGCCGCCCGTTCGAGTACCGCAAAAAATGGCGCAACTGCTGGGACGAAGTAAAGTATTGCAGCGAAAAGTGCCAGCGCAGCAAGCCCAAGCCGGCCCCCGCCGGCGCCTAGGCGGCTATGGCGCCCAATACCGCGGCGGGCATGCGGTGCGAGGTGCGCAGCCAAGCCACAGCCGATTCTAAGTCGTCGAACAAGTGCACCGACGGGGCGTCCGGGCCGTGCAGGGCCGCGTCGGTGTAGCACTTTACGCGCAAGTTGGGCGAGTACACCCAGACCACCTGCTGCACGCCCACCAGCCGCAGGTAGGGCAAGAACTCGCGGGCGAGCCAGGCCGGCACGTTGGGGGCCATGCTGGTTACGCCCACGTTGCTGTTGAGAATGCGCGCGTAACGCACGTCCCGCAAGCACTGCGCCACCGCCACGCAGTTGTCTTGCACCAGGGCCAAAGTCAAATCGCCGCGCCAGTCCACGAACAGCCACTGGTTGGCCGAATCGTAAAAAACGGAAAGGTTGGGGGCTTCATGCAGTAGTTGTAGTTCCATCAAGCACAAGAATTAAACGGCCGAACACGCTTTCTGACCGCAGAAAAACAATTTAAAAACACTGAACACATAATATAATTTTATCATGATAATATTTATCAAATAAAATCACTTTTCTTCTTGCAAAGAAAGCATAAATAAAATGAACAAATGTGTCGGGTTAATAAATATTTGTCAACTATCATAAATGCTGAAAATTCATCTTGGCTGCTTACAAAGGAAGATTAAAACATGATTCAACGAAAAATGATTTATTATTTATAATGTTGATATTCAAAAAATTATTTCTACAAAATACACTAGTAATACATTAATTATAAAATTATTGTAATTGCAATTAACCGACACTAAAAGACACTAAACTATTTTTTTGACAACAGGTATTTTGACATTATTAATTAATATTGCAACAAAACCGAATCTATTATAACCCATCAAGGTATATTACCAAGCTTTAATCGAGTTTGTATTATTACGTTTTGAATCAATATCCTGCTTAAGCTTATCAGCCGGGTTGGTCGCACCCGCCCGGGGGGCCAGTTGCTTGGCCAGGCCCCAAAATGTTGCGTCCGACCCGCCAGGTGCGCCAACGGCCGTACCCGGCGCGGCGTATGTTTGGCTTCCATTTCTCCTCTCCATGGCTTCCAACCTCGATTACCTCGCCCCCGCCCTCGAACCGCTTGAAGAAAAAGTAAAGGCCTACCTACGGGCCGAAGAGGCTCTGCGCAAGGCCCGCTTGGCCACCGCCGACGCGCCTCGGCAAGCCGCTGAGAAAGCCCAAGCCGCTGCAGACTTTGAGCAACGCCCCGCTACCGGCAGCTACGACCAGGCCGCCGACGAGCGCCAGCAGCAGCACCAAGCCCTGCACGACGACCTCGTTCGCCTGCGCCACGAAATCATTGAGTTGCTGCCCACCCGCGACGCTTGGGTAAAAGTTAACCTTGGCTACGGGCCCAGCCGCGTGGGGGCCTGGGCCGTGCCCGGCCCGCCCGCTGGCTACGAGTTGCGCGTGGTGCACTAGCTGCTCAGGGCCTCACCGGGCATGAAAAAAGGACGAGGCATGGCCCCGTCCCTTTTTAAACCAAAACACCTTAAAAAACTATTCTTTCACGATGGGATAACGCGACGGCCGGGAAAAAATTCCCGGCCGTTTCCTTTTTGTCATAAATCTATTTACGGCCGAGCTAGCGCATCATGCCGCCGGGGCCCCCTTTCAGGCCACCCATCATTTTGGCCATTTGGGCCATGCCGCCCTTGGTTTGGCTCATTTTGTTCATGGTGCGCATCATCTTGCGCATGTCCTCAAACTGCTTCATCAGCGCGTTTACCTGCTGGATGTCAGTACCCGAGCCCTTGGCCAAGCGGCGCTTGCGCGAGCCGTTGATGAGGTCGGGGTTGGCCCGCTCCTGTTTGGTCATGCTCTTGATGATGGCCTCGACGGGCTTGAAGGCGTCGTCGTCGATTTCAACGTCCTTCATGGCCTTGCTCATGCCCGGAATCATGCCCATCAAGTCCTTGATGTTGCCCATCTTCTTGATCTGGTCCAGCTGCGAGAGGAAGTCGTCGAAGTTGAACTGGTTCTTGCGGATTTTGGCGTTGATGCGCTTGGCCTCGTCCTCGTCGAACTGCTGCTGGGCCCGCTCCACGAGCGAAATCACGTCGCCCATGCCCAGGATGCGCTGGGCCATGCGGTCGGGGTAAAACAGGTCGAGGGCCTCCATTTTCTCGCCCGTCGAGATGAACTTGATGGGCTTCTCCACCACGGCCCGGATGCTGAGGGCCGCCCCGCCGCGGCTGTCGCCGTCGAGCTTGGTGAGCACCACGCCGTCGAAGTTCAGGCGGTCGTTGAAGGTTTTGGCGGTGTTCACCGCGTCCTGGCCGGTCATGGCGTCCACCACAAACAGCGTTTCGCTGGGGTTAATGGCGCTTTTGACGGCTTCAATCTCGCGCATCATCTGCTCGTCGACGGCCAGGCGGCCGGCGGTGTCGATGATGACCACCTTCTTGTTGTTCTTCTTGGCGTAGTCGATGGCGTTGCGCGAAATCTCGACCGGGTTCTTGTTGTCGGTTTCGTGGTACACCTCCACCCCAATTTGCTCGCCGAGCACCTTCAGCTGCTCGATGGCGGCGGGGCGGTACACGTCGCAGGCCACCAGCAGCACGGTGCGGTTCTGCTTTTTGATGAAGCTGGCCAGCTTGCCAGCAAACGTGGTTTTGCCCGAGCCTTGCAGGCCCGAGAGCAGCACCACGGCCGGGTCGCCCTTGATGACGATGTCCTGCTTCTCGCCGCCCATGAGCGCGGTCAACTCGTCGTACACGATTTTGACCATGAGCTGGCCCGGCGAGACGGCCGTGAGCACGTCGCGGCCCATGGCCTCGTCCTTAATTTTATCGGTTACGTCCTTGGCAACCTTGTAGTTAACGTCGGCATCGACCAGGGCCCGGCGGATTTCCTTGATGGTGCTGGCGACGTTGATTTCGGAGATGCTGCCCTGGCCCTTGAGGGTTTTGATGGCCCGGTCGAGCTTGGTGGAGAGGTTATCGAACATGAGGCAATGGGGTTGGCGGAGGGAGGGATTTCGCGGGGCCCGCGGCGGGGCCCCGGGCGGAAACTGGGCCGGAAATCACCTTCAAAAGTAACCACAAACGGGCGAAAAACGGTCCGGGCCGTACCTTCGCCCGTTCTGCTCAGCCCCGTTCCCGTGCCCGAAACCCGCCCGTTGCGCCTGCTCGTCCTCACCTATTACTGGCCGCCCTCGGGCGGGGCCGGCGTGCAGCGCTGCCTGAAATGGGTAAAATACCTGGGCGATTTTGGGGTGGAGGCCACCGTGGTGACCGTGGACGCGGCCCAGGCCACCTACCCGGTGCGGGACGAAAGCCTGGCGGCCGACGTGCCGGCCGGCGTGCGCGTCATCCGAACGCCCACTTCCGAGCCGTTCGAGAGCTACCAGAAGCTGACGGGCCGCGCCGTGCCCTACGGCGGCTTTGCCAACGAGGGCAAGCCCGGGCTGGTGCAGCAGGCCCTGCGCTTCGTGCGCGGCAACCTGTTCATCCCCGACCCGCGCCGGGGCTGGAACCGGCACGCGCTGCGGGCCGTGGAACAGTTGCTGGCGGCGGGCGAGACCTTCGACGCCGTGCTCACCAGCTCGCCGCCGCACTCCACCCAGCTCATCGGCCTGGAATTGCAACGGCGCCACGGCCTGCGCTGGCTGGCCGACCTACGCGACCCGTGGACGGACATCTACTACTATAAGGACTTGCACCACACGCCGATGGCCGCCTGGCTCGACGCGCGCTACGAGCGCCAGGTGCTCACGCAGGCCGACGCCGTGCTCGTGACCTCGCCTGAAACCGAGCGCCTGTTTCGGGCCAAGGTGCCGGGGCTGGCGGCCGGCAAAATCTACGTGCTGCCCAACGGCTACGACGCGCCCGATTTTGGCCAGCCCTCGCGCCCGCCGGCCAACTGCTTCCGCATCACCCACACCGGCACCATCACCGAATTGTACCACCTCGACGGCCTGCTGGGGGCCCTGGCCGGGGCCCGGGCGCGCCACCCCCGCGTGCCCGTGCAGCTGCGCTTCGTGGGCCAGGTGAGCGCCGCGCTGCGGGCCCAGGTGCGCGCCGCCGGCCTCGATTGCATTGCTGAATACCAACCCTTTGTGCCCCATGGCGCATCGGTGGCCGAGCTGCTGCGCGCCACGGTTTTGCTGATGGCCATCCCCGACGTGCCACGCAACCGGGGCATTTTGCCGGGCAAAATCTTCGAGTATTTGGCTGCCAACAAGCCCGTGCTGTGCGTGGGCCCTGCCGGCTCCGACGCCGATAATTTGCTGCAAGAATGCGGCGCCGGCCAAGCCTTGCCCTACGCCGACGCGGCCCTGATGCAGGAAACGTTGGACGCGCTGCTGCACCAGTGGGCCATTAACCCCAACCTGGACCTGCCCGCCGCCGCCCACGCCCGCTACGCCCGCCGGGCCCTGACGGGGCAACTGGCAGCAATTGTTAAAACCTGATTACCTAGAATTAACTTACCAGGTTGCGCACCTTGGCGGGCACCCAGCTCCAGACGCGGGCGCGCCAGTCGGCCCAGGCCGAGCGGGCCAGCTGCTGGCCCCGCCACCGGCCGATGGCCGCGGCCAAGTGTTGCGCCAAGGTGCGGTAGTGGCGCGGCTGGTAGTGGCGCAGGTTGTTGGTGACATCGGCCCGCTGGTGGATGAACGGGCGGGCGTCGACGACGAAGCAGTTGGGGGCCGCTTTCACGAACTCGTCCAGGGCGGCATTGAGGGCGGCGTGGCGCTGGGGGGCCCCGGTTTCGCCCGCTTCGGGCACGTCGATTTCGGTGCCGTTGAGGAAGAAGATGGGCACATGGGCCGGCACCTGTTGGCGCAGCCAGGCCAGGTTTTCGCGGAACTGGGCGGGGCTGATGGGGCCCTCGAACTGAAAATCCTGCGCAAACTGGCGCAGAAAGGCCTCGTCCATCCCCCGGAACTTGCGCTGGGCGTAGCGGGCCGCCAGGGGCCCTGGCAGCTCGGCCGTGAGGTCGCGGTAGCCGCCGAAAGGCACGGCGATGCCCGTGGCCCGCTCGCGGTACAGGTCCTGGGTATAATCCATCAATGGACTGAACACCAGCACGTCGTAGTTGGCAGCCCACAGGCCCGTAGCGTAGGCTTCAGCGCCCAGGAACGGCAGGCGCTGGGCCAGGCGCTGCTGCTCAGCCGCGGGCAGTTCGCGGGTCTGGCATAGCAGCACGGTGTGCTCCAGGTGCGCCGTTATTTGATTCTCGTTTAAAAAGTTAAACTCCTCTTTTACGTCTAAATCAAAAGCTTGCAGGAACGGCGTGAGCTGGCCCAAATCGCAGCCGCCTTTCAGAAACACGCGCAGTTTGGGGGCCCCGGCAGCGGGCGCAGGCGGCGCGGCGGGGGCTTCGTGCGTCACCGTTATCCAGTCAGGTTCCTCTGTAATATTAAGTACTGTAGCAACCTCGCCCTGCACCGTGAGCCGAGGAAAATCCAGCCAGGCATAGGTAAATTGCTCGACGCCGAGGTGCAAGATGCGGCACGAAAACACGAGTTGTTCCAGCCGGTTTTCGGCCAAGTTCAGGCAAAACGCGCCCACCAGGCCGTAATCGCCGAACTGGTCGCGCACGCGCACCGTGCCCCAGCGGCGGGCCGGGTCGGCGAAACTGGCCGCCAACGCTTCACTTGTGACGCGCTGCTTGGTGAAGTTGAGTTGGTTGGAGCGGTTGATGAGCTCTTCGATGCGGGCCAAATCAGGCACCACGGCGGGGCCCTCGCGGAACTCGATTTGCACGCCGGCGGCGCGCAAGAAGGCCAGGTTGTCGCCCTCGTACTGGGCGCGGGCCTGCTGCTGGCGCTCCAAAAGCTGGTACTGTTTGAGGCGCGAAAACGCAGGGTCGGGCTTGCCGCTGGCGGCCAGGGCCCCGGCCAGGGCGGGCAGGTCGGCAGGGTCGGCGGTTTGCAGGCCGGGGTTGTAGAAGGCGGCCTCGCGCAGGTTCACGGGGTTGTCGTCGAGGAACAGCGCGTTGGGGGCCCGCAGCTGCATGGCCTCCAGCAACTCCTTAATAATCGGGCCCTTGGGCTGCCAGCCGATGCGCAAAAACACGAATAAGTCGCGGATGCCCAGGGCCGTCAACTCGGCTTCGGCGGCGGCGGGGTCGTTTTTGCTGACGACGGTGTGCACCAGGCCCCGGGCGGCGGTGGCGCGCACCAGGGCCAGGTTTTCGGCGATGGGCGCCACGGGGCCCTCCGAGAGCGTGCCGCGCCAGAAGGTGTCGTCCAGGTCCCAAATCAGCAGTTTCACGGGCTCGGCCATGCCGCAAATTTACGCCGCCCGGCCCGGGTGCGTACTTTTGCCCTTTCCCTTCTTTGCTTTTCATGGCCCTCGACCTCAACCACAAGTCCATCCTCGTCACGGGCGGCACCGGCTCGTTCGGTAAGCAGTTCGTGCGCACCGTGTTCCAAAAATTCCCGCAGGTGAAGCGGCTGGTGGTTTTTTCGCGCGACGAGCTGAAGCAGTACGAGATGAGCCAGGAGTTTACTCCGGCCCAGTACCCGGCCATCCGCTACTTCATCGGCGACGTGCGCGACCCGCAGCGCCTGCACCGCGCCTGCGAGGGCATCGACATCATCGTTCACGCCGCCGCCCTCAAGCAAGTGCCCGCCGCCGAGTACAACCCGATGGAGTGCATCAAAACCAACATTTTTGGGGCCGAAAACGTGATTAACGCGGCCCTGGACTGCGGCGTGAAGGACGTGGTGGCCCTGAGCACCGACAAGGCCGCCGCGCCCATCAACCTGTACGGGGCCACCAAGCTGTGCTCCGACAAGCTGTTTGTGGCCGCCAACAACATGAAGGGCAGCCGCGATTTGCGCTTCTCGGTGGTGCGTTACGGCAACGTGATTGGCTCGCGCGGCTCGGTGGTGCCCTTCTTTTTGAAGGAGCGCCGCACCGGCGTGCTGCCCATTACCCACCCCGACATGACGCGCTTCAACATTTCGCTCGAAGAAGGCGTGGACCTGGTGCTGTACGCGCTGGAGCACGCCTGGGGCGGCGAGATTTTCGTGCCCAAAATTCCGTCGTATAAAATCACCGAGGTGGCCCGCGCCATCGGCCCCGACTGCGAGCAGCGCATCGTGGGCATCCGCCCCGGCGAGAAGCTGCACGAGGAAATGATTACCGAAACCGACGCTCTGAGCACCGTGGAGCTGCCCCGCTACTACGTCATCCTGCCCAGCACGCCCACGTGGAACGTGGACAAGTTCGTGGCGCATTTCCACGGCCGGCGCGTGCCGCTGGGCTTCCACTACGACTCGGCCAACAACGAGGAGTGGCTCGACGCGGCGCAAATCCAGGAGGAAATCCGGCGGCACGTGGACGCCGACTTTGTGGCCTAGCGGCCTGGCCGTCAGCGCAGTACCTGGAGCCAGCCCTGGTACTTGCTGCCGGTGGCGGGGTTGGTGAGCAGGTAGTAGTACTGGCCGTCGGGCTGGGCGGGGGCGCTCCACGAGTTGTCGTACTTCTCCTGGTAGTGCACCCGGTGGCCCCAGCGGTCGAACAACGCCAGCGTCCAATCGCCGGCGTTGAGGCCCCGGAGCACGAAAGCCTGGTTGAGCGGGTCGCCGTTGGGGGTGATGATGTTGGGGATGGTGACGGGGCAGGGCTGGTCGCGCACGAGCACCGAGTCGCGGGCGGTGCAGCCGGCGGCGGTGCGCACCTCCACGCGGTAGCGGCCGGGCCGCAGCGCCGCGAAGGTGGCCGCGGTGCTGCCGTCCTGCCAGCGGTAGGTGGTGCCCGCCGGCTGGGGCCCCGCGCTGAGCTGCACGGCGGGCTGCTCGGCGCACAGCACCGTGTCGCGCCCGAGGCGCACCACCGGCAGCGGCGCCACCTGCACGTCCACCGAATCGTGGGCGGAGCAGCCCAAGGGCGAGGTCACGGTCAGCACGTAGCGGCCGGTGGCGCGCACGTCGCGGGTGGCCGTAGCGAGGCCGTCGTTCCACCGGTAGGTGGTGCCCGCGGGCTGCCCGCTGGCGCCGATGTTCAGGGCTTGGCCGGCGCACAGCACGCGCTGGCGGGGCGCCAAACTGAGCGTGGGCAGGGCCCCCACGGCCACCGTTTGCTGGGCCGTGAGGGTGCCGGTGGGCAGCGCCACGGTGGCAGTAGCGGTGTAGGTACCGGCGCTGGCGTAGGCGTGGCTCACGCTAGCGCCCGTGGCCGCGTTGGCGGCCCCCGCCGTGGGGTCGCCGAAGTTCCAGGCAATGACGGCGTTGGCCACGGCCGGCGCCAGGGTGGCGCTGAAGGCCACCGGGGCCCCGGCGCAGCTTGCTCTCGGAGATGCAATGGAAAGTCCCGGCAGTACCGGAATGGGGGCCTGGTTTGGGAAATTGGGCAGGCCAAGGCTGCTAAAGTAACCTAGGTATATGCCCTGAGGCTGAAAATCACAAGCAGCACCAACGGCATTAGGACTACTGATAACGGCCAGATAATTACCGTCAATCGTGCTGACGTAGATGCGGTTATCGTTACCTCGCAACAGTCCGTAGTATTCCTTGGCCTCCCCAATGCTGGCGGCGGTGTACTTATTGGCGAGATCAACTTGGTATAAATTGCTCGTCGCATCCGACACGTAAAGCTTGCTGCCGTCGGCGGAAAACTCTAAGCCGTAATAGGCGCGCGCGCGAAGGAACACCGGCTGAGCATTTGACACCACCCCGGTACTTCGGTCAAAATCGAATAATTCCACGCCGGCCATGCCGACAGCAACGGCTAGACGTCGAGCGTCCGGCGATACCCGCAAATACCCCGTAGCGTTAACAGGACTTAAATCTTTTGCTGCGTGTACTTCACCCACGTTGCTCACCACGGGCACTGCTTGCAAGCCAGCCGGCGTAAGCAGAAAGCTATAAAACGCGTTATCGCCCCAGCCGTGCACGATAATCCAATAGTCGCGGCCGTTAGGCAGTGGCACAGCGGCCAACTTTTCGACCAAGCCTACCCGTCCATTGGGCAAGGGCACTGCCACCTCCTTCACCGTGCCGATGTCACCCAGCCCACCCCGCAGCCCCATTTCGATGACGGAATAGTGCAGGCCGTTCTCCAAGCCGTTCTCGATGGCAGCCACTGTGAATAAATAACATGCTTGCGCACTCCCCGGGCTCGACAACAGCAAAGCGCCTTGCGTGGCTGAGGTGTGGCCAAAACGCAAAGTTCCATTGGGCATGGGGGCATTGTTACGGTCCCATACCTGCGCGGCGTTAGTGTAGCAGAGCAAGTTGCCATTGCCGTCAGAAATAACTGAGCACGCCTCGGTACTGGTAAGCGCGCTGCCCGTAGTTGCGACCGGCGGGCCGCTGGGCGGAAATACCAAGCTAGCCCCGGCTCCAAACCGCCAATTGCGCGTTGCGGGCTGGGACCGAACGGGACCGCTGAGTAATACCAAAAGTAGTAGGAGGCCGAATGCTTTCATAAAACTAACGGGCCGCCATAACAGTTTTCGGAGCTTGGTGAGGAAGCGAATGCAATGGCCAAAAATCTGCATTTTGTGCCCAAATATTTCGGCAGGATATCGCCAACCCGCGGCTCCCTTTACCTTTGGGGCCCCATGCCCGACCAGCCTTTCCAACCCACGCACCCCCTGCCCTACGGCCGCCAGCACATCACCGACGCCGACGTGGCCGCCGTGGCCGAGGCCCTGCGCGCCGACTTCCTGACCCAGGGGCCCCGCGTAGCCGCGTTCGAAACGCAGTTTGCTGCCTACATCGGGGCCCGCTACGCCGTGGCCGTGAGCAACGGCACGGCCGCGTTGCACCTGTGCGCGCTGGCGCTGGGCGTGGGGCCCGGGCAGCGCGTCATCACCACGCCGCTCACCTTCGCGGCCTCGGCCAACTGCGTGCTCTACTGCGGCGGCGAAGTGCACTTTGCCGACATCGACCCCGCCACCGGCCTCATCGACTTGGCCCGGGTGCGGGCGTTGTTAGAAGCCCACCCGAAGGGCCATTTCCAGGGCCTGATTCCGGTGGATTTTGCGGGGCTAGGCGTGGATTTGGAACAGGCCCGGGCCCTGGCCGACGCGTTTGGACTTTGGATCATCGAGGACGCTTGCCACGCGCCGGGCGGTTTTTTTGTGGATTCCAATGGGCAGGAACGGCGCTGCGGCAGCGGCCAGCTGGCCGATTTGGCCATCTTCAGCTTCCACCCCGTCAAGCACATTGCCACCGGCGAGGGCGGTATGGTGACCACCAACGACGAGCGCCTCTACCAGCGGCTGCTGCGCCTGCGCACCCACGGCATCACCCGCGATGAGGCCTCGTTTGTGAACCCCGGCGAGGGCGGCTGGTACATGGAAATGCAGGAACTGGGCTACAACTACCGCATCTCCGACATCAATTGCGCCTTGGGCCTGAGCCAGTTGGCCCGCGCCGACGCCGGCCTGGCCCGCCGCCGCCAACTGGCCGCCCGCTACGACAACGCTTTTGCCAGCCTGCCGGGCGTGGCCGTGCTGGCCCCCGGCCGCCCCGGCCACGCCTACCACCTCTACGCAGTGCAGGTGGCCGACCGGCGCGGCCTCTACGACTTCCTCAAAACCCGGCAAATCTTCGCGCAGGTGCACTACATTCCGGTGCACCGCATGCCGTACTACGAGCGGCTGGGCTGGCAAAAGGGCGATTTCCCGCAGGCCGAAGCCTACTACGCCCGCTGCCTGAGCCTGCCCCTCTACCCCACCTTGACCGATGAGGAGCAGGACTACGTGGTGGCCTGCATCCGGGAATTTTTGGCCCGCTAGCCGTCCCGAGGCCCTTTTTTTCTTTACTGTATTTATTGCTTTCTCTTGACCTCCGCCTCCACCCAACAAGAAGAATTTTGGTCCGGCGACTTTGGCCGCCAGTACACCGACCGCAACTCGCGCCACCTGGCCGAGTGGAACGCCTTTTACGAGGCCACCTGGGGCCGCACGAAGCTGGCCATGAACGCGGAATTCCTCGGCGACTTGCCCCGCGACGCCCGCATCCTGGAAGTGGGCTGCAACACGGGCATGCAACTCAAGGGCTTGCAGGAGGCCGGGTTTGAAAACCTCTACGGCGTGGAATTGCAGGCCTACGCCGTCGAGAAAGCCAAGGAATACTCCCAGCGCGTCAACGTGGTGCAGGGCAGCGGCTTCGATTTGCCCTTCAAAGACGCCTTTTTTGACGTGGTGTGCACCAACGGGGTCCTGATTCACATCGCCCCGGCCGATTTGCCGCGCATCATGGCCGAGATGGTGCGCTGCTCGCGCCACTACCTCTGGGGCTTCGAGTACTACGCGCCCGCCACCACGGCCGTGAACTACCGCGGCAACGCGGGTTTTCTGTGGAAAGCGGACTACGCCCAGCTGTTCCTCGACCAGTTTCCGGGCCAGCTGCGGCTCGTGAAGCAGGAGCTGTACCCGTACGTGACGGACGCCGAGCGCGGCAACCGCGACGTGATGTACCTGCTCGAAAAAACCGCCTGATGCCGCGCGTCGGCATCGTTTCGCAGGCGCGCATGGCCAGCACGCGCCTGCCGGGCAAGGTGCTGCGAGAAGCCGGGGGCCAGCCGCTGCTGGCCTGGCACGCGGCGCGGCTGCGCCCAGCCGGCGCGCCGGTGTACCTGGCCATCACCACCAACCCGGCCGACGACCCGCTGGCCGACTTCGCCACCCGCGCGGGGCTGCCGTTTGTGCGCGGCAGCGAGGCCGACGTGCTGGCCCGCTACCAGCAGTGCGCCGCGGCGTTCGGTTTGGACGTTATCGTGCGGGTAACCAGCGACTGCCCGCTCATCGCCCCCGAGCTTATTGCCGAGGGCCTGGCCGCCTACCGCGCCGCCGCCGACCCGGGGCTGTACGCTTCCAACGCGGCGCCCCGGCGCAGCTACCCGCGGGGCTTCGACTACGAGATTTTTTCGCGCCAACTGCTGGACGAGGCCGGCGCCCGCGCCACCCGGCCCGGCGACCGGGAGCACGTGACGCCCTACCTGCACCAAAACCGCTCGGGCCAGGTGCGCTTTCTCAACCCGGCCCGGGCCGCCGACGCCAGCCAGTACCGCCTGACCGTGGACACGCCCGCCGACTTCGAGCTAATCCGCATCCTGCTGGACGATTACGGCGCCGGGGCCCTAAACGCAGAGGAGTTGATTGCCCTACTGGCCGCCCACCCCGAGCTGGTGGCCCTCAACGCCGGCGTCGAGCAAAAAGGCCATGACTAGGGCCCCGCGCCTGGTGCTGCGCGCCGACGCCAGCCCGCAAATCGGCCTGGGCCACGTGGTGCGCAGCCTGGCCCTGGCCGAGCTGGTCCGGCCGCTCTTCGCCGAGGCCGTGCTACTGACCCAGGCCCCGTCGGCCGCCGTGCGCCAGCTGGCCGCCACGGCCGGCCTGCGCGTGGTGGAATTGCCCGTGCAGGCCCCCCCGGCGGAGGCCGGCCAGCTGCCCGCCCACGTGGGGCCCGCCGACGTGGTGGTGCTCGACGGCTACGGGTTTGACGCGGCGTACCAGGCCGGCGTGCGCGCCGCCGGGGCCCGCGTGGTGCTGGTGGACGACCTCGCCGAGGGCCCCACGGTGGCTGACCTCGTCGTTAACCACGGCCCCGGCGTGCGGGCCGCTGACTACCGCGCCCGGCCCACGACGCGGTTTTGCCTGGGGCCCGCGTTTTCGTTGCTGCGGGGCCCGTTTCGGGCGCAGCAGCGGCCGCCGGGGCCGGGGCCGGCCGTGGTTTCGTCGGTGCTGGTATGCTTCGGCGGGGCCGACCCGCTGGGGCTGACGCACCGGGCGCTGGGGGCCCTGCTGGCCCTGCCGCAGGTGGCGCGGGTGGGCGTGGTGACGGGCAGCGCCTTCGCCGCCGGGGCCGCGTTGCGCGCGTTGGCTGCGGGCTTTTCGGGCAAGGAAGTCACGTTTCACCACGACGTGCCGGCGGCCGAGCTGGCGGCGCTGCTGCGGGGCCACGAAGCCGCGGTGGTGCCCGCCAGCACGGTGCTGCTCGAAGCCCTGCTGCTGGGCACCGCCGCCATCACCGGGTATTATGCCGACAACCAGCGGCCGCTGGCCGCCTACGTACACGCGCACCAGCAGGCCTTTTCGGTGGGCGACTTTAGGGCCCTGGATGGCGCGGCGCTGCAAACTGCGCTGCTCGCGGGGTTGCAGTTTCACCAAACCACGCGCCGCCGGCCCTACGTGGAGCGGTTGCAACCCGAGCGGCTGGTGGCCGAGTTCCAACGCTTGATTCAGGGCCTGGCTTAGCTTTAAGGCACTTTTTACTTCTCCGCCATGCCCACCGACCTGCTGCGCCCCCTCACCGCCGACGACCTAGAGCTGGTGCGCACCTGGCGCAACTCCGAGGCGGTGGCCCAGTACATGTACACGAGCGCGCCGGTGTCGGCCGAGCAGCAGCAGGCCTGGTTTGCGCGGGTGCGGGCCGATGCCAGCAAGGAATACTGGGTGATTGTGCACCAGGGCCGGCCCGTGGGCGTGGCCAACCTCTACGCCATCAACCCCGATTTCCGCTCCTGCTACTGGGCCTTTTACCTCGGCGACCCCGACCTGCGCGGCAGCGGCCTGGGGGCCCGGGTGGAGTACGCCGTGCTGGAGCACGTGTTTGAAGAGCGCAAGCTGAACAAGCTGCTGTGCGAAGTGTTCGTGAGCAACGACAAGGTGGTGGCGCTGCACGAGAAGTTCGGGTTTCGGCGCGAGGCCTATTTCCGGCAGCACGTGTACAAGAACGGGGCGTTCCACGACGTGGTGGGCCTGGCCCTGCTGCGCCGCGAGTGGCAGCTGCTGCGCGAGCCGCTGCGGGCCCGCTTCGTGCGCGGCTAGCACCTTGGTTGGCGCCCAGCAGCGGGGCCAGCCGCCGGGAAGCGTACCTTTGCGCGTTCGTTTTTTTTTGCCGCAATGCCCGAAATCCACATCGGGGGCCGCCCCGTGGGGCCCCAGCACCCGCCGTTCGTCATCGCCGAAATGTCGGGCAACCACAACCAAAGCCTCGACCGCGCCCTGGCCCTGGTGGACGCCGCCGCCGCGGCCGGCGTGCACGCCCTCAAGCTCCAAACCTACACGGCCGACACCATTTCGATGGACACCGGCTTCACCATCCGCGAGGAAGGCCAGTCGCTGTGGGAAGGCCAGGATTTATATAAACTCTACCAGGCCGCGCACACGCCCTGGGACTGGCACGCCGCCATTTTTGCCCGCGCCCGGCAGCACGGCCTGCTGGCCTTCAGCTCGCCGTTTGACGAGACGGCGGTGGATTTTCTGGAAACGCTCGACGTGCCGGCCTACAAGATTGCCTCGTTTGAAAACGCCCACTGGCCGCTGCTGCGCCGGGTGGCCGCCACCGGCAAGCCCGTGATTGTGAGCACCGGCGCCGCCACGCTGGCCGAAATCGACGACGCCGTGCGGGTGCTGCGCCAGGCTGGCTGCCGCGCGCTGGTGCTGCTGAAATGCACCAGCACCTACCCCGCCTCGCCCCAGCACACCAACCTGCGCACCATCCCGGTGCTGGCCGAAACCTTCGGCTGCCCCGTCGGCCTGAGCGACCACACGATGGGCGTGGGCGCCAGCGTGGCGGCCGTGGCCCTGGGGGCCTGCGTCATCGAAAAGCACTTCACCTTAAGCCGCGCCGAGGGCGGCGTTGACGCCGCGTTTTCGCTGGAGCCTCCCGAGCTGAAGCTGCTGGTGGACGAAACCGCGCGCGCCCACCAGGCCCTGGGCACGGTGCAGCTGGGCGTGCAGCCCAGCGAGGAGAAAAGCCGGGTGTTCAAGCGCAGCATTTACGTGGCGCAGCCGATTGCCGCGGGCGAGGCGTTCACGGCCGACAACCTGCGCATCATCCGCCCCGGCGACGGCCTGCTGCCCCGCTACTGGGACGTGGTGCTGGGCCGCCGCGCCGTGCGCGCCCTGCGCCCCGGCACGCCCCTGGCCTGGGATGCGCTCTGAGCCGGGGCCCCGGCTGGCCCGCCTGCGCGACATCCTCCAGCTGCGCTTCACGGACATTTTCGCCGCCATGTCGCCCGCGGCACTCAGCGGCATTTCGCCGGCCAGCCCGCTCAAGCGGCTGGCGCGGGTGGCCGCCTACGCGGCCCTGCGGCTGGTGGGGCACTTGTTCCAACCCGTGCGGAACCAGGCCGATTTGCGCGGGGCGGTGTGGCTCTACGTGGTGAGCGCCAACAACTACGAGGCGCTGCAATTCATCCAGGGGGCCCAGCCGGGGGCGGTGCTGGTGGCCGGGCAGGGCAAAAACATCGGGCGCTACAACGGGGCCGTGCAGCGGCTGTCGCTGCGCCGCAAGCTGCTGCACTATGGGCAGTACCCGGGGGCCCTGGCGGGGCTGCGGCGCCGGGAGGGGCCCCGGGCGGGGCGGTTTTTCGACCTGATTTTTTACGCCATCGGCTACTACGAAGTGTACGGCCGGGCCCTGCGCCACTACCGGCCCCGGGCCGTGGTGTTTGCCAACGACCACAACGACGACGCCCGCGCCCTGCTGCTGGCCTGCCGCGCCGCGGGCGTCCCCACGGCCTACGTACAGCACGCCAGCGTGAGCGCCAACTTCCCGCCCCTGGGCTTCGATTTGAGCCTGCTCGAAGGCCAGGACGCGCTGGACAAGTACCGCCGCTGCGGCCCCGTGCGCGGCCGCGTGGCCCTGGTGGGCATGCCCAAGGCCGACGCCTACCTGGCCCGCCGCAACACCGCCCCCGCCGTGCGCCGCGTGGGCCTAGCCTGCAACATCCACGACCCGCTGCCGGCCCTGGCCGAAACCCTGGCCTACCTCGCCCAAGCCTTGCCCGAACTGACGCTCACGCTGCGCCCGCACCCCAGCGACACCCGCGACTTCGGGCCCCTGCGCCGCCAGCTGCCGCAGGTGCAGTGGTCGGACGCCCGGCGGCAGAACGTGTTCGAGTTCCTCGCCACCCAGGACGCGCTGGTGGCGGCCGACACCTCCACCCACCTCGAAGCCACGTTGCTGAACGTGGCCAGCGTGTACTACCGCTTCGCCGCCCACCCGCTCACCGACGACTACTACGGCTACGTGGCGCACAGCCTGATACCCCGCGCCGCCGATTTATCCACCCTGGGGGCCCTGCTCGGGGCCCTGGCCCGGCACAAGCCCGCCGACCTCTACCGCCGCGCGGCCTACTACAACGCCACCCTCGGCACGCCCGACGAGGGCCACAGCCAGCCGCTGGCCGCCCGCGTGCTGGGCGAGTGGCTGGACGCGGCCGCCGGGGCCCCAACCTGAGCAATGGCCCGCCTTACCTTCGCCCCCATGCCCGCCACGCCCGCCGCTCCTGCCCTGCCGCCCGTTGCGCCAGTTACGGCCGCGGGGCGGCTGGCGTACGTGTGGGCCCACTTCGCGCGGGTTTTTCCCGATGCCCCCGCGGGGACCCTGGGCTACGCTGGCAGCGGCGCGGCGGTGACAGTGGCCAACCAAGCGGACGAGTTTTTCAGCCAAACCCAGCCTTACCCCGATGAGCCAAATTGGCGCGACTGGCTAGGCCAGCGAATACCTTTTTTCTTTGACGAAGGCGCGGGGGCCCTGCTGACGCTGACGCCCGGCCGGGCCAAAATCAGCACCGACGTGATTTCAGCCGCCTTCTATTTGCTCAGCGGCTGGCAGGAATATTTTTCCGATGCGCGCGACCAGCACGGGCGGTTTCCCTACGCGGCCAGCGTGCAGGCGCGGCACGGCTTCGTGGCACTGCCGGTGGTCAATTACTATTTCGACGTGCTGAAAACGGCCATCGAGCACGCCACCGGCCAAGTGCTACGCCCGCATGCCTGGGGCCCCGGGGCCCCGTTCGCCGCCTTCGTCAGCCACGACGTGGACAGCCTGCGCGGCGGCTGGGGCACAGCGGCGCGGCACCTACTGCGCCGGGGCCAGCTGTTCCAACTGCTGCGCCTGGCAGGCCGGCGCGTCCGGCGGGCCCCCGGACCCTGGGACAACCTGGAACACGTGCAAGCCGAGACGGCGCGCTACGGGGCCCCGTCCACGTTCTTCATTCTGGGCGATACCCGGCCGGCGGCCAACGGCGTGCGCAACGCCGACTATAACATCGACCAACCTGCCTTTCGGCAACGGCTGGCCCGCTTGGCGGCGGCCGGCGCCGAAATCGCCAGCCACGGCAGCTACGGCACGGCCGAAGATTTTGTGGATTTGCAAGAAGAAATCATTCCCTTTCAACCCATCGAGCCGCGCGGCAACCGCTTCCACTACCTCTGCTGGAACCCCACTGGCACCCCCAACGTGCTGGCGTTGGCCGGCGTGGACTACGATTCGACGCTAGGCTTCGCCGAACATTTTGGGTTTCGGAATTCCTACTGTCATCCCTTTTTCCCTTTTAATTTCCAGCACGGACGGGCGCACGATTTTCTCGAAATTCCGCTCAATGTAATGGACGCCACGCTGCACCACCCCAGCTACTTGCAGCTGGGGCCCGGCGAAATCCTGCCCGCCCTCGCGCCCATGCTGGCGGAGGTGGAAAAGTTTGGCGGCGTGGCGTCGGTGCTGTGGCACAACCAGAACTTCGACCCCGCCAACGCCGCCAACGGGCCCCGGCAGTTCCACGAAATCATGGGCTGGCTGCGCAGCCGCGGCGCGGCATTCCTCACGGGCACCGAAATTTGGGCCCAGTTTCCGGCGGCGTAGGGCCCCGGGGTTCTAGTTTTTTCTTCTTCCACTTGGGCATTGTTCAACGCCAGGGCCTCCGCAACACCCTGATTTCTTACGTCGGCCTGGGCATTGGGTTCGTCAGCAGCACGCTGGTGCTCACGCGCTTGCTCACGCCGGCGCAGCTCGGCCTCACCTCGGTGCTGGTGTCGCTGGCCACGCTGGCGGCGCAGCTGGCGGCCTTCGGGTTTGCCAGCACGGCGCTGCGCTACTTCCCGTACTTCCGCGACCCGGCGAAGGGCCATTCGGGCTTTTTGCCGCTGCTGATGGGCGTGCCGCTGCTGGGCTTCGCGGCGGTGGCGGCGGCGCTGTGGGCCGGCAAAAGCTTCGTGCTCAGCCGCTTCTCGGCCGATGCCGCCCTGCTGGGGCCCAACTACCCGGCCGTGCTCCTGCTTACGCTGGCCGTGCTGCTGCTCTCGCTGCAAGACGCCTACCTGAAGTCGCTGTTCCACACCGGGTTTTCGTCGTTCCTGCAGGAGATTTTCCTGCGCCTCTACATCGTGGGCGCGGCCGGGCTGTTTTGGCGCGGCTACTTGTCGTTCGACGGCTTCGTGCTGGCCTACGTGGGCGGCTACGCGCTGGTGGCCGCGCTGCTGACGGCCTACTTGCTGGCCATCGGCGAGCTGTACCTGCGGCCCACGCGGGCCGTGCTGCGGGTGCGGCCCCTGCGCGAGCTGCTGGCCTTCGGGGGCTTCGCGCTGCTGAGCAACCTCTCGGGCACCATTATGGTCACCATCGACGCGCTGATGGTGGGCGCCAAGCTCAGCCTGGCGGCGGCCGGTGTCTACGCCATTGCCTTCAACATCAGCACGGCCCTCACGCTGCCGTTCCGGGCCCTCTACAAAACGGCGTTTCCGCTCATCGCCGAGTACTGGAAAGCGGGCGCGCTGGAAAAGATGGCCGATTTCTACGCCCGCACCACCCGCCTCAACACCGTGCTGGGCTGCTACCTGGCCCTGGGCCTGGGCCTGAACCTGGACTTCGTGTACAGCCTCATCCACCGCCCGGCCTACGCCGCCGGCACCGTGGCCGTGCTGCTGCTGCTGGTGGGCCGCCTGGTCGACGGCATCACGGGCGTCAACGGCATCATCGTGCTCACTTCGCCCCGCTACCGCTTCGATCTGGTGTTCAACGCCGGCCTGGCCGTGGCCATCGTGGGGCTGAACGCGCTGCTCATCCCGCGCCTGGGCCTGGCCGGCGCGGCCCTGTCCAACTGCCTGGCCTTGGTGGGCATCAACCTGTTGCGCACCTGGTTTGTGTGGCGCACCTACGGCCTCCAACCCTTCGATTGGCGCATTCCGCTCATCGGGGCCCTGGCGGCGGCGGCCGGGCTGGCGGCGTGGCTGCTGCCGGTGCCGCCCAGCATCTGGCTGGCGCTGCTGCTGCGCGGCGGCACGCTCACGGTGCTCTACGGCGCGGGGTTGCTGCTCACGCGGGCCGCCCCGGAGGTGAACGCGCTGTGGGCCAAAGGCCTGGGCCAGCTGCGCGGGCGGCGGGCGTAAGCGGCCGTTCGCGCAGCTGGCCCGGCAAGAAGTTTTAAGTCAGGACGGCCAGGCGCAGCGCGTAAATCCGCTCGATGATTTCCACCACTTTCAGGCCGTCCGCGGCGTTGGTGGCCCCGCCGTCGCGCTGCAGCGTGTCCACCACGTCGTCGATGACGTGGCCGTGGTTGGCGGCCGAGCCCTGGTAGGGGCCGTAGTCGTTGGCGGGGTTGGTGGGGGGCAGCGCGGGCCGGGCGTAGTCCTGCACGTGGCAGTACTCGATTTGGTCCATGTACTGGCCCCCAATTTTTAGGGACCCGCGGGCGGCCACCACGGTGAGCGCGCTTTCGAGGTTGCGGTCCCACGCGGCGGTGCTGTAGCTGAGCGTGCCGCTGCCGCCGCGCACCAGGTCGAACGTGACGAGGCCGCTGTCCTCAAACTCGGTGGTGGCCTGGTGGTTGAAGTTGCGGAAGCGGGCCGCCAGGTTGGCCACGTCACCGAACACCCAGTACAGCAAATCCACGAAGTGGCTGAACTGGGTGAAGAGCGGGCCGCCGTCGAGGGCCCCGGTGCCGCGCCAGCCGCCGGGCTGGTAGTAGCGGGCGTCGCGGTTCCAGAAGCAGCTGAGCTGCACCAGGTACACCTCGCCCAGCCGGCCTGCGGCCACCAGCTCTTTCAGCCAGGCGGCGGGCGGCGAGTAGCGGTTTTGCATCACGCCGAACACCCGGCGGCCGGCTTGCTGGGCCGCTTCCAGAACGGCGCGGGCGTCGGCCACGGTCAGGGCGAGCGGTTTTTCAACCACCACGTGCAGGCCGTGGCGCAGGCCGGCCACCGCTTGCTGGGCGTGCAGCCCGTTGGGCGTGGCCACCGTGAGCACGTCGGCCCCGGGGCCCCGGGCGAGGTATTCTTCGAGCGACGCGAAAAACGGCACGCCGGGAAACTCGGCGGCGAGGCCGCTGCGCAGCGCCGGCTGCACGTCCACCAGCGCCACCAGCTGGGCCCCGGCGCGGCGCGCCACCAGCGCCGCGTGGCGCCGGCCGATGTGGCCCACGCCGCAAATGGCAAAACGAACGGGAGCTGGTGGGGTCAAAAGTTCAGGGCTAAAAAGTAAGGTGACGACGGCGGCTTTTTATGATTCTCTACACAACTCGGTGCATCTGGTGCCAAACAACCATCGCCGTAAGCACGCCTAGCACCAGGGTCGGCAGCAGCCCCAGCAGCAGCAGCCACGGGCGCATGGGCTGGCTGCCCCGTTGCAGCGCCGACGAAAGGGTTCCCAGGAAAAACAGCAAGGTGTACAGCGCCAACATCATCAAAAGGCAGATGAATAAGCTGCCGGCTTCGCCCCTGCTGCCTTGCAGTTCGGCCGCTTTGATTTCGGCGCTCAGCTGCATTATCCATACCCAGTAGCCGGCGGCGATAGCACCCAATAAAGCAGCACAAACAATGTTGCGGCGATTAAACGGAGGCTTGTTGATTTCCATGCCAGCTTATCCCCCACCGTCGAAAAAGTAACCCACCGTTTCTCCAACGTACGCCACTTGCGCCGCCGTCAGCAGCGGGTGCATGGGCAGCGAAAGTACCGTGTCGCACAGCCGCTCGGCCACCGGAAACTGGCCGGCCCGGTAGCCCAAGTACGCGTAGGCCGGCTGCTGGTGGGCCGGCACCGGGTAGTACACCGCCGTGGGCACGCCGCGCTGGTGCAGGTGGTCGCGCAGCGCGTCGCGGCGGCCGGGGCCCGCCACCCGCACGGTGTACTGGTGAAACACGTGGCTGCTGCGCGCGTCGCGGGCGGGAATTGCCAGGCCGGACAGGCCGCCCAGGGCCCCATCGTAGCGGGCGGCCACGGCCTGGCGGGCGGCGGTGTTGGCGGGCAGCTGGCGCAGCTTCACGCGCAGCAGGGCCGCTTGCAGCGTGTCGAGGCGCGAGTTGAGGCCGATGCGCTGGTGGTGGTACTTCTGGCTTTGGCCGTGGTTGGCCAGCTGCTGGAGCAGCGCGGCGCGGGCCGGGTCGCGGGTGAGCAGGGCCCCGCCGTCGCCGAGGGCCCCCAGGTTCTTCGACGGGAAAAACGACGTGGTGCCCACCGCGCCCACCGCGCCCGCGTAGGCCGTGGCGCCGCTGGCAAATTGAAACGTGGCGCCTAGCGCCTGGGCGTTGTCTTCAATTAAGGCCACACCGTGGGCGTCGGCCAGGGCCCCCAGCGCTTCTAAATCCGCGCATTGCCCAAACAGATGCACGGCGATGATGGCCCCGGTACGCGGGGTAAGGGCCGCCGCCACGGCCGCCGGGTCGAGGTTGAACGTGTCGGGGCGCACGTCGGCCAGCACGGGGCGCAGGCCCAGCAGGGCAGCGGCCTCCAGCGTGGCCACGTAGGTGAAGGCCGGCACGATGACCTCGGCCCCCGCCGGCAAGTTCAGGCTCAGCAACGCCAGCGTGAGGGCGTCGGTGCCGTTGGCGCAGGGCACCACGCGGGCCCCGCCGAGGTGGGCCCCCAGCTCGGCCGCAAACTGCCCCACGGCGGGCCCCTGAATGAACGCCGCTTCGGCCAGCACCTCGTGCAGGGCCGCGTCGAGGGCCGGTTGCAGGGCCGCGTGCTCGGCGGCCAAGTCGAGCAGGCGAATGGGGGCAGGCGGCTGGGTTAAGCGCAAAATGGGCGGGTAAGCGGAGCGGGCAAAGGTAGCCGGGCGGGGCCCCTCAGGCGGCCAGCGCCCGCAGCAGCCACCGCAGCTTCAGCGCGTCGAGGGCCGCCAGGCGCGGGCGGGGCCCCAGCAGGTGGTGGCGTAGCGCCGGGGCGGCCGCGCCCAGCGCCGCGCCGGCGGCCGGGGCCAAGCCGGCGCGGCGCAGCCGCTGGGCCACCCGCACCAACCGGGCGTCGGCCGCCCGGTCGTTTTGGCGCAGCAGTTGGGCCAGGTTGCGCACCGCCTGTTCCGATTTTTCGAGGAACGCAGCGGCCGTTTCCAGGCCCGCGTGGCGCACGGGGTTGTCGAGGTGGCGCACGGGCACGGCAGCGGCGGCCAGCTGCCAGCCCAGCTGGGTGTCTTCGTGGCCGTAGCCGCGCAAGCGTTCGTCGAGTGGAAACCTTAGCAGCAATTCTTTGCTAATCAACAGGTTGTTTACCAGCAATTGACTGTGGGGCGCGGCTTGGCGCTGGGCCGCCGGGCGCACCTCGCGCCGCTGCCCGTACAGCCAGCGCAGGCGCAAGGCCGGGTCGGCTGGGGGCCCCGGGGCGTAGCTCACGCCGCCGGCCAGCACCGGGGCTGCGCCCCAAGCGGCGGCGTAGCGGGCCAGGAACTGGCCATCGGGCAGCTCGCCGGTGTTGTCGAGCAGCAGCAGCCACGCGTGCCGGGCCCCGGCGGCCAACTGGTTGCGCACGGCGGCGCGGCCCACGTTGCGCGGCAGCTCTTGGTAGCGCACGCCCGGCAGGGCCCCCAGGGGCCGGTTTAGCTGGCGGTAATTTTCCGCCGAACCATCATCAAGCAAACAAATTTCGACGGGCCCCGGCCACTGCGGCGCCTGCGCCAACAGCGCATTAATTAATTCCGCCACCGACCGGTTGTACACCGGAATGAGTACCGACAGGCCGGGCATGGCGGGCATTAATTAATTCCGCACCGAGTCCAGCAGGGCCCCGTCCTGGCACGTCAGCACGCGGTGCGGGTATTTCTCAATCACTTGAAAATTGTGCGTGGCCATCAAAATAGCTGTGCCAGCGTAATTAATTTCCGTGAACAACTGCATAATGCTGTCGGCTACCTCCGAGTCGAGGTTGCCGGTGGGCTCGTCGGCCAGCAGCAGCGCGGGCTCGTTGAGTAGGGCCCGGGCGATGACCACGCGCTGCTGCTCGCCGCCCGAAAGGCGGTGCGGCATGCGGCCGGCGGCGTTGCTCAGGCCCACGCGGCCCAGCACGTCGGCGATGCGCTGTTGCTTGCGGGCCTTGCCCTTCCAGCCGGTGGCGTTGAGCACGAACAGCAGGTTTTCGGCCACCGTGCGGTCGGGCAGCAGCTGAAAATCCTGGAACACGATGCCCAGGCGGCGGCGCAAGTACGGCACCTTGCCCACGGGCAGCCGCGGCAGCGCAAAGCCCGCCACGGTGCCGGTGCCCACCAGCAGCGGCAGGTCGGCGTACAGGGTTTTGAGCAGCGACGACTTGCCCGAGCCGGTGCGGCCCACCAGGTAAGCGAAGTCGCTCTTTTCCAGCGTGAACGACACGCCTTGCAGCACCGCTTGCGTTTCCTGCATCACGGTGGCGTCGCGCAGCTCGATAATGGATTCGGCCATCGGTTCGTTAGATCGTGAGCGGGCGAAGCTTGCCAAATTCCAGCTCTGAAATGACGGCTGCCAGCGCCGTTTCCTTGCCTTCGAGGCCGTAGCGGTACAAGTCCTTGAGCGGCCGGTCGGCCCGGAAATAAGCAATGAGCACAAACTGCTCGTCGCGGAGCTGGATGTAATCCGGGATTTTGGCCTTGCCCTTGACTTTAATGATGTACACGGCGACTAGTTGAACGTTGGGTGTTTAATAATTTTTAAAACGGATTGCGTGGCTTTCTATTCGAAAAACAGTCAAATACCCAACGTTTAACAACCATTTACGCATTCACCTTGGCGTGGTCGGCCAGGAACGTGGCCAACCCTTTGTCGGTGAGCGGGTGGTGGAGCAACCCCAGGATGACGCTGAGCGGGCAAGTCACCACGTCGGCCCCAATTTCGGCGCACTGGATGAGGTGGGGTACGTGGCGCACCGAGGCGGCCAGCACCTGGGTTTCGTAGCCGTAGTTGCCGTAGATCTGCACGATCTGCTCGATGAGCTGGAGGCCATCGGCGCCGATGTCGTCGAGGCGGCCCACGAAGGGCGACACGTAGGTAGCGCCGGCTTTGGCGGCCAGCAGGGCCTGCCCGGCCGAAAACACCAGGGTGCAGTTGGTTTTGATGCCCTTGTCGGAAAAGTGGCGGATGGCCTTCACGCCGTCGCGCACCATGGGCACTTTCACCACGATGTTGGGGTGCAAATCGGCGAGCACCTCGCCCTCGCGGACGATGCCGTTGTAGTCGGTGGCAATTACTTCGGCCGACACGTCGCCGTCCACCAGCTCGCAGATGTGGCGGTAGTGGCCCAGCACGCCGTCCACGCCGCGCACGCCTTCTTTGGCCATGAGCGAGGGGTTGGTGGTCACGCCGTCGAGGACGCCCAGCTCCACGGCTGCGCGGATTTCGGCAATGTTGGCGGTGTCAAGGAAGAACTTCATGCGGCTAACGGAGTGAAAAAGAATCGGCCCCAAAGCTACTCGTGCTTCGCCGGAAAGCGAAACGGAGCAGCGCCGGGGCCGACGGGAATAGACAAAAAAAAGCAAGCCAAAATCGCACCGCATCGACCGCCTACCCTTGCTACCTTCCGGTCCTGGGGGAGTTCAGCAGGAGCTGGTCGTTCTGACTTGCCGCTGCAAAGGTAGGCAAAAATCGGTAGGCGCCGCAAGTGTTTTTCGGGCGTTGGGCCTGCGGGGGCCCTGGCCCTACCTTTGCGGCATGGAACGTATCGTTATTTTAGATTTTGGCTCGCAGTACACCCAGCTCATTGCCCGGCGCATCCGCGAGCTGCACGTCTTTTGCGAAATTCACCCCTACACCCACGCCCCGACCCTCGCCCTGCGCGACGACATCCGGGGCGTTGTGCTGTCCGGCTCGCCCTGCTCGGTGCGCGACGCCGACGCCCCCAACCCCGACCTGGGCCATTTGCTGGGCCGCGTGCCAGTGCTGGGCGTGTGCTACGGGGCCCAGCTGCTGGCCCAGCAGGGCGGCGGCGAGGTGCTGCCGGCCACCATCCGCGAGTACGGCCGGGCGCGCCTTTCGCACCTCAACCAGCACCACCCGCTGCTGCACGGCCTCACGCCCGGCTCGCAGGTATGGATGTCGCACGGCGACACCATTAAAACGCTCCCCGCGGGCTTCCTGGCCATTGCCGGCACGCCCGATGTGCAGGTGGCGGCCTACGAAATCGAGGGCCAGGCCACCTACGGCATCCAGTTCCACCCCGAGGTAACGCACTCCACGGAGGGCAAGCAGCTGGTGAAAAACTTCGTGGTCGACATTTGCGGCTGCGCCCAGAGCTGGACGCCCGAGCACTTCGTGGATTCGGCCGTGGCTGCGCTGCAAAGCACCATCGGCCCCGACGATCAGGTGATTCTGGGCCTCTCGGGCGGCGTGGACAGCAGCGTGGCGGCGCTGCTGCTGCACCGCGCCATCGGGCCCCGGCTGCACGGCATTTTCGTCGACAACGGCCTGCTGCGGCAGGACGAATTTGCCTCCGTACTGAAGGCCTACGAGGGCCTGGGCCTGAACGTGACCGGCGTGGAAGCCAGCGCCGAGTTTTACACCGCCCTGGCCGGCCTCTCCGACCCCGAGCAGAAGCGCAAGGCCATCGGCCGCACGTTCATCGAGGTGTTCGACCGCGAGGCACAGAAGGTGGAAGGGGCCCGCTGGCTGGCCCAGGGCACCATTTACCCCGACGTCATCGAGTCGGTGTCGGTGAAGGGCCCGGCAGTAACCATCAAAAGCCACCACAACGTGGGCGGCCTGCCCGAAAAAATGAACCTCAAAATTGTGGAGCCGCTGCGCATGCTCTTCAAAGACGAGGTGCGCGAGGTGGGCGCCACGCTGGGCCTACCCGGCGAAATCCTGCACCGCCACCCCTTCCCGGGCCCCGGCCTGGGCATCCGCATCCTCGGCGACATCACGCCCGAGAAAGTAGACCTGCTCCAGCGCGCCGATGGCGTATTTATTAACCTCTTAAAAGAGCACGGCCTCTACGACCAAGTGTGGCAGGCCGGCGTGATGCTGCTGCCCGTGCAAAGCGTGGGCGTGATGGGCGACGAACGCACCTACGAGCGCGTGGTGGCTCTGCGCGCCGTCACCAGCGTGGACGGCATGACCGCCGACTGGGCCCACCTCCCCTACGAGTTCCTGGCCGAGGTTAGCAACAAGATTATCAACCAGGTACGGGGCATCAACCGGGTGGTGTATGACATCAGCAGCAAGCCGCCAGCAACGATTGAGTGGGAATAATTAATAATTATTGTGCTCCTAATTCTAGCAACTGGTTAAAGAATTAAGGGAGCCCTAGACCGTCATGCTGAGCACAGTGAAGCATCCCTCCCGCAGCAATAATTAATTATTACTTGCGCAACAGAGGTGCTTCACTGCACTCAGCATGGCGTTTTCGTTGCCAGTCAATAGCGTATTCTTTAACCAACAATTGAATAAAAATGCGCTGGCACTGCCTCCAACACCTGCCCAACGAGGGCCCCGGGCACGCCGCCGAATGGCTGGCTGCGCACGGCCACCTGCTGACGTATACACGGTTGTTTGAACCCAATCCCGTGTTTCCCGCACTGGTTAATTTTGATGGATTATTAATTCTCGGCGGGGCCATGAGCGTGCACGACGAGGCCGAATTTCCGTGGCTGCGCGACGAAAAAGCATTTATTCAACAGGTGCTACGGACGGGGACAATCACGTTGTCCATTTGCCTGGGGGCCCAACTGGTGGCGCAGGCGCTTGGCGCGGAGGTGCGGCCGAATGCCGGACCAGAAATCGGATTCTGGACGGTGCGCTTTTCAGCCAAGGCGCTGGAGCACCCGCTGCTACGCGGATGGCCCGAGAAAGCCACCGTGCTGCACTGGCACCTCGACGCGTTCACGGTGCCGCCGGGGGCCCTGCGGGTGGGCATGTCGGCGGGGTGCGCCACGCAGGGCTTCGTGTGGGGCGACGGCACCGTGGGACTACAATTTCACCCCGAAATGACCGTGCCGATGGTGGAGCAATTGATTCAGTTCGAAGACCACGAAACCGCTGAAGAACAGGAATTTATACAAACCGCCGAACAGATTCGAGCCAAATTAAAATCGGTCTGGAAAGGCCGCAAGCTGGTGGAACAATTACTCGCCAACATGGTGGCCTTGCACGAAGAAGAAACCGGTTATTTAATTAATTAAATGTGTTTTGAAACGTCCAGACAAAAGCCGCTTCGAATCATCGAAGCGGCTTTTGTCTGGGTAATTAATTCGGGGCCCCGGGGCCCTACAGGTGGTCCAGCCGGCCGCCGTCGACCAACAACTCGGAGCCTTGCACGAATTCGGCGTCGTCGGAGGCCAGGAAGGCGATGGCCGCGGCCACGTTTTCGGGCTTGCCCACGTCGCTGGGGTTGATTTTTTCGACGCCGCTCTTCACGTTTGGGTTGTTCCAGAGCATGGGCGTATCGATGGCACCCGGCAGCACAGCATTGACCCGCAGCCCTTTGGGGGCCCCTTCGATGGCCGACGAGCGGGTAAGCGAGAGCACGGCCGCCTTGGCCGCGGCGTAGGGCGCCACTAGCGCCTCGGTGGCCAGGGCGTGGATGCTCGACACGTTCACGACCGCGCCGCCGGGCTTCATGTGCAGAAACGCTTGCTTGGTGAAGTAAAACGCGCCCAGCAAGTCCACGTTCAGCACCCGCAGCCAATCGTCGCCGGTCAGCTCCTCCAGGGCCTTGAACTGCATCAGGCCCGCGTTGTTCACCACCGCGTCGAGGCGGCCGAACTTGGCCAGCGTGGCCTGCACGGTGGCCACCACCTGCGCCTCATCGGCCACGTTGCAGAGGCTAGACAGCACCTCGGGGGCCCCAGCCGCCTGCACTTCGGGCGCGGCAGCGTCGAGGTTGGCTTGGTTGAGGTCGGCCAGCACGATGCGGGCCCCTTCGGAGGCCAGGCGTTTGGCGGTGGCCAAGCCGATGCCACCGGCGCCGCCGGTGATGATCACTACTTTGTCTTGGAAGCGCATGGGAGAAAAATAAAATTAGTGGGACCCTTGCAACGGAATATCGCCGGCGGCAACGGCTGGGTCTTGCTCTACGGCTTGGGCATCGGCTTGTGTTTGTTGGGCCCAGGTTTGGTTGCTTTCGCTGGGCATCACGATGGGCAGCTGCAAGGCCATGCTTTGGGCCGGCAGCACCCGCTTCCACTGGCTGATGAGCTTCTTGTAGGCCTCGCCCACGGGGCGGATGTTGCGCTGCAAGTCGTAGAGGCCCAATGGGTTCACGGTGCCATTGTTTTCGCGCAGGGCCGTGTCCCAGTCCACCTGGTCGGTGAGCGAATACCAGGTGAAGCCCAGCACCGGCACACCGTCGTTGCGCACGCGCAGCACGTTGGCCCACTCCTTCCAGAGCCAGTTCACGGCTTCGTTGCCCTGGGGGCCCTGCCAGAGGTTGGTTTCGGTGTGCATCACCGGCAGGCGGTAACGGTCGTAGTACTGCGTGGTAATGGTGTGGTAACCAAAGATTTCACCCGACGCGGTGGTGCTGCCGTCGGCGCGCACGCGGTGCTCGTTGGTCTGGTAGTAGTCGTTGCCCATGATGCACTGGTGCTTGAGGTTATTCTTCAGGAAGAAATGGTATTCCTCGCGCGTCATGCCGTTATCGAGCAGGTATTCGTACATGTCCGAGTCCACCCGGCGGCCGTAATTCAAGTCCAGCGACAGAAACCGCTTGGCGTTCAGCAACTCGGCGGGCTTGATGGCGGCCGGGTTTTCGGCGTGGAAGTACTCGCTCGACTCGCTCTGGATGAACAGCGCGTCGGGCCGCACCGCCGTGATGGCGTGCATGGCCAACACGTTGGCCTTCACGATGTACTTGAGGGCCGTCACGAAGGCTTGGTCGCTGGCCAACTGCTCGTTCCACCAGCCGTAGAGGGCCGAGAATTCGGCGCAGACGTACATTTCGTTCACCGGCGTGTAAAGCTGCACCCACGGGAAGCGCCGGGCAAAAGCCCCCGCGTACTCGGCAAACAGGGCGGGGAAATCGGGGTTTTGGAAATTGCCCAGCCAGTCGGGCAACCCAAAGTGGCACAGGTCCACGATGGGCACAATGTTGCGCCGGTGCAGGTCCTGGAACGTAGCGTCGGCAAACGACCAGTCGTAGCTGCGGGGGCCCGTCCAGGTGGTGTGCAGCGGGGGCCCGTAGCGCAAGAAGTTGATACCCAGTTCCTGTACCAGGTCAAAATCTTTTTGCCAGAACTGGTAATGACCGCACTTTTCCAACTCGTCCACGCGCACTTTGCCGTTCTGGATGGTGGGGTTGCTGTTTTCAATACCGGTGGCAAAAAGAAATTGGGCTTCCATAGAAGAGGTGGAGAAGGTTGGCGGATGCAAAAGGAAAGCGGTTAAATGAAAAAATCGGGAAGCCGCCCGCGGGGGCAGCCTCCCGACTCTAACGGAAAGGGCAAACGAAGGGCGGTGCTCAGGCGCTCTTGGCCGCGATGAAATTGAGGCCAAAAAACAGGGTTTCCTTGAGCAAGGAGTTGGTGCGCCACAGCCGGTCTTCGCGGGCCACCACCTGCGGCACGTTGCCGGCCCTGAACATAAAGGGCGGAAACAGCCGGATGTACTGCACGTCCTCGGCGGGAATGCGCAAGCCTTGCCGGGCCAGTTCGCGCCGCCAAGTGGCGAGGTCGCGGATGTTCTCGTTGCCGAGCAAGATCTTTTTTTGCAACTGCTCGTCGTAGATTTCAATAATGCGCTTGTTGCCCCGGCGCAGGTACAACTTGAGGCTCTGCACCAAGTTGCCGCCGTTTTCCTCCACAACGACGAGGTTGCCGGCGGGCCGCAACGCTTCCCGAAAAATGCGCAGCGCCTCTTGCAAAGGCTCCAAGTGGTGCAACGTGTCCTGGATGATGACGTGGTCGTATGACGCGGGCGGCGGGGGCGAGTCAAACAGGTTTTCGTAGCTGTAGGTGAAGCCCGACACGTCGCCAAACTGCGCCCAGTAGCGCAGGCGCTCGGGCAGGTGCTCGAAGTAAAATTCCAGCGTGGTGCCGTGCACCTGGTAGCCGTTGAGGGCCAAAAAGATGGCCGTGGTGCCGTACCCGCAGCCGCAGTCCCAGATGGCGGCGCGCTTGTCGGGCAAGTGCGCCAGAATGTAATGCAGCCGCTGCACCACGTAAGCCTTGCGGAACTCGAAGCTGGCGGGATTGGCCAGCATTTTATAGTAGCTGGTGAGTTGGTGGTTGCTGCGTAATTCGTCTAAAAACAGGTCGAAGAACTCATTGACGGTCATAAAGTAAGCGGCAACTCTGAATAAAAACAGGAAATGGCGGGCCGACTTGGTCCGCGGCTAAGGTACACGCCGGGTATCGAAGGCGTCTCCGCCGGAGGCCCGAAGAGCAGGTTGCCAAGGCCCTGGGCCAGGTAACGGCGGCTACAATGGCCGTTTCAAGCAAGTGTGCACGCAGTTGGTTTCGGGCAGCAGCAGCACCTAGATCTTGCGCTGCAAGCGCCGGAACGCCGACGAGAACACCACCCGGCCTTAGCCTTGCGCGAAGGACCCGCGCATGGGGGCCGCACTGGTGGGCGGAAGCTGCTTTCTGTTGCTATAGCAGCTGGAAACACAAACAACAATAGAATAATAATGATTACCTGTATTCGTGCTTGCGTTGTTGATCTACCTTCGGCAAGAGTAAAGCGCTGGCATTAGCATTACTGAAAGCAGTAGCAGCACTGAAAACGATCATTAAATTTCTAATTCCAAAAAGTGGCGCCCAGTTGTATTCAATTGTTACTTGGGAAAAAATTTTACATAAAACAAAATAAGGACGTGGGCTTCGGATTCAATTTATTTTTCGTATTTATTCTTCTCCCTCTAACGTTCATACTTTTATTAGTCTGGAGTATATCAGGAAAAGTAATCTTTGGCAAAATAACGCTCATTCTTTGGCTGGGCTTGATTGGGCTTGTAGTTCTTTCCGGCGCCGTCAGGGCCCCGTCTACTAAAGACACACTAAATAAATCAGACTTCTACAGCCACTATATAATCGATAGAAAACGATACCCAGGCATGCAAGCAGATTGGCAGTATGAGAGCTTTAGATTTCAAATTAATTCCGATAACACAATTGATTTCTATGTCATGAATAAAGGAACGATATTGGAGACTTTTAAAGGAAGATTTGCTACGACAAAACCATACAGTTCCGAAACTCCCATAGTGAATATGGAGCAGCCAACACACCACATCCTATCCACTAGCCCTACCGTGTATCGCATAAGCGGCGGGTTCTATTTGGTTTTAAATCTCCAAAGTTTGGTAATGTATTCTTCAAAAAAGGCGAGTGGGAGCCGTTAAGCAAATAATTTAATTTCCCTTTGCCCCTACTCCGCCTGGGCCCGTCCGAGTACCCGCACGGTGCCGTAGCCTAGCAATAGAAACGCGCCGAAAACTACCGTCACGCCCCAGGTGCGGGGGTAGGCAAAGGGGTGCAATAGCCGGTTGAGGATGTCGTAGAAGAGCGTGAGCGGATTGGCCAGGATGTCCCAGGAGTTGTAGCGCAGGTAGCGGCCCAGGTAGATGCCGAAGCTGCTGAGCAGCAGCGCCACCGTGGCGAAGGCCCAGCCGGCCAGGGGCCCCAGGCGCAGGCGCACCAGGGTTTGCATGTCGGCCAGCGAGGCGTAGGCCAGCATCAGGCCGTTCCAGGCGCAGGAGAGGATGAGGGCCAGGTCGAACCAGAGCGGGGCGTCGGGGCGCTCGTCGAGGTGGAAGAGGTCGGTGACGAGGTAGGGCGCGTTGGGGAAAAACAGCAGCCACGCCGCGCCCACCGGCAGCAGCAGGCGCGCCCGCAGGGGCCCCCGGGCCAGCCCCAGCAGCGTGCTCAGCGCGTACGGGATGAGGGCCAGAAACAGGTTCCAGGCCAGGAACAAGAACCGGATTTGGTGCGTGGCGACGACCCGCCCGGCGATCAGAAACAAGCTCAGGCCCACCGAGGCGGCCAGCACGAACAGCAGCGTGACCCGGGTGCGGGTGAAGGGCAAGGTGGGTTCCATGCCGGCGAAAGTACGGCCCGGGGCCCTGCGCCCGCCGGGGGCCCCGGGGCAGGGGGCCTACAGCCTCCGCGGCCGGCGCGCGCACCAAGCGTTCATTTAATCTTCATTTTATGGCGGGCAATTCCTCCAACCCGCGGTGTACGGGGCCAACGTGGCCATTGCCGTGGCCAAGTTCGTGGCGGCGTTTTTTACCGGCAGCGCGGCCATGCTTTCCGAGGGCATCCACTCGCTGGTGGACAGCGGCAACGGGCTGTTGATTTTGCTGGGCTTGGCCCGGCCCGCCGACGACCAGCACCCGTTTGGGCACGGCAAGGAACTGTATTTCTGGACGGTGATCGTGGCCGTGCTCATCTCCGCGGTGGGCGGCGGCATCTCGCTCTACGAAGGGTGGGTGCACGTTAACCCCCCGCGCCCCTCACGACCCCACCTGGAACTACTGGGTGCTGGGCCTGGCCCTGGCGTTTGAGGACGTGGCCTGCGCGCTGGCCTACCGCGAGATCAACAAAACGCGCGGCGATGCCGGCTTCTGGCAGGCCCTGCGCGCCAGCCGCGACCCGGCCGTGTACGCCATCCTGCTCGAAGACCTGGCCGCGCTCGTGGGCCTGCTGATTGCGCTGGCGGGCGTCTTTTTTGGGCACTTGCTGCACAACCCGTACCTCGACGGCAGCGCGTCGCTGGCCATCGGGGTGCTGCTCATCGGCATGGCCGTGTTCATGCTGGCGGAAACCCGCGGCCTGCTGGTGGGCGAAGGCGTGGACGCGGCCACCCTGGCCAGCCTCCGGGCCCTGGCCGCCGCCGAGCCCGCCGTGGCGCGCCTGCACCCGCCCCTCTCGACGTACCTGGGGCCCCAGGAGGCCATGGTGGCGCTCGACGTGCGCTTCCGGCCCGAGCTTTCGGCGGCGGAAACCGTGGCCGCCACCGCCCGGCTGGAGCACGCCATCCGGGCCAAGCACCCCGAGTTCACGCGCATTTTTGTGGAGGCCGCCTCGGCGGGGGCGAAGGCTTGGGGGTTTTAGCGGGGCAAGGTTCCGGCGGCAGGTTTCGCCGCAGCCTTGCCGGCCGGCTTTGCGGCCACTTGCGGCAATAATGGCCCCGGGGGGGCCCGGGCCTTGCGTACTTTTGTGGGCCCACTCACCCACGCCGTCCATGCCCCTTGCTTTTACCCGCCGGTTTCGGCTGCCACGCCTGCTGCTGGGGGCCCTGTTGCCGCTGGCCGTGGCGGCCCAAACGCCCACCGCTGCGCCGAATGCCAAGGCCAACGCAGCGAAGCCGGCCGGTAAGACCTTGGCGAAGCCCACCGTCGGCAGTGCCGCGGCTAAGCCGGCCGTCGGCACTGCCGCTGTTGCCAAGCCGGCCGCTGGCACTGCCGTTATTACTAAGCCTACTACCGGCACTGCCGCCACTGCTAAGCCGGCTGCCGGCACTGCCGCCGCCAAACCTGCCGTTGCTAAACCCGCGGCCAAGCCCGCCGCGGCCAAACCGGCCGTCGCGAAGCCCGCGGGCCGGACGGGTAGTCCGGACGCGCACTACCGCGCCGGCAAAGTTCAGCTCGACCAGGGCCAGTACGCCGCCGCGCTGCTCGAATTGGAGCCCCTGGCCCAGCCCGGCGTCCGCTTCACGCACGCTGCCGACGCGGCCTACCTGGCCGCCGTGGCCAACGCCCGCCTTCGGCAATGGGCCGACGCCGAGCAGCTCCTCAACCTGCTGCGCGCCGAGTACCCCACCTACCCCAACCTCAGCGAGGCGCTGCTGCTGCAAGGCCAGGTGTCGCTGGAGCAGGGCGACTACGACACGGGCCTGAAAACGCTGGGGGCCCTGCCCGCCGACTTCGGACCCGCCCGCGACGCGCTGAAGGCCAGCTACCTGCCCCGCCTCAACGACCGCGGCACCTGGCAGCGCCTGTTGCGCCGCACCCCCGACGATGCCGCCCTGGCCCGCGCCTACGCCGACCGCCTGGCCGTGCCCAACGGCTTCGGTACCGAGGCCGACCGGCCCCAGCTCGACGAATTGGTGCGCAAGTTTGGCCTCGACGCCGCCCGCTACGCCGGGCCCCTGGGGGCCCGGGCGGTGGCCCGCCCCACGGCCCGCAAAACCAGCTACAACGTGGCCGTGCTGCTGCCCTTCGAGCTCGACGACCCAAGCTGGCAGAAGCAGCGCAAAAACCAGTTCGTGACCGACCTCTACGCCGGCCTGCGCCTGGCCCAGGACTCGCTCCAGCGGGCCGGCCACCCGGTGCAATTGTTTGCCTACGACACCGGGGCCGACACCCTGCGGCTGAAGCAGGTGCTGGCCCTGCCCGAGCTGGCCGGCATGGACTTGCTGATCGGGCCGGTGTACAAGTCGGGCGCCAAGCTGCTGGCCCGCTACGCCCAGGACCACCAGATTGTGTGCGTCAACCCGCTCTCGCAGGACGGCGATTTGGTGCTCGACAACCCCTGGCACTACCTCAACAGCCCCGGCGCGGCCACCCAGGGCCGGCTGGCGGCCCAGTTCGCCGCCGACGCCTTCGGCATTGGCCGCCCGGCCGTGCTGCTGCACGAAGACAGCCACGACGAAACCATCTTCGCCGACGCGTACCAGGCCACGTTTGAGGCCCTGGGCGGCAAAATCAGCGCCCGCCGCCGCTTCAACCCCGACGTGGACGAGAGCCTGGCCGCCGCCAGCGCCGGCCTCGACCTGGCCGGTGCCGGCCACCTCGTGGTGGCCTCCGACGACCGCAAGGCGGGGCCCTACTTCCTGGGCGTGCAGCGCAGCGCGCCGGCCGCCACCCGGCCGCCGCTGCTGGCCTCCGGGGCCTGGCTCGACAACCCGCGCCTCGACCCCAGCCAGCTCAACGGGCCCGGCATTTACTTCGTGCAGCCCAAGTACATCGACGAAGGGGCCCTGGGCTACCGGCGCTTTCGGCAGCTGTACTTGCAGCGCCAGCACCTGCCGCCCACCGCCTACGCCGGCCAGGGCTTCGACCTGCTCCTGTTTTTTGGCAACGCGCTGGCCGCGTTCGGCACCGCGTTCCAGCCCGGCCTGGCCACGGAGGCGCCCGCCCCGGGGGCCGTGTTCCAGGGCTACGCCTACCCCAGCGGCTTCCGCGACAACCAAGTGGTGCCCATCACCAAGCTCGACGGCCTGGAAATGCGCGTGGTGAAGTAGCGCGCCGCCCGCGCCGGGCGGTGCTGAGGCGGCCCTGCCGGGCGCCGGAAACGAGCAGCAAGCCCGAACCCAAACGGCATTCCCCGGCTTATTAACAGTAAACTGCCAACCACATTCTATGCTTAACCAAACGACTTCCGACGCCCTTTTTGCCCAAGCGAAAGCCCTGATCCCGGGCGGCGTCAACTCGCCGGTGCGCGCCTTCCGCTCGGTGGGCGGCACGCCGGTGTTCATGCAGAGCGCCGCCGGCGCGTGGCTCACCGACGTGGACGGCAACCGCTACGTGGACTTCATCAACTCGTGGGGCCCCATGATTCTGGGCCACGCCCCGGCCGTGGTGCTCGACGCCGTGCGCGAAGCCCTGCCCCACTCGCTGAGCTTCGGGGCCCCCACGCGCCGCGAGAGCGAGCTGGCCCAGCTCATCACCGAAATGGTGCCCAGCATCGAGAAAGTGCGCCTCGTGAACTCCGGCACCGAGGCCTGCATGTCGGCCATCCGGGTGGCGCGCGGCTACACGGGGCGGGCCAAAATCCTCAAATTCGAGGGCTGCTACCACGGCCACGCCGACGCGTTCCTCATCGCGGCCGGCTCGGGGGCCCTCACGCTGGGCACGCCCGATTCGGCCGGCGTGACCTACGGCGTGGCCCAGGACACGCTCACGGTGCCCTACAACGACCTGCCCGCCGTGGCCGCCGCCGTGGCCGCCAACCCCGGCCAAATCGCCGCCATCATTTTGGAGCCCGTAGTGGGCAACATGGGCCTGGTGGCCCCGCAGGAAGGCTTTTTGCCGGGCCTGCGGGCCCTGTGCACCCAGCACGGCATCGTGCTCATTTTCGACGAGGTGATGACCGGCTTCCGCCTCGCGCCCGGCGGGGCCCAGGCGCTGTTCGGCATCGCGGCCGACCTGACGACGCTGGGCAAAATCATCGGCGGGGGCCTGCCGGTGGGCGCCTACGGCGGCCGCGCCGACATCATGAACCAGGTGGCCCCGGCCGGCAAGGTGTACCAGGCGGGCACGCTCTCGGGCAACCCGCTGGCCACCGCCGCCGGCCTGGCCCAGTTGCGCCACCTGCACGAAAACCCGGCGCTGTACGCCCAGCTCGGCGCCACCGCCGCCCGCCTGGCCGACGGCACCCGCCAAATTGCCCAGGAGCTGGGCCTGCACTACACCGTGAACCAAGTGGGCTCGATGTTCAGCCTGTTCTTCACGCCGCAGCCGGTCAACCACCTCGAAAACGCCAAGCAGTGCGACCTGCCCGCCTTCGGCCGCTACTTCCACGCCATGCTGGCGCGCGGCATCTACCTGGCCCCGTCGCAGTTCGAGGCCCTGTTCGTCTCCACCGCCATCACCGGCGAACTGGTGGAAAAGTACCTCACCGCCTGCCGCGCATCGTTGGTCGAAGCGCACGGCTTGTAGCGCGCCGCGCCGCCGGAGCGGGGGCCTGCCCGGGCCCGGCGCCCGGGAAAGGTTCGCAAATGCTTCCCCCCGGCGGCGTTTGCGAACCTTTCCCATTTAAAGTGTGCGAACTTTGCGCCACGAATTCCTGTGCGCTGCCCCTTTGCTTATGCTGAAAATAAAATTCCTCGCGCTGCTCCTGCTGCTCGCCCCGCTGGCCCGGGCCCAGGCGCCCGCCCAGGCCAACAAGGCGCTGTTCGACAAAACGGTGGACGAGCTGAACTTCCGCACCTTCGAAACGGTGTACGACAAGTCCTTCACCCGCGGCAAGTTCCCGGTTACGCTGCGCACGGCCGCCGCCCGCCGGCAGTTCGACCAGTTCGGCGACAACGCCGCCCTCAAGCAGCTCTTCCAGAACTACAACGCCAGCGCCGAGCGCTACAAAAACCGCTTCGGCACGGGCCCCGTGTCGCTGGCCGAGTTCACCAAGCAGCTCAACGGCGTCCTGCGCGACCGCAACTTCGAGTTCTTCATCCACGGCCTGCCCCGCGACGAGCGGGTGGCGCTGGTGCGGGCCGAGGAGCGCCTCATCAAGCAAGCCGGGGCCCAGTTCAACGCCGCCGGGGCCCCCGCCGACGCGGCCGCCGTGCCCGCCGACGCCGAGGGCCCCATGGCCGCCCCCCTCACCACCAACGGCGGCGACGACGACACTCGCACTGCCCCCGCCGCCCCGGCCGCTGAAACCGCCGCCGGGGCCCCGGCCACAACCGACGACACGGCCGTGGCCACGCCCCCGGCCGCGGGCCCCGCCCCGCGCCACAACTGGCTCGACTACCTCACGTTCTTGCTCAGCCTGAGCAGCTTCCTGCTGCTGCTGCACCTGGTGCTCAACGTCATCCCAGGCCTCCAGCGCCGCCTCGACTACCTGGCCCCGGAGGGCGAGCCGGAGCCCGACGCGGCCCCGCCCACCCCGGGGCGCAGCCTGCTCAGCCGCCTGCGCGACGCCCAGCCCAAGCCCCTGCGCGACGACCGCTACGCCGATGACGACGAGGACGAAGCGCCCGACAGCGACGTGAACCCCCACCGGCCCGGCCACGAGTAGCCGCGCTTTCAACAGCCCCTTGCCCTGCGGCGGGGCCCCACGCCGCCCACCTTTTTTCCTGCCCCGTTTTGATCCTGACCGACCAGCAAATCCTTGCCGAAATTGAGAAAGGCACCATCGTCATCGAGCCCTTCGACCGCAACTGCCTCGGCACCAACTCCTACGACGTGCACCTGGGCCGCTACCTGGCCACCTACCGCGACGCGGTGCTGGACGCGCGCCGCCACAACGAAATCGACACGTTTGAGATGGACGCCGCCGCGGGGTTTGTGCTCCAGCCGGGCCAGTTGTACCTGGGCGTGACGGCCGAGTACACCGAAACCCACGCCACCGTGCCCTTCCTCGAAGGCAAGAGCAGCGTGGGGCGCCTGGGCATCGACATCCACGCCACGGCGGGCAAGGGCGACGTGGGCTTTTGCAACCACTGGACGCTAGAAATCAGCGTGTCGGTGCCCGTGCGCGTGTACCCGGGCATGCCCATCGGGCAGCTCATCTACTTCCTGGTGCAGGGCGACGTGGCCACCCTCTACCACCGCAAGCCCAGCGCCAAGTACAACCACCGCACTGACCGGCCGGTGGAGTCGATGATGTGGCAAAACACGTTTTAGGCCAACCGGGCCCCGGGGTTTGCCGTTAACCCCGGGCGGGGGCCGCGCGGGCGCGGCGCGGTCCTTGCGTACTGTTTTGGCTTTCCGCAACCCCTCCCGCCCATGAACAACCGCCTTTCCTTTGGGGCCCTGGCCTGCACCCTGGCCCTGGCCGCCCCCGCCGCCCGGGCCCAGCAAGTGGCCCTGCCCCCGGTGGCCGTGCAAGACAAAACCCAGCCCAGCCCCCGCCTCAACCCGGCCGCCACGAACCGCGCCGAGCGCCTGAGCGACCTGATGGTGCGCGACCTGCGCCTCAACGGCTACCAGGCCGCTCGCCTGCGCGCCATCAACGCCGACAAAACTGCCAAGCTGGAGGACGCCGAGCGCGCTAACGCCAAAAACGTGGCCGCCCTCGACGAGCAGCGCACCGGCATCCTGCGCGAGCGCGACCAAGAGCTGAAAGCCGTGCTGAGCACCGACCAGTACTCCAACTACTTCGACGCCCGCAACCGCTACAACAAGTCCGACCGCGACTACGCCAGCACCGCCACCCAAGTCGCCACGCAGGCCTTGGTCAAATCGGTGCAGGACCCCGCCCCGGCCCGCGCCAACAACGCCACCATCGGCCCCGCCAACCCCAAAGCCACCGCCCGCCCCGCCGGCAACCTGGGCCGCAACGCCCGCTAGCCGCTGGGGCCCCAGCCCCACAAAGAAGCCCCGCCGGCAGTGCCGGCGGGGCTTCTTTGTTGCTCCAGTTGTTAAGCCCGGGCCCCTAGCTCAGGCCCTGCTCCTGCTGGTCGAGGTACTCGGACAGCTCCTTGCAGAGGGCCCGGATTTTTT
>JBPBPC010000054.1:0-127495 GCA_050954665.1 Janthinobacterium lividum
GGCTTTGGATGCCGCGTTGGCTTGGATAACGGCTGAAGATGCGCAAAACTGGTTTGACCACTGCGGCTATCACGTACACTGATTGCGAAACTGCTCTAGGGGCCCCGCTGGCCGGGGGCAACGGCTGGGCCGGGCCGTGGCGCGCCAATTGGCCAGCCCCAACCCAACGATCTGATAATCCGTTGTTAATACTGTGTCCATGGCCGTTAAAATATTGGTTTTGCTGAGCGTTGCGGCGCTTGCTACTGCTTCGTGCTCGCAAGAGAAGGAAGCGGAAAGTACGGCGGCCACTTCGGCGTACCTGCCCACTGGCGGGGCCCCGGCCGCCGTTTCGGCCCTCGACACCATGCTGCTGCGCAACGACGCCGACGTGATGGCCGTGCGCGTGGCCCGCGACCTGCAAATCACCGACCCCGTTCTGCTCACGCGCATCCGCAACGAGTACTACGCCCGGGGCCGCACGCTGCAAGGCTACACCGCCCGGTACGCCGCCGACACCACCGGCGAGTACGCCGCCGTCAGGGCCGCCAACGAGCAAACCAGCCGGCGCCTGCAAACGGCCTTCACCCCCCACCAATACCAGGCCTACGCCCGCCACCAGGCGGCCTATTACGCGCCGCCGCGCGCCGCCGCGGTGGCCCCCGTAGCCGCCCGCCCGGCGGCCCTGGCTGTGCCCCGGCCCGCCGCCAAGCTGCTCACCAAGGGCCGCTACCGGGCCCAGGGCTCCAAGGTGACGTTCCAGAAAGTGAAGTACGCCAACGGCGTTAAGATCAAGCGCAGCGACGATGGCTCGCTAAAAATTAAGCGCGCCGACGGCACCATCATCAAATTCGATAAAAACGGCCACCGCACCGTGAAAAAAAGCTTGTTCTAAGCCGCGCCGTTGGTGCCCCAGGAATGCAAAAAGGCTCTTTCCCGCGTGGGAAAGAGCCTTTTTGCGTTGACGGATGGGGGCGCTACCAGCGCCAAGTGAGGCTGGCCCCGGTGAAGGGCCCGTACACGAACGGCGCGGGCTGCGCCTGCCGGTACCAGGGCTTGGGCAGGGCCAGGCCGGTGGCCGGGCTGAGGCGGGTGCGGCCGTGGGCCACCGCAATTTTGGCGAAGCCGTAGCCCAGGGCAATGCCCAGCGGGTAGTCGGAAGCCCAGTGCACGCCGTTGTTGAGCATGGCGGCGCCCAGCACCGTCATCAGGCCGTAGCCCACGGGGCGAATGAAGCGGTACTCGGGGTAGTTTTCGGCGATGACCGTGACCGTGGCCATGGCCGTGGCCAGGTGCCCGGTGGGGAAGGCATCGTGCTGGGGCACGGCCTTTTGGTAGTCGTTGTAGTTGGGCAGCAGGTCCCACTTGCCCCGGGGCTGGGTCGATACGTTGGGGCTTTGGCGGCCGGTGAGGTGCTTGAGGAGCTGCGTGGCCAGGCCCGTGGTGAGGATGGCCTCGCCGAGCTGGCTGGAGGTTTGCAGGGCCCGGTTGTCGTGCCCAAAAATGCCGTAGGCCAAGAAGCTGCTGGCAATGGTGAGGTGCGTCCAGCCGTCGCCGAGGAAGTACAGCGAGGTGTTGAAGTTATCGGGCGCGTTGTACTCGATGGGCAAGTTGATGCTGCCGATGTGGAAGGGCAGGCGGAACAGGTTGCGCTGCTTGTCTTCGGCGGTGATGCCCAAGCCGCGGCCGCCGCGCTGCACCCCGTTGATGATGGCCTGGTCGAAGGCAAACAGCACGGCGCTGCTGCCCACGATGCCCGCCAGCAGGGGCACGTTTTTCTTCTTGAAGGCGTAGCCCGGCATCTCGGCCACGTCGCGCGGGATGTGGTAGAGCCACTGGAACGGCCGGGGCTTTTCGTAGTGCCAGGTCACGCCCGGGGCCACGGTGTAATCGGTGCGGCGGGCGTGGCGGGGCTGGGCGGGCACCGAGTCGGCGGGGGCCCCGGCGGCGGGGCGAACGGTATCGGCCAGCACGGCGGGGCGGGGCGCGGCCACCGAGTCGGGGCGCGGGGCGGGCGCGGCGGCGGCCGAACCCAGGGCAAACAGCAAGGTCAACGGCAGCGCCAGGGGCTGCCACGGCCCCCGCCGATGCGGGTAGCGTAGTAACATGGTGATGGGTAAGTCGATAGAATAAAAAGCCAGGCAAAGAAGGCGCGGCCGCCCGCAAGCAGCCGCCGGGGCCCTGGCCGGGGCAAAGATAATGTGCGCGTAACACCGGCCGGGCCCCGGCCGGTTGGCGTGGCCCGGCGTACCTTTCAGCGAGGGGCCCCGCTCCGTTTGCTGCCCACCCGCTTTGCCCGTATGAACCCCGTTGCCGCCCCTGCCGCGCCGCTGGCGCCGTCTGCCGCTTCCAATCCGTTTCAGGCTTCGTTCGCGGCGCTCCGCCGCCGGGCCCCCGCCCTGCGCCAGGAAGACGTGGCCGCCCGCCGCGCCCGCCTGCGCCGGCTGGGCCACTGGCTGGCAGCCAACCGCGCGGCCATCCAGGAGGCGCTGTACGCCGATTTCCGCAAGCCTCCGTCCGAAACCGACATCACGGAGATTTGGGCCGCCCAGGTCGAGTTGAAGCACACCGCGGCGCACCTCAAAAAGTGGCTGGCCCCGCGCCGCGTGGGCACGCCGCTGGCCCTGGCCGGCACCCGCGGTTGGGTGCAGGTCGAGCCCAAGGGCGTGGTGCTCATCATCGCGCCCTGGAACTACCCGTTCTACCTGGCCGTCGACCCCTTGATCTCGGCCATTGCGGCTGGCAACGCGGTGGTCGTCAAGCCCGCCGAGCAAACGCCCGCCACGGCGGCCCTGCTGCGCCGGCTGGCCGAGGAACTGTTTCGGCCCGACGAAGTGCTGGTGGTGGAGGGCGACAAGGACGTGGCCACCGACCTGCTGCGCCTGCCCTGGGACCACATTTTCTTCACCGGCTCGCCCGCGGTGGGCAAGGTGGTGATGCGCGCCGCCGCCGAGCACCTCAGCGGCCTCACGCTGGAGCTGGGCGGCAAAAGCCCCGCCATCGTGGACGCCACCGCCAACCTGCGCGACGCGGCCGAGAAAATCGTGTGGGGCAAGTTCCTCAACGCCGGCCAAACCTGCGTGGCCCCCGATTACCTGCTGGTGCAGCGCCCCGTGCTGGGGCCCCTGGTGGAGGAACTCAAGGCCGCCATCGGCCGCTTCTACAACCCCGCCGGGGCCGGCATCAAGGCGTCCGACTCGTACGCCCGCGTGGTGAACCACCACCACTTCAGCCGCCTCGCCGCCCTGCTCGAAGACGCCGAAACCCGCGGCGCCACCGTGGCCACCGGTGGCGCCTTCGACGCGGCCCAGCGCTACCTCGCGCCCACCGTGCTCACCGACGTGCCCGCCGGGGCCGCCGTGCTCGAAGAAGAAATTTTTGGGCCCCTGCTGCCCGTGCTGCCCTTCGACGAGCTGCCCGACGCGGCCGCGTACGTGAACGCCCGGCCCAAGCCGCTGGCGCAGTACGTGTTCACCACCCGCCCGGCCAACCGCCACTACCTGCTCGGGGCCGTGGCCGCCGGCGGCGCGGCCGTGAACGAAACCATCCTGCACCTGGCCCACCCCGAGCTGCCGTTCGGCGGCGTGGGCACCTCCGGCCTGGGCAAGGCCCACGGCCACGCCGGTTTCCTGGCCTTCAGCAACGAGAAGGGCGTGCTGCAACAGCGCGTGGGCTTCACCGCCCTCAAGGCCATGTACCCGCCCTACAACGGCCGGGCCAAGCGCCTGATTGGCTGGCTGCTGGCATACTTGTAAGCCACCCGGGACCCCGGAAATGTACCTTTGATGGGTTAACCGCTAACACTTATGGGACAAGCTGAACTGCAAACACGCCGCTACACGCCGGAGGAATACCTGGCCCTGGAAGAGAAAAGCGAAGTGCGCCACGAGTACTTCGACGGCGAAATTTTCGCAATGGCGGGGGCCAGTGCCGCGCACAATTTAATAAAAGGGAACATGGTAGCGGCCTTACGATCAGGGGCACGGGCGCGGGGCTGCCGGGTATTTGACGAAAATATGCGCCTGGCCGTGCAGGAAAAAAAATATTATACCTACCCGGACATCATGGTAAGCTGCGACCCCGCCGATCGCCGCGACCCATACTTGATCCGCCAGCCCGTATTAATCGTGGAAGTTCTGTCGCCCTCCACGGCTGAGTACGACCGCACCGAAAAATTCAAGCAGTACCAAAAGCTAGCCAGCCTCCGCCATTACTTGCTGGTGTCGCAGACCGCCTGGGTAGTGGAGTGGTTTCGGCGCGACGAGGCTGGGCAGTGGATTTACACGCTGCTGAGCGAGCCAACGGACGTGCTTGAAATTCTGGACATTGGCCTACACTTGCTGCTGGCCGAGTTGTACGACGACACGGACGTAGCGCCGCTGCGCGTCACGCCTTCAGCTCTTTGAACCAACTGTTGGGGCCGTCTTGCGCCGCTTATTGATGGGCCATTTCGGCCTGCACTTGGGCTTGCTTGGCCCTGAACTCGCGGTACTTGGTGGGGCCCATGATTTGCTGAAGCTGGGCTTGCGAGCTGACGTTGATGTGCTTGAGGGCGGCGGCCAGCTCGGGCGATTGGGCGGGGTGCTGCTGCTTGGCGGCGTTGGCTTGCTCCACGGTGCCGTTGAGGACGGTGCGGATGCGGCCGGTTTGCTCGGGGGTAAGTTTTAGGACGGTGGCCATGGCGTCGGCCAGATCACGCGCGGCGGTGACGGGCGTGGGCGCGGCGGGGGCCGCCGGGGCGGGGGCCGCTTCCACGACCGGGGCCGGGGCCTTGGCGCGCTTGTGAAACACGGAGCAGCTGGAGGCTACTATCAACGCAGTGGCCAACAGTGGGCGCAGGGCAGGGAATCGCATGGGAAAGTGAGCGGGTGGGCTGCGGGCATACGTAAACCCGGGCCCTGTGGCCGTCGGGGCACGTTTTCAGCGCGTGTTCAGGGGGACGCGGATGGCGGGAATCAGCGCCCGGTTGTCGATGCGCAGCGCCTGGCGCTCCAGCTTGCGGCGGCGGTGCGCGTACTTGTCTTTCAGGTAGCCGCCGTAGTCGTGGCGGAAGAAGCTGTCGAGGCGGGCCGCCTTAACGGAATCGACGCGACTGTTGGCAAGGCGGCGTTTTTTGCCCGCGGGCAGGTGCCGGGCCGCGGCCCGGTTGGCGCGCTCCTGCACCAAAATGGCGCGCAGCCGCTGGCGGTGCTCGAAGTCGGTAGCGCTCAGCAGGCCGCGCACCCCGCCGCCGCAGTTGCCGAACACCAGCACCACCAGCAGCGGCAGCAGCAGCAAATAAGGCCAAGCCAAGCGTCGCGTCATCGATAGTCCGTAAAATGCTGCCCCTAAGCTACCACCGGCCGCCCAGCGCCGGCCACGTGCCCCATTTGCTCCCGCAGGCTGGCCTTCAGGCCCTGGGCCGTGTGGTGGGCCAGGGCCATGATGGTGAGCATGGGGTTCACGCCCGAGCACGCCGGAAAGGCTGCGCCGTCGGCCACGTACAGGCCGGGCAGCTCCACGGTTTCGCCGCTCACGCGCACGGGGTGGGTAGCAGCGTCGCCGCCCATGCGGGCGGTGCTCATCTGGTGGGCGCTGTAGAGGCCAAACTGGTTGGGCCGCCAACTTAGGTGCGGCAGCTGGGCCAGCCGCTCGGGGTGGCGCAGGGCCCCGTTTTCGGCCTGCAGCGTGGGCAGCGTGCCGTGGGGCAGGTAGATGGTGCGGGCCCCGGCGGCGGCGTGGATTTCGGCCGCTGCCTGCACGCCGGCCAGCAGGTTGCCGCGGTCGAAGTCCGACAGCGCGTAGTCAATGAGGGGGGCCCCGTGCTTGTCGAGGCGCACGCGGCCGCCGTCGCGGTCGCGGGTGAGGACGATGAACGAGCCCAGGTGGGCAGCCCCGGCCATCAATTCGCGGTGCTGCGCCCCGCTCAGCCAGGGCAGCACGGTGCTCAGCAGGCCGGGGTGGGTGGGGGGCGTTTCGAGCTTCACGCCGAAGTTGGTGCCGTGCAAGCGGGTGTGGGCGTCGTTCACCACGCTCATGCTGGGGCCGTGCCACGAGTGCATGGGCCAGGGGTAGTGCGCGGCCACAACCAGGGTGGGGTGCAGGTGCAGGTGGCGGCCCAGGTGCGGGTGGCGCAGGCCCGAGCGCAGCAGCAAGGCCGGCGTCTGGATGGCCCCGGCGGCCACCACCACGCACCGGGCCCGCACCTGCACGCGCACGGCGGGGCCGTCGGCGGGCGCGTAGGTGGCTTCGGCCCCGGCGGCGCGGCCGTGGGCCCGGGTGATGCGCGCCACCTGGGCGTCGGCCAGCAGGCGGGCCCCGTGGCGGGCGGCCAGGGGCAGGTAGGTGTTCAGGGTGCCCTGCTTGTGGCCGTGGCCGTCGCCGAGCGACGAGTACCCCAGGGCCCGAAAGTGCGCGTCGTCGGCCGCGTCTACGCCGCGCTCGTTGCGCGGAATCAGGTGCACGTCCTGGCCCAGGCGCTGCGAGCCGTCCCACAGGGCCTGGTTTTGGCCGTTGTGGCGGGCGTAGTCGGTGTTCACGCCCAGGGCCGCGCTCACGGCGTCGAGGCTTTGTTGGAAACCGGGGCCGGTGAAGTGGGGCGCGTCGTGCTCGCGGGCCCACTCGTCCAGCACGTAACCGGGGGTGCGGAAGGCGCCGGCCCAGTTCACGGTGGTGCCCCCGCCCAGGCACGAGCCGGCCAGCAGGCCCACGCCGCCGTCGTGGGTGCCGAGGGTGCCGCGGGCGTCGTACAGGGCCCCCAGCATGTCGGTTTCGCGCTGCGTAAAGTCGCGCCCGTGGTAGTAGGGGCCCTTTTCCAGCACCAGCACGTCGAAGCCGGCGGCGGCCAGCTCGCCGGCCACCACGCCGCCCCCCGCCCCAGAGCCCACCACCAGCACGTCGCAGTCGTAGGTCGTGTCCACGCGGGGCCGCAGGGTTTCGAGGGGGCGGGTGGTGTCGGCAGGCGCGTCGGCGGGGCCGGGGTAGCCCAGGGCGTCCCAGGCGGCGGGGCGGCCGGGGCGGCTGCCGCCGTAATACAAGAACAGGCACAGCTTGCGCAGGGCCTGAAACCCCTTGCGCAGCGGCGGCAGCCGCGAGGCCGCCCAACTTTGCAGCAGCTGCTCGCGCTGGGCGGGGCTCAGCTGCGCAAACGGCCGCAGGGGCCCCAGCCACGTGAGGCCCACCACGGGCTGGCCCAGCAAATCGAGCAGCTGCCCGAACTCGGCCTGGGCCCCGGCGGGCTGGGCCCGCACGGCGGCCGTGAACTGGTCAAGGTCAACGCCTTCGGCACCGGATGGCAGGCCGGGGGCGGGCGGCAGCAGCGCGTCGGCCACAGCGCGGACCACGACGGTGCGGGCAGGAGTAAGCTGAAACATCGGGCGGGAAGCGTGAGGCGGAAACGGCCCGCAAAAGGTAGGCATTTCCGCGCGAAGTAGTAGGCGTGCCGAGTAGTTTGGGAAGGTTTTGGGCCCCGGCGCTACTTTTGCGCCATGCCCGCCCTCGTCCGCACCCCCGAAACCCGCCACCGAGTCCACTTCCAGGACTGCGACATGCTGGGCCACCTCAACAACGCCCGCTACCTCGACTACTTCCTCAACGCCCGCGAAGACCAAGTGGCCGCGCACTACGCCCTGAACATGGGCGAGCTGGCCCGCGAGCAGCAGGCAGCCTGGGTCATCACCAAGCACCACATTAGCTACCTCAAGCCCGCACGCCAGGGCGTGGACGTGCTCATCTGCACCCAGCTCATCCACTTCGACAACTCCAACCTGGTGGTGGAAATGCAGATGCGCGCCGCCGACGGCCAGCGCCTGCTGGCGCTGCTGTGGTCGGAAATGACGTTTGTGAAGATGCCCGCCGGCACCCGCCTCGACCACTCCGACGAGCTGATGGACCTGCTCGACCAGGTGGACGTGGAGGAAATTGAGTACGATCCCGACGGCTTCGACGACCGGGTGAAGGCCGTGCGCCAGGAGCTGAAGCAGCTGCGCCGCGGCGCCGAGTAGGGGCCCCGGCGCCGGCGGCGCCCACAACCCGCGGCTGGCGCCGGGCGTAAGAACCGGGGCGGACTGGGAACCTCCCCGGGGCCGTTTCCCCTTCCCACCCATGTCCCTCTTCAGCAGCGATAAACTCAAAGGCAAGCGCGTGGCCATCGTGGCCACCGACGGCTTCGAACAAGTAGAACTCACCGAACCGCAGAAATACCTCAAAGGCGAAGGCGCCGAGGTCGACGTCATTTCCCTGAAAAAAGGCACCATCAAGGGCTGGGACATGACCGACTGGGGCAAGAACGTGGACGTGGACAAGGTCATCGACGACGCCCGCGTGGCCGACTACGACGCCCTGGTGCTGCCCGGCGGCCAGATTAACCCCGACAAGCTGCGCCTGGAGCCCAAAGTGGTGGACTTCGTGCGCGAGTTCATGCACTCGGGCAAGGTGGTGGCCGCCATCTGCCACGGGCCCTGGACGCTGATCGAAGCGGACACCGTGCGCGGCAAGAAAATGACCAGCTGGCCCAGCCTGAAAACCGACCTCAAAAACGCCGGCGCCCACTGGGAAGATTCGGAGGTAGTGGTTGACAAGGGCCTCATCACCAGCCGCAAGCCCGACGACCTTCCCGCCTTCAACAAGAAAATTGTGGAGGAAATCCTCGAAGGCCAGCACGCCCCGCGCAGCTAGGGCCCCCAGGTTTCAAGTTAGAGTTAGAAGCAAAACGGCCCGCTACTGCACAGTAGCGGGCCGTTTTATGTAGCGCGGACTTTGCAGTCCGCGTTTTTGAGCGGTTGCTGCCCGGTTAATCGGCCGGACGAAGCGAGCGCCGCGGACTACAAAGCCCGCGCTACACAAAACAGCCCCGGCCTATAGCAGCCCGGCGGCGCGCAGCGGGGCCCCGGCCAGGTGCAGCAGGGCGGTCATGGCCAGGTCGAACACGAACAGGAAGCCCCCTTGCAGCAGCACCGAGCGGCCGAAGCCGGCGAGCCGGACGGGGTGTTCCGCGTCGGGCTCGGTGGCCCGGCGGCGCAGCCAGAAGCCCACGATGACGTACAGCACGTCGAGCCCGGTGTTGACGAGGAACAGGTTTTCGTCGTGGTGGTGGGCCCCTGCTTCGGCGGCCAGCGACCAGCCGGCCGGCGGCAAGCGGCGCAGCATCACGATGCCCCACGCCGCGAGCCCGGCGTTCACCAGGGCCCAGGCCACGTTCATGAAGTGGAAATGGTAGGGCTCTTGGCGGCGGTCGGCGTGGGCCACGGCGTAGCCGCTGCCCACCAGGTTGGCGATGACCCAGGCGGCGAGCACCGCCAGGCCACGGCCCACAATGAGCTCGCGGGCCGCGTACAGGGCGTTGGGGTCGAGGGCGGGCATGGGGAGAGGGAATAAAAACGCCGCCTGCCCCACCGCAACCCAGCAGGGCGCGCGGGCAGGCGGCGGACCGGCGAACCCAGCCGGCTTATTGGGTGAAGCCCAGGCCCAGGTACACCTGGAAGGTTTGGTTGTGCAAGTTGCTGCTCGACAGGTTGGCCACGGTGGCGCCGTTGTACTTCACCGAGGTGCCGTCTTTGTACACGTTGCCCAGGCCCAGGTCGTAGCGCACGCCGATGCGGGCGGGGCCCACGCGGCCTTCAAAGCCGGCCACGGCGCCGTAGTCAAGCGAGTTGAACCCACCGTTGGAGAGGGCAATGTCCTGGTCGTACACCCGGGCGTTGGTCAGCAAAGACACTTGGGGCCCGATGTGAAAGCTCAGGTTTTTGGTGAAGTTGGCCACGTACAGGACGGGCAACTGCAAGTAGTTCAGGCGGGTGGTGCGCTGGCTCTCGTTGTAGTTGCCGCCGGCGAAGTTGGCGGTGTAGCCCTTGCGGGTGTAGAGCAGCTCGACTTGGATGGACGACACCTGGTTGAAGCCGAACTGGCCGTATATGCCGCCGTGGAAGGCGTTGAGGTAGTCGGGGTTGAGCAGGCCCTTGCCGCTGCCGTAGAGGTTGGTCAGGTTGTAGCCGCCCTTGATGCCAAAGCCGGTGTTGCGCGAGTCGGTGACGGCGCCGCCGGTGTAATCTTTCGAGGAAATGTTGCCGCCAGCGCGGGCTTGGGCCATAGCCGCCGGGGCCGCCACCGCGCCCAGCATAAGCGTGAGGAGAAAATTTTTCATAAATAAGGGGAAAAAATAGAGGGTTAAAAAATGGCGGCCCCGCCAGGGGTCCACATTGGGTATCGACGATGCCCTATACTTAGCCGCGCCCAGAAAGTTGCCCACCGGGGCCCCCGGCCACAAAAAACCGCCCGCCGCCCGCCACATTGCGCCCGCCGGTGCTACCTTTGCGGAGCCCGCCGCCCTCCGGCGCGGGCGCCTTTGGGGTATTAGCTCAGTTGGTTCAGAGTACCACCCTGACACGGTGGGGGTCGCTGGTTCGAGCCCAGCATGCCTCACAAAAAGCCTTTCCGCCGCGCGGGGAGGCTTTTTGCTTTGGGGCCCCCGGGGCCAACTGCCCGCGCCCGCCTGGCCGGCGGTGGGTGCGCAGCGGGGCCCCGACCGTAGGTTTTGCGCCGCCGAAGCGGAGCGTCGTCGGCCCTGCTCGCCCCGGTGGGGCCGCTGCGTGGGGCCCCACCGGGGCCCAGTTGTTGGAAACGTCATTTCTTACAGAACATTTATATTTATTCCAAGGCAATGGTTGTGGTTGGCGGGCTGGTACTGCGTAGCTTGCTAGTATGAAAATGTTGCTCCTCGCGCCCCTGCTGCTGCTGGCGGCCCCTGGCTCCGCCCAAACCATCTATGGCCTCGGCACCATCACGGGCTTCAATTTTCGGGGCGCGCCCCTGAACAGCCAAGCCGTGGTTGGCATCGACCCCAACACCGGCGCTTCGCTTAACCTCGCGCCGGTGGCCCTCACGGGCACGGCGGCGGACCAGCTGCTGATCGGCATCGATTTCCGGCCCGCCGATAACCAGCTGTACGCCCTGGGCTACGCCGCCGCCGCTACGGGCGCCAACACCCAACTGTACGTGCTGAACCTCAGCCTTAACGCGGCGACGTCGGTTGGCACAGCTGTTCGCCTGGAGCTGGGCACCGCCGCCGACCGCATCGGGTTCGACTTTGACCCGGTGGGCGACCAAATCCGCGTCACGAGCACCAACGGCGCCAACTACGCCCTGAGCCCGGAAGATGGGTCGCTGGTGGCCACGGGCGGGGCCCTGGCCTACGTGGGTGGCACGCCCGATGCGGCCCTGGTATCGGCGGTGGCCTACACCAACGCGTACGCGGGCAGCACCAGCACCACGCTCTACGCCCTGGACTACCGCAACGGCTTGCTGGCCGTGCAAAGCCCGCCCGATGCGGGCACCCTGGCTGCGCCGCAGGCCGTGCAGCTCGCCGTGCCGTCGGGCACGTACGGCATCGGCGAGCCCGACGCCTTTGGCCTCGATATCTACTACGACCCCGCCACGAAAACCAACGTGGGCTTCTTGGCCGAAGTGACCGACGCCGCGTTGCGCGCCGATGGCACCCGCGCCAGCAACGCCTACCGCCTGGACCTGGCCACCGGCCTGGCCACGCAGCTTGGCAACACCGTGGCCGCCAGCCCGTTCCTCAACTTTGAAATTCGGGACCTGGCGGTGGCGCTGCCGGTCGTCGCGCTGCCGGTAGAACTCGCGGCCTTCACGGCCGTGGCCGAAGGTCCCGCCGCCGTGCGCCTGGCCTGGGCCACGGCGTCGGAAAAAAACAGCGCCTACTTTGCCGTGGAGCGCAGCCCCGACGGGGCCCACTTTGCCGCCGTGGGGCAAGTGCCGGCGGCCGGCAACAGCTCTGCCGCCCGCCAGTACGCCTTCACCGACGGGGCCCTGCCGGCCGGCGCGGCGCAGCTGTACTACCGCCTGCGCCAAGTGGACGAGGACGGGGCCGTGGCCTACTCGCCGGTGCGGGCCGTGGCCCTGGCGGGCCGCGCCGCGCCGCCCGGCCTGTACCCCAACCCGGCCGTGGCCAGCACCACCCTCGTGGGGGCCCCCGCCGGCGCGGCGGTGCAGGTGCTGGACGCGCTGGGCCGCGCCTTGGCCACGGCCACGGCCGACGCAACCGGCCGGGCCGAGCTGCCGCTGCCCGCCGGCCTGGCCCGCGGCGTGTACGTGGTGCGCGCGGGCCCCCAAGCCCTGCGCCTGCTGGTGAAGTAGGCGCCGGCCCCGGCGCCCACCCAGGCGGGGCCCCGGCGCTTGGCGTAGCTTGGCGCCATGAAACGACTACTCCTCGTTGCCCTGGCCGCGCTGGCGCTGCCCGGGGCCCCGGCCGCGGCCCAGGGGCTGCCGCCGCTGCACGCCCAGGGCCCCCAGGTGGTGGACAACGCCGGCCGCGAAGTGCGCCTGCGCGGCGTGAACGTGGGCGGCTGGCTGCTCCAGGAAAGCTACATCCTCAAAACCGATTCGCTGGGTTCGCAGGGCCGCATCAAGCGCGCGTTGCTGCGCACGCTGCCCGAGGCCGCGGTGGAGCAGTTCTACGCCGATTACCGCGCCCGCTACATCACGCAGGCCGACATTGATTTCATTGCCGACCAGGGTTTTAACTGCGTGCGGGTGCCGTTTCACTACGACTTGCTGCTGACGCCCGCCCAGCGCCACGCCCGCAACCAGGCCCTGGCCACCGGCAACGTGGCCGCCTACGTGGGGGCCCTGGCCGGGTACTACGACCGCAACGAACTGTTCACGCAGCCCGAGCAGGCGCCGGGCTTCGCCCTGCTCGACAACGTAATCAAGTGGTGCGCGGCCCGCAAAATGTACGTGGTGCTGGACCTGCACGCGGCCCCCGGCGGCCAGGGCACCGACCCCAACATCAACGACAACCTGGCCCCGCTCGACCTCTGGAAGCGGCGCGACGCCAAGGGCCGGCTCTTGTACCAGGACGTGACTGTGCGGCTGTGGGAAACCCTGGCCCGGCGCTACAAAAATACCCCCGCCGTGGCCATGTACGACCTCATCAACGAGCCGCACAATATGAACGCCGCCCACGGCCTGTCCGCCAACCACGCCGAGCTGAACGCGCTCTACAGCCGCCTCATCACCGCCGTGCGGGCCCAGGGCGACCACCATTTGCTGCTGCTCGAAGGCGACGGCTACGGCAACAACTACGCCGGCCTGACGCCGGCCGAGCTGAAAATCAGCGACAAAACCAACCTCGTCTACAACGCCCACCACTACTGGGACACCAACGACCCGCAGGCCGCCGACGCCACCAACCCGGACCAAATTTCGCGCATCGGGGGCATGGTGAAGTTCCGGGCCGCGCAGCGCGTGCCGGTGTGGGTGGGCGAAATCGGCGAGAACTCCAACGAGTGGCTGGCCGCTGCCTACCGGGCCCTCGACGCCGCCGGCATCGGCTGGTGCCACTGGACGCTGAAGCGCGTGGACGGCCGCACCAACCTGCTCGACGTGAAGCCCTACGGCAGCATTCTCGATGCCGACGGCCGGGCCGCGCTGCTGCGCAACTGCCTGTTTGCCAACTGCCAGGTGAACCGCGACGTGGTGGACGCCCTCACCCGCCAACTGGGCAACTACGCCACCCAGCCCTTCGTGTCCCTCACCGTGCCCGGCGTGGTGCGGGCCCCCGACTACGACCTGGGCCGCAACGGCCAGGCCTACTTCGACACCTACGCCGAGAAAACCGAGGGCCTGCAAGCGCCCGCCCCCAACGCCGGCGGCGCCTACCGCAACGACGGCGTGGACCTCGACCCCGACCCCGCGGGCCCCGGCTTCGTGGTGAGCCACACCGCGGCCGGCGAGTGGCTGAACTACACCGTGCGCGTCGGCCGCGAGGCGCCCTTCGCGGCGGTGCTGCGCGCGGCCAACCCCACCGCCCAGCCCGCCCGCCTGGCCTTGTCGCTCGACGGCACCCGGCTCGGCACGTTCGACGTGCCCGCCAACGCCGCGGCCGCCGACTGGCCCCTGGCCGCCCAGGGCCCCCTGCCGCTGCCCCCCGGCAACCACACCCTGCGCCTGACGGTAGAAACCCCGGGCGCCGTGCTCAGCAGCATGACGTTCAAGGCCGTACCGAAGTAGTTGTTGGTTGTCCGTTGCCAGTGGGTTTTCCAGCTACGTGCTGGCTGATTTTTGGCGGCGTGGCGGTACCGCGCAACAAACAACTGACAACGAACAAGTAGCCCGATGCTGCCCATTGCCTTCGCCCCCAGCTACGCCCACCCGCTGCCGGCCGCCCACCGCTTCCCCATGCTGAAGTACGAGCTGCTGCCCGAGCAATTGCTGCACGAGGGCACGGCCACGACGGCCGATTTCTTCGTGCCCGGGCCCCCGCCCGATGCCGACATCCTGCGGGTGCACGACGCCGGGTACTACCAGCGCCTGCGCCGGGGCCAGCTCACCCGGCAGGAAGAGCGGGCGACGGGCTTCCCGTGGTCGCCGGAGCTGTTTGCGCGCGAAATCACCATCCTCGGCGGCACCATCGAGTGCGCCCGCCGGGCCCTGGCGCACGGCGCGGCGTTCAACATTGCCGGCGGCACCCACCACGCTTTCCGCGACCGGGGCGAGGGTTTTTGCCTGCTCAACGACCAAGCCGCCGCCGCCGCCTGGCTGCTGGCTAATGGGCTAGCCAAGCAGGTACTGATTGTGGATTTGGACGTGCACCAGGGCAACGGCACGGCCGCCATTTTCCGGCACGAGCCGCGCGTGTTCACCTACTCCGTGCACGGGGCCCGCAACTACCCCGGCCGCAAGGAAACCTCCGACCTCGACCAGCCCCTGCCCGACGGCACCGCCGACGCCGAGTACCTCGCCCTGCTAGCCGCCACGCTGGGGCCCCTGGTAGCGCAGGTGCGCCCTGACTTCATCTTCTACCTAGCCGGCGTGGACGTGCTGGCCACCGACAAGCTGGGCTACCTGGCCCTGAGCCGCGAAGGTTGCCGCCGGCGCGACGCGCTGGTGCTCGGCCTCTGCCACGCCCGGGGCCTGCCCGTGGTGGTGTGCATGGGCGGCGGCTACTCCGCCCGCATTGCCGACATTGTGGAAGCCCACGCCAACACGTTTCGGGTGGCGGCGGGCCTGTGGGGCTGAAAACGGGCCCTGAAAAGCCGCCCCAACCAGGGCCCCCGGCGGCTCAAAAACTGCCGCTGCCCGCGTACCTTGCGGCATGACGTCTGCTCTCTTCTCGCGCCAGATTACGCTGGCCGCCAGCGTATTTCTGGCCGCTACCGGCGGCGCCGCTGCGCAAACCATGCCGAACGCCGTGCGCGTCACCCACGTGCCCGATTCAGCCAAAGTGTACAACTACGTCGAGCAAATGCCGCAGCTGCCCGGCAAGGCCAGCATCGTAGCCCCCATTCAGGAACGGGTGGCCGCGGGCAGCGGCTGCGGCGGCAAGGTGTTCGTGTCGTTCGTGGTGGGCCCCAGCGGCGTAGTGCGGGACGCCAAAGTCGTCAAAGGCCCGGCTGGCGGCTGCAACGCGGCCGTGCTGGCGGCCGTGGGCAAGCTGCCGCGCTTCCGGCCCGGCAAGCAGAACGGCCAAGCCGTGGCCGTAATTTTCACGCTGCCGCTTAGTTTCTAGCCAGCCGCTACCCCGCCGGCCAAATAACCAGCTGCCACCGAAACGCCCAGCGCCAGCGCAGCTCGTACTGCGCCAAGCCAGCGCGGGCCAGCAGCCGCGCCCAATCGGCGCGCCGAAAGGCCCGGGCCACCGACAGCGGCGCGTCGTGCCGCACCAGGTACGAGCCGCCGAGCAGCCGCGTCAGGGCCCAAATGCTGCCGTAGGCCAGCCAGTGCCGGTGCAGGTCGTTGATGACCACCGCCACGCGCGCCTGCCGGGCCCACTGCCGCAACAGGGCCCCCAGTTCGGCGTCGGTGAAGTGGTGGCAAAACAGGCTGCACGTCAGCACGTCGTAGGGCTGGGCCTGGAATTCGGCCGAAAAAATATCGAGCTGCCGGTAGCTGATTTCGGGGTAGTCCTGGCTTTTGGCGCGGGCGTGGTCCAGCATGAAAGCATTGGCGTCGATGCCCACCAGCTCCACCGCCACGCCGTGCCGGCGGGCCCAGCGGGCCACGTGGCGCAGCGTGTCGCCGCCGCCGCTGCCCAGGTCGGCCACGCGCAGGGCCCGGCCGGTGGGGAAGCGCGGGCGCAGCCGGGCCAGCGCGTTCAGCACCGGCCGGTAGCCGCCCAGCCACGTGTTGATGACTTCCAGCTCGTCGAGGTTGCGGCGCAAATCGTCCGACGCCAGCGTCAGGTCGTCCATCAGCTCGGGGCCGGAAGCTCTGTTACTTAACATTCAGCAGGTACTGTGTAACACGCGTTATTCCCTATTCGACGGCCAAGAGCGCATCCGCAACCGGCTCATTTTCTGTCAAATGGGTCGCTTTTCCTTTGGTGAATGGTGCCTGGCGATTGCTGATTGAAACCTCCAGCAGCATGGCCTCCAGCGTCAGGCCGGGGCCGAAAGCGAAGCTGAGCACCGGGGCCCCGTGGTCGGCGGGGGTGGCGGCGGCCAGCACGTCGCGCAGCACAAACAGCACCGTGGCCGACGACATGTTGCCGTAGTCGTGCAGCACGCGGTAGGCAAAGCGGTTGTCGTCGTGGCTCAAATCCAACGCTTGCTCGATGGTTTCCAGGATTTTGCGCCCGCCGGGGTGAATGGCGAAGTGGTGAATGTCGGCCCGCCGCACCGGCAGGGTCGAAAGCAATTGCTCCGTCAGCCGCCCAATGCCGCGCTGGATGAGCCGGGGCACGTAGCTCGACAGCGTCATCTCAAACCCAAAATCGTTGATGTGCCAGGCCATGTCGGCGTGCCCGTCGGGCTCCAGTCCGCAGTGAAACGCGCTGAGCGCCAGGCTGGGGGCCCCGTCGGGCAGCGGCCGGCCCTGCACCAGGCACGCCGCCGCGCCGTCGCCGAACAGCGCGTTGCTCACCAAATGGTCGTCCTCGGCGCTCTTTTGGAAGTGCAGCGTGCACAGCTCCACGCTCACCACCAGCACGCGGGCGGCGGAGTTGGCGCGGCAGGCGGCGTCGGCCAGCTTCAGGGCGTTCACGGCGGCGTAGCAGCCCATAAAATTCACGCACGTGCGCTGCACCGAAGCTGGCAAGCCCAGGGCCTGCACCAGCTCAATGTCGAGCCCCGGGGCGTACATCCCCGTGCAGCTCACCGTGACGAGGTGCGTGACGGTGGCCAAGTCCAGGCCCGGCACCTGGCGGCGGCAGTCGGTCACGGCGGCCAGGGCCAGCGGCAGGGCCTCGCGGCGGTACACGGCCATGCGCTGCCCCACGCTGGGAAAAGGCTCCAGGCCGGGTGTGTTCGGGAAGAACGTGTAGTCGCCGTTGGCGCGGCCGTAGTCGGGCAGCACCGAGTAGCGCTGCCCAATGCCCGACACGCGGTACAGGGCCCGCAGCCGGCGGGCGTCGGCATCGCCAAATTCCAGGGCCTGGGCCATAAAATCGGCAATTTGCTGCTGCCCAAGGCAGTGCGGCGGGTTGGCGGTGCCGATGGCCCCTAGGTAGCTGGTCATTAAGCGTGGTTTACGCAAAATACGAGGTGCGCGGAGGCAAAAGATTTTGGCCGGCCGGCCCACCGGCTGTTTCCTTAAAACGGGGCCCCGTGGGTGCGCCGCATCAGGGCCCGCACCGCGGCCGGCCAGTGGCCCAGGGCCCCCACCACGGCCTCGCTCAGCACGGGGCCCCCAAACAAGCCTTGCACGGCGCGCCCCACCCGCAGCCGGGCCCCAAACTGCGCCTGCCAGGCCCGGGCGTAGGCCGTTTCCATTTGCGGGCGGCTGGTTTTATTGGTTAGGAAATCGTGGGCGGCGGCGCTGGCCAGGGCCCCGCCGTGCAAGGCCATGGCCATGCCGTTGCCGCACAGCGGCGTGATGAGGCCGGCCGCGTCGCCGCACATCAGCACGTGCTGCTCCACGGGCTGCTTCGGGGCGAAGGAAATCTCGTTGATGACCTCCGGCTGCGGGTACAGGAATTCGGCCTCGTGGAAGACCGCGCGCAGGTGCGGGTTGCGGTGCAGCACCGCTGCTTCCAGGCCTGGAACGGTGCCGCCGTGGGCCTTCAAATTGGCGCGCGTGGTGAGGTAGCAAAAGCACAGCTTGCCGTCTTCAATGGCCGAAATGCCCGCGTAGCCGGCCCGGAAGTTGTGCAGCGCAATCACGTCGCGGGCAAAGCCGGGCAGGCGCAAATGGTACTTCACCCCGAGGTAGGGCGAGCGCTGCCGAAAAAACGGCCGGTCGAGCTGGCGGTCCAGGTTGGCGCGCTTGCCGTAAGCCCCCAGCACCACGCGCGGGGCCAGGATGCGGCCGTCGGCCAGGGCCACCGCGTGGCGGCCCGTGGCGGCATCAAACGCCACGCTGGCCACCGTGGCGGGCAGGTAAAGCTGCACACCCGCCGCCAGGGCCCGCCGGTACAGGAACTCGTCCAGCGCGTAGCGGCTCACCCCAAAGCCGCCCAGATCCAGGGGGCTGCGCAGCACGCGCCCGGCCGGCGACGACAACTCGAACCGCCGGATGGCCGCCGGGCCCAGCGGCGCCGGGTCGGCCCCGAGCCGGGCCAGGTAGGGCAGCACCTCGTTGCTGACGTATTCGCCGCACACGCGGTGGAAGGGGTAGGGCCGGCGTTCGGCCAGGGCCACGGCGTGGCCGCGCCCGGCCAGGTCGAGGGCCGCTGCCAAACCGGCCAGGCCCCCGCCGATGATGAGCACGTCCACTCAGTTGGGCGATGAAAAGTAGGGAACAATCAGGAAAAGGTTTGATTCCATCGGTAATAACAACTTTTTCATCAACAACATAGGTGTTTAGGATTATCTTTGTCAACCAAAATTAATTCCCACCGTTAACTTCATCAGCCCGTGCGTTCTCCACAACGGCCGGGCCGATTCGTCACTCCGAATTCTTGTATGATGCCACGCCTACTTGCCCTTTCTTTTTTCCTGGCCCTGGCCACCGGTGGCCTGGCCAGCGGGTTTGCCCCGCCCGCGCTGCCCCTGCCCAGCGCCGCCCAGCGCACCGCGTTGCAGCAAGCGCGCCCTAGCACCGACGACAAAACGCTGGTTGTGTACCCCAACCCCAGCACCGGCATCGTGCACCTCACCATCAACGGGCAAGAGGGCCGCCGCGTTGAACTGCAAGTGCTGAACGTGATTGGCTCGGTGATTTACCACGAAACCATGACCGACCTCAACGACCGCGCCACCAAAGTGCTCGACCTGAGCCGCTTTGCCAACGGCTTGTATTACGTGAAACTGGAAGGCAGTGGTGCTAACCAAATGTGTAAGCTTGTCATTCGCTAACGATATCAACGGCAACGTTCCAGTTTTCGTATGGCCAAGACAATAAAAAAGCAGCCCTTGGGCTGCTTTTTCTATTTACGGCGAGGGAGGGCTCTACTTGCTCCGCACCGGTACAGGTACCAGCTTGGGTTGAGGGACCTGGGCAGCACGGCGGGCGAGCAGGGCGGCGGCGCCCAATAAACCTAACACAAGGGTCAACATAATGGCAATGAATGAATAGTGCGGATAAACCACCGGCCCCGCGCGGAGCTAGTGCAGATTAACTATGTAACCCGGGGCCCCGGTATTAAGTTGTCCTGGGTGAGTATAAGATTAGGGCCTAGCTAAGGTAAGCGAAATTTGTGGGCGACGGCAGGTTTAGCGCACCTGCACGTGCTGGTGCTTGATCATGCGGTAAATGGTGGATTTGCCCCCCTCTAGGCGGTCGGCTGTGGCCAGCACGTCGCCGCCCAGCGCGGCTAGGCATTCCGCGCGGAATGGCGGCCATCCACGCGCGCTCGGAACGGCCGGCCCGCCCGTTCCGAGCGCGCGTGGATGGCCTGGGCCACCAGCTCCTTGCCAGTGCCGGTTTCGCCGCTCACGCTCACCGTGATGATGGTGCGCGCCGCTTTGCTGATCAGCTCCTGCAAGCGCAGCATGGTGGGGTGCGTGCCCAGGATGGGCGAGCCAGCGCCGGCGCTGCGGGCGTCGAGTTGCTGGCGCAATTGCTCGTTTTCGCGGCGCAGGCGCACTTGCTGGCGCACCCGGCCCAGCAGCGTCCACAGGCGTTCCCCGGTCGAGGCATCTTTCACGAGGTAGTCGTGGGCCCCCAGGCGCAGCAGGGCCACGGCGGTGACCACGTCCTCCTGCCCCGAAATGACCACAATGGCCGCTTGCGCAGTTGGCGCAGCGTGTGCTCGCCGTCGGCGTCGGGCAGCGAGTAGTCCAGGGTGATGACGTCGGGCATCTCCTGGCTCATCTGGGCCAGGCACTCGCGGGCCGTGCCGAAGCGCTGCACGCGGTGGTCGGGGTTGCGGCCCAACTGGTGCAGAAGCAGCTCACCGTATTACTCGTTGTCTTCTACTATAAATATACTTAAAGGAAGAGGTGCTTCCATATTAACTAAGGGGTTATCGGATGGGAAGTGGGGCGATACAGTTAGGTTTAGTAACGCAATAAAATAGAAAATTTCCCAAAATAATTATACTTGAAAAACGACTGCATTTTTCATTTAAAGAACGAAAAAAACGCTTATCCACGGTAAGGTTAACCACTTGGATTGCGTAAATAAAATTAAAATTCCTATTTTGTAAGGACATTTTTCCCAATTTAGGAATATAAATTTCACAATGAAGCATTAAATGCCATTAACACGATACTCAATCTGTTTAAAATACTGATTAACAGGTGAATGTGTAATTAATTGAAAAATGGCGAAGCGATTGTAAAGATTGATGCCAAACAGCTTAATCGCCATTGCTTCATCGTTACTCTTCTGCTCAATCATGTATTATTCTAATTCGGTACTTGTTCGGGTGCGTCAGCAGTTATTGTGCGTGTTGGGCTTACTCTGGCCACCATGGCCGGGGTGGCTGCCCAAACCACGACCCGTGCCTATTACTCCAGCGGCTTCGGTGGGGCCATCGTGCCCACTTCGCCAGTACTCACGGGCGGCGGCAGCGTTGTGCTGGGCCCCGGCGGGGCCTGGGTAGCTGCTTCCCTGACCACCGACATTTCCAACCCGGTGACGTTGCGCCTGCCGGTGGTGGGTGGACCTGCGCCGGCCGGCTACCGGGCCAGAATGCTGCTGGCCAACGCGGCCGGCACGGGCGGGTCGGCGCTGGGCGCCACCGTTTTGCGCACTTACCGGAACGGGGTGTTGCAAGAAAGCCGCGTGGTGGACGCCGCGCTGCTGCAAGCCAACTTGCTCAGCAGCGGCACCACGCCCACGCCCGTTGATTTTGTGACCACCAAGGAGTTTGACGCGGTGGAACTAGAAATCGCCAACGCTGCCAACCTCAATTTTAAGACCAACGTGTACAACGCTTACGGGGTGATCGGGGCTTCGCAAGTGCCGCTGAAGGGGGCGCTCTCGCGCTTCGCCAACCCCGACGCCACGCGCTACAGCAGCACCGCTTACAGGCTCAACGGCAACACGCTGGTGCAGGCGTGCGTCAATTCCAGTGTGGGGAACCCGGTGCGGGCCGTGGACACGGACCTGACCAACTACGCCACCTTCGGCAGCTTCGCTACCGTAGATTGCCCCCCCCCACGCTGCAGGTGCAGTTGGAGGGCCCCGCCTCGCCGGCTGGCTACTACGCCGGCTTCACGGTGGGCAATGCCGGCCTGACGGACGCCACTTTGCTGAGCGGCTTGCGCATCCGCACGTTTCTGAACGGGGTGCCCCAGGAAACCAACTCCGACGCCAGCTTGCTGCAATTGAACGTGCTGCCCGGCGGCCAGACGCGGGTGAGCTTCCCCACCACCATGCCGTTTGACGCCGTGAGCATCGAACGCACGTCGGTGGCCTCAGTGCTCGATAACATGCAGCTGTATTACGGCTTTGGGCTGGAACCCCGCGCTTTCGGGCAAGTCAAGCAGGTGATTTCTGACTTCAGCAACACCACCAACCACGCCAGCAGCAGCGCTGCTTCGCAGGTATGCGCCACGGTTGGCGTCGGGGCCCTCGCCGTGACGACGTGCGTGACCACGGCCAGCGTGCAAAACCCCCAAAATGCAGCCAGCGTTGACCCCAACGATTTTGCGCAGTTTTCTTCCGTGCTGGCCGCGGCCGGTAGCCAATTTCTAAAGGTGGACCTCAAGGGAACTGGCGTGGCGGGCAACCGTGCTGGGATGGTCATCGGCGACGGCCTGTTGTCGGGCGGTTTGTTGGACGTCAGCGTGTTGAAGAACTTTACTTTGTCGACGTACGACGCTGCGGGTAATTTGGTGGAAAGTGCTTCGGCTGGCAACTTGCTTTCGATTGGCTTGCTGCCTAACGGCCGCGACGAACTCTCGTTTCTGACCACCATGCCCTTTGCTTCCGTGCGGCTCGATGTAGCCAGTGGCGTGGCCCTGCTGAGCGGCATGAAAGTATTCAATGCCTTTGCCGACGACCCGCAGGCGGTGCTGCCCGTGCCGCCGTCGCCGCTGCCCGTGGTGCTGACCGACTTCACCGGCCGCCGCACCGCCACCCGAACGGAACTGACCTGGGCCACCGCTTCGGAGCACAGCAGCAGCCTATTCATTGCAGAGCGCCGCGCTGGCAGCGCCGCCGAGTTCCAGGCCGTGGGCCAGGTAGCCGCCGCAGGCAGCAGCTCCGAGGCCCATCGCTACCAGTACACCGACGCCGCGGCGCGGCACGGTGCTGTACTATCGCCTGCGGCAGGTAGACGCCGACGGCACCACCGCGTACTCGCCCGTGGTGGCCCTGGCCGGTGGGGCCCCGGCCGCTGGCCTGCAAGTGTACCCCAACCCCGCGCCGGCGTCGGCCGTCCGCCTGCGCTACGAAGGCACCGGGGCTGCCAGCGCCTGTGTCTACTCGGAGATGGGCCAGCTTGTGCGGCAAGTGCCCCTGGCCGCCGAAGCCGGCGCCGTGGTGGCGCTGCCCGCTACCACGTGGTGGTGCGCGACGGGGCGGGCAACCGGATGGCCGCGCAGCGCCTGGTGGTGGCCGGGCAATAGCCCTTAGTGCTGCAAACGCACGGGGCCCGGCCGACGCAATGTCAGCCGGGCCCCGTGCGTTTGGCGTGCCACCGGGCCGTGGGCCAGAGGCGAAGCAAAGGGCCAAAGGTACGGCCGGGGGCCCCGGCGGCGCAACCGGCCGCGGGGCCCCAAAAAAGATTGCGCATTTGCGGCGGCGGCAAATCGGGTCGGGATTAATTAATCGGCATGATTTGGCAACGCAATAAAAATTTGATTTGTGACGAAATAAAAAATTAGCTTACGAAATAATTACCAAGCATAAAATTGGCGTAATTTTGCAACATGATTCGCCCCAATCATCCCCCGATGGAGCGTGGAACGAAGCCGCAAGGCGTTCTGCGAGAGGACCAACCGGTCGTTGCCTTCGACGTTGTTATTGGTTTTTCTGGTTTTGGCCTTGTTTCCGTTTCGGTTTTCTGAGACGGTTTTTTTATGTCCGCACGGCTCAGTTTCTAATTAAGAAACAACCCCCACCCCCCTTCAATTCTCAGCTTATGGATACTAACACGCTTTCCCCGAAAGTAGCCGCCGCTGCGTTGTCTTCGACCGCCACCCACGCGGGCAACCGCAACCTGAGCACTGACCCCAAGCGGATGGCGGTGATCAAGGTGTGGGATTCGATGATGCGCGGCGCTCGCAAGTACTGCGAGGAGCAAGGTTTCGTGACCATCCACAACATGCCCCACATTGTGGGGGTGACGGGTGCTTGCGAAAACACCGACACGCTGTTCACGCTGGACTGGTACGACGGCAAGAAAATGTTCCTGCCCCAGTCGAACCAGCTCTACATTGAGATGCTGACCCAGGCCGTGGAAGGCGGCCGCGTGTGCGGCGAAATCCAAAGCTTCCGCAAGGAGCTGAACGCCGACAACCGCCGCCTGGCGCAGTTCACCCTGTTCGAAATTGAGCACGTAGGCGACCTCGACGAGTTGCTGGGACACCTGGCCGGCATCGTGCACATGGCGTGCCGCGAGGTGGCGACCAAGTGCGCCAAGGAGCTGGCCCTGTTCGGCCGCGATGCGCAGGACATCATCGACCTGACGTTCAAGCGCATGACCTACGCCGACGCCATTGAACTGCTGAAGCCCAACGGCTTCCCCGAGCTGGTGTGGGGCGACGACCTGGGCGCGGCAGAAGAAAACCGCCTGACCGAGCTGGAGGGCCCCATCTTCATCACCCACTACCCGGCCGACATCAAGTTCTTCAACATGCGCAACAACGACGACGACCCGCGCGTGGTGAACTCGTCGGACTTGCTGCTACCGCTGGCCGGCGAGTCGGCTGGTTCGGCCGAGCGGGAGTTTGACGGGGCCAAGCTGCGCCACAAGCTGGAAACCAGCTCGATGCTGGCCGGCCTCATCCGCCAGGGCATGAAGCTCGAAGACTTCGAGTGGTACTTGAGCTTCCACGAAGAGAACGACGTGAAGCTGCACTCGGGCGCCGGCGTGGGCATGGCCCGCGTGGCCCAGCTCATCCTCGGCCAGACCGACATCCGCGAGTGCGTGCCGTTTCTCATCAACCGCGAGAACGTTATCTAATTGACTTGCTGAAGTAAGCCGCCCGGTGCAAGCCGGGCGGTTTTGCTTTTAAGGCCCCTGTACCCAATTATTTGTGTTTGTGCAACAGCTGATTACCCGCGTTCAATTTGCCAATTCGCTGCTTTGCGTGGGCCTCGACCCTACCGGTACGGACGCCGAAGCCGCGGCGCGCCTGCGCCAAGTGGTGGCCGAAACCCACGCCTACGCGGCGGCTTTCAAGCCGAATTTGGCTTTTTTTCTAAGCCGGGAAGACGGCGTGGCGCTGCTCAAAAGCACCATCCAGGGCATTCCCGCCGATATTCCGGTGATTTTGGACGGCAAGTTTGGCGACATTGCCAACACGGCCGACCACTACGCCCGCTTCGCCTACGACGTGGTGGGGGCCCACGGCGTGACCGTGAACCCCTACATGGGCGACGACGCCATCCGGCCCTTCGCCCGGCCCGGCAAGTTGGTGTTCTCGCTGGCCAAAACCTCCAACAAGCCCGCCCACAACCTGCAAGACCAGGCCCTGGCCCACGGCGGCCACCTCAGCGACCTGGCCGCCCACGTGGCCCGGCAGCTTGATGAAGAGCTGCCCGAGGCCATCATCGGCCTTGTGGTGGGTGCCACCGAGCCCACGGCCATGGCCCGCGTGCGCGCGGCCTGCCCGCGGCAGTGGTTCCTGGTGCCCGGCATCGGGGCCCAGGGCGGCGACTTGGCCGCCACGCTCAAAGCTGGCTTGCGCAAAGACGGCAGCGGCGTGCTGATTAACGCCTCGCGCAGCATTTGGCAAGCGGCAGATGCTGGGGCGGCGGCACGGAAGCTGCGCGACCAAATAAATGAGTACCGGGTCGCAAAGGCTTGAACGTTATTTTTATAAAACCTCAAAACGTCATGCTGAGCGCAGCCGAAGCATCTCCTCCGCTGAGTAACTCATTAATATACTGCCATGGTAGCGATGCTTCGGCTGCGCTCAGCATGACGTTTTGAGGTAAATTCTGAAATCGTATAACAATGACCCCAACCCTTACCCCCAACCTGCCCGCCGCCGAAGTGGCTGCCATCCTGGAAGCGCAACTGCGCCAGGAAGATGCGCTGCTGACCGGCCATTTTAAGCTGTCGTCGGGCCTGCACTCGGATACGTACGTGCAGTGCGCCCGCTTTTTGCGGCGGCCCGAGCTGGCGGCCCCAGCCATGGCCGTGCTGGCCGCGCAGCTGCGGGCGGCCGGGTTGGTGCCCGACACGGTGGTGGGCCCCGCCATGGGCGGCGTGGTGGTGAGCTACGAGCTGGCCCGCCAGCTGGGCGTGCCCTCACTTTTTACAGAGCGCGACGCGCAGGGTGAAATGACCTTGCGGCGCGGCTTCGCGTTGCGCCCGGGCGAGCGGGTAGTCATTGCGGAAGACGTAGTTACGACCGGCAAGAGCACGCTGGAAGTGGCGCGGGTGTTGGCCGAAATGGGGGTGGAAGTTTTGGCCGTGGCTTCACTAATTGACCGGACGGGTGGTGCCGTGAAGCTTCCGTTCCCGAACTTTGCGCTGTTGGCGGTGAACGCCGCCGTGTTTGACGCCGACCACATTCCGGTCCATCTGGCAGGAATTCCGGCCGTGAAGCCGGGCAGCCGGCCCGAGAAAACGGCATAGATTGATTGGGAAGGCAGCTTTTTAGCGAGGATTTATGATTTTGACGGATTTGGAACCGACCACCCATACCATCCAACTCACCCTCAAACCGGGCCGGCACGACGGCGACGGCCACCGGGTGGCGGCCGCTGCGGCGCGCCACCTGGGCCTGGCCACCGGCCGCGTGCGCACCGCCGCCCGCTACACGGTGCGCTACGGGGCCCTAGATGCAGCGCAGCTGCGCGCCTTTGCCACCCGCTGCCTCGCCGACCCAGTCCTGCACGACGTAACCCTGAACGAAGCCGTGGCCCCCGTGCCCGGCTTCGCTGCTTATATCCTGGTGGCCAGGGGCCCCGGCGTGACCGACGACGAGGGCACCAGCGCCCAGAACGCACTGGCCGACTTCCTCAACGAGCCGATTGACACGCGCACGCAGCACATCTTCAGCAAGCGCCTGTACTTGCTGGAGCACGAGTTACCCACCGCCGACCTGCGCCGCTTGGCCGAGGAGCTGCTGGGCAACAAGATGATCAACCGCTTCGAGGTGGGCCGCGTGGCCGACGGCATCCGCGACTATACGCCGCGGCCCGGCGGCGGCGCCGAAGCCATCACGGCGACGATTTCGCTCACCGGCCTCAGCGACGGGGCCCTGGTGCAGCTCTCGAAGGACAACATCTACGCGCTGAACCTGGAGGAAATGCGCGCCGTGCGCGACCATTATGCGTCGGCCGAAACCCAGGCCACGCGCCGCGCCCAGGGTCTGCCGGCCGACCCTACCGATTGCGAGCTGGAAATCATCGCCCAAACGTGGTCGGAGCACTGCAAGCACAAGGAATTCAGCGCCGTCATCAACTACCGGGATTTGGCGACGGGGGAGGAGAAGCAGATTGATTCGCTCTTCAAAACCTACATCAAAGACGCTACTGCGGAAGTGGACCGCCAGCTGCGCGCCAACGGCAACGACTGGCTCGTTAAAGTGTTCAGCGACAACGCGGGGGCCGTGCGCATCAACGCCGACTCGCTGTTTGTGTGGAAGGTGGAAACGCACAACTCGCCCTCGGCCATCGACCCGTACGGCGGGGCCATCACCGGCATTTTGGGCAACAACCGCGACCCGCTGGCCACCGGCATCGGCGGGGCCCGGCTGCTGTTCAACACCAACGTGCTCTGCTTCGGCAACCCCGATTACGATGGGCCCCTGCTGACCGGCCAGCTGCACCCGCGCCGCATCCTGGAAGGCGTGCGCAAGGGCATCGAAGACGGCGGCAACAAGTCGGGCGTGCCCACGGTGAACGGCGCCATCGTGTTCGACGACCGCTACCGCGGCAAGCCGCTGGTGTACTGCGGCACCGGCGCTGTGATGCCGATGCAGTTCGCAGGCCTCGACTCGTGGGAGAAAAAGATTGACGCCGGCGACCGGATTGTGATGGCCGGCGGCCGCGTGGGCAAGGACGGCATCCACGGCGCCACATTTTCTTCGATTGAGCTGGACGAAAGCGCGCCGGCCACGGCCGTGCAAATCGGCTCGCCCATCACCCAGAAGCTGGCGATGGATTTTCTGCTCCTCGCCGCCCGCCGGGGCCTGCTCAAGTGCAGCACCGACAACGGCGCGGGCGGCCTCTCGTCCTCCGTGGGCGAGCTGGCCGGCATCAGCGGCGGCGCGGTGGTGGAGCTGGAACGCGTGCCGTTGAAATACCCTGGCTTGCGGCCGTGGGAGATTTTCGTGAGCGAATCGCAGGAGCGGTTTACGTTGGTGGTAGAGCCCGGCCGCATGGCCGAGCTGCTGGCGCTGGGGCAGGAAATGGAAGTGGAGCTGACCGACATCGGCCACTTCACCAACGACGGCTCGCTGGACGTGAACTTCGACGGGCAGCCCGTGGCGCGGCTTCCGCTGGCATTTCTGCACGACGGCGTGCCGCGCAAAACTTTGGCGGCGGAATACGAAAAGCCTGTTGCTGCTGAGCCGGAAATCCTAACCCAAACCGACTATACCGGCACGCTGCGCCAACTGCTGGGGGCCCTCAACATCTGCTCGCGCGAGGCCGTTATTCGGCAGTACGACCACGAGGTGAAGGGCCGCACCATTGTGAAGCCGCTGATGGGCGCCACCGGCCAGGCCCCGCAGGACGCGGCCGTGGTGCGCTTCAACTTCGAGAGCTGGGAGGGCGTGGCCGTGAGCAACGGCATTCTGCCCCGCTACGGCGATTTGGACGCCTACCAGATGTCGGCCGGCTCGTTCGACGAGGCCGTGCGCCAAATCATCGCCGTGGGCGGCAAGCTGCCCAACCTCACGCCCGGCGACGGCATTTTCTGGTCGGTGAACGACAACTTCTGCGTGCCCGACTCGGTGTACGACCCCGCCATTAACCCCGACGGCAAGCAGAAGCTGGCGAAGCTGGTGCAGATGTGCGAGGCCCTGCGCGACGCCACGGCCGCCTACTGCATCCCGCTCACGAGCGGCAAGGACAGCATGAAGAACGACTTCAAGGCCGACGGCGTGAAGATTTCCGTGCCGCCGACCGTGCTCTACTCGATGACGGCGAAAATGGCAGACGTGCGCCGCGCCATCACCTCCGATTTCAAAGAGCCGGGCGACGTCATCTACCTGCTGGGCGAAACCTACGACGAGCTGGGCGGCTCGGAGTTCTACGCCCTGCACGGCGAGCTGGGGGCCCAGGTGCCCCACGTGCGGTTTGCCGAAGCCAAGGCGCTGTACACGCTCATCGGCCAAGCCAACGATGGGGCCCTAATTCAATCGTGCCACGACTTGAGCGACGGCGGCCTCGCCGTGGCGCTCGCCGAGGCCACGTTCGGCTACGGCTGCGGTGCAGCGGTAGAGCTGCCCGAAAATGGGCCGGGACTGGCGGCGCAGCTGTTTTCGGAGTCGCACTCGCGCTTCGTGGCCACCGTGGCCCCGGCGGATGTGGTGGCGTTTGAAGCGTTGCTGGGCAGCCGCGCCACGCGCTTGGGCTTGGTGACGGACGACGGCCAACTAACCGTGCGCCAAGCCGGCCAAACGGTTATTGGGGCCCCCACTGCCGAGCTACGGCACATATGGTCAAACGGGCCTGTTAATCAATTGCTTGGCGTAGACGAGCTGGCGGGCTTCGGCGAGTCGGCTGGGCACTAATGGCACAAACTGCTGGCGCTTCGGCCCAAAACCTAAATCAGATGGCACAAGACTCGCAGGAGCTAGTACATAAAGTTCAATTACCGGCACAAGATGGCGCCGTGCGGGCCCTCGTGCTCACCGGCTTCGGCATCAACTGCGAAGAGGAAATCGCAGCGGCTTACCGGCTCGCCGGGGCCCAGGCCACCATCGTGCACCTCAACCAAGTGCTGCACGGCGCGGTGAGCATCCACGATTTCGACGTGCTGACGTTTCCCGGCGGGTTCTCGTTTGGCGACGACCTGGGCTCGGGCGTGGTGCTGGCCAACAAGCTGCGCTACCGCCAAACGGGCCCCGGGGGCCGCACCTTGCTGGACGACATCAAGCAGTTCGTGGCCGACGGCAAGTTCGTGCTCGGCATCTGCAACGGCTTCCAGGTGCTGGTGAAGCTGGGCCTGCTGCCCAATATGGGCGGCGACGTGACGCCAGAAGTGACGCTGACGCACAACGCGTCGGGCCGCTACGAGGACCGCTGGGTGCGCCTGCGCGTGCACCCGCGCACCACCACGCCCTTCCTCAAGGGCCTCGACGTGCTGGAGGTGCCCGTGCGCCACGGCGAAGGCCGCCTCGTGGTGCCCGACGCCGCCACCCGCGGGGCCCTGGAAGCGGCCGCGCTGAACTGCCTCTCCTATATAGACGCGGCCGGTGACGGCACCAGCGAGTACCCGCACAACCCCAACGGCGCCGACCTCAACTGCGCCGGCCTCACCGACCCCACCGGGCAGGTGTTTGGCCTGATGCCGCACCCCGAGGCGTTCCTGTCCGCCTTCAACCACCCCGACTGGGCCCGCCGCCGCCGCCAAAACCCCGCCGCTTCGGAAGAAGGCGCGGGCCTCCAAATCTTCAAGAACATCGTGGAGCACATTGCTCAAAAGCATTCGGTTTTAGCCAACTAAGTCCCCATGAATACCCTCCCGCATTTCGCCACCCCCCAGCTCCAGCTCCTGCACCGCGGCAAAGTCCGCGACAGCTACCGCATCGACGACAGCACGCGCCTCATCGTAGTGTCGGACCGCCTGTCGGCTTTCGACTCGGTGCTCGACACCGCCGTGCCGCACAAGGGCGCGGTGCTCAACGGCCTAGCTAACTTCTGGTTTGAGAAAACGGCCCACATCATCCCCAACCACGTGAAGGAGATGATTGACGCCAACGCCATGCTGGTGAAGGAAGCGCAACCCATTAAGGTGGAGATGATTGTGCGCAACTACATCACCGGCTCGATGCTGCGCGGCTACCAGAAAGGCCAGCGCACGTTCTCGGGCGTGACCGTGCCCGACGGCCTCGTCAAGCACCAGCAGTTCCCAGCGCCCATCGTGACGCCGACCACCAAGGAGGAGTCGGACCGCGAAATTACCCCCGAAAACCTCGTGAGCGAGGGCTGGGTGAGCCAGGAGCTGTACGATAAGATGGCCGAGAAGGCCCTGGAACTGTTCAAGGTCGGTTCCGATTTGCTGGCCGGCATCGGCATCATCCTGGTGGACACCAAGTATGAGTTTGGCCTGCTGAACGGCGAGTTGATTCTGATTGACGAAATCCACACGCCTGATTCGTCGCGCTTCTGGAGCGCCGAGGACTACGCCAAGAACCCCGAAGGCGCCGAGCAGATGGACAAGGAGTACGTGCGCCAGTGGCTGATTGCCAACAAGGTGGACGGTAAATACCCCCGCGCCCTGACGCCCGAAGTAGCCCAGGAAGCCACCAACCGTTACCTCGACATCTACCAGCGCATCGTGGGCCACCCGCTGCCCACCGCCGACGAAACCGCCACCGGCGGCAACGTAGCCAACCGCTTGGTGAGCAACCTGGTGAAGGCCGGCCTGATGAAGGACGCCTGGGTGAACATCGTGATGGGCTCGCCCGCCGACAAGGAACACTGCCAGAAAATCCGCTCGTTCTTCGAAGGCTACGAGGTGTTCACGCAGCTGCGCGTGTGCTCGGCCCACAAAAACGGCGAGGAAATCGGCCCGATGGCCGAAGTCTGGAACCGCTCCATCGAGCCCGGCGTGATTATCGCCGTGGCCGGCTTGTCGAACGGCCTCGGTGGGGCCCTGGCGGCCAACGTGAACGTGCCCGTCATCAGCTGCCCGCCGTGGAAGGACTACGCCGAGCTGGCCATGAACCTGAACTCGTCGGTCGTCATGCCCAGCGGCACGCCCAACCTCACGGTGGTGCGCCCCGACAACGCCGCTCAAGCGGCCTTACGCGCCCTTAACACGCCGCGCCTGCGCGAGCGCCTGCGCCAAGATATCCTGGCCACTAAGGCCAAGCTGAAAGCCGCCGACGCGGAACTGAAGGCGCTGTAGCGCCGCCTGTTCCTTGCCCATGGAAGCTCGCACGCCGCGCCAATTAATTGAAGCCTACATCGAAGCGTACAACCGCTTCGATGCAGCCGGCATGGTGGGGCCCCTGCACGACGAGGTAGTGTTCAAAAATATTTCCAACGGCGAAGTGAATTTGACCACCGTTAGCAAGGCGCAATTTCAAGCGCAGGCCGAGCAAGCTAGGCACTACTTCTCCGAGCGGGAGCAGCGCGTCACGGAGTGGCAAACGGCCGGTGACGAAGTAACGGTGCTCATTGACTACCGCGCGGTGGCGGCCATGGAATTTCCGAACGGTTTGCAGCCGGGCGACGAATTGAAAATGACGGGCAAGTCCGTCTTTCGATTCAGAGATGGCCAGATTATTTCCATCGAAGACATCAGTTGAAACGTGCTGAATCGCCGATATGATGCGCAACACTTGCGCGTTTTCGCCAAAATATAAATGCCTTTGAAGCCCATCATTCTCCTCGGTTCCGGGGCCCGCGAACACGCCATGGCCGCCAAGTTGACCCGCGACGGCGCGTCGGTGCAAGTGGTGCCCGGCAACGCTGGCATTCCCAACAGCCACTCCGGGCTCGACCCGCTCGACTTTGCGGCGGTGCAGGCCTTTGCCCGCCACCAGGGCGTGCAGCTGATTGTGGTGGGCCCCGAGGCCCCGCTGGCCGCCGGCGTGGCCGATTACTTCGCCGGCTCCGACATCAAGGTGTTTGGGCCCACCCGGGCGGGGGCCCTGCTGGAAAGCTCCAAGGTGTGGAGCAAGGACTTCATGCGCCGCCACGGCGTGGCCACGGCCCAGGCCTGGTCGTTCCGCAGCGACGAGGTGGCACCCGCCCGCGCTAAAGCCGCCGAACTTGATGGCCAGGTGGTGGTGAAGTACGACGGCCTGGCCGCCGGCAAGGGCGTGTATGTGTGCAACTCGCCGGCCGAAGCCGAGGCGGCGCTCGACGATTTGCAAGCGCACTACACTGGCGAGTATTCGTTCCTGCTGGAAGAGAAGCTGATGGGCCCCGAAATCAGCATCATTGGCCTCACCGACGGCCACGAGATGAAGCTGCTGGCCACCTCGCAGGACCACAAGCAGCTGCTGGCCGGCGACCAGGGCCCCAACACCGGCGGCATGGGCGCCTACTGCCCGGTGCCGTTTGCCAACGACGACGTGCTGGCCGACATCCGGCGCGCCATCGTCGAGCCCACCCTGCGCGGGCTGCAAGCCGAGCCGTTCGACTTCCGCGGGTTTCTGTACTTCGGCATCATGCTGACGCCCGCGGGGCCCAAGCTGCTCGAATACAACGTGCGCCTCGGCGACCCCGAGGCCGAAGTGCTGCTGCCCGCGCTGGACAGCAGCCTGCTGGCGCTGGTGGAGGCGACGCTCGACGGCACGCTGGCCCAGCAAGTGGTGCGGCAGCGGCCGGGCGCGTTCGTGGGCGTGGTGCTGGCCTCGGGCGGCTACCCGGCCAGCGGTTTCCCCACGGGTTTCCCCATTACGGGGCTCGACGAGTTGCCGGCGGGCGTGGCGGCGTACCACGGCGCCACCCGGCGGAATGCTGACGGCCAGTTGGTTACCAACGGTGGGCGGGTGCTGGTGCTCAGTGCCCAGGGCCCCACGCTGGCGGCTGCCACGGCCCGCGCCTACGAAGCCGCCGCGCTGGTCGACTTCCACGGCAAGTACGTGCGGCCCGACATTGCCCAGCGCCCCGCGCCGGTGCTAACCCAACGCGCCGTAAATTGAAGCTTGAACCCGTTGCTATGACGCCGATTTCGCCCCCGTACGACCGCCCCGCCCCCGCCCCCGGCGGGACGCCGGCGCCCGGGGCCCCCGCCAAAGCGCGCTTGGCCATCCTGCTTTCGGGCCGCGGCTCCAACATGCTGGCCCTGGTGCACGCTACCCAAGCTGGGGCCCTGCGCGAACTAGCCGAGGTGGCCGTGGTGTTCAGCAACCAGCCCGCCGCGCCCGGCCTCGCCGCCGCCGCCGCCCTGGGCTGCCCCACGGCGGCGCTGCCCAGCCAGGGCCGCAAGCGGGCCGAATTTGACGCCGAAGCCGCCACGCTGCTCCAGCAGTACCGGCCCGATTGGGTGGTGCTGGCGGGCTACATGCGCATTTTGTCGCCGGCCTTCATCCAGCCGTTTGCGGGGCGCATCCTCAACATTCACCCCGCCGACACGCACCAGCACCAGGGCCTGCACGCCTACGAGTGGGCCTTTGAAAACCGCTTGCCGGAAACCAAAATCACCGTGCACCTCGTGGACGAAGGCCTCGACACGGGCCCCGTCCTGGCCCAGCAAACGGTGGACCTGCGCGGGGCCGCCACGCTGGCCGAAGTGGAGCGCCGCGGCCTGGCCGTGGAGCACGAACTGTACGCCCGGGTGCTGGCCGAACTAATCGAAGCCAGGCGTTGAAGAAGCTGCCCTTTGCTAACAACCTACGATCTTCTGCCCGCACGTCCCACCGCAACTGCCTAATTTTGCTTTTTATTTTCTAGTTAAATCCATTGAATTATGTGCGGCATTGTAGGTTTTCACGGCCCTGACAACGTGGTGGGCGACATGATCATCGGCCTGACGGCCCTCCAGCACCGGGGGCAGGACGCGGCCGGCATCGCCACGTTCGACGAGTCCTTTCACCTCTGCAAGGGGCAGGGCCTGGTGAACGACGTGTTTAAGCCCAAGCACGTGAAGAAGCTGAAGGGCCACACCGGCATCGGGCACGTGCGCTACACCACGCAGGGCGCCAACGACTCCGACCTGGCGCAGCCCTTCACCACCAGCTACCCGTTCGGGCTGGCCATGGTGCACAACGGCAACGTCATCAACTTCCGCGACGTGGCCAAGCGCCTGCACGACCACTACCACGTGCTGCCCAAAACCACCAACGACCTGGAACTCATCATGTACACCTTCGCCTCGGAGCTGCGCGTGAAGGACCTGGACCACCTCTCGGTGGTGGACATTTTTGACGCCGTGGAAACCACCCAGGCGCTGGTGGAGGGCGCCTACGCCACCATTACCGTCATTGCCGGGCACGGCCTGCTGGCCTTCACCGACCCGTTGGGCATCCGGCCGCTGGTGCTGGGCCGCCGCGACACGCCCGAGGGCCCCGTGTTCGCCTTCGTGTCGGAAAGCACGTGCTTTGATTACTTGGACTTTGAGTTCATCGAGAACGTGGGCCCCGGACAGGCCATTTTCATCGACAACAACTTCCACGTGCACTACAAAAACCCCTACGCGCTGCCCAAGAATTTCTGCGCCTTCGAGCAGATTTACTTCGCCCGCGAAGACTCCGTGATCCACGGCCGCCTGGTGGCCCGCGAGCGGGTGCGCCTGGGCAAGCTGCTGGCCCGCAAGGTGGCCGACGCCGGCCTGAAGCCCGACATGGTGATTGACGTGCCCAGCAGTGGCTACTTCGCCGCCTCCGGCCTGGCCGAGGCCATCGGCGTGCCCTACCGGCGGGCCCTGGTGAAAAACAACCACATGGGCCGCTCGTTCATCGTGCCCACCCAGGCCGGGCGCGAAGACGTGGTGAAGAAAAAACTCAACCCCATCCGCGAATTCGTGCGCGGCAAAAAGGTGGCCGTGGTGGACGACAGCATCGTGCGCGGCACCACGTCGCGGCGCATCGTGCGGCTGCTGCGCGAGGCGGGGGCCCTGGAAGTGTACTTCATTTCGAGCGCGCCGCCCATCGTATCGCCCTGCATCTACGGCATCGACATGGCCATGAGCACCGAGCTGATTGCGGCCAACTACAACGAAGAAGAAATCTGCCGCTACATCGAGGCCGACCGGGTGATTTACCAAGACCTGGCCGACCTGGAGCAGCTTTTTGCCGAAGAGCGCGGCCACGGCGGCTCGTGCTTCGCCTGCTTCTCGGGCAAGTACCCGACGGGTGACGTGACCCACTACCTGCGCCACGTGCAGGAGGAGCGCCAGAGCCACCGCGGCGACAAAAAAGAAAAGAAGTCGGTGAGCGCCAAGGCCCCCGAGCCCACCGAACACTAGATTTTTTGCCCAACCATAGGCCGTCATGCAGAGCGCAGCGAAGCATCTCTCCCGCGTAACCAACCCAATCGATTGGATTACTGCCACGGAAAAGATGTTTCGCTGCGCTCTGCATGACGGCCTACTATATTGATAACCAAACGTCGTTTTTCTCATGTCCGCTACCGCTTCCGAAAACCCCGCCGGCTACTCCATCGAAGAAGGCAACGCCGCCTCGCGCAACGCCTACGGCTGGGCCAAAAAAACCTTTGCTAACCGCACCGGCCTGCCCGGCGAGCCCGCCCAGGACTTGGACGGCGGCTTCTCGAACGAAATCCGGTTCGGAGCCGAGCGCTTGGGCATCAGCTCCGACGGCATTGGGACCAAGATTGAGGTGGCCGAGCGCCTGAACCGCTACGACACGCTGGGCTACGACCTCATCGCCATGACGGCCGACGACCTCATCGCCGCCGGCTTCGTGCCCACCAACCTCTCCAACATCATCGACGTGAACCACCTCGACTACGGCGTGGTGGACCAGCTGATGCACGGCCTGCACGACGCGGCCAACTTCGCCAAAATCGCCATCACGGGCGGTGAAATTGCCGAGCTGGGCAACCGCATCGGCGGCTGGCCCGGGGCGGCCATGAACTTCAATTGGTGCTCCACGGCCATCGGCGTGCTGCACCCAAGCCTGGCCCAGCCCCTGAGCGGCAAAACCGCCCGGGCCGGCCACGCCGTGGTGGCCCTGCGCTCGCCCTCGTTCCGCTCCAACGGCTACTCGCTGGCCCGCAAAACCCTGCAAAAGCTCTTCGGCGACCACTGGCACGAGGCCCCCTACGACGGCCCCGACGCCGCTGAGTTCCCGACTTGGGGCGATGCCATGCTCGCGCCCTCGCTCATCTACTCGCCCGGCATCGCGGCCCTGCTCGACGCCGGCCTGTCGCTGCACGGCGTGGCCCACATCACCGGCGGCGGCGTGGCCGATAACTTCCAGCGCGTGCTGAAAAACGGCCTGGGGGCCCTGCTCGACAACCTATTCGCGCCGCTGCCCGCCATGCAGCGCCTGTGCGAAGTGGGCGGCATCAGCCCCGAAACCGCCTACCTCTACTGGAACATGGGCACCGGCATGCTCGTCGTGACCGAAGAAGCCGCCGCCGCCGCCGTGGTGGCCGCCCTGCAAGCCAGCGGCTACGACGCCCAAGTGGCCGGCCACCTCACCGCCGAGCCCGGCGTGACGCTGCGCGTGGGGCCCCTGGAGCTGAAGTATGCGTAATCTACTGGCCGCTTGAAGCTTATATTGCTAATGTTATTTGTTCTCGCCTAATCCCTGCTTTTATGCTGCTCTTCAACTCCCATTCAATGGACGGGATAGCCATAGTACTGGGATTACTTGCTGGTGCTGTGTGTTTAAGCCTACTTTATGGTGCGTTTAGGGTGTTGAGTGGTCCGAATGCTAACACGGCTAACCCAATAATGCAGACCTTAAGGGTAATAGTTCTTTTGGGTGCTGGACTAGTTGCCGGGCTAGTTGTAGTAAGTTGTGTGATGTGGGTAAATAGTCCAGGTTAAGTTTATGCGCTTCTCGTGGCGACGGCGCTTTCACATGGTAGGTAATGGTGGTGCTTTACGCTGACCGCTCTAATCAGGGGCCCCGCCAGTTGCTGGCGTGGCCCTTTTGCGTGGGCGGCTGGCAGGGTAATACCACATTGATAATGCTATACTGCGCTTGTGCTACTTTTGCCCGCGCCACCTTCCCGCGAATCGCCATGAGCACCATGCTTCAGTTCGTTGCCAACTACGACGACCTCTCGACCGACAAGGGCTACCAGTTCAAGTTCCATTGCGACAAGTGCCGCAACGGCTACATGTCGCGGTTTCAGCCCAACGCCATCGGCATTGCCGGCGGGCTGTTGCAGGCGGCCAGCAGTTTTTTTGGGGGCCTGAGCGGGGCCGAGAACGCGGCCTACCACATCCAGCGGGCCATCGGGGGCAAGGCCCACGACGGGGCCCTGGAAACGGCCGTGGCCGAGGGCAAAACCTACTTCAAGCAGTGCACGCGCTGCGGCCACTGGGTGTGCCCCGACGTGTGCTGGAATCCCGCCGCGGGCCTCTGCGAAGACTGCGCGCCCGACGAGCAGGAGGAGTTGCGCGCCCAGCAGGCCCTGGCCACCCGCGAGCAAATTCACACCAAAACCCGCGCCCAGGACTACACCCAGCACCTGGATTTCCTGGGCCGCGCCCCGCTGGGGCAGTGCCCCAGCTGCCAGGCCAAGCTGGCCGACGGCCAGAAATTTTGCCCCAGCTGCGGCGCCCCCAACCCTGCGGCGAAGGCGCAGGAGCGGTTTTGCACCGGCTGCGGCACGGGCTTGAAACCCGACCAGAAATTTTGCGCCGACTGCGGCGCGAAAAACTAGGCCGCGCCAGCAAACTAGGGCCCCAGTCGGCTCCGAAGCCCTTTTTTACGTTAGGGCAGGGGTGAAGCAATTTTTCCTCTTTTTACTGCTAGCGGGGTTGGTAGGAATGGGCCCCGCGGGGGCCCAGCCGGGAAGCCCAGCTCCGGCCCGCGTCTGGGACGCGAACCACAACGCGTGGCTGTGCTACTTCTCCGACGCGAAAATTTACCAGCGCTGGGGCCTGCACACCGAGTTCCAGTACCGCCGCACCAACGGCCTGCGCGACCCGCAGCAGTACTTCTACCGCACGGGCGTGAACTACGCGGCGTCGGAGAAGGTGCTGCTGACGGCGGGCTACACGTACCTGCTTTCGCTGCCCTACGGCGATTACCCCGACCCGGGCCGCACCGGCGAGCGGCGCCTCTACGAGAAGGTCGAAATCGACCAGGCGGCCGGCCGCCTGGCCCTGGCCCACCGCTACATCCAGGACCAGCGCTGGCTGCGGCCGGAGGGCCAGGCCCAGTTCGATTTCCAGCACCGCTCGCGCTACCGGCTACAGGCGAAGTTCGCCCTCACCCGGCCCAAAATCGAGCCTGGGGCCCTGTACGCGCTGGCGTCGGACGAGATTTTCGTCAGCTACGGCCCCAACGCGCCCGGCTTCTTCAACCAGAACCGGCTGTACGGGGGCCTGGGCTACCGGGTCGCCAAGGCCCTGGCCGTGGAGGTCAGCTACCTCAACCAAGTGGTGGCCCACGACGACCAAGTGGTGTTCGAAGACAACCGCACGGTGCAGGTGGCCCTGTACTTCAACCCCGATTTTCGACCGGCCAGCCAGCGGTAGCCGGGGCCCCCATGGCGGCGCAAACCGGGAAAACCGCGACTTTTGCGGCTTCACTTTTGGCGGCCGGTGGCCGCGTTCTATGCCTGTTTCTATTCCCTCCGCGCCGTCCAGAGCGGCCTTGGCCACGGCTTTTGCCCTGGTGTACGTCATCTGGGGCTCCACGTATTTGGGCATTCGGTTCGCCCTCGAAAGCCTGCCGCCGCTGCTGATGGCGGGCACGCGCTACACCCTGGCTGGGGCCCTGCTCTACGGCACCATGCGGCTGCGCGGGGCCCCGCGGCCGCCGCTGCGCAACTGGGGCGTGGCCCTGCTGATCGGCGTGTGCCTGCTCACCTTCGGCAACGGCGGCGTGACGGTGGGCGAGCAGTACATCCCGTCGGGGCTGGCGGCGCTGCTGGTGGCCACGGTGCCCATGCTGCTGGCGCTGCTGGGCTGGGCCAGCGGGGTGTCGGGGCGGCCCACGCCGCTGGCGGCGCTGGGGCTGGGCCTGGGCCTGGCGGGCGTGTACCTGCTGGCGCGGGCCTCGGCGGGGGCGGGCAGCGCGGTGGCCCAGCCCGGCCACGAAGCCCTGGGCATCGGGTGCGTGCTGGTGGCAGCGCTGGTGTGGGCCATCGGCTCGCTCTACGGCAAAAAGCACCGGGCGGCCGACTCGCCCTTCCTGGCCGGCGGCATGCAAATGCTGTGCGGGGGCCTGGTGATGGTGGCCCTGGGCCTGGCCCGCGGCGAAGCCCAGCACCTTGACCTGGCGGCCGTCAGCGCCAAGTCGTGGTGGGCGTATGCGTACCTGGTCACGTTCGGCTCGCTGGTGGCCTTCACGGCCTACGTGTGGCTGCTGCAAGCCGTGGCGCCGGCCCTGGCCGGCACCTACGCCTTCGTGAACCCGGTGGTGGCCGTGGGCCTGGGCTGGGCCTTCGGCGGCGAGCGGCTCAGCTGGCCCATGCTCGGCGGCGGGGCCCTGGTGGTGGTGGCCGTGGGCCTGCTGCTGCTGGGCAACCGGGCCCCCGCGGCGGCGGAAAAGGTGTTGAGCGAGTGAAAGCGAACTGCTGGAAATCAGGCGACTCCGTTGACCATCAGGTCGTACCAAATACGTCGAGTCAAGTTAAGCTTGACGTTGAAATAGCAGTTTCCACCGTCGTCCACCTCAACTATTTGGTGCCGCCAGGATGCTTGGTTGCCCTTACGACAGAAGCAGTTGACCCACACTACTTTCTCGCCCCTCTTGTTGGTGACCACGACTAATTGGCGCTTATAATTGGCTAGGTTGATAAGGTAGCGTTCCTCGTGTAGCTGCACATTGGGATAATCTTTGTGCATAATTTTTCGCATGTCCTCAAGCTCAACAGCCTGCGCTTGATTGTGGTCCTTGATGCACGCCGTTAGTAAAGAGTCCACGCTTAAAACTTCTTCTGGAAAAAGCGAAGCAGCCTTTACCTCTCCAGAATTCTGGAAAATGTACTGGTCCCGTTTCGCGTCATAGGGCAAAATTGCCACGCGGCCGGTATCCGCCACTGGTTTTGGCGCAACGGGTTGGGGCCCCAGGTTTGCCGTTGCGGGCGCTGATTCTCGCGTTTGGCAGCCGGCCATTAGCACCAGAAAGCCAGCGAAGATTTGTGGGGAGGGCATAGGGTCAGTTTGGCTGTACGTTGCGGCAAGGTAGCGCTGGCCGCACTTGCTGGGGCCCCTAAGTTGCGCTGAAAGGCTTGCCTTATTCATTTACCAATATCCCTGTTTTCCGTTTCAGCCAGCATGCCCGAATTTACTGAGATTGACAAAGCCCGCCTGTATTTATTGTACTTGCTCAGCCCCTTTGCGCCGAAGGTGCTCGCCGTTGCTGAGCCGCCCGTGTTGCGGGTCGTCATTGTCCGGCACGGCGAAAAACCGGCTGCTGGCGACAATCTTTCGTGTGCCGGCCTCAACCGGGCCCTGGCCCTGCCCGCCGTGCTCGACAAGCTGCTGGCGGCCCCGCCCGACTACACCTTCGTGCCGCTCATCGGCACCGACGGCAAGGACACCACCAGCGTGCGTATGCTGCAAACCGTGATGCCCTACGCGGTGCGCCACAACCTTACCATCAACAGCGACTACGCGGCCACCGATGCGGCGGGCCTCACCCAAAAGCTGCTGCGCAGCCGGGGCACGGTGCTGCTGGTGTGGGAGCACGTCAACATCCTCAAAATCGCCAAAAAGCTGGGCATAACGGCCCCGTTGGCCTGGCCCGACGCCGATTTCGACAGCATCTGGACGATCAGCTTCGGCGGCGGCGGCGCCAAGGGCAAAGCCAAGCGCCCCACGCTGGCGAAAGGCAAAGAGCACATCCGGCCGGCGGCCACCTGCCCGGAGTAGCGCGATTTTCAAACGAGAGGGGGCCCCGGGCGCACAGCTAACCTGTGCCCGGGGCCCCCTCTCGTTTGAAAATCGCCGTGATTGAAAAGCTGTCTTGAGTTAATAAACGGTCATGCTGAGCTTGTCGAAGCATCTCTACCGCTTCGTTGAGCGGCCCGGACGGAGCAGTAGAGATGCTTCGACAAGCTCAGCATGAGCGTTTTACTACAAGCTACTTCACGCTGTACGTCACGGCCAGGTAGTAGAGGCCGCCCACGCTGGGGCCCCCGAGGTAAGTCACGTAGTAGTTGTTCAGCACGTTGCTGGCGCCCAGCTTGAAGCGCAGGTTGGGCGCGGGCACGGCGTAGGTCACTTGCGCGTCGAGCGAGTTGTAAGTCGGCACGTTGCCGTTCACTAGGAAGGTTTGCGAGTAGTAGTGCTGCTGCCAGTGGAAGTTGACGCCGAAGCCGAGGTTGCCGAGGGCCCGCTCGTTGCCCAGGCTCAGGTTGTAAGCCCAGCGCGGGGTGTTGAAGCCGTCTTCCAGTCCGTCGCCGTTCTCGGTGCGGTCGAGGCGGGTGTAGGTGGTGTTGGCGCCCACGAGGTAGCCGCCGGCCACCTCGTAGCGCAGGCCCAGCGAGCCGCCGTAGTTGTACACTTGGCTCTGCGAGTTCGTCCAGAGGCGGTAGCGGGCCTGGCCCCGCACGCCGCCGGCGGGCGCGGTGGTGGTGTTCAGGGCCGTGGCAATGGTGTTGAGGTCGGTGCCGGTGTTCAGGGCCACGCCGGCGCTGGTCTGGGGCACGTAGGCTTCCACCTGGGCAATGAAGTCGCGGTACGAGTTGTAGTAGAAGTCCACGTCGGCCTGCAAGCGGCCGCCGGGGCCCAGCGCGGCCTTGTAGCCCAGCTCCAGCGAGCGGATGTACTCGGGCTTGAGGTAGGTGTAAGGGTTTTTGACGAGCGTGCCCTGGTTGGCCAAAACGGCGGCGGCGCGCTTCTGGGCCGTGGTTTGGGCCGAGGCGTTGGCGTTCACGTTGGCCGTCACGGCCGCGTTGAAGGCGTCGATGCTCGTGCGCAGGTAGCTGTTCTCGAACACGCCGTCCGACATCACCCGCAGCCCGCCGATGCGCTTCACCTGCCCGCTGTTCACGTTGCTGAAGCCCTCAAACAAGCTCGGGAACCGGTAGCCGCTCTGGTAGCTGAGGCGGAAGTTGTGCCGCTGCGTGGGCGAAAAAACGGCCGTGAGCCGCGGGTTGAACTTGGCGTTGAAGTAGTCGTTTTTGTCCACCCGCAGCGTGGCCGTCAGGCGCAGCTTGTCTTCGAGCAAGTGGGCCCCGGCCTGCACGAAGCCGCCGGTTTTGCTGTACACCAGGTCGTCGGTCGGGGCGTGTTCCTGCTCGGGGTTCACGAAGTAGTTGCCGTCGGGCACCACGATGTAGCTGCGGTGGTCGGCCCCGGCCAGCAGGTCGAGGCCCGCGGGCAGGCCGGTGCCGCTGCGCCGCAGGGCCTCGGCCAGGTTCACCTGGGCCTCGGCGTGGGCCAGGTTGGCGCGTACGCGCAGGGCCGCGCCCACGTCCCAGTTGTTGATGTTTTCGAGGTCCTTCAGCTTCTGGTCGAACGCCGCGGTGCCGGGCTGGTAGCGGCCGGCGTCGGCGGCGGTGCGGGCGGTGGCCAGGGCCTGGGCCACGGTTTGGCCGCCGGCAGTGGCGGCGTTCCAGGCCGTGGTGAAGTCCCGGTTCCAGGTGGCGTCGGGCTTGAAGCTGCGGTCCACGTTTTCGGCCGCCGAGCGCAGGTTGTAGCTCTGGCCGGTGGTTTCTTGCGTGAAGTAGGCGCGGGCTTGCACCACGGGGCCCGTCAGCTGCAAGGCGTGCTGCTGCAAGAGGTAGCCTTGCAGGCGGAAGCGGTTCGAGCGCTGGTACACGTTGTCGAAGCTGGCCACCCGGTAGGTGTAGCTCAGCTCCGATTCGGTGCCCAGCTTGCGGTGGATGGCCACGTCGCCCTTCAGCGTGCGCAGGTCGTAGCTGGTCACGTCCTTTTCGTTGTAGCCGGTGCGCGCCACCGCGTACTGCTTGCCGCCGAGCGTGAGCGTGCTGCGGTCCGACGACTCGTTGCCGTAGCGGTTCACCTGGTCCTGGGCCGGGTTGTCGGCCCCGAACAGGCCGGTGGTGGCGTTGCCGTTGGGGTTGATGTCGGTCTGGTCGTTGGCAATCCAGTCGTAGCCGCGCAGGTAAGTGCCGTTGATTTTGAAGGCCCACCGGTCCGACAGCGCCTTGGCAAACCGCACGCTGGTTTCCGAGTAGGCCTGGGCCCCCACGTTGGGGTCGTTCACGTGGTTGAGGCCCGTTTTCTGCAGCACGCTCAGCCCCTCGAAGCGGAACGGGTTGCGGGTGCTGAAGTTGGCCAGTCCGTTGATGGCGTTCAGCCCGTACAGCGCGGAGGCCGTGCCCGGCACCACTTCCACCGACAAAATATCCAGGTCGCTGGGCCCCAGCACGTTGCCGATGGGCCCCCCGATGTGCGGCGCCTGGTTGTCGATGCCGTCCACGAGCTGGGCGAAGCGCACGTTGGTGGTGTTGGTGAAGCCCCGGGCGTTGATGACCTTAAAACCCAGGCTGGGCGTAATCACCTGCACGCCCTTGAGGTACTCGATGGCGTCGAAAAACGACGGGGCCGGCGTGAGCCGCAGGGCCCGCGGGTTGATTTTTTCCACCGTTACCGGCGACTGCAAAATGCTTTCCTCCACCCGCGAGGCGGCCACCACCACCTCGCCCAGGTCCACCTTCGAGGTGTCGCGCTGGGCGGCGCGGCGCGGGGCCCCCTGGGCCGTGGCGGCGTGTGGGAGAAGAAGTTCGAAGGCAACGGCCGCGGCCGCTGCGCCCCGCAACGAGCGTAATTTATGCGCCATACAAGTCGGTGAAGGACTATTCCGAGGGGATATGTTTCTACAAACATAACGATTGGCGCAAATAGTTGTTTGCCGCCGCCGGTGGTGCGCAGGCCCGGGGGCCCCGGGAAATAACCCGAAGGGGGCAACGATTGGTGGGCCGCCAGCAGGCAATTGGTGGCTCGCCCGGGCTTGTGCTGCCCCGCCGCAGCTTACTCGGCTAGCCGCCGGGTTTCTTCGGCCAGAAAAGCGCGGAAGCGCAGTTGCACGGCCTGGAAGTCGGCCACGGCCCGGGCCCCGGCGGGGGTGAGCAGGGCCCCGCCGCCGCTCTTGCCACCGGTTTGGGTGGCCACCAGCGGCGCGCGGGCCTGGGTGTTCATGGAGTGCACCAGGTCCCAGGCGCGCTTGTAGGACATGCCCATGGCCGCCGCCGCCTGCGAAATAGAGCCCGTGGCCTGGATCTGGGCCAGCAGTTCGAGCCGGCCAATGCCGAGGAAACGGTCGTGGGGGCCCTGCACCCACACGCGGCCTTCGAGGTAGTAGTCGGCGGGGGCGGACAGCAGGTCTTTCATAGGCGTAATTTTACGCAGAAACGCCGCCGACCGGTTCCTAAAACTGGTTGGCGGCGCCGGCAGGGCCCCCGCGGGCGGCGCAACGGGCTAAGCGGCCACCATGGCCCCGGCGGGTAAAAAGCGCCGGATGGCGGCCAGCGTATCGGCCGGGGCCGTGAGGTGGGCGCAGTGGCCGGGCGTGTCGATGATGCGCAACTGGCTGTCGGCCAGCTGCTCGTGCAGGTAGTGGCCCACGGCCAGGGGCGCAATCACGTCGTGGGCGCACTGCAAAATGAGGGTGGGCGTGGCCAGGAAGGGCAGGTCGAGGCGGTGGTCGCAGAGGAAAGTGACGCGGGCGAAGTGCCGGGCCACCTCGGGGTTGGTTTGCAGGAAGCTGTTGGTTAGCTCGGTAAGCAGCTCGGGCTGTTCGCGGCCCACCATCAGCGGGGCCACGCCGCCCACCCAGCCGGGGTAATTGCCGTCCATGGCCGCCAGCAGCTCGTTCATGTCGGTTTGGGCGAAGGCCCCGGCGTAGCCGTCGGCGCTCACGAAGCGCGGCGAGGGGGCCAGCAGCACCAGCCGCGAGAACCGCGCCGGTTCCTTGATGGCCGCCAGCACGCCGATCATCGAACTGACGGAGTGGCCCACGAACACCACGTCGTGCAGGTCCAGTTCGCGCAGCACGTCCAGCAGGTCGTCGGCGTGGCCTTGCAGCGAGCCGTGGCGCACCCGGTCGTAGGCGGCGGGGTCCGATTGCCCGGCCCCCACCAGGTCGAGGCGCACCACTTGGTAGCGTTCCTCAAACGCCGGGGCCAGCAGGCGCCACGAGCCTTGGTCGGCCCCCAGGCCGTGCAAAAAAATAATGGCCGGGGCCCCGGGGCCCGCACCGGTTACAGTGGCGTTGCTGCGCCGCGCCGCCGCCGAATCAATAGAATAAACCATGATTTAATTTAATCTGAGACGGACGCGGTAATCATCCGCCATTGGTCAGGGTGGGATTTAGGTAAGTGGCTCAAATAGACGGTAAAAGATACAGCTGGCGCGTTAAAAAGGAAAACCGTTTTTAGACAATGGCCTTGCCTGCGGGCGCGTCGGCGGCCGGCCCCAGCAGGGGCTTGATGCGGCCGATGATGTAGCGCAGGCCCTTGTCGCGGCTCCAGTACGTCCAGGCCCAGGTGAAGAGCACCGCGATGCGGCTGCGGTAGCCCACCAGGGCCAGCACGTGCACCAGGCTCCAGGCCAGCCACGCCAAGAACCCGCTCAAGTGGTATTCGCGGCCGAAAAGCCTAATGTCGGCCACGGCCCGGTTGCGGCCAATGGTGGCCATGCTGCCCTTGTCGCTGTACTCGAAAGGCTGCATGAGGTCGCCGCCCAGCAGGCGGGCCAAGTTGCGGCCCAGCAGGCGGCCCTGCTGCAAGGCGGGCTGCGCCACCTGGGGGTGGCCGTCGGGGTAGGCGGGGATTTTCATCAGGGCAATGTCGCCGAGGGCGAAGACGTTGTCGTAGCCCACCACGCGGTTGTTCTCGTCCACCAGGTAGCGGTTGCCGGGGCCCTGGCACGCGGGGCCCAGGCCGGCCACGGGGGCCCCCGTTACGCCCGCCGCCCAAATGAGCGTGCGGGTGATGAGCTTTTGCCCGGTGCTGAGCGTGGCCGTGTAGCCGTCGTACGACTTCACCCGCGCGTCGAGCCACACCTGCACGCCCATGGCCCGCAGGTCGGCCAGCGACTGCGCCGAGGCTTCGGCCGACATGCCCTTGAGCAGCACCGGCCCGCTTTGCACCAGGTGGATGTCCATCTGCTTGAGGTCCAGCTCGCGGTAGTCCTGCGGAAACACGTGGTCGCGCAGCTCGCTCAGGGCCCCGGCCATTTCCACGCCCGTGGGGCCCCCGCCCACAATCACGAAGTCGAGCAAGCTGTTGAGCTGTTCCCGGTCGCCGAGCTGCAGGGCTTGTTCGAAGTTGGCCAGCAGCGTGTTGCGCATTTCCAGGGCGTCGCTCACGCTCTTCAGCGTCACGGCGTTCTTCTGCATCAGCGCGTCGCCGAAGAAGTTGCTGGTGGCCCCGGTGGCCAGCACCAGGTAGTCGTAGCGCAGCAGGCCGATGGTCGTTTCCACCACCTGGGCCGTGGCGTCGATGGACTGCACTTCGGCCAGGCGGAAGTAGAAGTTCTTTTGCTTGCCCAGCGCCTTGCGGAACGGGGCCACGATGTTGTCGGCCGCCAGCCCGGCCGTGGCCACCTGGTAGAGCAGCGGCTGGAAGGCGTGGTAGTTCTGCTTGTCGATGAGCACCACCTGCACCGGCACCTTGGCCAAAGACTGCGCCAGCGCCAGCCCCCCAAAGCCGCCGCCCACAATGACCACCCGCGGCTGGCCCAAATCGTCAATTTTCGTTAATCCGTCCATGCCGTAAAGATCGCCAAAGGGCGCGGCTTGGCGGCCCCGGGCCCGAACTCTTTCGGCACCAAACGGCGTTACAGCCGCACCACGCTGATTAATTGTGCTTGCTATGAAAGCTTTACTGTTTTTCTCGCTCTTAGTTGGCAGCAATTGCGTAGCCAGCGCCGCCGGCCCGGCCGCCGCGCCGGGCCCCGCCACCGCGGCGGTCACGGTGGTGGTAACCGGGCTGGCCTCCACCGAGTCGGTGGTGCGGCTAAATTTCTACCACAGCCCCGAAACGTTCCTCAAGCACGGCCAGCAAGCGCTTCGGCTGGAAGTGAAGCCCAACGGCCAGCACGAAATCTCGGTGCCCGTGGCCCTGGCCAAGGGCGAGTGGGCCGTGGCCCTCACCCAGGACGTGAACAACAACGACAAGCTCGACAAGAACCTGCTGGGCATCCCCACCGAGCCCTACGCGTTTTCCAACAACGTGCGCCCCAAGCTTTCGGCCCCCAACTTCGAGGAGTGCAAGTTCCTGGCCGATGCCGACGGCAAAGTGGTGACCATCAAGCTGATGCCGTAGGTTGGGGCCGTGTTAGCCCTGGCGCACCTGCCCGTCGCCGCGCACCAGCCACTTGTAGCTCGTCAGTTCTTCCAGGCCCATGGGGCCCCGGGCGTGCAGCTTCTGGGTGCTGATGCCGATTTCGGCCCCCAGCCCAAACTGGGCCCCGTCTGTGAAGGCCGTGGAGGCGTTGGCGTATACCGCGGCCGCGTCCACGCGCTGCAAAAACGTGTCGATGTGGGCCGGCGTTTCCGAAATGATGGCTTCGCTGTGGCGCGAGCCGTACCGGGCAATGTGGGCCAGGGCCCCCGCCAGGTCGGGCACGGTTTTGATGGCCAGGCGCAGCGATAAAAACTCGGTGCCGAAATGCGCCGCGTCGGCCGGGGCCAGCAGGGCGGCGGGGTAGCGGCCGGCCAGCGCGGCAAGGGCCGGCGCGTCGGCAAACACCTCCACCCCGGCCGCGGCCAGCGGGGCTGCCAGCGCCGGCAAGTCGGCCAGCCGGCGCTCGTGGATAAGCAGGCAGTCGAGCGAGTTGCAGACGCTCACGCGGCGGGTTTTGGCGTTGGCCACGATGGCCGCGCCCTTGGCCAAGTCGCCGCTATCGTCGAAATACGTGTGCACCACGCCGGCCCCGGTTTCGATGACCGGCACCTTGGCGTGCTGCCGCACGTAGTCAATCAGCCCCTGGCTGCCGCGCGGAATCACCACGTCCACGAGCCCCACGGCCCCGAGCAGGGCCTCGGTGGCGGCGCGCTCGGGCGGCAGCAGCGTGGCCGCGGCCCGCGGCAGGCCGTGGCGCGCCAGCACGGGCCCCGCCACGGCCAGCGCCGCCGCGTTGGAGTGGGCCGCGTCGGAGCCGCCCTTCAGCAGGCAGGCGTTGCCGGTTTTCAAGCACAGCGCCAGGCTGTCGAAGGTCACGTTGGGCCGCGCTTCGTAAATGATGCCGACCACGCCCAGCGGTACACGCACCTTGCGCAGGTGCAAGCCGTTGGGCAGTGTTTTGTCGCTGAGGGCCTGGCCCAGCGGCGAGGGCAGGCCAGCCACGTTTTCTAAATCAGTGGCGATGCCGGCCAGGCGCTCGGCGGTGAGGCGCAGGCGGTCGTGGCGCGGGTCGGCCGCGGGCATGCGGGCCAGGTCGCGGGCGTTTTCGGCCAGCAAAAACGGCGTCTCGGCGCGCACGGCGGCGGCCAATTCGCGCAGCAGCGCATCGGTGGCGGTGGGCGCCAGGGCCCCCAGCGCGTAGCTGGCCTGCTGGGTGGCGGCAAAAAGGGCGGCGTAATCGGTGGCGGTGGCAATCATGGGCAGCGGGGCAAAGGCCCCGCAAAGAACGACCCGGGCGGCCGGCTTTTCGCCGCCGGCCCGGCAATTGCCGGGGCCCCCAAGCGCAACCCAAACGGCACCACGGCGTCAACCCGACGCAGCGATTGGCGGGCCGCCGGCGAAAAGCCGGCCAGCCGCAGGCTACCCTTCCGTGGTCAGAAACAGGTAATCGTAGTGCACCAGGGCGCGCTGGTGCTGCTGGCCCAACCACTCCAGGGCCCGGTCGGCGCCGTACTCGGCAATGCCCAGGGCGAAGGGCTGGCCGGTGGCGTCGTCGGTCAGCCGCACGATGTCGCCCTTTTGGAACGTGCCTTCGATGGCCACCACGCCCACCGGCAGCAGGCTGCTGGCGTGGCCGGGCGCGGTGAGGGCGGCGCGGGCCCCGGCGTTCACGCGCACCACGGCCTGGGCGGCAGCCTGGGCGTGGGCCAGCCACTTCTTCTTGCCCGAGGCCGTTTTGCCCGGCCGGAACCAGGTGTTGACGGCGGTTTCGGCCAGCACGGCGGGCAGGATGCCGGCGGTGCGGCCGTTGGCGATGTGCACGCTGATGCCCAGCTTGGCCACCTTGTGCGCCATGTGGCACTTGGTGAGCATGCCGCCGCGCCCAAACTGCGAGCGCTGCGTGGTCACGAAATCGGCGAAGCCCGTGGCCCCCGGCGCAATCTCGCGGATGACCTGCGAGCCGGGGGCCGCCGGGTCGCCGTCAAAAATGCCGTCCACGTTGCTGAGGATGATGAGCGCGTCGGCGTTGAGCTGCGCGGCAATGAGGCCGGCCAGCTCGTCGTTGTCGGTGAACATCAGCTCTGTGACGGCCACCACGTCGTTCTCGTTCACGATGGGCACCACCTGCTGCTGGAGCAGCTCCAGGAAGCAGTTTTGCATGTTCTGGTAGTGCTGGCGGTCGCGGAAGTCTTCCTTCGTCACCAGCACCTGGGCCCCCAGCAAGCCGTGGGCAGCCAGGCGCTCGGCGTACAGGCCCAGCAGCTTCACCTGGCCCAGGGCGGCCAGCACCTGGCGGCTGCGCACGGCGTCGGTTTTGGGCGGCAAGGTGAGCAGGCTGCGCCCCGCCGCCACGGCCCCCGACGACACCACGATGATTTCCAGGCCCTGCGCGTGCAGCGCGGCCACCTGCGCCACCAGCTCGGTGAGGCGGGCCAGGTCGGGCAGGCCGTTGGGCTGGGTGAGGACGTTGGAACCGATTTTGACGACGAGGCGGCGGTAGGGCAGGGGCATGGGCACAAAAAAAGCGCTGCCAAAACTAGCAGCGCCTTCTGAAGTTTCGGCGTCTCAACCGCCCACCCGTCGTTCGGGCTGCTCCCCGGGGGCCCCCGGGCCGCCGGCAAAAAGTTGGCCGCCCGGGGCCCTAGGCGGCGGCCGCGGCCGGCGCCAGGGCTTGCAGCTGCTTGTTGATGAAGTCCACTTCCTCGAACGAGAGCCGCACGTCGACGGCCCGGGCGTTTTGCACGGCTTGCTCGGGGTTGCGGGCCCCCACCAGCGCCACTGTGATGCCGGGCTGCGCCAGCGTCCAGCGCAGCACGAGCTGGCCGAGGGTGGCGCCTTTGGTTTCGGCCAGGGGCCGGATCTTGTTCAGGAACTCGTTCACCCGCGCCACGTTTTCGGGCTGAAACATTTTGTTGCCGTTGCGCAGGTCGCCGTCGTCGAAGTGCTGGCCGGGCTTCATTTTGCCCGTCAGCAGGCCCAGCTGCAGCGGGCTGTACACCAGGATGCCTTTGTGGTGAGCCTCGCAATACGGCACCACGTCTTGCTCGATGTCGCGGCGCAACATGCTGTACGGCACCTGGTTGGCAGCCAGGGCAATGGTTTTCTCGGCCGCTTCCATCTGCGCCACCGAGTAGTTGCTCACGCCCGCGGCGCGCACCTTGCCCTGCTCGATGAGGCGCTGCATGGCTTCCATCGTCTCGTCAATCGGCGTGGTCACGTCGGGCCAGTGCTGCTGGTAGAGGTCGATGTAGTCGGTGCCCAGGCGCCGGAGGCTGTCCTCGCACTCCTTGATGATGCTGTCGCGGCCGGCATACTTGTACACGTCGATGTCCTGGCCCTCGTTGTTCTTCGACTTAAAGCCGAAGTCGCCCTTGTCCAGGTCCCAGCGCATGCCGAACTTGGTGAGCACCTGCACCTTGTCGCGCGGCAGGCTTTTGATGGCCTCGCCCACAATCTGCTCGCTCAGGCCCTGCCCGTAGATGGGGGCCGTGTCGATGCTGGTCACGCCCAGCTCGTAGCTGGCGTGGATGGCGCCCACGGCGTCGTTCTGCTCAGTGCCGCCCCACATCCAGCCGCCGGCTGCCCAGCTGCCAAACGTGATGCGCGAAACGGCCACGCCGGAGGTGCCCAATTCTTGAAATTCCATAGAGAAAAGTGGTTAATAGCCAAGCGAAAAGGCCCAGGGCCCCGAGTCATTTACCCACCGCCGGCCCAAAACGTTGCCGCTTGCGTGCGCAAGCAGGACGCTAGCCGGCCCGGAACGGGTGGGCGCCGCGGGCCAGGCGCTCGGCCAGTTGCACGGCGCGGCGGGCGCGGGTTTCGGCGGTTTTGGCCTCGGCCACGTGGCGGGCCATGGCGCGCTTGCGCGAGCCGCTGTGGGCGTGGAAAGCGGTTGCGGCAGCGGGCCAGGCCGCCAGGGCCTCGGCCAGCTCGTCGGGCAGGTCGATAAAATCGGGGTTTGGGTCGGGCGCCAGGGCCACGTCGATTTCCTGCCCAACGGCCAGGCCCAGGCGCTGGCACAAGGCCTTGCGCAGCAGCAGGTAGCGGCCGCCGCCCGGCTGCGGCAGCAGGCCCAGGCGCTCGGCGTGCCCGCCAATGGTGCACACCACGCGCTTGGTGCCGGGGCCCAGCGCCGCCAGCGCCGCCGCCGGCACCGCCACCACCTGGGTGGGCATGAAGCTGGGGCCCCCGGCCGCCAGCACGGCGCGAAAAGCAAGGGGCGCGGGCATGGCGCAAAGGAAATGCCCGCCGCCGGCCCGGGCAAGCTGGCGTGAACATTCGGGCCCCCGCCGCTTGTTGTCGGCCAATGAACCGCCGCGGGGCCCCGCGCCGCCGGTTTTTCTCAACCCTGTAAACAAATTTTCTGATGAAAGTTGAAATCTGGTCCGACGTGGTGTGCCCGTTTTGCTACATCGGCAAGCGTCGGTTCGAGGACGGCCTCCGGCAATTTGGCTGCCCCGGGGCGGTGGAAGTGGTGTGGCGCAGCTTCGAGCTGACGCCGGACTTCCAGCCCATTCCCGGCCAAAACATCCACGAGTCGCTGGCCGCCAAAAAGGGCGTGTCGCCCGCCGAAGGCCGCCGCATGAGCGACCAGTTGGTTGGCGTGGCCCAAGAAGTGGGGCTGGACTTCGACTTCGACCGCGTTGTGCCCGCCAACACGTTTTTGGCCCACCAGCTCGTCCACCTGGGGGCCCACCACGGCGTGCAAGATGCCACCAAGGAGCGCCTGTTTGCCGCTTACTACACCGAGGCCCGCGACCTGAACGACGTGGACACCCTGGCCGCGCTGGGCGTGGAAGTGGGCCTCGACGCCGCCGAAATCCGCCAGGCGCTGGCGGCCGGCACCTACGCCGAAGCCGTGCGCTACGACGAGTACCAGGCCCAGCAAATCGGGGTGCGCGGCGTGCCGTTCTTCGTGTTCGAAGACAAGTACGCCGTGTCGGGGGCCCAGCCGGCCGAGCTGTTTGCCGAAGTATTGGGCAAGGTGTGGGACGAGGCGCAGGCCGCCAAGCCCCAGCTGGTGGCCGTGGCCGGCCAGGCCGATGGCCCCGCCTGCGGCCCCGACGGCTGCGACTAGCCCGCCCGCCTGGCTTTCGCACCGCCCCAAAAAACGGGCCCCGCCAACGTTGGCGGGGCCCGTTTGGCGTTCGGGGCCCCGGGGCTTGGGGGCGGGGCCTTCACTCCGCCGTCGCTTGGCCGGGGCCCTGGCGCGGGGCCAGCGCCCCGATTCCTTGCTAGCTTTCCTGCATGAACGCATATTTTTCACGGAATAGGGCACTGGGGCTGCTCGCGGGGGGCGGCCTGCTGGTGCTGGGGGCCGCCCGGCCCCGCCCGGTCGACGAGAGCATCCTGCAGCGGCTGGCCCGCCAGGTGAGCGAGTACTACGCCGCTGTGCTGCCCGAAAAAGCCTACCTCCACCTCGACAAACCGGTGTACGCCACCGGCGAAACCATCTGGTTCAGCGCCTACGTGGTGGACGGCCTGCGCCACCAAGCCGACTCGCTGAGCAAGGTGCTGTACGTCGATTTGGTGTCGCCTGAGCAAAAAATCGTGGCCCAGCGCACCCTGCGCCTGCAAGGCGGCCGCGCCTACGGCGACCTCGACGTGGCCGACACGCTGGCCGCCGGCACCTACCAGCTGCGCGCCTACACCAACTGGATGCGCAACGCTGGCGACGACTTCGTGTTCAGCCGCCGCCTGCAGGTGTGGGCCGCCTCGCCCTACACCGCCAACGCCCCGCCGCCGCCCGCCGTGCGCCGGCCCGCCGCCGGGGCCCCCGCCGTGCCCGCGGGCCGGCCCGACGTGCAGTTCTTTCCCGAAGGCGGCAACCTGGTGGCCGGCCTGCCCGCCGTGGTGGCCTGCAAAGCCGTGGACGCCAACGGCCGCGGTGTGGACATCAAAGCCCAAGTTTTCGACGACCGCAACGCGGCCATAGTGCCCAATTTTGCCACCGCCCACCTGGGCATGGGGCACTTTGCCTTCACGCCCGCCGCCGGGCAGCACTACCGCGCCCGCGTGGCCCTGCCCGGCGGCGGCACCGCCGACTACGCCCTGCCCGCCGTGCAAGCCAGCGGCTACGCCCTGCGCGTGACCGACGCCGGCGCCGACTACGCCGTGGAAGCCCGCTACCAGGGCCCCGCCGGGGCCCCCGCCCCCGGCCCGGCGATGCTGCTGACGGAGGTGCGCGGCTTCCTGGTGTACATGGCGCCGCGCCCCATCGGCGCGGCCCCCGCCACCTGGAAGGTGTCGAAGGCGCGCTACCCGAGCGGCATTTTGCACCTCACGCTGGTGGACGCGCAGGGCACGCCGCAGGCCGAGCGCCTGGCCTTCGTACAAAACGGGCCGGCCACGCTGCCCGTCGCCCTCACCCCCGACAAAGCCAGCCCCTACGGCCTGCGGGCCCCGGTGCAGGTGAAGGTGCGCGTGGCCGACGCCGCCGGCCAGCCCTTGGCCGCCACCCGGCTATCGGTGTCGGTGGTGGAAACGGCCCTGGCCAGCCTCGACCCCACCGCCGAAACCATCGCCTCGCACTTGCTGCTGACCTCCGACCTGGCGGGCTACGTGGAGGGCCCCGGCTACTACTTCCAAAACCCCACCGCCGAAACCGCCCGCGCCCTCGACGACCTGCTGCTGACGCAGGGCTGGCGGCGCTTCGTGTGGAAAAACGTGGTGAGCGGCCAGCCCGTCTACATCGAGTACCCCGCCGACCAGGCCCTGGCGCTGGGCGGGCAAGTGCTGAGCGAGCACGGCTACCGCCCCATCCCCAATAGCCAGCTCACGTTCGTCGAAACCCGGCCCATCCGGCAGGTCACCACGGGCGTCACCAACGCCGCCGGCCGCTTCCGCTTCGTGGGCTTTGATGGGCGCGACACGGCCGTCGTGACGCTGCAGGCCCGGCGTGCGCAGGGCGGCTCCAACGTCGTCATCCGGCCCGACGCCGGCCCGTCGGTGGAAAACCTGCGGCTGCCGCCGCTGCCCACGCCGCCCGGGGCCGTGGCCGATTACGTGAAGCGCAGCCGCCAGCAGCAGGCCGACGAGCACGAGATGGACCCCGCGCGGCACCCCGCCGGCATGGTGGCCCGCAACATCCTGCTCGACAACGTGGCCGTGACGGCCAAGCGCGTGGCCGTGCCGCCCGACGACCCGCGCCGCCTCTACGGGGCCACGGGCGGCACGGTGGTTGACTTTGCCGGCACGCCGGCGGCGCAGTCGGGCCTGAGCGTCTTCCAGGTGCTGCAAGGGCGCGTGGCCGGCCTCACCATCAGCGGCAGCCCGCCCAACATGCAAATCCAAATCCGCAACCAGGGCACGCCGCAGTTCATCCTCGACGGCGCGCGGGTGGACGCCGACGTTATCAACACCTTGGTGTCGAGCGACATTCAGTCGGTGGAAGTGTTCAAGGGCAACGAAGCGGCCATCTTTGGCGGCAGCGGCGGCGTCATCGCCATCTACACCAAGCGCGCCGACCCCAAGTACCGGGGCGCCGACAAGGGCCCCGCCCCGGGCATCGCTACCGTGAAGCTGCCCGGCTACTACCAGGCCCGCGAGTTCTACGCGCCCCGCTACGGGGCCCCCACGCTCACCGCCCCGGGCCCCGACCCGCGCCGCACGTCCCTCTACTGGAACCCGATCGTGCAGACCAATGCCGCCGGCGAGGCCACGCTCATCTTCTTCACCGCCGACGTGAGCGGCACGTTCCGCGCCACCGCCGAGGGCATCACGGCCGCCGGCCAGCCCGTGCGCGGCACCGCCACCGTGACGGTGCAGGGCAAGTAGCGCCGCCCAACGCTTCAAAAAGGAAAGGCCCTGCGCACGTGCGCAGGGCCTTTCCTTTTTGAAGCGTTGCGAAGGTTATTTCTTCGCGCCGGGCTTCACCGCGGCGTTTTTGCCCATGGCCTGCGGGGCGTCGCTGGCCGTGGCCGTGCCCTGGCGCGACGCCTTGGCGGTGGAGCTGGAGCGCGAGGCGCGGTTGGCACCCGTGGCGGGGGCCGTGTTCACTTTCTGGCCGGGCTTCACGCCGGCGTTCACCGGGCCGTTGGGCGCAGCCGTGGTGGGGTTGCCCGTCACGGGCTTGCTGTTGCTGGGGCCCGAGCGGCCGCCGGAGCCTGGCGTTTGCGCCGAAGCCGTGGCCGCACCAGCGGCCAGCGCGGCCAAAAGAAGGATCTTTTTCATAAAAAAAATAGAAAATTGGAAATGCGAAAAGCTTGGCTAGGCTTACGGCGTTTTGGCCGCCGCGTTGGGGCCCCAGGGCGTTGATTTTGCGCCTTATGCACTTGCTTACGCTTCCACCAACTCGGCGCTGCCCAGCTCGGCCAGTACTTTTTTGGCCTGCGGGATGGACTTCACTTCCTCGAACGTAATCACCAGCTGCTCTTTGCGTTCCTTCATGCTGGCGCTGCGGGCGTGGGTTTGCACGTAGTTGAGGATGTCGCCGAACTGGTCGCCTTGGAAATACGCTTGGTGGTCGGGGCCCGCGGGCAGGTAGCCCTTCAGCGTGTCGCGCTTCAGCGTGAGCTTGGCGAAGCCCAGGCGGCCGGCCTGCCAGCGCAGGCGCACGAGGTCGGCCAGCTGCTCCACCTCGGCCGGCAGGGGCCCGAAACGGTCCACCATGCTGGCCAGCAGCTTGCGCAGGGCCTCGGGCTTCTCGGCCCGGTCCAGCTTGGCGTACAGCTGCAAGCGTTCCGACACGTTGCTCACGTAGCGGTCGGGGATCAGCACCTGGCGGTCGGTTTCCACGCTGCACTCGTGGTTGTGCAGGGCCCCGGCGGCCTGCTGCAAGCGTTGGTTCGAGTCGCCCAAAAAGAGGTCTTTGAACTCGGTTTCCTTGAGTTCGCGCACCGCCTCGTCCAGTATCTGGTGGTAGGTTTCGTAGCCCAGGTCGTTGATGAAGCCGCTCTGCTCGCCGCCCAGCAGGTTGCCGGCCCCGCGAATGTCGAGGTCGCGCATGGCCACGTTGAAGCCCGCGCCGAGGTCCGAAAACTCTTCCAGCGTGCTCAGGCGCTTGCGGGCGTCGGCGGGCAGGTTGGCCACGGGCGGCGTCAGCAGGTAGCAGTAGGCCTTGCGGTTGGAGCGGCCCACGCGGCCCCGCATCTGGTGCAGGTCGCTCAGGCCGGCCAGGTGGGCCCGGTTGATGATGATGGTGTTGGCGTTCGGAATGTCGAGCCCGCTCTCGATGATGCTCGTGCTCACCAGCACGTCGTATTCGCCCTCCACGAATTTCATCATGCGCTTTTCCAGCAGGTCGCCTTCCATCTGCCCGTGGGCGTAGGTGATTTTCGCGTCCGGCACGAGGCGCAGAATCATGCCCGCCACTTCCTCGATGTCCTTGATGCGGTTGTGCACGAAAAATACCTGCCCGCCGCGCTTCAACTCCCGCGCCACGGCGTCGCGAATCAGAATTTCGTCGTACACGTGCAGCTCGGTTTGCACCGGCTGGCGGTTGGGCGGCGGCGTGGCAATCACGCTCAGGTCCCGGGCCCCCATCAGCGAAAAGTGCAGCGTGCGCGGAATCGGCGTGGCCGAGAGCGTGAGCGTGTCCACGTTCACCTTCAGCTCCTTCAGCTTGTCCTTGGTCTTGACGCCGAACTTCTGCTCTTCGTCAATAATCAGCAGCCCCAGGTCCTTGAAAATAATGTCTTTGTTGATGAGCCGGTGCGTACCGATGAGGATGTCGGTTTTGCCCTCCGCCACGCGCTGCAACGTTTCCTTGATCTGCTTGGTGGTCTTGAAGCGGTTCACGTACTCCACCGTCACCGGCAGCGTGGCCAGCCGGTCGCGAAACGTCTTGTAGTGCTGCATCGCCAGGATGGTGGTGGGCACCAGCACGGCCGCCTGCTTGCCGTCGGCCACGGCCTTGAACGCCGCCCGAATCGCCACCTCCGTTTTGCCGAAGCCCACGTCGCCGCACACCAGGCGGTCCATCGGGTGGGGCTGCTGCATGTCGTGCTTCACGTCCTCGGTGGCCTTGGCCTGGTCGGGCGTGTCCTCGTAAATGAAGCTCGATTCCAGCTCGGCCTGCATAAACCCATCGGCCGAAAAGGCGAAGCCCGGGGCCGTCTTCCGCTTGGCGTACAGCCGGATGAGGTCGGCCGCGATGTCCTTCACCTTCTTCTTAACGGCCTTCTTCTTGTTCTCCCACTCCGGCGAGCCCAGCTTGCTCATGCTGGGCGGGGCCCCCTCGGCGCCGCTGTACTTGGCAATTTTGTGCAGCGCGTGGATGCTCACCGTCAGCACGTCGTCGTCGCGGTACACCAGCCGGATGGCTTCCTGAATTTGCCCGTTGATGTCCACCTGCGTCAAGCCCGCAAACCGGGCAATGCCGTAGTCCTGGTGCGTCACGTAGTCGCCGGGTTGCAGGGTTTTCAGCTCGCGCAGCGTCAGCGCCTTTTTCTTCGAGAACTTCTTGGCTTCCTGGGCCCTATAGTAACGCTCAAACAGCTGGTGGTCGGTGTACACGGCCAGGCCCATTTGCTCGTCCACGTAGCCCTCGCGCAGGGCCAGCAGCAGGTGCTGGAACTGCACGTTGTTGTCAATCTCGTCGAAAATGGTGCGCAGCCGGTCGGCCTGCCGCACCGTGTCGGCGGCGATGATCGTGGTGAAGTCGCGCACCTGGTTTTCGCGCAGGTTCTTCGCCATCCGCGGGAATTCCTTGTTGAAGCTCGGCTGCGGCTTGGCCGCAAACTGAAACGCGTCGGCGTTCTTGAAATGGAACCGCTTGCCGAATTCTACCACTGCAAACTCGTCGAGCGATTTCTTGAAGTTTTTGCCCGATTCAAACAAATCGGCCGGCTTGCTCACGATTTGCATCCCGCCGCCCTCGCCCAGCATCCGCTGGAAATTCTCCTCCGCTTTTTCGAACAGGTCCGCCACCACGTCCAGCGTCTGGCGCACGTCTTTCAGCCACAGGCAAGCCGTGTGGGGCAGGAAATCGAAGAACGCTTCGCGTTTTTCCTGCAATAATTTGGTTTGCACATTGGGGATAATGCTCACCTGCGGCCGCGGCTCCACCGACAGCTGCGTTTCGGGGTTGAACGTGCGGATGCTCTCAATCTCGTCGCCGAACAGTTCGAGGCGAAACGGCAACTCGTTGGCGTAGCTGAACACGTCCACGATGCCGCCGCGCACGGCGTATTGGCCCGCTTCGTACACAAAATCCGTCTTCTCAAAGTCGTACTCGCCCAGCAGCTCGCCCAGGAAATTTACGTCCAGCTTGTCGCCCGTTTTGGCCGTGAACGTGTGCTGCACCAAGCTCTGGCGGTTGATGACTTTCTCCGTCAGGGCCTCCGGGTACGTGGCAACGAACACGCCCTGGCCCGCCGCGCCGCCGCGCACCGTGTTGAGGCGGTTCAGGGCCTCGGCGCGCATCAGCACGTTGGCGTTCTCGGTTTCGTCGAACTGGTAGGGCCGCTTGTACGAGCTGGGAAACAGCAGGGCCTCGCTGCCTTCGGGCAGCAAGTGCTGCAAATCGGCCAGGAAATAAGCGGCTTCCTCCTTGTCGTGCAGCACGAACACGTGGGCGTGCTGGGGGTTGGCGGCCGCGGCGGCCACCACCGCGTCTTGGCTGCCCACCAGGCCGCGCAGGTGCAGGCGCACGCCGCCGGGGCCCGGCTTGGCGGCCTCGCGCAGGCGAGCGGCCAAAGTTTGTATCTCGGGTGAAAGGCGGTATAAGCGCAGAAAATCAACTACTTGCACAACGGGCGGGGCTAGGCGGAAACACGTGCCGCAGCCCGGCCGGAGCAAACTCCGGCCGGGCTGGCCCCTCCAATACACCCGGGGCCCGGCGAAGGTTTCCGGGCCCCCGGGCGGGCGGGCCGCGTAGCTTTGCAGCCCTTTTGTTGCTATTCAATTTTTAGTGCGCGGATCCTCTCACCTGGCCATTGGCCTCATCACGGGCGTGGCCATTGCGGGGCTGGTAAAGGGCGTGCCGGCCTCGCTGCCCGGCATTGCCCTAGCCGGCTTCTCGTCCCTGGCCCCCGACCTCGACCACCCCGAAAGCCGCCTGAGCCAGCGCCTGGGCTTTGCGCAGCACTACGTGCGCTGGGCTTTTGTGGCGGCGGGGCTGGGCATCGGGGCCTACAGCTACTTGCAGCTGCACATAGGCGGCGGGCAGCGGCTCTACTACCTGATTGCCCTGGGCTTTGGCTTGCTGGGGGCGAGCCTGCAGGGTGGCTCGGCGCGGCGGCTGGCGCTGCTCTTCACCGGGCTGGGCACGGGCGTGGCGGGCCTCTACGCCGCGCAGGTGTGGCTGAGCCTGCTGGGCGCGTTCATCGCCCTGGCGCCCTTCACCCACCACCGCTCTTGGACGCACACGGTGTGGGCCACCACCTTCTGGGCCTACCTCGGCTACCTGGCCGAGCACCACTTGGGCTGGCGCGGTGTGGCCCTGTTTGCGGGCGCCGGCTACGCCTCGCACCTCGTGGCCGATACCCTCACCAAGGCGGGGGTGCGCTGGCTGTTTCCGCTGCTGGGCTACTCCTTCAAAATACCCCTCATCCGCACCGGATCGGCCACGGGCAACGTGCTAGAAGTAAGCATTTGCACCGGCTACGCGCTTTTGGTGCTGGGGCTAATAATGGGCAAAATAGGATTTTAGCTGTTATTTTATGTGCTTCAGATGTAAAAGAAACCGGCAATCGGTTGCATTAGTCAGCACGGGCTATTAGCTTCGCAGCGGATATGTGCGGAGAGGGCAAAGCAAGTGCCGATTTATACGTTATTTCTTCGTTATTAATTGGTTCTGCTGGCCGGGATTACGCTTAATTAGTCACTATAATTATTAATTAACGGCCCGCTGGGGCCCCAGTCGGCCCGGTTCTCGGCCGCCGGCTTTCCCCCACTCACTTCTGATCTGCCTCGTCCCGGGTTGCGCTTTGGCGCGCCGTGGCGGCGTTCTGTCCGCCCTCCTTCCACCTAAAACGTCTCTCATTTACTAATTACTTTACTTACCATCCGCATGAACCAGATGAATAGCCCCCTGATTCGCGTCGGCGTGTTTTACGACGGCAATTATTTTTTAAAAATCAGCGACTATTACTATTTCCAGCACGAGCGGAAGGCGCGGATCAGCCTCGAGGGCCTGCACGAGTTTATTCGCCACCAAGTGGCCGAAGAAGAAGATGTGGACGTGCGCCTGGCGCAAATCACCGACGCCCACTTTTTCCGGGGCCGCCTCTCGGCCACCGAGGCCCGCGACAAGGACCGCCTGTTTCACGACCGCTTGCTCGACGATATTTTGATGAACCTGGGCGTGAGCACCCACTACATGCCCCTGAAAACCCGCGACGGCCGCTTGCAAGAGAAAGGCATCGACGTGTGGCTCTCGCTGGAGGCCCTGGAGCTGGCCTTGCACAAAACCCTCGACGTGGTGGTGCTCATCGCCGGCGACTCGGACTACGTGCCCCTCATCCGCAAGCTCAACACCGTGGGCACCCGCGTGATGCTGCTGAACTGGGACTTCAAGTACGAAGACTTCAAGGGCGAAACCCGCGTGACCCGCGCCTCGCAGCAGCTACTGGAGCAGGTGACCTACCCCGTGGCCATGCACGCCGTGATCGACCGCGGCCTGACGGCCCAGGACGAAGTGGTGGAGGCCCTGTTCGTGAGCCAGTCGGAGCCGGCCGCCTTTGCGCCCAGCACCATGGCCGCCGCCCCGGCCGCCCCCAAGCCCGCCCGCCCCAACGGCCCCACCGCCGCAGGCCCCGTGGGCACCACCGGCATGAGCACCATCAAGAACCTGAAAAACGGGTTCGGCTTCGTGGTGATGCCGCCCAACAACTTGTTTTTCAGCTACGCCGACCTTACGGAGGGCGACTTCAACGACCTGCGCGAGGGCGACTGGGTGGAGTTCACGGTGGGCCGCAACCACCGCGACGAGGACTGCGCCCGCAACGTGCGCAAAGTGGCCGCCCCCCAGCTCAGCGAAACCGACGACTACGAGCCCGAGCCTGACCTGCGCACGGTGCCCGTCGAGCTGTAAAGCCCGCCGCCGCGCCACAAGAAGCAAACCATGAAAAAGCGCCGCGGGGCCCCCACGGCGCTTTTTTTGGGCCCCGGCGCGGGCTACCGCAGGTGGTCGGACTGGGGGCCCCGCAGCAGGTGCGCGAAGTCGCGCTTGTCGGCCGGGTAGCGGTTGAAGGTGCCCAGGCCGCGGGCCACGGCCACGTCGGGGCCCCCGTCCATCACCCGGTACACCACGCAGCTGCTCACCAGCAGGCGTTGGCCGCTGTGCTCCACGCGGCCCTCGGCGCGCAGCTCGTCGTGCAGGTGCACGGGGTGCAGGTAGTTCATCTTGAACTCGACGGTGGCCACCAGCTCCTGGGTGGTGAAGGCCAGCGTGAGGGCCGCCGCCCCGAGGGCCGCGTCCATAAGGCCGGCCAGCACACCGCCGTGGCAGGTGTTGGGCGACGACAGGTGCTCGGGGCGCACGCGCATCCGGTAGTCGGCCTGGCCGGGGCCCGGTACGGCCAGCGCCATGCCGTTGGCGCGGCCGTAGTGGTTGATTTGGTTGTAGACGGCCACCATGGCGGCCAAGTCGGGGAGGGAGGGCATGGCGGGAAGGCGAAAAAACAAACGCCCGGCCCCCGGCGGCCCGGGCAACGCCCGGCGGCCCGGCGCGTACTACAAGGCCGTTTTAGCCGGCCGGGGCCCCGGGGCGGGGCGCAAAGATGCACCCGGGCCCCGGCTATCTTCACGCCCCGCCCGGGGCCTTCACCTGTACTTCAACCAACCTTTCGACATGGCATCCTTCGACATTGTGAGCAAAGTGGACCCGCAAACCCTCGAAAATGCGGTGAACACGGCCCAAAAAGAACTCCTGACCCGCTACGACCTGCGCGACACCAAAGGCGGCATCGAGCTCAACAAGAAAGAAAACACCATCCTGCTGTCGTCGGAAAACTCCATGCGCGTGAAGGCCCTCGAAGACATCCTGCTGGGCCGCGTGGTGAAGCAGGGCATCGACGGCACGAGCCTCGACTTCACGGCCGACGAGCAGCCCAGCGGCCAGCTCATCAAAAAAACCATTAAGGTGCGCGCCGGCGTGGACAAAGATTTCGGCCGCAAAATCATCAAGGCCATCAAGGACGCCAAGGTGAAGGTGGAGGCCCAGATGCAGGACGACCAAGTGCGCGTGACGGCCAAAAAAATCGACGACCTGCAAGCCGCCATCGCCGTATTGCGCCGCGCCGACATCGGCCTGCCGCTGCAGTTCGTGAACATGAAATCCTGACCGAAGGTGGAAGTTATTCGGTGCAAAAAAGGGGAAACGGCCAGTGAATTCAACCACACTCTTTGCCGCACCGCCACATTCCCTCATCTCCACATTTAGCAAGGATGTACGATTTTTCCGCCTTTGGGCAACTGCAAACCTGGATTAGCCTGCTGACCCTCACGTTCATGGAAATCGTGCTGGGCATCGACAACATCATCTTCATTTCCATCGTCGTCAACCTGCTGCCCCGCGAGCGGCAGCCCCGCGGGCGCACCATCGGCCTGCTGCTGGCCCTGGTGTTTCGCATCGGCCTGCTCACCAGCATTTCGTGGCTGGTCAGCCTGCGGGCCCCGCTCTTCACGCTGCCCATCCAAACGGTGGAGGGCCCCTTCGGCGTCACGGGCCGCGACCTGATTTTGATGGCCGGGGGCCTGTTTTTGCTCTACAAAAGCATCGTCGAGATTTACGAAAAGCTGCAAGGCCACGACGACGACGCGGCCGGCACGGGCAAGGCCGGTGCCACTATGGCGAGCGTAATTGTGCAAATCGTCATCATCGACATTGTGTTCAGTTTCGACTCCATTCTCACCGCTGTGGGCCTGGTGAGCAACGTGCTGGTGATGATTGCCGCCGTGATTTGCGCCATGGGCATCATGCTAGCCTTCTCGGGCGTGGTGGCCGATTTTGTGAACCGCAACCCCAGCATCAAGGTGCTGGCGCTCTCGTTCCTGATCATGATCGGGGCCATGCTGGTGCTCGAAGCCGCCCACCAGGAAATCCCCAAGGGCTACGTGTACTTCGCCATGTTCTTCTCGCTGGTGGTGGAGCTGCTAAACATGCGCATGCGCAAAAACACGGACGCCGTGCAGCTGCGCAACTCAGAATACGAGTAGCGCGCGGCTTGCGGAAATGGCGAAAGCGGTGGGGCCCCCAGCGGGCGCCGCCGCTTTTTTTAGGCGGCGGCCAGGGCCCCCACGGCGGCGGCTTGGCCGAGCACGCGCTGCTGGGCCAGGGCCAGCAGGCGGCGGTTCAGCTCGGGCCGCTGGGTGCGGTAATAGGCGTATTCCTCGGCCGTGAACAGGGCCGTGGCGAGGCCGACGACGGTGTAGCGCAGCTTGGTGTTGCGGCCCAGCAGTTCACCGAGCAGGCGCTGCTGCGTAGGGGCATCGGCGGCGGCCAGGGCAATGTGGTGGTCGCGCACGAAGTCGGCCACGGCGGCCAGCAGCAGCGCGTTTTGCAGCTTCAGCACAGGGCGCAGCGTGGCGTGCAGAAAGTTGCCCACGGTATCGGTGGCGGCGTCGGCGGGTGTTTCGGTGGGCACCAGCGGGCGCAAGGCGCGCAGCTGGTCGTCGGGGCGAAGGAAATCAGGCATAGCGCAGGGCAGGAGAAGGCGTGTAGGGCTAGGCCATCACGCCCAGCTTCACCAGTACGTCCCACAGCACCACGCCGGCCGCCACGCCCACGTTCAGCGAGTGCTTGGTGCCGAACTGCGGAATTTCCACCGCCACGTCGCACAAGGCCAGCACCGCGTCATCCACGCCGAACACCTCGTTGCCCAGCACCAGGGCCAGCGGCCGGCCCAGCGCCGGCCGAAACTGCGGCAGCGGCACGCTGCCCGTGGTTTGCTCCACGGCCACCACTTGGTAGCTGGCCGCTTTTAGGGCCCCCACGGCGTCGGCCGTTTCGGGGGCGTATTCCCAGGCCACGGCGGCCTCGCTGCCTAGGGCCGTCTTGGTAATTTCGCGGTGCGGGGGCCGCCCGGTAATGCCGCAGAGCCAGATTTTTTCGAGCGCAAACGCGTCGGCGGTGCGGAACACGGCCCCCACGTTGTGCAGGCTGCGCACGTTGTCCAGCACCAAAACCACGGGGCTTTTGGGCGTACTTTTGAAGTCGGCCACCGCCACGCGGTTCAGCTCGGCCATGGTGAGTTTGCGCATGGGCAGGGGCGCGAACTTTGTCGTTCGCTTTGGGGGTTAAAGTGGGTGAAAAGCGCCCGCGGGGCCCCCGCCGCGCCAGGTGCCGGCCGGGTCCGCCGCCGCCCGCCGCGCCGGTTTTCTCCTTAATTTTTTGCGACGCGGGCTGCAAAGGTCGCGTTCCTTCCGCTTTGTCCGCTCCCAAAAAAGAATTCGTCATCAAGTCCGTGGGCCCCGACCACTTCACCGCCGCGCCGGTGATCGACACGCCCCTGATGAAGCAGTACTACCAGCTCAAAACCCAGTACCCGGGCGCGGTGCTGCTGTTTCGGGTGGGCGATTTCTACGAAACCTTTGGCGAAGACGCCGTTACGGCCAGCCGCATCCTCGACATCACGCTCACCAAGCGCGGGGCCGGCACGCCCAGCGAGGTGCCGCTGGCGGGCTTCCCGCACCACTCGCTCGACACGTACCTGCCCAAGCTGGTGCGCGCCGGCCAGCGCGTGGCCATCTGCGACCAGCTCGAAGACCCCAAGCTGGCCAAGGGCCTGGTGAAGCGGGGCATCACCGAGCTGGTGACGCCCGGCGTGAGCCTGCACGACAACGTGCTGGAGCGCCGCGCCAACAACTACCTGGCCGCCATTCACTTCGGCAAGGCCGAGGCCGGTATTTCCTTCCTCGACATCAGCACCGGCGAGTTCCTGGTGGCGCAGGGCGACGTGGGCTACCTGGGCAAGCTGCTGCAAAACTTCGGGCCCGCCGAGGTGCTGTTCTGCAAAAAAAGCCGGGGCGATTTTGAACGGCACTTCGGCCCCGATTTCTGCACCTACGCGCTCGACGAGTGGGTGTTCGGGCCCGATTACGCCCACGACACGCTCACGCGCCACTTCCGCACCACCTCGCTCAAGGGCTTCGGGGTGGATAACCTCAAGGAGGGCGTTATTGCCGCCGGCTGCATCCTGCACTACCTGGCCGAAACCAAGCACGCCAACCTCAGCCACATCGCCAGCCTGGGCCGCCTGGAAGAGGACAAGTACGTGTGGCTCGACCGCTTCACGGTGCGCAACCTGGAGCTGATCCAGGCCCAGCACCCGGGCGGCGTGCCGCTGATTGACATCCTCGACCAGACCCTGACGCCGATGGGGGCCCGGCTGCTGCGCAAGTGGGTGGTGCTGCCGCTGAAGGAAGTGGGCCAGATCCAGCGCCGCCTCGACACCGTGGGGGCCCTGGTGGCCGACGAAGAATTGCTGGCCGACCTGACGCAGCACCTGCGCCAAATCAACGACTTGGAGCGGCTCATCAGCAAAGTGGCCGTGCGGCGCGTGAACCCGCGCGAGCTGCTGCAACTCGCCCGGGCCCTGGAAGCGGTGGAGCCCATGCGCGCGCGGCTGGCCGCGTCCGGCGTGCGGGCCCTCGAAAAGCTGGCCGACCAGCTCAACCCCTGCCTGGCCCTGCGCCGCGAAATCCAGGCCAAAATCAAGCCCGACGCGCCCCTGCTCACCAACCAGGGCGGCGTGCTAAACGACGGCGTGGACCCGGAGCTGGACGAGCTGCGCGGGCTGGCGTTTTCGGGCAAAGACTACCTGTTGCAATTGCAAAGCCGCGAGCAGCGCAACACGGGCATCTCGTCGCTGAAAGTGGCGTACAACAAAGTGTTTGGCTACTACTTGGAAGTGACCAACGCCCACAAAGACAAGGTGCCCGCGGCCTGGATTCGCAAGCAAACGCTGGTGAACGCCGAGCGCTACGTGACCGAAGAGCTGAAAACCTACGAGGAAAGAATCCTCCACGCCGAGGAGCAATTGTTCGTCATCGAGCAGCGCATCTACACCGATTTGGTGCTGAGCGCGCTCGATTCCGTGCCCCAGATCCAGCAAAACGCCCGCGCCATTGGGGTAATGGACTGCCTGGCCAGCTTCGCCCTCACGGCGCGCCAGCACCGCTACGTGCGGCCCACCGTGAACGACGGCACCGTGCTCGACATCAAGCAGGGACGCCACCCGGTAATTGAGCGCCAGCTGCCGCCCGGCGAAAGCTACATTCCCAACGACATCTGCCTCGACCAGACCGACCAGCAGATTGTGGTAATTACGGGCCCCAACATGGCTGGCAAGTCGGCCTTGCTGCGCCAAACGGCCCTCATCGTGCTGCTGGCCCAAATCGGTTCCTTCGTGCCCGCCGAGGCCGCCACGGTGGGCATCATCGACAAGATTTTTACCCGCGTGGGGGCCTCCGACAACCTGAGCAAGGGCGAAAGCACCTTCATGGTGGAGATGACCGAAACGGCGTCCATCCTCAACAACCTCTCCGACCGCAGCCTCGTGCTGATGGATGAAATTGGTAGAGGGACAAGTACTTATGACGGCATCAGCATCGCTTGGGCCATTGTGGAGCACCTGCACAACAACCCCAAAGCCAAGGCCAAAACCCTCTTCGCCACCCACTACCACGAGCTGAACCAGCTGGCCGACGACTGCCCCCGGGTGCGCAACTACAACGTGGCCGTGAAGGAGGCCGACGGCCGCATCCTGTTCCTGCGCAAGCTGCAAGCCGGCGGCTCCGAGCACAGCTTCGGCATCCACGTGGCGCGGCTGGCCGGCATGCCCACCGCCGTGGTGCTGCGGGCCAACGAAATCATGCACCACCTCGAGGTGGAGCGCACCAGCGCCGGCGTCGATGCCGGGGCCCCCACGGAGTTCGACGCCGTGCTGGCGGGCCTCGACGCGGGGCCCCCGCCGGCGCAGCCCCGGCCGCGCGCCACCTCGGCCGTGGCCACGGCCCCGCGCGCCCAGCTCCAGCTGAGCATGTTCGAGCCCCGCGACCCGGCCCTGGAGCGCCTGCGCGAGCTGCTGCAAAACCTGGACGTGAACACCCTCACGCCCATCGAAGCGCTGCTGAAACTGAACGAATTGAAGCTAGCGTCGGGCCCGGCGTAAATTTTTCGGTCTGAAAATGAGCCCCAAAGCTGCGCCAGGGGCAAGTTTTTGGGCCCCGGACTTGCCCCCAGCCAAAATCCCCCTACCTTTGTGAAACCATTAGCCGCTACGCCAGTCGTTGCGGCGCTCCTGCGAGAGTAGCTCAGTTGGTAGAGCGCGACCTTGCCAAGGTCGAGGTCGCGAGTTCGAACCTCGTCTCCCGCTCCAAGTTCGAAAAGAGACGTTGCTTTCTGGCAACGTCTTTTTTATTGTAATTAAATAAGTGATTTATAGTTAGTTTTGGCAATAGCCAACCGCGCCGGAGTGGTGGAATGGTATACACGAGGGACTTAAAATCCCTTGCCTTCACGGGCTTACGGGTTCGAGTCCCGTCTCCGGTACAACGCCAGGCCCCGCTTCTTATCCGGAAGCGGGGCCTTGTCGTTAGAACAGGGGCCCTGCTTCCGGACGGTTTTATTGTTCGATCAAGGGGCGGACACTGTAGCTTAGGCGTTGTACCTTTGGGCATTAGCTTGGTGTTTTAGCAGGAAAGAATTGTATGGCCACCGCTGCTTTTCCTCCGTTGCCCCTTGCCGAAGAGCTGCGCTTGCAGGCGTTGCGGCCGTACCAGTTGTTGAATACGATGCGGGACGAAACGTTTTCGGAGCTGGTGCGCTTGGCGGCCAAGCTCTTCAACGTGCCCATCGGCATCGTAGCGTTTGTGGAGGAAGAGGAAGTGAGCTTCGGCCTCAACCACGGGCTAGCGCCGGGCCTGGACCGCGTGAACCGCGGCGAAACCCTGTGCTCGGTGGCCCTGCTGCGCGAGGAAACCACCGTTTTTGCGAACCTGCACGACCACCCCTGCGATTTGATCAGCCCTTTCCTGGTGAAGCGGCTGCACCTGGGCTTCTACGCGGGCCGCACCTTGCGCACCGCGGCCGGCTCCCCATCGGGGTGCTCTGCGTGATTGGCCACGAGCCCCGCACGTTCAGCGAGGCCGAATCGGAACTGCTGGCGCGCCTGGCCACGGTGGTGATGGGCCTGCTCGACCTGCGCCTGCACCTGCTTCAGCAGCCCACCTGGAACCAACTGCTGTGGGCGGCCATTTACGCCCGCATTGACTGCTCGGTGACGCGCCTGGAAACCTTGGGGAACCTGGCCGGCTGGGAGGAGAAAGACGGCCCCACCGCCCGGGCCTGCCAAGCCGCGGCCCGCGAGGAAAGCCTGCGGATAATTGCGGTGCTGACGGAGCAAATGCGGGCCTTGCGGGCCTGAGGCGGCCGGGGCCCCGGGCCGGCGGTGTAATTTGCGGCCCCACTTACGCCCCGCCCATGTTGCCTGCCACCCCCGCCGCTGCCCCCGCGCCCGACTACCCCGCCCTTATCCAGCGGGTGTTCACCGAAATGGGCAAGGTGGTAATTGGCCAGCAGGTGCTGGTGGGGCGGCTGCTGATTGGGCTGTTCACGGGTGGCCACATCTTGCTCGAAGGCGTGCCCGGCCTGGCCAAAACCCTGGCCGTGTCCACTTTGGCCAAGGTGCTGAACCTGCACTTTCAGCGCGTGCAGTTCACGCCCGATTTGCTGCCGTCCGACCTCGTGGGCACCATGATTTACAACCAGGGCCAGTCGGTGTTCGAGGTGAAGAAGGGGCCCATCTTCGCCAACCTCGTGCTGGCCGACGAAATCAACCGCTCGCCGGCCAAGGTGCAGAGCGCCCTGCTCGAAGCCATGCAGGAGGGCCAGGTCACCATCGGCGAAATTACTTACCGGCTCGACCGGCCCTTCCTGGTGCTGGCCACCCAAAACCCGGTGGAGCAGGAGGGCACCTACCCGCTGCCCGAGGCCCAGGTCGACCGCTTCATGCTGAAGGTGCACGTCGATTACCTCAAGAAGGCCGACGAGCTGGAGGTGATGCGCCGCATGGCCAACCTGAGCTTCCAGGACGACGTGCAGCCGGTGCTGACGGCGGCCGACATCCAGGGCATCCGCCAGCAAATCAACCAAGTGCAGATTTCTGAAACGCTGGAAAAGTATATCATCGAGCTGGTGTTTGCTACCCGCCGCCCGGCCGACTACGACCTGCCCGACTTCGCGCAGGCTGTGCAGTTCGGGGCCAGCCCGCGGGCCAGCATTGCCCTGCACCGCGCCGCCAAGGCCGTGGCCTACCTGGCCGGGCGCGACTACGTGCTGCCCGAAGACATCAAGGACGTGGCCGCCGACGTGCTCAACCACCGCATCCTGCTCACCTACGAAGCCGAGGCCGACGGCATCCGCACCCAGGATTTGATCGAGGCCATTCTGGGCAAAGTGCCCATCAGCAGCTAGCGCCATTCACGCAGAGTAAAAAGATAAGAAGCCCCGCCAACTATTTGGCGGGGCTTCTTGGCGCTGGGTTGGGGCCCCAGGGGACCTTATTGCAGCGTGACGGGCAAGCTGGCCGATTGGCTGCCGGCCTGCACGCGCACCGTGTAGAGGCCAGGGGCAAGGCCACTCACGTCGAGCAGGGCCTGGGTGCCGGCGGGGGCCAGGGCGAGGGTGCGGGCCTGCACCTGCTGGCCGAGGCCGTTGTACAGCGCCAGGATGGCGGTGCGGGCCCCCGCCACGGCGGGCAGGCTGAGGGTGAAGGCGCGGCTGGCCGGGTTCGGGAACGCGGCCAGCACGCCGGCGCCCAGGGCGTTGCGCGTGGCCGTGAGCACCCCGGTGGTGAAGGTGGTGGTGGCTGCCGTGGCCGTGCCGCCGCCGCAGTTGCCCACCACCGACACGGTGTAGGCCGTGTTGCCGGTGAGGCCGGTGAGCAACACCGGCGAGGCCGTGAGGGCCGGCGCCACGGTGCGGGCCGTGCCCCCGGCGGGCGTGTAGGTCACGGTGTAGCTGGTGTTGCCGCTGCCAGCCGTGAAGGCCACCGTGGCCGTGGTGGCGCCGGTGGGCGTGGCAGTAAGGGCCGTCACGGGGGCGCAGGGAGCCGCGCCGGGGCCCAGCGTTACATCAATGGCCAAGCGAGGGCTCACGCTGGTTTGCGTGTTCAAGTCCGTCCAGCTGGTGCCGTCGGTGCTGAGGAAGAACGTGCCCGCCCGCAGTGGAAACTCGTCTTGGTAGGCCAGTAGGATGTTATCAGCCCCAATGGTTTTCACGCCCACAAAAAACTTACCGTTGACCGGTGTACTTGGGATGGCCACCGCGTCGGGGGTAATGGCGGCGGCCGACGGCCGGGGCCGCACGGGCGAAGTGTAGAGCACCGCGCCGGGCTGGCCGTTGGTAGCGCCGTACACCACCACTTGGTAGGTTGAGCCCGCAGTGCCGCCCCCGAAAAAGGTGGGTGTGGCGGTGGTAAGCACAGCCGGCCCAGTAGTTTGGTAACCCACGGCCACCACATTACCCGCCTGGGCCAGGCCCGCTCCACTGGATATATCGAGGGTGCTGATTTGGTAGCTCAGGTCGGTGGGCGAGAGGAGCTGGGCCACGGCTTGGGAAACGGCAGGCGCTGCGGCCGTGGCCGGCACTGCTACGGCCACCGTGTTAGTGCCGCTGGTGGCCACCACGGGGTAAGGGGCAAAGGTGACCACCGTAGAGGCCCCGGCCGCCAGCGCCGCCACGGTTTGGGTGTTGCCAAACGTGGTGGCGCCGCTCACGGCCAGCGTCACGGGCAAATTGGCCAGCGGGGTAGCCGAGTAGTTGGTGACCAAGGCCTGCACCGCCACCGGCGAGGCGTAGCTGGCCACTGTGCCCAGTGTGTACACCACCACGCCCAGCTGGGTGAAGCGGTAAGTGCGGCCCACATCGGCCGGCACGTTGCCGCGGATGTTGTGGGTGTAGTCAATGGAAAAGCTGTTTGCGGAAACGGCCGTGACGGGGTAGTACCCGGTGCGAAACGTGGTGGCCGACCACGGCAGGTTCGAACCTGTTTTTTCGGCCAGTACCGTCTGGCCGTCGTCCGCGCCCGCGCCCTTAATGCCCACCACAGCATAGCGGAAATCAACTGTGCCTGTACCTGCTACGGTTGGCCCGTACACGAAGTCGATGGAGTTCGTGGCCTCGTACAGCTTCAGTTGGAAGCTGAAGCTGGCGTACTGCGTGGCCACGGTGGCAGCCTTGTCGAGCACGTTTTTCCATTGCACCGTGCACACGCGGTTGGGCTGCGTGCCCGTGGTGGCCACCCGGTACTCGGTGCCGCCGGCGGCCGTGCCCGCGGCCAGGTCCATGTTGAAAGGGGCCAGGATGTTGACGTCGGCCGGGTCGGAGCTGAGGATGGGGTCAACATTGGCCGCCGTTTCGCTCAGGAACAGGGCGGTGGCCGAGGGCGCCGCAGCTCCCAGCCGCACGAATCCGTTGGTGTTCAGCACAAATTGCGTGAACGCCGTGCCGTTGAAGTTGAACGTGAACCCGATATTTTGGGCCGCGGAGTTGGCGTCGTCGGTGTTGGCCGTGGCAACGGCCGTGCCCGTTGTGCCCAAGTCGGCGTAAGTGCCGGCCACGTTCACGGCGGCAGCCGGCGCGTAGGCAATCGACTGGGCCCCGGCCTCCAGCGCCGGCAGTAGGGCCAGCGCCAGTAGCCCCCGCCGGACCCAAGCGGGCGCGGCGGCAAAGTGTAGCGGTTTCAACATAAGAAAAGGGGAGGGGGAAAGTGGAAAGGCAAAACGGGCTTGCCGGCGCCAGGGCCCCGGGGCCCCAACGTTCGGCCAAAAGCGGTGACGGCTGCGTGAAGGGCCCCGGCCAGCTGCCAGGGGCCTGCCTGTTGGCTAACGGAGCTGACGCTTATACAGTTGCACCGTGTTCTCCAGGCCCAGGTACAGCGCGTCGGCCACCAGCGCGTGGCCGATGCTCACCTCGTCCAGTTCAGGTAGCTGCTGGTGCAGGAAGGCCAGGTTTTCCAGGTCGAGGTCGTGGCCGGCGTTCACGCCCAGGCCCAGGCGACCGGCGTGGGCAGCGGCGGCGCGGTAGGGCCCCACGGCGGCCTCGCGCCCGGCGGCGTACTGCCGGGCGTAGGCCTCCGTGTAGAGCTCGATGCGGTCGGTGCCGGTGGTGGCCGCCGCGTCCACGAGGGCCAAGTCGGTATCGAGGAAAATGCTGACGCGGCTGCCGTGGGCGTGCAGCTCGGCCACCACGTCGCGCAAGTACGCCTGGTGCAGCACCGTGTCCCAGCCCGCGTTGGACGTTACGGCGTCGGGCGCGTCGGGCACCAGCGTCACCTGGGCGGGGCGCACGGCGCGCACCAGGGCCAGGAAATCGGGCGTGGGGTTGCCCTCCACGTTCAGCTCGGTCGTCACAATGGCGCGCAAGTCGTGCACGTCCTGGTAGCGGATGTGGCGCTCGTCGGGCCGCGGGTGCACCGTGATGCCCTCGGCGCCGAAGCGCTCGATGTCGCGGGCGGCTTGCAGCAGATCGGGGCGGGCGTGCCGGCCCCGGGCGTTGCGCAGGGTAGCGATTTTGTTGATGTTGACGCTGAGTTTGGTCATGGCGGGGCGAAGTATATTGCTGGCGAAAGGGCCGGCCGCGAAGGTCGGGCGTTCCTTCCCATCACAACCGGCGGCTGGCCCCGGCGTTTGCCGCTTTGCTCGTTTTTCTGATGATCATCACCCTGCCCTTCGCCCCGCGCCTGCGCCCGCTGCTGCTGTTTGCCGGGCTGGCGCTGGCCATCGTCGCCACCGAGCACATCATTGTCACGCGGGCTGTTTTTTACCAGCACGCCGCCTTGCCGGCGGCCGTGGTGTTCGATTTACTCGTGGTGGTGCCGGCGCTGTTCTACTGGCTGGTGGTGCGGCGCTACGGCTTGCCCGTCAGCACCGTAGGCGCGGCGGTGGGGGCGTGCCTGGCGCTGGCTTACGGGCTGCTGCCCGCCAGCCGGCAGCAGCCCCTACGGGCCCTGGCCTTCCTGCCCGCCCTGCTGGAAGGCGTGGCTTTGCTGGCGGCTGCCGCCCGGGCGCGCCGCCTGTGGCGGGCCTACCGCGCCGCCCGGCCGGCGCTGGGCCGGGGCCCCAGCCTGGGCGCGGCCCTGGAGCAGGTGCTGGGGCTGCCGGGCGTTTTGCTGGTGGCCGAAGCCAACATGCTGCGCTACGCCTTGCTGGGCTGGTGGGCCCCGCCCGAGGCGCGCCCGGCCCACGCGGCCTTCAGCGGCCACCGCGAGTCGGGGTTCGCGGCGCTGATGGCCACGGCCGGCCTGCTCACGCTCGTCGAAACCACCGCCGCGCACCTCGTGGTGGGCCACTGGCACCCCGCGGCCGCCAACTGGCTGACGCTGCTGAGCCTGTACACCGTGCTGCTGCTGGTGGCCCACGCCCACGCCGTGCGGCTGCGCCCGCTGCTGCTGGGGCCCCAGGCGCTGGTGGTGCGCGTGGGCTTTGCCTGGGAGGTGGCGGTGCCCCGCGCCGCCGTGGCGGCCACGGCCATCCGCGGAGCCCCGTCCCCCGCGGCCGACACGCTGAACGCCGCCAAGGTGCTGCTGGCCAGCCCCAACGTGCTGCTCACGTTTGCCGCGCCCGTGGTGGTGGCGGGGCCCTACGGCACGCGCCGCACCGTGCGCCGGGTGGCGCTGTACCTCGACCGGCCCGAGGAGTTTCTGGGGGCCCTGGCGGGCGGCGCGGTGGCGCAAAGTGGCGGCCGGCCCGCGGCGGCGTAATTTTGCGGCCGCACGCGGGGCCCCGGGCCCCGCGTGCCCTTCCTCATCCCAACACCCTGGCCATGCCCCTCAAAGAAACCCTCGACGCCGCCATCAAGCAAGCCATGCTGGCCAAAGACAAGGTGCGCCTCACCGCGCTGCGCTCCCTCAAGTCGCAAATCATGCTGGCCGAAACCGCCGAAGGGGCCCAGGGCGCCGCCCTTACCCCCGACGCCGAGCTGAAGCTTCTCAACAAAGCCGCCAAGCAGCGCCGCGACGCCGCTGCCATCTACAAGGAGCAGTTCCGCTCCGACCTCGAAAGCAACGAGCTGGCCGAGCTGGCCGTCATCGAAGAATACCTGCCCCAGCAGCTCACCGAGGCCGATTTGGTCGAGCGCCTCGTGCACATCATCCAGCGCGTGGGGGCCCAGGGCCCTTCCGACTTGGGCAAGGTGATGGGCGTGGCCGCCCGCGAGCTGAGCGGCCAGGCCGACGGCAAAATGATTTCCCAAGTGGTGAGCAACCTGCTGAACAACACCAATCAGTAGGCGAAAAGTAAAATGAGGCCGTCATGCTGAGCTTGTCGAAGCATCTCTAATGCTCAACTAATTAATGATTATTGCTGCGGGAGGGATGCTTCGGCAAGCTCAGCATGACGTTCGCATTCGCCCATTTAGCTCCTTAAAAGAATGACGGCCCTCGACCTGCTCTTGCTGCTCGTGCTCGGCGTGGGTGCCGTGAAGGGGTTCCGGCGCGGGCTGGTGCTGGAGGTGGCCTCGCTGCTGGCCTTCGTGCTGGCGGTGGTGGGCGGCCTCAGCCTGCTCACGGCCACGGTGCCGGTGGTGCGGCACTACGTGGGCGAGGCCTACGGGCTGCTGCCGCTGGTGTCGTTCGCGCTGGTATTCGGGCTGATTTTGTGGGGCGTGCACTGGCTGGGCGGCCTGCTGAAGACGGCCTTGCACCTCACCCCACTGGGCTTCCTCGACAGCCTGCTGGGCGGGGCCGCGGGCCTGCTGAAGTGGCTGCTCGGCCTGAGCCTGCTGCTGCACGGCACCGGCCTGGCCGGGCTGCCGCTGCTGGGGCCCCAGGTGGTGGCCGGTTCGCAGGTGCTGCCCGTGGTGCGGCAGGCCACGCCGCTGGCCCTGCGCACCACGGCCTACGTGCTGCCCGTGGCCAAGGGCCTGCTCACGCGCATGAAAACCGCGTTTACCCACCCGAACTAGCGTGCGCCTGCTGCTGCTCGACAATTTCGATTCCTTCACCCACACCCTGGCCGACTACCTGCGCCAGCTGGGGGCCGAGGTGGTGGTGCGCCGCCACGACGTGCCCCTAGCCGAGCTGCTGCAAACCGATTGGGACGGCATTGTGCTCTCGCCGGGGCCCGGGGTGCCGGCGGCGGCGGGCGTCATGCCGGCCGTCATTGCCCACTACCACACGCGGGTGCCCATGCTGGGCGTGTGCCTGGGCCACCAGGCGCTGGGCGAGTTTTTCGGGGCCGAGCTGGGGCGGGCGGCTCGGCCCATGCACGGCAAGGTGTCGGACGTGGCGTGGGCCCCGGGCGCGGCGCTGGCGGCGGGCCTGCCGGCCGTCACGCCCGCCACGCGCTACCACTCGCTGGTGCTGCGCGAGCCGCTGCCCCCGGCGCTGGTGGCGCTGGCCCGCACCACCGGGGGCCCCGGCCCGCCCGAGCTGATGGCCCTGCGCCACGCCACGTGGCCGCTGTTTGGGGTGCAGTTTCACCCCGAAGCCCTGCTCACGCCCGACGGCCGGGCGATGTTGGCCAATTGGCTACGGTTTTGTAACATTGCGAAACCCGTTCCCTTCGCGGCCGGTTAGTATCATTTCCATGGAATTGCAGACCCACCACCGGCAAGGTTACGAATACGTCGACGAAGGCGAGGGGCCCGTGCTACTGCTGCTGCACGGCCTGTTTGGGGCCCTCAGCAACTGGGCCGAGGTAGTGGACGCGTTCCGGCCGCACTACCGCGTGCTCATCCCCCTGCTGCCCATTTACGAAATGCCGCTGGCGCAGGCCGGCGTGCCGGGCCTGGCGCGCTACGTCGAGGGCTTCGTGGCGGCGCTGGGCTTGCCGCCGGTTTTCACGGTGCTCGGCAACTCGCTGGGCGGCCACGTGGCCCTGGTGTACGCCCTCGACAACCCGGCCCGGGTGAGCCGGCTGGTGCTCACGGGCAGCAGCGGCTTGTTCGAGGACGGCATGGGCGGCTCGTTTCCCAAGCGCGGCAACTACGGCTTCGTGCAAGAGCGGGTGGCCTACACCTTCTACGACCCCGCCGTGGCCACCAAAGAATTGGTCGATGAAATTTTCCGCATCACCAACTCCAACGCCAAGTGCCTGCGCATCATCGCCATTGCGCGCTCGGCCCAGCGCCACAACCTCACCAAGGAGCTGCACCGCATTGAGGTGCCGGTGCTGCTGGTGTGGGGCCTGAACGATACCATCACCCCGCCGCCGGTGGCCCACGACTTCGCCCGCCTGCTGCCTGCGGCCGAGTTGGCGTTCCTCGACCACTGCGGCCACGCCCCGATGATGGAGCGCCCCGCCGGCTTTAATGCCCACTTGCGCCGGTTCTTGCGTAAAACAGAGCCGCAGCCCGCCGTTTTGGCCTGACGCGCTGGGCCGGCGCAATTTTTGCCGGTGTTGGCCCCTCAAGTTCCGTGGTCTGGGCCCCTTGCTAGATTTCTTGCTTACCGCTTCCCCAATTATCGCTACTGACTGAATACAGGTTGCCTTATTCCCGTTTTTTCATCCTACGTGCGTCCAGCTCCGGCGCTGCGTGTTTTCGCCCCGCCTTATGCAAGCCATGCTCGCCGAAGATTTACTCAACGAAATGATTCCGCCCCTCAAGGGCACCGACTCGCTGGGCAAAGCCGCCCGGTGGCTTGATGAATTTCGGGTGGGCCAGCTGCCGGTGCTGGCCGAGCGCCAGTACCGCGGCTTGGTGACGGAAGCCGATTTGGCGGATTTTGACGACCCCGACACGTTGCTGTCGGAGCTCACGCTGGGCTTCCGCGAAACGTTTGTACGGCCCGACCAACACTTTTTCCGGGTGGTGGAGCTGGCCGTGGGGAACAAGCTTCAGTTGGTGCCGGTGGTGGGCGACGACGACGCTTACGTGGGCGTGGTGACGGTGGCCGACGCGCTGGCGGCCTACGGGCCCCAGGCTTCGGCCCCCGGCCAGGGCGGCATCATCGTGCTCAGCATGGCCGAGCGCGACTACTCACTCTCGCAAATCAGCCGCTACGTGGAGGAAAACAACGCCAAGATTGTGAACGCCCACACCATGCCCGATGAGTTGGACCCCTACCGCATCCGCCTCACTTTGAAGCTGAACACCGACAATCTGGCCCGCATTGTGGCCACGCTGGAGCGGTTTGGCTACGCGGTAACGGCCCAGTTTAGTGGCGCCGGCGAAGTGAGCGAAGACGAGCAGGAGCGCTACGATGGCCTGCTGCGCTACTTGAGCGTGTAGCGGGAAACGGGTGCTGGGCGTTTTACTGTTTTTGCTGGGCTGGCTGGCCGGGCCAGGGTCCGCTCCGGCCGACACGCTGCCCTTGCGCGCCACCCGCGCCCTGCCCCCCGTGGTGGCTCCCACCGACACGTTGGTGCACATCCTGCCCTGCGCCGGGGCCCCCGCCCGGGCCCGCGTGGCGGCGGTGCTGCTGGTGGGTAACCGCGTGACGCGCGCGCGCATTCTGCAGGCCGAGCTGAACATCCGCGAAGGCGATACCCTGGACTTCGCCGACCTGCCGGCCCGCTTGGAGGCCAACCGCCGCCGGCTGTTCAACCTCCAGCTCTTCCACACGGTGCTGGTGCAGGCCAGCTGCCAGGGCAACGGCCAACTGGTGCTGCTGTTTGTGGTGCAGGAGCGCCTGTACACGTTCCCGGTGCCCATCTTTTCCATTGCCGACCGCAACTTTCGGTCTTGGCTTGACCGGCCCGACCGCTGGCGGCGGCTTGACTATGGCCTGCACTTGGTGCGCAACAACTTTCGGGGCCGCAACGAACAGCTGACGGCTAACCTGCAACTGGGCTTCAACCCCAAGTACGAGGTGTTTTACGAAGCCCCCGGCCTGGGGCGCACGCGCCGCGTGGGCGTGGGCGGTGCCATTTCGTTTTCCCAAAGCCGCTCCGTCGATTTACGCACGCTCGACGACCGTCCGCAAGCCTACCGTTCCGACGATGCCTACCCCGTTCAGCGGCTCTACGCCTCGGGGGGCCTGCGCCTGCGCCACACCGTGCAGTTCCTCACCGCCCTCGATGCCTCGTACCACCGCGAACAAATTCTGGATTCGGTGAATTTCTATAATCCCAATTATTTCCTGGGCCGCACCGCGCGCGAATTCCTAGATTTCAGCGTCATCAGCACCCTGAACCAACGCAACACCTTTGCCTATCCACTCACTGGGCAGTATGCCCAGGGCCTGCTGGCGCACCGCGTCTTTCTCAACCCCGATTTGCCCTCCCTCACTACCCTGCGGCTGTTATACGACCACTATTTCTCGCTGGGCCACCGGTTCTACTACGCGTTCGAGTTGAACGGGCAAGTGCGCCTCACCCGGGCCCTGGCCTACGCCGACGCGCGCGCCTTGGGCAACGACGCCCTGGTGCGCGGCTACGATGCCTACGTCGTCGACGGCCGCCACTACGGCCTCGTGCAGCAAGGCCTGAGCTACCGGCTATTCAACGCCAGCGAAATCCACTTGGCCGGCATCAAAAACCCTAAAATCAATACCATTCCGCTGGTGGCCTACCTCAACCTGTTTGCCGACGCGGGCTACGTGGTCGCTCCCGGGGCCCTGCCCGGCAACCAGTTGCCCAACCGCCTGTTGCGTTCTGCGGGCCTCGGCTTGCACCTGGTCACGTACTACGACCGGGTGTTCACCCTCGAATACACCTTGAACGGCCTAGGCCATGCGGGGTATTTTTTCCGTAGCGCGTTTCCCATTTGAGGCGGCCGCCGGGGCCCCAAAGCCCCGCGAAACTGCTACGGGTGCGTTATTCGCATTGCCCACCGTTCCCAACCGCATGAAATTCGCCATCCTCGGCAAGCCCTTCGCAGAGGAAGCCGCCCCGGCCATCCAAGCCCTGCTCGACGACTTGGCCGCCCGCCAGGCCGAAGTGCGCATCGTAGAGTCCTTTCGCACTTACCTCGATAATACCCTGCGCCTACCCGCCAATACCACCAGCTTCCGGCGTGGCGACTCGCTGCGGGGTACCAATTTCGTGCTTAGCATCGGCGGCGATGGCACGTTGCTCGACACCGTGACCTACGTGGGGGCCCTGCAAATTCCTATTTTGGGCATCCACACCGGCCGGTTGGGTTTCCTAGCTACTGTTACTCCAGATGGCATTGGCCAAGCCATTGATGCCCTATATAAGGGGCATTTCGTGTTCGACGACCGTAGTTTGATTCGCGTCGATACCGACCCAAACGTGTTCGGCGGGTTGAACTTTGGGTTGAATGAATTTAGTATTTTAAAGGGAGACTCAGCTTCGATGATTGCCGTGCATACTTATATCGACGGCGAGTATCTGAATTCTTACTGGGCCGACGGGCTCGTGGTGGCCACGCCCACCGGCTCGACGGGTTATTCGCTGAGTTGTGGAGGCCCGGTATTGGTTCCCCAAACCAACAATTTTATCATTGCTCCCGTATGTCCCCACAATCTGAACGTGCGGCCCCTCGTTGTATCCGACCAAAGCGTGCTTTCCTTTGAAATAGAAGGCCGTAGCTCAAATTACATGCTTTCGCTCGACTCTCGTTCCATCTCCGTTGATGCCAATGTGCAGATGGCGGTGCGCCGCGAAAGCTTCTGCGCGCGGCTGGTCAAGCTCAACCACGTGAACTTTTTGAGCACGCTTCGCAGCAAGCTGAACTGGGGGCTTGACCGACGCAACCCGAGTACAGTTCTAAATTAATAAGTTACCATGGGTCTGAAAATTGTCCATAAATTTTTTTTAGTTCCCAACAGTCTCTACTTTTGTAAATATCTGAAAGTCCGTTATTGGTACTTTTCCGCTTCGTCTTCAGCCTACGCTATTCACTTTTGATGCCTTATGAAACATATCTTCACATATCCCACTGCCCTATTGGTGGGACTGACGTTGTTCGGTTCTTCACAAGCCGATGCGCAACAATTCAGCAAGCGCAAGCAGTACAATTCAGTTGGCTTTAATATCAACGCCATGAACTATTTCGGCGACTTGGCTCCCCAGACAGGGTTTGCTAGTTTTCGATTTAATAACACTCGCCCCAACGTAGGCGTAACCTTGACCCGGCGCTTCTTTCCACGGGTATCGGGTCGCTTGGGCTTATCGTACGGCCGCATCAATGGCGATGATGCCACGGCGGCTAACGCCTCCGACCAGAACGCCCGGTACCGTTACAATCGCAACGCCAACTTCCAAAACGATATTGTAGAACTCTCGGGCGTGGTCATCGTCGACCTCATCCAAAACCGCAACAACTACTTGAAACGCCCGGACTTTGTACCGTACGTGTTCGCTGGTGTAGCAGGCTTCCATCACAACCCAAAAGGCCGCGATGCGAACGGCAACTACGTTCCTTTGCAGCCGTTGGCTACTGAAGGCGTTAACTACAGCCGGTTCCAGTTCGCTATTCCGTTCGGCGGTGGCGTACGCTATCGCATCAACCGCAACTTTGACGCAAGCCTAGAATTCGGCATTCGCAAAACTTTCACTGGGTACCTCGACGACGTGAACGGCAACTACGCCGCTAACTTGACGGGCCAAGCTGCTTATTTTGGTGGAACCAATCCGGCCACTTCGGTAACCAAAAGCAACACGGGCGACTTTGGCGGGTTTGTTCCTGGCGCTCAACGTGGACAAAATAAAACAGACTGGTACACCGTAACGGGTTTGTCACTGAACTACATTCTGACGCCTCGTATTAAAAACCCGAAATTCCGCTAAGCAATTCTGGCCCGCCACTCCTGGCCAGCGCTCAGTGTCTTATTTAATTTGATGACAATTAACGTATTTCGCCACGCACTTCTTGTTTGCCTAGTGCAAGCAGGAAGTGCGTTTTTTTGTGTTTCGGCGCAAGCTCAAATAGAAACCCAGACTACCAGTGAATTAGGTTTGGGTTTGGGTGTAACCAACTACCGGGGTGAAATCTCGCCACAGTACCAATTCGGCAACAATCGTCCGGCCATCACCGCTTTTTATCGGCGCGATGTGTCAGCGCCGGTAACATTGCGGGGCAGTTTTTTAGCTGGCCTGCTTCGAGCAGACGATGCCAGCGTTACCGGTGAAGGCGGCGGCGTGCCACCCTTACAGTCTTACCGGGGCTCCAATATGAAAGGCAGCGTGTTAGAAGCAGCAGTGGCCATGGAGTATAACTTTATGGACTACCACGCCCGCAAGCAAAAAATCCACTTCACGCCGTACCTGTTCATCGGCGTAGGTGGCTACTACGCCAACACCCGGACCCGGACAAGCAACCAAGCACTAGGGCCTAACTACAATCGTTCGGGTGGGCATTTTGGGATTTCCATTCCGGCCGGGGCGGGGTTGAAGTATGCGTTATCGCAGCACATCAACTTGGGCTTAGAAGTAGGAGTGCGCAAAACATTTAGTGACCAGCTTGATAACCTGGGTGACCAAGACCCTCTGCTAGTAAACCCGCATGATAACGACTGGTATTATTACAGTGGCCTTAACATCTCATACACCTTTTATAAGATCCACTGCCCACCACAGTACAAAAACAACAAACAGTTGCTAAAATAATTTAGCAACTATCGAAAAGCCCGCAACTATGCCGAATAATGGTACAGTTGCGGGCTTTTATTATGCAAAGACAAGAGCGCTAGGGCCCCATATAGGCTCTCGGTGCTGGCAGATGCAACCGTCTTCGTAACTTGCGGCCTCTTATATCAAAACCGCAACGATGACCGGCCGGGCCGAAATCGACTCTCTTAATATTCCTTCGCACGTAGCCGTCATCATGGACGGCAACGGGCGCTGGGCCAAGCAACGGGGCGGCCTTCGGGTGTTCGGGCATCAGAGTGCTATTACGGCCGTACGTGAGACTGTGGAAGAAGCCGCACAGCTTGGGATTAAATACCTGACACTGTACGCCTTCTCTACTGAGAATTGGAATCGGCCAGCGTTGGAGGTGATGGCTTTGATGCAATTATTGGTGCATACTATCCGCCAAGAAACTCCGACACTACTTAAGAATAGCATCCGCTTGCAGTCCATTGGCGATACGGGTAGCTTGCCCGCAAGTTGTCAACGCGAGTTGGCTGAGGCCCAAGAACTGACCAAGGCCGGTGCCCGCATGACCTTGGTGCTCGCCCTGAGCTACAGTGGCCGTTGGGACTTGGCCCAAGCGGTCCAGCGCTTGGCAGTTGATGTAGCGGCTGGCCGAATGCAGCCTGCTGATGTGAGCGAAGCCAGCATCGCGCGCTATCTCGCCACGGCGGGCATCCCCGACCCAGAATTACTTATCCGCACCAGCGGTGAGCAGCGCATCAGTAACTTCATGCTGTGGCAGTTGGCTTATACTGAACTTTACATTACCGATTTGCTGTGGCCCGATTTTCGGCGCGAGCATTTGCAAGACGCCATCCGGGCGTACCAGCGGCGCGAACGGCGCTTCGGTAAAACCAGCGAGCAAATTGCTGTTTCCTAGTTATTTTATCCAATTCATGATTTCAGTGCGTAATTTTTCTTGGTTTCTGCTGCTAGGGTGGTTGGTGATGGCAAGCTTAGGCGTAGCTCAGGCCCAGAGCACGGGCGTGCGCCCGGCAGGAGGCGCTGACGAACCCAAAAAATACGTGCTAGGCGGCATCACCGTGAGCGGCACCCGCTACCTCGATCCTAACACCCTCGTCGGCTTGTCAGGGCTGCGGATAGGCGACAACATCACCATTCCGGGCGAAGAAATTGGTAAAGCCATTCGCAAGCTTTGGGCCCAAGGTATTTTGGGGGACGTAAACGTGACCATCGCCCGCACTGAAGGCGACAAGATTTTCTTAGATTTTACCTTAAAAGAGCGACCACGCTTGTCGAAATTCACATTCGATGGCATGAGCAAAGGCAAAACGGAAGAACTCACTAAAAAAATCACCTTAATTCGGGGCAAGGTAGTTACTGATGCGCTGCTGAACAATACTCGTACTCAGGTGCGCAAGTTCTTCGTTAACAAAGGCTACTTGGATACCAAAGTCAATATCCTGCAAGTACCGGACTCTTCACTGTCTAACAGCGTAGCCCTGCGCATCAACGTGGATAAGGGAAATAAGGTCCGTATCCACGACATCACGTTTGAAGGCAACAAAGCTTTTTCCGATTATAAGTTGAAAGGCAAACTGAAGAAGACTAAAGAGCGCAAACCTTATAAGTTCTTGACTTCAGGTAAATTCCAACGGACAGAGTACGAAGAAGACAAGAAAAAGCTGGTTGAATTCTACAATGCTGAAGGCTACCGAGATGCGACCGTTGTGAGCGACACCCTAGTCCGTGATGCTAAGGGCTTGGCTTTGACCATTAAAGTGGATGAGGGCCCCAAGTATTATTTCCGCCATATCACTTGGAACGGCAACTACCTATACGACGATAAAACGCTGTCGGGAGTATTGGGCATTCGGTCGGGTAGCCCGTACAGCAAGGAAACACTGGATAAGCGCTTGAATTACAACCCAACGGGACAAGACGTTACGTCGCTTTACATGAACGACGGCTACCTGTTCTTCCAGATTGAACCGGTAGAAAAGAAGGTAGAAGGTGATTCGATCGATATCGAAATGCGCCTGACCGAAGGGGTGCAGGCTCACGTGAAGGAAATTAACATCGCAGGCAACACCAAGACCAGCGACCACGTGGTGCGCCGCGCCATTCGGACATTGCCAGGTGACAAATTTAACCGTGAATTACTTATCCGATCCAACCGCGAACTAGCTACGTTGGGTTATTTCGACCCCGAAAAGGTTGGTATTAATCCTGTGCCCAACCAAGCTGATGGCACGGTGGACATCAACTATACGGTAGTGGAAAAGCCTTCGGACCAAGTAACACTCTCGGGCGGTTGGGGCGGCTATGCTGGTTTCATTGGCACGGTGGGCTTGGTGTTCAATAACTTCTCGCTGCGCAAAGCCAGCACGTTGCGCAACTGGACGCCGGTACCTGCCGGCGACGGTCAGCGCCTAGCTCTGAACGTGCAAGCCAACGGCTTTCAGTACCAAGCCTACTCGCTCTCCTTTACGGAGCCCTGGCTAGGTGGACGCCGGCCAAACTCATTGTCGTTCAGTCTAAACCGGAGCATAAGCCGCCTCGGCACCACGTTCGATGCCAATACGGGCAGTTTTATTAAAGTAAACAGTGCCACCGTGGGCTTGGGCCGCCAGCTGCGGGTGCCGGATGACTATTTCACGCTTAGCAACTCGCTGTCGTACAGTCACTACCAGACACAGAATTATTCGCTGCTAACCACCGGTGCGGCCACCGGTACGTTCAACAACATTACCCTCAATACCACGCTCTCGCGCAACAGCATTGACAACCCGACTTATACGCGCCGGGGCTCGTCGCTGAGCTTGAGCCTCAGCTTGACGCCGCCGTATTCCATCTTCCCGGGCGCCCACCCCGATGCTAACCAGTGGTTGGAATTCCACAAGTGGATGTTCGATGCTTCGTGGTTCACGCCCATTGTGGGCAAACTGGTGCTGAACACCAGGGCACACTTTGGCTTCCTGGGTTCGTACGGCACGCGCGACATTGGTCCGTTTGAACGCTTTAAAATGGGCGGTGCCGGCCTGGGCTATAACGGCGGCGGCAACTTCATTGTGGGCACCGACTACATTGGCTTGCGCGGCTACGACGACCCAAACGCTTCCTACGCTATCCCAACTGCACAATCGCAACAAAATGGAGGCATCATCTACAACAAATACGTGTTGGAGATGCGCTACCCCGTTAGCCTAAACCCAGCTGCGACAGTGTACGTGCTGGGCTTTGCCGAAGCTGGCAACGCTTTCGATAGCTACAATAATTACAACCCTTACAAGTTGTACCGCTCAGTAGGCGTCGGGGCCCGCATTTTCATGTCGGCATTCGGTTTGCTAGGGTTTGACTTTGGGCATGGCTTCGACGCAGTGGTGCCGCTGCCAGGTGTGAACACCAAGCAAGACTTTAACCACTTCCACTTCATCATCGGCCAGCAAATCCGCTAGTTTGGCGGGCACTCAGCGGCCGCTTCCTTTGTTCGATGCGCATGAAAATAGGTTTTTGGGGCGTATTGGTGGGCTTGCTATTGATGGGTCCTGGGGCCCATGCCCAGAAATTCGGATGGGTCGATTCGGAGTTCATCATGGCCAAAATGCCCGAATTTGCCAAGGCGCAACAGGAATTGAATGCGCTTTCGACGACTTGGCAAAAAGAAATTGAAGCGCAGAAAAAGGATCTGGAGCGGCTGCAACGCAATTACCACGACGAAGAAGTGGTGCTGACTGAGCAAATGAGAAAAAAGCGGCAGGATGAGATTCTGTTAAAGGAACAGGAACTCAAGGCCTACCAAAATAAGCAGTTTGGTTACGAAGGCCAACTGTTCAAAAAGCGCCAGGAGTTGAACAAGCCGGTGCAAGACAAGGTATTCGAGGCGTGCGAAAAAGTAGCCAAGAAAAAACAGTTGGCCATGATCATCGATAAAGCCAGCGACTTAACCTTGCTTTACACCAATCCGACTTACGACTATACTGAATTTGTGCTAGAAGAATTGGGTTTGGCGGCCGAAGACCGCAATCAACCCGGCACCAAGGGCCCCGTAAAGACGGTGGCACCACCTAAAGCTGCGGCTACCGACCCTGCTTTTGAATCGGATTCAAGCACCCCTGATGTCCCCACTAAGGCCAAGTCGAACCGTTCGGCGACGAAGAGTCCAAAATAACTACCTTTGTATCTACACTTTCCCTGAAACTTTTCCCTTGATGAATTCCGTGAAAACCCTCCGCTTGACGTTAGCCGCCGCTCTGCTGACCGCTGGCACCCTGGCCGCTAACTCTGCGCAAGCCCAGGCCCCGCTAAAAATTGGCTATACCAGCGTGCAGTACGTGCTGAGCCAAATGCCCGAAAGCAAGCAAATTGAATCGAGCCTGAAGACTTACAACGAACAGTTGGCGGCTCAGATGAAAAGCAAATATACTGAGTACCAAAGCAAATTGGATGCTTACCAGAAGAGCGCCAACACGATGACCGATGTGGTAAAGGCCGACAAAGAAAAGGAATTAACCGGCTTGCAGCAATCCATCCAGGAGTTCCAGCGCAGTGCCGAGCAGTCGTTGCAGCAGAAGCAACAAAGCTTGCTGCGCCCAGCCCTCGACAAGTTGCAAAAAACTATTGATGACGTAGCTACCGAAAACGGTTACACCTACGTGCTAAACTCGGACGGGGATACTCCGACGTTGCTGCATGGCCCCAAAGAAGGGGATATTTCGGAAATTGTGTTGAAGAAAATGGGCATTACGCCCACCGCTCCGGCTCCGCTAAAAGCTGGTCCTACGGCGGCCTCTACGACGCCGGCTGCCCCCGCAACTGCTACGCCGGGTGTGAATAAAACAAAAACCAAAAGCAAGAAGTAAGCGATTTACGCTTGCTAATGCAAAAGGCCAGGGCTTACGCTCTGGCCTTTCTGTTGAAATATTTTCTGCTGCTATGAGTGAAGTCGAACAGGGCCCCGAGATTGATACCGAGGACTCTGAAGGCGGTGACGAGCTATATGAGCATCACCGCATTGTGGTAGACCGTGGCCAAGAGTTGTTGCGCATCGATAAGTTTTTGCTGCACCGCTTGGGCCACACCTCGCGCAATAAGGTGCAAGAAGCCATTCGGGCCGAAGCCGTGCACGTGAATGGCCGGGTAGTAAAGCCTAATTACCGCATCAAACCGCTGGACATCGTTACGGTGACCCTACCTGAGCCGCCGCGCACGGGCAAGGTGCTGCCCGAGCCCATGTACCTGGATATTCCTTACGAAGATGCTGACCTGCTCATTGTCAATAAGCCAGCGGGGATGGTAGTGCACCCAGCTTTTGGGCACTGGGAAGGCACACTCGTCAACGGATTGGCTCATCACTTGGCTAACTTGCCCACGGGTCGCAACGGCGAAATTCGCCCAGGTTTGGTGCACCGCATTGATAAGGATACATCGGGTCTGCTGGTAATTGGCAAGACGGAATTTGCCATGACGCACCTCTCGTTGCAATTCTTTCACCATACCATTCGGAGGCGCTACTTGGCCTTGGTGTGGGGCACACCCAAAGAACTCAAGGGCACCGTCCGGGGCCACATTGGGCGGAGTGTGCGCGACCGCAAAGTGCAGGCAGTGTACCCAGGCGGTGAGCAGGGAAAAGCTGCCGTCACGCACTACGAAGTGTTGCAGAGCTACGGGCCCGTGGCGCTCATCAGTTGCGTGCTCGAAACTGGCCGTACCCACCAAATACGGGCCCATATGCAGTATTTGGGCCATCCTCTGTTCAACGATTCTACTTATGGCGGCAACCGCATCCGGGTGGGTCCCAACACAGCTAGCTACCGTGCTTTTGTTGAAAATACTTTCCAGTTGCTTCCACGCCAAGCCTTGCACGCCCAATCGCTGGGCTTTGTGCAGCCTACCACAGGCCACGAGGTCTTCTTTGAAACAAGACTACCCGACGACTTTGCCGCCGCGCTAGCCAAATGGGAAACCTACGCTGCGCAACAGTGACTAATAACCAAGCGCTGGGCAAGCAAAAGGGGCCCCGCCGCAGTGCTGCGGCAGGGCCCCTTTTGCTTGCCCAAAGAACCGGAAAAACTACTTCTTCTTGGCAACAGGAGCAGTTCTCTTCACAGGCGTAGCGTGCGGCTTGGCGTTGATGATGTCCAACGCATTTTTAGCCTCTTTGTTAGTTGGATCAATTGCCAACACTTGCTGGAAATAGGTGCTAGCACCGGCTTTGTCGTTTTTTACTTGCAAATCGTACACCCCAAGGTAGTAGTTCGACTCAATCAAGCCATTTCGGAACTTAGCTGGGTCAGCACCTTCGGCCTTCGAGAGCTCAACGTAACGTTCGTAGTAAGGCTTGGCTGAGCCTTTCTTTGAGTCCGGGTCTAAGTTGTTGTTCGTACGAGCCCGAGCCAACACACCTGGACCGTACGTCGGCTTAGCTGTCAAAATAACGTTGTACACACTATCAGCCTGAGTATATTTCTTAGCGTTGTCGTACGCCGAAGCTAAGCGAAACACATCCGTCAAGTCGCTTTTGTCTGCGCTAGCAGCAATTTTTGACTTATAGATACCAATGGCCGAAGAATAATCCTTCTTGGTAGTATAAGCTGTAGCCAAAGCGTCTTGTAGCTCCGCTTTTTTAGCAGGATCAGTCGTTGTGGTAATGGCTTTTTGCAGCACTGCGATGCCCTCATCGGCCCGGCCTGCCCGCGCTAAAATACGGCCCTGGTACGAGTAATCTTCGGGTAGAACCTTACCAGCTGGCGCCAGTTTCATGTACGAATCCATAGCTGTAGCAGCTCCAGCGTAATCGTTGGTTTCGTACAGCAAGTACGCCTTCAGGCGATTCATGGTGAGGTTGTTCGGGTCATTTTGCAGCGCTGAGTTCACAGCTGTAAGGGCCTCCGGATACTTTTTTGTTAAGTATAAAAAAGAAGCGTACTGTGCATCTGTGCGGGGAGATTTTTCCGACAGGCCCACGTACTTCTGAAATGTGCTCAGTGCTTGGTCATATTGGCCAGCGTAGTAATACATATCAGCCAACTCGCGGTAAGCAGGAGCGTAGCTTGGGTCCAACTCAACGGCTTTATTGAGATTAGTACGAGCCTCGTTGAAGTTGCGCGCACGCACATTCAACACGCCTTTCTCATAATAAGCAGGAGCGTAGCTAGGGTTTGCCGCAATGGCTTGGTCGAAGCTGTTCATGGCTTCGCCACCTCCTTGCTCGGTGTGCAAATACATTTCGCCTCGGGCCAGCATCAAAGCCGGGTCTACTTTGCCCTTGTTCGCAGTCTGAGCACCGTTGACAAATGTTACGGCTTTGTCAATATTTTTTACGTCATCTGCTTCGGCGTAAGCCTGAGCAATCATGGTCAACACCTTCGCATCCTTGCTTTTAGTAGCTTTCGCCGCTGCGTCAAATTGCGCATCGGCTGGGGCCACTTGGCCCTTGGCCAACAGGGCGCGACCGGCGGCAACCTGACCGAAAGGCGAAGTGCCACTGGCTTTATTGAAATAAAACGCTGCCGAATCGGGCATATCCCGAAATTGGTAGATGCGGCCCAATTCGAAAGCATTCTCCGGCGTGCTGCCTTGGCCTAACGTGGCCCGGGCCTCATTGTAGCGTTCATGCTGAATTAAGGTTTGCACGTTATTGGTTTGGGCGGTGGCCGCCGTAGTACCGGCTGCCAGAGCGGCGGCAGCGAGTAGGGGCTGTTTCCAGGGCTTGAAACTCATTGGAGGAGGGCTGGTGAAAAAAGAAGAATTAATGAATTTTACGCAAAAAAAACGGCTAACGTTTGGGGGTCGTTATGACCCGCGCCTGCATCTGAGCTGGTAACAGACCAGATTTTTGAAAGATTAACTGACCATTCTTGCCAGCTACAAACGAAGCAAAACCACTGCCTAACCCAGTGCGAGCTTCCCGATTGATGATGTACAGGTTGCGGCGCAAGGGGTAGTTCTGAAGCTCGGGGTACTTAGTTATTTGCTCTGGCGTCTTCTGCGCCAAATTAACTTGGTAAGGCTGGATGTAATCATCAGGCTGCGGGTTGGGCCGGGCTGTTATACTGGCTACGCGCACTTTCTGAAGAAATTTCATGGCCGCCGGATCGTCGTGATCAGAGATCCAATTCACTCCCACTACACCAATTGCGTTAGGATGATTCGCTACATAGTCGAGTAAAGCTGGATTGGATGAAGTGGCAAACACCCGGGTCGTTAGCGGTACCCCCTTTGTTAAGGAGTCACGCACAAAGCGGGCTGTACTACTCCGGCTTGCATCAAAAACTACGTTGATGTCGCCCAGCTTCTTTTTATTACCAACTTCGCTCCAAGTCTTATTTTTACCAATGAAAATATCACGCAACTGATTAATTGTCAACATTGAGTCTGGATTAGACGGGTGCAAGACAATGGCCAAACCATCAATGCCAATGCGCGTAGTGCGAGGCACAATGGTTTGCTTGGCGAAAGCTGCTTGTTCCTCAGCGTTCAATTCCCGCGAAACTACTGCCACTTTCACCTTGTCATTAACAAGGTCAACCATTGCATTTTCCTCCGGTTCGAATTGCAACTTGACGTGCGTATCGGGATACAGTTTGCCAAACGTATCAACCTGCGCTTGTAAAATAGGTGCGAATGTTTCGTCAACTGCCACTGCTACGTTGCCACTGGTTGCATTATCGGTACCTCCTGCCCCGCTGTTTGACTGGCAGCCAGCTAATAAAAGCCAACTACTGGCCAGTACGCTAAAAAAATGGACGGGTTTATCGAATGGAAAGGTCATTAGCGTCAGAAGAGGAAGGACGGAAGTTGGCTCGGTAGCTTCGCACAAAACGTACCAATCCATAAATGATGAAAACTAGCCCCAGCAACCGTAAACGGTTGCCGGTCAAGCCAATTTGAGCGAAATGCATGGTGACGGGGTTAGCAGGCAGGCTAACGGTCCAGGCAAGCCACGCCCCCATTCCGGCGTAAACCAGCGACATAAAAAGCATGAAGTAACGCACAATGTGCCGCGGCGACCGGCCCAAGCGCTCTTCGGTGGTGGGTATATTCAGCATCGAGCAAGTTAAAAACGGCCATACAAAAGCCAGTTAAGAGTCCGCTAAAACCGCTTTACTGCTCTAAATGGTTCGTTGAGGCCTTGTATGCGGATTCAACTGGGAAACTAACGTACAAAGAAATCAAAAATTACTATTATAAGCCATTACCAGGGCCCCCGAAAGATTATCTAGGACAAGCTGTAGCCATAACATGCAAAAACCCCGGTCGGGCCTCAGCTCCGTCCGGGGTTTTTGCAAAATGCTGCGGTACGAGCCACAACAAAAACTACTGGATTTTAAAGGTAATCGGTACTGTAAAGGATACGCTTACAGCACGGCCATTCTGTTTGCCTGGAATGAATTTAGGTAGGGTTTTTACTGCCCGAATCGTTTCTTCATCCAAACCTGAACCTAAACCCTTCACCACTTTTACGTCGGAAACATCACCTTCGGCATTTACCGTAAAGCTTACAAAGATCCGGCCTTCAACCCCATTGTTCTGGGCCATGCGGGGGTACTTGGTAGACTTCTGGATGGCTGCCACAATAGCGGCGTTACCACCACCACCTGGAAGCTGTGGCATCTGCTCTACATACTGGTACACCTTAGTGTCCACTACCTCCTCTACAACCTTATTGCCTTCACCCGAGAGTTCTGACAAGTCCTGAGCATCAGTGTTACCTTTTACGGTTACCGTAGCTACAGCTTTGTCTTTCAACTCTTCTTGGTCTGGTACATCCTCTTGCTTTACTTCGTTATCCTTCTTAATCACCGGAGGAGTGAACTTGATGGTCGTGAGCTTGGGGGGAGGGGGTGGAGGGGCCTCAGGCGGTGGGGGAGGGGGTGGAGGCTTTGTGTCGTCCAGCGGCGGAGCATCCATCAGCACGTTTTCAGTGAGATTTTTTTTCACATCCTCCTTCGGCTTATGGCTTTCAATGTACTGCGCGATGAGCGGAAATGCTATCAACAATGCCAACAGGGCTGTCGCAATAATCAGCGACCTAGTAACGTTGCGCTGGTAAAGTTGACGCAATACATAAGCACCGTAATTTTTATTACGGCCTTCAAATACGATGTCGTCCAAGCTAGCCTGGGCGATTTGCGCAGAATTCATCATAGCCCGGATTTTTTGATAAGGTCTTGGTCGGACTTGGCAACAGTCACCAACGCATACTTCTTCTGGTTGGTAATATTCATTTCATCTAGGATATCAACCATGTTTTTATACACAGCCTTATCGTCGGGCTTGATGAGGATTACTGTTTTGGGTTGTATCCGCTGGCGGTCCAGAATTACTTGACGGATGCCATTAGGGCCGTAATTAGTTACTTTCAAATCGGCCGGGGCCTCAGCAGAGTTCATGCCAGCGTAATAATACACTTTGTTGTTCTCGCCCATGATGATAGTGAACGCTTCCGATTCCTTGAGCTTGGTTTGCTCGTCCTCGTTTTTTTCCTTCACTGGCATGGTCAATTGCATCACGTTAGGCTTAGCGAACGTGGTGGTAAGCATGAAGAAGGTAAGAAGCAAAAAGGCCAAATCCACCATAGGTGTCATGTCAATTTTGGTTGACATTTTCTTGGCCCGCTTTTTCCCGCCTTTGCCACCGGAATCGGCTTTTCCTTGTATTTCTGCCATGGTTTCTGGTTAGGTACTAGTGGGTGGGTATTAAGTAGACTGCCTTACTTAGTCACTACTGGCTTGTTTTCCAAGTCAGTAATGAGGTTGAAGCGATTGATGTCTTTCTCTTGTAATACCTTGATTACTCGCTGTACTGTAGGTACATCAGCATTGCCATCGCCTTTGATAGCAATGAACGTCTGCTTTTTATACAGTGACAAGTTGGCTTTGCGCGCCTCCATCACCCAGTCGATGAGCTGGTTGTTGAGGGAGTCCATGGGAATACCGGCCTCGGTCTTGGCCACAGCTTTGCGGCCATCGGCGTCCATGTTCAACAACGAACCGAGTTGGCCGATAGGAACCCCGAAGTTGGTAAGGTTTCCGAAAGCTTTGGCCTGCGAGGCGTTAAAGTTGACGCCGTACTTGGCACCTACTTTTTGCAGCGTCGCCACTTTGGCTTTCTCATCGTCTAGGCCAAAGAACACGCGCTTATTCTTATCCACCGTCAGCGTAATAACGTTGCTTTCCGGTAGCTTAATTTCCGACGTTGACGAAGGCGTATCAACAACAACGGTTTCTTCAGGCGCAAACTTGGTCGTCAGCATGAAGAACGTCACCAACAGAAAAGCCAAGTCCACCATCGGCGTCATGTCCAGCGACGGCGAGGTGCGGTGCGGTTTTACTTTAGGCATTGTGCGATGGGGTTAAAAAGGGAATGCCGTAGTAAACGGCATTCCCTTTGTTTTAGTGCGTCGGTGAGGGCGGCAGCTTAAACACTAGCAGTTTGCGTCGTGGTGTGCTGGCCGAAGGTTTGCACAATGCTAAAACCGGCTTCGTCGATGCTGTAAGTCAACTCGTCAATTTTGCTGGTGAAGTAGTTGTAAGCAATGATGGCCAGGGCCGAAGTGCCGATGCCGAAAGCCGTGTTGATGAGGGCTTCCGAGATACCACTTGCTAGTTTCACAGCGTCAGGCGAACCAGCTTGGGCCAGGGCCGAGAAGGCGCTGATCATACCGAACACCGTGCCGAGTAGACCCGTCAGGGTAGCAATCGAAGCAATGGTGGAAATAATTACCAGATTTTTCTCCAGCATTGGCAGTTCAAGGGCAGTGGTTTCCTCGATCTCTTTCTGGATGGCCAACACCTTTTGGTCGTTGTTCATGCTGCGCTCGGTGGTCATTTCCTTGTATTTCAGCAGGCCAGCTTTTACCACGTTGGCTACCGAACCCTTCTGCTGATCGCAGGCAGCAATAGCGCCGTTGATGTCGTTAGCGTTCAGCTTCTGGCGCACGGTGCGCACAAAGCCTTCGATGCTATTTGAACCTTTGGCTTTTGCAATGGTCAGCAGGCGCTCAATCGAGAAGAGAATTACGCACAGAAACATCGTGAGCAGGAGCGGCACAATGTTGCCACCGCTGTATACCGTGCCCAACAGGTCACCGGGAATCGGAGCGTTAGTATTAATACCACCTTGGAAGTGGCTGCCGTTGCCGAGAACGAATTTGAAGATGACGTAGGCGACGACGAATGCCACGATGATAGCAATTACGGAGAACAGCGAGGCACCCCCGCTGCTTTTCTCGGCGGCCGCGGCCTTAGGAGCGGCCGGAGTGGTGGGCCGGGGGCTCGTGTTTAGGGCATTTTTCTGTTCCATTATTCCGAAAGGTTTGGGTTGGGGGGTTGGGAAGAAGTAAAAATTAAAGGAAAAAAAAGGAAAATGCTAAGGCAGGTTGAATGGAAAAAGAAGAGTGACCCTACCCGAGTCAAGCTTAGGGATTAGATGCCCAAAAAGAAGTGCGGAAAGAAAAAAGCTGACACTAAAAATGAGTCAAACGATAATTCAGCTGGACAAACCTAACCAAAATCTTTGGCGCAGCCAAGGAAAAAACCGTTTGGATAGCCTTGCAGTAGCTGGTTGAGGTGTGCAAGAAAGCTATTTTTTTGCGGAAGAAGCAATAGATGGGGCTGCTAGTTGGCGTTTTGCTGCTTCCCAGTACTCATTCATCTGGGTTAAAGACAAATCGGTGAGGCGGTGGCCATCGGCCACTGCGGCACTCTCAAGGTACTGAAAGCGACTGATAAACTTGCGGTTGGTACGCTCCAGGGCTTCTTCGGGATTGATGCCAGCGAAGCGGGCAAAGTTGACAAGTGAAAATAAGAGGTCACCAAATTCATCAGCAGCGCGCTCGGCCTGCATTTTTTCGGGCTGCCCGTGGCCGTACTCATCCCCAAACTCGCCTAACTCCTCTTGCACTTTGGCCCATACTTGGGCCGGGTCGTCCCAATCAAAGCCGGCGCCACGCGCTTTTTCTTGGATGCGCATAGCCTTGACGAGGGCAGGCAGCGATACAGGCACGCCGCTCAGCACGCCGGCGTTGCCTTTTTCTCGCAGCTTGAGTTGTTCCCAATTACGCTTTACGGTAGCCTCATCAGCGGCTTGCGTGTCACCGTAAATGTGCGGATGGCGAAAGATGAGCTTCTCACACTGGGCGTTCAAAGCATCGGCAATGTCGAAGACTTCCTGTTCAGCAGCAATGCGGGCGTAAAACAATAAGTGCAACATTACATCGCCCAGTTCTTTTTTCAAATCAGGCAGGTCATCACGCAGAATGGCGTCGCTGATCTCGTACGTTTCCTCGATGGTGAGGTGGCGCAGACTCTGTAAGGTCTGCTTTTTATCCCAAGGGCATTCGGTGCGCAAGCGATCGAGCACGTCGAGCAAGCGGCCAAAAGCCGCCAGCTGGGCCGGGCGGCGGGTGGGCCCCAGCAGGGCCCCGGGGGCAGGCGGGTGGTTTTCCATCGTTTCAAAGATAGACCTAACTGGACCCAACCCGGCGCGGTTGCGTATTTTTGCCCCCCTTTCTATTTTAGTCTAGTGACACTCATCAAATCTATTTCCGGCATTCGCGGTACCATCGGTGGACCGGTTGGCCAAGGCCTTACTCCTCTCGACGTAGTCAAGTACGCTGCGGCCTATGGCACATGGGTTATGGCGCAAGCTCCATCGTCGCATACGGTTGTTATCGGCCGTGACGCCCGCATTTCGGGCCCCGTGGTGAGCCGGCTTGTGGCCGCTACCCTGCAAGGCCTTGGCCTCGATGTAGTGGATTTGGGCTTGAGCACCACGCCCACCGTGGAGATGGCAGTGACCGCTAAGCAAGCGGCCGGCGGCATTATTCTCACCGCCTCACACAATCCCAAGCAGTGGAATGCATTGAAGCTGCTTAACGCCGACGGCGAGTTTTTGTCCGACGCCGCTGGGCAGCAGGTGCTGGCCTTGGCCGAAAGCGAAGCTTTTGACTTTGCGCCCGTTGGCAAGCTGGGGCAGTATACCACCGACGACGATTTTCTGGCCCAGCACATTGCGGCTGTGGTAGCGCTGTCGTTGGTGGACGTGGACGCCGTGCGGGCCCGCAAGTTCCGGGTGGTGGTGGACGCTGTGAATTCGTCGGGCGGCTTTGCCGTGCCGCAGTTGCTGGCGGCGCTGGGCGTGACGACGGTAGAAAAGCTACACTGCGAGCCCACGGGCGACTTTGCCCACAACCCTGAGCCGTTGCCGGAGCACTTGCGTGATATTGCCAAAGTGCTGGAGAAAGGCTCGTTTGACCTTGGCATTGTGGTGGACCCCGATGTGGACCGCTTGGCGTTGGTGAGCGAAAACGGCGCGATGTTTGGCGAGGAATACACGCTGGTGGCCGTGGCCGATTACGTGCTGGGGGCCTTGGGCGGCGGCAATACCGTGAGTAACCTCAGCAGCACCCGGGCCCTACGCGACGTAACCGAGCGGCACGGGGGGCAATACGCCGCCGCCGCCGTGGGCGAGGTGAACGTGGTGACTAAAATGAAGGAGCATGGGGCCGTGATTGGTGGCGAAGGCAACGGCGGCATTATTTACCCAGAGCTGCACTACGGGCGCGATGCGCTGGTGGGCATTGCGCTGTTCCTGACGCACTTGGCAAAATCAGGACTCACCGCATCACGGCTGCGGGCATCGTACCCGGGCTACTTTATATCCAAGAACAAGATCGAGTTGACCCCGGAAATTGATACCGACGAAGTGCTGGCGCAAATGGAAAAGCGCTACGCCAAACAGCCGGTAAATACAATTGATGGCGTCAAAATCGAGTTTGATAAAGAGTGGGTACACCTGCGCAAATCCAACACCGAGCCCATTATTCGCATATACGCCGAGTCAGACTCGAATAGCACAGCCGACCACCTAGCGCAGAAAATCATTGCTGATATAAAAGAAATTATTGCCGTGAAGGCATAAAATAATCAATTAACGATGAGTAGCTGTGGCATGAGTTGCGGCCCCAGGGCAAGTCCCAAGCTGCTGTTTGCTCATTGTTACCTGCTCATCGTTAATATTTTAGCGCATGCACGCTTATTTTGACAACGCTGCCACCACGCCCCTCGACCCCGAAGTGCTGGAGGCCATGCTGCCCTTCCTGGGCCAGCACTACGGCAACCCCAGCAGTTTGCACGGGCCGGGGCGCCAGGTGCGCGCCGCCCTTGAAAACGCGCGCAAAACGGTAGCCCACCTGCTCGGTGCTGCCCCGGCCGAGATTTCCTTCACCAGTGGCGGCACCGAGGCCGACAACGCGGCCATATTCGGCAGCGTGCGGGCCTTGGGCCTGCGCCATGCCATCACTTCGCTGCTGGAGCATCACGCTGTGCTGCACCCGTTGCAAACCCTGGCTAAGGCCGGCGACATTGAGTTGAGTTACGTGCGCCACGACGCCCAGGGCCGCCTCGATTTAGCCCACCTCGACGAGCTGCTGGCCGCGCACCCGCGCAGCTTGGTAAGCCTGATGCATGGCAACAACGAAATCGGCAACCTGAACGACATCGAAGCCATCGGGGCCCTGTGCGCCCGGCACAACGCCGTTTTCCACACCGATACGGTGCAGACAATGGGCCACTACCGGCATAATGTGCAAGCGCTACAAAACCACTTCCTGGTAGGTTCGGCGCACAAATTTCACGGTCCCAAAGGAGTAGGGTTCTTGTATACCCGGCCGGGTACGCAGTCGGTGCCGTTCATTCACGGCGGCTCGCAAGAGCGCAACGTACGGGCGGGCACCGAAAACGTGTACGGCATTGTGGGCTTGGCCAAGGCCTTGGAAATTGCCCACCGCGACATGGGGGCCCACCGCGCCCACGTGCAAGGGCTGAAAGATCGTTTCATTGAGCAATTGCGGGCTCGCGTGGCCGATGTGCAGTTCAACGGCTGCTCAGCCGATGCCAACTGTAGCCTTTACACGGTGCTCAGCGTGAGCTTACCGCCGTCGGCCATCAGCGAGATGCTGCTGTTTAACCTTGACATCAGCAAGATAGCGGCCTCTGGGGGCTCGGCTTGCACCAGTGGGGCCCAGGCTGGCTCGCACGTGCTGGAGGCTTTGGGGGCCGACCCCGACCGGGCCACCGTGCGCTTTTCGCTTAGCAAAATGAACACTGCCGATGAGGTAGACTACGCCGTGGCGCAACTGGCTAAGCTGTACCAACCGGTAAGCGTGTAGCGTTTAGAACTGCCCGGTGGCCCCGCCGCCGCCCGAATCGCCGCCCCCAAACTTGAAGCCCGCTGCTGGGACGTGGCCCGGTACATTGTATTGAGCTACAACGAGTGACTCCAGGTTGAAAAGCGGGGCGGTTTCATCGTCGGGAGCCGCGGTGAGGCCGCGGCGCGGAATACGCAGGTAGCGAAGTGCAGCGGCCGCCACGGCCAACAGCAGGGCCCCGGCTAGGGTGGCGGCTACGGCCGGGGGCAGCAGCGTGCGGTAGTAGCGCAGCGTGAATACGGAAAACGTTACGGCCAGCAGGCCAATCACTAACACCAAACGGTTGTGGCGAAGCAGGCCGTAATACAAATAGGCCAGTGGGATGAGCGCAGTAAGGGCGTAAAAAAGCGGCGCGAAGGGAATTTGCGGAGCGAAGGGCAGGTGACCTACAGCAGCGTTGCCTTCGCGCACCATAAAGTAGTTGCCGCCCAAGTAGAAAATGGCCAGCGCTAGGGCCTTCACGGTTTGCAAGCAGGTGCGGTAGTAGAAGTAGTCGGGCCGCTGGGCCAAGTGGCGCACCAGCCAGCCGGCCCCAGCGGCGGCCAGCATCAATAGAAAGGGGAGCAAGGCCCGCCCCAGCGCGAGCGGCAGCGCCAAGTTAATGAGTACCAACAGGCCAGTTACAAAGCTGGCCGCCGCCGTGCCCCGGTCGGCGTAGCGCACGGTGGCAACTGCCAGCAGGGCCCCTGCAAATAGTAGCAGCGGCCGCAGCCGTGGGTCGGAAATACTGTAGAAATCCTGGCTACCCAAAATGCCTTGTAGCGCATCGGCTCCCAGCACCAGCAGGGCCAGCAAAGCTGCATACAGCAGGGCGTTGTCGTAGCCGGCGTGGTAAGGCCGGGCGTTTTTGATGGTCAACTCCAAAGTTGCCAGGCTGCCAGCGGCACACACTATACCGCCCACGGTAATGTCAAACCGGCTGTTGTGGGCGCCCGTTAACATTAGGACAAAGCCCGTGGCCGAGGCGCAACCGATGCCCGTGAAAACGAATAGCACCACGCGCAGCAGCCAGCCCGGCCGAAAAAAATTGAGTGGGTACGCCGCCTCAATCACCGCCTGCTGGGCATCGGTGAGTAGCTGCTGCCGGTGCCAGCGCGTAGCGGCGGCCCGTACTGCCTCGTGCAGGGCCCAAGCGGAAGGGTAAGCTTTGAAGCTCATGGCTTGGGCGAAATATTTAGTACGCGCTTCACGTTGAGGAGCAGCAGCACCATGCCAATGGCACTGAATGGAAAATACAACGTGCCCAATAATAAGCCGGTTTCCGAGCCCGATACTTCAAACAGCAGGTATGTGACCCCGATGTAACCGAACACCGTGCCCATCAGCAGAAACAGGTAGGACTGGCTGCGGCGGGCGTACCAGACCAATCCAGCGCACACGGCCAGCAGCAGCGGTAGGGCCCCGGTGCGCGGCAGGCCATCAGCTAGAAATAGGCTGGCGGTGAGTGCGATCAGGGCCAAGTTGCCGCCCAGCGACACGTAGGCAAAAGCAAAATGCGCCTTGTGCCGCGTCACGTCTGACCATAGCCCTACGGCCAGCAGTGCCAGGCCCAGCCCCACGGCCGGAGCGCTCAGGGCCGAGGCTGTGAAATTATTTTGGGTGAACGCGGAGAGCGGGGCAACGCTCACGCCCACCCACGAGGCCAGCGCCGTGATGGCCAGCGACAGCACACCTCGGTGGTCGAACCCATAGGCCACGCCAAAAAATAGCGCCGTGGCCAACGCCGCCGCCAGCCCGTAACGGGTGCCAAACAGCTGGTATTGCGCCTGCAAGTAGCCCTCTAGCCCCAAAAACAGCAGGCAGCCGAGTAGCAGCAGGTATTCAGGCAGCAGGCCCGGGCTAGGGGCCACGCCCCATGTAAATGTAGGCCGGTGCCGGGCTGCGTAGCCCAAGCAAGCCGCTGTGAGGGCCGCCACGCCGGCCGCCACCACGCCGTGCCCGATGTGCTCCATATTCTGGTAAATGAGCACCCCCAAGCCCCCGCTGAGCAGCGTAACGCCCAGGTAGAGCAGCGCCCGCAATTCGTAGTGCAGCGAAAACGGGCGCTGGCGCTCATAGTCGTCCAAGGCCGCGGCCTGGTTGGGCGGTAGCAAGCCCCGGGCCTGTAAGTCGGCCAGTAGGCGCTCGGTGGGGGTAGGCATGAACGCGGGCGGAAAGCAGAACCGAAGGTGCCGGTCAGCTGGCAATATAGAAGAACAACGGTCTGCACGCGCTTGCCAGGGCCCCTGGGCCAGTACCGCCGTGGGTTGGCACCCATATAAGTAGCTGGAGCCGCACGAGCCGCTGCGCACCAGAAGCAATAGACGGGTTCTGCGCTTGCACCCAAGGCAGCATCCAGGACTGCTTTGCTCAGTTGCCGCTGAGCGAGTGCTAAGCCCGTAGACATCTGCCCTTTTTCTTGGTTCTCAGGATGGGATGGGGGCCTACCGCGGTGATTGGTGAGGGGACCTCTTGGCTGGTTTGCGTTTTTTTGCGTTGAAGGTTTCGCAATCCTCCCCGACCTTCCCAACGCCGTGGCCGAAATCCCGATCCAACGCAAGAAAAAACCGCTGAGCCCCTGGTTGCTGGTGGCCTTGGCCGCCCTGGCCCTCACGCTGGGGGCGTACTGGTACCTGCGCCCCACGCCGGCCGACGAGCCTGCCCCACCGGCTACCGAAGCCCCCACCACCCCAAGCGGGGCCGCGCCCGCTAATTCGCTGGGGCCCGATACAACAGTTGCTGTCCCAACTGTTGCAGCCGATTCGAGCACCACCCGGGGCCACCTGCTGCTGCTAGTGACCCAAATTTCGGCACTAGCCGACCGCTCCGACTTGCGCGATGACCCCACCGTGCGCGAGCAGCGCGACAACCTAACCAGCGCCACCGCCCGCTTGGCCGACGGTGATACTCAAGCCAGCCTACGCCCGGGCTTGGTGGGGGCCGCCAACCTGCTCCGCGCTATTCAGCAGCGCGCATACCCGGCGCTTGACGAGGAAGCCACGCGCTTGGTGCAACAAGCCGGGCAACTATCTGGCCGTGACGGCACTACTGCTGAGCGGCAGCAGAACCGGTCCTTTTTGCAAGCCGCGGGGGCCCTGCTGCAAGCTGAAAATATTTCGTCCGCTTCCTAATTTTTTGCATGGAGCCTAATACTAACCTGCGCCGCCTGCGCGATTTGCCTGATTTTGAAGTAGCCGATGGCTACCCCGACGTGCGCGGCTGGGCCGTGCGTGGCGCCACCGGCACGGCCCTGGGCACGGTGTCAGAACTGCTCGTTGACGCCGACGCCGAGCAGGTGCGCTACCTCGACGCCCAATTTACCGGGGCCCCGCGGCCCAAGCGGGTGCTGTTGCCGCTGCAACTAGCAACGCTCGACGCCGAAGCGCGCAGCGTATTCGTGCCATCGCTCACCGAGGCGGCGGTGGCCGCTTACCCCGTTTACGCCGAGGAATTGCTGACACCCACTTACGCTGCGGCCATGCGCCAGGCCCTGGGCGAAACGCTGTAGATGGGAACCGAGGACCCAAAAAAGGCCGCTCCCGAAAGGAAGCGGCCTTTTTTGGGTCCGGTGAAAACCGAAATTACTTTTTCACTTCGGTCGTGGTGGTCGTGGTGGTCGAAGCATCTTTCGGGTCCATTTTGTCGGCTTGGTCGCCTACAGCTTCGCCCACTTTGTTAGCCGAGTCACGAACGGCATCAGCCTTGTTCTCCATGGCGTCAGCTTTGGCTTCGCCGGCATCTTTGATGGCATCGCCTTTGGCTTCCATGGCATCTTCTTTTTTGCTGTCGCAAGCGGTGAAGGAGAGCGAACCGGCGGCCAGGGCGAGGAACAGGAATTTTTTCATCTTGAAAGAAAGTTAGAAAAGGGTGAAATTTTGGGGTTGATAAACTCAGCAGTTGACTTGGGCCAACCGCCAAACTCGACGCTTTATACCCCGGGCCCTAAAAGGTAACCTCTCCTGTAAAGATTATTTTTTGCGGAACACAATGCCAATCGGCACGCCCTTGAAGTCGAAATGCTCGCGCATCCGGTTTTCCAAGTAGCGGGCGTAGCTGTCCTGCACGTACTGCGGCAAGTTGCAGAAGAAAGCGAACACCGGGTTGTGCGTGGGCAGCTGCGTCACGTACTTGATGCGCACCAGCTTGCCCTTGAGGGCGGGTGGCGGGTAGCGCTCAATCTCCTTCAGCATCACGTCGTTGAGCTGCGAAGTCGGGATTTTGCGGCGCTTGTTCTCGAACACTTGCACGGCCGTTTCAATGGCCTTGTGCACGCGCTGCTTCGTGAGCACCGAGATGAACACGATGGGCGGGTAGGCAATCGGGGCCAGCTTGGCGTAGATTTTCTCTTCGAACTCCTTGGTGGTGTTGGTTTCCTTATTCTCTACCAAGTCCCACTTGTTCACCAGGATAACGACGCCTTTGCGGTTCTTGTCGGCCAGGCCGATGATGTTCACGTCCTGCGACTCGATGCCGCGGGTGGCGTCGATAAGCACCACGCACACGTCGCACTCTTCCAGGGCCCGCAGGCTGCGCATGTTGGCGTAGAACTCGATGTCTTCGCTTACTTTCGCTTTACGCCGCAACCCGGCCGTGTCCACGAGGATGAAGTCGTGGCCGAACACGTTGTAGCGGGTCGAAATGGCGTCGCGCGTGGTGCCGGCAATATCGGTCACGATGCTGCGGTCGGTGCCCAGCAGCAAGTTCACGAAGCTGGACTTGCCCACGTTGGGGCGGCCCACCACGGCAATTTTCGGCACGCCCGAGTCGGGCTCTTCCTCGCCAGCCTCCGGAAAGTGGCTCACCACTTCGTCGAGCAGCTCGCCGGTGCCGTGGCCGTTGGCGCTGCTGATGGCAAAGATTTCGCCGTCGCCCATGCCCAGCGAGTAAAACTCGCCGCTGGCGTGGGCCCGGGCGTTGGTGTCGGCCTTGTTGGCCACCAGCAAAATGGGCTTCTTCTTCAGGTAGGGCCGCAGCACTTGCGCAAACTCCTCGTCAAGGCCGTGCACGCCGGCGTCGGCGTCCACCATGAAGAGCACCACGTCGGCCTCGTCGATGGCCAGCTTCACCTGCTTGCGGATTTCGCCCTCAAAAATGTCGTCTGATCCGTGCACGTAGCCGCCGGTGTCAATCACGGTGAAGTTCTTGCCGATCCAGTCGCCGTGGCCGTAGTGGCGGTCGCGCGTCACGCCGCTCTCGTTGTCCATGATGGCCTTGCGCTGGCCCACGAGGCGGTTGAAAAGGGTGGATTTGCCCACGTTGGGCCGCCCCACAATGGCGATGGTATTACTCATAAAAATAGGGGCCCCAGCCGCCGGCCCGACCAGTTTCGGCAGTACCCGGGGTGCTTTAATTAAAGGATGGTCGGAAGATTGGTGGCACTGGGGGCCCTAAAACGCATGCGCGCAGGGGCCCCAATGGCCGTTATTGGTACCCGAACCGGCTTAGGGCCTTGGGGTCGGTGCGCCAGTTCTCGTTCACTTTCACGTGCATTTCGAGGAACACTTTTTTGGCGAAAAACTTCTCCATGTCCTCGCGGGCCCAGGTGCCCACCTTCTTCAGGGCCTCGCCGCCTTTGCCGATGACGATGCCCTTCTGGCTAGCGCGTTCTACGTAAATGACGCCGCGGATGTGGATGATGTTTTCTTCCTCCTTGAACTCCTCGATGGTGACCTCGCAGCTGTACGGAATCTCTTTTTTGTAGAGCTTGAAGATTTTTTCGCGCACCATTTCGGCGGCGAAGAAGCGCTCCGGCTTGTCGGTCAGCTCGTCCTTGGGGTAGTATTCGGGGTGGATGGGCAGCTTTTCGAGCACCGACTCCAACACCCGCTCGGTGCCGAAGGCGTTGAGGGCCGAGATGGGCAGCACCTCGGCGGCGTTGGGCAGCTGCTCCTGCCAGTAGGCCAGCTTGGCTTCCACCGCGGCCTGGTCGGCCTGGTCGATTTTGTTGACCAGCAAGATGATGGGCGTGTCCACCATTTTGCGCAGGCGCTCCACCACGGGCTCCTCGTCGTACTTCTCGTAGATGTCGGTGACGAACAAGACCACGTCGGCGTCTTCCAGCGACGAGTACACGAAGGCCATCATGGCGTTGTGCAGCTCGTACTTGGGCTGAATAATGCCCGGCGTGTCGGAGTAGATGAGCTGAAAATCTTCCCCGTTGAGGATGCCGAGGATGCGGTGGCGCGTGGTTTGGGCCTTGCTCGTGACGATGCTGAGCCGCTCGCCGACCAGCGCATTCATCAGCGTCGACTTGCCCACGTTGGGCTTGCCGATAATGCTTACAAAGCCGGCCCGGTGGGGCTTAAGTTCAGGATTCACAGCGAGATAGATTTGATAATGAGGGCGCAAAGGTACGGCTTTTAAGAACGATTAGCTATTGGCCGCTTGCCATAAGCTTTTTTTGTGGCCGCAACAAAGCCGAAACGCCGCGTTTTCGGTTACCCATGCAACCAATACCAACGTGCTAACGGCCAACCGCTGGTGCTGCCAATCCCTGCCCAATGTCCATTCCCACCCGCCGCATCGGCGTTCTACTAGTCAACCTCGGCACGCCCGACTCGCCCGAAACCGGCGACGTGCGCCGCTACCTCAACGAGTTTCTCACCGACGGCCGCGTGGTGGACATGCCGGCGGCCCTCCGCTACCCCCTGTTCCAGGGGCTGGTGGTGCCGCTCCGGGCCCCCAAGTCGGCCAAAATCTACAAGGAGCTGTGGACGGACCGCGGCTCGCCGCTGCTGTTCCACGGCCTCGACCTGCAAGCGAAAGTGCAGGAAGCGCTGGGCGACGGCTACGTGGTGGCCTTCGGCATGCGCTACCAGAAGCCGAGCATCGCCAGGGCCCTGGAGGAGCTGCGCACCGCCGCCGTGGAGCGCATCGTGGTGCTGCCGCTGTTTCCGCAGTACGCCTCGGCCAGCACAGGCTCGGTGCAGGAAAAGGTAATGGACCTCGTGAAAGACTGGTGGATCGTGCCCAGTATCAATTTCATCAGCCAATTCGCCACTGAGCCGGGCTTCATTGCCTCCATCGTGGCGCGCGGCCGGGCCGAAATGGACAAGCAGCCCTACGACCACGTGGTGTTCAGCTACCACGGCATTCCGGAGCGCCACGTGAAAAAAGGTGACCCCACCAACTATTGCCGCTTCGGCAGCTGCTGCGACACGCTCACCGACCAGAACCAGTACTGCTACCGCGCCCAGTGCTTCGCCACCTCGCGCTTGGTGGCGGCGGGCCTGGGCATCTCGCCCGAGCAGTACACCGTCAGCTTCCAGAGCCGCCTGCAAAGCCGCTTGCGCGACCCTTGGCTACAGCCCTACACCGACGAAGTGCTGAAGGAATTTCCCGCCAAGGGCATCAAAAACGTGCTGGCCTTCAGCCCCGCCTTCGTGGCCGACTGCCTGGAAACGACCATCGAGGTGGGCGAAGAATTCAAGGAATTGTTCGAGCAAGCCGGCGGCGGGCACTGGCAACTGGTGCCGTCGCTGAACTCGGAGCCTTACTGGGTGGACGCCGTGGCCGACATGCTCCGGCGGAGTTAGCGCCGCGGCTTCGGCCGCGGATAGCAAACGAAAGGGGGCCCCACGGTTGATGTGGGGCCCCCTTTCGTTTGCGCAAATGGATTAATTCAAACGGCGCTGCAACAGGCCGTCCACGACTTCAAAAAGCCGGCGCGGCTCCAGCGTGCGCCAAGGCAAGTCGTCGAGTTGTCCCCCGAAGTTCACGTAGTTATCCACATTGTACTGGTGCATTTCGCGCCGCACGTGGTCCTGGAAGTTCACGCCGGCCACCCAGCCGTCCTCCACGTCCTCGAACCACTCGGCGTAGTAGTCGTCCTCGGCGCCGTGGAAGTTGAATACGTTTTCGCCGATGAGGATGAACTTGCGGATGCCCTCGGCCACGAGCGGGTCCACGATGTGGCGCTTGAGGTGCATCACGTCGTTTTCGATGGCGTCGTTCCACTCGCCGATGAACTCGATAACGGCTACGCCGTCTTCGTAATCGGCGAACAAGATTTTCAGAAATAGCGTGTCCGATTCCATGCTATCCCACTGCGGATGAATGAGGTAGCCGTAGATGTTGTTGGTGAACAACTCTAGGCTGTTTTCGGCCCCGAAAAGCGGCGAGTGCGGGTCTTCAGAAGCCGAATACTGCTCAATCCAGTTATAGAAAGGCTCGATGGTGTGCATGGCAAGGCAGGGTAGAAAGCAAGATAGAAACGCGCCAGGGCGCACTCGGTTGGGCCGGGCCGGCCAAAAAACGGTTCCTTTGCCCCAACGCCGCGCGGGCGCTGGTGCGTTCCGGCCCCGGGCTTAGGCTGGGCCCGGGGCCCCCAGCGCCGCCCGCACGCTGCCGTGGCGGGCCAGCAGGGCGGCCGCTTCGGGCTGGCCGATGCCCAGCTCGTCCATCAGCATGCGCTGGCCGCGCTCCACCAGCTTTTCGTTGGAGAGCTGCATATCGACCATTTTGTTGCCCTTCACCCGGCCCAGGCGGATGAACGTGGCCGTGGTGAGCATGTTGAGCACCAGCTTTTGGGCAGTGCCGGCCTTGAGGCGCGTGCTGCCGGTGAGGAACTCGGGGCCCGTCACCACTTCCACCGGAAACTCGGCCGCTGCCGCCACGCCCGAGCCGGCATTGCACACGATGCAACCCGTGGCCAGGCCCGCCGCGCGCGCCGCATTCAGGCCCCCGATGACGTAGGGCGTGCGGCCCGAGGCGGCCAGGCCCACCAGCACGTCTTTCGCGCTGATGTTGTGGGCCTGCAAATCGACCCAGGCTTGGGTGGCGTTGTCCTCGGCGCCCTCCACGGCCTGGCGGATGGCGCCGTCGCCCCCGGCCATGATGCCCACCACCCGCCCGGCCGGCACGCCAAACGTGGGCGGGCACTCCGACGCATCCACCACGCCCAGGCGCCCGCTGGTGCCCGCCCCGATGTAGAACAGCCGCCCGCCGGCTTGCAGCCGGGCCACGGTGGCGTCCACCAGGGCCCCAATTTGGGGCAGGGCCCGGGCCACGGCCAGCGGCACGGTTTGGTCGAGGCGGTTCATGCCGGCCAGCAGCTCGGCGGTGGGCAGGGTTTCGAGGTCAGTGAATTCGGAGGGAGCTTCGGTGGTCATTAGCAGGAAAAGCTATTTTAAAAGGCCCACGACGGGGAAATTAGCAAACACCTTGGCATTATGCGGGGCGTCTTTGTCGAGTTCGGGCGTCAGGTCTTGGCCAGCCCAGTGTTCGTAGTGGTTGCCGCGCTTCCACAGCCGCGAGCGGCCCACGTCGTAAATGCGGCCCTGGTAGGCCACCCAAATCTCGTCGCGGTCCTGCCCGTTGCGCAGCGCGAGCTGGCTCTTGGTATAAGTTGGCAAGTCAACGGCAGCATCCATCGGCGTTATCCCAGCAAAGCCTGCAAGCGAATCCAGCGCTCGGGCAAGTCGCCTTGCGAGGCTTGGAGGTAGTCTTCGTACGAGCACGGCACCACGCGCTTCACAGCGCTGTCGCCGAGGCTTTCCACTTCCATCCACCACTTCTCGGCGCGGCGCGACTTGTAGAACACCAGCTTGTCGGGGTTGCCGGGCAGCACCACGGTGTACGTAAGGAAGCGGAACGTGCCGAAGCCCGTTTCGGGCCGCCGGTGGTAGAAGCCTTCCACAAAGTACCAAAGCATGGTGGCCAGCGTGGCGGCGGCCAGGCCGTGGGGGTCGTGTTCGGGCCGGTAGCCGTAGAGGCCCAGCGACGTGAGCTGTTCGCTGTGCCCGGCGTACCAGCACAGCTGGGTGGCGTCGTCGGCGCTCAGGCCGAAGGGGTTGGCCGGGGCGTAGCCGGGCGCGTCGGGCCAGCGCAGGGCGGCCAGGTCGATGCTCAAGAAATCGGCCTGGCGCACCAGCGGCTCGGCCTGGCGCCGGTCGGTGCGGATGGCCCCCACGCTCATCATGTCGAAGTGCATTTTATCCAGCGCCACCAGTACCTCGGGCGGCGTGAGGTACTGCTGGTGCCCCAAATGAGCCAGGCTGAACACGTAGTTGGGCTCGTGCACCAGCAGGCGGCGCAGGTGGCTGGTTTCAGCGGGCGTGCCAGGCCCCGGCTCGGCCATGTCGGGCCGGGCGTCGACGATGGCGAAGCTCACCGGGCGCTCCTGGGTTTCGTAGGCCAGAAATTGGCCGTAGTCGAGGTCGTGCGAGCCGCCCAGCAGCACGGGCACCGTGTTGGCGTCGAGCAGAGCCGCTACGATTTCGCGCAGCCGCTGGTACGTGTCGTCTAAGCTAAGGCCGGGGCGCAGGTTGCCCAAATCGACGAGCCGCAGGGCCCCCGTGCCCTTCTGGAGCTGGTAAAACCGCTCGCGCACGCGGTTGGCGCCGTGGTGGCCAGCGGGTGGGGCCCCGGCCGCGGCGCCGCGCCACTCGTCGAGCCCGAGGATGGCCAGGTCGGCCCCGCGCCAGTCGGGAAAGGCCTCGGTGAAGCGCGTGGCGTAGGCAGCCAGGGCGGTGGGCGGGGTGGGGGTGGCCGTGGGCTCGTCGTCGGCGAGCGGGTCAAAAAACAGGGCCAGGTTCATGAAAATACCAAAAGCAAGGGCCGTAAAATTACACGCTCCCGCGGCGGCCGGTGCAATTTTAAAATGGGGCCCCGGCCGCCGCTGCGCCACGCTGGGGCCCCATCGCCAAAAAAGCTCGTTTATTTAACGGCAATTTCACCCCGCCCAAGCCCCACCCCACCCACCGATGGACGTCCGCCGCTCTTTCGATATCCTGCCTTACCAACTCGCGACGTTTGCCAAAACCGACGCCCTGGCCGCCAAAATCAACGGCCAGTGGTCGCCCCTCAGCACCCAGCAAGTGCAAGACCAAGCCAACTTGGTGAGCCTCGGCCTGCGGGCCCTTGGCCTGCAACGCGGCGACAAAGTGGCCCTCATCAGCATGAACCGGCCCGAATGGATGCTGGCCGACTTTGGCATCGCCCAAATCGGGGCCACCAGCGTGCCGATGTACCCCAGCATCACGGTCGAAGATTATAAGTACATCTTCACCGATGCCGGCGTGAAGGCCGTGTTCGTGTCCGACGAAAAGCTATTCCACAAAGTGCAAGAGGCCACAGCGGGCCTGGCCATCCCGGCGGAAAACGTTTTCACCTTCGATAAAGTCGAAGGGGCCCACCACTTCAGCGAGCTGCTGGCGCTGGGCCAGCAGGGCAACCCCGCCGACCTGGAGCCTTTGAAAGCCGCCGTAGAGCCCGACGATTTGCTCACGCTCATCTACACGAGCGGTACCACTGGCCAGCCCAAGGGCGTGATGCTCAGCCACGACAATATTTTAAGCAACTACCGCAGCTCCAAGCAGTTTGTGCCCGTGGGGGCCCACGACAAGGCGCTGAGTTTCCTGCCGTTGTGCCACATTTTCGAGCGCATGGTCACGTACTTGTACATGATGAGCGGCGTGAGCATTTACTACGCCGAGAGCCTGGAAACCGTGGCCGAGAACCTGCGCGAGGTGAAGCCCGAAATCTTCACCACCGTGCCGCGCCTGCTCGAAAAAGTGTTCGACCGCATCGTGGCCAAGGGCCACGAGCAAACCGGCCTCAAGCACAAGCTCTTCTTCTGGGCCCTGGACCTGGGCCTAAAATACGACACGCAGAAAGACCAAGGCTTCGTGTACAACACCGAGCTGGCAGTAGCCAACAAGCTTATCTTCAGCAAGTGGCGCGAGGCATTGGGTGGCAACTTGCGCTGCATCGTGAGCGGCGGCGGGGCCCTGCAGCCGCGGTTGGCGCGGGTGTTCTGGGCCGCCGGCATCCGGGTGATGGAGGGCTACGGCCTGACGGAAACCTCGCCCGTGATTGCCGTGAACGGCTACGAGCGCGACAACAACATGATCGGCACCGTGGGGCCCCTCATTGAAAACATGGAAGTGAAAATTGCGCCCGACGGCGAAATCCTCACCCGTTCGGCTTCCGTGATGAAGGGTTACTACAACAAGCCCGAACTGACGGCCGAAACCATCGACGCCGACGGCTGGCTGCACACCGGCGACATCGGCGAGCTAGTGAACGGGCGGTTTCTGAAGATTACCGACCGCAAAAAGGAGATGTTCAAAACCAGCGGCGGCAAATACATTGCCCCGCAAGTGATTGAGAGCAAGCTCAAGGAAGATCCGCTCATCGAGCAAGCCATGGTGGTGGGGGCCGACAAGAAGTATGCCGCTGCGCTGGTTATCCCGTCGTTTCCCGACCTGAAAGTGTGGTGCAAGAGCCACGGCGTGCCCGACGCGCCCAACGAAGAGCTGGTGCGAAACGAACAAGTGGTGAAGCTTTACCACGGGCTGATTGCTACCTGCAACAAGAGCTTTGCGCAGTGGGAGCAGTTAAAAAAAATTGCGCTGCTGCCCGAGCTGTGGACCGTGGAAACCGGCGAAATGACGCCTACCATGAAGGTGAAGCGCAAGGTTATCGCCGAGAAAAATAAGGACTTGATCGAGGGGCTTTTCTAGCCGAGCGGCGGCTAGCGGGATGCGCTCTGCTTTTCAGAAAAGTAGTATGCAAGCCGAACAAATTCTTTCGTAAGTTTACCGCACTTATCCTGCGCCATGAAACCCGAAGAAACCGTCGATTACAACATCAAAGTGGCTTGGCACGCCATTTCGCGGATGTATAACACCCAAGCGGCCCAGAACGACATTACGACCAGCATTGGGTTTGTGCTGCTCAACATCGACCAGGAGCACGGCATTCCGGCCACCAAAATTGCGCCGTTGCTGGGCCTGGAAACCCGTAGCCTGACGCGCATTTTGCGCAGCATGGAAGACAAAGGCCTGATATATAAGCAAGCCGACACGCAGGACAAGCGCTCGGTGCGCATTTTCCTGACGCCGCTGGGCCTGGAGAAAAAAGAAATTTCGCGCCAAACGGTGCGGCACTTTAACGCCAAAATCCGGGAGAAAATCTCGCAGTCGCAGCTCGACGTGTTCTTGAAAGTAACGGCCCAAATTACGGGCATCATCGAAGGAAAAACCATGTTCGACGGCTTCGAACTGAAGCCATTGCGCCACGAAAACCCCGCGTAGGGCCCCAGCCCGCCGCTGGACGCGCGGCCCATTTCCTGCATCTCCGCATCCCTTCCCATTCACCTAACCTGAATGAAACGAATCATCAAAAAAGTAGCCGTTTTGGGCTCTGGCGTCATGGGCTCGCGCATTGCCTGCCACTTCGCCAACATCGGCGCGCAGGTGCTGCTGCTCGACATTGCACCCCAAGAACTGCTGCCCACCGAGCAGGCCAAAGGCCTGGATTTGGGGGCCCCTGCCGTGCGCAACCGCATCGTGAACGCCGCGTTGCAAGCCGCAATCGTTGCCAACCCGTCGCCGCTTTACCGCAAGAGCGAGGCCAGCCGCATCAAAACCGGCAACTTCGACGACAACCTGAAGGAAATTGCGCAGTGCGACTGGGTGATTGAGGTGGTGGTGGAGCGGCTCGACATCAAAAAGAGCCTTTACGAGCGGGTGGAGCAGTTCCGCAAGAAGGGCACGCTCATCACAAGCAACACCAGCGGCATCCCAATTCATTTGCTGGCCGAAGGCCGTTCTGACGACTTCAAGCAGCATTTCTGCGGCACGCACTTTTTCAACCCGCCGCGGTACTTGAAGCTGCTGGAAGTGATTCCGACGCCCGACACCAAGCCGGAAGTGGTGGATTTCCTGTTGCACTACGGCGACCTGTACTTGGGCAAAACCACGGTGCTGGCCAAGGACACGCCGGGCTTCATCGCCAACCGCGTGGGCGTGTTCGCCCTGCTCGACGCCATGCAAACTATGCAGAAGCTGGGCCTGAGCGTGGAAGAAACCGACAAGCTGACGGGCCCCGTGATTGGGCACGCGAAGTCGGCCACGCTGCGCACTTCCGATGTGGTGGGCCTCGACACGACCATCAACGTGGCCAACGGCTTGGCCCAGGGCCTGCCCAACGACGAAGCCAAGGACACGTTTGCCCTGCCCGATTTCGTGCAGAAAATGGGCGAGAACAAGTGGCTGGGCGACAAGACCGGCCAGGGCTTCTACAAGAAAGTGAAGGGCGAAGGCGGCAAGTCGGAAATCTACGCCCTCGACCTCAACACGCTGGAATACAAGCCCAGTCAAAAGGTGAAATTCGCCACGCTGGAGCTGACCAAGACCATCGACAAGGTGGCCGACCGCTTCAAGGTGTTGGTGGCGGGCAAGGACAAGGCCGGCGAGTTTTACCGCCTGAGCTTCGGCAGCCTGTTCGCCTACGTTAGCAACCGGGTGCCCGAAATTGCCGACCAGCTTTACAAGATTGACGACGCCCTGCGCGCCGGCTTCGGCTGGGAGCTGGGGCCCTACGAAACCTGGGACGCCCTGGGCGTGCAAGCCGGCATCGACTTGGCCAAAGCGGCCGGCCGCACCGTGGCCCCGTGGTTGGAGGAGATGCTGGCCGCTGGCCACCAAGCCTTTTACCAAGTGAACGCTGCCGGTGTGCGCGAGTTCTACGACGGCGCTTCGAAGAGCTACCAGCCGGTGCCGGGCGTGGAGAACTTCGTCATCCTCGACAACCTGCGCGCCAGCGGCAAGGTGCTGTGGAAGAACAGCGGCGCCTCCGTCATCGACCTCGGCGACGGTATCCTGAACGTGGAGTTCCACTCGAAGATGAATGCCATGGGCCAGGACGTGATTCAGGGCCTGCTCAAAGGCATCGACTTGGCCGAAGGCGGCTACCGGGGCCTGGTGGTGGGCAACGACGCGCCCGCCTTCTCGGCCGGCGCCAATCTGGGCTTGGTGTACATGCAGGCCCTGGAGCTGGAATTTGATGAGTTGAACCTGATGATCAGCCAGTTCCAGCAGGCCATGATGCGGCTGCGCTACAGCAGCATCCCGGTGGTGGGGGCCCCCCACGGCCTGGCCCTGGGCGGCGGTTGCGAGCTGAACTTGCACTGCGACCGGGTGGTGGCCGCGGCCGAAACCTACATGGGCCTGGTCGAATTCGGCGTGGGCCTGATCCCGGGCGGTGGTGGCACCAAGGAAATGACGCTGCGCACCGCCGCCAAGTACGAAGAAGGCGAGCCCGAGTACAACTTGCTGCGCAACACCTACATGACCATTAGCACGGCCAAGGTTTCCACGTCGGCCGCTGAGGCGTTTGACCTGGGTTTCCTGCGCCGGGGCGACGAGGTGGTAGTCAACGGCAGCCGCGTGATTGCCCAGGCCAAGGCCGCCGCCCTGGAGCTGGCCGACGCCGGCTACACCCAGCCCAGCCAAAAAACCAACATCAAGGTGCACGGCCGGGGGGCCCTGGCCATGTTCAAAACCGGCGTGTACGCCATGCAGCAGGGCAATTACATTTCGAAGCACGACCAAGTGATTGCCGACAAGCTGGCCTACGTGATGTGCGGCGGCGACCTGTCGGCGCCCACCGAAGTGAGCGAACAGTACTTGCTGGACCTGGAGCGCGAAGCCTTCCTGAGCCTGTGCGGCGAGCGCAAGACACTGGAGCGGATCCAGAGCATTCTCACCACTGGCAAACCGCTGCGCAACTAACTCAATCAGAACCAATACTATGGCTAATACCGCCTATATCGTGGCCGGCTACCGCACGGCCGTGGGCAAAGCGCCCCGCGGCGTGTTCCGCTTTACGCGCCCCGACGACCTCGCCGCCGACGTAATTCGGCACCTCGTGCAATCGGTGCCCGCGCTCGACCCCAGCCGCGTGGACGACGTGATTGTGGGCAACGCCGTGCCCGAGGCCGAGCAGGGCCTGCAAATGGGCCGCCTTATTTCGCTGCTGGCGCTGCCCATCAACGTGCCCGGCCTCATCGTGAACCGCTACTGCGGCTCGGGCGTGGAAACCATCGCTATGGCGGTGGGCAAAATCACGGCTGGCATGGCCGACTGCATCATCGCCGGCGGCACCGAAAGCATGAGCATGGTGCCCACCGTGGGGTGGAAAACCGTGCCCAACTACAAACTCGCCAACGAGCATCCCGACTACTACATGGGCATGGGCCTGACGGCCGAAGCCGTGGCCCAGGACTACAAAATCTCGCGCCAGGATCAGGACGAGTTCTCTTACAACTCGCACCAGAAGGCCATCAAGGCCATTAAGGAAGGCAAGTTTGCCAAAAGCATCGTGCCCATTACTGTCGAGGAAACCTACCTAGACCAGGCCACTGGCAAGAAGAAAACCCGCTCCTACGTGGTGGACACCGACGAAGGCCCCCGCGCCGACACGTCCATCGAAGCGCTGGCCAAGCTGCGCCCCGTGTTCGCCACCAACGGCAGCGTCACGGCCGGCAACTCCTCCCAAACCTCCGATGGCGCCGCCTTCGTGCTCGTAATGTCGGAGCGCCTAGTGAAGGAGCTGAACCTGGAGCCCATTGCCCGCATGGTCACCTACGCCACCGAGGGCGTGGACCCGCGCATCATGGGCATGGGCCCCATCAAGGCCGTGCCGAAAGCGCTGAAGCAAGCCGGCATGCAGCTGGAAGATATGGACTTGTTTGAGCTGAACGAGGCTTTTGCTTCGCAGAGCTTGGCCGTGGTGCGCGAGTTGGGCATCGACCCCAACAAGCTGAACGTGAACGGCGGGGCCATTGCCCTGGGCCACCCGCTGGGCTGCTCGGGCGCCAAGTTGAGTATCCAGCTCTTCGATGAGCTGCGCGACCGCGGCCAGAAGTACGGCATCGTGACGGCCTGCGTGGGCGGCGGCCAGGGCGTAGCCGGGATTTACGAGTTGCTGAAGTAGTGGCTGCATCGAAAAGAAAACCCCAAATCATTTGGGGTTTTCTTTTTGCCAAATAGTCGGCACGCCTAACAAATTGTGTTTATCTTGCAGTATTAAACCCAGGGCCCTACTACTTGCCGAAATAGTAGGCGCGCCTAACACTTTCTTTCAAAATATCCTTTAACCTCCTCACTTAAAACCGTCATGGAAGTATCCCAAAAAGCTGTCGTGAAGGGCGGCGAATTCATCATCAAGCCGACCGACGCGCAGGACGTTTTCACGCCGGCCGATTTCAGTGAGGAGCAGCGCCTTATGCACCAAACCTGCCTGGACTTTGTGGCCCAGGAGGTGTCGCCGCTGCTTGAGCGCCTCGACAACCACGAGGAGGGCCTAATGCGTGGCTTGATGGAAAAAGCCGGCCAGCAGGGCCTGTTCGGGGTGAGCATTCCCGAGCAGTTTGGGGGCCTGGACATGGACTTCCCCACGGCGCTGCGCGTGACGGAGGGCGTGGGCGGCGGCCACTCGTTCCCGGTGGCATTTGCGGCCCACACGGGCATCGCCATGCTGCCCATTCTGTACTTCGGTACCGACGCGCAAAAGGAAAAATACCTGCCTGGCCTCACCGACGGCACCCTGATGGGGGCCTATTGCCTCACCGAGCCCGGCTCGGGCTCCGACGCGCTGGGCGCCAAAACCAAGGCCGTGCTGAACGCCGAGGGCACCCACTACGTGCTGAACGGCCAGAAAATGTGGATCACCAACGCCGGTTTTGCCGACGTGTTCATCGTGTTTGCCAAGATTGACGGGGAACAATTCACCGGCTTTATCGTGGACAAAGACACGCCCGGCCTGAGCCTCGGCAATGAGGAGCACAAGATGGGCATCAAGGGCAGCAGCACGCGCCAGGTATTCCTGAGCGACGCGCAGGTGCCCAAAGAGAACGTGCTGGGCGAAATTGGCAAAGGCCACCTCATCGCCTTCAACGTGCTGAATATCGGCCGCATCAAGCTAGCTGCTGCTTGCCTGGGCGGGGCTAAGGGCGCGGCCATCCAGAGCATCAAGTACGCCAACGAGCGGGTGCAGTTCAAGCTGCCCATCAGCAAGTTCGGCGCCATTCGCTACAAGCTGGCGCAGCAGGCCATCCGCATGTACGCCGTGGAATCGGCCATCTATCGCGCTGGCGATGACATCTACCGCATGGAGCAGCGGCTGCTGGCCGAAGGCAAGGGTAGCAACGAGGCCCTGCTAGGCGCCGCCCGCGAGTTTGCCGTGGAGTGCGCCATCCTGAAAGTGGAAGGCTCGGAAGTGCTGGACTACGTGGTGGACGAGGGCGTGCAGATTTACGGCGGCTACGGCTTCTCGGCCGACTACCCGATGGACCGCGCCTACCGCGACTCGCGCATCAACCGCATCTTCGAGGGCACCAACGAAATCAACCGCATGCTGGCGGTGGACATGATTTTGAAGAAGGGCCTGAAGGGCGAAATCGACTTGATGGGCCCCGCCCAGGCCGTACAGCAAGAGCTGCTGGCCATCCCGAGCATGAGCGAGAGCGACGACTCGCTATTTGCTGCTGAGAAAAAAGCCATTGCGGGCCTCAAGAAAGCCATCCTGATGGTGGCCGGCACGGCTGTGCAGAAGTACATGAACTCGCTCGCCAAGGAGCAGGAAGTGCTGACCAACATCGCCGACATGGCCATCAAAACCTACGTGGCCGAAAGCACCCTGCTGCGCGTGGAAAAGGAAATTGCTACCAAAGGCGAAGAGGCCCTGAGCCGCGAGCTGGACATGGCCCGCGTGTACCTCTCCGACACCATCGACACCGTGGAACGGGCCGGCAAAGAAGCCATCGCCAGCATGACCGAGGGTGACGAGCAGCGCCTGCTAAGCATGGGCCTCAAACGCTTCACCAAGGCCGACCTCTTCAACGTGAAGGACGCCCGCCGCCGCGTGGCCGCCGGCCTGATCGAAGCCAACGATTACATCTACTAAATCACGTATTTTATAGATTAGAGCGGATGTATCGGATTTTGGTTGCGATTCGCTGACTGCAACTGGGTAAACAAAAAGGCCGCTTCCAGCTGGAAGCGGCCTTTTTGTTGTGAGGTTTTATGAATTATTTCAGCTCTACCCGGTTGAGTTGCAGGGCAGCCGAACGTTTGCTGGGGCGGCTGGTGCCAATGATTGTTTTGGGCCCCAGCCAAGTGGTGAAATCCTTCACGTAGGCAAGCTGCTGATCGTTAGCCACGTTTAGCTTAAGGCGTTGCGGGGCTGAAGCGACGCCGCCCAGCGCTGGTAGGTGGCGCAGGTACAGGTCCGATTTACCGGCTAAGGTCTCCAGCGTTACCAGTTGGACTTCTTCGCCCACCACGGCGGCCCGGAAGCCAATGCCCGTGTAGCTGTCTACGGCCGGAGCCGTTTGGTCCTTGGTTATCAGCTTGTGCCAGCTTGGCCGGGCAAAGCTGTTGTAGCCGAACGCGTGGATTTCGCGGGCGTGCACGGGCAGTTCGGGCCCCCCTTCTTCGTAGTGGCGCTCGGCCAGTACCACCAGGTTTTTTTCGGGCGTTAGGAGCAAGTCGGCCAAGTAAATGTCCTCCAGTCGTTTAGGTGCTGGGGCCCCGGTGGCCTGCCCCACAGCGGCCAAATACGCGGCATCGAAAGGCACCTCGTCGCTCAGCTTAATGTCATTTTTGTCGAAATCAAACCGCACCACCTTCAGGCCCGTCAATTCGCCCGAGTCATAATCGGCCACCAGCGCGGCGGCGTAGAGTTGGCCATCGGGCAGCAGCTTAAACCGCGCGTCGCGAATGCGAATGGTGCGGCCTCCGAATATGCCGCCCACCGGCACGCCTAGCACCGGCACCGGCGTGGCGCGAGTAGGCGCGTCGGGCGCGGCCGGGTAGCGGCATACCGTGAGCTTGCTCATGCCGTCACTGAGCATGGTCACGAGTTGGGCCCCATCGTTGGCTACTAGCACGTTGGGCGAGAAAAAGTCGCGCGTGGTCCGGAAGTCGTAGGTCCGGCTCAGCACCTTGGTCAGCTTCTGGTCGAACAGGGTCGCGTTGAGGGCCTTGATTTGCGCCTCGCGCGTTTGGTAAGCAAAGGCCAGCAAGTGCGTGCCGTCAGGCGAAATGGCTACGCCCGGGCGGCGGTCGCGGGCGGGGGCCGCCACCAGTACCACGGGCGGAGCGGGCTGGCCGCTGCGCAGGCCCACCGGGTGCACGGTCAGGTTCTGGCCGTTCTCGTCGGCGTGGTGCAGCACCACCCAGGCCTGCTCGGGGCCCAGGCCGAAGGCTTCTGCCGTTTCGCCTGGGGCCACGGGTAGAGCGGCTTCCCACTGCTTTTTTAAGGCTTGGTCGTAGCGCTCTACAGCGTAGCCGCCGTTGGCCTGATGAGCCAAAATAATGAAGCCGCTGCCATCGGCCAGCGGCAAGGTTTTGACGGGTACCCGGCTGTCGTAGCGGTCGGCGCCTTGTTCGGGCTGGTAGCTGAACGGAACGGATTTGACTTTCTGGGCCCAGGCGGGCGCAACTGCGGCTAGCAGCCCCGCCGCGGCTAGAATGGCTCTTATTCGATGGTATCGCATTTAGTGAAAATTAGATTAATACTGGAAAGCCCATCCGTTCCTTTGAATCAACAGGCCAAATGTAGTCCTCACATAGGGCCGGAACGATGCTAGAGCAAGATGCTTCCATTCCTTAAACACATAGCAATAAGGTGGCGTAAATACAACTAATACAAATAAACTTGCGTATAACGGCACCGTTCAAGGGATAATCCTAAAGCACGTGCTTTTCTAATAAACAGCGTAACTTGCAAGCACAATTGCTACCTATTGATTTACAAGTTGATTGATTGTAAATATTCCAAGAATTATTCTTTCCGCGCCGCAAGGCATTTTACTTTATGAAAACCATAGGAAAACTTCTTTTACTCTTAAGTTTCGTGGTTATTGGGCGCTGGTCGCGTTCTAATCCACCGGTTATCGTCGCTACTTTCGCCGAATTGGCAGCCCCTGCTAATCTTCGTACAGGCAACACCAGTAACCCCATGGTGTTGGTGCGTCACAAGGAGCCCACCAGTCCGCGGCAGGTCACCGTTTCCAGTGCCCTGGCATTATTTTAATTCAAAAAAAGCGGCTCCATCGGAGCCGCTTTTTTTGGGCTTGCCTGTGGCCTTAGCTAATGCGGCTCCAATTTACGGCCGTAGCAGGCAAGCTGTCGATGTGGTGGCGGATGTTGCCATTTTCGGGCCTGGCCAGCTCTGGATCTTCCGCCAGCAGCGACTGCGCCGCGGCGCGGCTTTCACTGAGAATACGTCCGTCCTTGGCCAGGTCGGCAATGAGCAGGTCAAGCACGCCACTTTGCTGGGTGCCCATTAAGTCGCCGGGGCCCCGCAGCTTCAGGTCGATGTCGGCAATTTCGAAGCCGTTGTTGGTGCGCACCATCGTTTCGAGGCGGGTGCGGGCGTCCTTGCTCAGCTTGAAGCCCGACATGAGGATGCAATAGCTTTGGTCGGCCCCGCGGCCCACCCGGCCCCGCAGCTGATGCAACTGCGAAAGGCCAAACCGCTCGGCTGACTCGATCACCATCACCGACGAGTTGGGCACGTTCACGCCCACCTCAATTACGGTGGTGGCCACCATGATCTGAGTTTCTTTTTTCACGAAACGGGCCATTTCAAAGTCCTTCTCCTCGGCCTTCATGCGCCCGTGTACCATGCTGATTTGCATTTCCGGGAAGGCGCGCGTCACGCTTTCATAGCCGTCGGTCAAGTCCTTGTAATCCAGGGTTTCCGACTCTTCAATCAGTGGGTACACGATGTAGGCCTGCCGGCCCAGCTTCACCTGCTGGCGAATAAACTCAAACACTTTCAGGCGGTTGGCGTCGTAGCGGTGCACCGTCACGATGGGCTTGCGGCCGGCCGGCAACTCGTCAATCACGCTCACGTCGAGGTCGCCGTACAGCGTCATGGCCAGCGTGCGCGGGATGGGCGTGGCCGTCATCACCAGCACGTGCGGGATGACGTGCGGGTTTTTCTGCCACAGCTTCGAGCGCTGCGCTACCCCGAAGCGGTGCTGCTCGTCCATAATCGTCAGGCCCAGGTTGCGGAACTGCACCACGTCCTCCAGCAGTGCATGGGTGCCCACCAGCATGTGCATCGTGCCGTTGCGCAGCTCCTCGTGCAGTACGCGGCGCTGGGCCGTGCGGGTACTGCCCGTAAGCTTGCCCAGGTGGATGCCCAGCGCGTCGGCGTACACCTTGAGGCCCTGGTAGTGTTGGTCGGCCAGGATTTCGGTGGGGGCCATCAGGCAGCTTTGGGCCCCGTTGTCGGCCGCCATCAGCATGGCGATGAAAGCCACGATGGTTTTGCCCGAGCCCACGTCGCCTTGCAACAGCCGGTTCATCTGCTGGCCGGCGCAGAAGTCCTTATAAATGTCGTGGATGACCCGCTTTTGGGCCCCCGTGAGGTCGAAGCTCAAGTGGTTGTTGTAAAAGTCGACCAGCGTGGGCACTTGGTTGAAAATCTGCCCGGCCAGCGTCACCTTGCGCTGGTCTTTCTGGCGCAGCAGCTTGAGCTGAATGTAGAACAGCTCCTCGAACTTGAGCCGGAACCGCGCCGCCGCCAGCAGGTCTGGGCTCTGCGGGAAGTGAATCTGCTGCATGGCCTGGGCCTTGCCCATCAGCGCATATTGCTCCACGAGGGCCGGCGAAAGTGTTTCGCTCACGTGCGGCAGCGCAATTTTCAGCAGGTCGGCCACCATGCGCATGATGGCCTTGCTGTCCACGCGGTGGTAGTTTTTGAGCTTTTCGCTGGTGTTGTACACCGGCTGCAAAAAGCTTTGGCCCGCCTTGGCCTCGGTCACTTCTTCCACCTCGGGGTGGGCCATCTGGGGCCGCCCGTTGAACATCGTGGGCTTGCCAAACAGGATGTATTCCTTCTGATTTTGCACGATTTGCTGCATCCACTTGATTCCTTTGAACCACACCAAATCCAAGTCGCCGCTGGCGTCGCTCAGCGTGGCCGTGAGGCGCTGCTTGGGCCCCTCGCCCACCAGCTGGCGGTTGTGCAAGATGCCCTTTACCTGCACGTAGGGCAGGTCTTCGTGCAAATCGACAACGTTGTAGAACTGCGTCCGGTCGAGGTAGCGGAACGGGTAGCGCTGAATCAGGTCGCCGTAGGTGAACAGGCCTAGCTCCTTGCCCAACAATTGCCCCCGCTGGGCCCCTACGCCCCGCAAAAACTCTAGCCGGGTATTAAAGAAACTCATATTTAGTAGCTTTTAGCTGCTGGCTATCAGCTGTTTGCTCGTTAGTAGATAATTTTAAGGACTGGCTTAACACAGAAAACTGCTAGCTAGCAGCTGTTAGCCAACGGCCTAGCTATCGGTACTTCAACGTGTTCAGCATCTGTACCATGTCTTTCTTCACGTACTCAATTACTGGGGCTAGTGAATCGTTGGCAGTAGCGGTTTGAAAGTAAAGGGCCCCGCGCAGGAAGTGCCGGGTACTGTCGGTGGTGTAGAATTGGAACTGGCTCGGCACCTCGCCCTGCAGCTCAAATACCGAGGCGCGCATGCCGCTGGGCATCTTCAGCACGCGCTCGTCGATGGCCGTAGCTTTCACTTGGTGCTTGCCGGTGAGCTTGCGGGCGTCCTCCATCATCTTGTTGTAGAGGCGCCGGTCGCGGGCCACGTCCATGTAGGTAATCTGCACGTTGGCGTGCAGTTGCGGGTAATAAATGTTCAGCCAGTGGGGCTGCGCCATGTACGACGAGTCGCGCTTCACTACCGCAAACTGCGAGTAGGCAAACGTGTAGGGGTGGCCATCGGGCAGGGCCCGGTAGCGGTGGGGCGGCAGCACGATGCGGTTGTAGCCCTTCGGCTTGGGCGTGAAGTCGGGCGCGGTCGTGCAAGCGGTTAGCCCGAGGGCCAGAGCCCCCAGCCGAGCTAGCCGGCCGCCGAAGTGCGGCAAAAAAATAGAATGTTTCACGGATTGCTGTTAGTGGTCGCCGCCCTCCAAAGGTACTCCTGGCCCGCCGCAACGAAAAAAGCCCCAGCGCGGTGCCAGGGCTTTTTAGAAATAAGGCAAATGGCGCGTTGCTAAAAAGGCAGGCGGTCCAACTCTGGCTCCTGCCGGAAGCTGACCGCCGACTCGGCTGCCTCGCTGGCCATCGGGGCCCCGGGCGAGCTGCCCGGCCGGGCCCCCAGCATCGAAATCTCGTCGGCGATGATTTCGGTGATGTAGCGGGTTTGCTGGTCTTTGTCCTGGTACTGGCGGGTGCGCAACTTGCCTTCAATGTACACCTGCTGGCCTTTTTTGAGGAATTTGTCAGCCATTTCCGCCAGGCCACGCCAGGCGGAAATGTTGTGCCACTCAGTGCGCTCCACGCGCGTGCCTTGCTTGTCTTTGTAGAACTCGTTGGTGGCGAGCGTGAAGTGTGCGACGCTCACGCCGCCTTCCAAGTGCCGCACCTCGGGGTCTTTGCCCAAGTTGCCTACTAAAATTACTTTGTTTACTCCGGCCATGACGGTAGGGGTTAAAATGGTAAAATGCGTTTTACCTCGCAGAGATTAAGGTACTATAAAAGTACGCACCGAAAACCAAAATACCAAATGAATTAGTAATAATATACTAATTTTTGCCCAAATAATTGGCAATCAGCTGCGGCTTGGGCAACTCCTCAATTTCAGCCGGCGAATAGGCCCGCAAGCCCGTATCGGCCAGCGCAGTGGCTGGCAGGGCCCCCGCCAACCACACCGTGTGGAAGCGCGCCTCCAGCTTCTGGTGGCTCAGCACGTGCTTCAGCAGGGGTGGGGGCCCCGGCTCGGCCGCAAGGCGGGTATCGAACCGGCCGCCCAGCGCTTCCACGTGGCGCAGCACCTCCGCCGCATCAAGCTCTAGGCCGGTGGTTTCGACCACGGCAAAGTCGTACAGGCCTTGCCAAATGTCTTTTTCGCCGCGCTTCTTTAAATACATGGCTTCGCCGTGGCGCAGCACCAAGTAGTGCAGGTAGCGCACGCGCGCCGCCTTGGCCTTGCTCTTCACCGGCAGCAGCGCCACTTGCCCGTGCTGAAACGCCCAGCAACTGTGCTGCAACGGGCAGAATAGGCAGTCGGGCCGCGCTGGCGTGCACTGCAGGGCCCCAAACTCCATAATGGCCTGGTTGAAATCGGCAGGCGACGAGACCGGAATGTGCTGGTCGGCCAGGGCTTGGAACTCCTTGCGTGAGGCCGGCGCGGCAATATCAGAGTGCAATCCAAAGATGCGCGCTAGCACCCGGTACACGTTGCCATCAAGCACGGCCACCGCTTCATCGAAGGCAAACGAGGCGATGGCCGCCGCCGTGTAGGGCCCCACGCCGCGCAGCTTCAGCAGGCCGGCGTAGGTGGTCGGGAACTGGCCGCCGTGCTCTTGCACCACTTGCTGAGCCGTGTGGTGCATGTTGCGGGCCCGGGAATAGTAGCCCAGGCCCTGCCACAGGCGCAGCACTTCCTGCTCGAGGGCCCCGGCCAAGGCTTGCACCGTGGGATAGGTAGCCAAAAAAGCTTTATAATACGGAAGGCCCTGCGCCACGCGGGTTTGCTGAAGAATAACTTCGGACAGCCAGATGGCGTATGGGTCGCGGGTATGGCGCCAGGGCAAGTCGCGGTGGTGGCGGGGGTACCAGGCCAGCAGCGCGGCGGCCAGCACGGAAGGTTGGCGGGTGAGATTAGCCAAAATTTTGAGGACGAATAAATTGGGCCAAGGCCCCGATTGCAGTGGGTGATTGGGAAAAACCAAAAAAGAAGCTACCTTTGTGGCCCGATTTCATAAGCGAATCGCCTACCGGGCAAGGGCTTACGCGGAAATCGGAAGTTTTTATTGCCCAGATTCTTATTTTTTTACCCTAAGTACCTAACCAACGTGACCAAAGCAGAGGTAATCGCCGAAATTTCGCAGAAAACCGGCATCGAGAAAGCAGATGTGTTGATGACCGTAGAAGCCTTCTTCAAAGTGGTGAAGGATTCGATGACCGAGGGTAACAACATTTACGTGCGCGGCTTCGGCTCTTTCGTTAACAAGAAGCGCGCCCGGAAAGTGGCCCGCAACATTTCGAAAAACACGTCGCTCATCATCGAAGAGCACTACATCCCGAGCTTCAAGCCGTCGAAAACCTTCGTGGCTAAAATCAAAAACAGCAAGAAAGTAAAAACCACCGCCGCCAAAGCCTAGGTTTCCGTTGTTGATTACTAGCTAATTACCGGCTGTGCCGCCGGCGTCTTTCCAAAATTGGGAAGCCCGGCGGCCGGCTATTTTCTATGGCTACCACTGCCTCTCGTCCTGCCGCTCACCAAGTACTGGTTCTCGTCCTCGCCCTGGCGCTGATTGGGGGCTTATTCGTGCTGCCCAAGGGCATTGTGAAGCCGAAGGAGGGCAAGGCGGAGTTGACCCAAGATGCGGCCCGCACGGCCAACCGTGACGGCGGTGGCTCCGCCACCAATGGCTCCAAGGCCGATGCATCGTCGGGCCCGGTGTCGGCCGAGGCGGGGCCCACTACCTCCCCGGAGGGCCCTACGGCAGCCGCTCCCCATACCACAGCCACCCCGGTCCAACGCCAAGAGTTGAACCGTTTGCTGGGCCAGTTTACCAAAGCTGGCACCTCAGTTCAACGGGCCGAAGCAGCTACGCTACTGGCCCGCCGCTACGAGAACGTGCAACGTTTTGACAGTGCGGGCTACTACTACGAGCAGGTAGCTGCGGCCCAGCCGGGGCCCCAGGCGTTGCAACAAGCAGCGGACGCTTACTTCCAAGCGTTTAGCTTTGCTTCGTCGGACGAGCGCATCAAGCTGCTCGGTGGTAAGGCTCGCGATTTGTATACCAAAGTGCTAGCCAAGAGCCCTAACAACCTCGACGCCAAGACCAACTTGGGCATGGCCTACATGGCCTCCGATAACCCCGTGCAGGGCGTGACGCTGCTGCGCGAGGTGTTGGCTGCCGATCCCAACAACGAGAAAGCGCTGTACGATTTGGGCATCTTGGCGGTGCAAAGCAACCAGTATGACAAGGCCGTGGAGCGCTTCCAGCAATTGGTGAAAGTGAACCCCAAAAATGTGAACGGCCAGTTTTACTTGGGCGTAACCTCGGCCCGGACGGGGGCCAAAGAACAGGCCCGCGCTGCCTTCCTGGCGGCCAAAAGCCTCAGTGCCGACCCGGCCCTGGCCGCATCGGTTGAGGAAGAGCTGGCTAAATTGAAATAACTGTACCCTATCCCCAACAACTTAACCCACAAGCATATGCCCTGCGGTAAAAAACGTAAACGCCATAAAATTGCCACCCACAAGCGCAAAAAGCGCCTGCGTAAGAATCGTCACAAGAAGAAGTAAGCCGCCCTTTGGGGTACTTTGGCAACTGGTAGCTTCAGCTTGAAGTTCCGGTTGCCCATCTCTCACAGTAGCCTCCCGGATGCGGCGGGTGTGTACTTTTCCCGTGGCTCGCGAGGGAAGTCAGAACATTAAGTTCTGGCTTCCCTTTTGCGGGTTTTGGGGTACTGATATATATCCGTCCATTAGAGCTACTTTAACTAAACAAGACATTGAGTAATGAATTAGTCATTAATTCTACTCAGGAAGGCGAGCGGATTGCGCTGTTGCAGGATAAGCGACTCATTGAGTACCACTTCGACCGCAACGACACCAATTACTCGGTGGGCGATATCTTCCTGGGCACCGTGAAAAAGGTGATGCCCGGCCTCAACGCGGCTTTCGTGGACATTGGCTACGAAAAAGATGCGTTTTTGCACTACGGCGACTTGGGTGAGCAGTACCCGTCGTTCACAAAGTGGGCGCGGAGCGTGCAAAATGGCCGAGCCCCCGTGGCCAGCCTCGACCAGTTCACGTTTGAGCCACCCCTTGAAAAGGTGGGTAAAGCCGACAGCGTGTTCAAGAAGGGCCAGCAAATTGTGGTACAGGTTATTAAGGAGCCCATCTCCACGAAGGGGCCCCGAGTGAGCACCAACATTTCGATGGCGGGCCGCTACCTCGTGCTGATGCCGTTTTCGAACACGATCAGCGTGAGCAAAAAGATCGTGAGCAAGGCGGAACGCGACCGACTTAAGCGCCTCATTGCCAGTATTAAGCCTGAGAATTTTGGTGTCATCATCCGCACCGTTGCGGAGGGACGCGACGTAGCTGAGCTGGACAAGGACATGCAGGACATGGTGAGCAAGTGGGAACAACTGTACACCACGTTACGCACCGCCAAGCCCAACGATAAGGTGCTTGGCGAGCTAGGACGCACGTCGTCGATGCTGCGCGACATGCTCAACGAGTCGTTTGACAGCATTCTGGTCGATGCCCCGGCCATGTACGAAGAGATGCGTGATTACTTGCAGAAAATTGCGCCCGACAAGCTCGGGCTGCTGAAACTGCACAACGCCAAGGTCAAAGTTTTCGAGCAAACCGGCATTGAAAAACAGCTTAAAACGCTGTTCGGCAAAACCGTCACTGTACCTGGCGGTGGTTACCTCGTCATCGAGCACACCGAGGCTTTGCACGTCGTTGACGTAAACTCGGGCAGCAAAAGTAACCAAGAGAATGATCAGGAAGCTACAGCTTTAATGATCAACCTGTTGGCAGCTAAGGAAGTAGCTCGGCAACTGCGGTTGCGCGACATGGGAGGCATCATCGTGGTGGATTTCATCGATATGCGTGCCGCCGAAAGCCGCAAAAAGGTAGAAGACGCCGTGCGCGACGTGATGAAGGCTGATAAGGCCAAATTCACAGTGCTACCAATTACCAAATTTGGGCTGTTGCAAATTACGCGGCAACGCGTGCGACCGGCTGAAACCATTGTGACCGGCGAAGTATGCCCTGCCTGCGGCGGCACTGGCCGCATCTCGGCTTCCATCCAGGTGACGGACGACATCGACAATAGCATCGATGACCTACTGGTGGCCCAAAACCAGTCGGGCCTCACCCTGTCGGTGCATCCTTTCTTGTATGCTTATTACACCAAAGGCCTGGTTTCGCGCCAAATGAAGTGGTACTTGAAGTACTATAAGTGGGTGAAGCTAGTGAAAGACAGCAGCTTGGGCCTCACCGATTATCGGATTGAGGACGAGCGTGGCGAGGAAATTCAGCTTCGTTCAATGGCCGCAGCCATGAGCAAAGTGCAGGACCGGGAGATAGAGTTCACCGACTAAAATCATTGATTCTGGTTAATTAGCCGCGATTTAGTTGATTTCTCAAGTGTCAAAAACCCCCGACTGCAATTGCAGTCGGGGGTTTTTGCGCCTTTAATTGGCGAACCTGTAGCTGCTTGGTTAAAATCGATGGCTAGAACTTCATTCCTAAGTCCAAAGCGAACACGTTGTTTTTGATGGAAACATCACTGAATCCGCGAGTCCTTTCGAAATAATGGTCGAGGTTGACCAAACTGCGGTGATAGCTAAGACCGGCTAACAGCTTGGCGCTACGGCCCAATTGGTACTCGGCGCCAAAACCCACTAGGGCATTGGCATCGATAAATAATACGTGACTCAATGCGGTAGCTTCTTTGTTGGTGTCAGGATCTGTGTAGTGCTTTTCCCCATTGATACGGGCCCCAAGCGGTGCTGCTAACGAGCCACCCAATTGAAAATACAAGCGAGTAGCCGGAGCAATTTCGTTAGTAAATAGAGCAAATTTCAGGTTTGTGTACAGGCTATAACGTACTTTCCGTTGATGAAAGCCTATTCCACCGACTTGCGCGAACGCGTGGCGGCCGCTTGCCA
>JBPBPC010000044.1:0-122065 GCA_050954665.1 Janthinobacterium lividum
CCGGCCGCCCGGCCCGGCCATTTACCTTTGCCGCGTTAGGCGCCGCGTGGCGACGGGGCGGGCCGGGCAAAACCCAGCCGGCGGCACAATTAGCACAGCCTGTGAATTACGAGAAAATAGCCAAGTGCCCGGTTTGCGGCAAAACCGAGTTTCGCAACAAATTGGTGGTGGAAGACCGCACGGTGAGCCACGAAAGCTTCGCGGTGGTGGAGTGCGTGGCCTGCGGGTTTCAGTTTACCAACCCGCGCCCGGGGCCCGAGGCCATCGGGCGCTACTACGAATCGACCGCCTACGTGTCGCACAACAGCGGGGCCGCCGGCCTCGTGAACCAGGTGTACCGCTTGGCGCGGGTGTTCACCATGCGCCGCAAAGTGCGCCTGCTGAACCGCTACGCCCCGCAGCGCGGCCGCGTGCTGGACTACGGCTGCGGCACGGGCCACTTCCTGGCCGCGGCCCGGGGCGCCGGCTGGCAAGTGGCCGGCCTCGAACCCAACGCCGCCGCCCGCGCCGCCGCCGCCCAGCGCGTGGGCCAGCCCATCGGGGGGCCCGGCAGCCTGGCTGATTTGGAAGAAGGCTCGTTCGACGCCGTCACCCTCTGGCACGTGCTCGAGCACGTGCACGCGCTGAACGAAACCCTGGCCCAGCTCGTGCGGCTGCTGCGGCCGGGCGGCGTGCTGCTCATCGCCGTGCCCAACGCGGCCAGCTTCGACGCCCAGCACTACGGGGCCCGGTGGGCGGCCTACGACGTGCCCCGCCACCTCTACCACTTTGTGCCCGCCACCATGGCCCGGCTCCTCAAAAAGCACAAGCTGGCCCTGCGCGCCACGCTGCCCATGGCCCTCGACGCCTACTACGTGAGCCTGCTGAGCGAGCCCGCCGAAGGCGGGGCCGACCGCCTGCTGCGGGCCCTGCGCCTGGGCTACGCCTCCAACCGCGCCGCGGCCCGGCACGAAGGACAATATTCGAGCCTGCTCTACGTAGCGGGGCGGGCCTGAGCCCAGCCGGCCGGGGCCCTGAATTTATACCACCGAATTACCTGAAGAACATGGCTTTTTGTGCCGAACGATGGCTGGCCGTGGCGGCCCTGGGGGCCCTGGCGAGCTGCGCGGCCGTGGCCCCGCCCCAAGGGGGCCCCCGCGACGTGACGCCGCCGCGCCTGGTGAGCAGCGTGCCCGACAGCGCGGCCCGCAACGTAAAATTGCAGTCGGTGCGGCTCGTGTTTTCGGAGTACGTGCAGCTCAAGGACCTGAGCAAGAACCTGCTCATTACGCCCCAGCTGCCGCCCGACAACAACTACAAAGCCCGTGAGGACCGCAACTCCGTCACGCTGCTTTTCGACAAGCCGCTGGCCGACAGCACCACTTACAGCTTCAACTTCCGCAACGCAGTGGTGGACATCACGGAGAGCCTGCCGGCCAAAAACGCCCAACTGAGCTTCAGCACCGGCGCCGTGCTCGACTCGGGGGCCGTGCGCGGCACCGTCACGGACCTGCTTACGGCCCTGCCCACTAACGACGCCAGCGTGGCCTTGTTTCGGCTGGCCGACACGGCCGGCGTGCGCCGCGGCCGGCCCTACTACCTCACCCGCACCGATAAGAAGGGCCTCTACAACCTGGGCTTTTTGCGGGCGGGGTCGTACCGGCTCTACGCCTTCGTGGACAAGAACACCAACAACCGCTTCGACGAAGGCGAGCACATTGGCTACCTGGCCGCGCCCGTGGTGGTGGGGCCCACGCCCGTTACGGCCGATTTGAGACTGACCCGCCCCGACCGCCGGCCGCCGCTGCTTACTACCCAAACGCCGGGGCCCGCCGTGCTGCGCGTGGCCTTCAATGAGGGGCTAACCGCCGCCGCCCTGGCCCCGCTGCCCACCGCCGACCCCGCCCGCACCCCTGCGCCCGAAGCGGTGCAGCTCGCCGACGGGGGCCGCAACGTGCTGCTCTACAAGTCGCCGGGCCTGGCCGACGGCCGCTACCTGCTCACGGCCACTGACAGCAGCGGCAACGTGGTGCACGACACGCTGGCCGTGCGCTTCCCGGTGCCCGGCACCGCCGCGCGCAAGGCCCCCGCGCCACTGGCCTACACCGTGGAGGGCAACCCGCGCAGCGTGTACCGCCAGGGCCGCGTGCGGCTGCAATTTCCGGTGCCGATGCTGCCCGTGGCCGGCCGGCCGGTGGGCACACTGGTGGAGGACTCGGTACGCCGCCGCCCCCTACGCCTGCCCGCCGACGGCACCTTCAACGCCGCCCGCACCGAGCTGACGGTGACGCTGAACACCCAGGCCAAAACCCGCGTCGAGTTGGTCATCGACAGCACCGCCCTGCTGCCCGTCACGGGGCAGGCGCTGCGCTGGCCCCGCCGCCCCGTGCGCTTCGAGCCGGGCGAGGTGGACCCCGACGGCACGCTGTTCGGCACCGTCAAAACCGAGCGCAAAAGCTTTTCCTTGCAGTTGCTCAACGACAAGTACGAGGTGGTGCAAACCCTGGCCTCGCCTTTGGGCAAGTACCGCTTCGAGCACGTGGCCCCCGGCAAGTACCGCCTGCGCGTGCTCGTCGACGCCAACGGCGACGGCCGCTGGCAGGGCGGCAACCCCGACCTGCTCACCCCCCCCGAGCCGGTGCTTTTGCTCCCCAAGGTGTTCCAGATGCGCTCGAACTTCGAACTCGAAGAACCGGTGGCGTTTTAACCCAAGTGGTCCACACTGGGGGATAACTTTAGGCTATTTCCAGTTACTGAGGGCCCTTTTGGGCGGTAATCCACCCGTTTTCCACCGGCTTATCCACACTCCCTTATTCGGGGGCCCGTTTTGGTGGATAACCTGGGGGAAACCTACCGGCCACGCGTGGATAACATGCGCACAACTTTATTTGGTGGAAGAGGGGCCCCGCACAGGGCACGCGGGCTGGGGACAACCGGGGATAACTCGCCCACTCCACCGGCCCAGTCCCCACCGGCCCCGCCCGGTGGATTGTGCGTATGTGGACAACGTGGGGACAGGTGGAAAATCAGGTCAACTAGCTGATGTACAAGGCGATGATATCCACATTGCCGGTGGATATCCGGTGGACAACCCCCGCATTACCCACAAGTTATCCGCACGGTGGATAACCCCGCCGAGTTGTCCACTTGTTAACGTCCCTAATAACTGGAAATAGAAAGGGTTTTTTTAGAAAAAAATTTAACCAAAGTTTATCCAGGTGGAAAACTCCGGGCCCTCGCCCTGGCCCGCCCTCATCGGCGGGCCCCCGCGCTTGCTGGCCGGGGGCCCCTGCCGGGCGGTTATCCACGTACTTATTCACTTTATTCCCACCGGGCCCCTAAATGCCGTTCGATTACACCCTCGATTTCCCCACCGTCGACTTCCGCCAGCACCCCGAGCTGTACCGCGTGGGGCGCGGCGAGCAGGGCGTGCTGCTGGTGCAGCCCTACAAGGGCGAGATCCTGCCCCACTGGCGCTTCAAAAACGCGGCGGCGGCCACCACCTCGTCGGCCGCCATTTGGGGCTTGTTCGAGGCGTATTTGGCGGCAGGCGACTTCGTGGGGGCCGACATGGCGCGCAAGTTTTTGCAAATGGGTTTCACCCGGGCCCGGCGCTACGCCAACCACCGCGGCGGCAAGAAATACGCCGGCCCCGTGCCCGCCGACAAAAAAGGGCAATCCGGGGCCCACGGCCGCGCCGAGCTGCCCCGCACCGACGCGCCCGACCCCGACAAGATTGCCGCCGCCGAAATCTTCGGCCGGAAGTGGGACGAGGCCAAGGCCCACCCCGACTACGTGCGCCAGAAAGACGCCTTCATCGCCCGCTACGGCAAGTAAGCAGGCCTTTATCCAACGCCGGGGCCCCGCGCCCCGTTCTTACCTTTGCGCATCACTTTTACTTACCAGCCCAATGGCAACCATTCAGCCTTCCAGCATCGAGGAAAACGAAATTACCCTAGGCACCGGCATGGGCCTGCTGCGCTTTGGCGCCACCATGGACGAGGTGCGGACTTTGGTGGGCGAGCCCGAAGAAATTGAGGAATCGGAAGACGAAGACGAATTTGAGCACCAGGAGTGGGTGTACCACGAAGAGGATTACCTCGTGTCGCTGTACTTCGACCGCGAGGACGACTTCCGCCTGAGCTGCATCGAAACTGACAACCCCAACATGCGCCTCTTCGGCGAACCCATTCAGGGCCAGCCGCTTGCCAGCATCCAGGCCCTGATGCAGCGCCACGGCGTGGCCGACGCCGAAGTGGAAACCATGGACGGCGGCGAGATGCGCTTGAGCTATGAGCAATCTATGATTGACTTGTACTTCGACGAGGGCATACTGCAATTCGTCAATTTCGGCGTGTTTATCAACGACGACCTCGAAGTGCAGTGGCCCAAATAAGTTCCCGTGGTTATCCACAAAACAGCCACTTTTCGCTGTGGATAAGTGGATAACTGGGTGAAATCGGTTGGCTTGTGGCGGTTCACACCGATTGCCGGTTCACACATTCTGGGACGGTTCGTCGTTTCCCAAAAGCAAAGGAGGCCGCCCGAACATTGGGTGGCCTCCTTTGCTTTTGGCGGCAACTGAATACGTTTGTAAATATATTTTATAATATATTTACAAACGTATTTTTCTTCACTAAGCTCATCGCCATGAAGCAACGCACTTATTTTTTGTCATTTTTACTGTTCTGCGCTGGGGCCCTGCCCGCTCGGGCCCAAAGGCCGCTGGCCGGCACCGCCTGGGTGGGAATAGCCAGCATTCCCGAGCCCATGGAAGTTGTCATTCAGTTCAAGCAGGATACGGTGTTCATGTTCGTCAAAGGCAGCAAGCAACTGGCCGAAACCATGCACTACACGCAAAAAGGCAACAACCAGTACACTTGGCAGAAAATAAGCGGCGGCAGCCCCTGCGACACCCAGACGCCCGGCACCTGGGCCTACAAGATCAAGAAGGACGAGATTATGTTCACCCCCGTGGACGACCCTTGCCTGGGGCGCACGCAGGCCGCGTTGGGCAAGCCCTTCAAGAAAATAACCTGGCCCACGTTGTAGCCTCTGGGGGCCCCCGGCCACCCTCCTAAACGAGCACGCCCGGCGCACTCACAAGTGGCCGGGCGTTGTCGTGTGGGGCCCCCGCGGGGCACTGGTCAGCGGGGGACTTAGCCCAGCACGGCGCGGAAGAGCAGAAACAGGGCCCCGGAAAGCACCATCGTGACGGGCACGGTGAGCACCCAGGCCAGGGCGATGTTGCGCACCATCTGGGGGTTGAGGTTTTTGATGCCGCGGTTGGCCACCATGCTGCCGGCGATGGCCGACGAGAGCACGTGCGTGGTGGACGTGGCCAGGCCGAAGGCGGTGTTTACCCCGATCATGGCGGCGGCCACCAGTTCGGAACTGGCGCCCTGGGCGTAGTTGAGGTGCTCTTTGCCAATGCGCTCGCCGATGGTCGTCACGATGCGCTGCCAGCCGATCATGGTGCCGCAGGCCAGCGAAAACGACACCACCAGCAGTACCCACCAAGGGGCGTAGTCGGTAAAGGTTTTCATTTCTTTGATGGCCCCGTCGAAGGTGGCGCGGTCCTGGGTGCTGAGGCTTACTTTCTCGGAACCGAACAGCTTTTTGGCGCGGTTGGCGACCAGCAAGATGTCGCGGCGGATTTCAAAGCGGGCGTTTTTGGGCAGCTGGGCCACGTCGGTTTTGCCAGCAAACACGCGGTCGAGGTCGGCGGTCTGAACGTTCACTTCGGCCAGTAATTTTTGATCGGCGGGACTGAGTTCCGCCTGGTTCACGCGGCCCAGCACGAATTCTACTTTGGTCAACGACTCGCGCAAATCTAAGGGATTTTTGCCCTGGTCGAGGGCGAAGAACGTGGGCACGATGCCGATGAGGATGAGCATGATCAGGCCCACGCCCTTCTGGCCGTCGTTCGAGCCGTGGAAAAAGCTCACCAGTGTGCAAGTTACCACCAGCAGCAGCCGGATCCAGAGGGGCGGGGGCTTGCGCTTGTGCGGCTCCTTAAAAATGGCTTTGCTTTTGACGAAGCGCTTCAGGATGAACATCATGCCGATGGTGAAGGTGAAGCCCAGCAGCGGGCTCGTGATGAGCGCCAAGCCGGTTTCGCCGGCTTTGGTCCAGTTCACGGCGGCGCCCTTGCTGCCCGGCAGCAACGAAAACGCAATGCCCACGCCCAGGATGGAGCCAATCAGTGCGTGCGACGACGACGAGGGCAGGCCGTAGTACCAGGTGCCCACGTTCCAGATGATGGCGGCCACGATGAGGGCCCCCACCATGGCAATGCCGTGGTACACGTTCTGGTCCACGAGGCTCTCGACGGGCAGCAGGTACACGATGCCCATGGCCACGGCAATACCGCCGGAAAACACGCCGATGAAGTTCCAAAACGCCGACCAGATGACGGCCACCCAGGGCCGCAGCGTGTTGGTGTAGATGACCGTAGCCACGGCGTTAGCCGTGTCGTGGAAGCCATTGACGAACTCGAACGCGCAGGCGGCCAGCAGGCACACGCCCAGCAGCAGCAACACATGGGGTTCTAATCCAAACATATAAGGGGAGTTGGTGGTAAGCAGAGTGCAGTTCGGGGGCAAAGGTAGCGGGGCTTCGGGCAGCGGCTATGTTACCGAATTATGACGGCCGGCGGCCCAACGCCCGGCGGGCCAAGCCCACAAGTGGCCGCCGCGGCCCCGCCACCAAACGCAAAAAGCCCGGCCAGGCCGGGCTTCCGAGGCCCCTAGGGCCCCGGTGCAAATGGTACTTAAAGCGGAATGCGCAGGACGGCATCGGTGGCCCCGGCGAACAGGCCGTAGCCGCCCGGCACGTTGGAGCGCAGCGGCGCGGGCTCAGCGAAGAAGCTATTTTCGGTGTCGTAGTAGCGCTGCACCGACAGGTAGTAATTGTAGGTGTCGGCGGGAATGCTGCTCACGAGCACTTCGACGAAGGCCGGGACCGGCGGGTTGGGGTTGTAGGTGTACGGAGCCGGCGGGCTGTAGTAAAACCGCACCTTGCCACTGTACACCAGGCGCTGGCCGTTGCGGCCGGCGTCGCTCACAGGCAGCGTTTGGTAAAAGATACCGGGGTCGGACAGGTCGAAACGGTTCAGGTTGACGTCGGGGCCCGGGGTGTCGCGGCCGCTGTTGTCCTGGAACACCTGGCCCCAGGGCTGGCCGCTGGCGTCCAGCACCCGGGCGTAGGCCAAGTAGTGGTTGGCCGTGGCCGCGTCGTCGGCTATCGCAAAAGAGAGCCGGCCAAAGCGGTTGTCGTTGGGCGAGGCCGACGCGGGCGGGTCGGGCACGAAGGCGCCGGCCTCCACGACGGGTAGGATGGGTAAGTCGAGGGTGGCTTCCACCGTTTCCACGCCCGGGGCGCTGGCCCGCAAGGTGTAGCGCTGGCCGGGCTGGCCCACGTAGCCACGAGTGGGCACGTAGTAGCCGCGCAGGCTGTCGGGGCCGTACACGCCCCGGTTTTTGGCCCGGAACGCTTCCACTACCTGTCCGGTGGCATCGCGCAACTCCACGGTGGCGTCGGCGCGGCCCGCCAGCGGCTGGGTGGCCAGCACGTCTTGGCTGGTGCTCACGTACAAGTCGCGGGCGTCGCCATAAAACTGCCAGTTGCCGGCCCGGGCCACGCCGTTGGCCACGGTGTAGGTGAGGGCCAGCCGGGGCGTGTGGGCCGGCGGCTCCACGTCCACCACCGATTCGCAGCCGGCCAGGGCCCCTGCAGCGGCCAGCGGCAGAACTCGCAACGCTTTTTTTAGCAACACTTTGTTCATGAGGCTTAAAACTTAAAGGCCTTGCTGACCGACGGAATGATGGGAAACAGCGACACCTGGCGGTAGCTGGCCGGCGTGCGCACCGTGCCGTCCTGGTTGAAGGAGGCGCCCTGGAAATACAGGTAGTAGGGGTTGTTGCGGCTGTACACGTTGTAGATGGACAGGCTGTTGACGACTTCGCCCCAGCGCTTTTTCTTGGTTTTGCTCAGGTCGAGGTCGAAGCGGTGGTAGGCCGCCATGCGGTACGAGTTACGGTCGCCGTAATCGTTGTATACCTGAACTGGGTCCGTCTGGAAGCGGCCCGAGGCGAGCGTGGTGGCGTTGCCCGTGCCGTACACCCACGTGCCGGCGAGCGTGAGCGTGGGGCTGAAGTGGTGGATGACCACCAGGGAGACGTCGTGGCGCCGGTCGTACTTGTAGGGGAACGCGCGGCCTCCGTTCAACTCGGGGAAGCGGCGGGTGCTCCAGGCCAGGGTGTAGCCCAGCCAGCCGGTGGTGCGGCCGGTTTTTTTCTGCAAAAACAGTTCACCGCCGTAGGCCCAGCCCTGGCCGCTGGTCACCTTGCTTTGCCAGTCGCTGTCGGTGGTGTTCAGGAAGCTGGCCCCCTCGCGGTACTCCACCAGGTTTTGCAGCGGCTTGTAGTACGTCTCAAAGCTGAACTCGAACGCTTCGCCGCGGTAGCGCAGCGTGCGGGCCGCCCCCAGGCTGAATTGGTGCGCCACCTGGGGCCGCACCGCGGCCGTGGCCGGCACCCACAGGTCGGTGGGCAGGCCAATGCCGCTGTTGGTGAGCAGATGCACGAACTGCGTGGTGCGGGCGTAGGCTGCCTTCAGGGCCCATTCGTCGGTGAGCATAAAACGCGCGGCCAGGCGCGGCTCCAGCGACGGGTAGAACGTGTTATCCACGGCGTAGCCGTTCAAGCGCAAGCCGGCGTTCACTTTCAGTCGGTTGCTGAGGCGGTAGTCGTCCTCCAGGTACAGGGCGCTTTCGGCGGACAGCACGCGGCTGCCCGACGCCGCGCCGCTCCGGGTCGTGTCGACGCGCTCGGTTTGAGCGAAGGCCCCGGGCCGAAACGCGTGCCGCGTGAACTGGGCCCCGAACCGGACGTAGTGGTCGGGCGTGGGCACGTAGTCGAAGTCCATTTTCAGGCTCACGTCGCGGATGCTCGACAGGTAGCGCAGCGTGTTGGTGCTGGTTTTGGTCCCCGCCTGGCCCGGGGCCCCCGTGCGGTCTTCCCGGTCCTGGCCCACGTCGAACTGGTACTGGCTATAGGTGAGGTGGGTGTTCAGAAACAGCCGGTCGTTCACGACGTGGTTCCAGCGCAGGGCCCCGGTGAGGTTGCCCCAGCCGAGGTCAATGTCGGAGCGGGTGTAGGTGGGTTGGGTGGGGTCGGCGTCGCGGGTGCGGGCGTAGAAGGTGTCGGAACCTCGATAGGCGCTCAGATACAGGCGGTCGCGCCGGCTCAGCTTCCAGTTGAGCTTGCCGTTCAGGTCGTAGAAATAGTAGCCCAACGAACCGGTTTGTTTTTCGCTGGCCAGCTGTGACCTGACAAACGGCTGGGCCAGCACGTCGAGGTAGGTGCGCCGGGCCGAGACAATAAACGAGGCCACGTCCTTCTTAATGGGGCCCTCCAGCGTGAGGCGCGTGGCAATGAGCCCAATGGCCCCTTCGCCGTGGAACGCCTGCGCGTTGCCTTCCTTCATCGAAATGTCGAGCACCGACGAGAGCCGCCCGCCGTAGCGCGCCGGAAACCCGCCCTTGATGAGCTCCACGTTATTCAGCGCGTCGGCGTTGAACACCGAAAAGAAGCCGAACAGGTGGGAGGCGTTGTACACCGGCGTGCCGTCGAGCAAAATCAGGTTCTGGTCGGGCGAGCCGCCGCGCACGTACAGGCCGCTGGTGCCCTCGCCGCCGCTCTGTACGCCGGGCAGCAGCTGGAGCACCTTCAGTACGTCGGTTTCGCCCATGAACTTGGGCAGGCGCTTGATTTGGGCAATGGGCACGTTGATGGTGCCCATGCGGGTGCTGCGGGGCCCCCGGTCTTCGGCCTGGCGGTCGGCCACCACTTCTACGCCGCCCAGCTCATTGGCCGCGGCGGGCAGCAGAAAGTCGTGGCCCTGGCTGCCGGTGGCCGGGGCCGCCCAGCGGCCGCGGGCGTAGCCCACGCAGCGCGCCACCAGCCGCACCGAGTCGAGGCCCGCGGCGGGCAGCGTCAGCGAGTAGAAGCCGTAGGTGTTGGTGGCGGTGCCCTGGCCGGTGCCGGCCTGCACCACGGCCACCCCGATGAGGTTTTCGCCCGTGGCCCGGTCGCGCACGTAGCCGCTGACGGTGACGCGCGCCGGGGCGGGCCCTTGGCCCCGGGCGGCCCCCGCGCTCAGCAGCAAGCCCGGCAGTAACCAGCAGAAAGGTAGCTTCATAAGTAGAAAAAGAGGATGGGGTAGCATCCAGTCATCCGGGGCCCTAAGGTAGCGGGCCAGCGCCCCACGCATGAGGCTTGGATGAGCAAAAGCGCGGTCGTTTGGTTGCTTACAGGCCGGAAAATAGTTGGTTTCCCAACCGGCTGAAAGAGGCATCCAGCGTTCAGCCGCGGCCACACCGGCCTAGGAACGGCTTTGGTTAGCTAAGGAAACTAAAGTAAACGGCACCAAGGAGCCCGTTTTTTACTCGAAAAACGGGCTCCTTGGTGCCGTTGCAGTTATACTATTTATTCCCCGCCGAACATGCAGGACAGGTACGGTCGGAAGATGCTGCGGGTATCTCCGCCATCGAACTGAGCGTAGGGGGCACGCTCGTCGCCGTCAATCTCCACCAAGTAGTGGTCGAGCGACGCCACCAGCAATTGAAAATTGGGGCTGTTAGGGTCGGTGCGGACAAGGCAGAGCATGGCAAGTGCGGAGGTATGGGTGGCTAGTTCATTCCAACCGCGCGCCACGAGGCCCCTACTGGGCTTTACTCCCCGTTGCTAGGGCCTTCCCGCGCTAGCCAATCCGCTACTATTGCTGCTGATTGCCTCGCCACCACCTCCCAGGAAAAAAGTGGCCATTGGCGGCTATAGCAATCGAATACTTCGGTAGCCGCCGGGCAGGCCCACAACTTATAGTCAAACTTAGGGTAATCGTGCACCACGTAGCCGGGGTAGTAGTAAGTTTTCTGCTGCTGACGGGCTTGGTCTATCTTCAACAGCATCAAATACTTGCCTAAGCTGTATTTGCGGTAAGCCGGGTGGTAGAAGTTGACGATGCCAGCAATACTATCAGCGCCCTGGTCGAAAACGCCGGCCGCAATCAGCAAGTCGCCGTCGCGCACCTCCACGATTTCCGTGTTGAAGACCGAATGTTCGGTTCCTTCGGCAAGTAGCAACTCGGCCAGCGTTGCCGACGCATCAAAGCCGATAGATTGGTAATAAAGGCTGTACAGCGCCTCATACTCTGCCGTGAGGCGAAACGGCCGCACCGTGGCGGTAAACGACGCGTTGAGTCGCAGCAAGTGGCGCTGCTTGCTGCCGTATTGCACGTCGCGCACTGCCAAGCGCAACCAGTGCACGGTGTAGAGTTGACCGTCGTGGGGTAGGAACTGGCAGGTGAACAAGTCCTGCTGCATCCGGTAGTAGCCCTGGCCCAGGTAGTAATCCAGGGCTTTGCCGGGAATTACGAGCGACATAGCGGACAAACAATTGGACCAGGGGCCCTAAAATGTGCGCAGTGCCAGGCAATGGTCCTCCTTCGCGCGCATGGCCGTTTGGCTCAGCAAATCCTTGTCGTGGTAGCCCAACAGGTGCAGCACGCCGTGAATCATCACGCGGTGCAACTCGTCATGGAAGCTGATACCCAAATCGCTAGCATTTTCGGCCACCCGCTCGGTGCTAATAAAAATATCGCCCTCTAAAATGTCCGCATCGTCGGCGTTATCGAAGGTGATAACGTCGGTGAGCGTGTCGTGACCAAGGTATTCCACGTTCATCCGGTGCAAGTATTCGTCCGAGCAGAAGATGTAGGTGAGCTGCACAATGCGGTGCTCATGCACTTCGGCCACCCGCTCAATCCAGCCCACTAAATCCTCGGCGTCGGCCAACTCAAAACTGGGCGCGTCCTCTACCATGAACTCGATGCCGGGGGCCTCGTGGTGCAGGGGCCCGGGCGGAAACGAGTTGGAATCGGGCGGATCTACGGGCGGGGCAGTATTCACGCGGCGGCGATGGTTTGGGGCGGCGAAGTCTCGGCAGGTGCCAACTGGAACGTCAACTCCACGCGGCGGCCGTCGTTGCTAAATTCTACCGCGTCGGCTAAGTGGCGGATGAGGAAAATGCCCCGGCCGCCAGGATTTTCGATGTTTTCGGGGGCCGTGGGGTCGTCCAGGTTTTCGTGGTTGAAGCCCGTGCCTTCGTCTTCAATCTCAAACTTGAGCTGGTTGGGCTGCACGTACAGCGAGAGATACACGTTTTTATCCTTGTCAAATTTGTTGCCGTGGCGGATGGCGTTGTTCACTGCTTCGGTTACGGCCACCATGATGTTGCCGTAGATATCGTCCTCAATCTGAAAGGTATCCTTCGAGTTATCGATGAAGCTCTCCACCACGCGAATGTTCTCGACCAGCGACGGAATTTGGATTTTTACTTGTTTCATAGATCAAAGGGCAGAGAGTGACAAGCGCCGGGTGGCAAAATTAAAAACTTTAACGGTGAATACAGAACGGCTAACTATAGGCTCTGTAGCAAATTATTTCATTTTCTGAAAGTATTCTCCCACCTCACGTTGGTAGTAAGGCGTGAGCGTCGGTGGGTTAGTACGCAAAAGGTCGGTTTGGCGTTGGCCCAAAACTTTGTACTTATCAAAGGCTGGCGGGAATACGGGCGGCTGTGGCTTAGCGGTTTGCGCTTCGCGTTTACTGTCCTGGTCGCGCTCCCGGGCCGATTTCTCCACCTCTAGCAAGCGGGTCAAAATTTGCTGCTGGCGCAGCAAGGTCTGCTCCGTCAGGCGCTTGTTTACGAGGTCGGTTTCGGTTTGTTCCATCAGTTTTTTTACTTCGCTGCTGCCACCTCCGCCCTGGCTGTCTTTGGGATTTTTCTCGCTGGGGTTGTTGCCTTTGCCATCCTTGCCGCCGGGCTTGCCACCGTCTTTGCCGCTGCCGCCGGGGCCCCCCTGGCCTTGCATCCGGTCGAGCTGCTGCATGGCTTGGCGCAGCATCTGCTGCTGGCCGGCCAGCTTGGCCAGTTCCTGCGACATGGCGCGCCCGGTTTTGCCACTTTGCGAAAGCTGCTGAATCTGCTGGTTGAGTTGCTGCTGCATCTGGCCCAGGTTGCCGGGGCCCGGCTTGCCCGGCCCCTGCCCTTTGCCCTTGCCTTTCTTGCGGCCGGGCTTGCCCTGGCCATCCTTGGGTTGGCCTTGGGCTTGCATCTGGGCCTGCTGCATATCATTGAGCGAACTGCTCAGCATCAGGGCCAGGTTGTTCATGCTGGTCATGGCCTGCTGCTGGGTGGCGGTGGCGCGGTTCACGTCGCGCTGCTGGATGTGGCCCAGCGCCTCGTCCATGCGGCCGTTCATCTCGCCCACTTCGCGGGTCACGAAGCTCTGGATTTTGGGCTCGCGCTTGGCCAGCGCGTACAGCGAATCTTGGATGATGCGCGAGTCGTCGCGCAGCTTGCGTTGCGTCTGGCCCAACTGCACGAAGCGCGGGTCGCTCTGGTCCACGCGGCGGAAATCCTTCATCAAGCTTTCCTGGTCGAAGCTGAGCGTCAGCAAGTTCTTGAGGATGTAGCGCAGGTCGTCGATGTTCTGCTGGGCCTGGTCGCTTTCCTCTTCGCTCTGCTGGTCGCGCATCTTCTTGGCCATTTTCTGCATCCGCTGGGCAGCGCTTTTTTGCTTGGCAGCCGCTTTTTGGTTCTGGTTTTTCCCCAGCTGTTGCTGGCCTTCTTGCATGTCCTGCTCGGTCTGCTCCTGCTCGGGCTTTTGCTCATCGGCCCCGTTTTGGTCGCCCATTTCCTTGTCCATCTGCTTGAGGTCCTGCAGGTCCTTCTTCAGGTCCTCAAACTGCTGCTGGTTCTCGGCCTGGGTTTGCTTGAGCTGCTCTTGCGCGGCCTTCTGCTGCTCCTTCGAGGCCTTGTTCTCGGGGTTGTCCTTGTCGTTCTGAGCGGTTTTCTCGGCCAGCTTCTGCTCGTCTTCGGCCAGCTTTTCCAGCTTGTCGGCCGTGGCCTCGGCCTTCTGGTCGAACTGCATCTGCTTGAACATTTCCAGGGCCCGGTCCAGTTCTTTCTGCAAGGTATTCTCCTTGTTTTCAAGCTGCTGCATCAGCTTTTGCATCTCGGCATCGGGCTGCTTTTGCTGCTCCAGCAACTTTTGCAGCTTATCGTACAGCTTTTTGGTTTCGGGGTCAAGCAGGTCGGCCATCAGCTTTTTCAAATCGTCGGCCTTTTTGGCCAGCTCCTCGCTTTTGGGATCGAGCTGGTCCTGCTTCTGCTGCAACTGCTCAAAGGCTTTCTGCATCTGCTCCACCTGCTGGTTGAGCTGCTGCTTTTGGTCGAGCATGTTCTCCAGCTGCTTGCGGTCCTGGAAGCTCAGCTCGCGCTTGGTTTTGAGCTTGTCGGAGGTCTTGGCCAGCTCGCGCTCCAGCTTCTCGCTCTGCTTGGCGGCCTGGCTCATCTGGCTGGCCACCGACTGCGAGGCGGCAGCCAGCTGCTGCTGCTGCTCGCGGCGGCCCGGCAGCCGGAACTCGGCCGGGCGGGTGCGGGTGGCCTTGGGGCCGTGCAGGCCGTCGTTGTCCCAGGCCTCCACGAAGTATTCGAGGCGGTCGCCGGGCTTCAGGCCCAGGGCCCCAATGTTCCAGGTGTAGCCGTAGGTGCCGGCGCTTTCGCGGGGCAGCGCCAGCGGCGCAACGTGCTGGGGCCCAACTGTGCCGGGGCCCTGGCCGGCGCGGCGCACGGCGTAGTGCAGCAGCAGGCGCGTGAGGCCGTAGTCGTCGCGTACGGTGCCGCCCAGGGCCAGAAAGTTCAGCGAAGTTGTGTCCGCAAACGCCTCCAGCGTGAGCGTGGGCGGCGCGTCGGGCACGGCGGTGAGCTGGTAGGCGATGGGATCGGGGTTGCGGCTGGCCGCGTTTTGCAGTTGCAGTTGGTAGGGCTGCGAGTGCAGTACCTGCCGCGTGGCCACGAAGGCGTCGCCGTCGCGCTGGGCAGCCAGCGTTTCGGCCGGGTTTTCAAACACCAGGGCCAGGGCCTGGGTGGCGGTTGTGGCAAATTCCCAGCGCACGGTGCTGCCTTCGGGTACGGTCAGGTTGCCGCCGTTTTCCACGGTTTCGGGGCCCCGGCCAGTATAGGCGGGGTAAGTGATGCGCGCCTTAAAATCGCGCAGGCTGGGCCGCTCGCGCACCACCAAGCGGTGCTCGGGCGAAGCAAAGCCAGCGCCGGTTAGTTGAAAACCCACGTCGGCCTGGGGCTGCTCGAACACATAGCGGAACTGGTCGGCGTGGCCCGGCACGCGCTGCATTTTGCGCTCGGCCCCGCCGTAGCGGATGCTGGCTTCGGCCGGCAGGGCGTTGCCGGTCACGGTCACGTCTAGGGTAAAATTCTCGCCCCGAAAGGCCGTCAACTGCTTGTTTTTCAGCACGAACTCGAACGGTGCGGGCGGCGAATACGCCCGCTGGTAGTGCCAAATCCGCTCCGTGCCCTGCTTGAGAAAGCTCGGAAACACGGCCAGCGCCAGCCCCAACAACGCCAGGGGCCCCAGCGCGTACTTCCACAGCGGGCGGCTTTGCTGCTGGATGTCAATGCCTTCGGCAAACGAGATTTGGCCGAGCTGGGCGGCGCGCTGCTCCAAGCTGGCGGCCACCAGGGCGTTGCCGCGGGCCTGGCCTTGCAGCTGCAAGGCGTTCAGGAGGCGGTCCTGCACCTGCGGAAACAGCTCGCCCACGCGGCGGGCGGCCTGCTCGTCGCTCAGCAGGCGGCGCAGGTGGGTGAGGGCGGCCAGCGGCTGCCAAATCCAGCGCGCAAAAGCGTAGGCCGTCAGCCCCAAAAAGCCGAACAGCAGCGCCGCCCGCACCGCCGTGGGCAAGTACAGGAGGTATTCGAGCAGGTTGAAGGCCACAAACAGCGTGAGTAGCAACCCACCCGCCACCAGGGCCCCCCGCACCAATAAATTCAGGTAAAACTTGCGCTTGAAGGCTTCCAGCTCGGCCCGTACCCGCGCCAGCGCCGGGTACTGGTCCGCGCCGGGCGCGTCGCGCTCCACCACTACAGCCATAAGTCAGGTCTTGTCTCCGGGAAAGATACGTAAAGCGCGGCGGCGTTAGTTCAATCCGCGGGGCTCCAGCGCTACCCCAGCTCCACCCAAGCCGGGCAGTGGTCGGAGTGCACGGCGTCGGGCAGCAAGCCGGCCGCCGCCAGGCGCGGTTGCAGGGCCGCGTCGGCCAGCCAGTGGTCGAGGCGCCAGCCCACGTTGCGGCCGCGCGAGCCGGCCCGGTAGCTCCACCACGAGTAGTGGCCCGGGGCCCCCGGGTGGTGGTGGCGGAAGGTGTCCACGAAGCCATCGGCCAGCAGGTCGCGGAACCACTGGCGCTCCTCGGGCGTGTAGCCGGGGCTTTGCTGGTTGGCTTTGGGGTTGTGCAGGTCGATTTCGGTTTGGCAGCAGTTGAAATCGCCGCCGATGAGCAGCGGGGCCCCGCCCCGGGCCCGCAGCCCGGCCACGTAGCGCCGGAAAAAGTGCAGCCACGCCACCTTGAACGCCTGCCGCGCCGGCCCGCTCGTGCCCGAGGGCATGTAAGTGTTCAGCACCGAAACGTCCGCAAAATCAAGCCGCAGCACGCGGCCTTCGTCGTCGTAGGCGGGCATGCCGCAGCCGTGCACCACGGCCACGGGCGGGGTTTTCGAGAACGTGGCCACGCCGCTGTAGCCGGGCTTTTGGGCCGGGTGCAGGTAGGCGTGGTAGCCCAGCGCTTCGAAGCCCGACACGTCCAGGGGCCCCACGCCGGCCTTGATTTCCTGGAGGCACAGCACGTCGGGGTTGGCCTGCTGCACCCAGTCGAGCAGCCCCTTGCTCAGGGCCGAGCGCAGGCCGTTGACGTTGTAAGAAATGATTTTCAAGGGAAGGCACTAAACGGAACGAGGCCCGGGGGCCCCGTTCCTAGTCGTCCAAACTAAAATATTCCAGCATGTGCCACTTCATCATCCGCTCCTGCTCTTTGAGGAAAGCGAAGGGCACCGGGCGCAGCAGCTTGTAGTGCGGCCAGCCGTCTTCGTCGATGCGCTCCAGCTCGTAGTGGCCGCTGAGGCTGAAGAGCTTGCAGGTGGCGATGTGCATCAGGTCTTGCTTCTGCTCCTTGGTGAATTCGGCCACGCCCTGCCCCAGCTCCTGCACGCCGATGAGCAGCAGCAGCGCATTCAGGTCGGGGCGCTTGCCGAAGCGGACTTCCATCTCGGCCAGCAGCGCGTTCCAGCGGTTCTCAAAATCGGCCTCGGTTTCGAGGTGCTCCGGGGCGGGGTTCAGGTCGTCGCTCATGCGGCGGGGGCCCCGTGGGCGTGCGCGTGGTCGGGCGCAGGAAGGCCCTGGCCGGCTTCTTCTTTTAGTATTTCCCAGTACTCCACCGCCCGGCGGAAGTGCGGGATGACGATGCTGCCCCCGATGAGGTTGGCGATGGCGAACACCTCGTAAATTTCTTCGTCCGAGAGCTTTTCCTCGAAGCACTTGCCCAGGTGGTACTTGATGCAGTCGTCGCAGCGCAGCACCATGGAGCAGGCCAGGCCCAGCATTTCCTTGGTCTTCACGTCGAGGGCCCCGGCGGCGTAGGTGTTGGTGTCGAGGTTGAAAAAGCGCTTGATGACCTTGTTGTCGGCGGCGAGAATCTTCTCGTTCATCCGCTGGCGGTAGTCGTTGAATTCGGTTACTTGGGACATGGCAGAATTGTCGGTTATTTGCTGTTCGGGGTGGGGGCCCTAAAACGTCATGCAGCGCGCCGCGAAGCATGACGAACTAATTGGGATGACGCCCGGGGCCCTAAATCCTCCCCAACTAAAACGCAAATTTACGCCCATGCTCCGCTCTTGGCTGGCCGACTTCGTGGGCTTGGTTTTCCCGCGCTTGTGCCCGGCCTGCCGCGAGCCGCTGGCCCGGGGCGAGGCGCACCTGTGCACCAGTTGCCGCGCCGAGCTGCCCTACACCGACTTCCACCGCCTGCCGCCCGAAGCCAACCCGCTGGGCCGGCGCTTTTGGGGCAAGCTGCCCGTGCGCCACGCCCTCAGCTACTTGCAGTTTGTGCGCCAGGGCCGGGTGCAGCGCCTGCTGCACGGCCTCAAGTACGGCGGCCAGCGCGACGTGGGCACGGCTCTTGGCCACCTCTACGGGGCCGAGCTGGCCGCCGCGGGCCTGGCCACCGATTTCGACCTCATCGTGCCCGTGCCGCTGCACCCGCGCAAGCTGGCCCGCCGCGGCTTCAACCAAGCCGAAGTGTTTGCCGAAGGCCTATCCGCCGGGCTGGCGCTGCCCTGGGCCCCTGCCCTGCGCCGCACTGCCCACACCGCCACCCAAACCAAGAAAAACCGCGCCGAGCGCTGGGACAACGTGGCCACCGTGTTCGAAGCGGCCGACGCCGCAGCGGTAGCTGGCCGCCGTGTGCTGCTCGTGGATGACGTGCTGACCACCGGCGCCACCCTCGAAGCCTGCGGCGCGGCCCTACTGGCCGCCGGGGCCTCGGAAATCAGCATCGCCACCATTGCCTGCGCCTGAAAAGACGGGGCCCCTAAAAAGCAAAAAGCCACCTCCCCTAGGAAGTGGCCTTTTGCATGCAAAGCGAAACGAATTACTTGTTCGAGCCGGCGTTGATCATCGCGCAGCGGAAACCGATGGTGGCCGTGGCCGAATCCTGGGCCATGAAGCGGCGGGTGCCGGGCGAGAGCCAGTAGGCCACGTCGCGCCACGAGCCGCCTTTGTACACGCGCACCTTGTCGTCGATCAGGGACTGGTAGCCTTTTTTGTCATACCTCTCGGCGGGATCCAGCACGCCGTTGCGGCGGAAGGGGTTCAGGTCTTCCACGTCCTGGTACGAAAGGGGGCGGTATACGTCCTGCACCCACTCGTTCACGTTGCCAGCCATGTTGTAGAGGCCGTAGTCGTTGGGCGGATAGGCGTAAATCTGCTCCGTAATCATGGCGCCGTCGTTCAGGCTGCCAGCAATGCCAGCGTAGTCGCCGCGGCCACGCTTGAAGTTGGCCAGGAACTGGCCCTGCTTGCGGCCGTAGGCGTTGCGGGTAGTGCGGCCATCCCAAGGATAAATGCGCTTTTCCTCCTGGTTCTCGTTGCCTACCTCCTGGGTGCCGATGAGGGCCAGGGCGGCGTACTCCCACTCGGCCTCGGTGGGCAGGCGGTAGTTGGGCAGCGTGTTGCCATTTTCGATGGAGATGCGGTTCTTGCTATCGGCGGCAGCGGTGCCTTCGGCGGCGGTGGCGCCCTTCTTTTTGCGCGAGAACAAGCCCCCGCCTTTTTTGCCCGAGCTATTTACTTCTGTTGCCAAGCCTTCGTTTACCTTGGCGGTGCGCCAAGTGCAATAGTCGTTGGCTTGCAGCCAGCTCACCCCTACTACGGGGAAGTAGCGGAAGCCGGGATAGCGCAAGTAATACGTCACGTAAGGGTCGTTGAATGACAGATCGCGGGCCCACACGGTGGTGTCGGGCAGGGCCGACTTATAAAATTCTTCCGCCGAGTCAGTGCGGATATAGTGCAAATATTCCAGCCAGTGGATGTTGGCCACTTCGGCTTCATCCATATAGAACGAGGCAATGGTGACGGTGCGCTCGATGTTGTCGTGCGAGAGCGTCACATCCTCCTCCTGGGTGCCCAAAACGGTACGGCCGCCCTCGATGAATACAAGGCCCGGACCGGCCGGAATGCCCTTGTAGCTGGACACCTGCATGCCTTTTTCGGTGTTGTATTCGACCCCCGTAGTCGACGACTCCTTCCCGGGGTTGGTAGCGCTGCGCTGGCCGTCCTTGCAGCTCGCTAAGGCCCCGAGTGCAAGTGCGCCCAGGCATAGATAGTTGGATAATTTCATGACTAGACTAGTTCAACTAGGGGTGAGAAATCGTTATCAGTAGTATTTCGGTTGCAATTTAAATGCAATATTACAAAGAATCTAGAATGCTGGGCAAGGCGCGATAGGATAATTTCTCCGGCGCAGGCGCTGGTAGGCATTTTCGAGCTTATCAAACGCCCGAATGGCCAAAGTTATTTCGTGGGCTCCGCCTAAATTTGCGCTTAAGCTGCTCAGGCCCACGTCGTAGCTGTAGCCCAGGCGCAGGCCCCCGGCCTGCACCCCCGCCACCAAGGCCAGCACGTGCTGCGGCCCAACGCCGGTGTTGCCGAAAAGGTTGCGGTACACGGCCCCGAGCGTGACGGGCGACGCGGTGAAATACAATCCGGCCTCGACGCGCTGCGAGCCGCCCTGCCGGCTGTAGGCCGCCACGGGCGTATAACTCAGTTCGCGGGTGGCCCGGCCGGGGCCCGGTTTCGCGGCAAAAAATTTGTAGCCGCCGCTCACGTTCAGCAGCAGCGGCAACTGGCTTTGGGCCCGAAACCCAAGGCTGGGCTGGTTGAGGTGCTGCCCGGCGATGCTCAGCCAGGCCTGGTCGGAGTACAGCACGACGCCGGTGCCCACGCTGAAGTAGTTACTGGGCGCGAAGTCGATGGCCTCGGCCGAGGGCCCCGTGAGCTGGCCGTCGGCCGAAATTTGGTCGCCGAACGTGAAGTTGCCGTAGCTGACGCGCTGGCGGCCGTAGCTGGCGCGCAGGCCCCCGCTCAGGGCCACCTGCCGGTTCAGGCGGGTGTGGTAGGCATACAAGGCCCCGGCCTGGATGCGGGTGTAGCCCACGGAGCCCGCCTGGTCCTTGTCCACGAGCAGGCCGAAGGCGTGGTGCTGGCCGGGCCGGTCGGGCCGCCAGTCGGCCGCGGCCTGGGTGGTCACGAACGAGCCCGCCAGCGTGGGCAGTTGGTTGCGGTAACTCAGCGTCACGCTGTAGTCGTCGAGCAGGCCGGCGAAGGCCGGGTTGGCGTGCAGGCGCGTGGCGAAGGGCTGCGAAAAGTACACGTCTTGGGCCTGGGCGGCGGGCGCGGCCAGGCCCACGGCCAGCAGCAGCGCCGCGCCGCGCCCCAGCCAGCGGGCCGAGGCCCCGCGCAGTGAAAGAGAGCAGAGCATATGGGCAGGCAAAACGCAGTTGGGCCCGGTTTTGGTACGGCCGGCCAACGAAAGTACGGCCGGGGGCCCTGGAAACGAACGCCGGACCTCGGGCCCGCCGTTTAAAGCGAAGGCAACGGGCGGCCGTTCTATTTTTGCCCCGTTCACTTTACTACGATTGGCTATGCGGAAGATTCTGATTGGTTTGGGCGTGTTCGTGCTGCTGCTGCTGGCGGCCGTGGTGGCCGCCCCGTTCCTGTTCAAAGACAAGCTCAGGGCCTTGGCCGACAAGCAAATTGCCCAGCGCGTGCGCGCCCAGGTGCAGTACGACCCGAACAACATTGACGTGAGTGTGCTCCACTCCTTTCCTGATTTGACGCTGGACATCAAGGACCTGCGCGTGATCGGGCTCGACTCGTTCAGCCGCGATACGCTGGCCTACTTGCCCGGCCTGCGCGTGGGCCTCGACGTGATGACGGTCCTCAAGGGGCAGGAAATCAAGATTAACAACGTGGAGCTGGACCGGCCCGACCTTAGCCTGCGCAAGCTAAAAAGCGGCCGCATGAACTGGGACGTGATGATTTCCGACTCGGCCGCCGCCGCCAAGGGGCAGGACACCAGCCAGGTGCGGCTGGCCATCAAGGGCTGGAAAATTACCGATGGCCACCTGCGCTACGAAGACCTGACCCTGCCCGTGCGCGTGGAGGCCCGCCAGGTGAACCACACCGGCAGCGGCGACTTCGCCAGCAACGTGTTCGACATGACGTCGAAAACCACCGCCGGCCGCCTCAACCTGACCTACGGCGGCGTGGCCTACGTGACGGACAAAAAGCTCGACGCCGACGTGACGATGAACATGGACCTGAATAAAAACCTGTACACGTTCAAAGACAACAAAATCAAGCTCAACGACTTCCCGTTCAGTTTTGCCGGGGCCGTTGGCCTGCCCAACGCCACGGACATCACCTACGACGTGACGTTTAGGGCCCTGGAAACGGACTTCAAAACCCTTCTTAGCCTGGTGCCGGGTGTGTACACCGACAAGTTCAAGAACGTGGAAACCAGCGGCCAGGTGGCCTTCGACGGCTACTACAAGGGGACGCAAAACGCGCTGCGCATGCCGGGCTACGGCGTGAACCTGGCCGTGACCAACGGCCGCTTCAAGTACCCCGACTTGCCGCAGGAAGCCAAGAATATCAACGTGAAAATGGTGGTAGACAACCCATCGGGCTTCACCAACAACGTGAAAGTGAACGTGTCGCAGTTTCACCTCGACCTGGGGCCCAACCCCGTGGACGGCAACGTGACCGTGGACGGCCTGGACCCGATGAAGGTGGACGGCCGCGTGAAGGCCAACGTGAACCTGGCCGAGGCGCTGAAGGTGTACCCGGTGCCCGGCCTCAACATGCGCGGCCAGCTGGCGGTGGACGCCACGGGCAAAGGCACCTACTCGAAAACCCAGATGCCGGTGGTGAACGCCGCCATCAAAATGACCAACGGCTACGTGAAGTCGAACAAGTTTCCGGCCCCGATCGAGGACATCAACCTGAGCGGGACGGTGGTGAACACGACGGGCCAGGTGAACGACACGCAGATCAACCTGCCGCAGTTCCACATGGTGCTGGAGGGCGAGCCACTCGACGGCCGCCTTACGGCCCACAACATCAACCAGCCGGTGTTCGACGCCAACGTGAAGGGCACGGTGGACTTGACCAAGATTACCAAGATTTTCCCGCTCGACGGCATGACGGTGACCGGGCGCGTGAGCGGCAACATCGCCGCCGCCGGCAACATGGCCGACGTGGAGGCCGGCCGCTACCAGAACGTGAAAGCCAGCGGCACGGTGCAGGCCAAGAACGTGACCTACAGGAGCAAAGACCTGCCGCAGGGCGTGAACATCAGCAGCGCCGCGGGCACGTTCAACAACAACCAGATTGCCATTCAGAGCCTGAACGGCACGGCCGGCAGCTCCGACTTTGCGGCCAACGGCACGGTGAGCAACTACCTGGGCTACCTCTTCACGCCGGGCCAGGCGCTGAAGGGCACGATGAACGTGACCTCGCACAACTTCAACGTGAACGAGTTCATGGTGGACCCCGTGAGCAACAAATCGACCGCCACCGGCAAGGGGGCCCCGGCGAAGGCCGACGGCGTGCTGGAAATCCCGAAGTTCTTCGACCTAGTGCTGAACAGCAAGGTGGACAACGTGACCTACGACAACCTGAAGCTGACCAATGCCGCGGGCACGGTGGCCGTGAACAACCAGATTGCTACGCTGAAGAACTTGACCTTCAACACGCTGGGGGCCACCTTCGGCACCACGGGCAGCTACAACACCCAAAACCTGGCCCACCCCAAATTTGACTTGGGGCTGAACATCAAAAACCTCGATTTCCAGAACGCCTTCAAGGCATTCAACACGGTGAAGGCGCTGGTGCCACTGGCCTCGGCGGTGCAGGGCGTGTTCGGCACCAACTTCAACGTGAGCGGCGAAATGGGCCAGGACATGTTCCCCAAGCTGAACACGCTGAGCGGCACGGGCTTGTTTGACATTGTGAAGGCTAGCGTGTTGCAGTCGCCGGTGCTGGGCCAGATTTCGAGCCTCACGACCTTGCCTGAACTCAAAAACCTGCAAGTGCTGAACAAGATCGTGAACGCCCAAATCGTGAACGGCAACTTCGTGGTGAAGCCCTTCGACCTGACGGTGGGCGACGTAAAAATGACCTTGGGCGGCTCGAACAGCTTGGCGGGCCTGCTCTCCTACGCCGCGGCCATCAACGCGCCCACCGGCAAGCTGGGCAACGCGCTGAACAGCAAGCTCACGCAGCTCACCGGCGTGCAAAACATCCAGGGCACCGACCGGGTGACGCTGGGCCTGAACATCGGCGGCAATATGACGAGCCCGCTGGTGAAGCTGACCAGCGGCAGCCTCAAGGACCAAGGCAAAGCCATTGTAACCAACGTGGTGAAAACCAAGCTCACCGACGCCCTACTGGGCCTGGCCACCAAGAACAGGGCCAAGACCGACAGCACCCAAAAAGCCACCGCCACCACCCAGCAAAACTCGCAGGAGCAACTGAACCTAGAGGTGCAGAAGAAGAAGCTGGAAGCGCAGGAAAAGGCCAAGCAAGCCATCGGCGCAGGCCTCAACAGCTTGTTCGGCGGCCGCAAAAAAGCCGCCGCACCAGCCGCCGCAGATACGGCGAGGAAATAGATTTCTAGTGGTTTAACTGCAAACACAGGGCCCCGTTCTTGCTGGAGAATGGGGCCCTGTGTTTGCAGCGCGTAGTATGACCGAGGGTCAGCGTAGCTAAGGCTGTGTTGCAGCCTGGGGGCCCTAGGCCAGCTTTTGCACCAAGGCCAGCAGCTCGTGCTGGGTGGTACGGGTGGCGTCCTGGGCGTACCAGCCGTGGAGCTGCGCGGCCAGCTCGGGGAAGGGCGTCTGGCGGGCTTTCAGGTGCTGAAACAGCGTTTGGGCCGGGGCCGGGCGGGGGCCCCACACGGCGGCCTCGGCCAGCGAGTCGGCGCGGAGCACGGCGGTCATCGGGATGGCGCGGCCACCGTTGGTGAGGTAGCGGTCGATGAGGTCGGGGTTGGCGTCGCGCAGGAAGTAGCGGGTTTCGAGGTGGCCGCCGCTGGCCTGTGCCACGGCTTCGATGACGGGCACGAGCTGGGCCGCGTCGCCGCACCAGCCTTCGGTGATGACCAGCCAAACGTATTGCTGCGTAAGGGTTTGCAGCGCCGCTTGCAGCTCGGGCAGCACGGCCACCGTGGGGGCCAGGGCGTTCATGCGGTCCTCGCCTTCTTGGTAGTAGGGCAGCATTTTGGCCAGTTGCGGGTCGGGGCCCTGGGTGGCCAGCACGTCGGCGCTGTGTTGGCGGTAGGCAGCGTACGTGAGGCCAGTGGCCAGTTGGTCGGCGGTGAGGGCGGGGACGGGCATGGAATGGAGTAAAGCGTGGGACCCTATAACAAACAAGCCGCGAAAAGTTGCCCGGTACCAGCCCGGGCCGGTACCGGGGCCCCAGCCTTAAACGCAAGCAGGCCGCCCGGCAACTAAATGCCAGGCGGCCTGCTAAGGCATTGCCAGGAACCGCTACAGCTGCGGCGCTACTTGGCCGCTCTGCTCGCGGCAGTAGGTGATGAAGTCGGAGTTGACGGGCTCCAGGCCGCCTTCGCGCATCCTCACGGCCACCTGGCCGCGGTGGTAGCTGGCGTGCACCACGCAGTGCGTCAGGACGTCGCTCACCTGCGAGTCGAACGCATCGCCCTGGGAGTTAGAATATTGAATGTGGCGCAGCAGCTCGGTTTCGTCAGCGTTGGCGCAGAGGTCGGCAAAGGTTTGCGAGGTTTGCTCGTGCCAGTGGTGCAGGCCGGCCAGGTCGTGCTCCTGCCACACCTTGAGGGGGCTGGCGGTGCCCGAAAGGCGGGCAATCCAAATGGCCTGCGCGTTGATGACGTGGCTGAAAATGCGCAGCGCGGGCTGGGGGGCCTCCTGGCCGGCGGCTACCGACGAGTCGAGGCGGCGCAGCAGCGTTTCGTTGGCCCACACGTTGAAGGTCCCAAGCTTGGCGATGGTGTTAATCATGGTTAAAAAAGAAGGGTGAATGAGCAACGGCGCCCGTTTTCCGTGGGCCGCCCCGCAAAGTTCGGCGGTTTGCGGGCATCAGCGGGGGTCCTGCCACACCAGTTTCTCGTTGGCCTTGCGCTTGTCGAAGTTGGCGCACTGGCCGTCGCCCTTGCCCGTAATGCCGCCGTCGGGGTGGCACAGCACGTTGCCCTTGGTGTCGTACACCGTCGATTGCTGGTCGCAGCAGGGGGCCGTTTCCCAGTACACCGTCTGGTCTTTGTACACGTAGCGGTAGATGCGGACGACGGGGTACTGCTTGCGGTGGCCCAGCGTTTCGGCAATGCGGGCCTTCACCCACTGGGGCCGGGCGGTGGTGTCCTCAATGGCCACGCGGGCCGGCACGGCGTCCACGGTGTTGGCCGACGTGGGAGCGGGGGTACTGTTTTCGGTGATGCTGTTGCCGTTGGGCTGGGTGGTGGGCGTGCCCACCGTCACGCGGTCGGCGCCGCAGGCGGAGGCCAGCAGCAGGGTGGCGGCACAAAGGGTAGGCAACGGGCGCATAGCGGAGGAGGTTGGCGAGGAATGAAAGCGTAAAAACGAGCGGCCCGGGGCCCTAACAGCCCCGTGGCATCCGCTGGGCTTACCGTTACGCCTCGGCCGGCCAATGGTTCCTTTTGCGCGCCAGGGCCGGCCGCCGCTTCAGCGCAGCACGTAGGGCCCAAACACCAGGGCCCCCACCACCAGGGCCCCCAGCGCGGCCAGCAGCACGGCGCCGGCGGCCACGTCCTTGGCCCTTCCGGCCAGGGCGTGGTAGTTGGGCGAGGCCAGGTCGGTGAGGGCTTCGACGGCGGTGTTCACCAGTTCGGCCGTCCACACGCCGGCCGCGGCCAGCGCCACCAGGGCCCACTCCAGCCGGGCAATGCCGTAGTACAAGCCCAGCCCGATAACCGCCGCCGTGGCTACGGCGTGGAAGCGCAGGTGCAGCTCGGAGCGCAGGGCCGCGCCCACCCCGCGAAAAGCGTGGCCAAAGCTGGCCACGCGCCGCCGCAGCACCTTGGCCGAAAGGCCGCGGGGCCGCGGGCTACGCATCAAACTCGGCAAATACAGAGTGCCGCAGTGCGTCCCATTCGGGCCGGATGATGCTGAAAATCACCGTGTCGCGCCGGACGTTGTCCTGCGTGAGGCGGTGGCGGCGCAGGGTGCCTTCCTCGGTGGCGCCCATGCGGCGCATGGCGCTCTGCGACTGCACGTTGCGGCTGTCGGTTTCCAGCTCCACCCGCTCAAATTGCAGCACGTCGAAGGCGTGGCACAGCAGCAAGTGCTTGGCCGCCCGGTTCAGGCCGGTGCGCTGAAACGCGGTACCCACCCAAGTGTGGCCGATGCTCAGGCGCTGGTCGTCGGGCGCCACGTTGTAGTAGCTGGTGCTGCCGGCCAGCGCGCCCGTGTCCCGGTCGACGATGGCAAACGGGTAGCGCCGGCCGGCCTGGCGGTCGTGCACGGCGGTAGCCACGTACGCGGCCAGGCTCACGGCGTCGTCGGCGCGGCTGAGGGTGTAGCGCCAGATTTCGGGGTCGAAGGCCACGGCCTTGAGGGCCTCAAAATCGGCGGTTTCGAGGGGCCGCAGGCGCACGCGGCGGTTTTCCAGCACGAGGTTCTTGGTAAAATCCATAGCCTTGCAAAGATGCCAAAATAAAAAGCTGCGCCGGCTTGGGGCTTACCGATAATCTGCGTAGTGCGTTAGATGGTAATCAAGCCCGCCCCGCTGGTCGGCTATTCGCTGCATGGTGTCGAACCAATAACCGGTTGGAAACGGCTGTCGGTGAAGTTGCCCAGTCTGGTCACGCCAGCTTACCATCAGGTTGGGCCCGTCGTGTTTTATCCAAGATTCATCGGGGTCGCTGTGGCGAAACCCAGTGTTCACGGTGGCCGCCCACAGCAGGCTATCCGGGGCCACCGAAAACACCAGCCGCACCGAATCGGGCTGGGTGGGCAGTGGCAGCACCCGCATGGCCGCGTTGAGGGCGGGGCGCGGCTGCTTAGCGCGGGCCATCCACAAGTCCATGTCCTTGTAGTACCAGTTGAAAGTTCGGTGCTTGCCTAAGTATTGCATTTGCATCTCAAACCCGGCCGCTACCAGCGTATCGACCGGTCCGAGCAGCGCTGGGGCCGTCAGGTTGGGCCGCAGGCCAGGCACGTACAGCTTCCGCACGACGGCCGCCCGCACAACCGCCGTGCCGTGGGTGGTTATTCCCCACCACACGGTATCCACGCCAAGCGCCTTGCGGGGCACGGTTAGCGCCACTTGCAGCGGGGTGCCGATGCGGTTGCGCAGGTACACTTGTTGGTCGTTCTCCCATGCGTCGAACGAACCGAGTACCGCGGGGACTACAAACACGGCCATCACCAATAGCATGCCCAGCAGGTACAAGGCTAGCGCGCTGCCGATGAGTACCAGGAGTATTTTCCACGCAGTGGCCATAGCATAAGGCTTTAAGCCTTAATGCGGCTACCCGCAAAAGGTAACTGCCAGCAGGGCCGGCAGTGGCTCGCCCGGCAGCCAAAAGGGTGGGGCGAGGGCAGCCAATCCGCTGCCTTCGCCCCACCCTTTTGGCTGGGCAACGAACGGCCTACTTTTTCACTTCGCCCACCATGTCCTCGGGCTTCAGCCACTCGTCGAACTGCTCGGCGGTGAGGTAGCCGAGTTGCAGGGCGGTTTCCTTCAGGGTCGAGCCGTTTTTGTGGGCCGTCTGGGCAATTTCGGCGGCTTTGTAATAGCCGATGTGTGGGTTGAGGGCCGTGACGAGCATCAGGCTGCTGTCGACGTGCTTCTTGATGTTGGGCAGGATGGGCGCGATGCCCACCGCGCACTTGTCGGTGAACGACGCGCAGGCGTCGCCAATCAGCCGGGCCGAGTGCAGGAAGTTGTAGATCATCAGCGGCTTGAACACGTTCAGCTCGAAGTGGCCCAGGCTGCCGCCGATGCTGATGGCCACGTCGTTGCCCATCACCTGGGCGGCCACCATCGTCAGGGCCTCGCACTGGGTGGGGTTCACCTTGCCGGGCATGATGCTGGAGCCGGGCTCGTTGTCGGGGATGTGGATTTCGCCGATGCCCGCCCGGGGCCCCGAACTGAGCATGCGGATGTCGTTGGCGATTTTCATCAGGCTGACGGCCACCGTTTTCAGGGCCCCGTGGGCTTCCACGATGGCGTCGTGCGCGGCCAGGGCCTCAAACTTGTTCTCGGCCGTGACGAACGGCAGGCCGGTAAGCTCGGCGATGTGCCGGGCCACGTTCTCCGAATAGTTCGGGGGCGTGTTGATGCCCGTGCCCACGGCGGTGCCGCCCAGGGCCAGCTCGCTGAGGTGGGCCAGCGTGTTGTGGATGGCCTTGAGGCCGTGGGTGAGCTGCGACACGTAGCCCGAAAACTCCTGGCCCAGCGTGAGCGGCGTGGCGTCCATGAAGTGGGTGCGGCCGATCTTCACCACGTCCATGAACTCCGTGGACTTGGCTTGCAGCGCGTCGCGCAGCTTGGTGATGCCCGGAATGGTGGTTTCGACCAGGATTTTGTAGGCCGCGATGTGCATGGCCGTCGGAAACGTGTCGTTGCTGCTCTGGCTCTTGTTCACGTCGTCGTTCGGGGCCAGGAACTTCTTTTCGTCGCCGAGCTGGCCGCCGTGCAGCACGTGGCCGCGGTAGGCCACCACCTCGTTCACGTTCATGTTGCTCTGCGTGCCCGAGCCGGTTTGCCACACCACCAGCGGAAACGAATCGGCCAGTTGGCCTTCCAGAATCTCGTCGCACACCCGGCCGATCAGTTCGGCTTTCTCGGCGTCGAGCACGCCCGCGTCGCGGTTGGTGAGGGCGGCGGCCTTCTTGAGGTAGGCAAACGCGCGGATGATTTCCTTGGGCATCCGGTTGATGTCCTGCGCAATAGGAAAGTTCTCGATGCTGCGCTGGGTTTGGGCCCCCCAGTAAGCGTCGGCGGGCACTTGCACGGTGCCCATGGTGTCTTTTTCGGTGCGGAACTGCGTCATGGCCTCGGGGGCGGGGAGTGGAAAGCGTGAAAAAAATAACCGGCAACGGCCGCAAAAGTAAGCGGGCCGGCCCCCGCGGGCAGCCATTGGGGGCCCCGGCCCGTACACCCGGACAGTCATAATTTTCCCAACCTTTTCTTGCCATGAGCCCGACCGATCCGACCCCCGACCCGCACACCGAGCCGCCCGTACCCGTGCAGGGCGACGGCGTGCCCGATTACAGCCACCTGGAAATCCACACCGAATCGGACCTGCCCACGCCCACCAAGCCCGGCGGCAGCGCCACCGAGCCCGAAAGCGGCGGCGGCTACAGCGGCTAGATTTTTATGCCTGTATTTTGGAAACACCCGTTGTGCTAAGTGAGCATGGCGGGTGTTTTTGATTCTACCTATTCTGTCAGGTCGCTATACCTTGGCAATCCCTCTTAGTTCAACCTTATGAGCCTATTCGCTTTCCCTGTAGAGATACGTCCAAGCGGCTACCAGAACTGGCGTGTCAGATGGATACCACCCGTATTTTGGGCAATAACAATTAATTTGCTAATTACGGCACTTATCTATCTGGTAAAGAGATGATTATTTTGTAGTCTTTCGCTCGTTCATAATAAAGTGGTTGAGATTATATAAGCCCAATCCATCTCTCACTTCCCTACTCGCCGCGCTGCTCTCCACTGAGAGGTGCGGCGCTTCTGCGTAGAGGGAATTTGATAATGAGATGGAAAAATAGAAGATTTCGGAGGCGGACAGTCATTATCTTTCGACGGCCTATCACTGAGATTTTGGGTGGTAGGCATTCGTTTCTTTTTCATGCTAACCCGCTTATGCTGAAACGCTACGCTTTTTTCCTGGCCGCTGGCCTGCTGGCGGGGCCCGGGGCCCCCGCCCAAACCACCCCGCCGCCACCCGCTGAGGCCAAGCCGCTGCTGGGCTTCGTGCCTGCTGCGGCCGCCGCCGAGTATCAGCTTGAAACCCAATTCGACGCCCAGCTTAAGGCCGACAACTTGCGCGCGTGGATGAAGCGCCTGGCCGCCCACCCGCACCACGTGGGCTCGCCCTACGACAAGGAAAACGCCGACTACATGGCCGGCCTGTTCAAAAGCTGGGGCTACGACACGCGCATCGACGTGTCGTACGTGCTCTTCCCCACGCCCAAGCTGCGCGTGCTGGAGCTGGTGGGCCCCACCAGGTACACGGCTACGTTGACCGAAAAGCCGGTGCCCGAAGACGCCACCTCGGGCCAAACCGCCGAGCAGCTGCCCACCTACAACTGCTTCTCGAAGGACGGCGACGTGACGGCCGAGCTGGTGTTCGTGAACTACGGCATCCCCAAAGACTACGAGGAGCTGGCCCGCCGCGGCATCGACGTGAAGGGTAAGGTCGTGATTGCCAAGTACGGCGGCTCGTGGCGCGGCATCAAGCCCAAGGTGGCCGCCGAGATGGGCGCCATCGGCTGCCTCATCTACTCCGACCCCAAAGACGACGGCTACGCCCAGGGCGACGTGTACCCCAAGGGCCCCTTCAAGCCCGAAACCGGGGCCCAGCGCGGCTCGGTGCTCGACATGCCCACCTACCCCGGCGACCCGCTCACGCCCGGCTACGGCTCGACCAAAAACGCCAAGCGCCTCGACTACCGCAGGGCTCCCACGCTGACCCAGATTCCGGTGCTGCCCATTTCCTACGGCGACGCCCAGCCGCTGCTCGCGGCCCTGGCCGGGCCCATGGCGCCGGCCGACTGGCGCGGGGCCCTGCCCATCCCGTACCACCTGGGCCCCGGGCCGGCGCGGGTGCACTTGCAGCTGGCCTTCAACTGGAAAACCGAGCCCGTGTACAACGTCATCGCCACGCTCAAGGGCAGCCAGTACCCCGACGAGTGGATTCTGCGCGGCAACCACCACGACGCCTGGGTGAACGGCGCCAGCGACCCGCTCAGCGGCATGGTGGCCGAATTGGAGGAAGCCCGGGCCCTGGGCGAGCTGGTGAAAGCCGGCTGGCGGCCCAAGCGCACCGTCATGTTTTGCGCCTGGGACGGCGAGGAGCCCGGCCTGCTGGGCTCCACGGAATGGGCCGAAACCAACGCCGCCGCCGTCCAACAGCACGTGGTGGCGTATTTGAATACTGATAACAGCGACCGCGGCTTCCTGGGCGTGGCTGGCTCGCACACGCTGGAGAAGTTTTTCAACCAAGTGGGGCGCGACGTCATGGACCCTGAGAAGAAGGTGTCCATCATCGAGCGCCGCAAAAGCGAGGACCTGGTGAGCGGCACGCCCGAAGCCCAGAAAGATGCCCGCGACCGGCCCGACCTGCGCATCGGGGCCCTGGGCGCGGGCTCCGACTACTCGCCCTACCTCCAGCACCTGGGCATCCCGTCGATGAACGTGGGCTTCGGCGGCGAAGGCGCGGGCGGCGAGTACCACTCCATCTTCGACTCGTACGACGACTTCGTGCGCTTCAAGGACCCCACGTTTGCCTACGGCGTGGCCCTGGCCCAAACCATGGGCCGCTGCGTGCTGCGCCTGGCCGACGCCGACGTGCTGCCCTTCGAGTTCCAAAACCTGTCGAACACCGTGGCCAAGTACGGCGCCGAGGTGAAGCAGTTGGCCGAAACCATGCGCACCGACACCGAAAAGCAAGCCAAGCTGCTGGCCGAAAAGCGCTACGACCAGGTTTCGAACCCCGACCAGCCCCTGCTGCCGCCCAAAGCCCAGGACGCCGTGCCCTACCTCAACTTCGCGCCCCTCGACAACGCCCTGGCCAAGCTCGAACAGAGCGCCCAGGCCTACGCCCAAGCCCGCAAGGGCCCCAACAACCTATCAGAAGACCGCAAAAAGGAATTAGACCAGTTGCTCTACCAGGCCGAGCAACAACTGCTGAGCACCGAAGGCCTGCCGCGCCGGCCCTGGTACCGGCACCAGCTCTACGCGCCCGGCTTCTACACCGGCTACGGCGTGAAAACCCTGCCTGGCATCCGCGAAGCCGTGGAGGAGCGCAAGTGGGCCGAGGCCGACGAGCAAATCAAGCGTACCGGCGCCGCCATTGAGCGCTTCGCAGGCCAGGTGAACCGCGCCGCCGCAGTGGCGGGGCCCGCCCCGGCGCAGTAGCCAGGGGCCCTGTGGGTCTGTATTCGAAAAGAATAAAACGTCATGCAGAGCGCAGCGAAGCATCTCTCCCGCAGCAGTAAATAATTAGTTGAGCAGGAGAAACGCTTCGCTGCGCTCTGCATGACGTTCTATTCTTCCATGAATTTGGAAAACTCCACATGCCCGCATGCCCAACTTTCGCCTCGTCCTTTTGCCTTTGCTCCTAACCCTCTCTGCCCGACCGGCCGGGGCCCAAACGGCCGAGGCGAAGCTGCAAGCCAAAGCCCGGGCTCTGCACGAGCGCGCCTTTGTGGTTGACTCGCACCAGGATACGCCCGGCAACCTCCTCAAGCCCGGCTTCGACCTGGCCCGCGACCACGGACCGGCGGAAGAGGCGAAGGTAGACTTCCCCAAAATGCGGCGCGGCGGGGTGGACGCCGCGTTTTGGGCCGTGTACGTGGGGCAGGGGCCCCGCACGCCGGCCGGCTACGCCGCCATCCGGCAGGAAGTGCAGGCCCAGTTCGACGCCATCCACGCGGCCGTTCGGCGGCACCCGGCCGAGCTGGCGCTGGCCACCACGCCGGCCGAGGCGCGGCGCATTCGGCGGGCCGGCCAGCGGGCCATTTTCATCGGCATGGAGAATGGCTACCCCGTGGGCCAAGACCTGGCCATGCTCCAAACCTACTACGACCAGGGCGCGCGCTACCTCACGCTGTGCCACTCCTCCAACAACGACCTCTGCGACTCGTCCACCGACCCCCAGGGCCCCGAGTGGCAGGGCCTCAGCCCGTTGGGCGAACGGGCGGTGCGGGAAATGAATCGCCTGGGCCTGCTGGTGGACGTGTCGCACACCTCCGACTCGACGTTTTATGACGTGTTGCGGCTCTCGCGGGTGCCCGTCATCGCCTCGCACTCGGGCAGCCGGGTACTGGCCGACATGGCCCGCAACCTCACCGACGACATGCTGCGGGCCCTGGCCCGCCACGGCGGCGTGGTGCAGCTCAACTTGTTCAGCCCCTACGTGAAAACGGAGGTGAAAACCCCCGCCCGGCAGGCCGTCGAGCAGGCGTTTTGCACCAAGTGGGGCCTCAAAACCTTCCTCAACGTGTACGCCCTGCCCGCCGCCGACCGCACCCAGGCGCTGGCCGAATACGTGGAGATTGAGCGCCGTTACCCCGTGCCGCTGGCCACCGTGGCGGACGTGGCCAACCAAATCGACCACCTCGTGCAAGTGGCCGGCATCGACCACGTGGGCATCGGCTCCGACTTCGACGGCGGCACCGTGCTCGACGGCCTGGCCGACGTGGGCGACTTCCCCAACCTAACCCTGGAATTGGTGCGCCGCGGCTATTCGGCCCGGGCCCTGCGCAAAATCTGGGGCGGCAACCTGTTCCGGGTGATGGACGCCGCGGCCCGCGGCAAAGGCAACTCGTGACCTGTAGCGCGGACTTTGTAGTCCGCGGCTCTCGCTTCGTCCTGCCGATTAATCGTTGGGCGACCGTACAAAAACGCGGATTACAAAGTCCGCGCTACATTCTAAATGCCTCTTCAGACCATGAAAAAAACTACCCTTGCCCTCTTAGCCGGTTGCCTGGCGCAGGCTGCCCGGGCCCAGCAGGGCCCCGAGCCGGTGAAGGTGACCGATTTGCTGAAAATCCAGCAGGTGGGCAACATCACCTTGACGCGCGACGGCCGCTGGGCCGCTTTCACGGTGCTCGGCGTGGAACCCGACGAGAAGAACAAGGCCGACTACAAAAACGTGACCCAGCTCTACCAAGTGGGCACCGCGGCGGGGGCCCAACCGCGGCAACTCACGTCGGCCAAGGAGGGCGCAAGCCAGCCGGCCTGGAGCCCCGACGGCCGGCAGCTGGCCTTCGTGCGCACCGTGGACGACAAGCCGCAGGTGTTCGTGCTGCCCGCCGACGGCGGCGAAGCCCGCCAGCTGACCCGCTCCAAGTACGGCGCCGGGGCCCCCAAATGGTCGCCCGACGGCCGGCAAATCCTGTTTTCGGCGCCCGTGCCGCTGCGCGAGCTGCTGAAAGACTCGGTGCTGAACGCGGCGAAGGCCGTGCCCGGCTGGTCGTTTGAGAAGCCCGGCTTCGCCAAAAACACCCTGCTGGGCCCCGCCAAGCCCAACGCCGACGGCAGCCTGGCCGAAATCCGCGCTTACCTTGACAAAGACGAGGTGGACAAGAAGGCCAAGGTGCTGGACAACTTGAACTTCCAGGACGAGAAGGACGTGTCGGCGGAGCAGAATTTTGCGCAGTTTTTCCTCATCAGCGTCGCCGACGCCGGGGCCCCGCCCGTGTCGGTGACCCACGGCTTCTACCGGTTTTCGCAGGCCGAGTTCACGCCCGACGGGCAGCACCTGGTGCTGCTGGCCGCCCTCGACTCGCTGCGCCACCCCGACCGGGCCCAGGAAAACGGCCTCTACCTGACCGACCGCGCCGGCCGCCACCCGCGCCTGCTGCTGGGCCACGACAGCACCGCGTACACTGGCCTGAAGGTGTCGCCCTCGGGCAAGTGGCTGGCGTTTCAGCAGGAGCCCACCGGGCGCGTGGCCGTGCCCACGCTGGCCCTGCTGCCGCTGAACGGCAATGCCAAGGATTTGATTACCATTCCCTTCGACCGCAGCAAGGGCACCTTGGCCTGGAGCAGCGACGAGCAATACGTCTACTTCACAGCCCAGGCCAACGGCGGGGCCCCGCTGTACCGCGCCAACGTGAAAACCCGAAAAATCGAAAAACTCTCGGCCGACGACACGGGCATCCTGAGCTTCGACGTGGCCCAGGGCCGGGTGGTGTTCGCCCAAACCGGCGTCCGCAACCCCTCCGACTTGTTTGTGGCCGATGCCGGGCTGCGCCAGGTGCAACGCGCCGGCACCTTCAACGACTGGGTGAAAAACCGGCAGCTGTCGTTGCCCGAAAAGCACAACTTTGTGAACGACAAGGGCTTGACGGTGGAGTACTGGGTGATGAAGCCCACCGCCTACCAGGCCGGCCGCAAGTACCCACTGCTGCTCGACATCCACGGGGGCCCCGCGGCCATGTGGGGCCCCGGCGAGGCCAGCATGTGGCACGAGTTCCAGTACTTCGCCAGCCAGGGCTACGGCGTGGTGTACGGCAACCCACGCGGCTCGGGTGGCTACGGCCAGGCTTTCCTGCGGGCCAACATCAACGACTGGGGCACGGGCCCCAGCGCCGACGTGCTCGCCGCGCTCGACAAAACCGTGGCCGAGGGCTGGGCCGACCCCCAGAAACTGGTCGTGACGGGCGGCTCGTACGCGGGCTACCTCGTGGCCTGGATCATCGCCCACGACCACCGTTTTCAGGCCGCGTGCTCGCAGCGCGGCGTCTACGATTTGGCCACGTTCTTCGGCGAGGGCAACGCCTGGCGCTTGGTGCCCAACTACTTCGGCGGCTACCCCTGGGAGCCGGCGGTGCGCGCCGCGCTCACCCGCGAGTCGCCCATCACCTACGTCCAGCACATCACCACGCCCTACATCATCTTCCACGGCGAGAGCGACCGCCGCACGGGCTTCGTGCAGGGCGAGATGCTGTACCGCAGCCTCAAGGTGCTGGGCCGCCCGGTGGAGTACGTGCGCCACCCCGGCGGCACCCACGAGCTGACCCGCGCCGGCGACAACCGCCAGCGCATCGACCAGATGCTGCGCACCTACGAGTTCTTCGAACGCTACCTGCACACCAAAGTGGCGGCGGCGCAGTAGCGCCGGGGCCCCAGCGCAGTTTGTGGTTGTCCGTAGTTGTAATGAGTTAGAAAAGAACGTCATGCAGAGCGCAGCGAAGCATCTCTACTGCGCAATTAACCATAGTTACTGCCGCAGTAGAGATGCTTCGCTGCGCTCTGCATGACGTTCTACACCAATGTTATAAGTCACTGTTCATCTTTCTTTTCGACGTCCTTCTTATGAACCTCCTCTACACTTTACGCCGAGCCGCGGGGGCCCTGGGTACCGCTGCCCTGCTCGCCGCCTGCAGCACACCTGCCGCCACCACCGAAACCAGCCCCGCTGCCGGGGCCCCCAGCGCCTACTTGGCGCCCACCGAGACGGGCGTGAAAACGGGCGGCGTGCAGGTCGTTCCCATCAAGACGCCCAAGGGGACGTTCAACGTGTGGACCAAGCGTTTCGGCAATAACCCGAAAATCAAGGTGTTGCTGCTGAACGGGGGCCCCGGCGCCACCCACGAGTACTTCGAGTGCATGGAAAGCTTCCTGCCCCGGGAAGGCATCGAATTCATTTACTACGACCAGCTCGGCTGCGGCAACTCCGACAACCCGCGCGACACGTCCATGTGGAGCCTGCCGCGCTACGTGGAAGAAGTGGAGCAGGTGCGCCAGGCCTTGAGGCTCGACAATACCAACTTCTACCTGCTGGGCCACTCCTGGGGCGGCATCCTGGCCGCCGAGTACGCCTTCAAGTACCAGCAAAACCTGAAGGGACTCATCATCAGCAACATGATGATGAGCTGCCCCGCCTACGGCAAGTATGCCGACGAGGTGCTGGCCAAGCAGATGAAGCCCGCCGTGCTGGCCGAAATCCGCAAGATTGAGGCTGCCAAGGACTTCGGCAACCCGCGCTACATGGGCCTGCTCGAACCCAACTTTTACGCCGAGCACCTGTGCCGCATCGTGCCCAACCCGGAGCCGGTGCGCCGCGCGCTGGGCAAAATCAACCAGTCGCTGTACGTCACCATGCAGGGCCCCAGCGAGTTCGGCATTTCGGGCAAGCTCACGAAGTGGGACCGGGTGCCCGACCTGCCCCGGCTCGCCGTGCCGTTCCTGTCCATCGGCGGAAAGTACGACACGATGGACCCTGCACATATGCGCATGATTGCCACCAAAGTGCAAAAAGGCGCCGCCCTCATCTGCCCCCAAGGCAGCCACATGAGCATGTACGACGACCAGGAAACGTACATGAAAGGCCTGCTAAAATTCGTGAAATCCGTGGACGACAAGTCGTTCAAAGCCGGCATGGCCATGTAGTGACCAGTAGCGTCCACGCTACACGCTAAAACACCACATCCAACTCCATGGTCAAGGCAGCGCGGCGGCCGGCGGCCGTGCCTGGTACCCAATTAGGGCCCTCGCACACCAGGTGCAAGGCCTCGGCGTCGTAATCGGCGCGCAGGCTGCGCACCACTTTCAGGTTGCTGAGTTTGCCGCCGCCGCCCACCGTGAAGCGCACCCGCACATTGCCTGTCAAGGGCGCTTCGTCGGGTACGAACTCGGCGGCTGCGCGGCGGAGCTTGTCGCGCAGAGCGTCCAAGCCGCCCACCGGCGCGGGCGCCAGGTCCGGTGCGGCGGGCATGGCGCCCACCACGGCGCCGTTGGCGGGGGCCGCAAACGATAGGCGGCGCGCCACGGCGCTTTCGGTGGGGACCACGGCCACGCCTGCCACGCGGCCTATCAGGGCCCCCGCGGCGGGCGCGGGCCGCGGGGCCTGGCTCACCGCTACTTCGCCCAAGTACCCCGCGGCAGAGTCGGCCGCTACGCTGGAAACAGTTGCAGCAGGTATTGGGGCCCTATTCACATCGTCGTTTGCCGCCGTGCGCATTGCTGTAATGCCTTCATATTCAGTGCTCGATGCCGCCAATTTTCCAGCCGTCTTGCGCTGGGGTTCGTAAGTTACGGCCAGGGCAGGCCGCTTAGTAGGGGCAACGGCGATGACGGCGGGCGGTGCCGAAGCTGCTATTGGGGCCGTTGCAGCAGCCGGTGGCGGCGCGGGGGCCCCAGTTGGAGCGCTGGCGGTGAGCGGCGTGGTAGCAGGTGGCGCGGCCACCGCAGCGACTTCGGGGCCGGGCGTGGCGCGGTGCTGCCATTCCCACAGGCCGCCGGCCAGGCTGGCTGCCACCGCGGCGGCCGCAGCCAGTCGGGGCCAATGCCAAGCGGCGGCAGGGCGCGGCGCGGCTTCGGTGCCGACGCGGGCGTGCAGGCGGCGGCGCAGGGTAGCCAGGGCTTGGTCGGTGGCGGCAGCGTCGGTTTGGGCGAGGCCGGCGAGCACGTCGGTGCAGCGCGGGCAATCCAGGGCGTGGGCTTCTACTTGGTGCTGCTGGGCGGGCGCAAGGGTGCCGGCTGCGTACTGGCGCAGGGTATCGGCGGCCGGGTGGGGGCCGCGGGGGGCCGCGAGGGCCGCGGGCAGCAGGTCAGCGGCGGGGGGCATGGGCGGGGGCGGCGGCCGGGGCCGGGTGGTCGGTAAGGAGGCGGCGCAGCATGCGTTTGCCGTTTTGCAGGTGGCTTTTCACTTGGCCGAGGTCGAGGTTGAGGGCCCCGGCCACTTCGTGGTACGATTTGTTTTCGAGAAAAAACAGCTCCAGGCAGCGGCGCTGGCCGGCGGGCAAGTGCGCGAGGGCCTCTTCTAGGGCTTGCAGCGTAGTTTCGGTGGCCGCCGCGTCGGCGTCGGCCGCCGCGGCATCCGGAAGATGCCGCGCGGCGGCCAATTCCACATCGGCCGCGTCGGGAAAGCTGAGCACCAGTGGCCCCGCGCTGGGGCCGGCGCGCTGGCGGGCGCGCAGTTGCATCAGGCAGTGGTTGCGGGCGGTGGCGTGCAGCCAAGCGGGGAAGTTGTCGGGCGCGTGCTGGCGCAGGGCCCCCACCAGGTGCTCGAACAGCTGCATGCTGGCGTCCTGCGCGTCCTCGTCGGGCGGGGCCAGGTAGCGGCGGCAGGTGGCAAACACCATCGGCAGGTGCCGGCCGAACAGCTCGCCGAGGTCGGCTACGTCGCCGCGCAGGCGGTAGCGGGCCAGCAGCTCCTGGTCGGAGGGCGGCGCGGCGGCGGGCGGCGGGGAGCGGCGGAAAAACATCGGCAGCAGCAAGGTAGCCCGGGGCCCCGAAATTTTTTGGGCGGCGCGTGTGCAATTCGGTCGGCCACAGCATCTCTCCGGCAGCTTTCACCTCAAACCCGTTGCCGCCATGAAAAAACCTCTGTTGCTGCTGTGGGCCAGCCTGCTGGCCCCCGCTGCCCGGGCCCAAGCGCCCGCCTCACCCCCACTTGCCCCCGCCATCAAGCCCCGCGGCATCGCGCTGCTCGACACCGTTACGGCTCGGGCCGTCGCCATCAGCGGCACCGTGCGCGACGACCAGGGACCGCTGCCGGGCGCCACGGTGCTCATCAAGGGCACGCAACGGGGCACCAGCACCGACGCCCAAGGCCACTACCTGCTGCTGGTGCCCCGGGCCACGCGGGCCACGCGGGCCACGCTGGTGTTTTCAATGGTGGGCTACACCACCCAGCAGCGGCGCGTGGGCAAAGAGGTGGTCATCAACGTGGTGCTAAAGCCCGCCACTGAGGCACTTAACGAGGTGGTAGGGGCGGGGTATAACGCGCCCGGGGCCCTGCAGGGCCGGGTGGCCGGGGCAGCCGTTCAGCGTAGCCCCGCCACGGCTAGCTTTTTCCCGGGGGCCCCGGCGCCCTACCTCGCCCGGCCCAAGGCCAGTGCCGGCGATACCTACGCCCACGTGGCCGAAAACGCGTTCCAAGCCGTTCAGAAAGAGCCGCTCAGCACCTTCGCCCTCGACGTGGACAACGCGAGCTACGCCAACGTGCGCCGCTTCCTTACCGAAGGCCAACTGCCCCCGGCCGACGCCGTGCGGGTGGAGGAACTGCTGAATTACTTCCACTACGACTACCCCGCGCCCGCGCCGGCCAGTCCCGACCCCGTGCGCATCAGCACCGAGCTGGCCGTGTGCCCCTGGAACCCCGCGCACCAACTGGCGCGCATCGGCATCCGGGCCCGCAGCGTGGAAACCAGCGCCTTGCCGCCTGCCAACCTGGTGTTTTTGGTGGACGTGTCGGGCTCGATGCAGGGCCCCGACCGCCTCGGCCTGGTGCAGGCCGGCCTGCGCCTGCTGGTGCGCCAGCTGCGGCCCCAAGACCGCGTGGCCCTGGTGGCCTACGCCGGGGCCGCCGGCCTGGTGCTGTCGCCCACGCCCGGCAACCAGCCCGAAATTATCCTCGGGGCAATTGACCGGCTGGAAGCGGGCGGCTCGACGGCGGGCGGCGCGGGCCTGCGCCTGGCCTACGCCACGGCCCGCCAGTATTTTCAAAAAGAGGGCAACAACCGCGTGGTGCTGGCCACCGACGGCGACTTCAACGTGGGCGAAAGCTCGGACGCCGCGCTGGAGCAACTAATTGTGAACGAACGCGCAAGCGGCGTGTTCCTCACCGTGCTGGGCTGCGGCCGCGGCAACCTGCGCGACGCCCGCATGGAAACCCTGGCCGACAAGGGCAACGGCAACTACGCCTACCTCGACAACCTCGCCGAGGTCCAGCGCGTGCTGGTGGCGCAGTTCGGCGGCACGCTCTTCACCTTGGCCAAGGACGTGAAATTGCAGGTTGAGTTCAACCCCGCCCGCGTGGCCCACTACCGCCTCGTGGGGTACGAAAACCGCCTGCTGGCCGCCGAAGACTTCAACAACGACCGCAAGGACGCCGGCGAGCTGGGCGCCGGCCACACCGTAACGGCCCTCTACGAGCTGGTGCCCGCGGGGGCCCCGCAGCCGCTGGTGGACCGCCTAAAGTACCAGCCCACCGCCGCCGCGCACGGGGCCCCCGGCGCCGAAGTGCTCACCGTGAAGCTGCGCTACCAGCAACCCCAGGGCACGGCCAGCCAGCTGCTGGCGCAGGCGCTGGCGGGCCCCGCCGTGCCCGTGGCACAGGCTTCGGCCGACTTTCGGTTTGCCGCCGCCGTGGCCCAGTTTGGGCTGCTGCTGCGCCAGAGCGCGCAGGCCGGCGCCGCCACCTGGGCCGCCACCGCCGCGCTGGCCGCCGGCGCCCGGGGCCCCGATGCCGACGGCTACCGCGCCGAGTTGGTACGCTTGGTGGGCTTGGCCCAGGGCCTGAGCGGCGCCGGGGCCGTGGGCCCGCGCTGAGCCGGCGCCCCACAAGAAGGCCCCGCTGCGCTGGCAGCGGGGCCTTCGGAATAAGGCACCAAAATAAAACACGTGAATGGCTGGGCGGTGTGATTCCCAGCAGATAGCCGAACGTATTAGTTTCAAAACCGTGCCAAACTTCGGGAAAAGGCCTTAGAGCCCATTGGGCGCGGTTTTGCTACGCAGGGCCCCGGCCGGAGCCCGGTGGCGGGGCCCGCCGCGGTGCGCGAAACGCGCCTACCTTTGACATTCTTTTCGTTTCTAACCGATTTTCATTCAGTGTTTTCATCGAAAGTTTTCGGCCCGCTGGCCGCCTGCGCTTTGCTGGCCGCCGGGGCCCTGCCCGCCTGCCAAAACCGCCCCATCGAGGGCGAGAAATCGGCGGTTGAAGCCACCGCTATCAACCCGCCGCCGGCCGTCGATACCGTTAGGATCAAGCGATTGGCCTTGCAGCGCGATTCGCTGAAGGCCGATAGCATCGCCCGCAAAACCGGGCAGCTGCCGGGGGCCATCCTGCCGGGCCACCGCATTGTGGCGTTTTATGGCAACATTCGCTCGAAGGGCATGGGCATCCTGGGCCGCGAGCCCAAGGACCAGATGATGCGCAAGTTTGACAAGGTGCTGGCCGAGTGGCAAGCGGCCGACCCCAGCCTTCCCGTGCTGCCCGCGCTGCACAGCGTCACCATCACGGCCCAGGGCGCGGCCGGTGCCGACGGCAAGTACCGCCTGATGAATTCGAAAAGCACGATTGAGGAAACGCGGGCCTGGGCCAAGGAGAAAAACGCCATCCTGTTCATGGACGTGCAAGTGGGCCTGAGCGACCTGCCCCACGAGTTGCCCAAGCTGGCGGAGTACCTCAAGGACCCGACCATTCACTTGGGCATCGACCCCGAGTTTGCCATGGCCACCAAAAATGCGCGGCCGGGCAAAAAAATCGGCACCTACGACGCCAAGGACGTGAACTACGCCATCGGTTTCCTGGCCCGCATCGTGAGTGAAAACCACCTGCCGCCCAAGATTTTGATGGTGCACCGCTTCACGCAGGGCATGCTCACGAACTACAAAAACATCAAGCTCGACCCGCGCGTGCAGGTGGTGATGGACATGGACGGCTGGGGCGACCCGGTGCTGAAAAAGGACTCGTACAAAGCTTATGTGCAGAAGCAGCCGGTGCAGTTCACGGGCTTCAAGCTTTTCTATGAGTACGACATCAAGCGCAAGCCGAACCACCTGATGACGCCCAAAGAAGTGCTGACCGAGCTAACCCCGGTGCCGCTCTACGTGCAGTACCAATAAGTACCGCATTGGGGCCCCCGGAAGCACTTGGCGAGGAATGAGTGAATAATGGTTGGCTTGCAACTCCTGCGTTTGAGAAGTAGGAATAAAAATTGCTAATAGTTAGGACAGAATTGGATAAAAACGTAATCATAGTAATCCTGTTAAAATTTAATATTCACTTTATTCATTTTTTTATGACATTTCTTTTACGTTCGCTGCGCCAGCCGATTGGCTTGGGCTTTTTGGTGGCTGCTGGGCTGGCTAGCCCGTTGGGGGCCCTGGCCCAAACCTGTACCGGCACCGATCCGGGCGGTAACCCCGCTACCAACGGCCTGTACGCCCGGTACTACGCGGGCTACTTCAACGACGAACAGGGTTTTTTCGCAAACACTGCCCCCGGCGTGGTGCGCATAGACCCGCGGTTGAACTTTGCAACCACCAACAGCTGGGGCGCTATTGTGCCGCCGGCTACCGGCACCCTCAGCGACCCCGACGTTTTCAGCGCCCGCTACCAAGGCACCTTGCTAATTGCCACGGCCGGTACCTACACCCTCACGCTGACGTCGGACGATGCTTCGTATTTGTGGCTGGATGCCGCCGCTCGCCGCGCCACGCCCCTGAGCGGCGAGGCCACCATCAACAACGGCCAGTTGCACGGCACCACGGCCGCGTCGGCCACGGTAACGCTCACGGCCGGCCGGCACGACCTGGTGGTGCACTACGGCGAGCGGGACCGCTTCAATGTGCTGACGCTGCAATACAGCGGCCCCGACACGGGCAACAGCCTCGTGGTGGTGCCGTCGGCAGCGTTGTGCACGAGCACCACCGGCGTGGCGCTGGCCACCGCCGCAGCCCAGGCAGGGCCCCGTTTTGCCGTGCAGGTAATGCCCAACCCAGCGGCAGCCGGGGGCCCCGTGCGCTTGCGGGTGCAACAGGCAATGGCAGCGCCCGTGTGGCTCGTCGTCAGCGATGTGCAAGGGCGGCGGCTGTACGAGCGCGAGCTGCCAGCGGCGGAAACCATCGACGTGCCCGTAGCGCTGCCCGCGCTGCGCTCGGGCGGCTTGTATTTGTTCCGCCTCACGTCGGCTGCGGGCACTATCACCCAAAAGCTAGTGGTGCAATAAAAGCAGGCCCCCGAGGCTTGCGGCCCAGTCGCACCCCACGCAAAAAGGGGCTTCCTGCTAAATGCAGGAAGCCCCTTTTTCTATCATAGCGAATCGTCACCTAATCAAGCCACGTGAATGAGCTTAGGCAAATTGCGGGCCACACTGCTTAGTGGGCAGCGTTGAGGTCTATTTTTTCGCCCGATTTGCTGCGCTTGATGAGGAGCACCAGCGGCAAGCAGGCAATGAAGAAAAACCCTAGGCCCGTGAATACCTGGCCGTAAGTAATAATAGACACTTGCTTCATCAAAATGCCTTCGAGGGCGGCGTAGGCCTGCTGCCGGGCTTGGTCCAGTGGGAAGCCTTTCGCCATAAAGTTTTGGGTGAAGGCTTGGATGCGCTGCACGGTTTCGGGGTTGTAAAGCGAGATATTGGGCAGCAGGGCCACGCGGTTGGCTTGGATGCTGCGCTCGAGGTACGTGCCCACAATGGCCACCCCAAACGAGCCGCCGAGCTGGCGAATCATGCCGGTGAGGCCGGCCGCCTGGCCCGCGTCCTTGCCCTGCAAGCCCGCCAGGCTCATGGTGGTGATGGGCAGGAAAATCAGGCCCAGGCCCACACCCCGCACAATGAGCGGCCAGAAGAAGTCACTTTCGCCCGCCGCGGGCGTGATGCGTGCGGCAATCCAGAACGTAAAGAAGAAGAAAATGGCAAAACCCACCGGAATCATAAACTTCTGGGGAACGCCACTTTGCAAAGCCTTGCCAATAACCGGCATCATGAAGCCCGACGCCAGGGCTCCCGGCAGCAGCAAAAAGCCGGTTTGAGCGGCCGTGAAGCCCAAGATGCGCTGCGTGAAAATCGGGAACACGAACACTGAAGCGAACAAGCCGAAGCCGAGCACAAACGAGAGGAAAGCGCCCACCGCTAAGTTGCGGCTTTTGCCCAGCACGCGCAAATCCACGATGGGCTTTTCGGCCGTGAGCTCGCGCCAGATAAACCCAATGACGCCCACCGCCGACAGCAAGGTGAAGGTGATGATGTACGCGCTGTCGAACCAGTCTTCGGTTTCGCCCTGCTCCAGCACCAACTGCAACGAACCCACGCCCAAAATCAGCAGGCCAATGCCCAGCCAGTCAATTTCGCGCAGGGGCCGCGGAACCGCATTTTTGATGCGTTCGGGGTCGCGGATGAACAGCAGCGTGAAGATGCCGGCCAAGATGCCCACCGGCACGTTCACGTAGAAAATCCAGGGCCAGTCGTAGTTGTCCACGATGTAGCCGCCCAGCGTGGGCCCGATGGTGGGCCCAATGATGACGCCCATGCCGAACAGGGCTTGCCCCAGCGGCAGTTGCTTGGGCGGAAACGTGTCGATGAGGATGGCCTGTGACGTGGCCATAAGCGCGCCGCCGCCCACGCCCTGCACAAAGCGGAACGCCACCAGCTCCCACAGGTTGGTGCTCTGCCCGCAGGCAATGGATGCCAGCGTGAAAATGCACACCGACACGAAAAAGTAGTTTTTGCGCCCGAACTGCTCGGCCAGGAAACCGGTCATCGGAATCACAATCACGTTGGCGATGCCGTAAGAGGCCACTACCCAGCTCACTTCCTGCTGCGTAGCCGAGAGGTTGCCCATCATCTGGGTCAGGGCCACGTTCACGATGCTGGTGTCAATCAGCTCCAGCAACACGCAGAGGACCACCGTCACAACGATGATCCACTTGGTAAATCCGGTTTCCATTCAATAAGATGAGTTGCGAGCCCTGGGGCAGCCGTGCGCAGCTTGGCACTGCATGGCGGCCCCAGGGGCCCAGTGGCGTTTACTTCACTTGCACGACGGTGTTCACACTCATGCCAGCGCGCAGGGGGTGCTGGGGGTCTTCTTTGTCGAGCACAATTTTGACGGGCACGCGCTGGGTAACCTTAACGAAGTTACCGCTGGCGTTGTCGGGGGGCAGCAGGGCGAAGCGGGCCCCCGTAGCGGCCGATAGCGACTCGATGTGGCCATCAAACTCTTCGCTGGGGTAAGCATCCACTTCCAGCTTGGCCTTCTGGCCAACCTTCATGTCCTCGAGTTGGGTTTCTTTGAAGTTGGCAATTACCCAGGTTTTGCCGCTTGATACCAAACCCAACAGCTGCTGGCCGGGGCCCACTACCTGGCCAGGCTGCACGCTTTTTCTGCTCACGACGCCGTTGGCGGGCGCTACGAGCGACGTGTAGCTGAACTGGAGCTTGGCATTGTCAAGGTCCGACTGGCGCTGCTTCACCACGGCCTGCGCCACGGCGATTTGCTGCTGGGCCGCCACTACCTGCTGGCGCGCCACACTCACTTGGTCCTGGGCGGTGCTTTGCTGGGCGGTGGTGGCTTTCAGGTTAGCCTGCACGGCGTCGTAGTCGCTCTGCGGGATGATGTCGTCTTTGCGGAGCTTCACGCTTCGCGCCAAGTCTTGCTGCAGGCGCGACCGGTTGGCTGCGCTCACGCCGATGGTGGTTTGGGCGGTGCGCACGTTGGCCTGGGCCGTACCTACTCCGGCGCGGGCGGCCACTACCTGGGCCTGGGCCGCAACGAGGGCCGCCTCCATGGCGTTCACGCGCTGCTGGTAGTCTGATTTGTCAATGGTTACGAGCGTATCGCCCTTTTTCACCACTTGGTTGTCGTCAACGTACACCTTAATTACCGGGCCCGCCACGCGGGGAATAATGGGGTACACGTCGCCTTCTACCGCGGCGTCGTCGGTGCTTTCGTGGGCCTTGGCAAACTGGTAGCGCGTCCAGCCATAAAAGCCGGCGGCCAGCAGCACCACGGCCAGCACCACAAACACGAGGGGGTTGCGGCGCTTGGGCGCTTCGAGGGGCTCGGCACCGGCCGCGGGCGACGCGTCGTGCGCTAAAGTATCTTGGGGAGCAGTGGAGGTAGCCATTGTAGTATAAACGTTAAACGGTGCGGAAAAGGCTGGGGGAGAAAATTTTGATGGGGCCCGGAACTACGCAGCGGGGGCTCGCACCAGCAGCGTGGGGCAGGGCGCGGTGCGCAGGACTACCTCGGCGGTGTTGCCCATCAAGAAGCGGGTGAGGCCCGTTTGGCCGTGGGCCCCAATAACAATTAAGTCGGCGTGGCGGCGGCCAGCTTCGGCCACTATTTCGGGGGCGGCTTCGCCTTGCACCGTACCCGTGCTCACGTGGGCGGCCCCGGCTTGCTCGGCAGCCAAGCGCAAGCTGGCCAAGCGGTCGGCCCCGGCGGGGGCCTCAGCGTCCTGCGGCTCGCGCACGTGCAGCAGGCGCAGCTCGGCCCCGGTAGAGGCGGCCAGGGCAGCCGCGTAGGCCACCAGCCCCGGCGTGGCGGCCGAAAAGTCAAGCGGGCAGAGGATGGAGGTGAGGATCATGGGGAGGGGCTGCTGGCTATTGCCAGATTTGCTCGCCGGTGGCGCGGCGCAGCTGGTACTGGCCGAGGGTGTAGTTGTACATGGCCTGGGCGCGGGCCAAGCGTGACTGCGCCAGCTGGGTTTCGGCGTCGAGCACGTCGAGGTTTTGGCCCACGCCGTAGCGGTAGCGGCCCTTGGCGCGGGTGAGGGCATCGGTGGCCTGGGCCACTTGCTGCACGGCGTTGTCGTAGCGGGCTTGGCTGAACTCCATGTTGTTGGCCGCTTGGCGCACGTCGGACCGGATTTGCTCCTGGGTGTCGGCGGTGCGGGCCACGGCGCCACGGTAGTTGGCGAGGGCTTCTACCCGCTGCTTGCGGTTTTTGCCCCCGTCGTAGATGGGCACCGACAGCTGGGCCACGCCCACCGTGTTGAAGCGGATGTCGGTGATGGCCACGTTCGGCAGAATGTAGCCGTTTTTGCCCCCTACTTGGGCCCCCACGCCCAGGCTGGGCATGTTGCTGTGCTCAAGCAGCTTGGATTGCAGCTCGGCCGTGGCTTCGGCGTCTTTCGAGAGCTTCACCTCGGGGCGGTTTTGGGCGGCTTTGGCCAGCTCGGCTTCCAGGTCCACGGGCTGCGGGTCATACTCCAGGCGGCCCTTCACCGGCACGTCGGCTTGCTGGGGCTTGTGCAGCAGGCGAGCCAACTGCACCTGCTGGTTGCGGAGTTGGTTTTGGAGGTCGAGCTTCGTGTTTTGGGCTTGCGTGATGCGCACGTCGGTGGTCGTTACGTCAAACTTGGTGCTCACGCCGGCTTCCACCCGCTTCTGCATCTCGTTGCGGTGGGCCACCAGCGAGGCAATTTGCTCGTCCTGCACCCGGATGCTTTCGCGGGCAAACAAGATGTTGTAGTACACCTGGGCCGCGTTAAATGACAGGTCGCGCCGGGCCACTACAATGTTGTCCTGCGCCGTTTGCACCTGCGAGCGCGACAAGTTGGTGGTAGCGCTGCGTTTGCCAAAGTCGTAGATTTCGTACTGCGCCGTTAAGTGCGCGTCGAAATTATTGTTGGGCACAAATGATAAGACATCATTTCCAAATGCCACCTTCGACACTGGATCGAGGCGCGTATAAGTAGCCGTGCCGGTTATCTGCGGCAAAAAGCCGGCCTGCGATTGGCTCAAGCGGCTGCCAGCGGCGTTGGCCAACTCAGTTAAGTTGGCGATGCCGGGGTTGGCGTCCAGCACGGCCTGCACGGTGCCGCCCAGCGTAAGCGAGTCGCTGACCAAGCCAATGGCTTGCGACGCAGCGGGTAAACCGGGTTGGTTCTGCGCCAGCACCGGGCCAGCCAGCAGCAAAGCAGCCCCCAGCAGCAGCGGCGACCGAACCAGCCCAGCGGGTTGAAATCGTGGAAACATATAACGAAAGCGATAAGGTGTTGCCGCCGCTTTAGCCAAGCCTGTGCCACACCAAAACTTAGCTATATAACTAGTGCTTCATAAGACTAAAAATGGCTAATAGGCCCTGATAAGGCCGTTTTTTAATTAAAATGGGCCCGAATTAAAACATCGAAGCCCCACAACCGTGTTCCTGATATAACAGGAATTGCTTACATCACGGTCCTGTCATATCAGGAATGACCAGCCCCGACGAAACACTGCTGCTGCACCTCAACGAAGCCATCGCTACCACCCGCGACAAGGAAACGCTGTTCAAGCTGGTGACGACCAAGCTGCGTCTCATTTTTCCGTTCGACATCATCGGCATCAGCGTATTCGACGCTGCCGTGCAGAACAAGCGGCTGTTTTGGCGCGACTACTTCCACGCCGAAGAGTTGGGCCCCGGCCTGCCCGCGCCGCCCGCCTACTTCACGCCCATTGTGGGCTCGCCCTTCGAGTCGGTGCTGATGAGCGCGCACATGCAGCGCATCGAGTTGGCAGATTACCGGCTGAAGTACCCTGGTTTTGAGCCGTTCCAACGCATGTGGGCGCAGGGCATTCGCTACCTCACGTCGGTGCCGCTGCGGCTGGGGGGGCGCCTCACGGGGGCCCTCACGCTGGCCGCCCGCCGCAAGCCCGCCCTGGCGGCGGCCGACGAAAACCTGCTGGAAAAAATTGGCTCGCTGATCGCCGTGGCCGTGGCCAACACGCTGGCGTTTGAGGACGTGGCCCGCCGCGAACAGGAACGCAGCTTGCAGCTCAACATCAGCAACGCTTTGCTTAGTATTAAGCAGCGCGAGCCGCTGTTTCGGGCCGTGGCCGAGGAACTGGGCCGCGTGGTGCCGTTCGAGTATTTCGGCATCCAGGTGCAGCGGGCGGGGAAGCACGACGCGTTCGAGGGCTTCGCCGAATTCCGGCGCAAAGCCATGAATGCGCCGTTTGAAACGCTGGCGCTCGACCGCCACCAGGGCAAAGAATACCCCGACCCCATTTTCTTGTACACGCAGCTCGACCAGTTGGCGCAGGGCGGCAACCTGTACGTGGGCGATGATTTTAAGGCCCTGGCCGTGCGCCACCCGGCCATGCGCCACGTGTACGAGGCGTACGGCGTGCGGGCGCTGCTCGTCGTGCCGCTGTGGCAGCGCCCCGACGGGGCGGCCGTGCTCACCCTGGCCAGCTCCGACCCCCACGCCTTCAGCGCCGAAAATTTGGCTACCGTGGAGGGCCTGGTGCCCCAGGTGGCCCTGGCGCTCGACAACCTCTTCGCCTTCGAGCAAATTGAGGCCCTGAAAGCCCAAGTGGAGCAGGAGCGCACGTACCTGATCGACGAAATCAACACCACGGCCACGTTTGACGAGCTGATTGGGCCCAGTGAGGCCCTGCATACGGTGCAGGTGCGCATTGCCCAGGTGGCCCCCACCGACACTACCGTGCTGGTGAGCGGCGAAACCGGCACCGGCAAGGAACTGGTGGCCCGGGCCCTGCACAACGCCTCGCCGCGCCGCAGCCGCGCGCTCATCAAGCTCAACTGCGCTGCCCTGCCGGCCCAGCTCATTGAAAGCGAGCTATTTGGGCACGAAAAAGGCGCCTTTACCGGAGCTGCCGAGCGGCGCATCGGTAAGTTTGAGCTGGCCGATGGGGGCACCATTTTTCTGGACGAAATCGGGGAGCTGCCGCTCGACTTGCAGGCCAAGCTGCTGCGCGTGCTGCAAGAGAAAGAGTTTGAGCGCCTGGGCGGCAGCCGCGTGCTCACCACCGACGCCCGCGTGGTGGCCGCTACCAACCGCGTGCTGGCCGACGAGGTGGCTGCCGGCCGCTTCCGTGCCGATCTTTATTACCGCCTCAACGTGTTTCCCATCACGCTGCCGCCCCTGCGCACCCGCCCCGAAGACGTGGGGCCCCTGCTCCGCCATTCGGTGCAGCGCCTGAGCCAGCGCCTGGCCAAGCCCCTGCGCCCCATCCGCCCCGCCGACTTGGCCGCCCTGCAAGCCTACGCCTGGCCCGGCAACGTGCGCGAGCTGGAACACTTGGTCGAGCGCGCCCTCATCGTCAGCCAGGGGCCCTACCTGGAATTTGCCGGCCTGCCAGCCGCCGGGGCCCCCACGGCCTTGCCAGCGGCCGACGAGGCCCCGGCCAACCGCCCGCTGAAAACCCTGCGCGAGCAGGAGCGCGACCATATTCTGGCTGCGCTGGGCCGCACCAGCGGCCGGGTGAGCGGGCCCCTGGGCGCGGCCCTGCTGCTCGACATCAACCCCAAAACCCTGGAGGCTCGCATGAAAAAGCTGGGCATCCGGCGCACCGTGGCCGCGGAGTAGGGGCCCCAACTGCAACCCTGCGCCGCTATGTAGGGTAACGGGAAGCCGCTACTCCAACTTATTCCCGTTATGTTTCTACTTCGCCCCGCCTTCGCCGCCGCGTTGCTCACCACGTTCGGCGCCGCGGCCCAGAACGTGCCGCCCGCCGCCACGCCCTTCCACATGACGGGCAACATCTACCTGCCCAACAAGCTGCCCGCCACCGACGCCCGCGTGGGGGCCCTGAAAGCGCCCGCCGGCTTCACCGTCACCAAGTACGCCGAGGGCCTCGACATGCCCCGGATGCTGGCCCAGGCCCCCAACGGCGACCTCTACGTGACCAACCGCGTGAAGGGCACCGTGACGCTGGTGCGCGACGCCAACCACGACGGCAAGGCCGAGGTGATGCGCCAGGTGGCCCAGAAGCCGCACTTGCACGGCCTGGCGCTGAAAGGCAACAAGATGTACTTCACCGCCATCCGCGAGATTTACGTGGCCGACGTGCAGGCCGACGGTAGCCTCGGCGAGTTGAAGGAGTTGTACCACGACTTGCCCGACGCCGGCCAGCACGCCAACCGCGTGCTGCACTTCGGGCCCGACGGCAACCTGTACCTTTCGGTGGGCAGCACCTGCAACGCCTGCGACGAGGACAACCCCGAAAACGCCACCATCATGCGCCTCAACACCGACGGTTCGGGCCGCGAGGTGGTGGCCCACGGCCTGCGCAACACCATCGGCTTCGACTGGCACCCCGTTACGAAGGAGCTGTTCGGCATGGACCACGGCATCGACTGGCTCGGCGACGAGGACCAGCAGGAAGAGCTGAACCAGATCAAGCCCGGCGCCAACTACGGCTGGCCGTCCATCATCGCCGACGGCAAGCACTACCCCGCCAACAAGCCCAAAGGCGGCGAAAGCTTCGAGGCGTTCGACGCCAAAACTGTGCACCCGCTGCTCCTCTACAAAGCGCATTCAGCCCCGCTGGGTCTGGTGTTCAACCGGGGCCCCCAGTTCCCGAAGGAATACCAGAACGACGCTTTCGTGACCATGCACGGCTCCTGGAACCGTGCCCAGCCGTCGGGCTACAAAATCGTGCGCGTGCACTTTAACGCCCAGGGCCAGCCCGAGAAATTTGAGGATTTCGTGACCGGTTTCCTGGTCGAAGGCGACAAGTCGGAGTTCGGCCGGCCCTGCGGATTGGTGCAGGCCAACGACGGCGCGCTGTTGGTGAGCGACGACGACAACGGCGTGATTTACCGCGTGGCCTACGCCGGCAAGAAATAGGACCTCGGGCAACTTTTCCGGCGTTTTGCGCCTTATCCTTGCTGAATTAATCAGCAAGAATGGCCAAAGCAAGAACCGTTTTTTTCTGCCAAAGCTGCGGCGCGCAGTCGGCCAAATGGATTGGCCGCTGCCCGGCCTGCGGCGAGTGGAATACCTACGTTGAGGAAGTCGTCCAGAAGGAAACCGTGGCCACCACCACGGGCCAGTGGAAGCCCGCCAGCACCGTGCCCGGCGGCAGCCTCACCAAAACCGCCAAGTCGGTGCCGCTCGGCGACATCATCGCCGAAGACGAGCCCCGCATCCTCACCCCTGACAACGAACTGAACCGCGTGCTCGGCGGGGGCCTGGTGCCGGGCTCCATCGTGCTCATCGGCGGCGAACCGGGCATCGGCAAAAGCACGCTCATGCTCCAGATTGCGCTGGGCCTGCGGCAGTTGCGCGTGCTGTACGTGAGCGGCGAAGAAAGCGAAGCCCAGATAAAAATGCGCGCCGAGCGCCTGGCCGATGGCCAGCACCCGGGCTGCTACATCCTCACCGAAACCAACACCCAGAACATCTTCCGGCAGATCGACCAGGTAAAGCCCAATCTGGTCGTCATCGACTCCATCCAGACCATGCACTCCACGCTGGTCGAAAGCGGGGCTGGCAGCGTGAGCCAAGTGCGCGAGTGCACCGCTGAGCTGCTGAAGTATGCCAAGGAAACAAGCGTGCCGGTGCTGCTCATCGGCCACATCACGAAGGACGGCAGCATCGCGGGCCCCAAGATACTGGAGCACATGGTGGACACCGTGTTGCAGTTCGAAGGCGACCGGCACTTGACCTACCGCATCTTGCGCACCACCAAAAACCGTTTCGGCAGTACCTCAGAGCTAGGAATTTACGAAATGCAGGGCGACGGCCTGCGCCAGGTCAGCAACCCGTCGGAAATTCTGCTTTCGCAGCGCGGCGAGAGCCTGAGCGGCATGGCCATCGGCGCTACGCTAGAAGGCAACCGCCCGCTGTTAGTGGAGGTGCAGGCCCTGGTGACGCCCGCCACCTACGGCACGCCCCAGCGCAGCAGCACCGGCTTCGACGCCAAGCGCCTGCAAATGCTGTTGGCCGTGCTGGAAAAGCGCAGCGGCCTGCGCCTGGGTCAGCACGACGTGTTCCTGAACATTGCCGGAGGCCTGCGCCTCGACGACCCGGCCCTCGACGCGGCGGTGTGCGCGGCGGTGGTGTCGTCGTTGCACGACGTGCCCATCGCCGGCGACATCTGTCTGGCCGCCGAGGTGGGCCTGAGCGGCGAAATCCGGGCCGTGAGCCGCCTTGACCAGCGCTTGGCCGAGGCCGAAAAGCTGGGCTTTCGCGAAATGTATGTGTCGCAGTTCAACGGCAAGAACTTGGGGGCCCTGCGCCCGGGCTTACGGGTGCGCCCGGTGGGCCGGCTCGATGAGGTACTCGACGGTTTGTTTGGCTAGCCGGGACTAGGCCACCGGCTGAAACTGCATAGGACTATAACGAAAAGACGACTAGGCAAGTACAGAACTAAGAAAAAACGAACCAGCGCGGGAAATTGTATTTTATGTAACAGGGGCCCGTATCTTCGGTTTGTGAATAGGGTTTTCCCAGGAAATAGACACTTAGTCGCACCGGCTTGTTTCCTGCAAATGCTCCATTAGGTTTGCTTGTTATCTTGGCTATGCTCAATGTTTTTACCTTAACGTTCTATCGGTTGCTAGCGCTACCGTTGCTGCTGAGCCCGCTGCTGGGGCACGCCCAACAAGCGGCTGCGGACGCCACTGCCGTTTCGGGGCCCGGCACGGCCGTGCTGACAGGGCGCGTAAGCAGCCCCAGCGACGACTCGGTGGCGGTATCGCTGCGCGACAACCCGCTTGACGCCAAGCCCCGCATTGTGCGCGCGGCCCTCAGCGGCAAAGGTGAATTTCGGCTCTCCATCCCTTTAACTGGTGCCACCAAGGCTGATTTGGTGTACGGCGATGACGTAGCCGCTTTATTCCTCGACGCAGGCACCGACTTGGACGTACGCTTCAAGGGCGATGACATGACTGGCTCGCTTAAGTTTAAGGCCAACAACTTGCCTGCTGGCGCATCGTCTAAAACGCGCGGTGGCAATGTGACCGATGAGCAGCGCCACCGCTTGCAAGCCGTCAACGCCAATTCTTACCTGGCCGAAGTGGACCAGCAATTTGTGGAAAACGATGGTTTTCAAGTGTTGCCCGATAACGTGCAACTCTACGAAACTCCGTTTCTGTCGTTTCTGGACTACCGCCGCAAACACGAACAGGAATTTTTGGAGGAACGCGCCGACAAGCAGGCGTTCACGACCGAATTTTATAAATATGCCAAGGCGGAGATTAATTATGCTTACGCCAATGACCGCCTCACCTTCCAGGATTTGCGCGAGCAAGTAGTAAACACCGAGGGCCGCCTGAAGATGACGCCCACCTACTACGACTTCCTTAAGGACCCGTCCCTCATTAACAACGCCGACGCGGCGCAGAGCGAGTTGTACCACGAGTTTCTGGTGAACTACCTGCACTACGCGGCTGCCGCGGCCAATCACCAGCGTACCGACCCCGATTTTTACACCTACTCGTTTGCGCTGGCGGGCAAGGAGCTTACGGGGCCCATCCGGTCCATCATCCAAGGGCGGGTGCTGGAAGAGTCGTTCCGGTTCGGCCACGTGAAGCGCTCAACGGCCATGCTGGCTGAGTACCACGCCTCCGACCCGCAGAGTAAGTTCTACCCGACGTTGCTGGTCGACTTCAACCAGCACAAGGATTTTGCCATTGGGGCCCCAGCGCCCAACTTCCGGTTGCCCACCGTGGCCGGCGATTCGGTAAACTTGCGCAACTACGTGGGCAAGCTGGTGTACCTCAACTTCTGGAAGTCAACCAATGGCTTGTGCCTCCGCGACTTGGTGTACGCTCAGGATTTGATTCACCGTTTTGAAAACAAGAACATCGTGTTCATCAACATCGCGCTTGACGAGAACGAGTCGGCTTGGCGGCAACTGGTGAAGTCCAAAAACCTGCCTGGCGTGCAGGCACGGGTGCCCGGCGGCGGCTTCCGTTCGCCCGTAGCCAAGGCCTACGCAGTGCAGGAAGTGCCGACATATTTTCTCATCGGCGAAGATGGCACCTTCCTCAATACCAAACCCAAACGCCTGAGCAGCCGCGCTGCCATTGACGAAATAAATCAGGCATTTGGCAAAGCCAGCACTTACACCAGTGCCCTTGAACCGGCGAAATAGGGCCCCGGGGCCCCACAGCCGCGCCGCGTAACTTTGCTCAGACGACGGAAGCCCCGCGCTTCCGTCGTCTTTTTTTATCAGTGGGGCCCCGAGCCCTGCGGTTTCTCATCCGGCTCTCATGCACCCGCTCCTCGCCGATGGCCTCAACGTGCTATCCAAAACCACCCCGCGCCGCCTTTGGAACGCGGCCCAAGTGGTGGGCTCTTACCTGCTGAGCAAAGCCACCGGCCGGGCCCGCCACCGGGGCCTGCCTTTGGCCCTCAGCTTCGAGCCCACCACCAGCTGCAACCTGCGCTGCCCCGAGTGCCCCAGCGGCCTGCGTTCGTTCACGCGGCCCACGGGCATGCTGGCCGATGACCTATTCAAAAAAACCATCGACGAGGTAGCCAGCCGGCTGTGGTACCTGATTTTTTATTTTCAGGGCGAGCCTTACCTACACCCGCACTTCCTAGAGTTGGTGCAGTACGCGGCTAGCAAGGGCATCTATACCGCTACCAGCACGAATGCCCACTACCTAACGGACCAGAACGCGCGCCGCACCGTGGAAAGCGGCTTGGACCGGCTCATTATTTCGCTCGACGGCACTACCCAGGAGGTGTACCAGCAGTACCGCGTGGGCGGCAAGCTGGCGAAGGTGCTTGAGGGCACGCGCAACATTGTGCGCTGGCGCAAAGAGTTGAAATCGAGCACGCCGCGCGTCATTTTCCAATTTTTGGTGGTGGGCCCCAACGAGCACCAAATTGCCGACGCCAAGCATTTGGCCAAGGCCATGGGCGTGGACGACGTATGGTTTAAAACCGCGCAGATCTACGACTACCAGCACGGCTCACCTTTGATTCCCACCATCGACTACTACTCGCGCTACCAGAACAACCACAACGGCACTTGGAGCCTAAAAAACCGCCTTCTCAACCACTGTTGGAAGATGTGGCACTCCTGCGTCATCACCTGGGACGGCCTCGTAGTACCTTGCTGCTTCGACAAAGATGCCGAATACCGCCTCGGCGACCTCAAAAACCAGTCGTTTACCAGCCTCTGGCAGGGGCAGAAGTACCAAGGGTTTCGCCAAGCCCTGCTCAAAGGCCGCGACCAAGTGGAGATGTGCCGTAACTGCACCGAGGGCACGAAAGTGTGGGGATAGCTCAGGCTGCTGGCTACTTTTAATAGTTGACCAATGGCTGCCGGCTTTCGTCGGTAAAAAGCTAATATTCAGTAGTCGAAAGCCACTGCCACCCAAGAAAAGCTATGGCTGCCGCCCTTCCTCGCGGCCCGACTTCACGCTGCCGGGGCCCCCGCCGCCGGGGTTGGCAATGGAGTCGCGCATCTCGGTGTCGGCTTGCACGTTGCGCATTTTATAGTAGTCCATGATGCCGAGGTTGCCGCTGCGGAAAGCTTCGGCGATGGCCCGGGGAATTTCGGCTTCGGCTTCCACCACCTTGGCCTTGGCTTCCTGGGTTTTGGCGCGGTACTCTTGCTCCATGGCTACGGCCATGGCCCGGCGCTCTTCGGCGCGGGCTTCGGCCACGCGCAAGTCGGCGCTGGCCTGGTCGGTCTGGAGCTTGGCGCCGATGTTTTCGCCGATGTCAATGTCGGCAATGTCGATGCTGAGGATTTCGAAGGCCGTGCCGGCGTCCAAGCCCTTGTGCAGGACCAGCTTGGAGATTTTGTCGGGGTTTTCCAGCACCTCCTTGTGCGACACCGACGAACCGATGCTCGTCACGATGCCCTCGCCCACGCGGGCCAGGATGGTTTCTTCGCCGGCCCCGCCCACAAGTTGCGAGATGTTGGCCCGCACCGTAACGCGGGCAATGACGATGAGTTGGATGCCGTCCTGGGCCACGGCGGCCACGTTGGGCGTGTTGATTACCTTGGGGTTGACGCTCGTCGTGACGGCCTCGAACACGTTGCGGCCGGCCAAGTCGATGGCCGTGGCTTGCTTAAAATCAAGCGGAATATTGGCCTTGTCGGCCGAAATCAGGGCCTTGATGACGCTGGGCACGTTGCCACCGGCCAAGTAGTGAGTTTCTAGTTCGTCGGCCGTCAGCCGCAGCCCTGCTTTGGTAGACGTGATCAAAGAGTTGACAATCAACGACGGCGGCACTTTGCGCACCCGCATAAAGGCCAACTGCAACAAGCTCACCCGCACGCCCGAAAATAGCGCCGTGATCCAAAGGCTGACGGGGAAAAAGTACAGCAGCAACAGCAGCGCCACCGCCGCGACGATGAGGGGCAGGAAGGGGTAGTTCATGGCCGGAAGGTAAAACGGAATTTGGGGGCGTCGCCCGGGGCCCTACGCGCCCTCCACCACGATGCGGTTCTGCTCGATGCCCAGCACCCGCACCGCGCGGCCCGCGTCCAGGAACTCGCCGCGCGTCACGGCCTCGCGCCGCTCTTCGCCGAACAACACCGTGCCCGCTGGCCGCAGCGCCGACAGGGTGCGGCCCACCGTACCGGCCGGTACGTCGGCGCGGCGCACATCGCGCACCGAGCTTTCGTTTACCGTGTGCAACGCCGCCCGGGCTAAGTTTTTAGGCCGTAAGCCGAGGTAGAGAACCATCCCTGCCAGGGCCCCGGCGCTTGCCAATGCGTAATGCCCAGCGGGCGTGCCCAGGTCGCGGTAGCCCAGCCACACGCCCCACGCCAGTAGCGCAAACCCCACAAATCCTACCACCGTAGTGCCGGGAATAAAGATGACTTCGGCGGCTAAAAACAGCAGGCCGAACAGCAGGAGCAAGGCAACGGTGAGCATGGCGGGTGGGCGTAGGACCACCAAAAGATACGCCCGGGGCGCCGGATGGCAACCCAGGCGTAAAGTACCGCCGGTTCCGGGGCCCTACTGGGCCGGAACGGCCTTGGCTTTGGTGTGGGTCAGGAAGGCGTTGAGCCGCCCGCCCGACGAAGTGATGCCCACAATGTCCAACAAGTCTTCGTAATACTCAGCTACTTGCATCCGATCGGTAGCGGTAGGCGTAAGGGGCGTAAGGGCGGCCAGGCTGTTGTCCAGTACTTGGAAGTACGCATCTTCGGTGGGCCGGCCGCTCATGATTTGGGTGAAATCATCGGTCGACTCGGCCAGGATGTGCGCCACCTGCGGCCGGTTTTTGAAGGCTGCCAGTTCGCCGACCAGCGGCTGGATGGTGCCTTTCATTTTCACGAGCTTGCGGCTGGCATCCGTGCGCGTGGGCAGCACGGTAGCGGCCGGCATCGGCGACGCGACGGCGATGAGGGGGGCGGCCGCAAGGTCGGGCGCGGCGGGGGCAGTGGTTTGGGCGTAGCCAGCCAGGGGCCCCAGCAATAAGAAGCAGAGTACAGGTTTGCGCATAACTTCGGAAGCGGTAGAAAAGGAAAAGGGTTAAAGGCTCCGAAATATAAATAATTGTAAGGATAAGATAATTAGACTTGGCCAAAAAAAATAAAACGATAAAAGGCTGGCCCCGAAACAGCGTTCCAGAGCCAGCCTTTACAATCAATCTTTACCCAACAAAAACCTTGGTTAGTATGCCCGGGCAAAGTAAGCGCGGCGCAGGCTGGGGGCCCCCGTCACCATGCAGGTGCCGTCTTCGTCGGGCTCGGCCAGGGCTAGGCAACGCACGGTGGCCTTGGTCTCCTCTTTGATGCGCTCCTCGGTTTCAGAGGTGCCATCGTAGTGCGCCAGTACGAAGCCGCCCTTCTCATCAAGCACCTGTTTGAATTCGTCGTAGCTGTCCACACGGGTCAGGTGCTGGTCGCGGTAGGCGCGGGCCTTCTGGTAGATGTTGGTTTGGATGTCGTTCAGCAGCTGGTCCACGGCGGCCACGATGTCGGCCAGCGGCAAGCTCATTTTCTGTTTGGTGTCGCGGCGGGCTACTTCCACAGTGCCGGCGTCGAGGTCGCGGGCCCCGATGGCCAAGCGCACGGGCACGCCCTTCAACTCCCACTCGGCAAACTTGAAGCCGGGGCGCTCGGTATCGCGGGCGTCCACCTTCACCGAAATGCCGCGCGCAATCAATCCCTGCTGGATGGGCCGGATGCGCGCCATCAACGCATCCAGCTCGCCGGTTTTGTAAATGGGCACAATGACCACCTGAATGGGGGCCAGTTTGGGCGGCAGCACTAGGCCTTCGTCGTCGGAGTGGGCCATCACCAGGGCCCCCATCAAGCGGGTGCTCACGCCCCAGCTCGTGCCCCACACGTACTCGCGCACGCCGTCTTTGTTAGCAAACTGCACGTCGAAAGCCTTGGCGAAGTTCTGGCCCAGGAAGTGGCTGGTGCCGGCTTGCAGTGCCTTGCCGTCCTGCATCAGCGCCTCAATGCAATAGGTGTCCTCGGCCCCGGCGAAGCGTTCGCTGGGGGTTTTCACCCCCTTCACTACCGGAAGTGCCATGTGCTCTTCGGCAAACTCGGCGTACACGTCGAGCATCTGGCGGGTTTCGGCCACGGCCTCTTCGGCGGTGGCGTGGGCAGTGTGCCCCTCCTGCCACAAAAACTCGGCGGTGCGCAGAAACAGGCGGGTGCGCATTTCCCAGCGCACCACGTTGGCCCACTGGTTGATGAGCAGGGGTAGGTCGCGGTAGCTTTGCACCCAGTTCTTGTAGGTGCTCCAGATGATGGCTTCCGAGGTGGGGCGTACCACCAATTCTTCTTCGAGCTTGGCGGCAGGATCCACGCGCAATTTACCGGGCCGGTCAGGATCGGTTTGCAGGCGGTAGTGCGTCACCACGGCGCACTCTTTAGCGAAGCCTTCGGCGTTTTTCTCCTCGGCTTCAAACAGGCTTTTGGGGATAAAGATGGGGAAGTAGGCGTTTTCGTGGCCGGTCCGCTTGAACATGTCGTCCAATTGGCGCTGCATTTTCTCCCAAATGGCGTAGCCGTAGGGCTTAATAACCATGCAGCCGCGCACAGCGGAATTTTCGGCCAAGCCCGCGCGCTTCACCAAGTCATTGTACCAGAGCGAATAATCTTCCGCGCGGGTGGGCAACTTTTTACTCATAATCGGCATCTAAGAAGGTAACTGCAATGGTTCCCAGAAGTGGTACAACATTTGACCTAATCGACGGGCACCGTTTCGGGGTCAAATTACGTTATTAAACCACAGACCCGAACGGCCCTCTAACTTCCCGGAAATGTGCTGACTTAATTCAGCCAACTCTTTCGGAAAATACCCGTTGAGAATGAGCCCCAGCACGGAGCTTCTTCACTAGGATTTCGCCACAGGAGTTGTTACTTTACGTCTAGTCTATTCCGTCTTTTTCCACTCGCTCATGAAAACTCCGCTCACCGCCTATCTGCCTGCTTTGGCGCTTCTTGCGCTAGGCGGCTGCGCCGGAACCACGGCCGTCACCACGTCGGAGAACGACGGGGTGTATTATTCTTCCAACGACCACACCACAACCATTGCCACCGCGCCAGCGCAACGCTACACCCCGGTGCAGCAGGCTCCGTCGCAAGGGTACACCGGTTTGGCCGGGGCCCCGGCCACCGGTGCCGACGAGGCCACCAACCCCGACTACAACGGCAACACCGCCGCGGCTACTACTTCTGGCTCGGATCAGTACTACGACGGGAGCACGGCCAATAGTTACGATCCCAACACCTCGTTGTTCAACCAGCCTTATACGGGCCCCGGCATGGGCGGCTACACACCCAACAGCCCCTACACTTCGTTGGGCTACGGCGGCGTCGACCCGTATGCCTACGGCGGTGGTTTTGGCGGCTATGGTTACGGCGGTTATGGTGGCCTATCGCCTTACAGCGCTTTCTATAGCCCGTTTTATAGCCCCTTTGGATTTGGCTACGGTTCGGGGCTGAGCATTGGTTTTGGTTTCGGTCGTTCCTTTGGGTACGGTGGCTATGGTGGCTATGGCTACGATCCTTTTTACAGCCCATTTTATAGCCCCTTCGGGTACGGTTTGGGCTATGGCCTGGGCGGGTACGGCTTGGGTGGCTACGGCGGCGGTTATTATGGCTACGGCAACAACTATCGCCGCAACGTGATCTACACTGGCAACGCTGGTGGCCGCGCCGATTACAACGGTGGTACTGGCAACACCGTGCTGGTGGGGCCCCGTGGCGAACGCTCGGCGGCGGCCTATGGCTCCCGCGGTGCTGCCAATGGTGGAACAATCCCCAACGGCAACTCAGCTACTGCTGGTGGCCGCGGCACAATGAGCAATTCTGGTGTGGCACCGAGCGGCGTGACTACCAACGCGTCAACGGGGGGACGTTTCGACCGTTCGAGTGGAGGCAATGCGGCTGGCCAGTACGCTACGCCGACTAACATGGATCGGGGGGCTCGGGGCGGTAGCTTTGAGCGGTCAACTGGTCAGCCCCAAGGCCAACCGCAAAACATGAGTGGTCAAGCTCAGCAGGCCCAGCGCCACGGCTTCTTCCGCGATATGTTCAATGCGCCTACCAATGGTGCGAGCGGTGCACAGGGCCAAGCAGCCAACAATGGCTATAACCAGTCGCGTCAGCGCTCGTTTGAGCAGCCGCAACAGCGCTCATACCAGCAGCAACAGCAGCGACCTTCTTTTTCACAACCTTCTAATGCTGGTTCGCGCAGCGGCTTTGGCGGTGGCGGCGGGTTTGGCGGCAGCAGTGGTGGTGGCGGCGGTGGCCGTAGCGGCGGTGGCCGGGGCCGGATGTAGCCGTTTGAACAACCACTTTCTGAGGCGTTTTTCTTTGCGAGCCGGCCCAACGGCCGGCTCGCTTTTTATTTCTATCCACACATGAAAAAACGGATTTTATGGCTTTGCCTGGCCCTGGCAGTGGGGCAGGCCGGCCACGCCTTTGCCCAGGGGCCCGACGATGCTCTGCGCTATTCTCGGCTTCAATTTGGGGGCCCTGCCCGCACCCAGGGGATTGCGGGGGCCAACGTGGCGCTGGGGGCCGACTTTGGCAACCTCACTAGCAACCCAGCCGGTCTGGGATTCTACCAAAAGTCGGAAGTGCACGCGGGGTTGAGCGTGGGCATTGGAAATAGCAACAGTTCGCTAGACGGCAGCGGTAAGCTAAGCGACAACGCCAATAGCGTGAACGTACCCAGCATTGGGCTGGTACTGGCCACGCGCCGTCCCGACAACGACCAGGGCTACTGGCGCGGCGGCGCGTTTGCGCTCGGCTTTACCCGCCTGGCCGACTATAATGTGGCCTCGAACTACTCAGGGAGCGTGACCGACAACCGCTCGTTTTTCCAATACCTGCGCGAGGGCGACCCTGGCCAGTTCGCTAATATCAACAGTCAATTCAATAACAACCAATACACCAATATCGACGGCTTGGCCTACGCAGGCTACCTTACCGACCAATTAGTAACCAAGCGCAACCGAAATAACCCCAACGCGCCGGCCGACTCCATTGGCACACGCAACCGGATAGGAAATATTGCGCAGGGCGAGCGGATTGTATCGTCGGGCTCGCTGTCGCAATTCGATTTAGGCTACGGCGGCAACTACCGCGACAAGCTATACATCGGCGTGGGCCTGGGCATTGTGAGCAGTAACTACCGGCAGTCACGCGACTTTACGGAGGCAGAAAATACAGCATCCACACCTTTCGTCAACTTGCTGTTGCACGACGAGTTGCACACCACTGGTACCGGCATCAACGGCCGGCTGGGCTTAATTTACCGGGTGGCCAACGCTGTGCGTTTGGGGGCCTCGGTGCAGACGCCTACCTTCATGCGCATGACCGATACGTACAGCACATCGCTGAACACCAACTACACGCCACAGGGTCAGACGGGCAATACCATCATTAGCAACGTATTCAACAGCACCGTTCCGGGGGCTTATGATTACACTATCACTACGCCGTTCCGGGCCAACGGGGGCGTGGCAGTCGTCATCGGTAAGTACGGCTTTGTGACCGGCGACGTGGAATACGTGGGCTACGGCCAAGCGCGCATCAACAACGACCCGAATGGTGCTAACGGCGACAATAGCTCATTTGCCGCGCAAAACCAGCGTATCCAGGAACTGTACCGCAACACCGTCAATTTCCGGGTGGGGGCCGAGGGCCGGTTCGACATCTTCCGGGCGCGCCTAGGGTTTGCCACCTACGGCGACCCCTACAAGACCAACAGCACCGGCACCAAAGGTGCCCAGAACTTCTATACCGCGGGCCTGGGCCTGCGGCAAAAGAGCCTGTTCGTTGACGTGGCCGGGGTGTACACTACCTTCGACCGCAACTATTCGCCTTACACCCTTAACAGCGGCCAAGAGCCGGTTGCAACGGTTAACAACACCCGCTTCACGACCAGCGTCACGGCAGGGCTAATTTTCTAAAATATTCTGTTTTAACGCCCAACGGGGCCCCCAGCAACTTGCTGGGGGCCCCGTTGGGCGCAACGGTATACCATAATTACTTCTGCACCAGCACTTGGCAAGTGACGATGGTGGCCGGCGTGCGCACGAGGTCGGCGATGAGCAGCGCACCATATTTTTGGTCAGATGTGGCCGTGGCAGCGATGCGAAAGGCAATGACCGCGCCCTTCACCAGCGGGGCGGTCTGCAGCGAATCGCCGTTCGCCACGGTGCCGCTGGCAAACGTAGAGGAAAGCAATGCGTTGGTGGTAAGGGCAATGAAATCGTTGGCTACGAGGGTGGTGGCTCGCAGGGCGGTGCTGTGCGTGTTCGTGCCCCACCCCGTGGTGACGAGGCTACCGGACTTGGTGGATACCAGCCGCAGCGTGGGGCCCTGGCTGGTGCACACCAAGTCGACCAATGCCCGGTTGGCGGCCCGGCTGGCTACGGATTCGGGGTTGGTGTAGGCCACGGCGAAGTGCGGTAGCAGCAGGCCCTGCCGCAGGTTTATGTAAGCTAATGCCTGGTTTTGGGCGGCCGTGAGCGGCGTGCCCGACTGGCCCACGGGCACGGCCCCGAAGTAAGCGCGGTAGCTGTGCACCACGGCCGTGATGGAATCGGTGCGGCGCAGCGTCAGGCGGTAGGCGCGGCTGGCGGTAGAGCCCGTGGCATCGGTGACAGCGTACTCCCATAAGTCGACCCCTGAAGCGGTGCGGCCCGTCAGCAGGTTGGTGAAGGCAATTTCCTTGGTGCCGGAGGCCAGGACCGAGTCGAGGTACACCAACCTAGGGTCGGTGGGTGTGTCGGTTGCGCGGTAGGACGAGATGGGCGTGGGGTACAGCACGGGCGTGCGGGTGGGCGATGACGTGAGCCGAATGGTCAGGCGCGTTAGGCTGGGGCCATCGGCAAGGTCGGCGGTCTGGGCATAAATTTTGCTAGCCAGTGAGTCAGCCGTTACGGTGGCCGTGGTCACGATGCGCGAGGCGCTAATGAAGCGGGTGGCCCCCACGAAGTCGAGGCGCGGGGAAAACGCGATTTTGGTGCAGGCAGCGGCCAGCGCCAGCAAGGGCAAAACGCGGAGAAAAGAGCGCATACGGCAAAGGTACGGGCCGGGGCAGGGCCCCCGGCCAAACAAGCCTGCCAACGGCGGGTTGCTGGGGTATATTGCCCGCTCGCTATGGCTACTTTCGTTTCGCTTGCTTCCGGCCGGCGCGCGCTGCGCGGGGCCCTGTTGCTGGGGCTGCTGGCCGCCGCTGCCTGCCGCCCCGACCAGATTGAACACCTCAAGGACCACAAGCGCATCGGCATTGAGGCCGAAAACTGGGTGGTGAAGCGCATCATGCCCGCCGACTTAATTCACGCCACCCGCTGGGCCGGCGACTCGCTCACGGCCACCGCCGACACGCTGCTGCGCCGCACCCTGGCCCGCGCGCTGGCCACCGGGGGCGTGGCCGGGGCCCTGCCCCTGTGCCGCCCCGAAACTTACGCCGCCGTCGACTCGCTGGCCCGGGTGCTGCACGCCACCGCCCGCCGCGTGAGCACCCGCCCCCGCGACCCCGCCCACCGCGCCATCTTGCTGGCCGCCGAAACCCAGACCGATACCACCCGCACCCTGCACCGCGAGTCGGCGGAAGTGTTTTTCTACCAGCGCCCCATCGTGCTGAATAATGCCTTGTGCCTGCGCTGCCACGGCACCGTGGGCCGCGACATCGCCCCGGCCGACTACGCCCTCATCCGGCAGGAATACCCCCAGGACCAAGCCACCGGCTACCGCCTAGGCCAGCAAATGGGGGCCTGGCAGCTCAGCCTGGAGCGCGGCGGCGTGGCCGAATTCTGGACGATGAAGACCCGCAAGAAGTGGAAGGAGCACAAGCTGCCCAAGCTGTTCTAAGCCCCGTTGCGGCAACTTAGGATCCTTGCCGGGGCCCCTAGGCTGGTGCCGGCTAGCGCCCGCTCTTGAGGCGCTGCAGCAGGCCCGCCACGCGGATCCACACCATGGTGAGGGTGGCCATGGGAATGAAGCGGTACCGCTTGAAGTCGACAAGCGTGTGCTCGTCGTCGATGGCCATCACCGTGTGCATGCCGGCGGGGTAGCCGGGGTGGGGCGAAAGCACGTTGGCCACCTCCCGTTCCTCGTACGCGGTGGGCGTGAGCGTCAGCACTTCGTTGAAGGTGAGGGCGGCCCCGTAGTCGCGGATGCAATCTTGGGTAGGGCGGTAGAGCTTGCCATCCGCTTTAAAGAAGGGCCCCGCCGGGCGGGCGCTGCGGATGTTAATCTTGACCGGATTCTGCGGATGGTCGTGCCAGGGGCCCTCCAGCGCATCGGCGTAGGAAATGAACAGGTGCAGCATGGGGTCGTAGTCGGCGCGGGTGTAGAACAGCCAGTAGCGGCCCTGGTGCTCAAGCAGGGTGGTGTCCACGGCCGGGGCTTCTAGCAGTACTTGGCCAGCCAGGGGGTCCGTCACCGGGGCCCGTAGGTCATACATCCGCACGCTGTTGGTGACCCACGCCTCCGGGATGCAATAAGGCCCGTGCAAGAACGGGTACGAGAGGTGGTGGGGAAAGCTAAGTACCGGAGCAGGGGCCCGGCCGGGCTGCCACGGGTAAGGCAGTTGCGAAATATTGCCGCGCCGCGTGCGCCAGTCGTACAACTCGAAGTACACCACAGCGCCTGCTGCTTCTTGGCGAACAAAGGAATCGGCGTAAAACACGTTGCGGCTGGGCAGCGGCGGAGCGTCTACCTCGGCCCCTTGAAGGCCCCCGGGGCGCAAGAAATCCTGAATAGGCCGGTTCACCACGCCCATGTTCCACTGGTCGGCCCGCAGAAAAGCACGGTAAAAAATTTGCAGCTTGTATTTAGCAACGCGCGCCGCAAAAGCCAGTACTGCAGCGTTGGTCGGAACCTTAGCGGACTTAGAAGTACGGGGTTCTGGCGCGAGGGAAGGCAAGTCCAAGCCGGCCAGCAATTGCCGGCAAACGTCGGCGGGCCAGCGCGTGCATTCTTTATATAATCCATCAGCTGCTTGGGAAGGGCTGTGTAGCTGAGTTCGAAAAACGCCTTGCTGGAGTATCGCGCCCGTCCCGTCCGCCGCTATCCGCCACAATGCAATGGACGTGGTGGGTTCGTGGCAATATATTTCCCGCAGACCCATGCATGAGTATTGAGCATTTGGTACTTTTCCATGTTCAAATACCCAGATACCGTGACGAGGGTATGATAATATAGGCCCCTCTATTGTGCTGCTTACAAAACTTAGAATAAAATCAAGTTTAGCCTCGTCAACCAACGCAGCCACTTCTTCCAGTGTCACCCTCTCGCCGTCAGCCTGTGGGCGCGCAGAGTAGGTTGCCAACGGGGCCAGTTGGAGTGATTTGTTACATTCTTCTCTGATTAGTAAAGGATTATACAGAAATTTTAAATAGCCGTGCCATAATAAATAATCAGTGGGAATAGGTTTCTGAGCCGGCGAAGCTAGAATGATCTGTAAATCCAACGAAACCTGCGGTAGTGCCAGCACAGCTAGAACGGCTTCATTCTCCCACCGCTTTAAATTCTCGCTATCGGATATAATTCCAAATCGAATGGATTTTGTATTTTTCCTTATTTTCATTCGGCAAAGATAGACTTTGCTCTTTATTTTGAACAGCCATGTATATTTGATCAATAAATTTTTACCCCTAATTATAATGAAAACCTCTACCAAAGACGCAAGAATATTAAAGCCTCTTATTTCACTTAAAGAAGCTGGTACTCCTTCATTAAGAATACTGTTATTATCACATTATTTCTATCCTGAAATTGGTGGCATTGAAGTTAACTCAGAAATTTATGCACGGGCTTTTGCTGCTGCCGGACACGACGTGCATTTATTGACTTGGTCGGTTATCGACACAGAAGTCCCATTCCCATTTACGGTGGTGCGCAACCCAAGCAATTCGGCGCTTTTTAAAGAGCATGCGTGGGCTGATATCGTTTTTGAGAATAACCCGTGCCTGCGGATGGCGTGGCCGGGGCTGTTTTTTGGCCGTCCCTCCGTGGTCTCCATGAACACGGAGTTGTACCGGACCAGCAGTTCGGGCTGGTTCAGCATGCGCTGGGTCAAGCGAGCTTGGTTGTGGCGGACCGGGGCCGTGATTTCGGTGAGCGATGCGCTCCGCAAGCAGTTTTGGCCGGCCGCGTCGGTCATCGGCAACCCGTACCGGGCGCAGGATTTTAAGGTGCTAGACCACATAAGCCGAACGGACAACTTCGTATTTCTAGGTCGTTTAGTTTCTCAAAAAGGCGCTGACCTGGCTGTGGAGGCCTTTCACTGCGTGCTGGCGAAATTAGCTGAACGCGACCCGGGGGCCCCACGGCCCACGCTAACTATTATTGGCGACGGGCCCGAGCGGGCCAATTTGGAGCAGCAAGTGGCCGCGCTTCACTTAGGGAATTACGTGCGATTCACTGGGTTTATGCAAGGGCGGACGCTAGTAGAAGAACTGAACCGCCACCGATACCTGCTGGTGCCGTCGCTGTACGGCGAAGCTTTTGGCAACGTCGTGCTGGAAGGCATGGCCTGCGGGTGCCTGCCCATCGTGTCGGACAGCGACGGCTTGCCCGAAGCTGCTGGTAGGGCGGGCCTTGTGTTCCGCCGCAACGACGCCAATGCATTGGCCGCGGCCATTTACTACATTATTCACGAGCCGGTGCTGGAGATGCAACTCCGCGAAGCGGCGCCTGCGCACTTGAGCGCCCACCAGCCCGAGGCCGTGTCGCAGCGCTACCTGCAAGTATTGGAAGCCACCTTGCCAGCGACGGCTAGGTAGGCCTTGGCCCGGGGCCCCAAAGTATTTGGGCCCCGGGCCAAGGGGTAGTGCGCGCCGCCCGTGCCAACCTTGGGGCCCGGTTTGGAGTTAATCCGGGCCATGACTGTTGATTCTTCTGCTCCCGTTGTTATTGTTGGGGCCGGCATGGCTGGCCTGGCGTGTGCCACTTGGTTGCACCGCGCTGGCCGCGCCGTGCGCGTGCTGGAGGCAGCCGACGCTGTGGGCGGGCGCGTGCGCACCGACGCCACGCCCGACGGCTTCCGCCTCGACCGCGGTTTCCAGGTGCTGCTGACGGAATACCCGGAAGCCCGGCGCATGTTCGACTACAAGGCCCTCGACTTGCGGGCATTCCGCTCGGGGGCCGTCATCCGGCTGCCCAACGGCACCGAAACCACCTTGCAAAACCCGTTGCAGCGGCCGCTGGCGGCGTTTTCGGCGCTGGTGTCTCCCATTGGCAATTTGGCTGATAAGCTGCGCATCCTCGGCTTGGTACGCCACGTGCAGCAGCACACGCCGGAAGAACTGCTGGCCCGCCCGGCCACCGCTACGCTGGGCTTTCTGCGGCGCTGCGGCTGGAGCGAAACGATGATCGACAACTTCTTCCGGCCCTTTTTTGGCGGTGTATTCCTCGACCGGGGCCTGAGCACGGCCAGCAATTTCTTTGAGTTTGTGTTTCAGCAATTTGTGCGGGGACAGGCCACGGTGCCGGCCCTGGGCATGCAGCAGCTACCCGAGCAACTGGCCGCTCGCTTGCCAGCGGGTACTGTTCGACTGAATACTGCCGTGGAGGCACTGGATGGGCCCTACGTGCGCTTGGCTTCGGGCGAGGCGTTGGCGGCCGCAGCCGTAGTACTGGCCGTGGATGGCCCCGCCTTGGCGCGCCTGCTGCCCGCTGCCAGAGGGCCCGAATCTGGCAGTCGCCTCACTACCAACACGTATTTCGTGGCTGAGGGCCATTCGCCCGGCCGCGGCGATGGTTTGCTGCGCCTTAACGCGGCGCCGGGGGCCCTGGCCCACAACGTGAGCTTCCCTGCCGACGTGGCGCCGGCGTATGCCCCGGCCGGCCGGGCCCTGGTGTCGGTGAGCACCCACGGCGACACCGGCCTTTCGGAGGCGGCGCTGGCTGTGCGCTTGCACGAAGAGCTAATTGCCTGGTTTGGGCCCATCGCCCAGCCGTGGCGGCACCTGCGCTCCTACCGCGTCGCGCACGCCCTGTCGGCATACCCCGCCGGCCAGCCGGTGCAACAGCCGCTCAAATTGGCCGATGGCCTCTACCGCTGCGGCGACTGGGCCGCCTACCCGTCGCTAAACGCGGCGCTGGCTACCGGCCGCCAAGTGGCGGAGGCTATTATCGCTGGGTAAGCTAGCGTCAAAGCTCGCGATATATTCAGTTGATTACTAATTGGTTTCGAAGAATTGCAGCCTCCGTACTACTTCCGCTTTAGTTCGTAAATGTGGGCGGACAGTGGCTCTAATACTTCGTTGAGGGCTTGCAGGGGTTCGCCGTCGTTCAGCAAGTCGGTGTAGGTGTACACGGCCTGCGCCGTGCTGGGGATGCCCATGGCCTGAAACGCGGCGGGCGAAATGGTAAGGCCGGGCCGGTAGGCCTTGTCGGGGCTGAAGTTGACGACCACCAGCACCTGCTGCTTCTCGGTGTAGCGTAGGTAGGCGTAGAGGTGGCGCTGGTTGTACTGCTTGCCCAAGTTGTTGGCGTCCTGCAATTCGTAAAATTTGCCCCGGCGAATGGCGTCGCTGGTGCCGGCCAGCGTGAGCAAGCGTTGATAAAAACCGCGCAATTCCCGCTGCTCCTTGCTCAGCTTGCCACCGTCGCACTTGCCTTGGTTCAACCATTTCTGGTGCTCGGGCACGCCCCAGTAGTCGAAAATGGTGGTGCGGCCGTCTTCGCTGCTGAAGCCCTCACTGCCCCGGCCGGGCTCGCCCACTTCTTGCCCAAAGTACAGCATCACGGGCCCCGAGGCCAGGGTAGCCGTCACGGCCATGGCCGGAATGGCGCGCAACGGGTCGGTAGCAAAGTCCTTGCTGGCAATGCGTTGCTCGTCGTGGTTCTCCAAAAAGCGCAGCATGTGCGACGAAAACCCGCGGCTTTCCTGCTGCCACACCTGCGTAAGGTCGTCGGTGCTGCCTTCGTTGCGCATCAGCCGGCGCAGGCCGTCGTACAGGCCTACCTTGTCGTAGAGGTAATCGAAATGGCCTTTTTCGAGATAGGTTTTATACTCTTTGTTGTTGTAAGCTTCCCCGATAAACACAAGGTTTGGCTTCACTTTTTTCAGCTCTGGAATAGCGTAGGCCCAGAACTCGACGGGCACCATCTCCACCATGTCGCAGCGGAAGCCGTCCACGTCCTTTTGGGCCCAAAACACCAGGATGTCGCGCATTTTCTTCCACGTGTCGGGCACGGGGCTGAAGTGCGGGGCCCGGCCGTGCTGGTAGTCCACGCCGTAGTTCAGCTTCACCGTTTCAAACCAGTCGTTGACGCTGGGCGCGGCCGAAAACACGTCGTTGCCGGTGGCCTTGGCGGGGGATTCGGCGTACTTGCCTTCCTCGCGCGGGCCTTTTAGGGGCCCCAGCGGGTTGTAGCCGGCGGGCACCACGAAGGGCTGGCCGGGCAAGTAGTAGAAATTGTTCTGGGGCCCAAAGGCCAGGGTTTTGTTATCGGTCGCGCCCAGGTCCACCACGCCCACGGGCTTGGCGTCCGACTTGTACGAGCGGGCCACGTGGTTGGGCACGAAGTCCATCAGCACCTTCAGGCCGTGGGCGTGGGTGCGCTGGATGAGGGCCTCGTACTCGGCCATGCGGTTTTTGGGGGCCACGGCCAAGTCGGGGGCCACGTCGTAATAATCCTTAATGGCGTAGGGCGAGCCGGCGCGCCCCTTCACCACGTCGGCGTCGTCGGCCGGAATGCCTTGGGCGGCGTAGTCCGTCATGGTGGCGTGCTCAATCACGCCGGTGTACCACACGTGGCTCACGCCCAGGGCCTTAATTTCGTCCAGGGCTTTGTCGGTGATGTCGTTGAACTTGCCGCAGCCATTTTCGGCAATGGTGCCGTAAGGTTTGTTCAGGGCCACCTTGTTGCCGAACAGCCGCGTCATCACCTGGTAGATGATGAGCTTGTGGTCCTGGGGCACCTCGTCGGTGGTGTTCGGGTCGGCGGCCAGGGCGGGCGCGGGCGTGGAAGTGGGCACGGGAGAAAGGGGCAAGGAAGGCGCGGCCAGGGTCAGCAAGCCAGCGGCTAGCAGCAGGTTTTTCATAGGGCGGCAAGTTAAGCAAATGGCACGCGTGCTGAAAAATGCTTCACCCGGGGCCCCCATCTTGCCCAGCCGGGGGCCATAAAAAAGGCGCGGGCCCCACCGGGGCCCGCGCCTTGTCAGCAGCGGTGCGCTGCTTAGTCGTCGTTGCGGCTAATCAGCACCACGGCCACGGTGGCCACGGCGGCAATGCCCAGCACCAACTGGGTAGTGGTGAATTTTTTGGCGGCTTTGCGCAGCAGGATGCCGCCGTTTTTCAGCAGGTCGTCCATGTGTTCGGTTTTGCCTTGGAACACGTGGTAGGCACTTTCGAAGGTGCGCACCAGGTCTTCGGGCAGGATTTTTTCGAGTTGAATGTCGAGGTCGTCGGAGGCCATGATGTTAATGCAAAACGGGTAGGAAGTAGCCGGCCCGGCGGGGCCCGCGGTTCCCTTCTACGGGCCCACCGGGGCGGGGTTGTGGCCCAGCTTTATTCCACCACCAGAATGCGCGAGCCGGACTTGCTGTCCTCGCGCACCTGGCAATAATAGGCCCCGGCGGCGAGGCCGGCCAAGTCGAGCGGCAGTTGCTGGGCCCCCACGGCCAGGGCCCGGTCAAAGGCCACCTGCACCTGGCGGCCCAGCGCATCGAGCACCGCCACCTGCACGTGGCCGCCGGCGCTTTGGTAGGCCACGGTGGCCTGGCCACCGCGCGGCACGGGGTTGGGGTACACGCTGAACTCGGCCACCTGGGCGGTGCTGCCGGTAGCCAGCACCGCAGCCGGCCGCAGCACCGGCACGTACGGAAAGCTCTGGCCAAACAACGCCTGCAACGTGCTGGGCGCCACCTGGAACCAGTCTTGCAGAATGCTGGCGTAAATGCTGCGGAAATCAAATTGCAGCGGAATGTTGTCGTTCACGCCGGCCGCGGCGGGCAGTTGGGGGTTGGCGCCGTGCACGATGGGGTTGACGCGGCTACCGAACACGAACAGCGGGGCCGCCGCGCCGTGGTCAGTGCCCAGGCCCGAATTGGACCGGATGCGCCGCCCAAACTCCGAGAACGTAAGGCCCACCACCCGCTCTTGCAGGCCCAGCCGCCCCAAGTCGTCCTGGAAGGCCGCTACGGCCTCGGCCAGCTTGCCCAGCAGGGCGGCGTGGGTGCCGCCGGTGGTGCTGCCCGTGGCCGGCACTTGCAGCGCGTGGGTGTCGAAGCCGCCCACGTTGCACACGTAGATGCGGGTGCTGAGGCCCCCGGCCACCAGCTGGGCCACAATTTTGAGCTGGTCGGCCAAGCCGTTCTGGCCGGCGGCGGGGTACAGCGGCGAGAGGTTTTTGGCCCGGCCCGCGGCCGCCTGGATGGTGGTGGTGTACACCTGCGTTTGGGCCACCACCTGGCGGATGAACGTCAGCTCGTGGCCGGCCGGCGTGGCGGGGGCCGCGTCTACGCCGCCGCTGAGCAGCTGGTAGAAGGAGGAAGTGCTGGCGATGGCCATGCCCATGTTCACGGCGGGGCCCTGCACGCAGTTGCTTACTACCGAGCCGATGGTGACGGCCAGCGGGTCGGGGTTTTGGGCGCTGGGGTAGCCGGTGGGAAAGCCGGGAAACTCGCCGTCGAGGTAGCGCCCGGCCCAGCCCGTGGCCAGCGTCACGTCCGACGACGAACCCGACGTCCAGATGTCGGTGGCCCGGAAGTGCGAAAAGTTGGGGTTAGGGTAGCCCACGCTTTGCACCACGCCCACCTGCCCGTTCTGGTACAAATTCTGGAGCGCCGCCATGGCCGGGTGGATGCCGGTGGCCGCCGTGAGGGGCAGCACGGCGGCTTCGGGCAGGGCAATGTTGCCGCGCGCCGCCATCAGGGCCGGATATTGGTCGCGCGGAATGATCATGTTCAGCCCGTCGTTGCCGCCCTGCATCTGAATGATGACCAACACCTTGTCGGTGGCCGTGGTGGCGTTGGTCAGGGCCACCAGCTCGGGCGAGTAGCCGTAGGCCCCCACCGGCAGCCCGCCCAGCAGGGCCGCGCCCGCCGTGGCCGCCACGGTATTCTGTAAGAAGTCGCGCCGTTTCATGGTTCTGGCTTTTAGCTTAAATGATATTCCGCCAGGCCCATTAGCGAGCGCAGCATGGCTTGCAGCTTGGTGGTAACGGCCGCCTTTTTGGCGGCCACGGTGGGCGTGGCGGCGTAGGCCGTCCACTCGTTGGTCCACTCGAAGTCGGGCAGGCCGGGGATGAGGGCATTTTTAAGAAAAGCCAACTGGGTCGCCGTCAAATCAATGGGCACCATCAGGTGCACAAACTCGGCCACGACCAGGTTGGGGTCCGACGCCGTGGCCGGGGGCAGGGCCAGCACCAGGGCCACGGGGTCGATTTTGGCCAGCACGCCGCCGCGCGAAACGCCGTTGCCGATGTACAAGTCGGTGGCTTGGTTGCGGCGGGGCAGCGTCACGGCGTTGATCCACAGCTCGTGGAACTGCGGCGTTTGGTAGTAGGCGGCCCAGCCGGCCACGTTGGGCGGGTCGCCCAGGGTTTGCTGCTGCACCAGGGCCAGGCCGTAGAGGTACTCCCAGTGGGCGTACTGCGCCACCGGGCTGCTGGCCGGCGGAAACGCCACCTGCATTTGCCGCACCAGGCCCACCGTGAAATCGAGCGGGCTTTTGATGCGGCAGCCCACGGCGGCCACGTCGAAGAAGTGCTCCGAGCCGAAGAGCTTGCGCAGCACGGGCGCTACCTCGAAATTGCTTTGGATGAGCAGCGCAGCCAGGGGCTGAACGACGTTGGTTTCCGTCTGCGTATCAATCAGGTAGTACACAAACCAGCGGTAGAGCTTGCGCACCAGGAACCGCGCCGTTTCGGCCTGCGCGAAGATGAGGTTGATCAAATCCTGGTACTCGGCGGCCCCGTTGGGCGCGATGGCGGCGTTGCCGAAGGCGCCCGAGAATTGCTTGGGCTTGGCGTCGTGCCGGCCGGCGGTGAAGTAGCCGGCAATTTTCACGTTGTCGTCGCGCCAGCCGGTGAGCACCCGGGCGGCGGCCTGCACGTCGGCCTCGGTGTAGTTGGTGTAGTTGCCCGCGCCAATCAGGGGCCCCTTGCCCACGGTGAACAGTTCCAGCAGCTCGCGGCCGTAGTTCTCGTTGGGGGCCCCCACCACGCTCTGGTTGCCGTTGAGGTAGCGCAGCATGGCCGGGGTAACGGTCACGTCCTTGGCCAGTTGGCGGATGTTGCCCAGCGCGTGCTGGCGCAGCAGCCGCACGTATTCGTAGCCGTAGCGGGCATCGTTCAGGTCGCCAAATTCCACCACGAAGTGGTTGTGCCAAAACAGCGTCATCTGCTCGCTCAGCGACGTGGTTTGGCCCAGCTGCTGGCCCAGCCACCAGTCGCGCAGCGACGCCGCGCGCACGCCCTGCACGGTTTGGTCGAAGGCCTGCGCCACCCACGTCTGGCCAATGGGCACGCTCGCGTCGGTGGCCGCCACGTTCAGGGGCGGGGGCGGGGCGGTGGGGGCCGTCAGCAAGCCGTCGAGCGTGGGCCCCAAGCCCGCGGCGGCGGCCGTGGTTATTTCCGTTCGGGTGGGCCCAAACAGCGTGCGCCGCAGCAGGTGCGCGGCCTGGGCGGGGCCCCAGGGCCCCGCGTAGGCGGCCAGGGTTCCGGCGGCGGTGCCGGCCAAGTGCAGCGGCAGCCGTTGGTTGGCGTGGGGGCTGACGGCCTCGGGCGCCGGGGGCGCCGGGGCCCCGGGGCGCTGGAGAAAGGAACGGCGGTTCATGGGCGCGCGGAAAAAGTGGACGCGGGGTTTTTTTAAAGATGGCGCAAACGAGTGAAGGTTTAATGATGAAGAAGTTATGAGCAAAACGGCGATTCTAGGCAGTAATAGCAGTGGCCCATGTCTGGCTAAAGGTGGGCTTGCTGGGGCCCCGGGCAGGGCCAGCGCAGCCTTTATCCAGGCTGGAAGCGATACCTTCGGTGTCGGCACTTTCTTTCCTGCCCCAGCCATGAAAAAGCACTTCCACTCCCTCAGCGACTGGCGCCGCAACGTGTTGTTGGTGGCCGCCGGCAGCCTCGGCCTCGGCTTACCCGCCTGCTCGGGCGATGGCAACTCGGGCAGCCGCGGCGCCGCCAGCAACGGTGCCGATGGCAACTGGAGCGGCCAAACCTACAGCCAGGGCGTCATCACCGAGATGACCGAGGTGAAGCCCGGCGAATGGAAAATTACCGCCGAGCGCCCCGCCGGCAAGGAGGAAGTGGCCGCCGTACTTCACCACTTCGACGGCAAGGTGGACACCCTCCAGGGCCAGGCCCTGCAACGCCAGATGCAGGACTACGGCCGCCAAAACCCCGAGAACCGTGCGCAAAACTCGGGCCTGATGAACGTGCTGATGTGGAGCGGCATCGGCTACATGGCCGGCCGCTACCTGACGCCCAACCCCGGCTACTACGCCAACCCCGGCCTGCTTCAGCAAAACCAAAACTGGCGCGCCAACGTGGCCCGCGAGCGCCAAGACCAGGGCCGCGGCTTCTTCGGCCGTGGCTTCAGCGGGGCGCGCACCTCGGCCAACGCCGGCATCCAGGAAAGCGGCTCCACGGTGCGCGCCTCGCCGCGGCCCAGCTTCCGTAGCAGCGCCCCGGCGGGCCGCAGCAGCGGCTTCGGCAGCCGCGGCGGCTTTCGCGGGTTTGGCGGATAAACCCATTTTGCTATCCTGAAGTGGATAATCAGAAAGCACATCTTCTTACTCAGGATTGTAGTGGGGGGCAATGGATAATGCCGGGGTTTAGTGCCCTACTGTTTCTGCTGGCGTCTCCTGTGTTATTTTTTGGTGGCAACCCAGCTTTTAGTCTAATCTGGACACTAGGCCTGATGGCCATAAATGCGCCATCATTTTTATGGCCTGTGTACACAGTGTATATCAATGCCGAAGGGTTCAGGATTGAAGCACCCTAGCGCAAAAGCACTTTTTATTCCATCGATGAATTTGTTGAAGTAAGTGTTGTCGATGCGTTTACCAAAGTCAATACCTGCCTGAAATTCAGGGATGGCAAGCGATACAGGGTTGCTCTTGCGTGGGGATTTCAGCAGAGCATCAAGCTCGCTTTCTTTGACGGTCCACCCTTTACAGAAACCAAGAAGGCGGCGAACAAACAGATAAGAGATGCAATAGCAGCGCAGCAACTTACTTGAACAATTCTTTAAAAATATGAGCTTGTCCAAAGTCAATACAATAGCGCTAAGTGGCGACGTCGCCCCCGCCGTGCGCGCCCTGGGCTGGGACTGGGCCCTGGAGGACGCCTGCCAGCACTACGTAGCCCGCGAAGCCGTGCAGCTCGCCGAGGCCGACGCCGAAACGCTGCTCCAAGCGGCCGATGCGCTGTACGACATGCTGGTGGCGGCCATTCCCGACCCCATTCCCGACGCGTTTTTGCAGCAATTGGCCATTGCGCCCAACCTGTGGGAGGCCGTGCGCCACTCCTGGAACGACGAGCGCCACTGGCACCTCTACGGCCGCTTCGACCTGGCCCTCACCGCCGAGGGCCCCAAGCTGCTGGAATTCAACGCCGACACCGCCACCGGCCTGCCCGAAGCTGCTGTGGTGCAGTGGGCCAGCCTGGTGGCCGCCGGCCAGTCGGGCGACGACCGCCAGGCCAACGGCCTTTTTGAATGCCTCGAAGACCAATTCCGTCACTGGCGCGCCCTCAACAACGACCGCCGGGCCACCTTGCTGCTTGTGCACCTGCCCGGCAGCGCCGAGGACGCAGCCAACTGCGGCGTGCTGGCCGAAGCCGCCCGCACCGCCGGCTTTGCCGACACCTACGTGTGCTCGGTTGACGACGTGAAAGTGTCGGTGGACGGCGCCGACCGCGGCGTGTGGGCCGAAACCGTGCCCGGGCAGTGGCAGCGGTTCGACTTCTTGTTCAAGCTCGTGCCCTGGGAAATAGTAGCCGACGAGGAGCCCGCCCTGCTGGCCGACCTCACCTACCTGCTGCTCACCCGCGACGTGGTCATCGCCAACCCTGCCTACGCCTTGTTGTTCCAGAGCAAGGCCCTGCTGGCCCGCCTTTGGGAAGTGTTTCCGCACCACCCGCTGCTGCTCGAAGCCAGCCTGGGGCCCCTGCTCGGCCACCACGTGCGCAAGCCGCTGCTGGGCCGCGAGGGCCAAAACGTGGCCGAAGTAGGGCCCGACGGCCGCCCCGCCGCCGAAGTGCCCGGCGAATTTGGCGACCAGCCCACGCTGCACCAGCGCTGGGCCGAGCTGCCCACCGACGCCCAGGGCCGACGCTACCAGGCCGGCGTGTTCTGGGCCGGCGAGGCCTGTGCCATTGGCTTCCGGCGCGACGCCGGGCTGATTACGAACCTGTCGGAATTCGTGCCGCACGTTTTGGTTGAAGACGCCACGACTTAAACTGTGGCCAAGCCGGGCAGAACATTCGCAAAAGAAGCCACTCAACGAGTGGCTTCTTTTGCGAATGTTGAAACGATAGGGCTATGGTTCAGACCTTCAACTGGCAAATCACGGTTTCGCCGCCTTTCACTTTTTGGCCGAGTTCTACTTTCACCTCGGCGTCGATGGGCACGAACAAATCGACGCGCGAGCCGAACTTGATGAAGCCAAATTCTTCGCCTTGGTTCACTTCGTCGCCTTCGTTCACGTACCACACAATGCGGCGGGCCATGGCCCCGGCAATTTGCCGGAAGAGTACCAAGGGACCCGCGTCGCTTTCCACCACCACGGTGGTGCGCTCGTTTTGGGTGCTGCTTTTGGGGTGCCAGGCCACCAGGTAGTTGCCGGGGTGGTACTTAAAGTACTTCACCATGCCCGAAATGGGGTTGCGGGTTACGTGCACGTTGATGGGCGACATGAACACGCTGATTTGCTTGCGCATGTCTTCAAAGTATTCGGGCTCGTACACGTCCTCGATTACTACTACTTTGCCGTCGGCCGGGGCCAGCAGCAGGTCTTCGTGGGTGAAGAGGTGGCGGAACGGGCTGCGGAAAAACTGGAGCAATGCCAAAAACGCCACCACCGAAACCCCAGCAAAGATGCGGTTGAAGAGCACCGCCCCCCGGTTGAACTGGTAGAGGGCTAAATTCAGGGCCAGCAGCACCAAAACGGTTACGAACAGGATGCGACGGCCTTCTTTGTGTACTTTCATAAAGCGCAGATTTTGCAGGGTATGCGGATTTCGCAGCGTGCAAAATCAAGGTTGAAGAGGGAGTAAATGGCTTAACGGTAACCAGGGGAAACTAGGTTGCACGGGCCGAAAATTACGGCCAAATGCAGAAACGGCACGGACCAGGGGCCCGTGCCGTTTTCGTAAGGAAAGCGCGACCGTAATACACGGCCCCAGGGCCTTAAAAATCAGCGCAATCCACTGGGGCAGTAAAAGCCGCGGCTTAGAAGCCGCCGCGGAACTTATAGGTCTGGGCCACCTTGTCGATGGCCACCACGTAGGCCGCGATGCGCAGCGAAATGTTGTATTTCAGGCTGGTTTGGTACACTTTCTCGAAGGCGTCGCTCATGATGCGGTCGGCACGCTCGGTTACCATCTCTGCGGTCCACTTGAAGCCCTGCTTGTTCTGCACCCACTCGAAGTAGCTCACCGTCACGCCGCCCGAATTGGCCAGAATGTCCGGCACCACCGAAATGCCTTTCTCGTAAATGATGGGGTCGGCCGACGCGGCTGTGGGGCCGTTGGCACCTTCCACAATCAGCTTGGCCTTGATGTAAGGGGCGTTGTGCTCGGTGATTACATCTTCTACCGCCGCGGGCACCAGCACGTCCACGTCCGAAATAAGCAATTCGTCGGGGTCGATGGGAGTAGCGCCGGGGAAGCCTTCAAGCTGGCCGTTGTGGGCGTTTTTGTAGGCAATGGCCTCGTCGATGTTGATGCCATTGTCGTTCCAGTACGCTCCCGATATATCCGACACGGCCTTTATTTTCAAGCCCTTGTCGAACATCAGCTTGGCCGTCCAAGAGCCCACGTTGCCGAAGCCCTGAATGGCCACCGACGTGTCCTCAATTTTCATGTCCAGCTTGACCATCGCGGCCAGGCACGACACCATCACGCCACGGCCGGTGGCCTCGGTGCGGCCCAGCGAGCCGCCCATCACCAGGGGCTTGCCCGTCACGACGGCCGAAGACGTCATGCCCACGGTCTTCGAGAATTCGTCCATCAGCCACGCCATTTCGCGGGGCCCCGTGCCCATGTCGGGGGCCGGAATGTCGCGGTCGGGCCCGAACACGTCCTTGAGGGCCAGCGTGTAGGCGCGGGTCATGCGCTCAATTTCGCCGGCGCTCATCGTGGTCGGGTCGCAGATAATGCCGCCTTTGGCGCCACCGTAAGGAATGTCCACCACGGCGCACTTCCAGGTCATCCAGGCCGCCAGGGCCTTCACCTCGTCGAGGTACACGTTTTTGTCGTACCGGATGCCGCCTTTCGAGGGGCCCAAGATGGTGTTGTGAATGACGCGGTAGCCCTCGAACACGCGCACCTTGCCGTTGTCCATCGTGACGGGGATGTGCACGATTACCTGCTTGTCCGGGGTTTTGAGGACGTTGTAGGTCTCTTCGTCGAGGCCGAGGATTTCGGCGGCAACGTTGAAGCGGGACATCATCGATTCCAGCGGGTTTTCGCGGTCGATGAGGGGCGCGGGCTCTTTATAAACGGTATGGGCAGCCATGATTAATAATGGGGTTAATGAAGGTTGTTGGGTGGGATAAAGGAAGTACGTTTTGGCGGCGCAAAGGTACTGACTCTGCCCCGTATACGAACGATTGTTAGTATAGTATAGCTCCGCCGCCGCTCCGCAATTACCCCGCCAACAATTGCAGCAACACCAGCACCGGCAGCACCAGCAAGAATGCGTCGAAGCGGTCGAGCAGCCCGCCGTGGCCGGGCAGGAAGGTGCCCGAATCCTTCACCCCCGCGCTGCGCTTGAGCATCGACTCGGCCAAGTCGCCCAGGGGCCCGAACACCGCCACCACGCCCGCCGCCACCAGCCGGTGCGTCAGCGGAATGTCGGGCACGAACTGCCCGAACGCCCAGCCCGTGGCCAGCGCTAGTAGGGCCCCCCCGGCCCAGCCTTCCCACGTTTTGCCCGGCGAAATGCTGGGGGCTAGCTTGTGCTTGCCGAAGTTTTTGCCGGCGAAGTAGGCCCCCGTGTCGGCCGCCCACACGAGGACAATGAGGCAGAAGACGCGGCGCGGGTCGTAGTGGCCACTCCCATAAGCAATGACAATCAGCAAAGTCATCGGGATGCTGACGTACATGATGCCGAATACCACGGCGGCGGCATTAGCAAACGGCTGTGCGTAGCGCGGCCACACCAGAATTTCTCGGATCAACAGCACAACAGGCAACGCAATTGCTAACCCGCGCCAAAGCGTTTCAATCGATATCAAAGCGGTTATAGCACTAATAGCATCCTCCCATGAATCAAGGCTCTTGAACCCATCGAAAGCCAACCAGAAAGTGCCGATGAACAACACTGTTCCTGCCGCAATCCCAATCCATTTGGCCGGTGCGTACCCACCCGCCCGCATGATCCGGTAGAACTCCTTGAGCATCACGGCTTGCACCGCGGCGAAAAACAACCCGAACGAGATGGGGCCCCCGTAGGTGCAGCCGATGAGCAGCGCCGCCGCGATGGTGCCCCAGATGACGCGCAGGCGCAGGTTGCTGCGGATGCGCTTGGTGGGGGGCAGGGCGTCGGCGGGGGGCAGGTCGGGGTTCAAAAGCGAAAGCGAAAAGGAGCGGCGGGAAAGGACGCCAAATTACGGCACGGCGGGGCCGGGGCCCACCGCCACGCCCAGGCGGCTGACGGTGCGCATTTGGCGCGGGGCCCCCAGGGCCCCCATGCGCTGGCGCAGCCCCCACAGCAGCCCGCCCGCCAGCACGGCCGACGCCAGGGCCAGCGGCCAGGGCAGGGCCTCGGTGCTGTCGGGGTCGAAGGCCGTGTTCCAGCCGAAGGCCCCGCCCTGCACCAGGTACAGCAGCACCAGCTGGAAGGCGTTGTTGGTGAAGTGCGCGGCCATGGGCACCAGGATGTTGCCGCTCCACTCGTATAAGTAGCCCAGGATGAGGCCCAGCACGAAGCGCGGCACAAACCCGAAAAACTGGAAGTGAATGGCGCTGAAAATGGCCGCTGCCACCCACACGCCCGCGTGCCGCGACCCAAACCAGCGCACCAGGTTCTGCTGGATGACGCCCCGGAACACCAGCTCCTCGGCCACGGCCGGCACCACGGCAATGACGAGCACGCCCACCAGCAGCCGGCCCGCGGTGCCGAACTGCGTCAGGAACTTGGTGAGGGCCCCGGCCTGGTCTTCCTTGGCCCGGGCCCACAACTCAAAGTCGTGCAGAAACGCGGGGAAGTGCGTGCCCGCGTTCCACGCCACCAGCACCGACATGAGCGGCACGATGACCAGGATGAGGGCCCCGGCGCCCAGCGGCCAGCCCGCGCTGCCCAGGCGGCGCGGCGCAAAGTAGCGGGCCCACGGGGCCCCCACCACGGCCGGCATCAGGGCCGCGCCGGCCCCCAAGCCGGCCAGCGAGAGGCCCTGCAAGAGCATCAGCACGGCCCAGCCGTGGGGGCTACCGGCGGGGTTGGCGCTGATTTGCGCGAAGCCGGCCAGCGAGTAGCCGTACAGTTGCGTGGCGAGCACCAGGCCCACAAAACTGCCCAGGCACAACCCGCCGAAGGCCAGGCCCACCAGCACCAGGATTTGCAAAAGCGGGTGCATGGGGCGGGCAGGGAAACCTTTCATGGCGGCGGGCAAGTTCGGGAGGTCGTAAATTTACCGCACATTTAATTTAGGCTTGGTCAAAGCAAGCCAATCAGGCCGTCGTGCGCCGGCTGCGCGGACGCCAGCTAAGCACGACGGTCAAAAACTGCTATTCCCCGTGGTCCAGATAGGCAATATCCAGCTTCCCGATTTTCCGCTCCTGCTTGCCCCGATGGAGGACGTGAGCGACCCGCCCTTCCGCGCCGTGTGCAAGGCCAACGGGGCTGACCTGATGTACACCGAGTTCATCTCGTCGGAGGGCCTCATCCGGGCGGCGGCCAAGAGCCGCAAGAAGCTGGACGTGTTCGACTACGAGCGGCCCATCGGCATCCAACTCTTCGGCTCCGACGTGGAAACGATGGGCGAGTGCGCCGCCATCAGCACCGAGGCGGGCCCCGACCTCATCGACATCAACTACGGCTGCCCGGTGAAGCAGGTGGCCTGCCGCGGCGCCGGCGCGGCCCTGCTGCGCGACGTGCCCAAGATGGTGGAAATGACGGCCGCCGTCATCCGCAACACGCACTTGCCCGTGACGGTGAAAACCCGCCTGGGCTGGGACGAGGGCACCAAAAACGTGGAGGAAGTGGCCGAGCGCCTGCAAGACATCGGCATTGCCGCCCTCACGGTGCACGGCCGCACGCGGGTGCAACTGTATAAGGGCGAGGCCGATTGGCGGCTGATTGCCAAGATCAAGGACAACCCGCGCATCCACATCCCCATCTTCGGCAACGGCGACATCACCACACCCGAAAAGGCGTTGGAGTACAAAAACCGCTACGGCGTGGACGGCGTGATGGTGGGCCGCGCCAGCATCGGCTACCCCTGGATTTTCCGCGAAATCAAGCACTACGTGGCCACCGGGGCCCTGCTGGCCCCGCCCACGCTGGAAGAGCGCGTGGCCATGTGCCAGATGCACTTCGACCGCAGCGTGGAGTGGAAGGGGCCCCGGGTGGGCATCTTCGAAATGCGCCGCCACTACGCCCACTACTTCCGCGGCCTGGAAGGCGCCAAGGCCTGGCGCACCCGCCTCGTAGACGCCGAAACGCCGGAGGCGGTGTACGAAATCATGGCCGAAATTGCCCGCAGCGAAGCCGTGCTGGTGGGGTAGGGGCCCCGGCGGGCCATCCAGAACGTCGTGCTGAGCGCAGCCGAAGCATCTCTCCCGCAAGTGTTCCAATCGATTGGTTGCTGCCGCGGGAGAGATGCTTCGGCAGGCTCAGCATGACGTTCTTTGTTCGTTCTTGACAACCCGTTGATGATTCCAATTTACGACCAGAAATCCCGCGTTAAAATACTGGTGGCCGTGGGGGCCCTGCTCATCGGGGCGGCCACGGTGGTGTACACCAACATCTTGGTGCGGCAGGTGGCCCGGCGCGAGCAGGAGCAGATTGAGCTGTACGCCAAGGCCCAGCGCTACATCGTGAACACGGAGGAGGAGGGGGGCCTCATCTTCGTGCAAGAGCAAATTATCAACGTCAACAAGACGATTCCCATCATCTTCACCAACGAGGCGGGTGTCATCGGCGGGGCCCGCAATGTGGACTTGCCGCACCACTTGGCGCCGGCCGATTCGGTGTTTCGCCTGCGCCACGAGCTGGCCCTGATGAAGGAGCGCCACCCGCCCATCGTGGTGGAATACGCCGCCGGGGCCCGCGACTACATTTACTACAACGACTCGAAACTGCTGGCCCAACTGCGCACCTACCCGCTGGTGCAGCTCGGCGTCATCAGCTCGCTGGCCGTGATGGCCTATTTCGCCTTCAGCTACTCGAAGCGCTCCGAGCAAAACCGCGTGTGGGTGGGCCTGGCCAAAGAAACGGCCCACCAGCTGGGCACGCCGCTCAGCAGCCTGGTGGGCTGGCAGAGCTACCTGCGCGAGTCGGAGCGCTTCGCCGACGAGCCCATTATCGAGGAGCTGGGCAAGGACATCCGGCGGCTGGAAATCATCACCGAACGGTTCAGCAACATCGGCTCGGTGCCGGTGCTCAACGACGAAAACCTGCTGCAAGTCACGCGCAACGCCATCGCCTACCTCGAAAGCCGGGTGTCGCGCAAGGTCAAGTTCACCATCGAAAGCGACTTGCCACTCGACACGCCGGCCCGCGTGAACGTGCCGCTGTTCGACTGGGTGGTGGAGAACATTTGCAAAAACGCCGTCGATGCCATGGAAGGCCGCGGCGCCATCACGTTGCACTTGCGCCGGGTGCGGGTGCGCCGCAGCTGGTACCGCCGCGCTACGCCCGGCCGCCAAGTGGCCGTCGACATCACCGACACGGGCAAGGGCATTCCCAAAAACAAGCTCGAAAGTGTGTTCTTGCCCGGCTTCACCACCAAGCGCCGCGGCTGGGGCCTAGGTCTGGCCTTGGCCAAGCGCATCATCGAAAATTACCACGAAGGCAAGCTCTTCGTGAAGTGGAGCGAGCAGGGCCGTGGCACCACGTTCCGCATCGTGCTGAACCAGTGAGTATTACTTATAAAAAACGATAAAACTGAGGGAAAGGCTCGGTGGTCGTGGCTGCCTGGGCACCGCGTGGGCACAGGGCACGTAAGGCCCGGTGCGGTCCGTTTTCGGAGGCGAGTTTCCAGCAAATAATCCATTATTGGGTTACTGTGGAGTTTATGAAATTTCACAAGAAAATAAATAACTATTCCAAGTTTTGGGCGTAAGCTGCTTTACGATATTAGGCCTCGCCCCCTAGGCGGGGCATTTTTCCATAAGCGAGCCATAAGCGTTCGCATAAACTGTTTTGTCATGAACCCTGATTATCCCACCCAACTGGCGCCAGCCCACGCCGCGCCACACAAGCGCATTTCCTGGGGTGCCGTTTTTGCTGGTGCACTGCTGGCCCTCGCCACCCAGTTGGGCCTAAGCCTGCTCGGAGTGGGCATCGGCTTGAGCACCGTGGACCCCCTGCAGGAGCGAAACCCGGTAAGCGGCCTCGGTACGGGCGCCGTTATTTGGTACGGCATCAGCACCTTGGTGGCGCTGTACGTGGGCGGCATGGTGGCCGGCCGCTTGGCTGGGGCCCCGCGCCGCGTCGACGGCCTGTTGCACGGCCTGCTAAGCTGGGGCTTGGTGACGCTGTTCACCTTCTATTTGCTCACTACGGCCGTGGGTGGCATCATCAGTGGCGTGGGCGGCGTGGCCGGCCGGGCCCTCTCCGCCGCCGGTAGCGGCATTGCCTCCGTGGCTCCCCAGGCCGGCGACGCCATCAAAAGCGAGCTAAAAGATCAGGGCATCGACCTGAACGACGTGAAGCACGAAGCCCGCCAGCTGTTGCGCCAAACTGGCAAAGCCGACCTGCAGCCCGGGGCCCTCGAAGGCCAGGCCCGCGCCGCTGGCCGCACCATTAAAAACGAAGCTGGCCAAAGCGCTGCCGACCCCCAGGACGCCGGTGACAACTTCGACCAAGTAATTGACAACCTGACGTCGAAGGCTGAAAACATTGGCAACGCCGCTGACCGCGACGCCGCCGTGAACGTGGTGATGAAGCGCACTGGCAAGACCCGCGCCGAGTCCGAACAAATTGTGGATAACTGGATTAGCACCGCTAAGCAGGCCCAGGCCAAGCTGAAAGAAGCCAAGGACGCCGCCGCCCTCAAGGCCCGCCAGGCCGGTGACGCCGCCGCCTCGGGCTTGTCGAAGGCCGCCATCTTCGCCTTTATCGGCATGGTGCTGGGCGCCGCGGCCGCTGGCTTCGGCGGCCGCCAAGCCACGCCCGACGAGCGCCTGGTAGTCCGCGCATAGCTGCTAGTATTTGAACGGCCTTCCCAGTGCGGGGAGGCCGTTTTTTTGTATCCTTTATTTTCAATTCGCTCATTTTCTCGTGGCTATTTTTTCGTTTTCGCGGCTTTCGGGCCCCTATTTACCCGCCGCTCTGCTTGGGACTGCGTTGTTCGCCAGCAGTTGCGCCGGTCTTAGCCAGCAAAAAGAAGAGGCCAAGAACTTCAAGGAGTGCGAGTTCAAGCTGCAATCCATCGAGCAAGCCACGCTCGGCGGCGTGGACGTGACCAACGTGCGCTCGGCCGCTGACTTGAGCGGCGGCGCCCGCGCCCGCATTGTGGCCGCCTACGCCACCGGCTCGCTACCCCTGAACATGCGCGTGAACCTACAAGTAACGAACCCTAACAACGAAGTGGCGGCTCTCAACGCGTTGGATTACAAGATTATGCTCGATGGCAACGAGGTGGCCACCGGGGCTACTACCCAGCGCATCGAGGTGGGCCCCAACAGCACGGCCATTGCCACGGTGCCCGTGAACGCCGACGTGCGCAAAGCCATTGCCGACGGCGGCCTTGAATCGGTGGGCAACTTTGCTCTGGGCCTTGCTGATCGCAACCGTCAACCCACCCGCGTGACGATTGCCATCCGCCCCACCGTGAAAATCCTTGGCGCCACCGTCAGGCGCCCCGATTACATCACCGTCGAAAAGGACGTGACGGCCCGCCAGCTGATCAACGAGCGCGCCACCCGTCCCGACTCGCTGAAGACCCCGCGCCCGTAAGGCCGTTTCGGTTGCCAATAAAAACCAACAGCCGTTCTGCTGGCCCAATTGGCTGGCGGAACGGCTGTTGGTTTTTATTGGCAACGACTGAGCGGGTATCAGCGGTTGGTGATTTCAACGTAGGCCTTGCCTGTCACGGGCTGGCCGTTGTGGGTGCCGGTCACGCGGCACATTCCCTCCCAGTAGTACAAGGTGAAGGCGTGGAAGAAGCGCAGGGCCAGTTCTTGGTTGGGCACCAAGGGCTCCACGGTGAGGTCGTAGTCCTGGCCGGGCACTTGCACGCGCCACTTGGTGGGGTACTTCTTCTTCGATTTCGGGCTGGTCCAGTACGTGAGGGGCGTGAGCTGGAAGTCGGGCCCCGTGAGGTGCAGGTTCTGGCCGTCGGCCCCGCCAAAGGTACCGTTATTGAGGGTTTGGCCGGTTTCGGAGTTGCGCAGCGTGTTCAGCATCAGCTCTTCGCGAGGCTGGTCGAGTTGGATGCTGAGCCAGTCCCAGCCCACGCCCTTGCTCACAATGCTGGTGCAGTTCCATTGCCGGTCGTACCACAGCTCACCGGTCACTTGGTGAATTTTGCCGCCCACCGTGAGGGTGCCCGTGGTAGCTAGGCGCGGGTACGAGTAGTAGCCGGCCATGATGCCGCCGCCGTAGTTTTCGTAGCCCGTGCCGCCACCGTGCAGCATCACGGCCTTGGCGGGCGTGGTGCGCAGGTCGAGGGCGTAGCCAGCGTTTTGCTTGCCGGTGAAGGCAGCTTGCAGCTGGTAGCGGCCCTCCTGCCCGTCAAATTTCCAGACCTGGGGCCCCTTGTGTTCGCGCAGGCGCACAGGCAGCGAGTCGGTGAGCAAGCGCGGCAGCTTGCCCAGCTTGTAGTCGTAGCGAAACTGTTGCCCCTGTGGGTCGGTCAGGGCCATGTTCACCATCTGGTAGTCGTCCTTGCCGTCCTTTAGGTTAAAGTGGAAAAACACGTACTCCACCCCAAATTGCTCGCCGGTGGCCTGGTCGGTAAGGTGGCCGGTGAGGTACCACCACTCCAGCGAGTTTTTGGGGTGCACGGCCTCCTCGCGGGGCAGCTCGGCGCGGGTAGCCGTTGGGTTGAAGCGCGTGGTGGGCGTAGGCCTGAAGGTGGAACACGCCGAAACCAGCAGCAAACCCAGGGCAAAAGACAAAAATTTCATACCCCGGGAAAAGGCTTTTCGGGGCGGAAAAGTTTGGGAAAGTCTACCGAGCTTGTCTTCACACCGCGTAGCAAAAGGGCCGCTAATGGCAGCAGCGGCCGCGCCAGTTGCTCGGCCCGGAAGCGCCCGCAGGTGCGGCCAGCCGCTTGTCCCAACGCGGCCAGAATTTCGGCTTCGCTCATCTGCGGGAAGTACACCACCGTTTGCTGGCAGGCAGCGCAGTGGCGGCCGGGGCCCCGGGGCGTCATAGCGGCTCAGCTTTCAGTGCAGAGCGTTGGGATGTGGACGGAAGCAAAGCGCGGTACCATAGGACAGAAGGCAAGACGTTCCTTTTGATGCCGCAGCTTCCCCAATTGCATACGGCCGCTGAATGATACATAACAACTCGTACTTACACGGGCAGCGCTACAACCAGTTGCTAGCGTCTTCGACTAGTAGCCAGCTCATGATGTGGACCGCAGTTGGGTAGTTCAGCAAGGCTTCCAACACCCGCACCTTTATCACCGTTTTCACCGTGCCGGGCGTTAGTTGAAAATCCTTGTATTTCTTTTCGTGCGCCCGGGGCGACTGCTTCCGGTAGTCGTGGTATAAGTGCCGAAACTTGTTCTTGCCCCTAACATTCCACGGTTTGTGCTCCTTTAAAGTATAATGGATAATGGTTTTATCTTTTAAAAATTCAAGGTATTTGCTCTTCGGTAAGCCCTTGGGTATGTCCGAAGGAATGACGTTGAATTTGGCGGCCAGCTTTACATAATTATCCATCATCGCTACGTTCAACGCATCCTGGTCTATCCAAACTATTTTCTCGGGGAATTCGTGGATAAATTGAATTGCCCTTTCCGATATTCTTTGTTTCCTCCACTCTGGAATGTTCATCAACAGGACCCCAGAATTAAAGTAAGTGCCGATTTCGTATATGCCTAAATCGGGACGGTTTTTGGTAGCGCTTACTTCAGCAATTGCCCCCGCGGGGTAACCGCTTAGGTCAGTATTATACAATTCAGCTAAGTTGCCGACTACTACGATATCGGTATCCAAGTACAACAGTTTTTCCACATCGGCGGGTACCAGCGCAGGGAAAAAGAGTCGGTAGTAAGCAGCTAAGCTTAAGTACGATTGCTTGGGCTCGATCAGTCCTTTCAAGGATCCGGGAGTAAGTTCATAGAAAGAAATTGCTGAATCGTGCCGCTGCACGTACTGCCGTATTTCTTCTCTTTCCTGCTCGCTTACACCGGTAGCGATGCTATGAATATGGAAACGATTTGCGGGATTGTTGTGGAAAATTGACGTTACCAGCACATAAAAAGGCGTCACGTAATTTTGATCAAAAGCTGCCGCTAGGTGAATAGGACTGGGAATCATAAGCAATTTGAAAATGAATAAAAAATGCAAAAAACCCCTTGTTTTTATTTAGACTTTGAGGTTTTAATGCAAAAAATTGTTGGGATGTAAATGGTATGCAATAATAAATTTTTTATTGTTAAGATATAATGAGTTTTTCATCTATGACCAATAACCTGAGAATTAATACATGAGTTTTTAGCACAAATACCCGTGCAAATACCGAATGATGCTTGTTGGTGGAGCGTCAATAATCGGCGCGTTTTTAGGTGGGGTTGTGCACAAGCAATTGCGTGGTGCACGCGGGCCACGCTGCAAAAGGGTGCGCTGGCCGTCTAGCTTTCAGCACCGGTAAGCGTTGCGGCCCAGGGCCCAACTTTTCGGGCCGAGAAAGCAGCCACCCGTGAGGGTTGCGGTGCAGAGCACCAGATTCTTTGCCCGCCCAGCGCACTGCGTTATCACCCAGAATTGTCCCGCCGAGCACGGCCTAGCCGTAACTTGCCCGCTCGCTAATTCGCCTGCCCAACTTCCTTCTTCTTGGCCGAATGCCTCCTTCGACTTCTCTTTTCCGTCGCAAAACCATTGCGGCCATCCTGCAAAACCCGCCCGCCAACCACGAGGGCCCCGGCGGTGGCCTTGAACGCCACCTCACTGTGCGCGACCTCACCGGGCTGGGGATTGCGGCCATCATCGGGGCGGGCATTTTCAGCACCATCGGCAAAGCCAGCCTCGACGGGGGGCCTGCCGTATCGATGCTGTTCGTGTTCACGGCGGTGGCGTGCGCATTTTCGGCCCTGTGCTACGCCCAGTTTGCGGCCACCATCCCGGTCAGCGGCTCGGCCTACACCTACGCCTACGCCTCGTTCGGCGAACTGGCGGCCTGGATCATCGGTTGGGCCCTGATCATGGAGTACGCGGTGGGCAACATCGTGGTGGCCATCTCGTGGAGCGATTACTTCACCGGGCTGATGGACGGCATCGGGTGGCACATTCCGGCCTACCTCAGCACCGGGGCCCAGGGCGCCTACCAGGGCTACGCGGCCGTGGTGGCCCTCATGGAAGCCCACCTGCCGCTGGCCCAGGCCACACCGGCCCAGCTCGAAGGCTACAAAATCTGGAACTCGGCACCGGTGCTCTTCGGCGACTGGCACCTGGTGGCCGACGTACCAGCTTTCGGCATCACGGTGCTCATCACCGTCCTGGTTTACGTCGGCATCAAGGAGAGCAAGTACGCCTCCAACCTGCTGGTGGTGTTGAAGTTGATCGTGGTGGCGGTGGTTATCGCCGTGGGGGCCTTCTACATCAAGCCGGCCAACTGGCACCCGTTTGCGCCCCACGGCGTGGGCGGCGTGCTTAAAGGCGTGTCGGCGGTGTTCTTCGCCTACATTGGCTTCGATGCCATTTCCACCACGGCCGAAGAATGCAAAAACCCGCAGCGCGACCTGCCCCGGGCCATGATGTACGCCCTGATCATTTGCACGGTGCTGTACGTCGTCATCACGCTGGTGCTCACCGGCATGGTAAGCTACACGGAACTGGGCGTGGGCGACCCGCTCTCGTTTGTGTTTGCCCGCGTGGGCCTGCCGCGCCTCTCGGGCCTGGTGGCTGTGAGCGCTGTGTTTGCCATGGCTTCGGTGCTGTTGGTGTTTCAGCTGGGGCAGCCGCGCATTTGGCTCACGATGGCGCGCGACGGCCTGCTGCCCGGCGTGTTCACCCGCATCCACCCGCGCTTCCACACGCCCTCGTTTGCCACCATCGTCACGGGCATTTTCGTGGGCGTTCCGGCCCTGGTGCTCAACATGGACTTGGTGGTGGACCTCACCAGCATCGGCACATTGTTCGCCTTCGCGCTGGTGTGCGGCGGCATCCTCATCATCGACCCCTACGGCCGTTCCGAAGCCCGCTTCACGGTGCCGTACATCAACGGCAAGTGGTTGGTGGTGGCCATTTTGGTGATTGGTGGGGCCCTGCTGTGGCGCTACAACCAGGCCGAGGTGCGCACCTTTGCCCACCTGGCCAGCTTTGGCGAAGGCTACGAGGGCTTCCGCCACCAGATTCCGATGCTCGTGTTCCTGCTGTTTTGCGGGGGCCTGGCCGTGGTGTCGTTCCAGAAGAACCTCTCGCTGCTGCCCACCTTGGGACTGCTCATCAACCTGTACCTGATGACGCAGCTCGGCATCAGCAACTGGGTGCTGTTCTTCGCTTGGCTGCTGGTTGGGCTGGTGGTGTACTTTGGCTACGGCCACAAACACTCGCGCCTGAACACGGCCGCGTAGGGCCCCCATGGCCGGGGCCTCAGTGGTCGCTCTGCACCACGGCTGGAATGGCTACCGCCAGCCGATTTTCGGCCGGCGGCACGGGGCAGGAGTAGGCCGTGCTGTAGGCGCACGAGGGATTGTAGGCGCGGTTGAAATCGAGCAACACGGTGCGGCTGCCAATCGGGGGCACGCGTAGGTCGAGGTAGCGTCCACCGCCGTAGCTGCCGTGGCCGTTGGTGAGGTCCGTGAACGGCACAAATAAATAATCGGTCAAGCCGGGCCGCGTCATCAGTTCCAGGTTTTGGTACACGCTTAATTTCAAAGCTTTGCCCGCCAGCGTGAAGTATAGGTCGCCGTACTTGCGGTACGTGGACCGCCGGGCCGTGCTAGTGGCCATGGCAAAGGGCGCTGTTGTAGAGTCGCGCACCAGTCGGGCGGCCACGTAGTAGCGGTAGCCCCCTGGGTAATAGGGCAGGACCCGAAACGCCCGCCGCGCCGCCGGCGACAACGGCGATTCGAGGGAGTCGCTGAATTCGCGGTTCAAGCTGCGCTGAAAGGCCACTACGCTTTGGGCATGGGCCACGGAATCGAGCCGGGCTCCCGGCGCGGTTTGCGCCAAGGCCGCACCCCCGCAAAGCAACAGCCCCGCTCCCGCAAGTATTCTAAAAGTAAGCATGACTGTAAAATTATGGCCTAGGCAATGCCTTCAAAACAGCGTGGCCAGCCAATGTCAAGGATTTTCAGTGTTTGTTCTGGACTATCGCTTCCCAGTTCTCGCCGCGGTGCACGCGCTACAAGCCACATGGGCCCAGCCCCCACTGCCCGGCGCTGCCCATCACCCAGCCTAAAAACAATTCTTCACTCGGTTTGACGCCGTGCTCGGCTGGGGCCCTAACGGCCCGTGCGATTTCGAAAGCGAGCCGGTAGCCGAGGCGCTGGCCAGCGAAAGCCCAATGCTGCGGAAACTGGCTTCGTCGTCCACAGCTTCGTCATTTTGCCCAACTACGCGCACTTGGCGCTGCACCTGCAACAGCAATAGCCTGCCGGAGCCTCAAGGGGCGCTGCGAATGCTTGCCGGGGCCCTACTTGGCGCGGTGGATGACGAACACCCCGGCCAAAATGATGGCCATGCCCGCCGCGTGCCATAGGTTGAACGCCTCGCCGTCGAGGGCCCCCAGGCTCAGCGCCACGATGGGGATGAGGTACGTGCTAGACGAGGCGAACAGTGCCGTAGACTGCTGGAGCAGCTTGTTGAACAGCACCATGGCCACTGCTGTGCTCATGGTGGCCAGCAGCGCAATGTAGCCCAGCGCCGTCCAGGCCCCCGGCACCACCGCCAGCTTGTGCACAAACGCAGTGCCCAACAGCAAATAAGCCAGCGCTGGCCCCCCAATGAGCAACAGCAATACTGCCGTAACGGTAAGCGGCTGGAGGCCGCTTAATTTATATTTTATCACATTTACACTCAATCCGTAGCCAGCGGTAGCTGCCACGATGTAGAGGCCGTACCAAGCATTGCTCGCGCCAGTGGCCTGGGTGGCTGCACCGGCGCCACCCAGGCCCATCAGCACCACCGTGCCCAGCAGGCCCAGGCCCACGCCCAGCGTGCGGGCCCCCGTGAGGCGTTGCCCAAACAGCAGGGCCCCCACCAGCAGCGCAAACACCGCCGTGAGGGCGTTGAGCACACCCGCCAGCCCAGAGGCCAGCCGCGTTTCGGCGTAGGCAAACAGGAACGCTGGCAGCAGTGTGCCAACCACGCCACTCAGCGCCAACCACTTAAAGCGGCTGTGCTCGACGCGGCCCACATGGCGCAAGGCAAACGGTAGCAGCAGCAGCGCTGCCACGCTCACGCGGCAGGCCCCTAGCTCCAGGGCCGAAAACACGAGTAGTCCCTTCTTCATTAGGATGAACGACGTGCCCCAAATGGTGGCCAGCAGCAGCAACAAGCCCCAGGCTGCGGCGGGCGTTGGTGTGGGCACTGCCATCTGGGGTCCCGGGGGTGTTTCGGGGTTGGCAGCTACAGCAGCAAGGATGGGAACGGGCAGGGCCGCTGGCAGGGTGGGTACAGGCATAGTGCAAATGTACGGCCGCCGTTCAGCCAGAATATCCGGTGGTTCGTCGGGTAAATAAACGCGTTGCCGGGCCCGAACCCTATGAGCAATTAAGCTGTTTTAATCTTCGTCAATCCAGCCGTAATTTTGTGGCCCGGTCTCCTCCCGGCTTCCCTATGTCCCACCCGTTTAAGGCCGTTAGCCTCTCGTTCAAAAAAGCTCCCCTCGCTATCCGCGAGTTGCTGGCCCTGGACGAAGCCGCTTGTCGCCGTTTCCTGAATACGCTGCGCCACGAGTTGGGTCTATCCGATCTGCTTGTGCTCAGCACCTGTAATCGCACCGAGGTGTACTACGCGGCCGACGACGACCGCAGCCGCGACGTCATCCTCGCGCTGGGGGCCCTAAAAGGCCGGCCCGACGTAGGTAATTTCCTGCCTTATTTTGATTTACTCACTGCGGCCGACGGAGCTGTGCAGCACTTGTTCGACGTGGCCATGGGCCTCGACGCCCAAGTAGTGGGCGATTTGCAAATCAGCAATCAGGTGAAAATGGCATACCAGTGGTCGGCCGACGCCGACGCTGCGGGGCCCTTCCTGCACCGCCTGCTGCATACTATCTTCTTTACTAATAAGCGCGTGCAAACCGAAACGCGTTTCCGCGACGGGGCCGCGTCCATGAGCTACGCTACTGTAGAGCTAGCCGAGGAGCTGACCGCTGATGTGGCTAACCCCCGCGTATTGGTAGTGGGCCTGGGTGAAATTGGGGCCGATGTGTGCCGCCATTTAGCCGGCAGTAAGGCCTTCGCCAGCGTCACGCTTTGCAACCGCACTCGCAGTAAGGCTGATGCGCTAGCCGAGGAATGCGGTGACCTCAAGGTAGTCAACTTTGAAGATCTGACGGGGGCCCTGCGCGACGCTGACGTAATCATTTCGTCCATCAACCGCAGCGAGCCATTCTTCACCACCGAGCTGGTGCAGCACCTCGACGTGCTGAGCTTCAAGTTCTTCATCGACCTAAGCGTGCCCCGCAGCGTTGCTCCCGACGTAGAACTGGTGCCCGGTGTGCTAGTCTACAACGTTGACGCCATCCAGAGCAAAGCCTCCGCGGCGCTAGAAACGCGCTTGGCCGCCGTGCCCCAGGTGCGCGCCATCATTGCCGAAAGCATCGCCGGCATGCAAAGCTGGGCCAAGGAAATGCTGGTGTCGCCCATCATTCAAAAGGTGAAGGCGACTTTGGAGCAGCTGCGCCTCGAAGAGTTGGACCGTTACCAGAAAAAAGCCACCCCTGCCGAAAGCAAGCTGCTCGACGAGGTGACCCGCTCGCTGATGCAGAAGGTGCTTAAGCAGCAAGTGCTGCACCTCAAGGCCGCCTGCAAACGCGATGAAGCCGAAGCCGGCCAACTGATGGAACTTCTCAGCAATTTCTTCGACCTCGAGCGCCAGCCGGTTGCTTAGCTGTCTAAAAAATAATTTATAAAACGCAAAAAGGCCACCCATTGGGGCGGCCTTTTTGGGCGGTAAGCTAGCGTCAACGCACTACACCTTGCCCGAGTAGTCTTCCAGCGTATCGATAACTTTCAGCAGTTGGGGCACGGCCAGCGAGTAATAAATTTTGGTGCCCACTTTGGTCGATTTCAGCACGCCCCGGTCTTTGAGGGTGATCAGGTGTTGCGAAGCAATGGCTTGCGGCAGATCCAATGCTTGGTAAATATCGGTGACAGACAGCTGGTTGTCTTTGCCTTTGCCTTTGCCGAGCAAATCGACGATGGCCAAGCGCTTAGGGTGAGAAAGTACTTTTAGCATGGCCGCGGCGCGGTCCAGTTGCTGCGCTTCAACGCGCGAAAGAAGAGGTTTCATGCAGTAATTTAATGGGCCTAGTTATTCTATTAATCTAGAATAAGCTTAATACAATATCTTCTGGCATATGGTTCGGGTGTGCGATGGTATAACATTTGGGCCAAGCCCTTCGGAAGCCCCGGCGGCGGGGCCCCACCAGCTCTCAAAACCAACAGGTCCGCGCTTAGGCCCGTACTAGTACCTAGCGGCGGTTTAGTTTTCGCTAGATAAAAGTATGGAAATACCCCCTTTTCTGCACCGCGAGGTGCTGGGCAACGAGTTGATCGACTACGTGTGGGCCTTGCTAGTGCTCGTGTTCGGCGCGGGCCTCAACCGACTGCTCTCGCGTTTAGTCAGCGCCGCGCTGTTTCGTCTCACCAAGCGCTACACGGCCGGCGTGAGCGAAACAGAACTGCATGATTTGCTCATCCAACCCCTGAGCATCTTGCTGTTTTTAGTAACGTTCTACATCGCCTTTGGCCTGATTCGCTACCCGTTGCCGTTGCAGGGCGTGCCCGGCGTTGAGCCTTGGCCCAAGGTGGCGCTGCTGGGCCTGTTTCACTTGGGCGTAATTGCCGCTGTGGTGTGGGGCGTTACGCGGCTCATCGATTTTGCGCTGCTGGTGGTGCAGCGGCGCGCCGAATTGAAGGCCGAAGGGGCCAACCGCCTCGACAACCAGTTTTTGCCCTTCGCCAAAGACTTATTGAAAGTCTTCGTTTCCGTCATCGGGCTGCTGGTGGCACTGGGCCAAGTATTCGGTGTGAACGTAACGGCCCTGATTGGAGGCCTGGGCATTGGGGGCTTGGCTGTGGCCTTTGCGGCCAAAGAAAGCCTGGAGAATCTGCTCGCTTCGTTCACCATTTTCCTTGACCAGCCCTTCGGCGTGGGCGACTTGGTAACGGCCGGCGACGTGAGCGGTACGGTGGAAAAAATTGGTTTCCGCAGCACTCGCCTGCGCACGGCCGAAAAAAGTTACCTCACCGTGCCCAACAAAAGCATGATCGACAAGCCCCTCGACAATCTCTCGCTGCGCACCTCGCGTCGCGTAGGCTTCACGCTCGTTTTCGACCAGCGCACCACCAGTGCCCAGCTCCACGCCATCATCGCTGGGGCCATCGTCGCCGTGCAAGAGCACCCGCTTGTGACGCAAGAGGTGCAAATGAAGTTTAATGCCCTCACACCCAATGGCAAAGAAGTAACTGTACAGTACTTCATTGAGACTAGCAGTTACGATGAATACCTCGATACGAAGGAAGACCTCAACTACCGCCTTGTGGAAGTGGTGGAAAAAGAAGGCGGCCTGTTTGCCAGCACCACCACAACCACCCTCGTCAAAGCCAGCGCATAGGGGCCCGAAAAACAAAAAAGCGGCCGCTTCCAAGGAGCAGCCGCTTTTTTGCGTACAAAGCATTTGAGAGCTTCAGGGCCCTAGCGATTGCCGCCAAAGATGCCGCTGAGCAAGCCGCCCATGCCGCCGTTCAACAGGCCGCCGAGGCCACCGCCACCCATGCTGGCCGGCTGCGAGTTGGGCTGGCCACCCAAACCACCCAGAATGGACATCATCGAGCCCAGGCCGCCACCGCCGATGGCCGAGCCCATGCCGGAACCTTGGCCACCGCCCATCACACTGCCTAGCAAGCCGCCCAGCATGCTACCCATGCCGCCCTGGGCTGCGCCGCCGAGCAAGCCGCCCATGCTACCGCCCAGTAAGCCACCGCCCGTCGACTGGTTATTGCCACCGCCACCCATGCGCGAGAGCACCATTGGGGCTACCACGCCGAGTAGGCCTCCCATTAGGGCCCCTTTGGGAATGCCTACGCCGGAAAGCTTGTCACCAATGCGGTCAAAAAAGCCTTCTTTGGCCGGGTCTTGCGGGTCGTGGGGCACGGTGGCGGCTTGGTCCACCACCGTTTCCAAGGTTTGCTTTTGGTCGGCATTAATGCCTAAGTAAGCAGCCATTTTGCCCACCATGGCCTCTTCGTCGTTGGAGTAAGCCCCATCGGCGCGGGCAAAGCTGATGAGGTCGGTAATAAGCGAAAAGCGCAGATCGCTGTTTTTCAGCACATCCAAGTTGCTTTGGATGGTCTGGTTGTTCGAGTCCTGAGCGGCAGCCAGCACCTGCTGCGTCGCATCATTTGACAGGCCCGCTTGCTGAGCCAGGGCTTGCAAAAACTCATTTTCATTACCTGAAGCCTGCCGGTCGGCCGTGGCCAAGCTAGCGATGGCGCTCAAGTAGGCCGTTTTTTCGGCCTCCGAGTAATTTTTTAAAAGCTGCGTGTCCATGAGTAGTGAAAGGAGAAAGGCGGGCAGAATTGCCGAGTACTTCAACGCAAGCGGGAAAATTACGTTTTAGAGCCCCCGAATTGGGACAAGGCCGGTAAAAAAAGATAAATTTATCTAGTTGAAAACAAATTGGTTGGCTAATATTCGCGTTGCTCTGGCTCATAAATTAGTTCCAGAGGCCCAAACAGTTTGGAATGGGTAAGAAAAATCCCCCATCTTTGCAGTCCCAAATAAAAACACCCCGGGAGATTAGCTCAGCTGGTTCAGAGCATCTGCCTTACAAGCAGAGGGTCACTGGTTCGAACCCAGTATCTCCCACCCCGGCCGCTTTGGCTGCCACCGCCGCCTCTAGGCGGTTTTTTCTGGGAGGTTAGCTCAGTTGGTTTAGAGCACCTGCTTCACACGCAGGGGGTCGAAGGTTCGAATCCTTTATCTCCCACCAGTTTTACAACGCCCACTTGGCCTCCAGCCGGGTGGGCGTTTTGCTTGGGGCCCCCGGAGTGGCGGTGCTGCCCGCCCCGGGGCCCCAATGCATTAATTTTGCCCCAATGAGCTATACCCTGCACGAAGTTGATTCGCTGGCTTGGCACCGGCACTTTTTGGCGGTACCGCAGCGCCTGCACGGCCACCGCCCGCAGTACATCGGCCCGCTCGACAACGAAATCGAGGCCGTGTTCGACCCCCGCAAAAACCCCAACCTGCCCACTGGCGAGGCCGTGCGCTGGGTGCTGCTCGACGCCGAGGGCATCGCCGTGGGCCGGGTAGCTGCCTTCCTCAACCGCGAGGCGGTGGACGTGAAAAACCCCGATCTGCCCACCGGCGGCCTGGGTTTTTTTGAGGCCCCCAACGACCCCGTGGCGGCCCGGCACCTGTTCGATGCGGGCCGTGCCTGGCTCGGGGCCCGCGGGATGCAGGCCATGGACGGCCCCGTCAACTTCGGCGAGCGTGACCGGTTTTGGGGCGTGCTCATCGACGGGTTCGAGTGGGAGCCCAACTACGGCATGTTCTGGCATCCGCCGTACTACCAGCAACTGTTTGAGGGCTACGGGTTTCAACTTTACTTCAAACAGTACACCTGCGCCCGGCCGGTGCTCACCGAGTTGCATCCCAGCTTCGCTCAGCGCTTGGCCGGGTTCGAGGCTGACCCGCGCTACCGCTTCGACTACGGCCGCAAAGCCGACCCGGAGAAGCTGGCCCAGGACTTTCACCACGTGTACAACCTGGCCTGGGGCCGCCACGCGGGCGTGAAGCCCATGAACCTTGGTCAGGCCCGCGATTTGGTGCGCGAAATGAAGCCGGTATTCGACGAGCGCCTGCTAGCTTTTGCGTACTGCGACGACGAGCCGGTGGCATTCTTTCTTAGCTTACCCGAACTGAACCAGATCTTTAAGCACGTAGGCCGGCGGCTCAACTTGTTGGGCAAGGTGCGCTTCCTGTGGCAGCAGTGGCGCTATGGCCGCAGCCGCGACAAGAAACTGCTCGGCATCATTTACGGCGTGGTGCCAGCCCACCAAGGCACGGGCCTCGATTCGGCGCTGATTCTGGATGCGCAAAAGCGCTTCATTTCAGGCGGCTATACCGATATTGAAATGAACTGGATCGGCGATTTCAACCCGCGGATGCTGGTCACCACGCGCTCCATCGGGGCCAAAATCCGCAAAACCCACGCCACTTACCGCTTCCTGTTCGACCGCGACCGGCCCTTCGAGCGCAGCCCCATCATCCGCTGAGGCAACGGCTGGGGGCCCTAGTCACCCGGTGGCTGGAGCGCCCGGGCCCGCAGTTGCGCATCAAGGGCTAGCACTTGGGGCAGCACCAGTTGGATGTCATCGTTGTGAATGAGGTAGTGGGCGCGCTGCTGGCGCTCGTCTTCGCCCAGCTGTTTGCCGATGATGGCCTGCACATCGGCGGCGGTGCGGTGCGGGTCGCGGCGCAGCACGCGGGCCTCACGCACAGCCAATGGCGCGGCCACGGTGACGATGCAGTCGAGCGTTTTATAGGCCCCTGATTCGAAAAGTAGCGCCGCTTCCTTCAAAATATAAGGGGCCCCGGCCGCTTGCTGCACGGCGGCCCAGCAGGCAAAATCCTCGCCCACCCGCGGGTGCACCAGCGCGTTGAGCCGTGCTAGCTGCGCAGGATCGGTAAATACGGTGCGGGCCAGCGCAGGGCGGTTGAGTTGCCCGGCGGGGGTATAAGCATCGGGACCAAAGGCAACCATCAGTTGCTCACGCAGCAGCCCATCGTGCTCCATCACCCAGCGGGCACGCTGGTCGGAATCATACAGCGGGATGCCTAGCAGGCCAAAGACACGGCTTATCAGGCTTTTGCCTGATCCAATGCCGCCGGTGATGCCGATGCGTAACATGCGCAAACAAGAAAATTAATGGATACCGCGCCGGCCCGGCTACTGGGCCAGTAGTTCGGCGCGCACTTGGGCGGCGGCGGGCTGCACCAGGGCGGGAACTCGCACCGGTAACTGCGCCGCGCCGGGGCCCGTGCCAGCCGGCAAGGCCACCGGGTAGGGGCTGGGCAAGCGCGCCACCACACTGGCGGGGCCCCTAAATGTCAGGCTGGCGGGCTCGAAGCGCGCTGTGTAGGCCGGCGCGCGGCCCGAGTCGGGAGCGGCCAACGCCAGCGGCAGCCGCCGCGTGGCGTAGCGGTCAAAGGTCAGGCGCAGGGTGTCGCTGGCCCATTCGTCCACTTGCAAGCCTTCGAGGGCCGTTTGGAGGCTGTGCTGCCAGGTACTGGCCGACAGGTAACGGGTGCCGGGGCGGGGCACCGGGTGCAGCTCGGCTGGGTGCAGGCCCATGCCCAGGTTGGCTTGCAACAGGCGCCAGCCCTGGCCGGTAACGACCACGGGCACGGCAGCGGGCAGGGGCCGTAGCGATACGTAGTGGGCCGTGTCGTAGTGCCACGCCAGGGGGCAATTCAGGCGGGTGCTGTAGGTTTTGTTCAGGGCGTTCATTTGCCAAAACAGGCCCGCCGCCATCAAGCACACGGCCGCCGCCCGGTAAAACACGGGCTCCTGGCTAATGAAGGGGTGCACCAGCCACCGGCCCGCCTGGCCGGCCCGCGCCCAGGGCCCCAGCACGGCCTATACGGCGGCGTCGACCGCCTTGGTGCCTACTTCGCGGGCGATGGCCGAACGGTCGAAGCGCAGCTTCACACCGCGGTCCACTTCCACTACCACCGTTTCGTCGGTCAACTCGATCACTAGTCCGTGCAGGCCGCCGATGGTGACGATACGCGCGCCCTTGGCCAAGGCTTGCCGGAACTTCTTGGTGTCGGCCGAGCGCTTTTGCTGGGGCCGGATCATGAAGAAGTACACCACCGCCGCAATGGCGACCGGGAACAGGAATTGGGTGTAGTCGGCCGGGGCGGCTTGCAGCAGCAGGGTCAGGATCGTCATAAAACGGGGCAAAAAGGCGGGCTTACTTAGCGGCGGTGGCGCCGGTCAGCACGTTGCCTTTGATGGTGATGGTGGTGATGCTGGGCTGGGTGTTGGCCCGTACGTTCACCTGTTTGCTGATGAGGCCCTGCTTGCCGCGGCTGTCGAACTGCACCTCCAGCGTGCCCTTGGCCCCGGGGGCGATGGGCTCCTTGGTCCAGTTAGGGGTAGTGCAGCCGCACGAGGCGGTGGCGTCGGCAATGAGCAACGGTGACTTGCCGGTGTTGGTGAACTCAAAGGTGTGGTGCACCTTGCTGTCGGCGGCAATATCCTTAAAATCAAACTCCTGTTCGGCGAAAGTCATCGCCGGGGCGTTGGGGTTCGGGGTTTCGTTTTCTTTCACCACGTTGGGATTGTCCACGGTGGGGTTGGCCGTAGCATCGGCAGCTTGGTTGGCGGCAACGTTCATGCCCTGGGTGCCCACGTCGGTCCCTTTGTCGCGGTTGCAGGCGGCCAGTAACAGGGCCCCGGCCAGGAGGGAAGTAAGTTTCATATCAGTCATTAGTTATCAATTATTGGTCGCTAGCTATCAGGTGTTAGGTTGTTGTTACCAGCAACTGATGACCAGCGCTAATTAAGGGCCTTAGAGCTTGTCGATGATGTGCTGAGCAAATTCGCTGGTGGTGGCATGGCCGCCGAGGTCGCCGGTGCATTGGTCTTGGTGCAACAGCGTGTCGTCCAGGGCTTTGTCGATGCGGTCGGCTGCTACGTGCTCGCTTAGGTGGTGCAGCATCATGATGGCCGAACGCAGCAGGGCCGTGGGGTTGGCTTTGCCTTGGCCGGCGATGTCGGGCGCCGAGCCGTGCACGGCTTCGAAAATGGCCATGTTGTCGCCAATGTTGGCGCCGGCCACCACGCCCAGGCCGCCTACTAGGCCCGCACACAGGTCCGACAGCAAATCGCCGAACAGGTTGGTGGTCACAACCACGTCGAACTGCTCGGGCTTGCTCACCAGCTGCATGCACATGTTGTCGATGATCTTGTCTTCGAACACGATGTGTGGAAATTCAGCCGCTGCTTCCTTACAGGCGTTGATCATGATGGTGCCCGCCATCTTGATGATGTTGGCCTTGTGGGCCAGCGTCACCTTCTTGCGGCCGTGGCGGTTGGCGTAGGCGAAGGCGGCGCGGCAGATTTTGCGCGAACCTTCCACCGTCACGCGGGCGATGGAGTCGGCAATGCCCAGGCGTTCGTCAAACACTTCCAGGCCCGAGTACAGGCCCTCGGTGTTCTCCCGAAACAGCACCAAATCAATGCCTTCGTAGCGGGTGTGGATGCCAGGCGTGGTTTTGCTGGGGCGCACGTTTTGGTAGAGGTCGTACTTCTGGCGCAGCGTCACGTTGATGCTGCGGAAGCCTTTGCCTACCGGCGTGGTAATGGGGCCCTTGAGCGCCACCTTATTCTTTTCCAACGACTTGAGGAGTGCCACCGGAATCAATTCACCCGACTGATCAAACGTGGTTTGGCCGGCGTTCTGCTCTTCCCATTGCACGGGCACCTGCGCGGCAGCAAAAATATCGGTAACGGCTTTGGTGATTTCCGGCCCGATGCCATCGCCGGGGATAAGGGTTACTACGTGCATGTGCTTAGTAATGAGTGACTGGGTGAATGAGCGAATGAATGAGTTATTGAGCTGGGCGCAAGACGGAAAACCATTCCTTAGGGCCTCAGCGCGCAGCCACGCATTCGCTCAGTCACGCACTGAAATTAAACGCCTTTGCGGGAATTGATTTGGTTGATGAGTTGGTCCACGTCGCCGAGCAGCTGCTCGGCTTTGTCGCGGGCGTCGGAGATGACGCGCTGCCCCTCAGTCTTGGCCGACGAGGCGCCCAACTCGCGGCTTGTGACGAGGCCTTCAGCGAGGTCGGCCAGCATGGCGCGCGATTTTTCGAGCTGGTAGCTTAGCCAGGAGCGGGTTTCGCGGCCCTTTTCGGGGGCGTAGAGCAAGCCAAAGAGGGCCCCGGTGAGGGCGCCGCCCGTGAAACACAGAATGCCGGTGGTGGTTTTGCCAGCCATGGTGCGGGAAAGGAAGGGTGAGAAATGCGCTGTCTTACGAAATATACGGCCGCCAAGATACCCCAGGGCCCCCCCGCGCGCTATTGGTTGTCGAGCAGGCCGCGGCCCGATTTGCGAATGTCGCCGCTGGCGGCCAAGTCCTGGGCCAGCTTGTCGAGCACGCCGTTCACGAACTGTTTGCTCTTGGGCGTGCTGTAGAGCTTGCTGATTTCGATGTACTCGTTGATGGTCACCTTCACCGGGATGCCGCGGAAGAGCTGCATCTCGCACAGGGCCATTTTAAGGATGATCTTGTCGAGCAGGGCCACGCGGTCCACGTCCCAGTTCTGCACCGAGCCGCCGATGAGGGCCTCAAATTTGGCATCGTCCACCAATGTTTGCTTAAACAAGGTTTCGGCAAATTCGCGGTCGTCGGCCCAGTTGGCGCTCAAATTCATCAGCTCCTGCTTGTCGGTGGCCGCGTAGGGCAGCATCTTCAGGGTCTTCAGCACCAGGTTGCGCACGATGGGCCGGTTTTCTTCCCAGTTTAGGTCGTCAATTTCTAACTGGCGCGGCAGCTCTTCGCCCTTGAAAACGAACTCCTTGTATAAAAAGCGCAAAAACTCGAGGTCGGCCTCATACTCGGCCTCCTCGCCGCTAGCGGTCAGGTTAGGGCCCCCACCTTCGGGGGCGTCGGCTGGCGCACCGGAGCCCGCCGCGTCGGCATCGGCTGGGGCTTCCATTTCAGGCTCGGCGTCGGCCGTGGCTAGGCTGGCGGCTGACAGCGGTTGGCCTTTTAGATAAGCCAGCACCGTGGGGTGAGTGCTCATCTCATTGCGCCAGGCGCGGCGCAAGGCTTCCAGTTCCTCGGTGCCCAGCCACTGCAGCTTGCGCCGGATGGTAAGGTCTTGGAGCTGCTCGTTGGCCATGAGCTTGGCGATGGCGGCGCTGCCAGCCAGGCGGCTGGTGTCGAGGGCGTTGTCGCGGGGCCCCAGGCGGCGGCGGGCTTCGCGGTCGTTTTCTTCTTCCAGCACCTGCAACAACGAGGCGGGCAGGTTCAGCAGGTGCAAGTATTGGTCGTGGATGCTTTCGGCCCCGGCCAGCAGCTGCCCCCCAAAGAACTTGCCGTCCTTCTTCACCTGGTCCTGGAAATAGCGGATGGCGTCGTTCAAGGCTACGTCCACGGCTTGGTCGTCGGATTTTTCGGGGGCCTCGTGCGTGCGGTACCACTCGCGGAAGCGGGCCTCGCCCAGCTTGCGCTGGCCTTCAAGCTGGCGGCGGTCGGGGGCCACCTCGGCGTTCAGGTCGGGCTCAAACGCCGCCGCGATGCGGTCCTGGGCCAACCCAAAATCGGCCCCTACGGCCTGGTGGTAGGCGTAGAGGGATTGCATGACTTTGATGCGGAGGAGGCGGCGGTTCAGCATTATATAAGGTAAGCGGTAAAAAGTAGGCGGTGGGCGGCAACGGCCCGGGGCCCCGGCGGGCGCGGGCCGGGCGTAACTTTGCGCCGAGGTCCGGGTTTTAGCCAGGGCCCCGAGGCCGGGCCTGGGGCCCCAAACCAGGCACCCGCCGGCCTGTTTCTAAGAGAAGCCGGCCCGGCGCGCTGTTCGGCGTTGCGGCCGCAAAAGTACCCCGTTTTTTCCGATCCCGCCCTTTTTTCTGCCCGTCTGTGCGCGCCCTCACCGCTGTCAACCCGTTCATTTACCGCTACAAATGGCACTTCCTTGGGGGCGTGCTATTCGTGGTGCTGAGCACGCTGCTGACCATTTTTCCGGCCCAGCTCGTGCGCTACGCCTTCGACCTGGTGAGCGAGGGCATCGACCTCTACCACTTGTTTGCTGGCACCCGGGCCCAGAGCGGCGTGTACGATTTGTTCGGCCGCAACGTGCTCTTCTACGGCGTGCTCATCATTGTGCTGGCGCTGCTGCGGGGCATCTTCCTGTTCTTCATGCGCCAGACGCTCATCGTCATGTCGCGCTTGATCGAGAACGACCAGAAAAACCAGGTGTACCAGCACTACCAGTCGTTGCCGCTCAGCTTCTACCGCCGCCACAGCACCGGCGACCTCATGTCGCGCATCAGCGAGGACGTGGGCCGCGTGCGCATGTACCTGGGCCCCGGCATCATGTACTTCCTGCAACTGGTGGTGCTGTTCGTACTCATCGTGCCGCTCATGCTGCTGGTGAACGTCAAGCTCACGCTCTACACGCTGGCGCCGCTGCCGGTGCTCTCGGTCAGCATCTTCTACGTCAACAACTTGATCGAGCGCAAGTCCGACCAGATCCAACGGTCGCTGGCGGCCATGACGACCTTCACCCAAGAGGCATTTTCGGGCATTCGGGTGCTGAAGTCGTTTTCCCGGCAGGCCGATTCGCACGCCCAGTTCACCAAGGCCAGCAACGAATACAAGGAAAAATCGCTGAGCCTCAATTTTGTGAACTCGCTGTTCTTCCCGCTCATCCTGTTCCTTATCGGCCTTAGCACGCTCATCACCGTGTGGGTGGGCGGGCAAGAAGTCATCCGCGGCACCATCACCACGGGCACCATCGCCGAGTTCCTGATTTATGTGAACCTGCTCACCTGGCCGGTCACGGCCTTGGGCTGGACGTCGTCGCTGGTGCAGCGCGCCGAGGCCTCGCAGGCCCGCCTCAACGAATTCCTGGACCAGAAGACCGACATCGTGTCGCGCCAAAACCTGGAGCACGAAATGCAGGGCGACATCGTGTTTGATAACGTGTCGTTCACTTACCCCGACACCGGCATCCAGGCCCTGCGCGACGTGAGCTTCCGCATTCGTCCCGGCCAGACGCTGGCCGTCATCGGCAACACGGGCTCGGGCAAAAGCACCATCGCCGCCCTCCTCTGCCGCCTCTACGACGCCACGGCCGGCCAGGTCGAGGTGGACGGGATTGACGTGCGCGATTATTCGCTGACCAGCTTGCGCGAGCAAATCGGCTACGTGCCGCAGGACGTGTTTTTGTTTTCGGACAGCATCCGGCACAACATCAACTTCGGCCTCGACCACCCGTCGGAGGAAAAAATGCTGCAGGCCGCCCGCGACGCGGCCGTGTACGACAACATCGTGGCCTTCCCCGAGGGCTTCGATACGAAGGTGGGCGAGCGGGGCATCACCCTTTCGGGCGGCCAAAAACAGCGCGTGAGCATGGCCCGAGCCTTGGTGAAAGAGCCGAAAATCCTGATCCTGGACGATTCGCTGTCCGCCGTTGATACCAAAACGGAGAACACCATCCTGGGGGCCCTGCAGCGCATCATGGCCGACCGCACCAGCCTCATCATCTCGCACCGCGTGAGCTCGGTGAAACTGGCCGACCACATCCTCGTGCTCGACGACGGCACCATCGTGCAGCACGGCACCCACGAAGCCCTGATGGCCGAGCCCGAGGGCCTGTACCGGGCCCTCTACGAGCGCCAACTGCAAGCCGAGGAAGCGTAATCTGTGCCGCCAAGTTGCGCCTGTCCTTGCGGCCCGTTTACTGAATCGGAAACTGATCCAATCGCATTCCCTATGAACCAGCGTCTCGCCCACGTCACAGTGCTCGTTCGAGCCTATGACGAAGCCATTGCGTTTTACACCAGTGTGTTAGGTTTTGTTCTCGCGGCCGATGCGGATTTGGGCGGTGGTAAGCGCTGGGTGGTGGTGGCTCCTCCAGGCCCCACCGCCGGCTGCGGCCTGCTGCTGGCCGAGGCCCACACCGACGAAGAAAAGCGCGGCGTGGGCCACCAAGGCGGTGGCCGGGTGTGGCTGTTTCTGCACACCGACGACTTCTGGCGCGACCACCCGGTGCTGCAAGCCCGTGGCCTGCGCTTCCTCGAAGCGCCCCGCACGGAGCCCTACGGCCACGTCGCCGTATTTGAGGACCTGTACGGCAACCGCTGGGACTTGCTAGAGCCGCTGGGCGGCTAGTTGCTAAGGTGCACGCGGCGCAGGCCGGTGCGCAGGCCCGCCGTGCAGTGCACTACGTAGTAGCCCGCGGGCAGTTGGTCCACGTTCAGCTCGATGGGCTTGGCGCCGGCGATGACGTTGCGCGTGAGCACCGGGCGGCCAGTGGCGTCGTTCACTTCGATGGTGGTGGGGCCCGGCGCGTTGGTGTGCACGGCGAGCTGCCGGGTGGTGGGGTTCACCTCGGCCCTGATTTTAAGCGCCGTGGGGTCGGCGGCGGGCGTGGCGGGGGCCAGCGCCACGTGGGCGGCGGCCGTTGGCTCGTCGGGGATAGCCACAGTTTTGGCTGCGGCGGGGCCTGCTGCGGGAGCCTTTGCCAGGGCTACTTTTACAGGTGCTTTAATGGGCGATTTAACGGCGACCTTGGCGGCGGGGGCCTTGGCTTGGGCGCGGGCCCCGGCGGCCGGGCTCAGGACCAAAACACCACCGCAGAGGATAAAGAATAGAATTTTCATAACGATCAAAAGAATAAAAAAAGCCGATAATAACGGCATGGGTAAAAGTACATAACTGCTCGCCAATCACCCGAATGCAACGCACTGAGGCCCCTGGCCGGCCGGGGCCACTAAAAAAATAGTTGGCCACCAGTTGCACTGGGCGCGGCAAACGCCTTACCTTTGTTGCTCCAATTACCCATCGGGGTGTAGCGTAGCCTGGTATCGCGCCAGCATGGGGTGCTGGAGGTCGTAGGTTCGAATCCTGCCACTCCGACTTGAAGGGCATCGCTCTTAAAAGCCCTCGAACTTCGTGTTCGGGGGCTTTTTTCGGCCGCTTCGGGAATTGGAAACAGCAACGGGTGCCGCCCCATCGGCCCCAGTTTCGGGGTGTAGCGCAGCCCGGTAGCGCGCGTCGTTCGGGACGACGAGGCCGTAGGTTCGAATCCTGCCACCCCGACCCGCCAAAAAGCCCGGCCCTTCTCTCGCAGAAGGGCCGGGCTTTTTGGCGGGTCGGGGCCCTATTTCACGCCTATCCACACCTCAGCAGTTTCGCCGGGGCCGAAGCGTTCGAGGTAGAAGTTGCGGGGCGTCAGTTTTTGGGCATTCACCAAGTCAAGGGCGGCGGGGTAAAGCTTATTGGGCGAGAGCAGGTAGCTGACGCCCGCTATGCGGGCGGCCACCACGCGCTGGCCGGCGGGCACGAGGCGGTAGCGCAGGCCGGCGGGCAGGGGGCGCAGCGTGTCGGCCACGGCCAGGCCGATGAAGGCGCGCACGGTGTCGTGGGCCGTTTCAGGGTTGTTGTAGTAAAGGTTGGCCAAAGCGGCTCCGGGCAGGCGGCCTTGGTCGAGCACTTGCTTGGCCCGGCGGAACAGGGGCCCGAAGCCGTCGCCTTGCGCCGAGCCGGCATAGGCCTGCCCGGCCAAGAACACCGGGGCGGCGGTGGTTTCGAGGGCCACGGCGGCCGGCCGGAAGCCCCCAAGCCAGGCGTAAACCCCTACGGCAAGTACGCTCAGCAGGATGGCAGCCAGGAAAACGTAGCGGGTCGTCATGCCGCAAAGGTAGCGGCGGGGCCCCGCGGGCGGGACCAATACGCCAAATCGGGGTGGCCGCAGAGCAGCGTGTCGGTGTTTTCGCCGATGAGGTAGCCGTAGAGAAAAAACGTGGAAGCAGTCGTTTGGGGCCGCTGCCCCAGGGCAGGGCTGGTGGCCAACTGGGAAAAGCCTGCGGTGGTAATGGCATCGAAGTGAGCGAGGGCTTCCAGTAGTTCGCTCGTCATGCAAAAATTCTATCTTTTATTCAACGGGCTGCTTAACTATTCGAACCCGGGGCCCCACCGGATTGCCGCCGCGCCCGGCTTTCGGCCAACGGTGCTTTCGGCAGTCCGGACGGCTTGAAAAATTGTTCCAACGAACCGTGGCAGCCGGCGGCTGTTGCGGAGGGGACGTAGCTTCGCGGCCGTTTACTTTCCTTGTTTGACCATGGCCTTGTCCATTTCTTCTGCCGCCGAAGCGGTTTCGGCGGCGCCGGCCGGTGCGGCGGGGCCCCTCACGGTGGCGGGGGCAGGGCTGGTGGGCTCGCTGCTGGCGCTGTACCTGGCCCGGCGCGGCCACGCGGTGCAGGTGCTCGACCGCCGCCCCGACCTGCGCCAGCGCCAGCGCAGCGAGGGCCGCTCCATCAACCTAGCTTTGTCGGACCGCGGCTGGCGGGCCCTGGAGGGCGTGGGCATTGCCGACGACATCCGCCAGGTCAGCATTCCGCTGTATCGCCGCGTAATACACGACCGCCAAGGCCAGCTCACCGGCCAGCCCTACGGGGCCGCTGGGCAGGCCATCTACTCCGTCAACCGCGACCAGCTCAACCGCACGCTGCTTGACTTGCTAGAGGCCCGGCCCGGCGTGCAGCTGCGCTTCGGCCAGCAGTTGCAGCGCCTCGACCTGGCCGCCCGCGCCTTGCACCTGCGCGACGTGGCCACTGGCCGCGAGTACACCGAGCCTTATACCCAGCTGTTTGGGGCCGACGGAGCGTTTTCGGCCGTGCGCGGGGCCCTGCAACGCACCGACCGCTACAACTACTCGCAGGAATACCTGGAATACGGCTATAAGGAGCTGACCATTGAGGCGGTACCCGGCGGCACGTGGGCCCTGGAGAAAAACGCGCTCCACATCTGGCCCCGCGGCCAGTACTTGATGATCGCGCTGCCCAACCTCGACGGCTCGTTCAACGCCACTTTATTTTTCCCCTACGAGGGCCCCGCGAGCTTCGCGGCCCTGCCCGACGCGGCGGCCGTCACGGCCTTCTTTGCCGACGTGTTTGCCGATGCCGTGCCGCTGATGCCACGCCTGGCCGAGGAGTTTTTCACCCACCCCACCAGTTCGCTCGTCACGGTGCGCTGCTACCCGTGGCACGCGGCCGGTGCGCTGCTGCTCGGCGACGCGGCCCACGCCATCGTGCCGTTTTACGGCCAAGGCATGAACGTGGGCTTCGAGGACTGCACCGCGCTCGACGGCTTGCTGGACGCGCACGGCGACGCTAATTGGCCCGCCGTGATGGCCGCCTTCGAGCAGCAGCGCAAGCCCAACGCCGACGCCATGGCCGACTTGGCCCTCTACAATTTCGTGGAAATGCGCGACCGGGTGGGCGACCCGCGCTTTCTGCTCCAAAAGCGCATCGAAAACAAAATTGCTGCCCTGCATCCCAACAGTTGGGTGCCGCTCTACACGCGCGTCACGTTCTCGCACCTGCCCTACGCCGAGGCCTGGGCCGCCGGCCAGCGCCAAGACGCGGTGATGGCCCAGTTGATGCCCCACATCCAAACCGAGGCCGATTTTGATGAACCAGCCGTGCAGGCACGCCTGGCCGAAGAGCTCGCCGCTGCCGGTATGTAAAGCTCGCGCTGAAAAAAAATAGGAACATCGGGGCCAGTGCTGGGTTTTGCTGTCTCAACGGCTATCTTAGCCTTGCCAATGGTGCTTCTTGCCCAGTAGTTTTATCTGCCGCGCTACTCGTTTATGCTTACCTGCGCCATTATCGACGACGACGAAATCAACCGGCTCACCCTGGAACACTACGTGAGCCTTACGCCCGGCCTGGAGCTGAAAGCCTCGCTGGCCGACGGCATTGCTGGCCTTGCTTACCTGCGCGAAGGCCACACCGTGGACTTGCTGTTCCTCGACATCGAGATGCCCCACCTTAGCGGCTTAGAACTGCTGCGCTTGCTGCAAGACCCGCCAGCGGTCATCATCACCACTGCCCGCAACGATTTTGCCGTCGATGCTTTCGAGCTGCAAGTGACGGACTACCTCGTCAAGCCGTTTGAGTACGGCCGCTTTAGCCAGGCCGTGGAGCGCGTGCGCCAGCACCCGCGGCCCGCCACCGCCCCGGCCGGGGCCCCCGACGCGCCTGCCACCGCCGACGTGTTCGTGAAAGTGAACAGCCGCATGGTGCGCATCAACTTCGACGACGTGCTCTACGTCGAGGCCCTGTCCGACTACGTGAACATCGTCACGGCCAACCAAAAATACATCGTCTACACCACCCTCAAGGCCCTGGAGGCGCGGTTGGCCGTGTTCCCCAACTTTGTGCGCGTGCACCGCAGCTACTTGCTCAACACCCAGCACATCGAATCCATCGAGGACAACACCGCTAACCTGAAGGGCGGCTACTACGTGCCCATCGGCAAGTCGTACCAGGAAAGCTTCTTCAAGGGGCTGTCGAAGATGTAGTTACGAGAATTAATTTGTGGGGCCCCGGAAGTTGCAGACGCTGCCGCTTCCGGGGCCCCTGCTTTTCAGGGGCCCAACCCCGTGGTGGGGGCCCGGCGTGGCAAGGCCAACGGCCGGGCCAGCCCCGCCGTACTTTCGCTTGCCATGACCGATACCGCCGCTGCCGCCCCCCAAAAGCTTTTCCTGCTCGACGCTTTTGCCCTCATTTACCGCTCGCACTTCGCATTCAGCAAAAACCCGCGCATCAACTCCAAGGGCATGAACACCGGGGCTGTGCTGGGCTTCACCAACACGCTGGTGGAAGTGCTGCAAAAGGAGAAGCCCACCCACATCGGCGTGTGCTTCGACGCGGCCAAGAAAACCTTTCGCCACGAGCAGTTTGCCGACTACAAGGCCCAGCGCCAGGCCATGCCCGAAGACATTGGCATCGCCCTGCCCTACATCAAGCAAATCATCCAAGCCTTCCACATCCCCATCCTGATGATGGAGGGCTACGAGGCCGACGACGTGATTGGCACCTTGGCCCAACGCGCCGAAGCCCAAGGGTTTGAGGTGTTCATGATGACTCCCGACAAGGACTATTGCCAGCTGGTAACGGATAACATCAAAATCTACCGCCCGGCTTTCATGGGCAACGCGGCCGAAATCCTGGACGTGGCCCACGTGCTGGCCCGCTTCGAGATTGAGCGCGTGGAACAGGTAATTGACATCCTGGGCTTGCAGGGCGACGCGAGCGACAACATCCCCGGCATCCCCGGCATCGGCGAGAAAACGGCCAAGGCCTTGGTTAAGCAGTTCGGCTCGGTGGAAAACCTGATTGCCAACTCCGACCAGCTCAAGGGCAAGCAGCAGGAAAACGTGCGCAACTTCGCCGAGCAGGGCCTGATGAGCAAGGAACTGGCCACCATCCACGTGAACGTGCCCCTCGACTTTGAGGCCGACAAGCTGGTGCTCGACGCGCCCGACGAAGCCCGGCTGCGCGAGCTGTTCGACGAGCTCGAGTTTCGGCAGCTGGCCGCCCGCGTGCTGGGCGGGGGCCCCGAGCGCACCCCGGCCAGCGTGGCCAAGCCCGGCACCGCCGGGGCCCGGCGGCCCAAGCCGGCCGCCGCTGGCCAGTCCTCGCTCTTCGGCAACCCCGGCGACGAGGCGGTGGCCATCGGGGCCGAGTACGGCGCAACCGGCCAGGCCGGGGCCCCCGACGGGCCCCGCCGCCGGCTGGAAGACGTGCCCTACCAGTACCATTTGATGGACACGCCGGCGCGGCGCCAGTCGCTGCTGCACTTCCTGCTGCGCCAAACCGAAGTCAGCTTCGACACCGAAACCACGGGCCTCGACACGATGACGGCGCGGCTGGTGGGCCTGAGCTTTTGCTACCGGCCGGGCGAGGCCTACTACGTGCCCGTGCCGGCCGACGACCTGCCCGCCGCCCAGGCCATTGTGGACGAGTTTTGCCCATTTTTTGAAGCCAAAGACATCCTAAAAATCGGCCAGAACATCAAGTACGACCTCAGCATTCTGCGGCACTACAACGTGGAGATTGCGGGGCCCCTGTTCGACACCATGCTGGCGCACTACCTCATCGAGCCCGACATGCGCCACAACATGGACGTGCTGGCCGAAACCTACCTGCACTACGCCCCGGTGCCCATCACCGACCTGATCGGGCCCAAGGGCAAGAAGCAAATCACGATGGCCGACCTTGCCCCGGCCCTGGTGAAAGACTACGCCTGCGAAGACGCTGACGTGACCTTGCAGCTCAAGCACGTGTTCGAGCCGATGCTTAAGGAACTGGGGCTGTTGGACTTGCTGAATACGGTGGAGAACCCGCTGGTGCCGGTGCTGAGCAGTATCGAGTACGAGGGCGTGCGCATCGACTCGGTGGCGATGGGCGAGTACTCGGCCGAGCTGCAGGGCTACGTGACGGAGCTGGAGCGCCAGATTTTCCAGGAGGCCGGGCAGGAGTTCAACATCGGCTCGCCCAAGCAGCTGGGCGAGGTGCTGTTCGACAAGATGCAGGTCGGCGGCGGCAAAATCAAAAAAACCAAAACTGGCCAGTACGCCACCGGCGAGGAAATTCTGAGCCAGCTCGCGGCCGACAACCCCATCGCCGCCCTCATCCTGGAGTACCGCCAGCTCAGCAAGCTGCGCAGCACTTACGTGGAGGCCTTGCCCCAGCTGGTGAGCGTGGTGGACGGCCGCGTGCACACCAACTTCAACCAGGCGGTGACGGCCACCGGGCGGTTGTCGTCCACCAACCCGAACCTGCAAAACATCCCGATTCGCACCGAGAAGGGCCGCGAAATTCGCAAAGCCTTCGTGCCGCGCGACGACCAGCACCTGCTGCTGGCCGCCGACTACTCGCAGGTGGAGTTGCGCATCATGGCCGATTTTTCGGGCGACGCGACGATGATCGAGGCCTTCCGCCAGGGCATCGACGTGCACAGCAGCACGGCCAGCAAAGTGTTCCGGGTGCCGCTGGCCGAGGTGGACGGCGAGATGCGCCGCAAGGCCAAGACCGTCAACTTTGGCATCATCTACGGCATTTCGGCCTTCGGGCTGGCCCAGCGCATCGGCATCAGCCGCAAGGAAGCTACCGACATCATCGACACGTACTTCCAGGAATTTCCGTCGGTGAAGCAGTTTATGGACGACAGCATCAACCGGGCCCGCGAGCTGGAATACGCCGAAACGCTGCTCAAGCGCCGCCGTTACCTGCGCGACATCAACTCGCGCAACGCCACGCTGCGCGGCTACACCGAGCGCAACGCCATCAACGCCCCCATTCAAGGCACGGCCGCCGACATCATTAAGCTGGCCATGATCAACATTTACAACTGGCTGCGCGCGGAAAAACTAAAAACCCGCATGATTCTGCAGGTGCACGACGAACTCGTGTTCGACGCCGTGCAGGAAGAAGTCGAGTACATCACGCCTAAAATCAAAGAGTTGATGACCACTGCCCTGCTGCTGCCCCGCGGCGTGCCGCTGGAAGTGGAGGTGGGCACCGGCCGCAACTGGCTGCAAGCGCACTGATGAACGGCATTGTTTGTATAGACTAGACGACGCCAGTTTCCGCCGACCTTTGAACCGCTCCTCGTCTAATCGAGGGGCGGTTTTTTCGTTATGAAGAGCGTCGTAATACTCCTGCTAGCACTACTCGCAAGCCAAGGGGCCCGTGCGCAGCGGGCCAACGAGCTGGGGGCCCTGATGCAGCATTACCGCGTGCCCGGCATGCAGGTGGTGTACACCAAGGGCAAAACCGTGGCGGCTTACAACCTCGGCGTGCGCGAAGCGGGCACCACCCAACCCGTGACGGCCGCCACCACGTTCGAGGCCGCGTCGCTGGGCAAGGAAATGCTGGCTTACGTGGCCCTGCGCCTGCACGACCGCCAACTGCTCGACCTCGACAAGCCGCTGCTACAGTACTACGCCTACCCCCGGCTGCAGGGCCAGCCCCGCGCCGCCCGCATCACGGCCCGCATGGTGCTGGCGCACACGGCCGGCTTGCCCAACTGGGCCGAAAATCCCACGGGTCCGGGCTGGGCAACCTCGGCCCTGGCAGTGAAATACGCCCCCGACAGCTGCTGGAATTATTCGGGGGAAGGCTACGCATTCTTGCAAAAAACGCTGGAACACCTCACCGGCAGGTCGTTGGAAACGCTGACCATGGAGGAAATATTTAAGCCCTTAGGGTTGAAAAACAGCAGTTTCAAGTGGCAAGACTCATTCGCCGCCACGGCCAGCGCCGGCCACGACGGCGCTGGCAAGCCCACGCCTATCGACCATTTCACGGCCCCCAACGCCGGGTTTAGCCTGTACGCCACGGCCACCGACTACAACCGCTTTTTGCAGGCGTTTCGCGCAGGCCAGGGCTTGCGGCCGGCCACTGCCCGGCTGCTGTGCACGCCCGCTACCGCCGCCAACCGTTGCGGCCAGCCCGCCACGGCGGCCGACCCCTACATTGCCTGGGCTTGCGGCGTGGGGCTCGCCATCACCAGCCAAGGACTTGCTCAGTGGCAGTGGGGCGATAATGGAAACTTCAAAGGCTTTTTTATGACGCTGCCAGACAAGCAGGAAAGCGTACTGATTTTTACCAACAGTTCCAACGGCCCCAAGCTCGTAGACGAGGTTATGCGACTATTTTTCGGCCCTGGCCAGTATTGGGCCCCGCAGTGGTTGGCTGAATAAAGCAAGGGTCATCCTTCTGCTGCGGGATGCTGGCTAATCCAGAAAATTGAAGTTGCCTTATCCCACTACCGCTTGCCCACCGTATAGCCGGGCTTTCACCCAACTCGCTTCCTCGCCATGCTAGACAAACCCGTGCACACTACTACTCTACAAAACGTCGCCCGCGGGCTCATGGGCACCTTCATGGTGGTGGCCGGTACCGGCCACCTCACCTTTGTGCGGAAAGATTTCCAGGCGCAGGTGCCCGATTTTGTGCCCCTGGACAAGGATACCGTCGTGCTGCAATCAGGAGTGGTGGAAATTGGCCTGGGCCTGGCCCTGCTGTTTTGGAAGCGGGGCCGGGTAGGCATGGGCCTAGGCTTGGCCGCGTTTTACACGCTGATTTTCCCCGGTAACCTGCACCAATACGCCCAGCACTTGTCCGCTTTCGGCCTCGATACTGATACTAAACGCTTCGGCCGGTTGCTGTTTCAACCCCTGCTGGTTGCCGGCGCGCTGTGGTCCACTGGGGCCCTAAAAGTGCTCATGAAGAGAAAATAGGGCGCGCGTCTTTCAAAACGCCCGACGTAAACAACCGCCCGGTTGGAACCATCGAACGCATGATACCAAGCAGTAAAACCCCAATGGATAGGCCCAACCAAAAAGGCTTGGTGGCCGAATTGACCAATTTGCTTACGAAAGGCAACGCCCACGCGACATTTGAGGAAGCCTGTGCTGGCCTGAAGCCAGCGCAGTGGAACCAGCCCGTACCGGATGTGCCCTACACCATCTGGCAGCTAGTTGAACACGTGCGCATCGCGCAGTGGGATATTGTAGAGTTCTGCCTCGAACCCCGGCACGAATCGCCAAAATGGCCGGATGGCTACTGGCCTGCCCCAGGCGCCACTGCCGACGAAGACCAGTGGCAGGAAGCGCTGGACTACATTCGGCAGGATCGGCAGCGCTTTCTCCACCTGCTGCATGCCCCCGGCACCAATTTACTGGCACCCTTGCCGCACGGCACCGGCCAAACCATTTTGCGCGAAGCCTTCCTCATCGCCGACCACGCGGCTTACCATACCGGTGAAATTATCCTGGTGCGCCGTCTGCTGCACGCCTGGAAATAAGCAGTAGCGTTGGTCACAGCCTATTTCCCAAAAGCGAAAGAGCCCGGAGCGTCTGACGTTCCGGGCTCTTTCGCTTTTGGAAGAAACCTACTTCTTCTGGGTCTTCACCTTCTTGCCCGAAGGCTTGTCGGCGATTTCCTCCTCATTTTTTTTCTCCTTGTTTTTGGTGGCGGGGTCGGTGTGCTTGGGCGTGTTCATAGTATGAGTTGGGGAATAGTACCCGCCGTGTACGCGCGCCAGGGCCCCGGCGTTGGGCTGGGCTAGGGGCGAGGGTCGAGCACGCCGGCGGATAGCACGCGCAACGCATTGGCCCGGTAAGGGTTGAGCGAATCGGCGGCCACGCGGCGCAGGGCGTCGCGGGCGGCGGCGGGCTGCCGGGCTTGCCAGTAGGCCATACCCAAGTGATAAAGCGCTCGGCGCGACAAGGGCCCTCCTATGGCCTCGGCCAAGCGGTGCAGCGGTGGCTGGGCAGCTTGGTTATCACCCGATTGCAGCAGAAACAGTGCCCGATAGTAGCTCAGCGTATCGGCCCCGATTTCGTCGGAACCCAGGCGGCCCAGCGTGTGCAAGGCGGTGGGGTAGTGGCCGGCGTGGTACTCGGCCAGGGCCTGGGTCAGCAGTGGGTGGTTGCGCTCCTCAGCCGGCGAAAGGGCCAAGGCAGGATCGAAGCGGTAGTAGCTGGCCCAGCCTTTTTCGGGCTGGGAGGAACGGCTCGTTGTCCACCAAGCCGCCGCGGTGCCCAGCGCCACCAGCAGCGCCGCAGCCGCCCACAGCACGCTCCGCCGCCGGTGGCGTCGGCTGATGCGCTGGAGCCGGGCCAACGAAGTAGTGCGCTGGTCGAGGCGGCGGTCGAGCAAGTGCAGGCGCAGGCGCAGCGTGTCGTGGCCAGCGGCCCAACGCAAGTCGGCAGCAAACTGCTCGTAGGCAGCGTAGGCCGTGGCTAAGTCGGCATCGGTGGCCAAGCGTTGCTCAAATGCGTCCTGAGCGGCTTCGTCTAGGGCCCCATCGGCGAAGCGCTCCAGCGCGTCGAGGTGCACGCGAAAGCTGTGGGGGGGATCTGTCAGGTCTAACAACCGGCGCAGGCAGGCCTTTTTTTGGCGGCGCGCCACAGCAGGGTTGGCAAAGCCCAGCTTGCCGCTCATCCGCCCAAAGTTGTAGCCGTGAAAGTAGAAATACGTCAACAGCCGCTGGCAATCGGCCCCCAACTGGTGGAAGTGCGCCAACTGCTGCTGTCGGCGGCTGTCTTCAGCGGCGGGTAGGGGGGCGGCTGCGGCCGCCAGCCGCTGTTCGGCCAACTGGTTCACGTGAGCCGGTACGTCGGGGGGCAAGCGCGTGAGGCGGCCGTCAGATACTTGGTCGTAGAAATCGAGCAAGGCCTCTTGCAGCAGTTTGTGCGCTACCGGGGCCCCCAGTTGGTGCTGGCGCAGGGCCCAGCGGGCAAATACGTCGCGACGCTGCTGGTAGAAATCGACAAGAAATTTCTGGTTGCCGACGCGCAGGTGCGTCAGAACCTCGGCAAGTGGCGTAGACATAATGAATAGTATTTAAAAATGATTGATAATGAATAAATCAATTGAATAATAGGATAGACTAGTATTTTTTAATGAAGGTAAGATTTATTTAGGAACTGCCCGAGCGGCAGTTGGCGGCCGGGGTGCCTGCGGGCGGGGCGGCGGGGCCATTGTACCTTTGGGCCATGGAAATCACCGCCCCTGCCCGCCTTCGCGACGCCGCCGTGTTCGGCCTCATTGACCAAGAAAAAACCCGCCAGACCCACGGCCTGGAGTTGATTGCGTCCGAAAATTACGCGTCGGAGCAAGTGATGGCTGCCCAGGGCTCAGTGCTTACCAATAAGTACGCCGAGGGCTTGCCCGGTAAGCGTTACTACGGTGGATGCGAGATAGTTGACCAAGTAGAGCAGCTAGCCATTGACCGCGTGAAGGAGTTGTTTGGCGTGGCCTGGGCTAACGTGCAGCCTCACTCCGGGGCCCAGGCCAACGCCGCCGTGATGCTGGCCTGCCTGCAACCTGGCGACAAAATCCTGGGCTTCGACCTCAGCCACGGCGGCCACCTCACCCACGGCTCACCGGTAAACTTCTCAGGCAAGCTCTACCAGCCCAGCTTTTATGGCGTGGAGCAGGAAACCGGGCGCATCGACTGGCAAAAGGTGAAGGAAATCGCCCGCCGCGAGCGGCCCAAAATGATCATCTGCGGGGCCTCGGCCTACTCGCGCGATTGGGACTACAAAACCCTGCGCGAAGCCGCCGACGAAGTAGGGGCCCTGCTCCTGGCCGACATCTCGCACCCGGCCGGCCTCATTGCCAAAGGCCTGCTGAACAGTCCGTTCCAGCATTGCCACATCGTGACGACGACGACCCATAAGACCCTGCGGGGCCCCCGCGGTGGCCTCATCCTGCTCGGTCAGGACTTCGACAACCCCTTCGGCCTGAGGACGCCCAAAGGTGAAATTCGGCCCATGTCGGCCCTGCTCGATTCGGGCGTGTTTCCCGGCACCCAGGGCGGACCCCTCGAGCACGTGATTGCCGCCAAGGCCGTGGCTTTTGGCGAGGCGCTGAACGACGATTTTACGACCTACGCCCAGCAAGTGGCAGCCAACGCCCAAGCGCTAGCGGCCGGCTTCACGGAGCTAGGCTACGATATCATTTCGGGTGGTACCGATAACCACCTAATGTTAATCGACTTACGTTCGAAAGGCCTCACCGGTAAATTGGCCGAAAACACGCTCATCAAAGCCGACATCACCATTAATAAAAACATGGTGCCGTTCGACGACAAGTCGCCGTTCGTGACCAGTGGCATGCGCATCGGTTCGGCCGCCGTCACCACCCGCGGCCTGGGCACGGCCGACATGGGCCGCATCGTGGAACTCATCGACGAGGCCCTAATGCACCACGCCGACGACACCCGCCTTGGCCACGTGCGCCGGCAAGTGAACGCCTGGCTCCAGGATTATCCGCTTTTCGCATAAGTTTCGTAGGTGCCCCGGCGCAGGCTCAGTTGGTGGGCCCGCGCTGGGCCCTGCCGGCGGGGCCTGCGAAGTTGTTTACCCCAATTCCTGTTCTGTGCATCCGCAACCGCAAACTTCTCCTTCGCTGGGCGACCAGCACGAAATGTCCTTCATTGACCACCTGGAGGCGCTGCGTTGGCACGTCATCCGGGCGGCAATTTCGGTGGTGGTATTTGCCACGATTGCCTTTTTCTCAAAGAATTTCCTCTTCCACACCCTGATCCTAGGGCCCTCTCGCGCCGATTTCTGGACCTACCAGATGTTTTGCAAGCTGGGGGCCCTCTTCGGCAATACCGAGCCGTGCGCCGATCATGTCAACTTCATTATCCAGAACCGGGAGATGAGCGGGCAGCTCTCGATGCACATCAGCACATCGGTGATTGTGGGCGTCGTGCTGGCCTTTCCGTACCTGTTTTGGGAGTTGTGGCGCTTCATCAAGCCCGGTCTGTACCCTCACGAGCGCCAAAATTCGCAGGGGGCCGTATTTTTTGTGTCGATTCTCTTCATTGCGGGCGTGCTGTTTGGCTATTACATCGCTGCGCCGATGAGCATCAACTTCCTGGCTGGCTACACCGTCGACGCCAGCATTGAGAACCAAATTGATTTGCAGAGCTACTTGAGCACGCTTACCACGATGACGCTCTCGTGCGGCCTGGTATTCGAGCTACCCATGATTGTGTTCTTTCTGGCCAAAGCCGGCATGATTACGCCTGAGATCATGCAGCTCTACCGCAAGCACGCCATCGTGGTGATCCTGGTGCTAGCCGCCGTCATCACTCCACCTGACGTCACGGCCCAGATTATTGTCACCATCCCCATCGTGCTTCTATATGAGCTCAGCATCCACATTGCCCGCGTGGTACGCCGCGGCGATGCCGCCCGCCTCAACGCCAAACTAGCCCGCCAGCAAAGCGAAGAAGAAGCCCGTGCTGCCATGGCCCCCCCCATCAACTAATTGCTCTTAGCTAATTTTGTGGAGCCTTGGTCATGGCGCCTACGGGCCCGCCGCCGGGGCCCCACTTCTTTTTAGTACTGCTATGCGCTTAAACCAATCCGTTCTCCTCGGGGCCCTAACCACTGCCAGCACTCTAACAAACTGCCAACAAATGCCCGCCACTACCACGCCCACTGAGGCACAACTGGCCGGTACTGCTCCTGGCGCCCCTGTCACAGCCGCCGGGGTCGTTACCGAAGCAGAGGCGCGCGCTGCCATCGGCCGTTACCTACAAGGCCAAGCAAATGCCAATCTGTACGTTATCGATTCCGCTCGCGCTACTGACTTAGGAGCTTATTGGCAAGTGTTAGTACCCCGTACCGACTGGGCCCACCGCATACCCAACCGAGCAGCCTTCGAGGTAGATAAGCAGATCGGCAACGTGAAGACCTTAATGGTGAAATAAATTGCGTATGAAGTAGGCATAAGCAGAACCATACACGTATTCGCTATTACGTCTGCCTCAAGGGTGGCCGTTATGCATCGTCGCCTAGAAGAGTACTTTACTAGATATGGGGAAACCACTCTGCAATATGAAGTAATGTTTAGGTTGAAGTAAATCAGCTCATATAAATGTCCTATTAGTCTATGTTGTCACGCAAATCTTGATTAATGTGGTAATTTATACCTAAGCATACTATAGTAAGATAACCAGAGGTCGCTGGCACTATTACTTCTATATATGCCCAACCGGTTAGGTATACTAACGATTGCTGCGGAGCCATCAAGCGTAATTGAGATATATACTGAGGAAAATACGCGAAAATAATTTTGCCTCATCAGAAAATCCAATTAACTTTGCACCCCCAAAACAGAAAATAGTCATTTGATTTCGAATAGTAGAATTCGAAATGATTTAACAGGATAAAAATAAATCTACTAATAATTGCCCTTTCAAAAATTTCCTCTATCTTTGCACTCCCAAAATGAAAATAAGCGTTTGAAGTTAGTCAAACACATTTGATAAGCCCTTATTTACTAACTTCAACCGAAAGCAGTACTCTTAAAAAGATTGAGTAAATTTGAAAAATAATTCTACCAATCCTTTTTAAACCAACAATTTTCATTACCTTTGCACTCCCAATCGAAAAGAAGGGGGATAAGGTTGAGAAAAAGGGGCCGGTAAGCGGGCCCGCACGGTTGCTTCG
>JBPBPC010000046.1:0-120716 GCA_050954665.1 Janthinobacterium lividum
CCACCCCGCCGGGGCCCCACCTACTTGGCCACCACCTCGTAGTGCGCGCCGGCTTTCGTGGGGAACGAGGTGAGGTAGTAGGTCACCCCGCCGGCTGTGGCCGTGGTGCTGTGGGCCTGGGCGTTAAGCACTTGGATGGGCGTGGTGGTGCGCAGCACGCAGGGGGCCCCGGCCCGCGAGGTGAGGCACGCCGTGGCGAGGCGGCCGTCGTGCCAGGTCATGTCCACCACGAAGCCGCCGCGGGCCACCAGGCCCCGCACGGCGCCGGTGGCCCAGGCGGCGGGCAGGGCCGGCAGCAGGTGCACGTCGGCGAGCTGGCTTTGGAGCAGCATCTCGGTGATGCCGGCGGTGGCCCCGAAGTTGCCGTCGATTTGAAACGGCGGGTGGGTGTCGAAGAGGTTGGGGAGGGTGGAGTTTTTGAGCAGCTCCTGGTACATTTTGTAGGCGTGGTTGCCGTCGAGCAGGCGGGCCCAGAAGTTGATTTTCCAGGCCTTGCTCCAGCCGGTGCCCGCGTCGCCGCGCACCACGAGCGTTTGGCGGGCGGCGGCGGCCAGGGCGGGCGTGGTGAGGGGCGAAATCTCGCGGCCGGGGTGCAGCCCAAACAGCTGCGACACGTGCCGGTGCTGCGGGTCCACGTCGGCAAAATCGCCGTACCACTCCTGCAAGTTGCCTTGCCGGCCGATGTGCAACGGGTGGAGCCGCGCCCGCGCCGCCCGCACCCGCGCCGCAAACGCGGCGTCGGGGGCCCCCAGCACCGAGTCGGCCTCGAGCACGTTGCCGAACAGGTCGCGGATGATGGACATGTCCATGGTGGAGGCGATGGTCACGACCTCTTCGCGGCCGTCGGGCAGCCGGTAGCTGTTTTCGGGCGAGGTGGAGGGGGCCGTCACCAGGTAGCCGTCGTGCTCCACCAGCCAGTCGAGGCAGAATTCGGCCGCGCCCTTCAGCAGCGGGTAGGCCGTTTGGCGCAGGTACGTTTTATCCTGCGTAAAGCGGTAGTGCTCAAACAAGTGCTGGGCCAGCCAGGGGCCGCCCAGGCTCCAGTTGGCCCACCGGGGGTCGCCGGTGCCCTCGCCCACGGGGTTGCTCGACGCCCAGATGTCGGAGTTGTGGTGCAGGGCCCAGCCGGCGGCGCGGTAGTAGGTGCGGGCCGTGGCGGCGCCGGTGGCGGCCATGCGCTGGATTTGGGCGCGCAGCGGCTCCTGCAGCTCGGCCAGGTTGGCCACCTCGGCCGGCCAGTAGTTCATCTGGAGGTTGATGTTGGTGGTGTAGTTGCTGCGCCACGGGGGCTGCACCAGCGGGTTCCACAGGCCTTGCAGGTTGGCCGCCTGGCCGCCCGGCCGCGAGCTGCTGATGAGCAGGTAGCGCCCAAAATCGAAGTACAGCGCCTCCAGCGCCGCGTCGGGCTGGCCGGTTCGGTAGCGTTTCAGGCGCTCGTCGGTGGGCAGGTCGGGCGGCGGGGGCCCGGCCAGGGCCAGCGCCACGCGGTCGAAGTAGGCCCGGTAATCGGCCACGTGCCGGGCCCGCAGCTGCGCAAACGGGCGCGCCTGGGCCCCGGCCAGCCAGCGCTGGGCTTCCCGGGTTTCGTCCTTGCCGTCGGCGTCCGGGCACTTGTCGAAGCCGTTGAAGCTCGTGGCGCCCGACACCAGCAGCAGCGCCTCGGTGGCCCCGGCCACGCGCAGCACGCTGTCGGCCGTGACGGTGCCGTCGGTGCGCGCCACCCGCAGCCGGATTTGGAAGCGCATGCCGTTGCAGCCCGGGCGCTGCTGGTACGCCGGGGCCGTGCCGGGGGCCCGGGGCTCGTCGGCCGACACCGAGGCCTGGCCGCGCAGCACCAGCTCGCCGGGGCCCGCCACGGCCCGCCGGAACGCCAGCGGGTGGCGCAGCGACAAGCTAAAATTCAACGCTTTGGGCTTGCTGGCCGTCAGGCGAATGACGATTACCTGGTCGGGCGCGGTCACAAATACTTCGCGGGTGCACGTCACGCCGCCCGCCGTGAAGCGGGTGGTGGCGGTGGCGGTGGCCAGGTCGAGGCCGCGGTAGTAACCGCTGACGGCGCCGGCCAGCGGCTGGCGCAGCAGCAGGTCGCCGAGGGGCTGGTAGGCGTTGGAGTTGGGGCCCTGCATTTGGCGCATCAGCTGCGCGGCCGCGGCGTTGTCGCCGGCGAAAAGTAGGCGGCGCACCTCGGGCAGGTAGGTGGGCGCGGCCGGGTTGGGGTCCGGGTTGGCGGGGCCGCCGGTCCACAAGCTGCTCTCGTTCAGCTGCATCAGCTCCTCGGCGGGCCGGCCGAACAGCATGGCCCCGAGCCGGCCGTTGCCCACGGGCAGCGCCTCGTTCCAATACTTGGCGGGCTGGCGGTACCACAGCACCGGCCCGGCCGAACCAGCTGGTTGCTGAACCCGGGCGGGCCCGGCGGCCGCCAGGGCCAGCACCAGGCAATGGATGCGCAGTAGCTTGTCAAGCATTTACTTGCAAAGGGTATTCGAGTTGATAAAATGGTCGTGCTGGGTGATAAAACGGTCGTGGCGAGTAGTAAAATGGTCATGCTGATTGATGAAACGGTCATGCAGCGCGCAGCGAAGCATCTTTCCCGCTGACTAATCACGATTACTGCCGCAGTAAAGATGCTTCGCTGCGCGCTGCATGACGGCCTTAAAACACCTCGCAGTAGTTAGCTCAAACAGCCTCCTAGACTTGCGCTGCCTACGGCATGGTCATCACGGCGGCCATGGTTTCCATGCCGTCCCAGAGGTTGCCGAGGCGGAGGTTTTCGTTTTCGGCGTGCTGGTTGTTGTCGTAGTTGGCGATGGGCACGGTGAGCGTGGTGGCGCCCAGCGCGTCCTTGAAGGCGAAGAGCGGCAGGCTGCCGCCCGAGGTGGGCAGGCGCACCACCGGCGCGGCCACCGTGGTTTGCACGGCCTGCACCACGCGGCGGGCCAGGGGCAGGTCCATGGGCGTGCGCTGGGCGTTGTAGCCGGTGGCGGGCACCACCTGCACCAGGCGCGGGTGCTGGGCGCGCTCGGCGGCGGTGGGCGCGGCGCGCGTCACGAAGTAGCCCTGCTGCTCGAGGTGGCGCACCACCTTGGCCACTTGCCGCTGGTAGTCGTTGCCCAGCACGAGGCGCAAGTCCAGCACGGCCTCGGCCGTGGTGGGGATGACGTTGGCCGCCTGGGCCCCCACGTTGGCGCTGCGCAAGCCGTTGATGTTCAGCGAGGGCTGGTTGATGAGTTCGCTCAGCGACTGCCCCCGCCCGTCGGCCCGGGCAAAGCCCAGTTCCTGCCGGAGGGCGGCGTCGTTGTTCGGAATCTGGCGCACGGCTTCCTGCTCGGCGGCCGTCAGCGGCACCACGTCGTCGTAGAAGCCGGCGACGGTGGCGCGGCCGGTGCTGTCCTGCAGCGAGGCCAGCAGCCGGGCCAGGGCCATGGCGGGGTTGGGGGCCCAGTTGCCGTAGTGGCCGCTGTGCAGCGGGCGCGTGGGGCCGTACACGGTCAGGGCCACGTTCACGTCGCCCCGGGCCCCGAACACCACCTGCTTGCGCCCCGACTGGTGCACCGGCCCGTCGCAGATGATCCACAGATCGGACGCCAGCAGCGCGCGGTGCCGGCCCAGCAGCTCGGCCAGGTGCGGCGAGCCGCGCTCCTCCTCCCCTTCGAAGAAAAACTTGAGGTTGGCCGTGGGCCGCACCCCGCTTGCGGCCAGGGCCTGGTAGGCGGCCAGGATGGCCATCACCCCGCCCTTGTCGTCGGAGCTGCCGCGGGCGTACACGCGCCAGTCGGGGCTGAGCGGCGCGCCCGCCGGCGGCAGCGGCACCAGCTGGCCGCCGGCACTGAGGGGCCCCGTGGCCAGCGCGGGCGCAAACGGGCTCAGGCCCGGGGCCCACTGGGCGGGGTTCACGGGCTGGCCGTCATAGTGGGCGTAGAAGACGAGCGTGCGCGTGGCCCCGGGCACGCGCACCTGGCCGAACACGGCCGGCGGCACGCCCGGCGTGGCCGCCCCCAGCAGCTGCACCCCGCCAATGCCGCGCTGGCGCATCAGCGCGGCAACGGCGCCAGCCGTGCGGCGCAGCCCGGCCGAGTCGGCCGCCACGTTCGGGAGGGCCAGCAGCTGCATGAAATCGGCCAGCAGCGCGCGCTCGTGGCGCTGGCGGTACTGCCGCACCTGTTGCAGCACGGGCACGGGCGGGGCCCCGGCGGCCAGCAGCCCGGCCGCCGCCGCGCCCAGCAGGGCCCCCAGCAGGTAAGGTTTCTTCATGGCCGCAAGTACGCCCGGAAATGGCCAGCCGTTCGGGCCCAAACCCCAGCCGGGCCCAGCGCGACCCACCACCGCCCGGGCGGCGCGCTCGACCCGGTGGCCCTGCCGCCCGGGGCCCCAAAAACCAAAAGAGGAGCGGCAAGCCGCTCCTCTTTACTGCTGCGTTTCTACTACTGCGCAGCGGCGCTACAGCTTGATGGTTTTCTGGGACACCACCTGGCCGTTCACCGTCACGGCGGCCACGTAGAGGCCGGTGCGCAGGCGGGCGCCGTCCACGGCCACGGCGTGGGCCCCGGGGCCGAAGGCCTGGCCAGCCACCACGGTTTGCACCTTCTGGCCAATTTCGTTGAACAATTCCACCGTCACGGCCCCGGCCGTGGCCAGGGTGAAGGCCACCTGGAAGCGGTCGGCAAACGGCACGGGGCTCAGCTGCACGCTGGCCGTGGCCAGGGGCCCCGCGCTGGCGCCGCGGGTGCTGAGCACGGTGGCGAACGCCGTGAGCTGCAGGAAATCGGCCAGGATGGGCGTGATGGCCGTGTTGTCGAGCAGGCCGCGCCCGGTGATTTGCTGGGCGTGGGTGTTGGTGTTGTCCTCCGCGGCCACCCAAATGTCCTGCGGGGTGTGGTTGCCCACGGCGCCGGTTTGGGCGGCGCCGTTGCCGTTGGTGAGCGGGTTGGAGGCGTAGGCCACCACGATGCGCTTGGCCGTGGCCGAGGCGGGCTGCGGGTAGGTTTTGCCCTGGAAGGTGGCCAGCGTGTAGTCGGGGAACCAGCCGTTGGCCCCGCCGTCGCCGCGCACCAGGTTGGTGGGGGTGGCGTAGCCGGCCTCGGCGCTCGCCGACTTGCCGATCTGGCCGGCGTAGGTGCGGATTTTGGTGGCGTTCTTGTTGGCGTCGGCCTCGTCGTGCAGGCCCGTCACGGCAAAGCCGCCGCATTCGTGGTCGGAAGTGCTAAAAATCAGGGTTTTGCCGCTGGTGGGCGTGGCCATCAGGGCCCGGCCCTCGGCCACCGCGTAGTCGAAGGCCAGCACTTCCTTGATCATGTAGTCGGAGCCGTACACGTCGGCGATGCGCGCCGTGGCGGGCGTGGCCGTGGGCCCGGCGTCGCCGCCGCCCGCGTACACCGGCCGGTCGGCGTCCACCGCGTACTGGTTGGCGGTGCCCGTACCGGCCACCACCGAAATGCCGCCCGTGTTGGAGTGCTCCAGGTGGTCGATGCGGCCGGCTTCCACCATCAGGAAGAAGCCCTTGCCGTTGCTTTTGGCCTGCAACACCTTGATGGCCATGGCCGTCATGTCGGCCAGCGAGGGCTCCCAGGCGGCGCTCGTCTGGCGGTCCTGCTCGTAGTTGACGTGCGAGGCGTTGAAAAGGCCGAGCAGCTTTTTGCCGCCGGGCCCGTACTGCGCCAGGTCGATGTTCAGCAGCGCGTCGCGGCTGTTCACGTACTGGTAGTTGCGCTGCTCCACGGCGTACTTCACCAGGTCCACGTCGTCGGCGCGGTTGCCTTTGAGGGTCACGGGCGCGCCGGCAGCGTTGGCAATGGGGGCCCCGGTGCGGTCCACCACGGCTTCGTAGGGGCTGGCCGCGGCGCGGGTGCGGGGCAGGAAGTGGCGGGCGCCGCCGCCGAGCAGCACGTCGAGCTCCACGCCCACCTTGGGGGCGGGCAGCACCCAGTCGCGGGCGGCGGTGTAGCGGTAGGCGGCCGTGGGGCTGGAATTGTAAATGGCCTCGTACTGGGCCTGGGTCGAGGCAATGTACTGGGCCGAAATGTAGTCTTCCAGGTCGCGGTACCAGATGTGGCTGGCAAACGCGGCCGGCGTGGCGTGCGTGATGCGGGCCGTGCTCACCAGGCCCACCGCGTAGCCCTGCTTCTTGGCCGCTTCCAAAATGGTTTCGAGGGCCGCGCCGCTGGCGGCGTTCAGCGAAATCACCTCGTTGTCCTGCTTGCCGGGCTTGCCGCAGGCGTACACCGAAGCGCCCGGGGCCGAGTCCGTGATCCACGAGTTGAGCGAGTGCGTGGTCACGGTGGCGTTGTACTTCATCCGGTCCAGGTTCAGCACCTGGAAGCCGGCGTCGGTGGCGAAGCGCTTGCCGTCGCGCCCCTGGCCCAGGGCCATGCGGGTGGCCGTTTTGGGGGCCAGCCCGAAGCCGTCGCCGATGTAGAGGATGACGTTTTGGTTGGTGGACGCCGCCTGCGCGCAGGCCTCGTGCCGGGCCCCGGCGGCCAGCAGCAGGCCCCCCACAAGTAAAAATTTGACCTTCATAAAAACCGGAAGAATGGTGGAAAAGCGGAAGTGAGCGGTTGAGCGGTTGCTGCCCGCAAAATTCTTCGCCCCCCGTGAGGCCGGCGTTATGCATTCATCAATTCTTCATTACGAATTAGAAAAGTGCAAGCCCCTGATTTAATATTGCCATAACCCGCCGCCGGGGGCCCCCTTTTACCTTTGCGGCACCCGTTCCTTGCTGCGCCCATGCCCCTGCCCCGCCCCCTGCTCCGCCGCCACCTTTTGCTGGGGGCCTTGCTGGGCCTGCTGCTGCCGGGGGCCCCGGCCGCGGCCCGCCCCCGCCCGCCCTACGCCGTGGCGGGCCACGAGCAGCCCGTGGCGCTGCTGCGCGCCGGCCGGGCCACGTACCTCGTCACGCAGCGCAGCGTGTTCCGGCTCGAAGGCGCGCGGTTCGTACGCAAGTACCAGTCGGACAGCCCCATCCAGTGCGCCGCCGCGGCCGACACCGTGCTGTGGCTGGGCACCGGCCAGGGCGCGCTGGGCTTGGGCCTGGGCCCGGCCGGCTTCCGCCCGCACCCGCTGGCGCTGCCCGGGGCGGCGGCCACGGCCCGCATCACGGCGCTGTTTCAGGACGCGCAAGGGGCCCTGTGGGCGGGGGCCGACGGCTACGGCGCGTTCCGCCGGGCCCCGGGCGGCGCTTTCGCGGCCGAGCTGCGCACGCCGGCCGTCACCGCCGGCGCGGCCACGGCCGACGGCTCGGTGTGGCTGGGCACCAACGTGGGCCTGAGCCGCCAGCAGGGCGCCGAGTGGACGCGCTACAACGAGGAAGGCGTGGCCAACCGCGAAATCCCCGACAACCTCGTGGAGAAGCTGCTGCCCGACAACGCCGGGGCCCTGTGGGTGGTGATGTCCGACGCCATCAGCGTGCTCACCCCCACCGCCCCGGCCGCCGGCGAGGCCGAGGTGCCCACCGTCAAGTTCCTCGGCCGGCCGGGCAACGAGGTGTTCGGCGTGGCCAGCGTGCCCGGCGCGGGCCGCGTGTTTGCCACGGCCATGGGCCTGCTGCTGCTGCCCGCCGCCCCGGTCGGCCCCCCCGCCGCCCCCACCACCGACAAAGTGGAGCCCCAGCGCCTGCTGGTGCCGCTGCCCGCCTTGCCCGGCGCCACCAGCGCCGCCCCGCCCGTGCTGGTGCAGGTCGATGCCCAGCAGCGGGTGTGGCTGGCCAGCGCCGACGAAGTAACGGTGCTTACAATCAAGCAATTCCGGAAGTTTGCGCAGCGGACGCCGGCGGCCGCGCCGGGCCTGGCCAGCCGCCCGTAGCCGGGGCCCCGGCACAAACCCGAAGACGACGCACCAGCGCCAAGCTGTGCTTGGCCTTGCCCCAGGGGCCCCTAGGGCAGCATTGGCAAGGCCAAGCACAGCTTGGCGGTACAGCCTGAACCAACCAGGAAACTGCGCTATTGCGTGGCTATCGAAGCCGCGGGCCCCGCGGTGGCTTCCATGCGGGCCAGCAGGGCGGCGTGGTGCGGGGCCCGGCGCAGCACCAGCTCGTTGCCCAGCAGAATGAGCTGCTGCCGGGCCCGGGTGAGGGCCACGTTCAGCTTGCGGTCCACCTGGCCGGTTTCGTCGGGCGAGGCCATCAGCTCCAGCTGGTGCTCGTGGTGGCAGCAGAAGCTCACGATGACGACGTCGCGCTGCGAGCCCTGGTAGCGCTCCACGGTATCGACGCTGACGTGCAGCAAGTTGGGCAGGTTTAGCTCCACCGCCAGTTGGGCCAGGCGGGCGCGGATGCGGGCCGCCTGGTTGCGGTAGCTGGCGATGATGCCCAGCGTGGTTTCGGCGTTGAAATCGGCCCCGTAGCCCCGGGCCACGGCGGCGGCGGCGCGGGCGGCCAGCTCGGCCTCCTGCGCCGATTCCTTCATCGACAAGTCCTCGGGCTGGCGGCGGGTGGGCACGAACACGAGGCGCTCGTTGCGCACCCGTTCCAAAAACGCATCGGCCGGCGCGGGCCAGCCGGCGCGGCTGAGCGGGGCGTGCTGCCAAGGCAGCGGGCAGCGCAGCTGGCCGTCGTAGAAGTCGTCGTTCACCAGCGCGGCCAGGTCGGCGTGCATGCGGTACTGGTCGGCCAGCGTGCCGTGGGCGTGGGGCCAGTGGGCCTCGGCGCGGCGGAACAGGCGCTCGAAGTACGAGTTGCGCAGGTTGGTGAGGCCCAGTTCATCGCGCAGCAAACCGGCCACTTCCGGGGCAATGGCGCTGGTGTCGGGGCCCTGGGCCACCACGGCGGGCAGCTGGCGGTGGTCGCCGATGAGCACGAACTTGGGCACCTTGGCCAGCAGCGCCAGCATGGGGCCCTCCAGCACCTGGCTGGCCTCGTCCACCACCGCCAGGTCGAACTGCTTGAGCAAGAACAGCTCCGGCTTGCCCAGCAGGCTGGCCACCGTGCCCACGTAGAACGGGCAGCCCGTGAGCCGCGCGCGCACCGTCTGGCGGCTGGGGCAGTCGCGGATCATGTTGTCGAGCAGGTACGGCCGGTACGCCGGGGCCGTGCCCAGCCGCGAGCCGACGCGGATAAACGGCAGCCCAGCCGCCACCAGCTGCTCGCAAATCTCGTCCACGGCGCGGTTGGTGTAAGCGGCCAGCAGCGCCTGCTTGTCGTCCTGGTACAGCCTGACGGCCAGCTCCTTGAGCACGGCGCGCGTCTTGCCCGTGCCGGGCGGGCCGCACAGCACAAACCAATCGGGCGCGGCCAGGGCGCGGGCCACCACCTCGGGGGCCGCGGTGGCGGGCGGCGCGGCGGGGGCCCAGCCGGCGGGCGGGCGCGGGCCGCGGCGGGCCAGCAGGCGCTGCCGGCGCTCGGGGGGCAGGCCCAGGAAGGCCGAGAGCCCCGCCCACTCGCGCCGGAACGTGTCGTAGGTGTCGGGCTCCAGGGCCCAGTGCGAGTGGCCGGCCAGGTAGCGCGGGGCCAGCCGGCGGTTGCGCACGCTCAGCACCACCTGGCCGTCGGCGGTGAGGTCTTCGGCCAGCACCACCTTCACCACCTGCGCGTCCAGCACGCTGAGCGCTTGGCGGTTGGCCGTTGGCGGCTGGCGATTAGCGGCCGGTTCAATTTCGGAATTAACAGCCAACGAATCAGCGCCAGCGGCCTTGCGGCGCGGGTAGAGGATGAGCGTGTCGCCGGCCCGGAAGTTGACTTCGCGGCCCCCGGGCGGGCGCTGGAAGATGAGGTGGGGCCCCAGGCCGTCGCGGGCGGTGTCGGGGGCGTTGCTGTGGTCTTCGCGCAGCGCCAGGCCGTCGAGCAGGCTGAAGTTCTGGTGCTTGCGGGCGGCGGGCAGCCGCCACAGGCCCGCTTGGCCGCCGGCGTCGCCGGGGCGCGCGTCGTCGCCGAGCAGGGTCAGGCGCATTTCGCGGGCCACGAAGCGGGTCATTTCCAGGCAGTAGGCGCGCTCCACGGGGTCGGCGGCGGCCCAGGCGTTCGCCATTTTCTCGGCCTTGGCCTTGCCGAAGGGCGGCAGGGCGGCCAGGTTGGGGTGCAGCACGGGGGCCAGCAGCTGGGCCACGGCCCCGGGGCCCGCGGCGCGGGCCAGCAGCAACTCGGTGCCCACCAGCTGGTTGCGGGCCGCGAGCAGCCGGTCCACCAGCTCGGCGTCCTGGTCCACGCGGCGCACGGGGGCCTGGCCGGGGGCCGCGTTGGAGTACAGGATGCTGGTGCGGCCCCGGCCGGCGGTGGCCCCGTCGGCCCCGAACACCGATTCGAGCAGCAGGCGGTAGAGCTGGGCCTGGGCGGCGTGGTTGCTCCAGGGCTCGCCGTGGGGCACCTTGGTCGAGCTTTTCAGCTCGATGATGTCGTAGCCGGTGGGGCTTTCGTGCAGCAGATCGAGCCGCCCCTGCAAGCCGTAAGTAGCTGATAGAAAAGACGGTTCCAAGAAGCAATCGGCCACGCGCAAGGGCTGCTGCTGGTAGCCGGTGCGGCTGCCCGCAATGAAGCCCTGGGCCCGGCTGGCTTGCAGCGTGCGGTAGTGGCGGCGCAGGTCGCCGAGCAGCTCGGGCACGCCGCTGCGCGTTTGGAAATCGGGCAGCGCGCTGATGGTGAGTGGGTTCGAGCGGAACAGCCGGCGTTTGAAAAAGGCTTCCAGGTCGAAGCCGGCCGCGTCGGCCGCGGGCTGGTTTTCCGGGGCCCCTTCGCCGGGGGAAGCGGCCACCGGCGCCGGGGCCGACCATTCTTCCTGCCGGGCGGCGTGGCTCACTTCCTCGTCGAGCAGCATGTTCACCAGGTTGCCGACCACCAGCGGGCGCGAGGTTTCGTCGGGCAGAAAAGCATTCAGCAGGGCCCACTCGGGGAGGGTGCCGCTGGCCTGGGCGCACTCGGCGATGGTGGTCACGTTCACCAGGTAGTCGGGCTCCAGCACCACCCGGCGCGGGCGGATGCGGCCGTCGGGCTGCGCCACGGGGCCCACCAGGTGCAGCACGGGGTGCAGGGCGGCGGCCAGCGGCAGCAGGTTGCCGTAGGCGGCGGGCAGGTCCACGTCGAAGGGGCCCGCGGGGCAGCCGTCGGCGGGCGCGCTCATTTCGGCGGTGAGCCGGCCGGTGGCCAGGTCGGCGTGCAGCACCTGCACCCGCCACGCGGGCGCGGCGGCCAGGGGCTGCGCGGCGGGGGCTTCGGTGCGGGCCGCGGCTTGCTCGTCAGCACTTTGCAGGCCGCCCGCCGGTACCGGGCCCTCGTACACGGCCCCGGTGAGGTGCTCCACCAAAGCCACCAGGGCCCCGAAGCCGGCCGCCGCTTCGGCGGGGGTGCCGGGGTAGCTCTCGTGCAGCACCAGGTTGGCGGTGAGGCGCAGGTTTTGGAGCTGGCGGCGCAGCCGCGGCGGCAAGCGGTGGTCGTAGGCCACGAGGCCGATGGCCTGGCTGAGGTCGGCGAAGGGCGCGGCGCGGCGGCGGCACTCGTCGCGCAGCACCTGTTCGAGGAGCTGGCGCAGCTTCGGCAGCTGGTCGGCGGGCGTGGCGGCGGGGGCCGTGGCCAGCGCGGCAAGGCGGGCGTGGTAAGATTCGGGCAAAACGGGCGGCGGATAGATACCTAAAGGTAGCGCCGCGGGGCGGGCCATGGACCAAAACGCGGCCGGTGCGTACTGCTGCACGTACCCGTTCCAACCGCCTTGCCGCCGGGGCCCCGGGCGGCCGGCGGCTTTTTCGCCCATGACCGTTCCCTTCCGTTTGTTTTCCGCCCTCTTGTTGGGGCCCCTGCTGGCCTTCGCCCAAGCCCCGCCGCCCGCCGCGCCCCTGCCGCGCCTGCTGGCCGAACGCCAGGTGCTGACGCGCCGCTACGCCGCCGCCCGGGCCCAGCGCAACAGCCTGTTCGGGCTCAGCGACAAGCCCTCGAAGAAGGACTTGCAGGCCGTGGTGGACGCCCTGCAGGGCATTGTGAACAAGGACGAGCAGATCGTGGCCGTGCTCAACCAAACGGCCCAGGCGGCCCAGAACGCGGCCGCCACGCTGCAAGCCACCGGCCGCAACGACCGCAACCTGACCGCCGACCATTTGGCCGAAATTCAGAACAAGCAACTGAACGTGCAGGAGCGCGAGCGGCGCGCCATGGCCCGCCAGCTCGCCCTCGAAGACGACCTCGACGAAGCCCAGCAAGCCCGCCAGTGGCGCGACTGGGCCATTGCGGGGCTGGCGCTGGCCTGCGTGGGCCTGCTGGCGTGGGGGCGCCAGCGGCGGCGGTAGGCCCACCGCACCGGCCGGGGTTTTTGCCAAACAATTCAGTTGCGCCCGGCCAATGCCCCGGCCCCGCCGCGGTTGGCCCGGGGCGCGGCGCTAGCCCGCCGGGGCCCGCGCGGCCAGCCAGGCGTTGGCCGCGCCCTCGTCCACGAAGCGGGCAAACTGCACGGGGCCGCCGGGCGCGGGGCCCGGCAGGGCCGCGGGCAGGCTGCGGAGGTAGTCGGGCAGCACCAGGAAGCACGCGCACAGCGGGAGGCCCAGGGCGCGCTGCACCTCGGGCAAAAACGCGCTGGTGACCCATTCGGGGCCGTTGAGGCTGCGGGTGGTGCGGCGGCGCGTGTCGATGAGCCAGTGGCCGCACCCGTGGTGCAGGGCCGCCCGGCGCAAGGCTCCGTAGCCCTCGTGCAGCTCGGCCTCCGTCACCGAGCGCAGCCAGCGGCCGGTGAGCTGGCCGAGGTCGGGGCGGTGCGCGATGTGCAGGCAGGGGGTCGAAAACGGGTCCGGTAACATGGGGCAGTGTGCGGGAAAGGACCGACGGGTGGCACGAAAGGTACACCATTGGGCCGGGCAGCGGCCGGCGGGCCCCGGCAAGCGAGGCCGTATTTTCGAATGAAACGCCGCCGGTAGGGCCCCAAAAGCCGCTTTCTGGGGCCCTACCGGCGGCATTGGCCCGGGCCGGGTGGCGCGGCGGCCGGCCCGGGCGCCCGGGGCCCCGGCCCCGGGCCGTTTTTTATTGAGCGCTATTTACCAAAAAATAATGCAAAACTTCTCCCTTTCCATCGTAAAAACCGGGCTGCTGGCGGCGCTGGCGCTGCTGGGCGCGGGCGCGGCGCAGGCCCAGAAATTCACCCAGCTTGCCCAAACCCCGCCCATGGGCTGGAACAGCTGGAACAAGTTTGCCTGCGACGTGGACGAGCAGAAAATCCGCGGGGTGGCCGACGCCATGGCCGCCAACGGCATGAAGGCCGCCGGCTACGAGTACCTCGTGATCGACGACTGCTGGCACGGCAAGCGCGACACGCTGGGCTTCATTCAGCCCGACGCCAAGCGGTTTCCCGGGGGCATGAAGGCCCTGGTGGACTACGTGCACAGCAAGGGCCTCAAGTTCGGCATCTACTCCGACGCCGGGGCCACCACCTGCGGCGGCCGCCCCGGCAGCCGCGGCCACGAGTACCAGGATGCGCTGACGTACGCCCAGTGGGGCGTCGATTACCTGAAATACGACTGGTGCGCCACCGACGGCCTGAAGGCCGAAGGGGCTTACACCACCATGCGCAACGCCCTGGGCCAGGCCGGCCACCCCGTCGTGTTCAGCCTGTGCGAGTGGGGCACGGCCAAGCCTTGGCTGTGGGCCCAGAACGTGGGCCACCTCTGGCGCACCACCGGCGACATCTACAACTGCTGGGACTGCGTGCACGACAACGGCGGCGATTCGAAATCCTTCGGCGTGCTGCGCATCCTCGACCAGCAGGCCGGCCTGCGGCAGTACGCGGGCCCCGGCCACTGGAACGACCCCGACATGATGGAGGTGGGCAACGGCAAGCTGACGCCCAGCGAGGACCGGGCGCACTTTTCGATGTGGTGCATGGTGGCCGCCCCGCTCATCGCCGGCAACGACCTGCGCCAGATGAGCCCCGCCACCAAAGCCGTGCTCACCAACCAGGCCGTCATTGCCGTTGACCAGGACCCGCTGGGCGTGCAGGGCTTCCGGCTGGCGACCAAGGACAGCGTGGACACGTGGGTGAAGCCCCTCCAGGGCGGCGACTGGGCCGTGTGCTTTTTGAACCGCGCCAAGGGGGCCCGGGCCGCGGCCTTCGACTGGAAAACGCAGCCCGTGCACGACGAAGTAGCCAAACGCGACCTGAACGCCGACCGCACCCGCTACAAAATCCGTAACCTGTGGACCGGCCAAGCCCAGGGCACCACCGCCCAGCCGTTCCGGGCCCCGGTGGCGGGCCACGACGTGGTGCTGCTGCGCCTCACCCAATAGCCCCGCCGGCCCGGACGGCGGGGCCCCCACCCGCCCCTGCCCCGATGACCAGCACGTTTCCCTTCGAAGTGGCCGCCGCCAAAACGACCGCCAACCCCACCCGCCAGTTCGCCATCATTGCCCACACCGGCAAGCTCGAAGACTACCACGACTTGTTCGAGGACTTCGGCTTCGTGGGCAGCGGCGCTTCGTGGCGCGAGCACCTCGAAACCATCGTCGAAGAATTCCAGCCCGAGCTGCTCGACCACCTGGAGTTCAACGAAACCGGCGACACGTTTTTGGCTTACGCCGACAGCGCCGCGGCGGTGCGCGAATTCCTGGCGTGCGTGCAGCCCTATTTCGGCGACCTCGCTAAGCTGGAAAAATACTTCCAGCAAACCGACCCGGAGGATTTTTTCCAGTAGGGCCCCGGGGCCCTAGTCGCGGAACGGCCGGGCCCCGATGGGCATTTTGAAGAGCTGCACCGGGAAGGCCACCGTCTGCACGCCCTTTTGGAAACCGGCGGTGCGGTTCATCTGCGGCACCGGAACCCAGAGGTTGCCGGCGTGGTCAATCCACAGGGCGTCGGCCCAAATCAGGCGCGGGTCTTGCACCAGCACGCTGCTTTGGGCGTCGGGCGTCACCTTCAGGATGCGTTTTTGGTTGGCGTCGGCCACGTACAGGTTGCCGGCGGCGTCGATGGTGGTGCCGCCGCAGGTGGGCGAGTTGAAAAAGTACGTCACCTTCTTGGCCAAGTCCTCCGACTTAATGTTTGGGTCGTCCAGGTACTGGGTTTCGACGCGGTACATGGGGCCCGCGGCGGTCTGGAAATAGTAGTATTTGCCGTCGGGCGACACCTCCATCTGGTCGGCGTGCAGGGTCACGTCGTCGCCGTTGGGCTTCACCATTTTTTTGCCTTCGCCCAGCATCGGGCGGCGGGCGGTGGTGGTCGTGTCGTCGTCGAGCATGCGGCGGCCCTGGCCGGTTTTCTGGTTGAGCACGATGAGGCCGGGGGCCCCAGCGTCGGTCACGTAGATCATATCGCCGTGGAAGCGCAAGTCGTCCACGAAGTTCTTCTTTTTGACGTACTTGTCGAGCGGAATGGCCTTCAGCAACTGGTTGGTTTTGATGTCGAACGCCAGCAGCTTGGGGCCGTGGGCCACCGGGGCGGCGTCCGATTTGGGCGTGCCCGTGTCCACAATCCACAGGTTGCCGTCGGGCCCGAAGCGCAGCGAATTGGCCCGCACAAACTTGCTGGCCGCCGCGGGGTCCTGGGGGCTCCAGCTGTTCCAGGCGCTGTTGGGGAAGGCCCGCACCGTGCCGTCGGCCTGCAACTCGCCGATGCGCGTGCCCCGGTCGCCCTCGTTGTGCGGGAACAACACAAATTTGCGGTCGTCGTCGGACACCGCCACGCCGTTCCAAATCGTGTCCGACGTGGCCACCGCCACCAGGCTTTTGGCACTCTCGGAGGTAGGCACGGCGGGCGGCGTGGCAGTGGCCACCTTCTCCGGCTTGTCGGGCTTGGAATCGGTGCTGCACGCGGCCAGCGCGAGCAACGCGGTGGCGGAAAGAACGGACGAGAGGCGGCGCATGAGGAGCGAAAATCGGATAGGGTATTCCTTACGCGGCCGGTCGGGGACGGGGTTGCCCGGCTCCTACTGAAATCTTGTTGTGCCTTACCGGTCCAGTCTTCTTTTAGCCACGCGGGCCCACAAAAACGGGCCACTTCCCCCGGAGGAAGCGGCCCGCTGGGCTGCCGGACTGACTCCGTCGTCAGGACTTGGCCGGGGTGTAAGGAAATTTACGGGAGGCGTTGCGCATCAGGGCATTCACGATGCTTTCGGGCGAGCTGCCCACCGAGCCAGCGGCGACGAAGTCGTACTTCCAAAGCAGCGCGCCGGCGCCTCCCTCGTGGATGTCCACCGTGATGTTGGCTTGGTTGGTGTTGCCCCAGGCTCCCACCAACACGCCAAGGGCCACGGCCGCACCGTCGCTCATCGGCTTGGTAGTCCGCACGCTGGTGGTGAGCACGGCGTCAACGCCCAATGTTTTCGCCAGGTCCTGCGGCGAAAGCGTGCGCATGTCTTCGTCGGTGAGGTTGGCCTTGCGCAGCAGGGAGTTGGTGAGGGCCACATCCTGAAAGTTAACCGTATAGCGTTGCTGTTGCTGGCGGCGTAGCAGCCAAGAGTAGATGCGGTACTGGAAATCCAGGGCGCTTTGCTGTTGCAGGCGGCGCATTTGCTCCTCGCTGGTGTTGCGGGCCTGGTTGGGCCGCATGCCAATGCTGACGCTGGCCGGCAGGATGGCCACAACTTTGTGGTTTGGCGCGTAAGACCGGAAGTCTTGCGCGAGGTAAATGCTGGGGCCGCACGACGAGCAGAGCAACGCCAGAAAGAAAACGGCCGTTAGGCCCAGGGTACGAATGCGCATAGGGTAGAAATTGTTGAAATTGAATAAAAGAAAGGATATGACAGCTTAAGTGTAAAGCTAAAGGACTTTTTATAATACAATTCAATGGTTCTTGGTTATATGCAAGTAATACTTTATTAATGGCCAGCCACGCCGCAACTTTCTTTGTTTGGTTAGGCCCCCCGCCTTTGTCGGCCCCGCTGCGCCACTCATTTCCCCTTTTCGTTGTTACCCATCCGACGAAATCAATCCGCTTTCCTTTGACTGAAACTACCCTCCCCCCCACCGACCCCTACGCCATCGAGAAAGAGCTCCGCCAGGTCCAGGCGCTGATGAAGCTGGAGCAGCAGGAAGACCTGGTGCAGTTCAAGCTCAAAAACGCCAAGGCCAGCATCCAAGAGCGCCAGCAGCGGGGCCTCACCTGGTACCCGGTCGCCATCACCCAGGAAGACGTGGGCTTCGGCGGCAAGGTGGTGCTGGAGCTGGAACGGCCCGCCGGGCAGCAGGGCCTGCACCTGTTTCAGGTGGGCAAAAACGCCTCGCTGTTTGGCAACGTGCCCGGCCGCGCGGCCACCGACCGCCCCACGCTCAACGGGGTGATTACCAGCGTGCGGCGCAACAAGCTGCTGCTGGCCACCACCAAGGAAGACCTGCCCGACTGGGTGAGTGAGGGCCACAAGCTGGGCATCGACCTCACCTTCGACGAGGTGAGCTACCGCGAGATGGACTACGCCCTGGGCAAGGTGATGGGGGCCTACGGCGACCGCCTGGCCGAGTTGCGCGACACCCTGCTGGGGGCCCGGCCGGCCCGCTTCCGCGCCGAAAAGCCCGACGATATTTTCTACCCCAGCCCGCTCAACGACTCGCAGCAGGCCGCCGTGCGCCACGTGCTGGCGGCCCAGGACGTGGCCATCGTGCACGGCCCCCCCGGCACGGGCAAAACCACCACCCTGGTGCAGGCCATTTTGGAAACCATCCGGCGCGAGCGGCGGGTGCTGGTGTGCGCCCCCAGCAACACGGCCGTGGACTTGCTGACCGAAAAGCTGGCCGAGCGCGGCGTGAACGTCATCCGCATGGGCAACCCTTCGCGGGTGTCGGACCTGCTGCTCGAGCACACGCTCGACGCGCAGGTGATGGCCCACAAGAGCTACAACGAGCTGCGCAGCATGCGCCAAACCGCTGAGCAGTACCGCGAAACGGCCAGCAAGTACGTGCGCAACTTCGGCTACGAGGAAATGCAGCAGCGCCGCATGCTAAAGGAGGAAGCCAAAATGCTGCATCAGCAGGCCGACGATTTGGAGCGCTACATCACCGAGGATTTATTGGAGCAGGTGCAGGTGATTACCTGCACGCTGGTGGGGGCCTCGAACCGCAACATCCGCCACCTCACCTACGAAACGGTGTTCATCGACGAGGCGGCCCAGGCCCTGGAGCCGGGCTGCTGGATTCCCATCAGCAAGGCCCAGCGCGTGGTGCTGGCCGGCGACCACCACCAGCTGCCGCCCACCGTGAAGAGCGAAAAGGCGGGGGCCCTGCGCGAAACGCTGTTCGAAAAAGCCATCAAGCGCCAGCCCGCCGCGGCCCGGATGCTGACGGTGCAGTACCGCATGCACGAGCAGATCATGCAGTTCAGCTCCGACGAGTTTTACGACGGCCAGCTGACGGCCTACGCCACCGTGCGCCACGTCGGCCTAGAGGCCTACGACCTGCGCTTCGCCCCCGACCTGCCGGTGGAATTCCTCGACACGGCGGGCTTCGGCTTCACCGAAATCACCATCCCCGAAAGCCGCTCCACGGCCAACCCCGAGGAGGCCGACCTGCTGCTCAAGCGCCTCAGCCAATTGCTGGAGCCCTACGACCCCGCCGACCACGAGGACGACCTGCTCAGCATCGGCGTCATCGCCCCGTACCGGGCCCAGATCAACTACTTGAAGGACGCGGTGGAGGAAAACGACGAGCTGAACGGCCTGCTGGCCCACCGGATGCTGAGCATCGGCACCGTGGATTCGTTCCAGGGCCAGGAGCGCGACATCATCGCCATCAGCTTGACGCGCAGCAACAACCACGGCGAAATCGGATTCCTGAGCGACGTGCGCCGCATGAACGTGGGCATGACCCGCGCCCGCCGCAAGCTGCTGCTCGTGGGCGACTCCAGCACGCTCAGCAGCAACCCGTTTTTTAAGCGGCTGCTGGCTTACATCGAAAGCATCGGCGGCTACCGCACGGCCTGGGAGTTGCAAGACTAGGGCCCGGGGCCGGGGGAAGCGCAGCAGCAAGCAGTGAACCGGACTTAACCACCCCACGAGCAAGCCGCGAACGGCCGCAAAGCAACGGAACCTTCCGAACCGGCCCCTTGACCCGTTGGGTGGCGGGCCGGGGGACCGGGTTGGAAGGCCGCCGGCGCTTTGCGCCAATCCGTTGACACTCCTAAAAAATCTTTTTAACGCAATATGTCTTTGGAACTGAATATTCTTTTAAATTTGAGCAACCGGGTTCTGCGTTCGGCCCACTAAACCGCGTGGGGCCCCTCAGCGCCGGTGGTCCAGCTGGCCGGCAACGGGGCCCCGAGCCCCCGGCGGTGCAGTTTTTTTAGGCTCCCACAAACCAGTTAAAAAAAGCATGATGCAACCCCTTCGCTGCGCTGCCCCGGCCGCTGCTTTTCGTGCCCATCCCGCGCGTGCGGCCGCCTAGGCAGCTGGGGGCAGCCGTTCGTTCCGCTGGCTCAGCAGCGCCCACCCACCCAGTGGCCAGGAAAGTCTTTTTGCCCGCAGCGAAGTTTCGGCGCGTGGTCGGGCGCGTGGCAAAAGGGTTTTGGGGCCTGATTCCCACCTTCATCGGCTTGGCTTGCTGCGCCGTGCTGTTTCAGTACCTCACCTACTACGCGGCCCTGGACATCCCCGATTACAAAGAAATAGCCGGCGGCAACCTGCTCGGTTCCCAAACCAAAGCCATTGAATTGATCAATGAATCGAATAAATTTTTGATTTCCATCAACACGGCCCTCTTCGGGCTGGCCGGCTTCTTCATCAATTCCTACCGGGAAATGATTCGGCGCTACACGGCCATCCTGCCCTACCTGTGTTCGCTGCTCTTGCTAAGCGTCGGCTACGTGTTCGCCTTCCGGGCCTATTCGGAGCTGATTGCCGATTTGAGCCAGAACGTGCTGGACATCCACCCGGCCAGTAGCACCGTGTTGTTTTACCTGCGCGCCGAATTCGTGGCGTGTTGCAGTTCCAGCATCACGCTCTTGTCTACGCTTGCTTTCGTTCTCTTCAGCCAACCCCCCACGGCCCCCAAAGATGAAAAAACTGCCCCTGTTTAGCCTGCTCTGCGGCGCCGGGCTTGCGGCGCCGGGCTGCCACCAGCAGGCCCAGCAGCCCGCGGTGCCGGCGGCTTCGTCGTCCGAAAAGCCTGGTCGCCGCCCGGCCGATGGCCTTTTCACGTACCCGCCGCTGCCCGCGCAGCCGCTCAAGCCCGTCATCGGCCAGGCCGACCTGAACGCCTACCTCGCCGCGGTGCCGGGCCGCGTGCAGGCGGCGGCGAAAACCCGAAACGTCGTCTTCATGGACGACTGCCTGGCCCGGCTGGTCGGCCACCTCAAACAGTTTTCTGCGGAAGGGCAGCGGCAGGGCCTCACACTGAGCCAGCTCCAGGACAACAACGACGCGTTCGTGCACGCGGTGGTGGCCGACCTGCGGGACGGGTACGACCGGGAAGAGGCCGAAGAACACAGGAACGACCCCAAGAACCCGGCCACCGGCAAGTCGTTTCGGGAGGAGGCCGAGGTGTACAAGTGCGGCTTGAAAAACTACCTGCCGCTGTTCAACAACCTGATGGCCACCCGGCCGGCCGTGACCATCCTCACCCAGCCGGACTTGGTGAACGTGTTCATGGTGTTGCCCGACGGCTACCGCAATTTGGGCGTTTCGCGCCTCTCCAAAACGCTCCAGTCGGGCGTGTACACGCTGATCTTCACAAAACCCGGCTACCAAAGCATGCGCAAAACGTTCGCGGCCCAAAGCACGCCCGTGCAGGTGTTTCGGGTGGCGCTCGCGCCGTTGCCAGCGGCACCGAAGCCGTAAAGGGCCGGTGCGCAAGCGGGTGCCGCACGGCGGGGAAGTTACAGGATTAGGGCCCCGCCAAACATTTGCGCAAACGGGGCGGTCCTGAGGGCGCAGGCAGGTTCGCCAGCGCCTTTTTTTCCATTCCCACCCCATGTCGTCGGTTACCAATTTCACCAACGCGCACGTCGTGCTCGCCTCGGCGAAGCCGTTTGCGCAAGCCATCAAGGACATCCAGGCCGAGATGGGCCGCGCCAGCACCGAAGTGCTCGGCGACAAGCTCAGCGCCAGCAAGGACTTCGCGGAGTTTGAGGAGGAAATGACCTTTCTGGCCGGCCGCAGCAACTTCATCAACGTGGGCCTGCTCAACTGGGGCAAGGTGATGTCGCGGGTGCCGATTGGCATGAAAGCAGTGCTCTTCGTAATCGGCAACCCGCTCACGGCCCGCAAGCTGCTCGAAGCCGGGGGCCCCGAAGTGGGCCTGTACCTGCCCACCAAAATCTACGTCTACGAGGACCGGGACGGCGCGACGAAGGTCACCTACGACCAGATCAGCCCCGTGATGGCCCAGTACGACAACCCGCAGCTGGCCACCGTGGCCGCCGCCATCGACCAGGCCCTGGCCAACCTGGCCGCCAAAGCCGCCAACTAGCCGGTGGGGGGCCCCGCCGCTTGTTTCCACCCTTCTTTTTTACTTCCGTGACGCCCGCCGTTTCTCCTTCCGATCCCAAGCCCCAGCCCACGCCCCAAGGCCTCAAGAACATTGTGCTCGTGCACGGCGGGCTGGTGGACGGCTCCAGCTGGGCCCGAATCATCCCGCTGCTGCAAGCCGCGGGCTACCACGTGACGGCGGTGCAAAACCCGCTGACCGCGCTGGCCGACGACGTGGCCACCACCACCCGGGCCATTGCCCGGCACGACGGGCCGGTGCTGCTCGTGGGCCACTCCTACGGCGGCATGGTCATCACCGAAGCCGGCGACCACCCTGCCGTGGCCGGCCTGGTGTACGTGGCGGCCTACGCCCCCGACCAGGGCCAGTCGCTGAGCGACGCGGCGCAGCAGGGCCCCGCCCCGGCCGGCGGCCAGAACCTGCGGCCCGACGCGGCCGGCTTCCTCACCGTCACCCCCGAGGGCCTGGCCGCCGACCTGGGCCCCGACCTGACGCCCGCCGAGCGGCAGCTGTTCCTGGCCGTCCAGCAGCCGCTGTTCGGGGGTGCCACCCAGGAAAAAGTGCGGGCCGCCGCCTGGCAAACCAAGCCCAACTGGTACGTCGTTGCCGCCGACGACCGCACGGTGAACCCCGACCTGCAGCGCGCCATGGCGCACAAGATTAACGCCACGACGCGCACCGTGCCGGGCAGCCACCTGTTCATCCTGTCGCAGCCGGCGCTGGTGGCCGCCGCCATCATCGAGGCCGCGCAGCAGATCCGCGCTTAGCACGGTTCCACCGGATGCCGCGTGGGGCCCGCTGGGCCGCCACCGCCCGCACCGGTGGCGGCCCAGTGGGTGCCGGTGCAGCAAGACCTGCGTCGGTGGCGCGGTCGCTGGCCAGGCCGTCGCCGCCCACACCGTTGGGGCCCTGCTGCAAACACCGATTACTGCCAGGAACTACTGTTTTCGCAGCTAGGTTTGGCCAGGGCAAGCTGTACTTTTTTAAGAATATCTGCAGCAATTCGCTCAGCAAAGGCCTACCCGTTGGCCGCGTTGCCGTATCGAATCCCAAGCTCAACCTTTTCCTAAATTTCCCACAACCCACGTATGAACGATAAACCCTTGGCCAAGCAAACCCACGAAGACGTGGTGAGCAACCCCAAAGTGGCCGAACTGGGCCAGAACCGCGAAGACGGCTATGGCGAGTTTCTGACCACCAACCAGGGCCTGCGCATCAACGACGACCAGAATTCGCTGAAAGCCGGCGAGCGGGGCCCCACGCTGCTGGAAGACTTCATCCTGCGCGAAAAAATCACGCACTTCGACCACGAGCGCATTCCCGAGCGCGTCATCCACGCCCGCGGCGTGGGGGCCCACGGCTACTTCGAGGCCTACGGCAACGCCAGCGAGCTGACCCGCGCCGGCTTTTTGCAGCCGGGGGCCGTCACGCCGGTGTTCACGCGCTTCTCGACGGTGGCCGGCGAGCGCGGCTCCAGCGACCTGGCCCGCGACGTGCGCGGCTTCGCCGTGAAGTTTTACACCCAGGAAGGCGTGTTCGATCTGGTGGGCAACAACATGCCGGTGTTCTTCATCCAGGACTCCATCAAGTTTCCCGACTTCGTGCACGCCGTGAAGCCCGAGCCGCACAACGGGATTCCGCAGGCCGCCTCGGCCCACGACACGTTCTGGGACTTCATCTCCATCACGCCCGAGTCGATGCACATGATCATGTGGTTGATGTCGGACCGCTCGCTGCCGCGCAGCCTGCGCATGATGGAGGGCTTCGGCGTGCACACCTTCCGCTTCGTCAACGCCGCGGGCAAGTGGCGGTTCGTGAAATTCCACTGGAAGCCGCTGCTGGGCGTGCACGCAGTGGCCTGGGAAGAGGCGCAGCAGATTTCGGGCAAAGACCCGGATTTCCACCGCCGCGACCTCTGGAACAACATCGAGATGGGCGCCTACCCCGAGTGGGAGCTGGGCGTGCAGGTGGTGGAGGAAGAAGACGAGCACAAGTTCAACTTTGACCTCCTCGATTCGACCAAGCTCATCCCGGAAGACCTGGTGCCGGTGCTGCCCATCGGCAAAATGGTGCTCAACCGCAACGTGGACAACTACTTTGCCGAAACCGAGCAGGTAGCTTTTTGCCTCAGCCACATCGTGCCGGGCATCGACTTCAGCAACGACCCGCTGCTGCAGGGCCGGCTGTTTTCGTACCTCGACACCCAGCTCAAGCGCCTCGGGGGCCCCAACTTCCACGAGATTCCCATCAACCGCTCGCTGGCCCCCATCCACAACGGGCAGCGCGACGGCCACATGCGCCAAACCATCAACAAGGGCCAGGTGGCCTACGGCCCCAACCGGCTGAACGACAACTTTCCGCAGCAGGCCAAGGAGAGCGAAGGCGGCCTGGTGACGGTGTACGAGCGCGTGGAGGGCCCCAAAATTCGCCGGCGCAGCAAGAGCTTCATCGATTTCTACACCCAGGCCCGGCTGTTCTGGAACAGCCAAACGGCGCCCGAACAAGCCCACCTCGTGAAGGCGCTGCGCTTTGAGCTGGGCCACGTGCAAAAAGAAATGATCCGCAGCCGGATGCTGCTGCAATTCGCGCAGATAGACCCTGAGCTGGCCAGCCGCGTGGCCGAAGGCCTGGGCCTGGCCGTGCCGTCGGCCGACGGCACCGTGCTCAACCTGGGCTACGGCGCCGACGCCAACCCCGCCGACGTGCAATCGGCCCCGGCCAAAGCCGGCACGGGCAGCGACTCGGCCCTGAGCCTGGGGCCCGACAGCAAAATCAACGCCGGCAAAACCGGCATCAAGACCCGCCACGTCGCCATTCTGGCCACCGACGGGGCCGACGTGGCCGCCATCGGCATGCTGATGAAAACCCTGATGGACCAGGGCGCGCAAACCGCCATCGTGGCCACCCACCTGGGCACGCTGCAGGGCAAAGACGGCGAGCAGCTGCTGATCAACTGGACCTTCCAGAGCACGTCGTCGGTTTTGTTCGACGCCGTGTACGTGGCCCCCGGCGCGCAAAGCGTGGCCAAGCTCCAGCAGGACGCCGACGCCGTGCGTTTCGTGAACGAGGCTTACCGCCATTGCAAGCCCGTTGCGGCTTCGGCCGAGGGCGTGGAATTGCTTAAAGCCGCCGCTTACCCCGGGGCCACCGACATCCTCGGCGCCGAGGGCGTGGTGACCAGCCCCAACGCCGACGTGGCCGGCCTGGCCGCCAAGTTTGTGGCGGCCATTGCCCAGCACCGCTTCTGGAGCCGCGAGCTGCAAGCCATGCCGGCCTAAGGCCAAGGCACGGTAAACGCAAAAATGTCCCGCGTTGGCGCAGCCGGCGCGGGGCATTTTTGCGTTTGCCCCCGGGGCCCCGGCTGGCGCGGGCGGTGCGCCCTGCGTTTATTTGTGGCCCGGCCGGGCCGGCTGGTGCACTTCTTTTCCCTTCCCACCCCCCTTTTTTAGTTTCATGGCTGCCATCTCCCCCAACCAAGTCGTCACCATCACCTACGACCTGAGCGTGACCGACGAGAACCAGGAAAAAGTACTGGTTGAATCGGCCGAGGCCGACGCGCCCATGGTCTTCATTTACGGCCAGAGCGGCCTGCCCGAAGAGTTCGAGCGCCAGCTCGACGGCAAAAATGCCGGCGACACCTTCCAGTTCAGCCTCACCCCCGAGCAAGCCTACGGCGAGTACGACGAGCAGGCGCTGGTTGACATTCCGAAGGACGTGTTCCTGGTCGACGGCAAGCTCGACGACGAAATGCTGCAAGAGGGCAACTTCCTGCCCATGGCCGACAACGAGGGCAACCACATGCAAGCCAAGGTGGTCAGCATCGGCGAAAACGCCGTGCAGATGGACTTCAACCACCCGCTGGCCGGCATGGTGATGCACTTCGACGGCAAAGTAGAAGACGTGCGCCCCGCCACCGCCGAGGAGCTGGCCCACGGCCACGTGCACGGCGAAGGCGGCCACCAGCACTAACCGCCCCGGGCCCCGCCGGGGCCCGCGCACCCACCGGGAGCGGTTCGCTGGCAGCGGGCCGCTCCCGATTTTTTGGCCGCCGCCCCGCCCGGGGCGGGGCCCTGTATAACCCGTTCCGCCCATGACGCTCATCTCCATCCTCGGCACCGTTGCCGCTTTCCTGACCACGGCGGCCTACGTGCCGCAGGCCTACAAAACGATCAAAACCCGCTCCACCAGCAGCTTGTCGTTGCCCACCTACCTCATGCTGTTCGCCGGCACCTGCCTGTGGACGGTGTACGCCATCTACATCGAAAACTTACCCGTGCTGCTGGCCAACGCGGTAACGGCCGTGCTGGCCGGCATCATCTTGTGCCTCAAGCTAATGGCCAGGCCCGCCAACGCGTCCGAACGGCCCCTGTAGCCCGGCCTACGCCGCTGGGGCCCCCGCCGCGGCGTAAGCCTGCAATTCTGGGAAAAATTCTTGAAAATCAGCCTCGTAGGCAGCGTAGTTGGCCACCAGCTCCGCGGCGCCCCGCTCCAGGCCCGAACCGGGCGAGGCGCGGCGGCTGAGGCCGGCCAGGGCCCGGGCCACGCCCGCCACCTCGGCGTAGTGGCCCAGCCAATCGTGCTGCACCAGGTGCGGGAAGAACTGCTGCACCCGGGCCGGAAACTCGGCCTGCCGGGCCCCCAGCTGGGCGTACACGCGGCGGGTGAACTCGGGCAGCGGCTCGGCCGAGAACCCGGCGAAGCCGCGAGCCAGGAAGTGGTCGAAAAACACGTCGCTCGCCACGCCCGCGTACTTGCCGTGGCCGGCCAGGCGCAGGCGGGCCGTGGCGCGCCGCACCACCGGGTGCTGGTCGGTGAAAGCGTCGATGGCGCGGTGCTGGCGGATGCCGGCCTGCACGCCGGGCGCGTGGCCCGCCAGCCGGCGGCCGGGCACGGCGTCGGCGATGAACTGGCCCACGAGGCGGTCGGCGTAGGCGGCGGTGCCGGGCGGGCCGGCGAGGAACAGGTGGGCCAAAAAATTCATCGGGGGGCGGAAGATAGGGCCCCGCGCGGGCCCCGGCCCAACCCCGGCCCGCCGCCGGCCGTACAGAGACGCCGGGCCCCGTGGCCCTTTTTCATCCTAACCGTTCCGCCTCATGTCCGATAAAACGCCCGTCACCAACGACCTGAACAAACTGTTTGATAAAATCAAGGACGTGCGCATGGCCATGCTCACCACCTTCGACGAGCAGAACAACCTGCACAGCCGCCCCATGGCCACCATCCGGCCCGAGGCCGACGGCTCGCTCCTCTTCCTCACCGACGCCCACTCGGCCAAGGTGTACGAGCTGAACAAAGACAGCAAAGTGAACCTGAGCTACGCCGACCCGTCGGCCAACGTGTACGTGTCGGTGTCGGGCACGGCCAACGCCTACCGCGACGCGGCCAAGGCCGCCGAGCTGTACAGCGAGCCGATGCGCGCCTGGTTTCCGCAGGGCAAAGACGACCCGAACATCATGATCCTGAAGGTGACCATCGAGCGCGGCGAGTACTGGGACACGCCCAGCAGCGTGCTCAGCCAAGCCTTTGGCTACGCCCGCGCCGTGGTAACCGGCGAGGCCAGCAAGGACGACGACGTGAACCAGCACGCCCAGGTGATTGTAAAATAAGCGCCGGGCCCGGAACTCCCGGGCCGTTGGCTGTTTAGGATGGGCCGGAAGCAATTCCGGCCCTTTTTTGTGCCCGTTCCCCGCCGCCTTTTCGCCGGCCCACGCCCCTTCGCCTTGCCCCTTACCACGCTTTCCCTCGTCACGCTGCGGCCCGGCCACGCCCGCTGGGCCCTGGCCCAGATGGGCACCGCCCCGCCGCAGCTGCGGCGCGTGGCGGGCCTGCGCTTCGCCAAGCTGCTGGGCAGCGGCGCCGGCGGCTTCGGGGCCCTGCCCAACCTGCGCCGCTACGGCCTGATGGCCGTGTGGGAAGATGCCGATGCCGCCGCGGCATTCTTCGCCCAGCACCCGCTCTGGCAAGCCTACCAAACCCGCGCCGCCGAAACCTGGACCGCCCACCTGGGGCCCCTCAAGGCGCACGGACTGTGGGACGGCGCCGCCCCGTTCGACTACCCCGCCGAGGCACCGGCGGCCGCCGGGGGCCCCGTGGCCGTGCTCACCCGCGCCAGCATCCGGTGGTGGAAAACGCCCCGCTTTTGGCGCTACGTGGCCCCCACCAGCGCCGCCGTGGCGGGGGCCCCCGGCGTGGCCCTGGCCATCGGGCTGGGCGAATTGCCGGTGGTGCGCCAAGCCACGTTCAGCGTGTGGCGCTCGGCGGCGGCCATGCAGCAGTACGCCTACCACGACGCCCGCCACCGCGAAGCCATGCGCCTCACCCGCCAGGAAAACTGGTACGCCGAAGAGCTGTTTGCCCGCTTCCAGGTGCTGTCCAGCACCGGCACCGTGGACGGCCGCGACCCGCTGGCTGGGCTATTTGCGGGCGAGTAACTTATTTGCTGTTAGTGAAATTGCTGCTTTCTGCGCGGACGCCAGATGAGCAGGACGGCCTACTTTGTTCATCGCCCTTTCCGCAATTCACCGGTTTCTGCACCGCGCCCCTCACTTTTTCCGGTTCACCGCTTCGTAAAACCACCCGGCCACGGCCGGCAATTGCGCGCGGCGGGCGCGCAGGGCGGGCCGCAGCTCGGCCGCTATGGCGGACCGGGTTTCGGGCGGGCCGGCTTGCAGGGCCGAATCGATGGCCGCGTCGCCGAGGCGCTGGCGCAGCAGCAGGGCTTCTTGCTGGAAGGCGGTGGCCGGCAAGCCGCGCAGCAGCAGCGTGTCGAGCGGGCGGGCCGTGGCGGCGAGGGCGGCCACGTTGGCGGCGGTGAGGCAGGGGCCGAAGCTTTGGTAGCGGGCGCGGCACTGCCCGATGAGCCACGGGTAAAAGCCGTCGTTCATCTGGAAAAAGGCTTGGTCGCGGTCGCGCGGAATGGGCCGAAACTCGGGGGGGCCCGCCCCGGCGGCGGGCCGCGTGGCCCAGCGCCACTGGTCGGGGCGGCGGCTCCAGTCGCCGAGCCACAAATCGAGCAGGCGGGCCCGCAAAAACGCCCGGGCCGTGGCCGGCGAAGCGGGGCCCCGGCCCACCGCCGCCAGCATTTCCGCCGAGCCCACCACCCGCGCCGAAGCGCCCAGCGTGGGCGCGTGGCGCTGGTCGCCGGCCGGGCGCTCTTCGAGCAGGTACAGGGCCCGGCCGTGCGAAGCGCGGAAGGGGCCCAGGGCGGGGTCGTCGGGCAGGTACACCAGGCGCGGGTTGGTGTGCAGCACCCCGGCGGACTGGGCCAGCCGGGCGGCCACGTAGGCGCCGTAGGGGTGGCCGGCGCAGGTTTGGTCGCGCATGAGGGGCCCCAGCAGGCGGCGCACCCAGCCAGCGGGCAGCGCCGGGCGGGCGTCTTTGTCGACGGAGCGCAGCACGAACTCGTGGCCGTTGGCGGCGCGCAAGCGCAGGCTGCGCGTCTGGTAGCTGCCGCCGGCCCGCAGCGGGCGCAGGCCGTCCGGGCCGCCGGGCCCCAGCCGCAGCACCGGCGCCGACACCGGCGTGGCCCACAGGGCCCGGTGGTGGGCGCCCCACAGGGCCCGCCACAGGGGCCCGGCGGCGTATTCGGGCCCGGCCGCCACTTGCACGCGGGCCGAATCGGGGGCCCAGCGCGCGGCAGGGGGCCCAGGCGCCCCCGCCCCGCGGCGGCTGGCGGCCGAGAGCAGCAGCCCCGCCACCAGCGCCAGCAGCCCCAGCGCCGCGCCGCCCAGCCCCCTACCCAAAATTTTCAGTCCGCGGCGCATAGCAGTAACAATTGGACAAGGGCCGGATTTAACTCGACGAAACGACGACCCGGCGGCCCTTATACTGCAAAGCCCGGCCGCGGTTGTGGCCCGGCGCGGGCCACCTTTTTTAAACGCTTGCGTAAAGCCGTGCGCTCCCCTGGCTGGCCTTCGGGCCGGGCGCGGGCGTTGTTTCCGCTTCCCTCGCCCCCGGCCGCTTGCTGTTCCGCTACGCTACCTATGTATCTGCTTGGGCGCGGGCCCTGGGCCTGGCGGGGGCCCTCGCCGGCTGTGCCCGCGAACCCTACGGCCCGCGCGATGCCCGGCCGGCCGCGCAGGCTGCCTGGCCCCTGCCCGCGGGCGCCGACTCGGTGCGCGGCGCGGCCGCCAACCCCCGCTACGCGCAGCACGGGGGCTTGTACCAGGCCATTTTGGGCCGGCACTACCGCCGGGTGTGGGCCGCCCCGGTGGCGGTGGCGGTGCTCAACCCCGCCCGGGGGGCCCCGGGCGGCGAGCCGCTGCGGCCGCGCAAGGCCGGCGGCGGTTTCCAAACCATCAGCCTGAACCTGCGGGACCCCGGCGGGCGCGAGTACGCGCTGCGGGCCCTCGACAAGGACCCGCGCAAAACGCTGCCGCCGCCGCTGCGCCGCACCTTTTTGCTGAACGCCGTGCGCGACGCCACCAGCGCCGCCAACCCCTACGCCGCGCTGGTGGTGCCGCCCCTGGCCCAGGCCGCGGGCGTGGCCCACACCGCCCCCCGCCTCGTGTACGTGCGCCCCGACGAGGCCGGGTTGGGCGAAAGCTCGGCCCGCTTCCGGGGCCGCCTGGCGCTGCTCGAAGCCAAGGCCGGCGCCGGGGCCGCCGCCGTGCTCAGCACCGAGGACATGCTGGCCCGGTGCGCCGCCGCGCCCGCCGCCGCCGCCGACGGGCCGGCCTTTTTGCGCGCGCGCCTGCTCGACGTGTGGCTCGGCGATTGGGACCGCCACGAGAAGCAGTGGAACTGGGCGGCCCTGCCGGGGCCCGGGGGCCACACCCGCTTCGTGCCCCTGCCCAAGGACCGCGACCAGGTGTTTTTCCGGTTCGACGACGGGGCCCTGCCCTGGGCCGTGAGCCGGCTGGTGCCCAAGTTTCAAACCTTCGGGGCCCGCTACGGCAGCGTGCCCGGCCTGGTGCGCCAGGGCCGCTTCCTCGACCGGCGCGTGCTGGCCCGGGCCACCGGCGCCGATTTTGCCCGCGCCGCGGCTGCCCTGCAAGCCGCCCTGCCGGATTCGTTGCTCGTGCGCGCCCTGCACCGCCTGCCCCCCGCCGTGTACGCCCTGGAGGAGCCCCGCACGCTGGCCGCCCTGCAAGCTCGGCGCGAAGCCCTGCCCGCCGCCGCGGCCGAATATTACCGCGCGCTGGCCCGCCGCCCGGCCGTGGACGGCACCGCCCAGGCCGAGCGGTTCGTGGTGCGCCGCTACCCCGATTCGGTGGCCGTGGCCGTGTACGCGGCCGGCGCGCCGGGGGCCCCGCCGCGTTTCCGCCGCACGTTCGTACCCGCCGATACGCAGGCCCTTACGCTGCGCGGCCGGGGCGGGGCCGACGTGTTTGAGGTGCGCACGGCCCCCGGCCGGGTGGCCCGCCTGCAGCTGATTATTGTACCGGGCCCGGGGCCCGCCCGGCTGGCCGCCGAGGGCCCCCGGCGGCGGCTGGCGTACCGCGCGGCCGCTTCTGCCACCGGCGGCGCCATCTTGCGCTAGCATTCCCTTCAACCATCTGGCGCCGCCGGCGTTTAGGTTTTTTTCGCTACCGTGCCGCTTCCCGCCTTGCCCCCCCACTCCTTTGTTTCTTCGCCGCGCCGCGCCGCCACGCCGGCGCTCTGCCGGTGGTGGGGGGCCCTGTGCTTGCTGGCCGCCGCGGGCTGCGCACAGGACAATTATTTTCAGGCCGATGCCCGCCTGGGTACCGCCGCAACCGCCGCAGGGGCCCCGGCGCGCTACACCGCCGGGCGGCAGTACGCGCGGCCCGGGGGGCTGCACCGGGTATTTTTTGGGAAGCACTACCGCGCCACTTGGGCCGCGCCCGTGGCCGCGCCGCCGTTCGAAGCAGCCACCGCCGCGCCCGGTGGGGCCCTGCGGCTGGTTAAGCTCGGCGGGGGCTTCAACAGCACCAGCCTGGGCCTGGTGGCCGCCGACGGCCGCCCCTACGTGCTGCGCACCGTGGACAAAGACCCGCGCCGGGCCCTGCGCGGATGGCTAAGAAACTCGCCGCTCGCCTGGTACTTGCGCGACAACGTATCGGCGACCCACCCCTACGCGGCGCTGGCGGTGCCGCCCCTGGCGCGGGCCGCGGGCGTGCCCCACACCAATCCGCGCTTGTTTTATGCCCGGCCCGACGACCCGGCCCTGGCCGGCGATTCGCTCGCCAAGCTGCGCGGCCAGCTGGTGTGGCTGGAAGAAAAATTCGGCGGCGACGCCCGGCCCGCCGACGCCGTGCCCGCCGCCACGCATTTGATGAGCAGCGAGGCTTTTTACAAGCGCCTGCTTGCCGACCCACGCCACCGGCCCGACCCCGCCGCGCTGCTGCGCGCGCGCCTGCTCGACGCCTGGCTGGGCGACTGGGACCGCCACGCCGGGCAGTGGACCTGGGCCCAGGTGCCCGCCCCCGGGGCCGCCAGCCGCTTCTACTACCAGCCCGTGCCCAAAGACCGCGACATGGTGTTTTACCGCGCGGCCGACGGCGTGGTGCCCTGGGCGGCCACGCGCCGCTTCACCGTGCGCAAGTGGAACACGTTCCGGCCCGCCTACCACGACCCGGCGGGCCTGTTGCAGCAGGGCCACTACCTGGACGAGCACGGCCTGGTTGCGCTCACCGCCGGGCAGTTCCAGGCCGCCGCCATCGCCATGCAGCGCCAGCTGACCGACGCGGCCATCGACTCGGCGCTGCGCTTGCTGCCGCCCGCGGCCTACGCCCTGGAGGGCCCCTACCTGGCCGGGGCCCTGCGGCAGCGGCGGGCCGCGCTGCCCCGCGTGGCGGCGGTGCTGTACCGCCGCCTCAGCCGCCGGCCCACGGTGGGCGGCACGGCCCAGGCCGAGCGGTTTGTGGTGCGCCGCTACGCCGACTCGGCCGCCGTGGCCGTGTACGCCCCGGCCCTGGGGCCCGATTCGCTGCTGCTGGCCCGCACGTTTTTCGGGCACGAAACCAAGGTTGTCACCCTCGAAGGCCTGGAAGGCGCCGACGTGTTTGAGGTAACCGAGGTGGGCCCCCGGGCCGCGCAGGGCCCGCGCCTGGCCATTTACGGCAACCCCGGGGCCCGGCCGCCCGCGCCGGGCCGGGGGTTGCGCTACTTCACCGCGCCACGCCGCAGCGCCCACGCCTACGCCCGCCCGGCGGAGGAATAGGGCCCCGCTGCGGGGCCCCGGCCGCGGCTTACGCGGTGGCGGCCAGCATTTTCAGCACCAGGCGCTCGGTGGGCGAAAGCGGGTCGTGGGGCGCGGGGGTGGCGTCGTGGGCGCGCAGGTAGTCAATGAGTTCGCCCGATTTGAAGAGCGTGACCACCTGCGGGTGGATGTAGTACTTCGCGCACACCGTGGGCGTATTGCCCAGGCCGCTGGCCACGTCCTTCACGGCCTGGCGGATGACCTTTTCGGGGGCCAGGCTGGGCTCCGCGGTGAGCACGCTTTCGAGGCACTGCACCATTTTCACGGTGCCGCCCCAGGTGCGGAAGTCCTTGGCCGAGAGGGCCAGGCCGGTGTGCTGGTGCAAGTAGCCGTTCACGTCGCCCGATTCGAGGGCGTGGCGGTGGCCGTCGGCGGTGTAGTACTGGAACAGGTGCTGGCCGGGGATTTCCTGGCACTTGCGCACCAGGCGGGCCAGGCGGCGGTCGCGCAAGGTCACGTCGTGGGCCACGCCCTTCTTGCCCACGAAGGCAAAACGCACGGCGTCGCCCTTGAACGTCACGTGCTCGTCGTGCAGGGTGGTGAGGCCGTAGCTCTTGTTTTTGCGGGCGTATTCCGCGTTGCCCACCCGGATGAACGACTGGTCCATCAGCGAAATCACGAGGGCCACCACCCGCTCGCGGCTCAGCGCCGGGCGGGCCAGGTCGTGCCGGAGCTGCTGGCGCAGGGCGGGCAGCTTCTCGCCGAAAGCGTGCAAGCGCGAAAACTTGGTGAGGCTGCGGATTTCGTCCCAGGCCGGGTGGTAGCGGTATTGTTTGCGGCCCAGGGCGTCGTGGCCCGTCACCTGCAGGTGCGCGTAGGCGTCCTGGGCCACCCACACGTCCGTCCAGGCCGGCGGAACGACGAAGCCGGCGATGCGCTCCAGCACCGCGGCGTCGGTTACTTTGTGGCCCTGGGCATCGTAGTAGCCGAATTTGCCGCCCCGGCCGGCCTTGCGGGCGTAGCCGGGGGCCGCGTCGGTGGCGTAGTGCAGCCCGGCTTGGGCGGCCTGCTGGGCGGGGTCTTTGTAGAGCTCGTGGGCGGTGGGCGCGAGGTGCTTCTTGCGGGTTTTGGGGCGGGCGGCGGGCGCGGCGGCGGGCATGGGCGGGAAATTGGCGAGGGCCCTGGTGTACGCAAAAACCTTCCCTGGGATGGGCAACCGGCGCTTTTCATTGCAACCCGGGGTTCCGCCGGGCCCGGTTGGCCCTTGGCCCAAGCCAAGAAGCTGCCCAAGCGCCTAAAACGGTCCTGCTCATCCAGGGCCCGCGCAGCCGAAGCACCGCGCCTGCCGCAGCAATCCCGCTTTAGCGAAGGAGTGGAAATGCTTCGACAAGCCCAGCAGGACCGTTTTGCCAGCCCGAACGGCTTTAAACCGCTCTTGCCCCGCTCGCCTACAGCCCCTCGCCGGGCGGGCGCAGGTTGTGGTAGTAGTTGGTGGTGAAGTGCTTGGGCGCCGAAAAGAACTGGTGCCGCAGGTAGTCGCCCCGCACCAGCAGCCACGTGGCCGTGGGCCGGCCGTGCTGGGTGCGCTGCGCCGGGTACTCCCACAGCTCCAGCCGGGTGAGCTGGTGCCCCTCGTAGCGCTCGGCCAGCACTTGGCGGCCGGTGGCGTCGTAGTACTTGATCCTCTACAGCTCGACGCCGAATTTGTGCGTCACCACTTCGCGCTTCACCAGGGGCCCGGATGCCCGGGCGTAGGTCCGCACCCGCCGGTGGAGCCCGCCGAACGCGCCCTGCGACGCGTTGAAGTAGCCGGCCCGGGCCTCTACTTGGGCATAAACGCGCGTTACGCGGCGCAGCAGCGAATCGTGGGCGGCGGCGTAGGGCGTAGCCAGCGGAAAAGTGGTTGCCGCGGGAGCGGCTTCGGCGGAGCGGCGGGGCGCTTCGGGCAGGGCCTGGGCCCGGGCCGAAACCGCGCCCAGCACCAGCAGGCCCAGCAAGGCTGGGCGGCGCAAATCAGTTGGCATAAAGGCGGAAGAGGGTAGAAATCCGGCCGAAAGGTAGGGCCCCGGTTCGTTGGAAATCGTAAAAATCAGCGGCCCGCGCTTGGCGCCCCGGCGCGCCCGGCCGTAGGTTTGCCGCCTATGCCTTTTTTGCGCGAACTGCTTTCCCGCCTGCTCCACCTCGACAACCACCGCCTGGCCCGCCTGGGCTGGGCGCGGCCGCTCCAGCTCCTCACCTACCGCACCTACGGCACCGCCGGGCGCTTCTACGTGAAGGGGCGCCTGCTCACCGACCCCGGCCTGGCCCCGGCCACGGCGGCGGATTCGCGCTGGCGCAACTTCCGCAACATGGCGCGGCGCTTCCTCAGCTACGAAATTGCCGGGGCCGGGCTGGTGGCCGAGCGCGCCGGCGGGGCCCCGCAGCCCGTCACGACCGACGACGAGGGCTACTTTACGCTCGTGCTGGAGGCCCCGCCCCAGCCGCCGCCCGGGGCCCTGCTGTGGCAGCCGGTGGCCGTGCGCCTGGCCCAGCTGCCCGGCGGCGCGCCCCTGCCCGGCCGGCCCGTGCAAGCCCTGGCCGAGGTGCTGGTGCCGCCGGCCGGGGCCGAGTTCGGGGTCATTTCCGACCTCGACGACACGGTGTTCGAGTCCGGGGCCACCAATTTCTTGCGCATGGGCTTCACGGTGCTGCTGCGCAACGCCCTCTCGCACCAGCCGTTCGAGGGCGTGGCCGCGTTTTACCGGGCCCTGCAGCTGGGCTGCACTGGGCGGCCCGACAACCCCTTCTTTTACATCAGCAGCAGCCCGTGGAACTTGTACGACGCGCTCGACGAGTTCCTCGCCCTGCACGGCATTCCGAAGGGGGCCCTGCTGCTGCGCGACGTGGGCCTGCGCCCGCGCAACCCCGCGCCCGCCGCCGCCGAGGGCCTGGCCGCGGCCGCCCACTTCGGCCACAAGCTCCACGAAATCGAGAACGTGCTGCGCGCCTACCCCCACCTGCCCTTCGTGCTGCTCGGCGACAGCGGCCAGGAAGACGCCCGCATCTACCGCGAGGTGGGGCGCCGCTACCCTGGGCGCGTCCGCGCCGTGTACATCCGCGACGTGCAGGTGCCCAAGCGGGCCCTGGGCATCCCGCAACTGGTGGCCGAGCTGGGTGCCGAAAACGTGGAAATGCTGCTCGTGCCCGACTACGCCACCGCCATGCGCCACGCCGCCACGCGGGGGCTCGTCGCCAGCGCGCCGGTGGCAGTGAGTACCTGAAGCCGCGTGCCCGCCCGGGGCGGTCCGTCCCGCGCCGCGGCGGGAACCGTTGCCGGCAAGGAGCGAGGAAGGCCCGGTGCGCCCTGGCTTGGCCCACGCAATGCCCTTGCCAACCGCCACTTTCCGTGAAACGAAGCACCATGTACCCCACTGCGGCGGTTTTTCTTGCCCCAGGGGCATTTGCCAACTGTGGCGGCCGGTGCACCCCGGGGCCGCTTCCAGGGCGTAGCGTTCGGCAAAACAAAGGACCGGCGCGGCCTGGGCTGGGGCCCGGACGCCGGTAGCGCAACGGCGGGCGGGCCCCGGCCCAGGCCAGCGAAATTCTGGTATTTATCTACTATTTAGTTGTTTAGCTTACTATTAAATACCTTGCGCTGAATATCCGCGGCTACTCGGCCTTTGTTTTCCGCAATGAGCTGATCATTAGCAGCAATTTCCAGCCATCTGCGATGCGCCACCGGGGCCCCGCCCTGCGCTACCGGCGGGCCGGGCGGGGGGCCGGTCGTTAACTTATTTTTTTATAGCTATGCGTTTACAATTACTTCGCGAAACCAACTGCATTTCCATCTACTACGATTCGCTGAACGAGTGGCTGTTTCTGGACTGGGAAGGCGAACTAACGTTGCCGGCGGTGCAAGCGGCCTGCTTGGAGGTGGCCTACTGCTTTTTGCCCCGCCCGTACGCCCGGGTGCTCAACAGCAACGCGCAGGTGACGGGCATGAGCTGGAGCGTGGCGGCTTGGCTGGCCGCTGAGTTTCTGCCGCACCTGGCCCTGGCCGGCATCACGCAGGTCGCGTGGGTGTATTCGCCTTCGCTGCGGGGCCGCTCCGTGGTGCAAACGGTGCTAAGCTGGCTGCCGGGGCCAGTCGTTTCCAGCTTCGACGACTTGGACGGCGCCGTGACCTGGCTGCAACACACCCGCCCGGGGCGCGCCGCGGGCCCCCCCCTGCCGCGCCTGCCCGCCGCCCAAGCCAAGCTGGAAGGGGTCGTACAAGGGCTTTACCAGAAAGTAGCGGCCCAGGTGCCCGTGCTTTAGCCAGCCGCTCCGGGAGCCGGCGGCCACCGCGCCGCGGGGCAGCCAATGCGCCGCGCAAAGCAGCTTTCCGCCGTGCGGTGCCCGCGCCGGCCAAGCTCCTGGCCCGGCCGGCGCGGCCTACGACGTGTGGTCGGCCACGATGACCCAGCGGCCCTGCACGCGGCGGAACACCAGCAAGAAGTGGCCGCCCAGGTCGCCCAGTGCGGCGGGGCGGGCCAGGTGCCAGGCGCCCACCACCGCGGCCGCGTCGGGGCCCAGCGGGGTGATGCGCAGGGCCCCAAAGTCGAGGCGGCCCATGGCGGCGGCGTCGGGGTAGCTCTTCTGGTAGTTGGCCAGCGTGGGCTGCCAGCCGTAGGTGAGGCCTTTTTTGCCGATGAACACCAGCGAGTCGGACTGCCAGTAGCCCTGCATGAAGCCGGGGATGTCGCCGCGGTTCCAGGCGGCGGTTTGGGTGGCCAGCACCTGCGCAATGGCGGCGCGGGGGGCCGGCGGGGCCCCGGCGGCGGCCAGCGGCAGGGCGGCGGCCAGCAGGCGGCCCGGCAAACGGAAGCAAACGAACGACATGGAAAGTGGGCGACGGGCGGGGCCCCGGTGCCCCGCCCGCAAAGATGCGCCGCGGCCCGCGTTGGGGCCCCGGGGTTTGCCGCCGCCAGCGCGTAGCTTGCCGGCTTACTTCCGTTTTCGTTTTGCCATGGCCGACGCTACGCCCACTTCCCCGCCCCATTTCCAGCGGGCCCTTACGCTGTTCGACGCCATCATGCTCGTCACGGGCAGCATGATTGGCTCGGGCATCTTCATCGTTTCGGCCGACATTGCCCGGCAGGTGGGCAGCGCCGGCTGGCTGCTGGTGGTGTGGCTCGTCACGGGCCTCATCACCACGGCCGGCGCCGTGAGCTACGGCGAGCTGGCGGCCATGTTCCCCAAGGTGGGCGGGCAGTACGTGTACCTGCGCGAGGCCTTCGGGCGGCTGGTGGCGTTCCTCTACGGCTGGACGCTGTTCCTCGTCATCCAAACCGGCGTGATTGCCGCCGTGGCCGTGGCTTTTGCCAAGTTTTTGGGCGTGCTCTGGCCGTGGTCGAGCGTGACGAATGTGCTGGCCACGGTGGGCCCTTTTGCGTTCAGCAGCGCGCAGCTGGTGGCCATTCTGATGATTGTGGGCGTCACGGCCCTGAACGCGCGGGGCGTGCGCACGGGCAAGCTCATCCAGAACGTGCTGGGCAGCACCAAGTTGGTGGCGCTGGCGCTGCTCATCGTGTTCGGGGCGGCGCTGGGCCTGAGCCACGCGGCGGTGCAGGCCAACTTCCACGGCGTGTGGGCGGCCGTGCGCTACCCCGCGGCCGGCGCCAGCTTCCTGCCGGTGGCGCTCAGCCCGGGGGCCCTGGTCATCGCCATCGGCATGGCCATGTCGGGCTCGCTGTTTTCGTCCGATTCGTGGAACAACATCGGCTTCGCGGGCGAAGAAATCCAGAACCCCGAGCGCACGCTGGTGCACAGCATGGTCATCGGCACGGGCATCGTCACGGCCCTCTACATTTTGCTGAACATCGTGTACCTGCTGGTGCTGCCGCTGGCCGGCTCGCCCGACGCGGCCACCGTGGCCGGGCGCGGCATCATGTACGCCAAGGACGACCGGGTGGCCACCGCCGTGGCCGAGTCGGTGCTGGGGGCCCCGGGGGCCTACGTGATGGCCATCCTCATCATGCTCAGCACGTTCGGGGCCAACAACGGCATCATCCTGAGCGGGGCGCGCGCCTACTTTGCCATGGCCCAGGACGGCCTGTTTTTTCCTGGCCTGGCCCGCCTTAACCCCGCCGGGGTGCCCGGCCGGGCGCTGTGGGCCCAGTGCCTGTGGGCCAGCCTGCTGTGCCTGAGCGGCAGCTACGGCCAGCTGCTCAACTACGTGATGTTCGCCGTGATTCTGTTCTACGTGGTCACCATTATCGGCATTTTCGTGCTGCGTCGCACCCGCCCCGCCGCGCCGCGCCCCTACCGCGCCTGGGGCTACCCGGTGGTGCCGCTCGTCTACATCGGGCTGGCCTCGGCGTTCTGCGTGGTGCTGCTCGTGGCCCCCGACACGGCCGAGTATTCGCGCCGCGGCCTGGGCCTGGTGGCGCTCGGCTTGCCGGTGTTCTTCTTGTTCGGCCGCCGCTTCGGGGGCCCCCGGGCAGCGGAGTAAGTTCGGTTTGGGTGTGGCGTGAACTTTATAATTCGCCGCTACTGAGTACCGTTTGAATGGCTTTAGCCGCGCGAAAGCGCAAAATACAAAGTTCGCGCTACTCGCCCGTGGGCCCTTTGACTAAAGCACTGAGTACCATTAGCTACTTGGTGGTGGGGACATTTTCCCCAGTACCACTTTTAAATTCATCCTCACCTAAATGATCCTCAGCTTGGCTATAACGCTCTAGTAACTCTTCCATCTCGATTTTTCCGTGTTGGTAAAGCATGACAGCATTAAGTAAAATTCTAAAGGCCCTACGCGCTCTGTTCGATTTTTCTACTAAATTGAATGAGAAGATTATACCGGTAGACAGTGACGATACAAAAGCCAATATCTTGGCAACTCCTACTGAAATATCAGTACCTAGCATTACCGCTAGGAGTAGCGAAGATGCTAAATTGATAACGCCAAGCACTCGATACGACCAGTAGTTTCGCAATGAGATGTCGTTATAAATATGCATTGAGTCGAGAACCTCGAATGGAGCTATTCGAATGTTTTCACCCTCACTTTGACGTCGATGCAAAACATTAGAAATTTCTCCACGCAATTGCTGCGAGGCATTCCGCCGCCATATATGTAGGCCAAGCGCTACTGTTGCAGCGAATAATGGTAGCCCAAACACCAAATAGCCGATGCTAAAGCTAAGATTTAGCTCAGAGTGAAACCAGCGATTAACGAAGAGTAAGCAACAGATCAGTAGAATTATTACGGCTGATATGATTGAACTAAATTTTAGCATACTGCTAAATAAACTATTAGCTTGTTAATTACCATTAGCGTTTCCCTTGTATTCACTTAGCATAGAACCGAATGATATAACTTAATCGATTATTAAAACAGAAACGGCCTTTCCCGCGCGGGAAAGGCCGTTTTTTATTAGGCTGCCGTTGTTGAACCTACATATCCTGGGGGGTGCTGGCGGGGCCGCTGGGGGCGTCTTCGCCGAACTTTTGCTCTTTGATGCGCACGTCGTGGTCGAGTTCGTAGCTGCCCTCCACTTCGAAGCCGGGGCCCTGCTGCTGCTCGTTGGCCGCGTCGTGCTCGGTGCCGCCCTGGGGCGTGCCTTCCGAGCCGCCGATGTGCAGGTTTTCGAGTTGGTCCTTCTGGCCCGAGCGCTGCGTATAGCCGTGGGCGCCGGTGTAGCGCGCGGCGGAGGCATCGTTCAGCTCCTTGCCGTTGCTCTGGTCGGCTTTGTACTCTTTTTCTTTTTGCTGCTGCTCGTCCTGGGGCGTGTCGCGGTCCGATTGCGGGTCTTTCTGGTCGTCGTTGCCGAAGAGGCTGTCAAGTATCATGGGAAGGGGATTGAAATGAGGAGAATCTGGAGGGTGTACGCCCGCGGCGCCGCGGCGTTGCCACTAAAACGGCGCGCCCGCGCAGGGGGCCCTATTTTTGTGCACCGGGGCCGCGCGGGGGCCCCGGCCGCCAAACAAACCCCGCCGTTTTTGCTTGTGCCCGCCATGGACCTTTCCAAACTTTACCGTCCCTCTGCCCTCAACAGCTTCCAGTTTGTGGCCGTGACGGGGCTGCTGATGAGCGCCGGGGCCCACTTCATCCTGGCGGTGTTTGTGGGGCGCGTGCCCGCGGGCTTCGGCTGGCTGTACGTGTGCTGGCTGGTATTTTACGCCGGCGGCACGCTGCTCAACTACTTTGGCAAGCCCAACGCCGGCCACCGCCACGACCACCACGACCACGACCACGACGGCGAGGACCAGGGGCACAACGGGACCTTCCACTAGGCGCGGCTAGGCGGTGGGGGCCGCCGGTGCCACGGGCGGCGCCGCCCGAAACCGCCACTTGAAGTACACCAGCAACAGGGTAAAAAACAGGTTGCAGCCGTTGCCGAGCAAGATGGGCACGTTGTGCGTGTACGCCCCGTAGGCCAGCCACAGCGCCATGCTGGCCCCGCCCACCGCCAGCATCGAGCTCGAGAGGCCCTGCGCCGAGCGCTTTTGCCAGGTGTGCACCACCTGCGGAAAAAACGTGAGGCCCGACAGGGCCGCGGCCAGCAGGCCAACCCAAGTGAAAAGGTGCGCGAAGGAGTGCATGGCCTGCATACGCAGCCGGGCGCGCGGGGGCCACCCGGGCCGCAGCCGCGGCGCACCGGCCCGCAGCGGTTAGCTTCGCGGCCGATGAGCCAGCTCGAACCCGTCATTTTTTTGCTGGCCCTGCTGGTGGGGCTGTCCGCCGTGGCGCCGCGCCTCAAGCTGCCCTACCCGGTGCTGCTGGTGGCGGCCGGGGGCCTGGTGGCGCTGCTGCCGCTGCCGCCCGTGGTGCTCAGCCCCGATGTGGTGTTTCTGCTGTTCCTGCCGCCGCTGCTCTACGAAGCCAGCTTTAACATGTCGTGGCACGACTTTGTGGCCTACCGGCGCGAGATTTCGTTGCTGGCCGTGGGCCTGGTGCTGGCCACCACCACGGCGGTGGCGGCCATTGCGCACTACTTCATTCCGGGGTTTAGCTGGCCGCTGGGCTTCGTGCTGGGGGCCATCGTGGCCCCGCCCGACGCCGTGGCCGCCACCAGCGTGACGCGGGGCCTGGGCCTACCCAAAAAAATCACCGCCATCCTGGCCGGCGAAAGCCTCGTCAACGACGCCTCGGCCCTCATTGCCTACCGCTACGCCGTGGCGGCGGTGGTGAGCGGCACGTTTGCGTTCTGGCACGCGGCGGGGCAGTTCTTTGTGGTGGCCGGGGGCGGCGCCGTCATTGGCCTGGCCCTGGGCTGGGCCGTGGCGGCGGTGCAGCGCCGCCTCACCACGCCCACGCTGGCCACGGCCGTCACGCTGCTGGTGCCCTACGTGGCCTACCTGCTGGCCGAGCGGCTGGGCGTGTCGGGGGTGCTGGCGGTGGTGTTCATGGGCTTGGTCATTTCGCGGCGCTCGCACGAGATTTACGACAACCGCGCCCGCCTCCAAAACAGCAGCTTCTGGCAGGTGTTCGGCTTTTTGCTGAACGGCTTGGTGTTCATCCTCATCGGGTTGCAGCTGCGCACGGTGTTCACCGGGCTGGGGCCCCACGCCTGGCTGCCCACCGTGGGCTACGGCCTGCTCATCAGCGTGGTGGCGGTGGCCATCCGGCTGGGCTGGGTGTTTCCGGTGGCAACTCTGGCGGCGTTCATCCACAGCTGGCGCCACCGCGCGGCCGCGCCGGTGCCCTTGCGCTCGTTGTTCATCACTTCGTGGGCGGGCATGCGCGGAGTGGTGTCGCTGGCCACGGCGCTGGCCCTGCCCCTGGCGGTGGCCGGCGGCCAGCCGTTTCCGCTGCGCAACGCGGTGCTGTGCATCACTTTTGTGGTCATCCTCTTCACGCTGGTGGTGCAGGGGCTCACGCTGCCCTGGTTTGTGCGGCGCCTGGGCGTGCAAGACCCGCCCGGCGAAGGCACCCGCGAGCAGCAGGAGCTGCGCCTGGCCCTCATCGACGACTCGGTGGCTTTCCTCAACGCCCAGCCCGCGGCCGAAGCCCCGCCCGAAGCCGTGCGCCACATCCTGTGCGGGCTGCTCGACGGCCAGGCCGACCGCTTGCGCCGCATCGTGGCCACGGCCGACGGTGACCCGGCCCCCACCGACACGGCCGACGACCTGACCAGTTTCGTGGCCTTCGAGCAACTGCTGCGGGCCCGATTGGCCGTAGTGGACCACCAGCGCGGCCTGCTGCTGCACCTGCACCGGGCCGACGCGTACAGCGAGGAAGCCATCCGCCGGGTGGAGTTGGAAATTGACCTGCTCGAAAGCGCCCTCCGCACGCAGTTGCAAAACGTGCAGCGCCCCGCTGACGCAGCGCCTGGCAACTAGTTTAAGTGATGAGAAACGCCCAGGCTTCCCTAAGCTGACAGCTTGGCCAGCATTTCTTTGGTGTGGCGCACATGGTCGGTGGCCCCGCTCAAAGAGTTGAAGATGTACCGGATAACGCCTTCTTTGTCGATTACAAACGTGACACGGCCGGGCAGCAAACCCAGTAGGGCGCGGGGCACTTCGTAGCGCTTGCGCACGGCCCCGCCGGCGTCGGCCAGCAGCGGAAACGGCAGGCGGTGCTTCTGGGTGAATTTTTGGTGCGAGGCCTCGCTGTCGGAGCTGATGCCCACCACGTCGGCCCCCAGGTCCTGGAAGTCCTCGTACTGGTCGCGGAACGAACAAGCCTCGGCCGTGCAGCCGGGCGTGTCGTCTTTCGGGTAGAAATACAGGACCAGGTGCCGCCCGCGGCAGTCGGCCAAATGAAACGGGGTACCGTCGGTGGTATTGAGCGTAAAATCAGGGGCGGTTTGGCCTACTTGCAGCATGGTTTCGAGCGAGTGGTGAAAAGATTAATTGCGCCGCACGTGAATGCTGACCCGCTCTCCGTCGGCGCTGGTGGTGGGCGTCACGGCGATGCGGTCGGCTTCGTCGTAGTACGCGGCCAGGCCGCGCACGATGCCCACCGCCAGGCCCCCCATGCGCCGGGCCGACACGTAATCTATCTGGACTTCGTTGGCATTCAAGCGCTTGACGGCCAACACGGGCGGCGCGTTTTCGACGTGCTCGCGCCGCACTTGGCGGTGCATGGTGTGCTCGGTGTGCTCCAGCATGTCGAGCGTGCGCCAAGCGGGGTCCACCAGCTTCTGGTACATGTACATGAGGTCGGGCACCAGGTACTCGCCGAACCGCTCGTGCAGCTCGCCAACCGGCACGCCGGTGGCGGCAGCGGCTTGGTCTACCAGCGCGTACAGGTTTTCGTCGGGGTACACGGTTTTGTGGTTGAAGCTGGTGCCGCTGAGGCCAGCCAACTCCAGCAGGTTGACCCACGTGCTGTGGTCGTACTGGGTCTGAACGTAGCGCTTCAAAAGGATTAGGATGGTCCCGTGCATAGCGGCCAAAGGGGTAAAAAACTGCGAGGCGGCTGCCGCCGCCCATTCTGCGCAGTCAAACGAGAACGGTGCCCGTTCGTTTAGGCCCGTAGCAAAACGGCCCCTGCGATGCTTCGCGGGGGCCGTTTTAAGTAAAGCCTTGGGGGCCCTAGCCTAGATGGTACCCATCGCCCGGATGGGCATGGTGGGCGTGGCGCTGCCGCCTAGGGGCTCCAGCGTCACGGCGAAGGCCTGGGCGCTGGCGATGTCTTTCATGCGTTCGAGGCGGTCGCCGGCGGCGGCGGCGGGGGTCAGCATGCCGGCGTCCACGGGCTTGCCTTTGTTGAGGGCCCACAGCTGGTACTGGCGCCCGGCGGGCGCGGCGGGCAGGTGCTGCACGTCCACGTACACGCGGCGGGTTTTGGCGTTGAACAGCACCCGGGCGCGGTCTTTCGGCGCGTCGGGGGTGCCGGCCAGGGCCACGAAGTGGAACTCTGCGTCGCGCAGCACGGCGTTCTGCTCGCGCTCTTCGCCAAGCTTCTTCTCCACCACCAAGGTGTTGGCGGCCACGCGGTTTTGGGTGTCTTGCAAGGCCACCAAAGCATTGTCGGCGCCTTGCCATTGCTGGTACAGGTAGCCGTTGCCGAGCAGGCTCAGCAGCAGGGCGATGGAGGCGGCAATGGCCAAGCCCCGGCGGGGCGCTGCGGGCGCAGCACTGGCCACTGAGCGCACCCCCGGCTCGCTGGCGGCGGGCTGCGGGCGGGCCAGGGCGTCCACGTCGGCCCGCAGGCTGGCGGAGGGGCCCGGGGCCCCGGCCGCTGCCGGAGGAGCGGCAACGGGTGCCGCGGCGGGGGCCAGTTGGGCCAGCACTTTGCTCAACACCCGGTCGCGCATGGCGGCGGGCAGGTCACGGGAGTGGGCCTGGGCATAGTATTCGAGCGCCCGTTGGCCGGCGGCCAACTCTTGGGCCACGAGGGGGTGGCGGGCAGCTTCGGCTTCGACGGCGGCCCGCTCGGCGGGCGTGAGCAACCCAAGAGCGTACTGCTCTAGGATACCGGATTCTATATAGGATTGAGGATCTTCCACGACTGGGTTAGCGTATCAGTTTACCAAGGACTTTAATGGCCGTGCGGGCACGGGTTTTGACGGTGCCCAGGGGCAACTTCAATTCCTCGGCCACTTCGCTTTGGGTGTACCCGCCAAAGTAAAGGAGGTCAATTATTTGCCGCTGTTCTGGTACCAGGGTTTGCACAACTTGTTGCAACCCAATGTGCTCGGGCCGAAAACCGTCGGCGGCGGGCATTCGCTGGGCGGCCAAGCTGTCGTCGAGGCCCTGGGTGCGAGTACCTACGCGGTGCTGGCGCGAGCGGATTTTATCGATGGCCAAATTCCGGCAGATGTTCAGCACCCAAGTGAACAGGCGGCCCTTTTCGGCGTCGTAAGCCGGAAAGGCGTTCCAGATTTTGACCAACGCCTCCTGTAGTACGTCCTCGGCCGTGTCGTCGTCTTTCACGATGCGGGAGATGACGCCGAACAGGGCCGACGCGTAGCGGTCGTAGAACAGCGTCAAGGCCGACTCGTCGCGGGCTTTGAGCCGGCGCACGAGGTCCTCCTCTGAAGCAGTGGGCAGGGAAATGGGTAGAGTATCGGACACGGCGAAAAGAAAAGTGGCCTGGCGGCGGGGCGGGCCGCAGACTTGGTGTGCGAAAGTAAGCCCGGGGCCCCGGACTATGCCTGGCCGGGCCATTTGCAACCCAGGGGCCCCCAAAAAAAGTATAACGAATACCAGCCCGGCCCGTTGCCGCCGCCCACGTTTCCCGCCGCCATGCCCATCGAGTCCTACAACCCCTACACCGGCCGCGTGCTCAAGCGGTTCCGCCCGTTTTCGTGGGCCAAAACCGCGCGCATCCTCGGCCAGGCCCACGCCGCGGCCGCCACTTGGCCCGCCACCCCGTTTGCCCACCGCGCCGCCGTGCTGCGCCGCGCCGGGGCCCTGCTGCGCGAACGCGCCCCCGCGCTGGCCCGCCTCATGGCCCTGGAAATGGGCAAACCCGTGGCCGACGGCCGCGCCGAGGCCCTGAAGTGCGCCACCTGCTGCGACTACTACGCCGAGCACGCCGAGGCGTTTCTGGCCGACGAGCCGGTGGCCACCGACGCCGGGCGCAGCTACGTGCGCCACCAGCCGCTGGGCGTGGTGCTGGCCGTCATGCCCTGGAACTTTCCGTTTTGGCAAGTGGTGCGCTTCGCCGCCCCGGCCCTGATGGCCGGCAACGTGGGCCTGCTCAAGCCCGCCTCCAACGTGCCGCAGTGCGCACTGGCGCTGGAAAAGGTATTCCACGACGCGGGCCTGCCGCCGGCCTGCTTCCGCACCTTGCTAATTGGGTCGGACCTGGTGGAGCCGCTGATTGCCGACGACCGGGTGCGGGCCGTGACGCTGACGGGCTCGGAGCCGGCCGGGGCCGCGGTGGCCGCCACCGCGGGCCGCTACATCAAGAAGACCGTACTGGAGCTGGGCGGCTCGGACCCCTTCATTGTGCTGGCCGACGCCGACCTGGCCCTGGCCGCCCGCACCGCCGCCCAGGCCCGCATGCTCAACGCCGGCCAGAGCTGCATCGCCGCCAAGCGCTTCATCGTGGAGAAACCGGTCCTGAAGGCGTTCGTGGCCCAGCTCGCCACCCACCTGCGGGCCCTGCGCACCGGCGACCCGCTCGACGAAACCACCCAGTACGGCCCCCTGGCCCGCCCCGACCTGGCCGACGAGCTGGCCCAGCAAGTGGCCGACTCGGTGGCCCAGGGGGCCCGCCTGGCCCTGGCCGGCGGCCAAGACCGGCCGGGCACCGCCCTGTTCCGGCCCGCCATCCTCACCCACGTGCGGCCCGGCCAACGCGCCTACCACGAAGAGTTTTTCGGGCCCGTGGCCCTGGTGCTCGAAGCCAAAAACGCCGCCGACGCCGTGCGCCTGGCCAACGACTCGCGCTTTGGCCTGGGGGCCTCCGTCTGGACCCAGGACCTGGAAAAGGGCGAGGCCCTGGCCCGGCAGCTGGAGGCCGGAGCCGTGTTCGTGAACAGCCTGGTGAAGTCGATGCCCGAACTGCCCTTCGGCGGCATTAAGAAATCGGGCTACGGCCGCGAACTCGCGCGCCTGGGCATCCATGAGTTCATGAACCAGCAATCGGTGTGGATTGGCAAAGCCGCCGCGCCAGTTGCAACCAAAACGGAGTAGTGGGGGCAATACCGGCCCTGGGCAGCCGGCGAAGAAGCAGCCCACCCGGGGCCCGTTGCTGGGCCCCAGCCGTGGATGCTGGCGAGCAAGCCAGCTGGAAAATAATTACGGGTGGGCCCGCTTGCGCAAACGCCCGGCCGCGGCCGGGCGTTTCGCGGGAAAACGCGCCAGAAACGAGGGCCGGGGCCCTATGCCGTGAGGGGCACGAAGGCCCGCAGGCGGTCGAGCTGGGCGCGCACGTCCGCCTCCTCGGTTAGGGCGTCGCATTCGAGCAAGCGGCCCTGGCAATAGCTCACAAAAAAGGGCGCCACGCGGTCCTGCATTAGCTTTTTGGCCACCGGGTTTTCGTCGGAATTCAGCTTGAGGAACAGGATGGACTCGTAGGCTTCGTCGTCGGCAAACTTGGTGAAGGGCGGGGACAAGGTGTCGCACGCGGCGCAGTTTTCCGACGTGAACTTGGCGAATACTTTGAGGTGCTCGTGGACGAGGCGGCGCAGCTGCTCGTCGTTGGCCTCGTGAATTTTTTGGCGGTCGGCTTCGATCATAGAAATAAGAGTAAGAGTATAAGAATAGTAAAAGGAAGGGCGGCGGGGCACGCCAACGGGGCGCGGTCCCTATACCCTACTTGCGCAGCATAAGTTCGCGAATGTAGCGCACCGGCGCGCTGCCGTAGCTCAGGAATTGCTCGTGGAAATTCTTGAGGTCGAACGCTTTGCCGCGTTGCTGTTTCAGCTCGGCGCGCAGGGCATAAATCTCGGTATAGCCCGAAAAATAGCTACTCAGTTGCACCTGGCTGAGGGTGGCGCGCAGCCACTTGCCCTCGGCCTCGGCTTGCTCCTGGAAGCCCTCGCGCTCGAGCAGGGCCACGGCGTCTTTCTCGGCTAGGTTGTCCACCTGCACGGCGTGGTCGAGGATGGTGTTGAGCGTCACGCGCAGGTTCCACTTATCCCAGAGCAGCCACATCTCGTCGGTGTTGTTGCCGTAGCCCTGCTCCAGCATCATGCGCTCGGCGTACACGGCCCAGCCCTCCACCATGGCGCCGTTGCCGAAAATGCTCTTCACCAGCGAAGGCGAGCGGTTGGCGTACACGAGCTGCGTGTAGTGCCCGGGAATGGCCTCGTGGATGTTGAGGATCTGCAGGGTGTAGTCGTTGTACTCGCGCAGGTAGCTCTCGGCCTGGGCCGGCGTCCAAGTGCTCGGTATGGGCTCGACATTGTAGTACGTGTTGGCGCCCTGGTCGTAGGGCCCCGGGGCCGACACGCTGGCCCCGGCCCCGCTGCCGCGCATGTAGCGCGGCGTTTCGCGCACCACCAGCGGCTTGCTGGGGTCTTGGGTCAGCAATTTATGTTCGTTCACGAAGGCCACCAGCGTCGGAATCTGCTGCTTCACGGCGTCCACGAAGCCGTCGCGCGGGGCGTGCTTGCGCGTGAGCTGGTTGACGACGGCGCGGATGAGCTGGAGCGTGTCGGCGGGCGCGGGCTGGCCGGGCACGTACTTGGGGAACAGGCGGGCGGCGCGGCGGCCCATGTCGCGCAGCAGCTCGGCTTTGTGGGCCAGCGCCTGCCGGTACACTTCGTCGGCCGAGTAGCGCGACTGGATGTCGTAGGCAAACTTGCGGTCGAACAAGGCCTTGCCGATGCGGAACGAGCGGAACTGGCGGGGCCCCAGCACGTCGGTTTTCAAGAAGGCCAGGTAGCTTTGGATGGCCAGGCGCGCCGTGGCCAGGCGGTCGGCGAACACCTTTTTTTCCCGCGCGCTCAGGCCCGAGCCGCGCACTGAATCGGTGAGGGCGGGGCCCAGCACGGCCAGCCCGCCCTCGTTCTGCTTGATGGCCAGGCGGGTGTGCTCCTGGGTGGGGCGGCGCAGGTTGTTTTCGGCGGCCTGGTAGTAGGCCGGGGCCTGGGCCAGCTGGTCGGAAATGTTGCGCAGGCGGCGGTCGAGCCGGTAGTGGCGGCCGTTGAGCAAGTCGCCGATGCCGGCGCCCAGGTTGTAGGCCGCCGGGTTCCACTGCCAGCTGCGCAGCGTGTCGTCTTGCCAGCGGCTGGCGCGCAGGTAGTTGGCCAGCAAGTGGTGGTCGATCTGGTTGGCGGGGGCCAGGCTGTCGAGCGGGAACGTGGCCAGCGCCTTCAGGTTGAGGGCCCCGAAGGCCGCCGCCCGCCGCCGCTGCAGCGAGTCGGGAATCACCAGCAGCGAGTCGTACTTATGAAAGCCCATGGCCGCGGCAAAGCCGGGGTCTTCGCGCCACAAATCGGCAATGAAGCGGGTTTTGAACGCCTCGAAGCGCACATCGGCCGACGCCGGGGCCCGGGCGGCGGGCTTGTCGGCCGAGTGGCAAGCAGGCAAAGCGGCGGCCAGGCCGCACAAGGACAAGTAGCGGAGTTTCATGGGCGGGGCGGTAAGGACTGGTGGGGGCCCCAAAGGAACGGCCGGGGCGGCATAGTTGCGGGGCGAGGCGGGCTTGCGGGCCCCGCCCCTATCTTCCGCCCCGCGTTTCCACTTCCACACTGCCCATGTCCCGCCAAGCCGTCCAACGCTACCAGCACGAAATCGCTCAACTCATCCACTACGGGGGCAGCACCAAGGAAACGGCCATCCGGGGCGCGTTCCAAAGCCTACTCAACGAGTATTGCCGGCAAAAGGACTTTCTGCTGGTGCCGGAGCTGGACTACCTCACGCCCAAAGGCAAGCGCGTTGCGCCCGATGGCACCGTAAAGGATGCCCTGCGCCTGAGCTGGGGCTACTGGGAAGCCAAGGACACCGACGACGACCTGGACGAGGAAATCCAAAAGAAATTTGCCAAAGGCTACCCGCAGGACAACATCTTGTTTGAGGATTCGCGCACGCTGGTACTCATTCAGGCGGGTACGGAGACGGGGCGGGTGCTGCTCGACGACGACGTGGCCACCGACCGCCTGCTGGGCCAGTTTCTTAACTACGAGCGGCCCGAGGTGCGCACCTTTCGCAAGGCCATCGAGCAGTTTCGGCACGACCTGCCGGGCGTGGTGGAGAAGCTGCGCGAAGCCATCGAACAGGCCGAAAAGACCAACCTCAAATTCAAGAGCAAGCTCGCCGACTTCGTGGCGCTGGGTCAGGACAGCATCAACCCCGACTTTGGCCCGGCCGAGGCGCGGGAGATGATGATTCAGCACATTCTGACGGAGGACATCTTCAACCGGGTGTTTGACGAGACGCAGTTTCACCGCGAAAACAACATCGCCCACGAGCTGGAGCAGGTGATTAACACCTTTTTTACCGGCCCCACCCGGCGCGACACGCTGGAGCGCATCCGGCCGTTTTTCGACGTCATTAATGCCCAGGCTTCGGGCATTGCCAGCCACAGGGAAAAGCAAAAATTCCTGAAGGTGGTCTACGAGAATTTTTACCGCGCCTACAACCCCAAGGGGGCCGACCGCCTGGGCATCGTGTACACCCCCAACGAGGTGGTGCGCTTCATGATTGAGAGCACCGAATACCTCACCATGACGCACTTCGACAAGCTGCTCGGCGACAAGGGCGTGGAGATACTCGACCCCGCCACCGGCACGGGCACCTTCATCACGGAGCTGCTCGAATACCTACCCAAGAAGACGCTGGCCCACAAATACCAGCACGAGCTGTACGCCAACGAGGTGGCCATTCTGCCCTACTACATCGCCAACCTCAACATCGAATACACCTACAAGCAGAAGATGGGCGCCTACGCCGAGTTTCACAACATCTGCTTCGTGGACACGCTCGACAACGTGGGCTTCCAGAAAACGCGGCGCGGGCAGCTCGGCCTCAGCTTCGGCCTGGGGCTCGAAAACGCCCAGCGCATCAAGCGCCAGAACGAGCGCGAGCTGTCCGTGATTATCGGCAACCCGCCCTACAATGCCAACCAGCAAAACGAGAACGACAACAACAAGAACCGCACCTACCAGGAGGTCGATAAGCGCATCAAGGACACCTACATTGCCCGCAGCACGGCCCAAAAAACCAAGCTCTACGACATGTACGCCCGCTTTTTCAGGTGGGCCTCCGACCGGCTCGCCGACAAGGGCGTGCTCACCTTCATCACCAACAGCAGCTTCATCCACTCGCGCACCTTCGACGGCTTTCGCAAGTCGGTGGCCGACGAGTTTTCCGACATCTACCTCGTAGACCTGGGCGGCGACGTGCGCGCCAACCCCAAGCTCTCGGGCACCAAGCACAACGTGTTTGGCATCCAGACGGGGGTAGCGATGGCCTTTTTCGTCAAGCAGCCCAAGAAGAAAGGCCAGCTCGCCCGCATCCACTACGCCGGCCGCCCCGCCCTCGAAACCGCCGCCGAAAAGCTCACCTTCCTCCACGAAACCAAGTTCAAAAACCTGGATTTCGACCGCATCAAGCCCGACGCGAAAGGCAACTGGCTCGGCCAAACGGATAACGACTGGGCGAGTCTGGTGCCGCTGATTGATAAGGAAACGAAGGGCGCGAAGAACGTGGCTGGGGAGCGGGCGCTGTTTCGGCGCTATTCAACTGGTATGAGCACCAACCGCGATGAGTGGGTAACTGGCGTAACAACAAAATCTGTGGCTGCCAAGATGCAGCGGTTTATTGAAGGCTATTCTAAACAAAAGATTAAGAGTGAATTTGATGGCTCTATTAAATGGTCACGCAACCTAAAAGTGCGATTTGAACATGGTGAGCAGGAAGAATTTTCTGCTAAGCGCATTGTGGCTTTCAATTATCGTCCCTACGTCAAACGCCTTATCTATCGGTCACAAATATTTATTGACGAAGCAGGTTTGTTCGGAAAAGGGTTTAATGACCAATCTGTAATCATTTGTATTAGCGGCATTGGTAGCAGTAAGCCCTTCCAAGTATTGGCTACTGATACATTGAGCAGCCTCGATTTTTTAGAGAAAACGCAATGCGTCCCCCTTCACACCTACAATAAAAACGGCGACAAGCAGCCCAACATCACCGCCTGGGGCCTGGCCCAATTCTGCACGCACTACGCCGATGCGAGCATCAACGGGGAGGACATTTTTCACTACGCCTACGCCGTGCTGCACGACCCGCACTACCGCGCCGCCTACGCCCAAAACCTGAAGCAGGACTTCCCGCGCCTGCCCTTCTACCCCGATTTTGCGGCCTGGGCCACGGCCGGCCAGCAGCTCCTGGCCCTGCACCTGGGCTACGAAACCGCCGCGCCCTACCCCCTGGCCGCCGTGCCCCTGGCCCCCAAAGGCCCCGTAAAGCCCCGCCTCAAGGCCAACCCCGCCGAGGGCAGCATCCTGCTTACCGATGCCGAAACCCTCACCGGCATCCCGGCTGAGGCCTGGCGCTACCGCCTCGGCAACCGCTCGGCCCTGGAATGGGTGCTCGACCAGTACAAGGAGCGCACCCCCAAAGACCCCACCATCCGGGCGCAGTTCGACACCTACCGCTTCGCCGACCACGCCGACGAAGTGCGCGACCTGCTGGCCCGCGTCTGCACGGTGAGCGTCGAAACCATGCGGATTGTGGACGCGCTGGCTGCACAGTCGCCCCTGCGGCCGGGGGCGTAGGCTGACCCGTTGGCCACCACCGGCTCGGCTTGATGCAAAGGGTGGCGGGGCTGATGCCCGAAACCAAGGGCACCCAGCCAGCGGGCGACGCCGTGGTGAGCCACTAGCGGCGCCGGGGCCCCGGGCGGCGACGCGCGCCGGGCCGTACTTTCGCCGCCATGCGTCCTTCCCTCCTGCTCGGGGCCCTGGCCCTGCTGGCCTGCTCCTCCAACGCCGACAACCGCACCGCCTCCGACCTGCGCCTGGCGCCCACCGCCGCCTTCCCCGAAACCTTCGAGGCCGGCACCAAGGGCGCTTACACCGAGGCCGACGAAGCACTGGCCACGGGGCCCTGGCACTTCCAGAACGGCCTCATCGGCGGCACCGAGCAGGACCACAAGGACGGCCAGCGCGCGGCGCGCCTGCGCGGGCTGGGCCGCCTCACCATGCAGTTCGACGCCGCGCCCGGCGTGCGCCAAATCACCGTCAGCGCCGCCGCTTACGGCACCGACGGGCCCAGCACCTGGGAGCTGTGGCTAAGCCGCGACGGCGGCCGCCACTGGCAGCGGGCCGGGGCCCCGGTCACCACCCAGGGGCCCCAGCTGCAGCCCCACACCTTCGCCGGGGCCGCCAGCGAACCGCTGCGCCTGGAGATCCGCAAAACCAGCGGCCCCAAAACGCGCCTCAACTTCGACGACGTGGTGCTGACCACCGCCACCGGGCCCGCCGTGGCCGTGGGCGGCAGCGGCGCGCCCGCCACCCCGGCGGCCCAGGGGCCCCAGCACGGCGGGCGCGCCCCCCAAACGCCCACCGCCCAGGGCCCCACCGCGGCCCCCGGCCCGGCCACCGACCCCGGCGACAACCTGCTGCTGGGCAACCCCAGCGGGGCCACCTCCGACCCGGCCAACGCCACCAACTACCTCATCACCCGGCCCCAGTACGTGACCGGCTACAACGCCACGCGCGGTATTCCGGTGTGGACGAGCTGGCACGTGGGCCGCGGCGATTTGGGCCAGTCGCCGCGCCAGAACGACTTCCGCCCCGACCCGGGCCTGCCCCGGCAGTTCTACCAGGTATCGCCCCAGAGCTATTCGGGCTCGGGCTTCGACAAGGGCCACAACTGCCCCAGCGGCGACCGCACGGCCACGCTCGACGACAACTCGGCCACTTTCCTGATGAGCAACATGGTGCCCCAGGCCCCCCAGAACAACCAGCAAACCTGGGCCCACCTCGAAGAATACACCCGCGCCCAGGTGCAGCGCGGCCTCGAAGCCTACGTCCTCATGGGCAGCTACGGCCGCGGCGGCACCGGCAAAAACGGCTTCGCCCAAGCCCTCGACCAGGGCCGCGTGACCGTGCCCGCCCGCATCTGGAAAGTGGTGGTGATTTTACCCGAGGGCGACAACGACCTCCAGCGCATCGCCGCCGGCCAGGCCCGCATCGTGGCCATCGACACGCCCAATGACAACGGCCTCAACCCCGACTGGAAGCAGTACCTCACGTCGGTTGACAAAATCGAAGCCGCCACGGGCCTCGACTTGCTGAGCGCCCTGCCGCCCGCCACCCAGGCCCAGCTGCAAAAAGCGGTGGACAGCGGCCGGGCCAATTAGCCCTTCGCCGTTACCAGTTTCCCCGCCAAGAACTGGCCCAGGGCCCGCGCGTAGGCATCGCCGTATTCTTTTTCCGACAACGCTTCCATCGCGCCGCCGTGGTCGCACTGCACGGCCAGCAGCTGGCGGCGCTGCCGGCGGCGCGCCGCGTGCACGGCCGCCACCGAGTCGGCTAGTGGGGTTTTGTGATCTTTTGTGCCGGCGATGAACAGCCAGGGGCACTGCACCTTGGGCCCCAGCGGGTTGTAGCGCGTGGCCTCGGCGGGCAGCGTCACCGTTTTGTGAAAGGCCGCCCGCTGGTAAGCCACAATCGCTTGCAGGTTGCCCACGTAGCCGTCGGTTACCAGGAAGTCGCAGCGGTCGGTGGCCGCTACTTCGGCCCCCAGCAAGGTGCCCATCGAGAAGCCGAGGATGCCCACGCGCTGGCGCGGGCCGCGCCGCCGGGCTTCGGCCAGGGCCGTGCGCAGGTCAGTGGCAAATTCTTCGTAGTACAGCCGCTGCGGGTCGATGGCAAAGGCGCCGCTGTGCCCAAAGCCCCGGTAATCGAACAGCAGCACCCGGTAGCCGGCATCGGCCAGGGCCTTGGCCTGGTACAGCTGGTACGACATGTTGCCGTAGTCGCCGCTGGCCACCACCACCGTGGTGCGCTGGTCGGGGGCGCTGGCGGCGGGCTCAATCAGCCACGACGCCAGCGCCACGCGGTCGGGCGTGGCCAGGGCCAGGGTCTGGTACTTCAGGCCCAGGGTGTCGGGCTTGGCCCACCAGTTGGGCAAAGGCTTGAGGGCCCAGGCCGACAGGGTTTGCAGGAATAGGAAGCCGAGGAATAACAAGCGAACCATGCGCGGGACGGGCTGATAAGTAAAAAGCCAAGGCGCAGTGCCTTGGCTTTTGGATAGACCACCGCGCCGCAAGTGGGTTGCTTGCTTACGTTTCCACTAAAACTTATTTCCCGAACCGGGCCCCGAAAAAGTCGCCCTTGTTCCAGGTGGGCCGCGCGGTGGCCTGGGCCACCTGGTAGCCGACGAGGAAATTGAGTTGCGCGTACTTGCGGCCGGCGTCCCAGTCGAAGGTGCCGCCGGCAAAATTGTCCTGGGGCTTGTGGTAGGTGAGGGCGCGCCACTGCTGCACCTGCTCGCTGAGGTTGTTTTTGCCGTCGGCCGTTTTGTTGCCGTACTTGAGGTGCAGCGCCGGCACGCCTTGCACCACAAAGCTGTACTGGTCGCTGCGGATGAAGCGGTGCTGCGCCGGCTCGGGGTCGGCTTCCACGGCCAGGCCCAGGTAGGCGGCGGCGGCTTCCACGGGCTGGAGCAGCGACGAGTGCTGGGCCCCCAGCGGCACCACGGCCAGCAGCGGGGCAATAATGGTCGGCATGTCGGTGTTCACGTCGGCCACCAGCGCGGCCTGGGGCACGGTCGGGAACTTGGCGAAGTACGACGAGCCCAGCAGGCCCATTTCTTCGCCCGTCACCAGCACGAACAGGACGGACCGCCGGGGCTTGGCCGGCAGCCGGCCGTAGGCGCGGGCAATTTCCAGCACCGAGGCCACGCCGGTGGCGTTGTCGTGGGCCCCGTTGTAGATGGAGTCGCCGTTGACGGGGGCCCCCACGCCGAGGTGGTCGAGGTGGGCGCTGTGCACCACGTACTCGTTTTTCAGCCGCGCGTCCGAGCCCTCGATTTTGCCCACCACGTTGTAGCTGTCCACGTCCTGGTAGCGGCTGCGGTAGGCGGCGCGCAAGCGGCCCAGCAGCGCCTGCGAGGCCGGCTTGCCGGCGCGCAGCGCCGCCAGCGCCTGGGTGGTGTCGGCCGCCGCGCCGGCGAACAGGTGCTGCAACAGCCCCGCACTAATTGTGCCCACCAGCTGCACCGAGCCCGGCACGTAGCTCCGCGACACAACCACCTGGCCGTTGGGCCCCAGCGCGCTCACCAGCCCCTTCGGGAATTTAGCCGGCGGTTCTTCCGGCTGGTTTGAAGCCAGCAGCACGCCCACCGCCCCGTGCCGGGCAGCGACTTCGAGCACCGTGCGCAAGTCGCTGAAATATTGGCGCTCATTGTCGCCAAACTGCCGCAGCGGCTGGCGCGTCACCACCACTATTTTACCTTCCGCTTTCAAGCCCGCGTAGTCGTCGTAGCCCAGTTCAGGAGCCGAGATACCGTAGCCTGCAAACACCAACTCTGCCGACAAATCCACTTGCGGCGCTTGGGGGTTGGGATGCACGCCGAAATCCTGATTCAAAACCAGCGGCACCGCGGGGCCCCCGGCGGGCTGGTAGGCCAGCACCGCGCCCGGCTCGACGAAGGCGCGCCGCAGCCGCACTTTCTGGGTGAAGCCCCCGTTTTCGCCGGCCGGCCGCACGCCCATCTTCTGGAACTGGGCCGTCACGTAGTCCACGGCCAGCTGGTAGCCGGGCGTGCCGGGCAAGCGGCCGCGCAGGCGGTCGTCGGCCAGGTACTGCACGTGGGCCTTGAAATCGTCGGCGCTGATTTTTTGCATGGCCGCCGCCACGGGCGCGGGCACGGCCAGGGTTTGGGCCCCCGCGGGCCCCGCCAGGGCCCCGGCAAACAGCAGGAAAAGGAATTTTTGCACAACAGGCTTTTGGGGGCGTGGCCTCGGCGTGGCCGCGCGTTGAACGATTTTAGACGCAGTTCGGGGCCCCGCTAGGTTTGCGTGAGCACGGTTTTGAAGCCGGCCAGCCGGCCGTTGGCGTCGCGGCCCAGCGCGTAGGCACGGATTTGGGGCCCCGCCCCCACCAAGTACACTTGCGTGCCGTCCAGCTCCTGCTTGAGGAACAACTGCAACGCCTTGTAGCGGTTGGCCTGGGCCGGGTCGTGCAGCACGCCGTTGTCGGCCGTGTGCTGGCCTAAGAAATCGGTCAATTCCTTGGTGGTCAGCTTGGTGCCGTCCGGCTCGCCCAGCACCTTGAGCAGCGCGGCGGGCGCCAGGGCCCCGGCCGGGGCGGCGTAGCTCACGGGCGCCAGCGGCGCGTCCGACTCCGACACGAACCGCAGGCCGGCGCACATTTTCTGGAGTTGCTGCACCGTGGGGTCGTCGGTGGCGGGCGCGGGGGCCCGGGCGGCTTCGGCTTCGGCCAGGCCGCTGCCACCGGCCACATGCGCGGCAATGGCGGCGGCCAGCTCGGCCATGCGCGCGGCGGGCACCTGTATTTTGGGGTTGGCGAAGTTCATGTCCGCCACCTGGTTCATCGGGATGAGGTGGATGTGCGCGTGGGGCACCTCCAACCCGATGACGGCCACGCCGATGCGCTTGCACGGCACGGCCGCCGCCACGCCCTTGGCCACGCGCTGCGCAAACACGTGCAGGGCCGCCAGCGCGTCGGGCGCCAGGTCAAAAATGTAGTCGATTTCCTGCTTGGGCACGACCAGCGTGTGGCCTTCCACCAGGGGCGTGAGGTCGAGAAAGGCCAGGTGCTGGCCGTCCTCGGCCACTTTGTAGGCAGGCAGCTCGCCCGAAACGATGCGGGAGAAAATGGAAGGCATGTTGCTTAGCTATTGGCCATCAGCCAGTAGCTGGTAGCGCCGTGGTTGGTTAACGACGCAAGCTGCGCACTTTTTCTGAAAGCGGGGCGGCGGGGGCCCCAGGGAAGGCCCAAAAAAAGGCTGCAAACGCCTCCTCGACGCTTGCAGCCAACAGCCGTCAGCCAACGGCTAAGAGCCCGAAAAACCTACCGGGTAATCTCGAGCACTTCGAATTGCAGCTTGCCGGCCGGCACCGTGATTTCGGCCACGTCGCCCACCGATTTGCCCAGCAGGCCCTTGCCGATGGGCGACTTCACCGAAATTTTGCCAGTGGCCAGGTTGGCCTCCTCCTCCGCCACGAGGGTATAGTTCAGCACGGCGTTGTTCTTAGTATTTTTCAGTTTCACCTTGCTCATAATGAGTACCTTGGTGAAATCCATGTTGGTTTCGTCCAGCTCGCGGGCGTTGCCCACCACTTCTTCGAGCTTCGATATTTTCAGTTCCAGCAGGCCCTGGGCGTCCTTGGCGGCGTCGTACTCGGCGTTCTCGCTCAGGTCGCCTTTGTCGCGGGCCTCGCGCAGGTCTTCGGCGGCCTTGGCGCGGCCTTTCACTTTCAGGTCTTGCAGTTCGTCTTTCAGTTTTTGCAGGCCTTCGGGGGAATAATAATTGATGGTGGCCATGGTAGAAGGATGGGATTGCGGGTTGGCTAAAAAGCAAGGAGAACGGCTGGCACGCGGCCAACCGTTCTCCCTGCGTTAGGTTCGGGGCAAAGATACGACAAACCGATTTACTCCTTACCTCCGCCGTGGGCGGCGGCCAAAAACGCCGCCAGCTTGCCCACCAGCACCTCGTTGATGCGCTGGTAGCTCTGGTGCGTCCAGCCCCCGATGTGGGGCGTAAGAATTACGTTGTCAGCCGTTTTCAGGAATTCGTAGCGCGCCGCCTGGGCGGGCGAGAGCGTGGCCAGCCGCTCGTTTTCAAGCACGTCGAGCGCCGCCCCGTACACGCGCCCGGCCCGCAAGCCTTCTACCAGCGCGGCGTGGTCGAGCACCTCGCCGCGGGCCGTGTTCAGCAGCCACAGCGGCCGCTGGAAACCGGCCAGAAACGCGTCGTTTACGACGTGGTGGTTGGCCGCCGAGTACGGAATGTGCAGGCTGAGCACGTCGGCCTGGGCCTGCAATTCGGCCAGCGGCACCAGCGCGGCGTGGGCGTCGGGCTGCACGGCCGGGTCGTGGTCGTGGGCCAGCACGGTGCACCCAAACGCCCCCAGCCGACGCGCGAACGCCCGCCCCATGTGCCCGTAGCCGAGCAGGCCAATGGTCTTCCCCCCAATCTCCTCGCCCCGGTTGGCCTCGCGCCGCCACTCGCCCCGGCGCACCTCGCCGTCGGCCCGCACGATGTGCCGGAACAAGGCCAGCAGCAGCCCGGTGGCAAACTCGCCCACCGCGTCGCGGTTGCCCTCCGGGGCGTTGAGCAGCGTCACGCCAGCCGCCGCCAGCGCCGCCTCGTCGATGTTGTCGACGCCGGCGCCGGCCCGCGCCACGTAGCGCAGCTGGGGGCCCTGGGCCAGCAAGTCGGCCGTCACGCGCAGCTTGCTGCGCACCACCAGGCCGTCGTAGGGCTTGGCCGCCAGGGCCCCGGGCACATCGGCCGCGGTGAGCTCGGGCCGGTAATCGGCCGCCACGCCGATGCCCGCCAGCATCGGCAGCAGCGTGGGGTGCATTTCGTCGACGATGAGGCAGGTACTGTTCATTAACGCAAGGTTTCGCGAAGTCAGAAACGACGTCGCGCGAAGTTTTTGGTTGGTTTTGTTGGGTGAAATGCGGCCCGTGCGGCTTAATAAACCCAGTTTTTCACCGCGCGGGGCATTATCCGGCAGCTTCCACCTGTTGCGTCAGGCCCACGAACTCGGCCACGCCCAGCTGCTCGGCGCGCTTGTCGAAAATGGCGCCGGCCATGGCCTCGGCCGACAGGCCCAGGGGCTTGAGGGCGTTGCGCAACGTTTTGCGGCGGGTGGAGAAGGCTTGCTTCACGACGCGGAAAAACAGCTTTTCGTCGCAGCCCAGGTGCTCGGTGGCGTTGCGGGTGAGGCGCACCACGGCCGACTCGACCTTGGGCGGCGGGAGAAACACGTGCGGCGGCACCGTGAACAGGTACTCGATGGTGTAGAACGCTTGCAGCAGCACGCTCAGGATGCCGTAGGTTTTCGAGCCGGGCGGCTCGGCCAGGCGCTCGGCCACTTCCTTCTGGAGCATGCCCACCACCTCGCGCACCTGCTGCCGGTGGGCCAGCACCTGGAAGAAAATCTGGCTGCTGATGTTGTAGGGAAAGTTGCCGATGATGGCCAGCGGCTGGCCCGGAAACAACGCGCCGATGTCCTGCTTCAGGAAATCGGTGGCGAAGATGCGCGGGGCCAGCGCCGGGTACGTGGCTTCCAGGTACACCACCGATTCGCGGTCGATTTCCACCACGCTGGTGGTGAATGCCGGGTCTTGCAGCAAAAATTGCGTGAGCACGCCCGTGCCGGGGCCGATTTCGAGCACTTCGCGCACGCCGTCGGGCCGGCGCAGGGCCCCCACGATGCGGCGGGCGATGTTGGGGTCGGCGAGGAAGTGCTGGCCGAGGTGTTTCTTGGGCTTGACGGGGGAGTGCATGCGGGGCCCCGGCGCGGCGGAAGGGCCCGCCGGGGCCGCAAAGGTAGCCCCCGGGGCCCCGCGGGCCGGTTAAACCCGCATTCGTTCCTACCTTGGCCCGCTGTACGGACCGTCCCCGCCGCGGGCCCCGCCGGCCCGCCCGGTCCTCCTCCTCGGATTTACTAGATTTTGAGCTTTGGCCAACACTAACAAGCGGATATCCATCGCCGAACTCGCCGCGCAGCTGGGCTTGTCCACGTCCACCGTTTCGCGCGGCCTCAGCGACCACCCCAGCATCAGCGAGGCCACCAAGGCGCGCGTGCGCCAACTGGCGCAGGAGCTGAACTACTTGCCCAACAGCTTGGCCGCCGCCCTGCGCAAGGGGCGCAGCAACACGGTGGGCGTTATTGTGCCGCACATCAACGGCTACTTTTTCCCGGCCGTGATGAACGGCATCGAAAAAATTGCCAGCCGCGCCGGCTTCAACGTGATGATGTGCCAGTCGAACGAAGACATCCGGCGCGAACGCCAGAACGTGGAGGCCCTGCTGGCCTCGCAGGTCGAGGGCATCCTGGTGTCGGTGTCGAAGGGCACCGACCACGACCTCAACCACTTCCGCCAGGTGCAGCAGCAGGGCACGCCGCTCATTTTCTTCGACCGCATGCCCGACCTGCCCGGCAGCACGGCCGTGGTGCTCGACGACCACTTGGGGGCCTTCGACGCCGTGACGCACCTCATCCGGCAGGGCTGCCGGCGCATTGCCCACTTCGCCGGGCCCCAGCACCTCAACACCAGCCGCAACCGCTACCTGGGCTACCAGGCCGCCCTGGAGGCCCACGGCCTGCCCTTCGACGAGCGCCTGGTGTACTCGCTGCCGCGCTCGAACCAGGAGTCGGGCCGCGACGGCATGGACTACCTCATGGGCCTGGCCGAGCGGCCCGACGCCGTGTTTGCCGCCTACGCCTTCCCCGCCGTGGGGGCCCTGGAAGTGCTGGAAAGCCACAACATCCGGGTGCCGCAGGACTTCGCCATCGCTTGCTTCAGCAACGAGCCCTTCACCACCATGACGCACCCGCGCCTGACGGCCGTGGACCAACGCGGCGAGCAAATGGGCGAAACCGCCGTGAACCTGCTCCTGCAAATCCTCAAGCGCAGCCCCAACTACTCGCCCCCGCGCATCGTGCTCAAGCCCCAGCTCATGCTGCGCGAGTCGTCGCTGTTCGGACAGGAAGCCCCGGTGATCCAGCGCGAATTTTAGGGCCCCGGGCCCCTAGGCCGTTTAAGAAGCACTTGACTGGAAGCGCCTACACCGAATAAAAAGGTCGTCATGCAGCGCGCAGCGAAGCATCTCTCTCGCGGCAGTAAATAGTGCAGCAGTAGAGATGCTTCGCTGCGCGCTGCATGACGACCTACTGTAAACAGAAAAAGCCACCGTGGGGCCCCACGGTGGCTTTTTCTGTTTACAGCGCCTTGGTGAAACTGACCTTGATTTTGACTTGGAAATCGGCAATGACTTTAAAAATCTCTTTCAGCGTCACCTGCTCCACTTGGGTCAGCTCTTTGGGGTCTAAGTAATTGGTGGCGGGCATCAGGTCGTCGATGAGCTGGCGGGCCTGCTTTTTCAGGCGCATGCCCATCAGGTAGTAGTAGGCTTGCAGCAGCTCTTGGTACTCCTTTTCGGTGAACACGCCGCGCGCGCGCAGCTGGGCCAGCCGGGCCCCAGTGTTGGTTTGGAACACCTGGTGGCGCAGGGCGTACACGCGTACCAAGTCCACGATGGGCGTCATGGTCTTTTTGAGGTCGAACACCTTTTGGTCGCCCTGCGTGAAGGTGCGGAAGTTGCGGAAAAACGTGAGCGGCGGCTCGTACTGCAAGGCGTTGGTGGCCATGTAGTGCAGGAAGCGGTCCAGGGGCCGCTCCAGCTCGGTGCGGATGAAGGCGCGCAGCTCGTCCATGATTTCGGGCTCGCCGTAGAGCAGGCGGCAGTCGAAAAACGTGGAGAACTGCATGGCCGTTTCCGGGTTCGAGTCGTCGATCCACTCGCGGTAGTTGTGCTTCCAGTGCGAGAGCGAGTGCGTCCAGCGCGGGTTTTGGGCGATGAAGCCGCCCGTGCACAAGCTCAGCCCAATTTGGTCGAGGCGGTCGGAGACCAGGGTGGCGAAGCGCAGGAAGTACTCGCGCACCAGCTCGCGCTGCTCGTTGGCCTTGTCCTCGTACACGATGGCGTTGTCCTGGTCCGTGAGCAGGGTTTGCTCCTGCCGGCCCTCGCTGCCGAGCACCATGAACACGAACTTGGCCGGCGCGGGCCCCAGCTCGGCCAGCACGCCCTCGATCACTTTCAGGGCGATGGTGTCGGCCACGGTGGTGATGACCTGGTTCACCAGCTCGGCCTTCACGCCGCGGCTCAGCAGCTGGTTCACGATTTCGGGCACCTTGCGCCAGCGCAGCCGCAGCTCGCGCGGCGACTGCGCCAGCTTCACGGCCTGGATGAACATGAACGGCGATTGGGCCAGGTCGCTCAGCAGCTTGTTGCGGCTGAGGAAGCCCACGTACGCGCCGCCCTTCTCGATGAGCAGGTAGCGCGTTTTGGTCTGGAACATCAACAGGATGGCCTCGTGCACGAAGGCGTCGCTGGCGATGGACACGATGGGCGTGGCCAGGATGTCGCGCACCGGCCGGTTGGCGTCCAGGCGCTGGGCCACCACGGCGTCGCGCAGCACAATGTCCGTCACGTAGCCCACGATGGGGCCCCCGGGGTCGCGCACAAACAAGCAGCTCACCTTGCCGCGGGCCATGCGCTGGGCCGCCTCGAAGATGGGCGTGGCGCCGGGGCACTCCACCAGGTCGCGGGTTTCGAGGGTTTCGATTTTGCGCGAGTACAGCTGGTCGGCGGCGATGAAGTTTTCCTCCGGGGCCGCCGTGGGGCGGATGAAGTGGGCGTACTCCTCGTTCAGCATCCGCTCGCCGTAGCGGGTGGTGAAGTAGTGGAAGAAGGGCTTGTAGGCCAGGCACAGGGCCCGAAAATCGCGCCGGGGCAGGAAGTACACCCGCGTGCCCTTGCGCGCCACCACCGTGCGGATGGAGCGCTTCTTGTTGAGCAAGATGGACATGCCGCCGTAGCAGGCCCCCGGGCCGTACTCCTCGGGCAGGCGCTTGTGCTGCTCGCTGTCGTAAAAAAACGTTTCGTAGCTGCCGGCCACCAGCAGGTCCACGCCGCGCAGCTTGGTCACGTCCTGCTTGTAAATCAGGGTTTCCTTGGCGTACGCCACTTCCTGGAGCAGGTCGGCCACGCCGGCCAGCACCTCGGTAGGCAGCTCGTTGAAAGGCTGCACAGTTTGCAAAAAAGCGAGGCGGTTATCCATAGTAGCGGTAGTTATCCATAGTGATAGTATAGCCAAGCAAGAACCAACAGCAGCAACGCGCCCGCCGCCGCCGCCGCCGCCCGCCGCCGGGGGGGCCCCAGCCAGTCGAAGGGCCCTGCGGCCACGGGCACCGTCAGCGGCGCCTGCTGGCCCAGGCTGGCCTCGGTGAGGTAGCCGGTGCGCCAGAGCTCAAAAAAGCACTCGGCGGTGGCTTCGGCGTCGGTTTGGGCGTCGTGGTGGCGGTCGAGGTGCTCGTGGAACAGGTGCTCGTAGAGCTCGTTCAGGCGCAGCAGCGCGCGGCCGGGCGGGGCCCCCAGCGCGCGCGCCAGGGGCCCGGTGGGCAGCATGGTGCAAAACGTGGGCAGCCCGGGCAGCGGGTTGGGCAGCCCCGCCCGGTGGAAGCCCACGCCCAGCATGTGGAAATCGAGCTGCACGAAGTGGCCCACCACCAGCGGCCGGTACCGCGCCAGGTCGGCCGCCAGGGCCCCCAGCACGGGGGCCAGCGCCTTGCCTTCGGCCGCCAAAAACTCGGCGCTGAGGCCGTGGATGGCCTGGGCCGTGGGCTGCATGGTGCCGGCGGGCACGCGCAGGTAGTGGTTTTCGGTTTTCACCAGGGCCCCGGCGCGCGTGTACACCACCCAGGCCAGCTGGGCCAAGTGGGGCCAGGCCGCGTCGTCGGCGTAGGGCCGCCGCCAGCCGGCGGGCAGGCCGGTGGTTTCGGTGTCGACGAAGAGCAGGTAGTCTTGCACCGGGCGCGGCGGCCGGCAATAAAGGCGGGCCGCGCGCAAAGCTAGGGGCCCCGGCGGGCAAAAGTTGGGCGCCGGGCCCCCACCCGGGCCGGTTCTTGCGTAAACGGTGTGGCACTTTCGCCAAGAAAGCCCACCTTCGCACCCGCATTCCTGCTCATTCCCCTTCGCCATGAACCCACTCGTTGCCATTCGTCCCCTCGACCAAAGCATCTGGCTCGACTTCATCCGCCGCAAAATCCTGATCAACGGCGAGTTGCAAAAACTCATCACCGACGACGACTTGCGCGGCGTCACGTCCAACCCCGCCATTTTTGAAAAAGCCATCGGCGGCAGCGACGACTACGACAACGCCATCAAGGCCCTGGCCCTGCAAGGCAAGGCGACGAACGACATTTACGAAGAGCTGGCCATTGCCGACGTGCAGGCCGCTTGCGACTTATTCCGGCCGCTGTACGACGGCACGGGCAACGCCGGCGACGGCTACGTGAGCCTCGAAGTATCGCCCAAGCTGGTGAACGACACCGCGGGCACCATCGCCGAGGGCCTGCGCTTCTGGAAAGCCGTGGACCGGCCCAACGTGATGATCAAAGTGCCCGCCACGCTGGAGGGCCTGCCCGCCATCCGCCGGCTGATTTCCGAAGGCGTGAACGTGAACGTGACGCTGATTTTCAGCGTGGAGCGCTACAAGGCCGTGGCCGAGGCGTTCCTCTCGGGCCTCGAAGACCGGATGAAAGCGGGCCAGCCCGTCGAGCGCATCGACTCGGTGGCCAGCTTCTTCCTCAGCCGCATCGACGTGCTGATTGACCCGCAGCTGGAGAAGATGGTGGCCGCCGGCGGCGACCAGGCCAAAATTGCCGGGCCCCTGGTGGGCCAGGTGGCCGTGGCCAGCGCCAAGCAGGCGTACCAGGACTACAAAAAGATTTTTGCCGGCCCGCGCTGGGACGCCCTCAAGGCCAAAGGCGCCGAGTCGCAGCGCCTGCTGTGGGCCAGCACGGGCAACAAAAACCCCAAGTACGACGACCTGAAGTACGTGGACGGCCTGATCGGACCCCACACCGTGAACACCATTCCACTGGAAACGCTGAACCTGTTCCGCGAAAAAGGCCAGCCCGCCGTGCGCCTGGAAGACAACCTCGACCAGGTGGCCGCCGTGCTGCAAGCGCTGCCCACCGTGGGCCTCGACCTGGAAGCCCTGGCCCACGAGCTGGAAGTGGACGGCGCCAAGAAATTCACCGAGCCCTTCGGCAAGCTGATGGAGTCGCTGGACAAGAAGCGCGTGGCGGCCCTGGCCGAAACCACGGCCCCCGCCACGCTGGCCCTGGGCCAGTACCAGGCCGCGGTAGATGCTAAGCTGCAGGAGTTTGACGCTGCCAAGTTCACCGAGGGCTTCTGGAACACCGACGCCGCGCTGTGGACCGACGACGCGGAAGCCCAGCAGAGCATCCGCGACTTCACGGGCTGGCTGCGGGTGGCCGAAACGATGGTAACCGCCCTGCCCAAGCTCGACACGTTCGTGAACGACGTCATCGGCAACGGCTTCAAGCACGTGCTGGTGATGGGCATGGGCGGCAGCACCATGGCCCCCATCGTGTTCCAGAAGTCGTTCCCGCAGGGTGAAAAGGGCTTGCCCATTTCCATCCTCGACACCACCGACCCCGGCACGGTGCAGCACTTCGCCGACACGCTGCCGCTGGCCGACACGCTGTTCATCGTGGCCAGCAAGTCGGGCACCACGGCCGAGCCGCTGGCCTTCGGCGATTACTTCTACGACAAAGTAAAAGCCATTAAGGGCGACAAGGCCGGCGAGAACTTCGTGGCCATCACCGACCCGGGCTCGAAGTTCATTGCCACGGCCAACGGGCTGGGCTACCGCCACGTGTTCCTCAATTTTGAAGCCGTGGGCGGGCGCTTTTCGGCCCTCACCTACTTCGGCCTGGTGCCGGCCGCGCTGTACGGCCTGAACGTGGGCGAAATCCTGGAGCGCGCCATCCGCATGATGCGCGCCTGCGGCGCCTACGGCCCCGTGGACCACAACCCCGGCCTGGCGCTGGGCACGGCCCTGGGCGTGCTGGCCACGCAGGGCCGCGACAAGCTGACGCTGGTCACGCCGCCGTCGCTGAGCAGCCTGGGCCTGTGGCTGGAGCAGCTCACGGCCGAGAGCACCGGCAAGCACGGCAAGGGCATTTTGCCCGTGGCCGGCGAGCCCGTGGGGGCCCCGGCGGTGTACGGCCACGACCGGGTGTTCGTGTACGTGGGCTACGAAAGCGAGGAAGACGCCGAGAACAAGGCCAAGCTGCAAGCCCTGGAGGCCGCCGGCCACCCGGTCGTCCGCATTTCGCTGATTGACGCGCTGGACCTGGGCCAGGAATTTTTCCGCTGGGAAATGGCCATTTCCGTGGTGGGCGCCGTGCTGCGCATCAACCCCTTCGACCAGCCCAACGTGCAGGAAAGCAAGTCGGCCACCGATCGCCTGATGAAAGTAGTGGCTGACGAAGGCCACCTGCCCGCGCAGGAAAAAGCCCTGGCGGCCGGCGGCCTCGACTACTACGGCGTGCCGCAGGCCGCCGATGCCGCCCAATTGCTGGCCGGTTTCTTCGGCCAGGCCAAGGAGGGCGATTTTGTGTCCATCCAAGCGTACCTCACCGAATCGCCGGAGCTGAACGCGGCCTTCGACAAGCTGCGCACCAGCCTGATGGCGCGCCTGCACACGGCCACCACGTTCGGCTACGGGCCGCGCTTCCTGCACTCCACCGGCCAGTACCACAAGGGGGGTCCCAACACCGGCCTGTTCTTGCAGCTCACCGCCGACCACACCCCCGACCTGCCGCTGCCGGGCCGTTCCTACACCTTCGGCACCCTCGAAAACGCCCAGGCCCAGGGCGACCTGGAGGCCCTGCAGAAGTACGAGCGCCGGGCCCTGCACGTGCACCTCGGCGCCGACGCGCTGCCAGGCGTGCAAGCCATCCAAACGGCTTTCGACGCCCAGGCCTAGCCGCCCATGCCCTGAAAAGGCCCGCCGCGCAACGCACGGCGGGCCTTTTTGCTAAGTTTGTGGTTCAATTTGCTTCTGCTTTTACTTTTATTATGCTACCCCAACTCGCCCACGCGGCCGCTGCGCCGGCCCAGGCCACCCAGGTTTTTCTGTTGCCCCACGGCACCACCGCGCTGCCCGCCGCGGCGGCCGGCGACCTGCCCGCCGCGGCCCGCGCCTACGTCGAAACGGCTTTGGCTGGCCATCAGCACCTTGTCCACCTCAACCACTATAGCCACCACCATTACTACGTGGTGCTGGCCAAAAAGCCCACCGCCGACCAAGTACTGGAAGCCCTGCGCCGCAGCGGCCACCAGCTCCACGGCCTGCTAAAAGCGGAAAAAGTGGCCGAGGTTTTCATTCAAAACCTTGCCGAGGAGCCCGCCGGGGCCCTGGCGCTGGCCGAAGGCCTGGCCCTGACGGCCTACCAGTTCGAAGGCTACAAAACCGACGAGAAATCGCGCAAGGCGCCGGCCCTCACCACCGTCACGCTGGTGGGCGACGCGGCCACCGAGCCGCAAGTGCGCGCGCTGGCACACGTGCTGCAAGGCGTGGCCCTGGCCCGCGACTTGGTGAACGCGCCCGTCAACAAGCTCAACGCCGAGCAATTCGCGGAGCGCATGGCCGCGGCCGGCGACGAGGCCGGCTACACCACCGACGTCTTGGACCTGGCCCGCATCGAGGCCCTGCGCATGGGCGGCCTGCTGGCCGTGAACCTGGGCTCGCCCGAGCCGCCCACGTTCAGCATTTTGGAGTGGAAGCCCGAGAATGCCCAGAACGCCAAGCCCTACGTGCTGGTGGGCAAGGGTGTGGTGTTCGACACCGGGGGCCTCAGCCTCAAGCCCACGCCGGGCAGCATGGACCTGATGAAGTGCGACATGGCCGGCGGCGCGGCCGTGGCCGGCACGCTCTACGCGCTGGCCAAAAACCAGGTGCCGCTGCACGTCATCGGCCTGGTGCCCGCCACCGACAACCGCCCCGGGGGCCTGGCCTTCGTGCCCGGCGACGTCATCACGATGCACAGCGGCTTGACGGTGGAAGTGAAAAACACCGACGCCGAAGGCCGCCTGCTGCTGGCCGACGCCCTCAGCTTCGCCAAAAAGTACGATCCGGAGCTGGTCGTTGACCTGGCCACCCTCACCGGGGCCGCCGTGCGCGCCATTGGCACCGAGGGCAGCGCCGTGCTGGGCACCGCCGGGGCCCCCACCGTGCAGCAATTGCACGCCGCTGGTCACCGTGTGCACGAACGCCTGGTTGAATTTCCGCTCTGGGACGAGTACGCCGACCACATCAAGTCCGACATTGCTGATCTGAGCAACCTGGGCAAGGGCGAGGCTGGCCACATTTCGGCCGCCAAGTTCCTGGAGCGCTTCGCTGAAGGCTACCCCTGGCTGCACCTCGACATTGCTGGCCCCGCCTTCCTCACCGCGCCCGACAACTACCGCGGCACGGGTGGCACGGGCGTCGGCGTGCGCTTGCTGTACGAGTTTCTGACCCAGCAGCTAGCTTAACTGCCAAGATTGGTCGTGCTAATCTGGCATTGTGCAGGAAGCATTTTTTCAGGTTAGCACTACTGCTGCTGGCGCGGGAAGCTGTTTCCTTCGTCTGCCTGGCCATTCGTAAATACTATGCCTAAAACCCTCCCCCGCCTCGGTTTTTCCGTGGGCGACCTCGCCGGCATTGGCCCCGAAGTCATTTACAAAACGCTGCTCGACGAGCGAATCCTGCAACTGTGCACCCCGGTGGTGTACGGCACGGCCACGGCCTTATTCGACGAGTTTCCGGTGGCCAAAGACGCTGAGCCGCTGACCTTCCGGCAGTTGCGCGACGCGGCCGACATTGCCCCCGGCCGCCTGAACGCCGTGACCTGCTGGGAGGAAGACTTCCACTTGGCCCCCGGCCAGCCCTCGGCGGCCACCGGCCAAGCGGCCCGCGAGAGCCTGCTCGCCGCCAGCCGCGACCTCAAGGCCGGCCTGCTCGACGGCCTCGTGACGGCCCCCATCAGCAAGGACAACACCCAGGGGCCCGACTTCCGCTACCCCGGGCACACCGAGTTCCTGACCGCCTACTTCGGGGCCCCCGAGAGCCTGATGCTGCTGGCCGACGACGAATCGGGCCTGCGCGTGGCCACCGCCACCGGCCACGTGGCCCTGCGCGACGTGCCCGCTCGCCTCACGCCCGACCTGCTGCGCAAGAAAATTCAGCTGCTGCTCAAGTCGTTAAAAACGGATTTCGGCATCGATAAGCCCCGCGTGGCCGTGCTGGGCCTCAACCCCCACGCCGGCGAAAACGGCCTACTCGGCGGCGAAGAACTGGCCGTGGTGGAGCCCGTGCTCAAGCAGTTCCTGCACGACGGCCAGCTTGTGTTCGGGCCCTACCCGGCCGATGGCTATTTTGGTACCGGGCAGTTCCGGCAGTTCGACGCCACCCTGTCGCTCTACCACGACCAGGGCCTGATTCCGTTCAAGCTGCTGGCCTTCGAGCGGGGCGTCAACTTCACGGCCGGCTTGCCGGTGGTGCGCACCTCGCCCGACCACGGCACAGCCTACGGCATCGCCGGCCAGTACCGGGCCGACGCCTCGTCGTTTCGGGCCGCCGTGTTCATGGCCGCCGACATCTGGCGGCAGCGCCAGGCCGCAGCTGAGCCTCGCAGCGCCCGGTAAGCCGCTTACGGGCAAAGCGTTGGGCCCCAAAAATGGCCCGTGTGCTTGCCTAATCACCGAATTTTCGTACTTTTGCGCCCTGCTAGTGCGTACGCCGTGAAAAAAGAAAGCCAATACGACTTGAATATAGTGAAGCTGGGCCCCAAAGCGGTTCGCTTCGACTACGAGCTAGGGCCCGATTTCTTTGCCCTCTTCGAAACCCCGCTCGTAGAGCAGGGCCAATTGCACGCCGACGTGGAGGCCACGCGCACCGAGCGCCTGCTCACGCTCAACTTCCACATCACGGGCACCGTGGGCCTGGCCTGCGACCGCAGCTTGGACGAGTACGACCAACTGCTGGATATTGAAGAAACATTACTGGTGCGCTTCGGCGACGAGAACAAAGAACTGGACGACAACGTGTTGCAAATCACGCCCGATACCCAGGTTTTGCCCCTCGCCCAGCATCTTTACGACTACATTGGCTTGGCGCTGCCCATGAAACGACTGCACCCGCGCTTCCAAAACGAGCCCGATGACCAGCCCGACGCGCCCACCAAGCACATTTTTTCGACCCGCAGCGACCAGGACGACTCCGACGACGACGAGCCGGCCGACCCGCGTTGGGCCGCCCTCCGCAACCTGAACTAACCCGTTGATTTCATTGGCCAGCCCGGGGAGGCCGGCCCGCCAGCTGGCGCTGGCGCGTTATCAATTTGTTCCCCATGCGGCCTCCGTCGGCCGCGCCCTTCTTTTAATAACTCCACTCCCAACACATTCAACCCCATGGCCCATCCTAAGCGCCGGACCTCCTCTGCCACCCGCGACAAGCGCCGCAGCCATTACAAACTGACCCCTAAAGCCGTGACCCTGTGCTCCAACACCGGCGAACTGCACCTGCGCCACAAAGCCTACGTAGTGGACGGCGACCTGTACCTGCACGGCAAAGTAGCCATCAAGAACTTCAGCAAAGTGGCCGCCGCGCCCGCGCCCGATACCGACGAGGAATAGCCCGCGAAGTCGTTACTTCGCGGCACCGGAGGCATTCCGGGCCGGCCCTCCTCCCCGGACGGGGGCCGGTTCGGAATGCTTTTTTGCGGGAACCCTATCCGCTGAATTCCTAATTACTCGTTCATGAAAATTGCCCTGGACGCCATGGGCGGCGATTTCGCTCCCCAGGCTGCCGTCGCGGGGGCGCTGCTGGCCGCCGAACGGCTCGCTGGCAAGGCCACCATCGTTTTAATTGGCCAGGAAGACGCGGTGCGGCCTTTGCTCCCCACCACCGGCTTTGCGCCGGACGCGTTCGAGTTCGTGTCCGCCTCGCAAGTCATCGAGATGGGCGAGCACCCCACCAAAGCCTTCCAGCAAAAGCAGGATTCCAGCATTGCGGTGGGCTACCGCCTGCTGCACAGCGGCGAAGTAGAAGCGTTCTGCTCGGCCGGTAGCACGGGGGCCATGCTGGTGGGCGCCATGTTCACGGTGAAAGCGGTGCCGGGCGTGTTGCGGCCGGCCATTGCCAACTTCGTACCCAAGCTCAACGGCGAGTTCGGCATCCTGCTCGACGTGGGGGCCAACGCCGAATGCAAACCCGAAATGTTGGAGCAATTCGGTGAACTCGGCTCGCTCTACGCGCAGTACGTGCTGGGCACCGCCCACCCCCGGGTAGGCCTGATGAACCTCGGCGAGGAGGAAGGCAAGGGCACGGTGCTTACCCAGGCCGCCCACCAACTGCTGAAGGTGAACCCCCACGTTGATTTCGTGGGCAACCTCGAAGGCCGCGACCTGTTCAACGACAAGGCCCACGTGGTGGTGTGCGACGGCTTCACGGGCAACATCCTGCTGAAAATGGCCGAGTCGGTGTACGAAATCCTGGCCGAAAAAAACATGCACGATCCGTTTTTCGACCGCTTCAATTACGAGGCCATCGGGGGCTCGCCCATTTTGGGCATCAACGACAACGCCATCATCGGCCACGGCCGCAGCACGCCCACGGCCATCGGCAACATGCTGGTGCAGGGCTACAACATGGCCGCCTCCGGCATTGTCGACCAAATTAAAGCTACTTTTAAGTCCTGACCGGGGGCCGCGGTCCCCTGCTGAAAAATCCGGCCCCGGCCGGATTTTTTGGTAATAAGCCGGTTAGGGCCACGCTGGGGGCCCTAACCGGCCCTTCGTTCTCGTTTCTCCCGTCCCGCCCCTACTTTTGCCCGTATGAAGATTACCGCTGCCATTACCGGGATAGGTTCCTACGTACCCGATTACGTGTTAACCAACCAGGAACTCGAAAAAATGGTGGACACCACCGACGAGTGGATTACCACGCGCACGGGCATCAAGGAGCGACGCATTTTGAAGGGCGACGACCAGGGCACTTCGGTGCTGGGCATCAAAGCCGTGCAGCAACTGCTCGAAAAAACCGGCACCCGCCCCGACGAAGTGGAACTGCTGATTTGCGCGACCACCACGCCCGACATGCTGTTTCCGGCCACGGCCAACATCATTTCCAACGCCGTGGGCATCACCAAGGCGTTTAGCTACGACATGAACGCGGCTTGCTCAAGCTTTCTGTTTGCGCTGGCCACCGGGGCCCAATTCATTCAGGCGGGCACGTACAAAAAAGTAGTTGTGGTGGGGGCCGACAAGATGTCGTCCATCGTGGACTACACCGACCGCGCCAACTGCATCATCTTCGGCGACGGGGCCGGGGCGGTGCTGCTCGAACCCAACGCCGAGGGCTACGGCCTGCTCGACCAAGTGCTGCGCACCGACGGCAGCGGCGAGGCCTACTTGCACCAAAAAGCCGGCGGTAGCCGCCGCCCGCCCACGCACGAAACCGTGGAGCGGCGCGAGCATTTCATTTACCAGGAGGGCGCCACGGTGTTCAAGTTTGCCGTGACCAACATGGCCGACGTGGCTGGCCAGGTGATGGAGCGCAACCACCTCGGCAACGACGACGTGGCGTGGCTGGTGCCCCACCAGGCCAACAAGCGCATCATCGACGCCACGGCCCACCGCATGGGCGTGGGCCCCGAGAAGGTGATGCTCAACATCCAGCGCTACGGCAACACCACCAACGGCACCATTCCGCTGTGCCTGGCCGACTACGAAAGCCAGCTGCGCCGCGGCGACAACCTCATCCTGGCTGCTTTTGGGGGCGGCTTCACCTGGGGCTCGGTGTACCTGAAGTGGGCCTACAACGGCGCGGCGGGGGGCTAAGGGCGGCCCGCTTTCGGGCCCCGACTTCTGATTTTACTTTTATTTCGTCAAAAGCTAACGGCCGCCGGCCCTTAGCCATCAGCTAATCCAACCATGGCCAGTACCGCCGATTTCCGCAACGGGCTCGTGCTCAACTACAACGGGGAGTTGCACGTCATCACCGAGTTCCAGCACGTGAAGCCCGGCAAGGGCCCCGCCTTTGTGCGCACCAAGATGCGCAACATCAAAACCGGCCGCGTGATTGACAACACCTTCAACGCCGGTGTGAAGGTGGAAACCGCCCGCGTGGAGCAACGCCCGCACCAGTACTTGTTCAAGGACGACTACGGCTATACGTTCATGGACACCGACACCTTCGAGCAGATTGTGCTGCCCGAGGCCATGCTGCCCTTCGCCGACCTGATGAAGGAGGGCCAGGCCGTGACCATCCTCATGCACGCCGAAACCGAGCAGCCCCTCACCGCCGAGCTGCCCACCACCGTGGAGTTGATGGTGACCTACACCGAGCCCGGCCTGCGCGGTGACACGGCCACCAACACGCTCAAGCCCGCCATTATGGAAACCGGGGCCCGGGTGCAGGTGCCGCTTTTCATCGACCAGGACACCAAAATCCGGGTCGATACCCGCACCTACACCTATGTCGAAAGAGTCAAGTAAAGGCCCATCGCCCAAAAAGGACGCCCCTATGAAAGCCAAAGAACTACAGGAACTGCTCGATTTCATCGCCAAGTCTGGCCTGAACAAGGTGAACATCGAGACCGATGAGTTTAAAATTTCGGTGCAGCGCGACCCCAGCACCAAGCAAGTGGTGAGCGTGGCGGGTCCAGTGGCCGCGCCCCCAGCGGCCACGGCCCCCGCCAGTGCTGCGCCGGCCGTGGCCGCTGGGGTCCCAGTGGCCGCGGCCGCGGCCCCAGCCGCTAGCCAAACCGCCTTGAAGGCCCCCATGATCGGCACGTTCTATCGCAGCAACGGGCCCGACTCGCCGGCCTTCGTGCAGGTGGGCGACGTGGTGGAAAAAGGCCAGGTGATTTGCATCATCGAGGCCATGAAGCTGTTCAACGAGATTGAAGCCGAGCAGAGCGGCCGCATCGTGAAAGCCCTGGTGGAAAACGCCTCCCCGGTGGAGTACGACCAGCCGCTGTTTCTGATTGAGTAGTTTGTACGCGCTTTTTTGTCATCCTCATCTGGCGTTCGCGCCGCGAAGGGCCCCAGGACTTTGGAGCGGCTCGCAGCCATGGGGGCTGCGCATCGCTCGTCCCGCCGAGGTGCTGCGCGGCGCGGATGCCGGGTGAGGATGACGTTTTTTACCCCACCCGAATCCTTCAACGACCCATGTTCAAGAAAATCCTCATTGCCAACCGGGGCGAAATTGCCTTGCGCATCATCCGCACCTGCAAGGAAATGGGCATCAAAACGGTGGCCGTGTACTCGACCGCCGACAAGGAAAGCCTGCACGTGAAGTTTGCCGACGAAGCGGTGTGCATCGGGCCCCCGGCCTCGGCGCAGTCGTACTTGAGCATGCCGAATTTGATTGCGGCGGCCGAAATCACCAACGCCGACGCCATTCACCCAGGGTACGGCTTTCTGTCGGAAAACGCGGAATTTTCGCGCATTTGCCATGAAAACGGCATCAAGTTCATCGGGGCCTCGCCCGAGATGATCAACCAGATGGGCGACAAGGCCACGGCCAAGGCCACGATGATCAAGGCCGGCGTGCCGGTGGTGCCGGGCTCGGTGGGCCTGCTCGACTCGGTGGAGCAGGGCAAGAAAATTGCGGCCAAAATAAAGTACCCCGTCATCCTCAAGGCCACGGCCGGCGGCGGCGGGCGCGGCATGCGCATCATCCACGGCGACGACGAGTTCCAGAAAGCCTGGGACGACGCGCGTACCGAGTCCAAGGCCGCGTTTGGCAACGACGGCATGTACCTGGAGAAGTACGTGGTGGAGCCCCACCACATCGAGGTGCAGCTCGTGGGCGACCAGTTCGGCCACGTGTGCCACCTCTCGGAGCGCGACTGCTCCATCCAGCGCCGCCACCAGAAGCTGGTGGAAGAGGCCCCCTCGCCGTTCATGACCGACGACTTGCGCGAGCGGATGGGCGCCGCCGCCATCGCGGGGGCCTCGGCCATTGGCTACGAAGGTGTGGGCACGATTGAGTTTTTGGTGGACAAAAACCGGGATTTCTACTTCATGGAGATGAACACCCGCATCCAGGTGGAGCACCCGGTGACCGAGGAAATCATCAACTACGACCTCATTAAGGAGCAGATCAAGGTGGCGGCGGGCATCCCGATTTCGGGCAAGAACTACTACCCCAAGATGCACGCCATGGAGTGCCGCATCAACGCCGAGGACCCACGCAACGGCTTCCGCCCGGCCCCGGGCCGCATCACCACGCTGCACATCCCCGGCGGCCACGGCGTGCGCGTGGACACGCACGTGTACGCCGGCTACCAGATTCCGCCCAACTACGACTCGATGATTGCCAAGCTCATCACCGTGGCCCAAACCCGCGAGGAGTGCATCGTGAAGATGAAGCGGGCCCTGAGCGAGTTCGTGGTGGAGGGCGTGAAAACGACCATCCCCTTCCACCTCGCGCTGATGGACAACGAGCAATTCAAGGAAGGGCATTTCACCACGGGATTTTTGGAAACGTTTGACTTTTCGGCGGTGTAGCCCCCGCGTTGTTTCCGTTGTTTGAAAGCGTGCGCGATGGCATCGGGCACGCTTTTTTATGAACTATTGCGTTGATTTCCAAGATATTTCTCAATGATTTAGCACAAACGTTTGTGTTAAGAAAGTGGCATGCCGTTCTTTGCAGCAGAACCATTAAGTAGGGCCCCACCGCTGGCACTGGACCGCCGTGCTACGCTGCGCATTATGTTTTCAAAAATTATTTCCTTGCTGACCGCTGCCTTGCTCGGGCTGGCGTTTTTCCAACCGGCCGGCGCCCAAACCGCGCCCACCGGCGACGTATTCGTGGACCAGGCCGGGGTGCTGCGCTGGGAAAAGGGCAAGCAGGAAGTGGCCTTGTTTGGGGTGAACTACACCGCGCCGTTTGCCTACTCCTATAGGGCCCTGGGCAAGCTGGGCGTGGACCGCGAGCAGGCCATTCGGCAGGACGTGTACCACCTGGCGCGGCTGGGCGTGGACGCGTTCCGCATCCACGTGTGGGACGTGGAAATCAGCGACACGCTGGGCAACCTGAAAGAGAACGACCACCTGCGGCTGCTCGACTACCTGGTGGACCGGCTGGAGCGGCGCGGCATCAAAATCATCCTCACCCCGATTGCCTACTGGAACAACGGCTACCCGGAAAAGGACACCGGTACGGGCTTTTCGAGCATTTACGGCAAGGGCGAGGCCTACACCAACCCGCGGGCCGTAGCGGCCCAGGAGCGCTACCTCACACAGTTCCTCAACCACCGCAACCCGTACACCAAGCAGCTGATTCGGCAGGACCCGGACATCCTGGCCTTCGAGGTGTGCAACGAGCCGCACTACCACCAGCCCGAGGGCCCCGTGACGGCCTTTGCCGACCGCATGGCCGGCGCCATCCGGGCCACGGGCTGCCGCAAGCCGGTGTTTTACAACATCGCCGAAAACCCACAGGTGCACAACGCCATCCTAAACGCGCAGGTGGACGGGCTCACGTTTCAGTGGTACCCCGAAGGGCTGGTGGGCGGGCACGCGCTGCGCGGCAACTTCCTGCCCTACGTGGACCGCTACCCGATTCCGTACGCCAACGACGCGCGCTTCCAACGCAAGGCCAAGATGGCGTACGAGTTCGAGTCGGCCGACGTGCTGCAGCCGGTGATGTACCCGTTCATGGCCCGTAGCTTCCGCACGGCGGGCTTGCAGTGGGCCACCATGTTTGCCTACGACCCGCTGGCCCTGGCCTACGCCAACACCGAGTACCAAACCCACTACCTAAACCTGGCCTACACGCCGGCCAAGGCCATCAGCCTGCTCATTGCCGGGCAGGTATTCCGGCGCGTGAAGCGGGGGCAAGCCTTCAACAGCTACCCGGCCGATTCGGCGTTCGGCGCGTTTCGGGTGAGCTACCGCCAGCAGTTGAGCGAGATGAACACGCCGGACGCCTTCTACTACACCAACAGCACGGGCACGCGGCCGGTGGCCCCGGCCCAGCTGCGGCACGTGGCGGGCACGGGCTCGTCGGCGGTGGTGCGCTACGGGGGCACGGGGGCCTACTTCCTCGACCGGCTGGCCCCCGGCGTGTGGCGGCTGGAGGTGCTGCCCGACGCCGTGCCCATCCGCGACCCGTTTGCCAAAACTTCGCTGGCGCAGCCCGTGACGCAGATTTTGTGGAACGACCAGCCGTTGCAGCTCGCGCTGCCCGGCCTGGGCGAAGACTATTCGTTGCGGGCCGTTAACGAGGGCAACGCCGCCCAGGCCACCGCCACCGGGGGCCGCGCCACGGTGCGCCCCGGCGTGTACGTGGTGGCCGCCGCGGGGCAAAGCACGGCCGCCTACGGGGCCCAAACGCCGTTCGGCGCGGGCCAGTTGGGCGAGTACGCGGCCCCCGCGCCCACCGAGCTAGGGCCCCAAGTGCGGCACACGCCGCCGGCCCAGGCCGGGGCCGGCCAGCCGCTGCGCCTCGAAGCCACCGTTACCGGCGCGGGGCCCCAGGACAGCGTGCTGCTCGTGGCCCAGCACTACTACGGCCGCACCGAAACACTGCCGATGGCGGCCACGGCCTACGCCACCTACGCTGCCACCGTGCCCGCTGCGCTGGTGTACCCTGGCCTGGTAAAGTACTGGCTGGTGCTGCGGCACGGTGGGCAGGCGCGCACGTTTCCCGGCAACTTTGCGGGCCAGCCCAGCGACTGGGACTACGCCCACCCCGAGCACTGGGAAGTGCCCGTGGTAGGCGCCGGGGCCCCGCTGCCGCTGTTCGGCGCCGGGGCCGACAAAGACCTGACGGAGGCCCACGGGGTGGGCGAAAACGCCTGGACCGACTACGTGACCACGCCCGCCGGGGCCCTGGCCCTGCGCCTGGTGCAGGGAATGGCCGCGGCTAAAAATCCTGCGCCGGCCGCGGGAGCTCCCGTGGCGGTCCTGCGCGCTTATTTCGGCGATCGGCTGGCCGGCCGCCCGGCCGCCGAGCTGGCCGGCTTCCGCACGGTGGCGGTGCGGGTGCGGCCCGGCGCGGGCGCGGGGGCCCTGCGCCTCAGCCTGGCCACGCGCGACGCGGTGGCCTACACCGCCGAGGTGCCCGTGAGCGGCTCCGACTGGCAGGAAGTGCGCGTGCCGCTGGCGGCGTTTCGGCCGGCCCCGCTGCTGCTGGTGCCGCGCCCCTACCCCAGCTTCTTGCCCCTCGACTACACTGCCCCGGGGCCCCCGGGGGGCCTAAAACTAGCCGATGCCGAGGTGCTGCAAGTGGTGCTGGGCGCCGCCCCGGCCGGCGCCACGCCGCTGACGGTGGACGTGGAATCGGTTTCGCTGCAATAGGCCGACGCTTGATTCACAAATTTTTGTGGGGCAGGTTTTCAAGTTTTTCTTATGGCAATCTTCACTCGTTTGCTGGCGCTGGGGGCCCTGGCGTGGGGCCTGGCGGGCCCCGCCGCTGCCCAAACCACCGCGTTCGCCAAGGGGGCCGACGTGAGTTGGGTGACCCAAATGGAGGCCGCCAACTACCAGTTTTACAACGCAGCAGGCACGCAGCAAGACCTGTTTCAACTGCTCCGCGACGGCTACAACCTAAACACCATCCGGCTGCGGGTGTGGGTGCACCCCACCGGCGGCTGGAACGGCAAGGCCGACGTGCTAGCCAAGGCCATCCGGGCCCACGCGCTGGGCCAGCGCCTGCTGATTGATTTCCACTACAGCGACGATTTCGCCGACCCTGGCAAGCAAACGAAGCCCGCCGCCTGGCAGGCCTACACCGTGGCCCAACTCAAGCAAGCCGTGTACGACCACACCGCGGACGTGCTCAACACGCTGAAAGCAAACAACATCACGCCCGAGTGGGTGCAGGTGGGCAACGAGACCAGCGACGGCATGCTGTGGCCCGAGGGCCGCATCTCGACCGGTGGCGGGGCCAACTTCGCGCAGTTTGTGGAACAAGGCTACCAGGCCGTGAAGGCCACCAGCCCCACCACCAAGGTGATTGTGCACGTGGCCAACAGCGAGAACGCCGACATCGCGCACTACGTCTACGACGTGCTGCAAGCCAACGGCGCCCACTGGGACGTGGCGGGCCTGTCGCTCTACCCCACCCTGTCCGACTGGCCCAGCTACACCGCCCGGTGCCTGGCCACCATGAACGACTTGGTGAGCCGCTACGGTGGCAAGGAAGTGATGGTGGTGGAAACCGGCTTGCCGGCCGCCTACCCCATCGTGACCCAGCAAATGGTGCTCGACCTCATCGCCAAAATCAAGTCGGTGGCCAACAACAAAGGCCTGGGCGTACTGTATTGGGAGCCCCAGGCCTACGGCTGGATGGGCTACACCCTGGGGGCCTGGGCCCTCAGCGGCCGCCCCACCGCAGCCCTGGAGGCCTTCCGCGACCTGCCGCCCGCGGCGGGCCCCGTGTACAACCCGGGCTTCGAATTTACCGGCGGCACCGCCACGCCCCTGGGCTGGAGCACGGCTTCGGCGGCCGACGCGGACGCCGGTTTCACCGAGGAGGGCGCCGTGCACAGCGGCCAGCTGCGCCTCACCCACTACAAGGCGACTGCCTATCGGGTGCGCACGTACCAGCTGCTCACCAACGTGCCCAACGGCACCTACACCCTCAGCGGCTGGGTGACGAGCGGCGGCGGCCAGCCCTCCTGCCAGCTCTACGCCACCGGCTTCGGGGGCCCCGAGCAGGCGGCGAACGTACCCACGAGCGCCAGCTTCGCCCAAGTTCAGGTGCCCGGCATCGTGGTGACGAACGGGCAGTGCGAAATCGGCCTGCGCACCGACGCCAACGCCGGCAACTATTGCAGCCTCGACGACGTGACGTTCGCGCCGGCGCAAGCCCTGGCCACCGCGGCCGGCAGCCCCGCCGCCGCCGTGCACCTGTACCCCAACCCCGCCGCGGGCACCTTCGCCCTGGCGTTCAGCCTGAGCCGGCCGGGCCCGGTGCGCGCCACGTTGCTCACCCTCACCGGCCAAACAGTGCGCGTGCTGAGCGATGCGGCCCAACTACCGGCTGGCCCGCACGTGCTGGCGCTGGGCGCCGGGGCCCCGCTGCCGGCCGGCGCCTACCTGGTGCGCCTGGCCTGCGGCGACCAGGTAACCGTGCGCAAGGTGCTGGTTGAGTAACGTTTCACCCCGTCCCCAACGCAGAGGAGCGCGCCAGCAGTGGCGCGCTCCTCTGCGTTGGGGCCCCAAGCATCAGGGGTGGGCCGGGGGCCGATCGAACAGCCATTCGTAGGCGGCGGCGAACTCGCGCTGCCAGAACCACTCGCGGTGCTCGCCGTCGGGCGCGGCGTGGTAGGCCACGCGGGCCGCCGGCACGCCCGCGGCGTGCAGCACGTCGTGCCACTGCGCCATCAGGGGCAGCATCGAGCCGTCTTCTTTCGCCCCGGCCACCAGGTAAAACTTGGCAGTGGCCGCCGGCGGGTGCTGGCGCGCGTAGGCCCGCAGCGAATCGTTGCACACCCAAAAGGCGGGCGAGAAGGCCCCCACGCGCCCAAACACGGCCGGGTGGCGCAGGGCCGCGTACACCGAAATGAGGCCCCCCAGGCTGGCGCCGGCGATGCCGGTGTGGGCCGCGTCGGGGCGGGTGCGGTAGTGCCGGTCGATGTAAGGCTTGAGGGTAAGGGCCAAAAAATCGACGTAGGCCGCGCCTTGCCCCCCGGTTTTGATGGCCGCGTTGGGCCACGGGATGTACTCGTCGCCCCGGTAGCGGCTGCCGTTGTCCACGGCCACCACGATGCAGCCGGTGGGGTCCTGGCCGTTGGCGCGGAGGCGGTCCAGGGTTTCGTCCACGCCCCACTCGCCGGCGTAGGCCGTGGCCGCGTCGAACACGTTCTGGCCGTCTTGCAAGTACAGCACCGGGTAGCGGCGCTGGGGCTGGCGGGCGTAGTCGGCGGGCAAGTACAGCCACACCCGCCGGTGGCGGCCCAGCTGCGGCATAAAAAACGCCGTGTCGAGCACCTGCACCTGGGGGCTGGCCGTGCTGGGGCCCTTGGCCGCGGGCCAGCCGGCGGCCAAGGGCCCCAGCACGGCGCAGCGGGCCACCGGGGCCCCGGGCGGCGAAGAACTGATAATGGCCATATAGAAAAGCAGGCAGCCGCGCTAGCGCAGGGTAGCCCCTTCGCCCGCCCCGCGCTCCGAGGCGTCGATTTTGCGCAGCGTGTACACGGCCCGCACCGAGTCGATGCCCGGCAGGCCGTTGGTTTGGAAATCGATGCGGTAGCCTTGGCCGGGGGCCGCCACGAAGTGGCGGTACTCCTCGGCCGACTCGCGCACCACGTACAACTCGCCGGGGGCGGGCACCCTCAGGCGAGCGTAGGTGCTGCGGCCGTCGCCGGCCGGGCGGCGCTCGGGGCCCGCCAGCAGGCTGGGGCCCGAGAGGCGAACCTTCTGGGCATCGGTGCCGGGCAGCACCGGGTTGCCGAGGCCATCGACGAAGATGCCGCGGCGCTGCGCCAACTCCTCCAGCGTGAGGGTGAGCAGCAGGGGCAGCTGCTGCTTGTCCATCACCAGCTGCTGCGTGGATTGCCCAGGGCCCACCGACCGGTAGAACACGAGCACCGGCTCGGCCAGCCGCACGCGGCCCACGTAGGGCTGCGGCTCGCCCGTGGCCGTGCGGCCGGCCCGGTTGCGGGGCGACGACTGCGCCGCGCCGGCGATGGGCAGCACGCCCAAAGCGAAGAGTAGCAACGATTTCATGCAGCGAAGAACTTACGCAGTAAATAGACTTACGCGGTGCGCCCTCAAAGGTAGGCACCGCCCCGCATTACCAAATCCTGCGGCCAGCCCCGCTCCCAGGGCCCCAGCGGGCATCTATCGCTAACGTTTGCACCGCGGGGATCCCGGAGGGGCAGCAGCGGGTCAAAAAGCTACCAGTGACCGATAGGATTTAACCAGTAAAGTGCGTTTCTGCGCACTTTTTGCTGAAAAAATGGTAATTTTGTCCCCTCTTATAACGCAGGCTATCTAATTTTTCAATACCTGATTTTAAAATTTTTTACCAACTCCTGTTTTCATGAAACAACCTTACTTGGCAAAACTTTGGGTTTTGCTCTTATTTACACTGCTGGGCTTTAGTAGTGTAGCCCAGGCCCAAACCGGCTCGGTGAGCGGGCGCGTGCTTGACGAAAAAAACGTGGGCATTCCCGGCGCTACCGTACTGGTAGCCGGCACTTCGTTGGGCGTTTCCAGCGACGTAGACGGCAACTTCCGCATCGCCAACATTCCGGCTGGTCCACAAACGATTGTACTCACCTTCGTGGGCTACAACGAAGTGCGCCGTCCGGTAACCATCGTGGCCGGCCAAGACGTGGCGGTCAGCGCGGCCCTCGCCGTAAACGCCACCGAGTTGGGCGAGGCCGTAGTGATTGGCTACGGCACCCAGCGCAAGCAGGACGTGACCGGGGCCATCACGACGGTGACCACCAAAGAATTCGTGCAGGGCCAGATCACCAACCCCGAGCAGCTGATTCAGGGCAAGGTGGCCGGCGTGCAGATTACGACCGACGGCGGGGCCCCGGGCGCTGGCACCACCATCCGCATCCGCGGGGGCTCGTCGCTGAACGCCAACAACAACCCGCTCATTGTGATTGACGGCGTACCGGTGGACACCCCCTCGGGCACGGGCAACTACAACGTGGCCGGCGTTTCGAACCCGCTGAGCCTCATCAACCCCAACGACATCGAAACCTATACGGTGCTGAAAGACGCCTCGGCGACGGCCATCTACGGCTCGCGGGCGTCGAACGGGGTAATCCTCATCACCACCAAAAAAGGCAGCACGGGCGACAAGCTGATGGTTAACCTCGTGTCGAACACGTCGTTGGCGGCCCGCTACAACTCGGTGCCGGTGCTGACGGCCGATGAGTTCCGGGCCACGGTGCAAGCCGTAGCGCCCTCGCAGGCGAGCCTGCTCGGCACGGGCAACACCGACTGGCAGAAGCAGATTTTCCGCAACGCCATGAGCTACGACAACAACGTGAGCCTGACCGGCGCCGTGGGCAAGCTGCCCTTCCGCGCCTCGATTGGCAACCTCGAGCAGCAAGGCATCCTCATCACCAACCGCCTCATCCGCAACTCGGGCTCGTTGAGCCTGAACCCCGTGCTGCTCGACAACCACTTGCGCATCAACGCCAACGTGAAGGGCACCTGGGTGGACAACAACTTCGCCGACGCTGGGGCCATTGGCTCGGCCCTGGCCTTCGACCCCACGCAGAACGTGTTCAGCGACAACAGTGCCTACGGCAACTACTTCCAATACCTGCAAGGCAACGGCACGCCCCAGCAGAACGTGCCCACCAACCCGGTGGCCACCCTCATGCTCCAGCGCAACCGCAGCACCGTGAAGCGCAGCATTGGCAACATCCAGCTCGATTACAAGCTGCACTTCCTGCCCGACCTGCACGCCAACGTGAACCTGGGCTACGACGTGACCCGCGCCACCGGCACCAACCTGATCGACGCCCAGTCGGCGGGGTCGTACTTCAACTCGCCCCTCGACCCCACCAACACCACCGCGCGCGGCGGCTCGTTCAACTACTACTCGCAGCAGCGCAACAACAAGCTGCTAGAAGCCTACCTGAACTACACCAAGCAGTTCAGTGAAACCAGCCGCCTAGAGCTGCTGGCTGGCTACTCGTACCAGGACTTTGTGACGACGGCCCCGGCCTACGCTTCCTACCTGGGCGACGCCACCACGGTGCGCACGCTGGCGCCCAACAACCCGTTCCGCACCCAGTACACCATCCTCTCGTACTACGGCCGGGCCAACCTGACGCTTAACAACCGCTACATCTTCACCGGCACGCTGCGCAACGACGCCTCGTCGCGCTTCTCGCCCGACAACCGCAACGCGCTGTTCCCGGCCGCCTCGTTTGCTTGGCGCATCAAGGAAGAAAGCTTTTTGAAAGACAGCAAAGCTTTCTCGGACCTGAAGCTGCGCGTGGGCTACGGCATCACCGGCCAGCAGGACGTGGTGGCCGCTGCCGGCAGCGACTACCCCTACATCCAGCGCTTCCAGCAGAACGTGCCCACCGCGCAGTACCAGCTCGGCGGCGTGTACTACACCCCCTACTCGCCCCTGGGCTACAACAGCAACCTGAAGTGGGAGCAGACCAGCACCTACAACGCCGGTCTGGACTTTGGCTTCTTCGACAGCCGCCTCACCCTGAGCGCCGACGCCTACTACCGCAAAACCACCGACCTGTTGGCCGTTATTCCCATCCCGGGCCTGGTGAACTTCACCAACCGGTTGGTGTCGAACGTGGGCTCGCTCGAAAACAAGGGCATCGAATTGAACCTGAACGGCAACGTCATTCAGGGCGAGCGGGTGAACTGGAGCGTGAACGCCAACGCGACCTACAACGTGAACCGCATCCTTTCGCTGGGGCCCCAGGCTGCCGATTTCCAGGGCATCGAGAACACCGGCATTTCGGGCGGTACGGGCACCAACATCGGCAACTACCGCGTGGGCTCGCCCTCGTCGGCCTTCTACGTGTACCAGCAAGTGTACAGCGCCAACGGCAAGCCCGTGGACGGCGTGTACGTGGACACCAACGGCGACGGCAAAATCGATTCCAACGACCGCCGCATTTTCCAGCAGTCGGCCCCGAAAGTGCTGCTCGGCTTCGGCTCGAACCTGAGCTACAATCGCGTCAGCCTGGCCTTCTCGCTGCGCGCCAACTTGGGCAACTACGTGTACAACAACGTGGCCTCGAACCTGGGCAACTACCAAGGCATTGTGGGCTCGACCAACTTCGTGTCGAACGTGGTGCGCGACGCCAACAACACCGGTTTCCTCAACTCCAACCAGGCCCGGTATTCGTCGGACTACTACATCCAAAACGCCTCTTTTCTGCGTATGGACAACGTGACCCTCGGCTACAACGCGGGTAAGGTGCTGAACGGCAAAGGTAGCCTGCGCCTGAGCGCCGCCGTGCAAAACGTGTTCGTGGCCACGAAATACACCGGCCTCGACCCCGAGATTCCGAACGGTGTGGACAACAACGTGTACCCGCGCCCCCGCACCTACACGTTTGGGCTGAACCTGAGCATTTAATTTCCCACCCCTCGCACTATATGAAGAATATTATTTTTCGGAACGCGGCCGTTTTGGGTTTCACTTCGTCGCTGCTGCTGGTAGCGTCTTCGTGCAACAAGGACCTCGACCGCACCCCCACCTACGACCTCAGCACCGACGCTGTATTCAAGGACGCGGCTGGCTACCGCACGGTGGCGGCCAAGGCGTACAGCGGTTTCGCCGTGACGGGCCCCGGCGGCCCCGACGCTGCCACCGGCGACATCCTGGGCATCGACCAGGGCACGTCGGATTACGTGCGCCAGCTGTGGAGTGCCCAGGAACTGACCACTGACGAGGCCGTTATACAGTGGGGCGACCCCGGGGTGCAGGACTGGCACAACCTGAACTGGACGTCGAGCGGCGTGCTGGTGCAGGGCCTTTACAGCCGCATTCTGTACGAAATCACCGTTTGCAACGGCTTTCTGGCCCAAGCCACCGACGCCCAGCTTAGCGCCCGCGGCATCAGTGGCACCGACCTGACCGACATCAAGGCCTACCGGGCCGAGGTGCGCTTCCTGCGGGCCCTGGCGTACTACCATGCCCTGGACCTGTACGGCAACCCGCCCTTCGCTACCGAAACTGACCCTATTGGGGGCACCACGCCCCCCAAGCAAACCACGCGCGCCGCGCTTTTTACCTACATTGAGTCGGAGCTGAAGGCCATCGACGCCGACTTGCTGGCCCCCAGCCAAAGCGCCAACCAATACGGCCGCGCCAGCAAAGCCGCCGCTTGGACGCTGCTGGCCAAGCTGTACCTGAACGCTCAAGTGTACACCGGCACGGCCCACTACGCCGACTGCCTGACTTACGCCGCCAAAGTGATTGACACCGGTGGCTACTCGCTGCAAACCACCGCCACGAGCAAAGCCACGGCCTACGCGCGCAATTTTCTCACCGACAACTATACGTCGCCGGAAATCATCTTCCCGATCGTATTCGACGGCAAGCGCACCCAGAGTTACGGCGGCACCACCTTCCTGACCCATGCTGCGGTGGCCGGCACGGCCGACGCCAACTGGAACCCGGTGAAGTACGGTATCGGCGGGGGCTGGGGCGGCATTCGCACCACCCCTAAGCTCTACCAGCAGTTCGCCGACACGACTTCCGACACCCGCGGCAAATTCGTGACCGGGGGCCAGACGATGGACGTTATTTCGCAGACGAACTTTTACAACGGCTACGTACCCATCAAGTTTAAGAACGTCAGCTCGACCGGAGCTGCCGGGGCCGATGCCACGTTCGTGGACACCGATTACCCGATGTTCCGCCTTGCCGACGTGTATTTGATGTACGCCGAGGCCGCTGTGCGCTCGAATACTAACTTGTCCCAGGCCCTCACCTACGTGAACCTGATTCGCAGCCGGGCTTACCAGAACACGACTGCCGGCAATATTACCGCCGCTGCCCTCACCACGGATTTCCTCCTAAACGAACGTTCGCGCGAGCTGTACTGGGAAGGCAGCCGCCGCACCGACCTCATCCGCTACGGTCGCTTCACCACCGCGGCCTACCTATGGCCCTGGAAAGGGGGCGTGGCCGCCGGCACCAGCGTGCCCGACACCCGCAACCTGTTTCCCATTCCCTCGTCGGACCTGAGCGTTAACCCCAACCTGGTGCAAAACCCCGGGTACTAAATTGCTTTTTACTTCCCCAACCAATGCCCAGTTGCCCCCCGAGGGGCCCCGGGCTTGGCTGGGGAAGTAATTTTTATCATTCCCACTCCCACACATTTACTTCCATGAAAAACTGGCTTACCCAAGCAGTTGGCATCTGCACCGTGGCAGCGGTGGCCCTCACGGGCTGCAAAAAAGACGAGGTGCAGGCGACCATTACGCCCAACAACGCGCCCACCCTCGCCGCTTCCACCACCGCCGTGGTGCTGACGCAGGCCAACGCCGCCGCCACCGCCGTGACCTACACCTGGACGCCCGTTACGGGCTTCACGTGGACCAACGCGGACGCGCCGTACAACCCGGCCATCACTTACCAGTTGCAAATCGACAAGAAAGGCGGCGCCTTCACGGCCCCCGCCACGATCGACGCCGGCACCAGCCCCACCAACGTGACGGTAGAGGCCCTGAACACGGCCTTGACCACGCTGGGCATCACCCCCGGCACCGCCACGCCCGTGGACGTGCGCCTGAACGCCCGCTACGCCTCCAACACGCCCCAGGCCTCGCCGGTGGTGCCGCTCACGGTTACCTCCTATAAGGCTTGCATCGCGCCCAATTCGGACACCTGGGGCATCATCGGGCCGGCCGGCATCAGCTGGGACACGGACGTGCAGCTGACCTACGACTGCGACTCCAAGACCTACAACCTGACCCGGGCCCTGAACGCTGGCGACTTCAAGTTCCGCTCGAATGCGGCCTGGACGCTAAACTACGGCAGTTCGTCCAACACGGGCGGGGCCCTGGTGGCGGGCGGTAGCAACATCACCATCACGACGGCCGGCACGTACACCATCAAGCTCGACATTGCCAACCTGAAATACACCATCACCAAATAACTGTTGTTTGGTGTCGCTGCACTAAAAAAGGCCGCTCCGCAGAGCGGCCTTTTTTGTGGCTGGGGCCCCCGCTAAGCGCGCCCGCGGCGGCTTGCCTCAAATTCCTTACTTTCGCGGCCCCACTCTTTCATTTTTTCGCATGATTCTTATTGCCGACGGCGGCTCCACCAAGTGCAGCTGGTGCCAGCTCGACGACGCCAACCAGCGCGTCTACTTCAACACCGAGGGCTACAACCCCGACTTTATCGACACGCCGGGCATCGTGCGCTCGCTCGACCAGAACCTGCCCGACACGCTGCCCCGCGGCGCGGTGCGCGAAATCCACTTCTACGGCGCCGGGGTATCGTCGCCGGCCAAGGCCGCCGTCATCGGCAACGCCCTCAAGCAGTTGTTTCCAAACGCCAAAACCGTGGAAGTGACCGAGGACCTACTGGCCGCAGCCCGCGCCCTGCTCGGCCGGGGCCCCGGCTTCGCCGCCATCCTGGGCACGGGCACCAACTCGTGCCTCTACGACGGTAAAAAGATCACCTACAACGTGGACTCGCTCGGGTACTTTTTGGGCGACGAAGGTTCGGGTTCGTTCATCGGCAAGCGCCTGCTGCGCGACTACCTGCGCGGGCTGCTGCCCGACGGCTTGCAGGACGCTTTCCGCGACGCCTACCAGCTGGGCGAGCGCAACGACATCCTCGACCGCCTCTACAACCAGCCATTGCCCAACCGCTTCCTGGCCAGCTTCGCCAAGTTCACCTACGACCACAACAACGTGAGCTACTGCCGCGAAATCGTGCGCCAGGGCTTCGAGGCGTTCTTCCAGAACATCGTGCTGCCCTACCCGCGCTTCCAGGACTACTCGTTCAACTGCATCGGCTCGGTGGGCTACAACTTCCGCGACGCCCTCACCCAAGTGGCCAACAGCCACGGCATGCAGGTGGGCAAAATCATTCGTTCGCCCATCGACGACCTGGTGGAGTACCACGTCACCAAAGACTAGGGCCCTGGGGCCCCGGCACAACGAAAAAGGCGACCTAAACGGGCCGCCTTTTTTGTTGTGCCGGGGTCAACAGCATTGGCTAAGTTAGTCCCAAAGCGGTACCGCTAAGCTGCCCTTGGCCTTGCCCCAGGGGCCCTAGGGCAGCATAAGCAAGGCTAAAGCCCGCTTAGCGGCACCGCCACACCGTGCTTAATGCTGCACCAGCAGGCGAGCGGTTTGCTGCTGGCCAGCGGCTTGCAGGCGCACCAGGTACACGCCGTTGGCGAGGGTGGCGGTGGGCACGGCCAAATCGTGGGGCCCCGCGGCTTGGCGGCCGGCGGTGGGCACGGTGGCCACCAGGGCCCCCAGCACGTTGCAAACCGTGACGCTGACGGTGGCCGCCGCGGGCAGCTCGTAGTGCAGCGTGGCCGAGCCAGCGGCGGGGCTCGGGAAGGCCGCCAGGCGGAACGCGGCCGTGGTTTGCGGCCGGGTGGCCAGCACGGTACCGGTGCTGGAATTGATGGGCTTCGAGGTGTACACGGCGTACTCGCCGGGTTGCAGCGTCAGGGGCGCGTTCACGTCCGCCACGGCGCGGCTGGTGCCGGTGAGGTAGTTGTACCACGTGCCGGCGCTCTGAAACGCGGGCACCACGGTTTGGGCCACCACGTCAAAGTTGCCCACCACGGTCACGCTCAGGTTGGCGTCGGAGAGGTGCACGAGCTTGGTGGCGCCCACCATTTGCTGGTCGAACGCGGTGGGGTTGGCGAACACCGGCTGCGTTTTTTTCAGCGCAATCAGGCTACGGTACACGTTGAACAGGCCCTGGCGTTCGGCCACGGTCTCGTAGTCCCAGCGGATGGGTTTGTCGGCCGTGCGGCAGGCGTCGGCCACGGTGCCGTCGGGGCAGCGGTTGATGGTGAAGTCGTACCCCACCTCGCCGAACTGCCACACCATTTTGGGGCCCGGTACGGTGAAGAAGAACGCCGCCGCTTCGCCGATGCGGGCCATGGAGGTGGCAAAGTTTTTGGCGCTGTACGCGCCCGCGCTGTTGCCGTAGGCCGCATTTTTGAAGGCCAGGCGCTCCTCGTCGTGGCTTTCCATGTAGGCCACCAGGTTGGGGTTGTTGAAGCCCCGGGTTTTGTAGTAGCCGCGGGTAAGGTCGGAGGTGCCCACGTAGCCCATGGTGGCCTCGTTGTAGTTGTAGTTCATGTTGCCCCAAATCATGAAGCCGTAATCAGTCAGGGTCTTGGCTTCGCTGTCAACGGGAAAATGCTCCAGAATGGGGTACAGCGTGGGGTCGGTGGCCACCAGCGTCTGGTAGTAGTCCTTCCAAATGTCGACGCGTGACTGGTCGTAGTCGGCGTAGGTAGCCTCCGTCTTGGGCACCTGGCTGAAGCCCCCGGCCAGGTCGAAGCGGTAGCCGTCGATGTGGTACTCCTGGAGCCAGAACTGCATCACCTGCTTGCTGAAGTACCGGGTGTAGGGGCTCTCGTGGTTCAGGTCGTTGTACACACTATAGGGGTGCGGGGCCGCCACGTTGAACCACGGGTTGTTGGCGGCGGGGTTGCCGCCGCTGGCGTAGAGCTGCACCATGGGGCTCTGGCCGGTGGAGTGGTTCAGCACCATGTCCAGCACCACGGCGATGCCGCGGCGGTGGCACTCGTCGATGAATTGCTTGAGGGCCGTTTTGGTGCCGTAGTACTTGTCGGGCGCGAAGTAGAAGTCGGGGCTGTAGCCCCAGTTGTCGTTGTTGTCGAACTCGTTGATGGGCATCAACTCGATGGCGTTCACGCCCAGGCGCTGCAAGTAGCCCAGCGTGTCGCGCAGGGTTTGGTAGTTGTGGGCGGCCACGAAGTCACGCACCAGCAGCTCGTAGGTCACCAGGTTGGTGCGGGCGGGGCGCTGGAAATTGGTGGCTTGCCACGCGTAAGCCGCCTGGTTGCTTTGCAGTACCGACACGATGCCCGTGGTGCTGCCCGTGGGGTACGCCTTCAAGTTGGGGTACGTGGCGGCCGGAATGCCGCCGTCGGAGTTCGGGTCCAGGATTTTCTCGCAGTACGGGTCGGCCACGCGCAGCTGCCCGTCCACCAGGTACTGGTAGGCGTACTCCTGGCCCGGCGTGAGGCCGTCGATCTGCACCCACCAGCGGCCAGTGGCGGCCACCGTGGCGGGCGCGGCGCTGAGGTTGTCGGGCGTCTGGCTCATGAAGCCCGCCGCGGTGGGCTGCCAGTTGTTGAACTCGCCCAGCACGTACACGAACTGCTTGCCCGGCGCGCTCAAGCTCAGAATAGCCGACGTGCCGCCGCTGAGGTACGTGATGCCGTCGGGCCGGGCCCCGGCCGGCAGCGCGGCCGTGGCCACGGCCGGGCGCACCACCAGGGTTTGGGTGTCTTCCACGGTTTGGGTGCCGACGGTGGCCGTCAGGCGCAGCACGTTGGCGCCGGCCTGGGCGATGGTCACGGTGGCGTTGAGGGCGGTGGCGTTGGCTTGCTGCGCCACTTGCGCGCCGTTGAGGTAGAGCGTGAGCGTGGCGGCGGCCGAGGCCACCCCGGCCACGGCCACCTGCTGGTTCAGGGCCACAAACTGCGGGTTGCCGCCGGTGGCGGGCACCGGCTGCGTGAGGCGCACGGCCAGGGCCGCCACCTGCGCGTCCACGAAGATGTCGGTGCCGCCGGTGGCCCGGCCCACCCGCGTGCCGTCGCCGCTGCGGAAAATCATGGCCAGCTTCAGCAGCTGGTCGGTGGCCCCCAGCCCGTAAAAGGCCCGCGGGGTGAAGGTAATGCTGTACTTGTCGCCGCCCAGGGCCGTCATCAGCGCGGCCGGGTCGGGCTGGTTGAAGTTGACCCGGGGGCCCCCTTTCCAGTCGCTCTGGTTGGCGCTTTTGTCCGTAATGGCCCCGGTCCAGATGTACACCGGCCCGCCAGAGCCCGCCAGGCCAGCGTTGCCCTGGGTGGCGTCAAAAGTCAGGGTAACGGGCGTGTCCGCGGTAAAGAACGTGGGTTGCACCGCCACCACTTGCGCCTGGGCAGCCAAAGCAGCTAGGCTCAACAGTAGCCCGCTAAAAAGTCGAAGTATTTTCATGAATGTTAAATTAAGAAGGCTAAATGCAATTATTTCATTATTGGCAACGATTGCACAGCCAAGCAAAGATAGGGCCCCCACCGGACGGGAACTGCATTTACTGGCTTTGCCGCGGCGGTTTGAGCGGGGCCCACGCCTCGGTGGGGGCCCCTGTTTCTGGCGGGTTGCGGCATTTTGCACGTATAGCTGGCCGGTTCCCGGGGGCCCCAGCCGGCCGGGCCCAACCCATTCGCCCCCCGGGCCGCGTATTTTTACCGATTCAACCCCTGGCGGGGCGCGCCCGGACTTTCCCCGGGGCCGCCGCTTCGCTCCCAATTTCTGCCCCGAACACCATGAACGTAGGAGATAGAGTACGCCTGCTTACCGGCACCGAAGAAGGCATCGTGACCCGCCTGCTCGACAGCGAGCTGGTGGAAGTGGCCATCGACAACGACTTCACCATCCCCGTGCTGCGCCGCGAAGTGGTGGTGGTGGCCGCCGACGAAAGCAAGAGCTTCAACCGCGCCGCCCCCACCTACGGCCCCGGCCAGCAGCCCGGCCGCAACGCCAACGCCAGCAAGAAAGACCGCAGCCACGTGCCCAAGCCCACGGCGGCCAACGCCGCCAAGGCCACCCCCACCCTGGCCGAGGCCCTGGCCGCCGTGGCCAGCAGCGGCCCCGCCGCGGCCAAGGCCCCCGGCGGCAAGGTGCCGTCGGCGGGCGCCGCCCCGGCGGCCAAGGGCCTGTTCCTGGCCTTGGTCAACCAGTCGCCCGAACTGCTGGGCGTCACGCTCATCAACAACACCGAGGCCGACGTGCTCTTCACCTACGGCGAGGAAACCCCGGCCCGCCCCTACCGGGCCCTGGCCGCCGGCCAGCTGGGCCCCAAGGCCAGCACCAAGCCCCTGGCGTTTCTGCACCTGAAGGACTTCGAAACCTGGCCCGCCGCCGTGGTGCAGCTCCTGCCCCACCGCCCCAACGGCGACGCGGCCTACGGGCTCGTCAACAAGCGCCAGGGCTTCAAGGCCAGCACGTTCTATTCGAGCCGTCGCCCGGCCCCGGTCATCGGCACCGACGCGTACCTGTTCCAACTCGACGAGCAAGCCGCCGCCGCCATCGCCCCCGAGCAATTGGCCCAGGAGGCTCCCACCGCCGCCGAAGCCGCCAAGGCCCCGGCCGGCATCGACGCGGCCGCCCTGCGCGCCCAGCTCACCGGCGACGCGCCCGCCAAGCCGGCGGCCGTGGTGGCGGCCGCGGCCCCCAAGCCCGTCGCGCCCGTGGTGGCCCCGCCCCACGAGTTCGACCTGCACTTCGAGGCCCTGCGCCCCGACAACGCCGAGGAGCTGAGCAACACCGCCATCCTGCGCATCCAGCTCGACGCCTTCGAGGACGCGCTGGTTAGGGCCCTGGCCACCAACATGCACGAAATCGTGTTCATCCACGGCATGGGCAACGGCACGCTCCGCAAGGAAATCCACCGCCAGCTCAGCCGCAACAAGGACATCAAGTTCTTCGAAGACTCGCGCAAGGAGAAGTTCGGCTACGGCGCCACGCTGGTGCGGCTGAAGTAAAAGAATTAGGAATAATTGGGCCGGTCGCTGGGAGTAGATATTTTGCTTTCAGTGACCGGCTTTGCTATTTTTTGCTTTACCGTCTATGTTGCCGCTTTTGGCTTGTCGCGTCAACCACTCGCTTAGCAATTGCAACTCGACCGGTGAGAAAGTTTCTGGGTTATCAAAAATCGGCATTTCGTGTCCCGGTGCATTGGTCTGAAAAAAATGATTTACGCGTGGCACTAGCGTTAGGGTCACGTGCTTATTCCCAGCGCGTTGCAATTGGGTTTGCAGCGCCGGGAACTGGTTGCTGGCTGGAGTTTCCGTGTCCAGTTCACCCGTCAGAGCCAACACGGGCATTTTCATCTTTTGCAGATAGGGGGTGGGGTCCTGGGCCAAAATGTCGTGCACGGTATGCTCCAAGTAAGAGGGTGCGTAGCTAAGTACTTCTTGCTCACTAACACCGGCAGTAGGCAATTCGCGCCGCATATGGGCGAGGGCGGTGGCGCTATCGGACACGGTGGCAGCGATGGCAATCAACCGGTTGTACATGGTAACGTACCGTTCCACAGACGGTTTATCGGCGGCACTGGCTGCGGCCAGTCGGTCGTGGAACTGGGCCCGTAGCCGCTCCTGGTATAGCGCGGCCACGGGTTGGCCGATGGCACCCAGCAGCACCACGCCGGCTAAGGCTGGGTCTTGGGCAGCCACCATGGCTACTTCTAAGGTGCCTTGGCTGTGCCCAATGAGAAACACTTTGCCCACGTGCAGCCGGCGGTCGTTCCGCAGCGCCCGTACGGCGGCCGCAGCGTCACGGGCAAAATCGGCGGTACCCGCCGCGGCAAAGTGGCCCGTGGAGGCCCCTACCCCGCGCTCGTCGTAGCGCAGCACGACAAATCCCCGGCGCGTCAGCTCATCCGCAGGCACTAGAAAGGATTTATGGCCGAACTCTTCGCCATCGCGGTTGTGCGGGCCCGAGCCGGAAATAAACACTATTCCCGGCCCGCTCAAACTGGGCGGAGCCGTAATGGTACCCGCCAGGGCAACTCCTGGGGCCCCGCCCGTAAACGTGGTGGCCAATTCGCGGTAGGGCCTGGGCCAGCGAGGCGTTTGCGAACGGGCGGGCAGCAGCTGCGCCAAGCCAGCGGGGCTTACGGGGCGCACACGCAGCGGTAACCGCTGGCCAGCCACCAGCAGGTAGCCGGTCAGGCCCAGCGTATCAGCCATCGGGCGCGCTACGTAGGCCCCTGGCAGTCCACTCATCAGCAGCTTCAGGCTATCCCCATAGGGAACAAACCGATCTACCTGCACGCTGTGCAAGCCGATGCTGGGCAGAGATACCGTGGCCATGCCCGCCGTTCCTGGCCGGTGCAGCGGCCTAAAATCGAACAGCACGTTGGCGGGCGTTCCAAATAGATTAACGGTCCCGGCCCAAGAGCCCCGAAACTGCGCGGGGGTTTGTGCACAGCCTTGGTTGCCACCAATCACAGCTAATGGCAAGCAACAAAACATCAGCCCTATTTGCCCGTTGCAAAGCAACCGAAGCGGTTTCAAGAGATTCAGCATGCGGCAAATAATCGAGGCATGAATAAGCAAACTTCTTTAAAAGCATGCTGCCCTGCAATTAAAGCCGAATCCACCGAAAGCGTTGTGCCCTCAAGGCAAAAGCCGGGGCCCTATCTTTGCCGCAAGCAGTGCGCCACTCCACCGCGGCGGGGCAACCCGGCGAGGAAAGTCCGGGCAACGCAGGGCACCCTGCTTCCTAACGGGAAGGACCGGCCAATCGGGCCGGGACAGCCAGTGCCACAGAAAATAACCGCCCACGCGAGTGGGTAAGGGTGAAAAGGTGCGGTAAGAGCGCACCAGCGGGCGGGCAACCGACCCGGCTGGGTAAACCTCAGGGGTTGAAAGACCAAATAAGCGGACGCGCGCGCCGGCTTCGGCCGACGGGCAACGGGCGGCCCGCCCGGGTCCGCGGGTAGGTCGATGGAGCCTTTCCGCGAGGACGGGCCTAGATAAATGGTGGGGACGGGGCCCTTGGGCCCCGGACAGAACCCGGCTTACCGGCGCATTGCCTAGTTTTGGCGGCCGCTCCTGCTTCGGTGGGGGCGGCCGTTTTTTTTAAGCAAACCTTAGGGCCCCGGCGCACGCAACCCTCGGCCGCGGCCGTTCTAAGCGCTTCGCCTCCGCTTATTTTTTCTTGCCAACTTCCCGCCTATGCCCCGCATCCTCATCATCGACGACGAAAAAGCTATCCGCAACACGCTGAAGGAAATCCTGGAGTTTGAAAGCTACACCGTGGACCAAGCCGAGGACGGCCCCGCGGGGCTCGACCTGCTCATCCAGCACAAGTACGACCTGGTGCTGTGCGACATCAAGATGCCCAAAATGGACGGCCTGGAGGTGCTGAGCCGCGCCCAAGCCCTGTCCCCCGACACGGCCTTCATCATGGTGTCGGCCCACGGCAACATCGAAACCGCCGTGGAGGCCACCAAAAAGGGCGCTTACGACTTCCTGCCCAAGCCGCCCGACCTCAACCGCCTGCTCATAACGGTGCGCAACGCCCTGGACCGCACCAAGCTGGTAACGGAAACCAAAACCCTGAAAAAGAAGCTCTCCGTCACCAAAGGCTCGGCCATGATCGGCTCGTCGGCGGCGCTGGGGGCCGTGCGCAAGGCCATCGAGAAGGTGGCGCCCACCGATGCCCGCGTGCTCATCACGGGGCCCAACGGGGCGGGCAAGGAAATGGTGGCCCGCCAGCTGCACGAGCTCAGCCCGCGCGCCCAGGGGCCCCTGGTGGAAGTGAACTGCGCCGCCATCCCGTCGGAGCTGATTGAAAGCGAACTGTTTGGCCACGAAAAAGGCTCGTTCACGTCGGCCGTGAAGCAGCGCATTGGCAAGTTCGAGCAGGCCGACGGCGGCACGCTGTTCCTCGACGAAATCGGCGACATGAGCCTCTCGGCCCAGGCCAAGGTGCTGCGCGCGCTGCAAGAAAGCAAAATCACCCGCGTGGGCGGCGAGAAAGAGATTTCGGTGAACGTGCGCGTGCTGGCCGCCACCAACAAAAACCTGCTCCAGGAAATCGCCGACCGCAACTTCCGCGAAGACCTCTACCACCGGCTCTCCGTCATCCTCATCCAAGTGCCGGCCCTGAACGACCGCCGCGAGGACATCCCCGAACTGATCCAGAAATTTCTGGCCGACATCGCCGCCGACTACGGCAACAAGCCCAAAAAAATCGACGCCGGGGCCCTCAAGTACCTGCAAGGGCTGGACTGGCGCGGCAACATCCGCGAGCTGCGCAACGTGGTCGAACGCCTCGTCATCATGAGCGACGACACCGTGACGGAAGCCGACGCCAAGGCGTTTGCCGGCAAGTAAAAAGCCAGCGCCGGTCCCCCCGCGGGCCGTTTGCAAGCCGCAACGCGCAACGCCCCGGCCGGCCCGCCGGGGCGTTGCCCTGGCCCCTCGGCACGGTACTATCGTCGCAAAATGATCCGGTATTATCGCATTCGGGGCGCGTTGGGCCAACCCGGGCCGCAAAAAATCGGTTAGGGTAGCGGGCGGACACTGCTTGCGCCCACTCACCCCACCCTTATTTCTTCTTGCCTCATGGGTATCACCCTCGAACAAGCCCAGGCCGCCATTCAGGCCGCTCACCAGAAAGCGCTTGCCATAAGCGTAAAAATGAACATTGCCGTGGTCGACGCCGGGGCCAACCTCGTGGCCTTCGCCCGCATGGACGACGCCTGGCTTGGCTCGCTCGACATCGCCATCAAGAAGGCCAAAACGGCCCGCTTCTTCGACATGCCCACCGGCGACCTGGGCAAAGCGTCGCAGCCCGGCGGCCCGCTTTTCAACATCGAAGTTTCCAACGGGGGCCTCATCACCTTCCCCGGCGGCCTGCCCATCAAAGACGGCAGCGGCAAAATCATCGGCGCCATTGGCGTGTCGGGCGACTCGGTGGAAAACGACCACACCGTGGCCGAAGCTGGCCTGAACGCCGTGGCGGGCAAGTAGGGGCCCGGGGCCCTGGTTTTTGCATTTGATTCACTTCCTCCCCCCGTTATGGCTAGCAACAGAGGCGTCGTTTACTTGAGCCCCGGCAAAGTCGAGGTGCAAAGCATTGATTTTCCGGAGCTAAAAAATCCGAAGGGCAAGAAAATCACCCACGGGGTCATCCTCAAGGTGGTGTCCACCAACATCTGCGGTTCCGACCAGCACATGGTGCGCGGCCGCACCACGGCCCCGGCCGGGCTGGTGCTGGGCCACGAAATCACGGGCGAGGTCATCGAGACCGGGGCCGACGTAGAATTTCTGAAAAAAGGGGATTTGGTGTCGGTGCCCTTTAACGTGGCCTGCGGGCGCTGCCGCACCTGCAAGGAGATGAAAACCGGCATCTGCCTAACCGTGAACGAGGGCCGCGCCGGCGGGGCTTACGGCTACGTGGACATGGGCGGCTGGGTAGGGGGACAGGCCGAGTACGTGATGGTGCCCTACGCCGACTTCAACCTGCTCAAGTTCCCGAACAAGGACCAGGCGATGGAGAAAATCCGCGACCTGACCATGCTGAGCGACATTTTCCCGACCGGCTTCCACGGGGCCGTGAAGGCCGGCGTGGGGCCCGGGGCCACCGTGTACGTGGCCGGGGCCGGCCCGGTGGGCCTGGCCGCCGCCGCGTCGGCGCAACTGCTGGGCGCGGCCGTGGTGATTGTGGGCGACATGAACCTGGCCCGCTTGGCCCACGCCCGCTCGTTCGGCTGCGAAACCGTGGACCTGAACCAGGACGCCGGCCTGGCTGACCAAATTGCCCAGATTTTGGGCGTGCCCGAGGTGGACTGCGCCATCGACTGCGTGGGCTTCGAGGCCAGCGGCCACGGCGCCCAGGCCAAAACCGAGGTGCCCGCCGCCGTGCTCAACTCGCTGATGGAAATTGCCCGCGCCGGCGGCTCCATCGGCATCCCCGGCCTGTACGTGACGGCCGACCCCGGCGCGGAGGACAAGGCCGCCCAAACCGGCAACCTGTCCATCCGCTTCGGCCTGGGCTGGGCCAAAAGCCATTCCTTTCACACCGGCCAAACGCCCGTGCTCAGCTACAACCGCCAGCTGATGCAAGCCATCCTGTACGACAAAGTGCAGATTGCCAAAGCCGTGAACGTGGAAGTCATCAGCCTCGACGAGGCCCCCAAAGGCTACGCGGAGTTCGACAGCGGCGTGGCCCGGAAGTTTGTCATCAACCCGCACCACCTGATTCCGGACGTCAAAAAGGCCAAAGCCGCGAAAGAAACGGCCACCGCTTAGTGGCGTTTTAAATTCGACCGATGAAACAGCCGGGCGGCCCAATGGGCCGCCCGGCTGTTTGGTTTTGCTGGGGGCCCCAGCGGCCGGGACCGGCCGCCCCGCCGGGGCTTTTCCGTACCTTCGTTCTACTAAAACACGCGCCGTTTTGGGGGCCCCGGCCGGCCAAAAACGACGCTTTCCTCCCGCTTACGTTCGTCCCATGCACCCCGCTCCCACCGCGCCCTACAAGCCCCAAAACCACGTGCGCATCGTCACGGCCGCCGCCTTGTTCGACGGCCACGACGCGGCCATCAACATCATGCGCCGCATCATCCAGAGCAGCGGCGCGGAGGTCATTCACCTGGGCCACAACCGCTCGGTGCAGGAAATCGTGGATTGCGCCATTCAGGAAGACGCCCAGGCCATTGCCATCACCAGCTACCAGGGCGGGCACAACGAGTACTTCAAGTACATGTTCGACCTGCTGAAAGAGCGCGGCGCGGGCCACATCAAAATCTTCGGCGGCGGCGGCGGTGTGATTCTGCCCACCGAAATTGCCGAACTGCAAGGCTACGGCATCACCCGCATCTACTCGCCCGACGACGGCCGGGCCATGGGCTTGCAGGGCATGATAAATAACTTACTGGAACAGGCCGATTTCCCAACGGGGCAGCACCTGAACGGCGAGGCGGGCCACGTGAAGGAGAAGGATGCCCGCAGCATCGGCCGGCTGATTTCGGCGGCGGAAAACTTCCCCGAGGAGTTTGAGCGGGTGAAAGGCCAGCTGGTTTCGGAGTTTCAACTCAGCGAAAACAGCCAAAACCAATCCCTGCACTCCGGGCCCGCCGCGCCCATCCTGGGCATTACGGGCACGGGCGGCGCGGGCAAATCCAGCTTGGTGGACGAGCTGGTGCGGCGCTTCCTGATGGATTTCCCCGAGAAGACCATTGCCATTATCTCCGTGGACCCCAGCAAGCGCAAGACCGGCGGGGCCCTGCTCGGCGACCGGATTCGGATGAACGCCATCAACTCGCCGCGGGTGTACATGCGCAGCCTGGCCACGCGCCAGAGCAACCTGGCCCTGAGCCGCTACGTGCAGGACGCCGTGGACGTGGTGCGCGCCGCTCACTACGACCTCATCATCCTCGAAACCAGCGGCATCGGGCAGTCCGACACCGAAATCATCGAGCACTCCGACGCCAGCCTCTACGTGATGACGCCCGAGTACGGCGCGGCCACGCAGCTGGAAAAAATCGACATGCTCGATTTTGCCGACGTCATCGCCCTCAACAAGTTCGACAAGCGCGGGGCCCTGGACGCGCTGCGCGACGTGCGCAAGCAGTACCAGCGCAACCACGGCCTCTGGGACACGCCCACCGACCAGATGCCGGTGTTCGGCACGATTGCTTCGCAGTTCAACGACCCCGGCATGAACCGCCTCTACCGGGCCATGCTGCGGATGCTGGAAACCAAAACCGGGGCCCTGTTTGCCTCGCACCTGGAAACCAGCGCCGAGGATTCGGAGAAGATCTACATCATCCCGCCGCACCGCACGCGCTACCTCTCGGAGATTGCCGAAACCAACCGCGCCTACGACTTGCGAGTAAAAGAACAAGCCAACATCGCGGAAGTAGCCGGCGCGTTTGCCACGCTCGAAGCGCACTACCGCGCCGACCAAAAGAGCCCGGCAGGCACCGTGGAGGAGTTTGGCAAGAACAAGCAAACCCAGCTCCGCCGCCTCGACGCCGACAGCCAAGCCATCCTGGAAAACTGGGAAGCCACCCTCCAGAACTACCGCAACCCCGAGTACGTGTACGCGGTGCGCGGTAAGGAAATCCGGGTGCAGACGCACACCAAGTCGTTGTCGGGCAACCGCATCCCGAAGGTGGCCGTGCCGCGCTACACCGGCTGGGGCGACCGCCTGCGCTGGGCCATGCAAGAGAACTTCCCCGGCGAGTTTCCCTACACGGCCGGCGTGTTCCCCTTCAAGCGCGAGGGCGAAGACCCGACCCGCATGTTTGCCGGCGAAGGGGGCCCCGAGCGCACCAACCGCCGCTTCCACTACGTGAGCCTGGGCCTGCCCGCCAAGCGCCTGAGCACGGCCTTCGACTCGGTGACGCTCTACGGCGAAGACCCGGACCTGCGGCCCGACATCTACGGCAAAATCGGCAACGCCGGCGTGAGCATCGCCTGCCTCGACGACGCCAAGAAGCTCTACTCGGGCTTCAACCTGGCCAACCCTACCACGTCGGTGTCGATGACCATCAACGGCCCCGCCGCCACGCTGGCCGCGTTTTTCATGAACGCCGCCACCGACCAGCAGTGCGAGCTCTACATTAAAGAGCACGAGCTGACGGATGAGATCAACGCGAAAATCGACGCGCTGTTCGCGGCCAAAAACCAGCCCCGCCCCCGCTACCAGGGGCCCCTGCCGGCCGGCAACGACGGCCTGGGCCTGCTGCTGCTCGGCGTGACGGGCGATGATGTGCTGCCCGCCGACGTGTACGCCGCCATCAAGGCCCGGACGCTGACGCAGGTGCGCGGCACCGTACAGGCCGACATCCTCAAGGAAGACCAGGCCCAGAACACCTGCATTTTCAGCACCGAATTTGCCCTGCGCCTGATGGGCGACGTGCAGGAGTATTTCATCACCGAAAAGGTGCGGAATTTCTACTCCGTTTCCATCTCCGGCTACCACATTGCCGAGGCGGGGGCCAACCCGATTACGCAGCTGGCCCTCACGCTGAGCAACGGCTTCACGTTCGTGGAGTATTACGTGAGCCGCGGCATGAGCGTCAACGACTTCGCGCCGAACCTGAGCTTCTTCTTCTCCAACGGCATCGACCCCGAGTACGCCGTGATTGGGCGGGTGGCGCGCCGCATCTGGGCCAAGGCCATGAAGCTGAAGTACGGCGCCGACGCCCGCAGCCAAATGCTGAAGTACCACATCCAGACCTCGGGCCGCAGCCTGCACGCCCAGGAAATCGACTTCAACGACATCCGCACCACGTTGCAGGCCCTCTACGCCATCTACGACAACTGCAACTCTCTGCACACCAACGCCTACGACGAGGCCATCACCACGCCCACCGAGGAAAGCGTGCGCCGGGCCATGGCCATCCAACTCATCATCAACCGCGAGCTGGGCCTGGCCAAAAACGAAAACCCGCTGCAAGGCGCCTTCATCATCGAGGAACTGACCGACCTGGTGGAAGAGGCAGTGCTGCTCGAATTCGACCGCATCACGGAGCGCGGCGGCGTGCTCGGGGCCATGGAAACCATGTACCAGCGCGGCAAAATCCAGGAGGAAAGCATGCACTACGAGATGCTGAAGCACACCGGCGAGTACCCCATCATCGGCGTGAATACCTTCCTCTCATCCAAGGGCTCGCCCACGGTGGTGCCGGCCGAAGTCATCCGCGCCACGGAGGAGGAAAAGCAGTACCAAATCGACATGCTCACCCTGCTGCACCAGCGCCACGCCGCCCAGGCCCCGGCGCGCCTCCAACAGCTCCAGCAAATCGCCGTGGCCAACGGCAACCTCTTCGCCGAACTGATGGAAACGGTGAAATATTGCTCGCTCGGCCAGATTACCAACGCCCTGTTTGAGGTCGGCGGCCAGTATAGAAGGAATATGTAGCGTAACTTTAGAATATGGCTTACACCGATTTCACCGTATTTGATTTACGCCAGCAGTTCGACGTTCAATTTCGCGCCGAAACGCTGTTTCCGCAGTTGCTACCAATCGACCCAACCACGTGGTTGCGCGAGGCTCTGCGGAAAGGACAGGAATTGGGTTTCAACAGTGAAAAATCCCGCTCCGAACGGTTGGTGACGCCGGTGTTGATGGAATTGAGCGACCGGAACCACCGCGCTTTTTCTATTTATTCGGGCATGAGCCTGGACGTGGACCCGGCCCTTGGCCTGCGGGGCGAATGCGACTTTATCTTTTCGTTCAGCCGCATTCAAGATTTCATCGCCGCTCCGGTTTTCTGCATTGCCGAGGCCAAGAAGCAGGACCTGGAGCTTGGCACCATTCAGTGCGCGGCGCAGCTCATCGCGGCCCGCCGATTAAACGAGCAGGAACGAAATCCCATCCATACCCTGTATGGCTGCTCTACTACCGGGGTCGAATGGCGCTTTTTGAAATACGAGGGCAACGAGTTTATCTTGGACGAGCAACGCTATTTCCTCACCGAACTCCCAGCACTGCTAGGGGCGCTGCAAGCAGTGGTAGATGCGTCGCAATTGGCCGTTCAAAAGCCCTGAAACTCGCTTGCTTGTGGAAACGACCAAGGCTTCCAATCCCTTTGGTGCCGTGCATGTGATGCGCGACCTCCGCACCAAGATTTCGCAGAGAACCGAGAACATGAGTTTTCAGGAGTTGCAGCAGTGCATTAAGCAACGGCTGAAATTCTCCAACTTGCGTCCTACGCCCGGGGCCCGGTAAGCCTTGCTGCACCAGCGCCACGCCGCCCAGGCCCCGGCGCGCCTCCGGCAGCTCCAGCAAATCGCCGTGGCCAACGGCAACCTCTTCGCCGAACTGATGGAAACGGTGAAATATTGCTCGCTCGGCCAGATTACCAACGCCCTGTTTGAGGTCGGCGGCCAATATAGAAGGAATATGTAACCGGCCAAATTATTTAGATTGTATCAATTGATTAAATGAAAGTCAATCGATACAATTAAAACCGGATTGATAAGGAAAGGACAATGGAACCGAAAATTAGAGATATCAATAATAATTCAATTCGTTCCTTTTTTGTAGAGATGCTCTTTAATAATGAAGTCATATCATCAGGAACTGCTTTCATTGCCAAAACGGGAGGTCAATCTCAAGCACTATTGATAACCAATAGGCATAATGTCACTGGCAGAAATAATGATATTGGAGAATATCTATCCAAAACAGGGGGTATACCAAATAAAATAAAGGCGCGCATACCTAATTTAGAAATTGCAAATTCAGGGTCGGAGCATGTCGAATTTAATAGCTGGCGTTCTTATACAATCGATTTATATTTCGATGAAGATTTTGAGCAACCTGTTTGGATAGAGCACCCTTTAAAAGAAGAAATAGACGTTGTAGGTATAATATTAAATTTTACTGACTTTTCGATACCTGAACAGTTAATATATGATATTAGCCCAGGATGGTACAGCTGGGAGGTTGGAGAAACAATCAATGTGGTAGGCTTTCCCTTCGGATTGTCTGTAAATAGATTTCCTGTTTGGATGACAGGCCATATAGCTTCTGAGCCAGATATTAATTATGATGGTCTTCCAATGTTTCTAATAGATTGTAGAACAAGGAGAGGTCAATCAGGCTCTCCAGTAATTGGAAGATTCTTGCCAGGACGTGTTGTTGAGTATAAGGGAGAGAAATTTCGGGTACAAGCTGAAATCACGCACTTGATTGGGATTTATAGTGGTAGAATTAATTCGGAATCGGATTTAGGGAAGGTATGGAAAACTGATGCAATACGTGAACTCTTATTGAATGGAATTCAAGCTGGAAAACCTATTTAGAGCATTACCTCCGATACTAAGTCGCCTCACCTTCGACACACTGCCTTCCAAACCTCAAGGGGGCAGGGTGTCGCACCTAACGGGGCCCCGCCCACGCGGGCCAGCCGGGCGCAGCGGCGCGACGCGGCCATCTTCGGTAGCGGCTTTGGGGGCGCGGGGGCAGGCATTTTTTACGCTGCCACTTTGGCCTGCCCTTGATGGACCACCCGCGCATTCCGGGGCAAGGGTGTGGCGGCCACGGCCAATTCGTAGGGCCGGTTGAAGGTTTCCTGAGACACTTTAAAGTAGCTGGCAAGGCGGCGGATAACTTCTTTCGACAAGCCCCGCCGGCGGTTCAGGATATCCGAAACTGCGCCTTTGCCAATGCTCAATACGTCGGCCAGGTCTTTGGCTAGCAGCTGGCGGCCGGCCATTAGAGAACGCAGCAACTCAATGGGGTCGGCTTCGGGCAGCGTGGCGTGGGCGTGGTCCCAGGTTTCGATGAGCAGCGTGAGCAGGTCAGTTTCTTCCTGTGTGGCGGTCGAGGGGTTGGGTTCGGCTACCAGCATTTCAAGCCGGCCGCAATAAGATTGGTACTGCGACTCGGTTTTGATGACGGTGTATTTCAGCGTTTCCATAAGGTTATTTAGTATAAATTGACGGTGTACTGCTGGTTCTTTGCGCAGAGTTTATCATACTCGGCGTGGGTACCGAGCCAGCACACAAACAGATGCACCTGCCGTTCGCCGAACGCATAGCTGGCAATCAACCGGTAATTGTTGCCGCCAATATCGAACACGACGCGGTTGCTGCCGTCGCCCAGCAAATCGGCCGCGCCGAAGGTTTGCTGGATATCGGCGGGCGTGTTCCAGTCGGCGTATTTCACGGCTGTTAGCCAGAGCGTGAAAGCGGTCCGACTACGAGCGTGGCGGGCCGCGAAGTCTTCCACCGTTTGCCGTTTGATGAGGTGAACTTTCATAGAAGAACATCAAAGCTACGCCAGAAGTTCGCATTTTGCGAACCTAGCCCAAAGGCCCGTCTATTCGTCATGAAAGAGCGAGGCTTTGTGCGTGAAGGCCCCTCCCCAAGCGGACCCACCGGGCGCGGCGGCGCGACGCGGCCAGTTTCGGCAGCGGCAGTGGGGGCCCGGGGGTAGCGAGGGCGGGCCCATCATACCGTATCTGGCCCACCGGCAAGAACGCCACCGGTTGGATAGAGTAAGTGCGCCAGCATTGCCGGGCCAGCTAACTGCTAGTATTGCCAGGAATAACTTCTTAAGATTTTTGGCTTAAGCCCTTTTTGCAGCCGGGGCCTTTGGCGGCGTTAAGCTGTTCAGCAGGATGGCCCCGGCGCTCCATACCAGCGCGTCCTCGCCTACTCCAACCAGGGCCACGGGCGTGTCGGTTTTTTGGCTAATGCCCACGCGCAGCCACAAGGTCAGGAAGGTGGCGGCCACGGCTCCCAGGGCCCCTACGGCGGCTCCCCCGAGGGCGCTGCCGCCGCTGGCTTTGTACCAGGTGGCGCCCACCAGGGCCCCCGTAGCGGCGCGGCCCGCCAGCCCCAGGGGAGCCGTGCGGTTGGGGGTGTTGGGCAGTTTATCCGCCACGAATTCGCCGGCCGCCATCAGCTTGAAAACGGTGGCCAAAGCGGGCTTCTGGAACAGGCGCAGCGGCGACGATTGCAGCTTCCGGGCCGGGTGGCGCACCAAAAAATGGCTCAGCAGCGCGGGCGTGCTCGCGCCGCGCATGCCGGTCAGCGTGGCGAAGCCGACAACGGGCCAGAATTTGGCCGCCCGGGGCTGCTTGGCCGGGGAATTGGCGGAATGGGTGGGGGCAGGTTTCATAAGGAAGCGGGGTGAGGTGGGGTTAACGGCGTGGGCCGCGTTGGGGTGACTGCATCCGCCGAAAAAAGTATTTATTCAAAAGGCCTGCCCGCTTGGGCCCCCAGTGCGCCGCTGGCGCGGCGGCCGGCCCGTTAGGGCCCCGCCAGCGGCCGCTATTTTTCAAACATCTTGTCGTTGGCAACGTCTTACGTTGCACCCCACCAAACGCTTACCTACCAGCCCATGAACACCCTCACCATCGCCCCTGGCTCCGCCCACCCGCTCACCGTCAACCGCCTGGGCTACGGCACCATGCGCCTGACGGGCCCCGGCGTGTGGGGCGAGCCGGCCGACCGGCCCCAAGCCCTGGAAATTCTGAAAACGGCCGTGGCCAACGGCGTCAATTTCATCGACACCGCCGACTACTACGGCGAGGACATCACCAACCGCCTGATTGTGGAGGCGTTGCACCCGTATTCGCAGGACCTGGTGATTTGCACGAAAGTGGGCGCCACCCGCCGGCCCGACAAAAGCTGGGTGCCCTTCAACACGCCCGCCAACCTGCGCACCAGCATCGAGAACAACCTGCGCACCCTGCGGCAAGAGCAGGTGCAACTGGTGCACCTGCGCCTGATGGGCGACGGCGCGGTGCCGCTGGACGAGCAGCTGGGCGCGATGTTCGACATGCAAAAGGAAGGCAAAATCCAGCACGTGGGCCTGAGCAACGTGGGCCCCGAAGAGCTGGCAGCTGGCCTGAAGCTGGGCGAAATTGCCACCGTGGAGAACATGTACGGCTACGCCCAGCGCACCACCCTGCGCGACGCCCACGGCGAAACCCGCGGCGGCGAGGAAGTGCTGGCCCTGTGCGAGCAGCACGGTATTCCGCTGGTGCCGTTTTTTTCGCTGGTGCACGGCCTGCCCAACGCCGGCGACAAACTGACCGCGCTGGCCCGCGCGCGCGGCGTGTCGGAAGCCCAGCTGAACCTGGCCTGGCTGCTGCACAAGTCGCCGGTGCTGCTGCCCATTCCGGGCACGTCGTCGCTGGCCCACCTGCGCGAAAACCTGCAAGCCGCCGATACCCAGCTAAGCGCGGCGGACATGGCCTACCTGGGGTAGCGGGCAGGGCCCCGGCGCAGGTAGGGCGGTTTCCGGGGCAGCACACCAGTACCGCCCAGCGCCGCTGGGCGGCACTGGTGTGCTGCCCCGGAAACAATTTGGGGCCCCGTAGCGCGACGGTAGCGGCGGCGGTTTGTTTATTGCGCCCCGCAACACCATTCCGCAGTTTCTGTATGCCGAGAAATTATTTGCGCGCCGCCCTGGCCACCGGGTGCGTGGCCCTGCTGGCCGGAAGCGCCCCAAAGCTGCCCCCCAAAGCCCCGTCCTTGCCGCCGCGCAACGGCCCGGGGGCCCCCAGGCCGTACGGGGCCCTGCCCGCGCCGAGGCAGTTGGCGTGGCACGCGATGGAGATGTACGGGCTGGTGCACTTCACGCCCACCACGTTCGAAAACAAGGAATGGGGCTTCGGCGACGCCGACCCCGCTACGTTCAACCCGACGGATTTCGACGCCGACCAAATCGTGAAAGCCGCCAAAGCCGGGGGCCTGAAAGGCATCATCCTGGTGGCCAAGCACCACGACGGCTTCGCGCTGTGGCCCACCAAAACCACCGATTACAACATCACCAAAAGCCCTTTCCGGGCCGGCAAGGGCGATTTAGTGCGGGAAATGGAGCAGGCCGCCCGCCGCAACGGCTTGCAGTTCGGCGTGTACTGCTCGCCCTGGGACCGCCACAACGCGGCCTACGGCACGGCCAATTACCTGGCCATTTACCAGGCCCAGCTTAAAGAGCTCTACGGCCAGTACGGGGCCCTGTTCATGAGCTGGCACGACGGCGCCAACGGCGGCGACGGCTACTACGGCGGGGCCCGCGAGAAGCGCAGCATCGACAACACCACGTACTACGCCTGGGACACCACCTGGGGCAGCATCACCCGGAAAATGCAGCCCACGGCCAACATTTTCAGCGACGTGGGCTGGGACGTGCGCTGGGTGGGCAACGAGGACGGCCACGCGGCCGAAACCAGCTGGGCCACCTTCACGCCCCTGCCCGCCGCGGGCAAAAACGTGGCCGTGCCCGGCCAGTCCAACTACCCGCAAAACCCGGTGGGCACCCGCAACGGCAAGTTTTGGATGCCCGCCGAATGCGACGTGCCGCTGCGCAAGGGCTGGTTTTACCACCCCGCCGAGCAGCCCAAAACGCCCGCCGCGCTTTTCGACCTCTACCTGAAAAGCGTGGGCCGCGGCGCCGGCCTCGACCTGGGCCTGGCCCCCGACCCGCGCGGCCAGCTGCACGCCGACGACGTGGCGGCCCTCCAAGGCTTTGGCGCGCTGGTGCAGCGCACCTTCGCCCGCAACCTGGCCAGCCAAGCACGCCTCACGGCCAGCAACACCCGGGGCCCCGGCTACGCCGCTGCGGCCCTGCTGGACGGCAACGGCCAAACCTACTGGGCCACGGCGGATAATGTGACCGCCGCCACCCTGACCGTGGAACTACCGGGGCCCCAGACGTTTGACATTATCAGCCTGCAAGAGTACATCCCGCTGGGCCAGCGCATCGAAGCCTTCGACCTCGAAGCGTGGACCGGCACCGGCTGGCAGAAAATCTGCGCTGGCACGAGCGTTGGCGCCAAGCGCCTTGTGCCGCTCGACGCCCCCGTGACGGCCACCAAACTCCGGCTCAACCTCACCCAATCGCCGGCTTGCCTCACGCTGAGCGAATTTGGCCTCTACAAGCGCGCAGAATAAGGTGGCAGCGCGGGGCGCCCGCCGCCTGGTTGGGCCGGGGGCGCCGCGGGGCCCCAATCTACTGGCAGTTATTTTAGGCGCATGAAACGCAGCTTTTGGTTTGGCCCCGGCGCCTGGCTCCTACTGGTGGGGCCCCTGCGCGCCCAATCCCTGGCCGGCAGCTGGCAAGGCGTGGAAACCGACACCCACCGCCGGGGCGCACACTGGCCAACGGAGCTGCGGGTGCAGAAAAGCCAGGGCGACAACCTGTTCGGGGTGCTGTACCAGGAGGAAGGCGGCAACCCGGGGGCCTCGGTCACGTTCCAAATGCGCGGCGCGCGCGCGGCCAACGGGAGCGGGATGCAGCTGGCGCACGGGCGCAAGCTCAGCGAAACCGGGCGCTCGTTTCTGAGCTACTGGTGCTACGGCGCCATCGCGTTTGCCTACGACGAGCGCGAGGAGAAGCTGACCGGCCACGCCACCTACGCGCCCGTCGGCGACTGCAACACGGGCACCTACACGTTCTACCGCGTCAAGCTGAAGTCGGCAGCCACGGTGCCCGCCGGGGCCCTCAGCACCGTGCGCGTGTCGGGCCGCGACGTGCAGTGGTTTGCCGACGCCGACCTCAAGCAGCCCCTGGCCACCGGCAACACGTACCGCACCCGGCTCCGCAAGCCCACCACCTTCTACCTGAAGCAGGGCTACTACCCCACCGAGCAAAGCGCCGTGGTGCCCGTCACCGTTGGCATCGCCGGGGCCCCGGCCGCGCCGGCCCCCACGCACCCGCCCGAGCGCACCCCGCCGGTCGCCGCCGTGCCTGCGCCGGCACTGCCCCCCCCGGCGCCACCCGACACGTTGCGTCCCGCGCCTACCGTGCCCGTACCGGTACCGCCCGCGCCGGTGGTGCTGCCCACGGTGCTGTTTCAGGTGGGCAAGGCCAAGCTGCTGCCCTTGGCCCGCCCGGCACTCAGCCAGTTGGCGGCCGACCTCAAGGCGCAGCCGGCCCGGCGCGTGCGCGTGCTGGGCCACACCGACCGCGTGGGCGAGCCCGACAAAAACCAAGCGCTGTCGGAGCAGCGGGCCGCCGCCGTGAAGGACTACCTGGTGCGGGCCGGCGTCGCGGCCGAGCGCATCGCCACCACCGGCTACGGCGACACGCGCCCCCTGTACCCGTCGCCCGACGCGCGCAACCGGCGCGTGGAAGTGGAAGAAGTGCCCTAGCGGCGTTCGGCAAGCAGCCGGCGGTTTCCCTTACTTTTGCCGGGCCCCCGGGGGCCCGTACGCTTATGAAACACTACTTGCTTGCCACGCTGGCCCTGGGCCTGTTGGCTTCTCCGCTCCGGGCCCAACAAGCCCCGGCTTCGGCCCCGCCGCCCGCCCAGCCCGCCAATTTGCCCCGCTACACCGTTGAAAACCGGCAGTTGGCGCCGCCGGTGGCCGGCACGCCGCGCGTGGTGCTGATGGGCAACTCCATCACCGACGTTTGGCCGCAGGCCGACCCGGCGTTCTTCGCCAGCAAGTCCTACGAGTACGTGGGCCGCGGCGTCGGCGGGGAAGTGTCGTCCACGATGCTGGGCCGCTTCCAGCGCGACGTGCTGGACCTGCACCCCGCCGTGGTGGCCATCCTGGCCGGCATCAACGACATCGCCGAAAACGCGGGCCCTTACCAGCCCCAGGCCACCCTGCACAACATCACGGCGATGGCCGAGCTGGCCCACGCGCAAGGCGTGCGGGTCGTCCTGTGTTCGGTGACGCCCGCCGCCGAATTTCCTTGGCGGCCCGGCCTGGGCCCGGGCCCCAAAGTGGTGGCCCTCAACGCGCAAATCAACGCCTACGCCCGCCAGCACCACTTCGTGTACCTCGATTACCACACCGCCCTGGCCGACGACCACCAGGGCATGAAGCCCGGCTTGGCCCGCGACGGCGTGCACCCCACCCTGGCCGGCTACCGCGTGATGGAGCCCCTGCTGCAACAAGCCGTGGCCGCAGCGCTGAAAAAGAAGCAGAAGTAACGCAGCCCCGCCGCTGAAAAGCCTCCGGCACCAGGCACGTCCCGGCCACTCAGCGGCGGCCTTTCGTCAGCGTTTATCGGCTGTGTTGCCCCGAAAACCATCGCCTTGGCGCGGCACAACGGGGCCCCAGCCACCAACGTGTCGGACGGGACCGACGGCACCGCCGGCAAGCTCTGCGGGGGCCTAGCGGTGGAGCAGCTGACCCGGCCGGCCTCACCGCCGCGGGCATCGTGCCCGTCGCCAAAACCCTGGTGCTCGACCTATTGACAGAAATTTCGCCGGTGTACCCCCACGATAAAACCGAAGACCTGGCCTTGATTGGCAGCAGCCAAGTGGCCATTTCCAACGACGACGGTTTCGGGGACTCGACAACGGACAAAACGGCTTTGCGCCCGAAACCCGGCCGTCATTGGCAAAGTAGACGTCAACCGCATCTACTATCGTACCGCTCGAAGCCTCGTTAAAGCAAGACAACGGAGGGATGCAGGAATCGCAAACCATGCCCACCGCTGGGCACAGCTTACGGCGTACGCGGTTGAACCATGCACTTGCCGCGCCCACGGCGCTGTGTCGCAAACACCTCAGAAAACGTACTGGCTGGCGCTTTCCACTTTGCAGAAGGCGGCAACAACCAACACATAGCAATCAATTGGGCAAACCTTTGCAGCGCACCTGCTGCCACTAAGCACCACGCTAGACTATTCAGCCTGGTTCCGTTTTTACACAATCGTTAATGTATTTTGATTTTATTAGCTGCGTGCCAGCAAAAATATTTTTGTGAGGCATGGCCGTCAGGGGCCCCAAAAAAGCGGTTTTGGGAAAAATTGACAAGCACGACGGATGTTTTGCCCCAACTTATGGGGGTTTATCATTTTGGTGTTCCCCAAAAAGCGCTTATCATTGTCTTATTATTTCCAAATCGTCACATTCTACTGGCTTCCACGCGGAGCCATGAACAGTCTAGTGGCGTTTTTTTTGAAACAAATGCACAATCGATTGTGCATTTCATGACAATTTCATTTCCCATCCCCTTCTCTTCTTTCTTTATGAGAAAGTCCGTACCAAAAATGTGGCGCCTGGCCCTGCCTGCTGCGCTGAGTTGCCTGCCCTTGCAGCCCCTGCTGGCCCATAGCGTCGCCCCGGACGAATTGCGGCGGCCGGCCCTGGCGGCCGGCCCCGTCAGCGGGCGCATTGTGGACGAAAAAGGCAGCGGCCTGCCCGGCGTCAACGTTATTGTGAAGGGCACCAGTGTCGGCACCCAAACCAACGCCGACGGCCGCTACACCATTGAGGCGCCGGACGGGGCCACGCTGGTGTTTTCGTACGTGGGCTACGCCAGCCAGGAAGTGGCGGTGGGCAGCCGCACCACGGTGGATGTGGCCCTGGCCGTCGACAACAACGCCCTGGCGGACGTGGTGGTGGTGGGCTACCTGGCCCAGGACCGCCAGAACGTGAGCAGCGCCGTGAGCACGCTCAACGTGAAGGAAGCCACCAAGCAACCCGTACCAACCATTACGCAGGCGCTGCAAGGGCAAGTGGCCGGCATCCAGATAACGGGTTCGGGGGGCCCCGGCGACGCGCCGGTGGTCATCATCCGCGGAACGGGGGGCCTGGGGAATAGCAACAGTGCCCCGCTGTACGTGATTGACGGGCTGTGGACGGACAACATCCGCGACCTGAACCCCAACGACATCGCGACGCTTAACGTGTTGAAGGACGCCTCTTCCACGGCCATTTACGGGGCCCGGGGGGCCAACGGCGTGGTGCAGATAACCACCAAGAAAGGCAAGGCCGGGGTGCCCACCATCGGCATCAACGCCTACGCGGGCGTTGACAACGTGTACAAGCGCTACAAGCTAACCAATGCCAGCGAGTGGGCCGACCGTGCCGTGCAGGCCTACGCCAACGCCGGCCTCAACCCGCTCAATGCGGGCCAAAACAGCTTGGCGGGGGCCGTGAAGGGCGCCGGCGGCGCTTTCAACCCCAACATCGACACCGACTGGCAGAAGGAATTTTTCCAGACCGGCCGCGTGGAAGACTACAACGTGAACTTCTCGGGGGGCACAACGGGCGAAAATGCGGGCAGCAACTACCTTATTTCGGGCGAATATTTCCACCAGGAAGGCGTCGTGAAGGGCCCGGATTTTAAGCGCTACAGCCTGCGCCTGAACTCGGGCATGACCAAGGGGCGCTTCCGCTTCCAGGAGAATGCGCAGCTGACGCACATCAATACGACGCTGCTGAACGGGGCGCCGTTTATCGACGTGGTGACCTTTTTGCCCACCATTCCGGTGTACGACCCGGCCAACCTGGGGGGCTTCGGCACGGGCTCGACCACGCTCAACACCTTTGCCACCAACCCCATTGGGGCCCAGCAGCTGCTGCGCCGCACGCAGTCGGACAACCGGCTGGCGGGCAACATGACGTTTGACTACTCGATTTTTGACTTCCTGACCTACCGGCTGAACCTGGCCATGGACGGGCACACCTACAGCAACGCCGATGCGCAGCAGCTGGGCATCTTGCGCCAGAACACCCAAATCAACACCTCGTCGCTGACCGAGTACCAGGGCTACGACGTGTTTTTGATGGCCGAGAACACGCTAAACTTCAACAAGAGCTTCGGCGACCACCACGTAAACGTGCTGGCAGGTTACTCGGAGCGCTACACCGACTACCACAACACCAGCGCCCAAACGCAGGGTTTCACGTCCACGCCGCAGTACTATTTCCAGCTGAGCGCCGGCCAAACGGTGGGCGTGGTGACGGGCACCGAGGGCGTGATCACCAACCGCTCGTACTTCTCGCAGGCCACCTACGACTACAAAAACCGCTACCTGGTGTCGGGCAGCTTCCGGCGCGACGGCTCGTCGCGCTTCGTTGAGCAAAACCGTTTCGGCAACTTTGGGGCGGCTTCGCTGGGCTACCGCATCAGCGAAGAAGACTTTTTCAAAAACGCGCTGCCGGCGGTGAGCAACCTGAAGCTGCGGGCCAGCTACGGCATCATCGGCAACGACCAGCTGACGGGCGACTACTACGGGGCCTACCTGCCCACGCCCAACATCAACCAGAACGTGAACTACGTGCTGGGCAACGGCCAGGTCATCACCAACGGCCGCTCGCAGACGGTGCTGGCCAGCCCCGGGCTGCAGTGGGAAGAGCGGCGCACCAAGGACGTGGGCCTGGACGCTTCGTTCCTGAATAACCACCTGACGCTGACGGCGGACTACTACATCTCGGAGTCGCGCAAGGCCCTGGCCCCTGTGCAGGTGCCCATCTACACCGGCAACTTTGGCACCGTGTTCCAGAACGCGGGCAACCTCGAAAACCGCGGCTTTGAACTGGCCCTGGGCTACCACAACGTGACCACGGGCGGCTTCACCTACGGCATCGACGGCAACCTGACCACGCTGCGCAACACGGTGAAGGCCGTGCCCAACGAAGGCCAAACCTACGTGGACGGCCAGGGGCTGACGAGCACCAGCGTGGGCACCGCGGTGGGTTCGTTCTTCCTGATTCCGATGGCGGGCATCTTCCAGACGCAGGACGAAGTGGCCAGCTACAAAAGCGCCGCCGGCACCGTGATTCAGCCCTACGCCGCTCCCGGCGACGTGAAGTACACCGACGTGAACGGCGACGGCGTGATTGACAGCAAAGACCGCGTGCACGTGGGCTCGCCCTTCCCCACGCTGCAATACGGCCTGAACATGAACTTCGGCTACAAAGGCTTTGACTTGACCGTGTTCTTGCAAGGCGTGGCCGGCAACCAGATTTATAACAACACCAAGTACGCGCTGGAGCGCTACGACGGCCCCAGCAACTACGAGGCGGACGTGCTGCCGTGGTCGGTCGACAACCCCACCAATTCCAACGCCCGCCTGCTGCAAGGCGGGGGCGCCACCCCGGCCCTGACGCAATCGGCGTCGATGAACGCCCTCTACAACACCACGCGCTGGCTCGAAAACGGGGCCTACCTGCGCCTGAAAAACGTGCAGCTGGGCTACACTTTTGGCAAGAACCTGCTGGGCTGGGCCCCGGCCATTGGCTCGCTGCGGGTGTACGTGACGGGCCGCAACATCGTGACCTTCACGAAGTATTCGGGCTACGACCCTGAAATCACGGGTACCGGCTTCTACGGCCGTGGCGTCGACAACGGCGCTTACCCCAACGTGCGCACGTTCACGGGCGGCGTGCAAGCCACTTTCTAATTGTGTTGGCGGGCGCGGCCCCGGCCGCGCCCGCACCCCTCTCGTCTATTACGCTCCTTACTTTATGAAATCCCACAAACTCTTTACCCTTGCCTTGGCGGGCAGCTTGCTGGCCTCCACGGGCTGTAAGAAAGACCTGCTGGAACAAACCAACCCGAACACCCTTTCGGTGGCCCAGTACTGGCTTTCGGCCGACGACGCCAACAAAGGCATCATTGCCAGCTATTCCGGCATCCAGCAGTACGGCTGCTACGACCACTGCTGGCAGTTCATCACGGCCCGCTCCGACGAGTCGTACAGCCAAAGCCCCTTCGTAGAGCTGGCCGTGTTCACGCGCTTCGTGCAGGCCAACAACAACTTCTTCATTTCGGCCTTCGCCTGGAACGACTACTACCGCACCATTTACCGCACCAACCAGGCGCTGAATCACATTCCCAGCATCACGATGGACGCGACCCTGAAGGCGCAATACATCGCGGAAGCCCGCTTCATACGGGCGCTGATGTACTTTGACCTGGATTCGTTTTTCGGCAACGTGCCGCTGATCATCACGGAGCCCACCACCGATACCCGCGTGAAGCAGGTAACGTCGGCCGAGGTAGAAGCCCAGGTCATTGCCGACCTGCAAGCGGCCATCCCGGACCTGCCCGTGACCTACGCCGCCGCCAACCTGGGCCGCGCTACCAAGGGCGCTGCCCAGGCCTTGCTGGCCAAGATGTACATGCAGCAACACAAGTACACGGAGGCCTCGGCGCTGTTTACCACCATCATCGGCTCGGGCAAGTACTCGTTGGTGCCCAACTACCTGGACAACTTCACCGAGAGCAACGAGAACAACAGTGAGTCGCTGTTTGAGGTGCAGTACACCGGCTCGGTGCTCGACGTGGGCCAGGGCCAGGACAACGCCTCCGCTTCGGAAGGCTACGACCGGCCCAACTTCTTCGGGCCGCCCGTGTACTCGTACGCCGACGTGCAACCCCGCCAGTGGCTGACAGCTGCCTACACCGACTCGACGGTGGCCTTCGCCGCGGGCAGCAGCACGAAGCACGCCATCGACCCCCGGCGTGACGTTTCCATCATCAGCAGCCTCAACCCCGACCGTTTCTACGGCAAAACCTTTACTGAACTCGGCTACAACCCCAGCCAGCAGTACTGGCGCAAGTACCTGAACGACCGCACGCGTACCACGCCGGAGAACTTCACGTCGGGCATCAACTTCCGCGTCATCCGCTACGCCGATGTGCTGCTGCTGCAAGCCGAGGCGATGAACGAGTTGGGCCAAACTGCCGCTGCCGTGCCCCTCGTGAACCAGGTGCGCGCCCGGGTGGGCCTGGCTCCTATTGTGGCAGCTAATTACACCCAGGCCAGCTTACGCCTCTACATGCGCGACGAGCGGGGCCGGGAGCTGGCGGGCGAAGGCCAGCGCTGGTTCGACATCAACCGCTGGGGCCTGCTCGACAACCAAGCCGGGCTGGACTACCTCACCGCCAAGGACCCCGACTTCACCAACTTCGTGCTGGGCAAGTCGAAGCTGCTGCCCCTGCCGCAGACCGACATCGACCTCGACCCCACCATCAAGCAGAACCCCGGCTACTAGCCGCCGGCCGCAGGGGCCCGCCCGCGCCCCGGGCGGGCCCTTTGCAAGCCAGGCATGGGGCGCGCGGGCGCCGGAGCTACTCGTTTTTAGAAAAAAAGCCGTTGTTTTGGGCCCTGCGGCGGACCCGCCGCGGCTTTCCACCCTCACGTCCCCGTTTTCCATGACCCATTTCCGCCGCCTCGGGGCGGGCAGCCTCGGCAGCTTGCTGCTGCTGGCCGCTTGCAATTCGCAGCCCGCCGCCCAGCAGAGCAATGCCGGGGCCCCCGCTACCGCCACCGATTCTGCCCGCACCCCTTCCGCTGCCATGCCCACGTCCGCTTCCTTCGGCAACACCACCGACGGCACCGAAGCCCGTCTGTTCACCCTCACCAACGCCCACGGCATGACGGTGACCATCAGCAACTACGGCGGCACGATTACCCGCATCCAGGTGCCCGACAAGAACGGCAAGACCGGCGACGTGCTGCTGGGCTTCGACGCGGTGGGTGGCTACCAGAGCCCGGCGTTCGTGAAGTCGAACCCCTACTTTGGGGCCCTCATCGGGCGCTACGGCAACCGCATCAAGGGGGGCCAGTTTGCACTTGACGGCAAAACCTATAACCTGGCCAAGAACAACGGGCCCAACACGCTGCACGGCGGCAAGGTGGGCTTCAACCAAAAGATCTGGACAGCCACGCCCGCCCGCGCCACCGACGGCCAGAGCCTGACGCTGAAGTACCTGAGCAAGGACGGCGAAGAAAACTTCCCCGGCAACCTCGACGTGACGGTGGTCTACACCCTCACCGACGACAACGCCCTGCGCCTCGACTACACCGCCACCACCGACAAGGCCACGGTGCTCAACCTCACCAACCACGCCTACTTCAACCTGGCCCTGGGCCAGAGCAAGGACGTGCTGGCCCACGAGGTGACGCTGCCCGCCGACCGCTACACCGTGGTGGACGCCACCCTGATTCCGACCGGCGAGTTGAAGCCCGTGAAGGGCACGCCCTTTGACTTCACCACGCCCCACGCCATCGGCGCGCGCATTGCGCAGGTGCCCGGCGGCTACGACCACAACTGGGTGTTGAACCAAACCACCGGCCAGCACAGCGCCGCCACCGTGTACGAGCCCACCACCGGCCGCACCCTGGAGGTGAGCACCGACCAGCCCGGCGTGCAGTTTTACACCGGCAACTTCCTCGACGGTACCCTCACCGGCCACAACGGCACGGTGTACGGGAAGCACGCCGGCTTCTGCCTCGAAACCCAGCACTTCCCCGACTCGCCCAACCAGCCCAAGTTCCCGAGCACCGAGCTGAAGCCGGGCGAGACCTACCACACCGCCACCACCTACACGTTTGGGGTGCGGAAATAACTTTTTACGTGTGAAAGCGGGCAGGGCGTGGCGCTGCGAAAACAGGCAGGAATTAATCGTTTCTGCCCGGGGCCCAACTGCCACATCCTGCCCATTTTCACGTCTTTCATTTTATAATAACTCCCGTGCAAGAACCTTCCGCCGCCCTGGCCTACGTCATCGGCCTCGACTACGGCACCGATTCGGTGCGCGCCCTGCTGGTGAACGCCCGCACCGGCGCCGAAGTCGCGCAGGCCGTGCACTACTACCCGCGCTGGCAGCGCGGCGCCTACTGCAACGCCACCAAGAACCGCTTCCGCCAGCACCCGCTCGACTACATCGAGGGCCTGGAAACCACCATCAAGCAGGTGCTGGCCCACGTGGCCGACCCCGCCCAAGTGGTGGGCCTGGCCGTGGACACCACCGGCTCGACGCCGGGCCCCGTGAACGCCGACGGCGTGGCCCTGGGCCTGCTGCCCGAGTTTGCCGAAAACCCCAACGCGCTGTTCGTGCTCTGGAAAGACCACACGGCCCTGGCCGAGGCCGCCGAAATCAACCACAAGGCCCGCACCTGGGGCGGCGAGGACTACACCAAGTTCGAGGGTGGCATTTACTCCTCGGAGTGGTTCTGGGCGAAAATCATGCACATCGTGCGCGAAGACGACGCCGTGGCCCGGGCCGCGCACTCCTGGATGGAGCACTGCGACTGGGTGACGCTGCTGCTCACCGGCGGCGAGCTGGCCAGCTTCAAGCGCAGCCGCTGCGCCGCCGGCCACAAGGCCATGTGGCACGCGAGCTGGGGCGGCCTGCCCCCGCAGCAGTTCCTGGACTACCTCGACCCTAAACTGGCCGGTTTGCACAATCGATTATTCACCGAAACGTACACGGCCGATGAAGTAGCCGGCCATCTTTCCGAAGAATGGGCACAGCGCTTGGGCTTGACTACCAATACGGTAGTGGCCGTGGGCTCATTTGATGCGCACGCTGGCGCCGTAGCGGGCGAGATAGAGTCCTATTCCATGGTGAAGGTGATGGGCACCAGCACCTGCGACATCGTGGTGGCCCCCACCGCCGAAGTGGGCGACCATTTGGTGCAAGGCATCTGCGGGCAGGTGGACGGCTCGGTCATTCCCGGGATGCTGGGGCTGGAAGCCGGCCAATCGGCCTTTGGCGACCTGCTGGCCTGGTTTCGGAACATGCTGGAGTGGCCCCTGCAGGCCGGCCTCACCGAATCGAAGGTGCTCAGCGCCGACCAGTTGGGGGCCCTGCGCCAGGAAATGAGCGACAACCTGCTGCGCCAGCTCACCCAGGCCGCGGCCGAAGTGGACCCCGCCGAAAGCAGCGTACTGGCCCTCGACTGGGTGAACGGCCGCCGCACCCCCGACGCCAACCAGGCCCTGAAGGGGGCCCTGACGAACCTGACGATGGGCACCTCGGCCCCCCAGATTTTTAGGGCCCTGGTGGAAGCCATTTGCTACGGCTCGAAGCAAATCGTGGAGCGTTTTGAGCAGGAAGGCATTCCCATTAAACAAGTCATTGGCATTGGCGGTGTGGCCAAGAAGTCGGCCTTCGTGATGCAGACGCTGGCCGACGTGCTCGACCGGCCCATCAAAATCGCCGTGTCGGAGCAGGCGCCGGCGCTGGGCGCGGCCATGTACGCGGCCGTGGCGGCGGGCCTTTACCCCGACGTGTTGGCGGCCCAAAAGGCGCTGGGCAGCGGCTTTGCCGAAACCTACACCCCCAACCCCGCCCGCGTGGCCGACTACGCCGCCCGCTACGCCCAGTACCAGGCCCTGGGCCAGTTCGTGGAACGCACCACGGCCGGCCCCGCCGCGCCCGTGGCGGCAACCGAAACGACAGCCGTGACCACCGCATGAGCCAGTACCAAGCCCTGAAGCAAACCTGCTACGACGCCAATATGCAGCTGCCGGCCCTCGGGCTGGTGCTCTTCACCTTCGGCAACGCCAGCGTGGTGGACCGCGCCAACCGCGTGTTTGCCATCAAGCCCAGCGGCGTGCCCTACGCCACGCTGCGGCCCGACGACATCGTGATTGTGGACTTCGACAACCGCATCGTGGAAGGCACCAAGCGGCCGTCGTCCGACACCAAAACCCACGCGGTGCTGTACAGCCACTGGGCCCACATCGGCGGCATTGTGCACACGCACAGCACCTACGCCACCGCCTGGGCCCAGGCGCAGCTCGACATTCCGGTGCTCGGCACCACCCACGCCGACCACCTCACGGCCGACGTGCCCTGCGCCCCGCCCATGGCCGACGACATGATTGCCGGCGACTACGAGCACGAAACCGGCTGGCAAATCATGAACGAATTCACCCGCCGCGGCCTCGCGCCCGACGAGGTGGAAATGGTGCTGCTGGCCAACCACGCGCCCTTCACCTGGGGCCCCACCGTGGAAAAAGCCGTGTACAACAGCGCCGTACTGGAGGAAGTGGCCCGCATGGCCTACCTCAGCACCACCCTGCGCGCCGACGTGCCGCGCCTGAAAGACGCCCTCATCAAAAAACACTACGAGCGCAAGCACGGCGCGAATTCCTACTACGGGCAATCGTAGATTTTTCCTTATTGAACGTCATGCTAGTCAGGTCGTCATGCTGAGCGCAGCCGAAGCATCTCTACTGCGTTAGTAATCATAATTAGTTGAGCAATAGAG
>JBPBPC010000047.1:0-118930 GCA_050954665.1 Janthinobacterium lividum
CTACTGCTCAACTGATCATTTACTGCTGCGGTAGAGATGCTTCGCTGCGCTCGGCATGACGGCCTAATGCTGCATGGCGGTCCTTGAGCATGACGGCCTAATTAAAAGCTGGGTTCACCCGCTGCCGGGGCCCCCAACTGCCGCCCAACTTTTCCACATTTTCTCCATATTTCCACATTCAGCTGCCTTAAGAAATGAAACTGCCCTACGAACGGCCCGTGCTGCGCCAGCTCACCGGCGGGATGCCCGGCAAACACGGGCCCCGCGCCGGGGCGGCCGCCGTGCCAGCCCTCGACGGCGTGCCCGTGGCGGCGCTGCTGGCGCGGTTCGGCTCGCCCCTGTTTGTGCTGAGCGAGCGGCAGTTGCGGCGCAGCTACCAGGCGGCGGTGCGGGCCTTCGGCACCCGCTACCCGCAGGTGCAGCTGGCATGGTCGTACAAAACCAACTACCTGAACGCCGTGTGCCGCGTGTTTCACCAGGAAGGCGCCTGGGCCGAAGTGGTGAGCGGCTTGGAGCTGGAAAAAGCCTTGGGCAACGGCGTGCCGGGCCCCCAAATCCTGTTCAACGGCCCCGGCAAGCGGCCCGCCGACCTGCTGCGGGCCCTGGAGGTGGACGCCGTCGTGCACCTCGACCACGCCGACGAGCTGCACCAGCTGCTGGCCCTGGCTGCCGGCCGCGCCCGCCCCGCCCGCGTGGCCCTGCGCGTGAACCTCGACGCCGGCCCCGGCACCCCGCCGTGGGACCGGTTCGGCTTCAACTACGAAAACGGCGACGCCTGGCAGGCGCTGGGCCGCATTGCGGCCGCGCCCGGGGCCCTGGAGCTGGTGGGCCTGCACTGCCACATCGGCACCTACGTGCTGGCGCCCAGCGCCTACGCCGCCGCCGCCGCCAAGCTGGCGGCCCTGGCCCGGCGCTGCCAGCAGGAGCTGCGCGCGCCGGTGCAGTACCTCGACCTGGGCGGTGGCTTCCCCTCGGGCAACGCGCTGAAGGGCGGCGGGGCCCCGGCCGTGCCCAGCCTGGACGCGTACGCCGCGGCCATCACCGGGGCCCTGCTCGGGGCCGGATTCCCGCCCGATGCGCTGCCGTTGCTGGTGCTGGAAGCCGGCCGCGCCCTGGTGGACGAGGCGGGCACGCTGGCCGGCACCGTGCTGGCCACCAAGCGCTTGGCCGACGGCCGCCGCGCCACCGTGCTCGACTTCGGGGTGAACCTGCTCTTCACCGCCTTCTGGTACGACCACGCCGTGAGCCCCGTGCGCGCGCCCTCGGCCCACACCGAGCCCACCGTGCTGCTGGGGCCCCTGTGCATGAACATCGACGTGCTGCGCGAGAGCGTGGAGCTGCCCCTGCTCTCGGCCGGCGACCAGGTGGTAGTGCACCGCGTGGGCGCCTACAACCTGAGCCAGTGGCAGCAGTTCATCACCCTGCGCCCCAACGTGGTACTCCTTGACCAGCAAGGTAGTCCGCACCTGATCCGGGCCGCCGAAACCCTCGAATACCTGCAACAATTAGAACTAGTACCGCCCCATTTGCGATGAGCATGACGGCTTCTGAACCGGCTTGATTCCTTGGAAATACCCTTCGCTTAAACATGCTCAGCCGCCTTTTCCCTGCTTCGCTCCGCACCTTCGGCAATGCCGTGCTGCGCAGCTACAGCCTGCTGTTTTTCTCGCAGCACCGCGGGCTGGCGGTGCTGGTGCTGGCGGCCACGCTGCTGCACCCGGCGAGCGGCCTGGCGGGGCTGGCGGCGGCGGCGCTGGCGGTGGCCGGGGCCCGGCGGGGCGGCTTCGCGTGCGAGTGGACCGACCTGGGCGCCTACAGTTTCAACGCGCTGCTGGTGGGCTTGGCGCTGGGGGCCCGCTACGCGCCGGGCGGGGCCCTGGCCGGGCTGGTGGTGGTGGGCGCCGGCCTGGCCCTGCTGCTGAGCGTGGCGCTGGGCGGCTGGCTGGGCGCGCGCGGGCTGCCGTTTTTGTCGCTGCCCTTCGTGGCGGTGGTGTGGCTGCTGGGGCCCTGCGCGGCGCAGCTGCCGGCGGGTTTCCACCTGGTGCCGAGCGAGGGCAACGTGTTTTGGCTGAACGACTTGTACGCCATCGGCGGGCCCCGGCTGGCCGCCGCCGGGCAGTGGCTGGGCGCGGCGCCGTGGCCGCCGGCGCTGGCCACCTACCTGCGGGCCCTCAGCGCCATTGTGCTGCAAGACGGCGCCTGGGCCGGCCTGCTGGTGGCGGCGGGGCTGCTGTGGCACTCGCGCATTGCATTTTCGCTGTCGGTGCTAGCCTGCGGGGCGGCGTGGGGCGTGGCGGCGTGGGGCGGCGCCGAAATCGAAGCCTACAACCTGGGGGCCAACTACATCATGACCGCCGTGGCGGTGGGGGCGGTGTTCGTGGTGCCGTCGGGCGCGAGCTACGCCGGGGCCCTGGCCAGCGGGCCGGTGGTGGCCGTGCTGCTGGGCGGGCTGGGGGCGGGGCTGGCCCGGCTGGGACTGCCGGTGCTGTCGCTGCCGTTTTGCGGCGCGGCGCTGCTGTACTTGTACGCGCTGCTGCTGCGCGAGCAGCCCGGGCGCGGGCTGGTGCTGGTGCCCGTGCAGCGGTACTCGCCCGAGGCCAACCTGTACCTGCACCTGGCCGGTGCCGCGCCGCTGCCGGCCGCCGTGCCGCTGGGCCTGCCGTTTTTGGGGGCGTGGCGCTGCACCCAGGGCTACGCCGACGGCGGCCCCACCCACCAGGGCCCCTGGGGCCAGGCCCTCGACTTCGCCATTGCCGACGCCGACGGCCACACCTACCGGGGCCCCGGCCTGGCCCTGGCCGACTACTACTGCTACGACAAGCCCGTGCTGGCCCCCGCCGACGGCGTGGTGGAAGCAGTGGTGCAGCACCTGCCCGATAACCTCATCGGTGAAGTGGATACGCGCCACAACTGGGGCAACACCGTGGTGGTGCGCCACGCGCCCGGCCTGTACTCGCAGCTCTCGCACCTGCGCCCCCACAGCGTGCCCGTGCGCCCCGGCGACGCCGTGCGCCGCGGCGACGTACTGGGCCACTGCGGCAGTTCGGGCCGCTCGCCCGAGCCGCACCTGCATTTCCAGGTGCAGGCCACGGCCGCCGTGGGCAGCGCCACGCGGGCCCACCCGCTGGCCGCGTTTCTGGTCGAAAACTCGGACGACGAATCCCTCGCCAGCCTGCTGAACGGCCCGCGCCTGCCCATGCTGCGCCTGGGGGCCGTGCCCACCGCCGGCGACGTGGTGCGCCCCGCCCCGCCCCACCGGCCGCTGGCCCAGGCCCTGCGCCTGCCGCCCGGCCACGCCTGGGACGTGCGCCCGGCGGACGCGCCCGCCGGCCCGGCCCAGCGCTGGGAGGTCTTCACCGACGCCTACAACCACTCCTACCTGCGCTGCCACCGCACCGGCGCCGTGGCCTACTTCGCCGTCGACGAGGGCATGTTTCGCTGCACGGCCTACTACGGGCCGCGCACGGCCTGGCTCTACCGCTTCTACTGCGCCGCCTACCGCGTGCCGCTGGCCGCCGAGGCCCACCGGCCCTGGCGCGAAGCCTTTCCGCTCACTGGCCTGGCCCCCTGGGGCTTGCGCTGGCTGCAAGACGCGGTGGCGCCGTTCGGGCAGTTTTTGCGGGCCGATTTTGAAGTAATGCGCGCCGGGGCCCCGGTGGCCCCGGCCGGCCGCCCCCTACGGCTGCGCAGCCAACTCGCGGTGGCGCTGGGCGGCCGCCGCCTGCGCGCCCACGCCGCCGAACTGCTGTTTGAGGACGGGGCCCTGGTGGGCCTGCACAGCCAGGGCCCCGGCCCGGCCCTCGACTTGCACCTGCGCGCTGCTGCTCCCGCCGCCCAGCCGGCGCAAGCAGCCCCGGCCGCTGCTGCGCTAGCCGTGCCTGGGCGCCTAGTCCCCGCTGCGCCATGAGGAGCCAGCCCCAGTTCCTGGTCGAAACGGAGCGGCCGCAGGTTCTCAAGACCCGCCGCGCCCTGAGGCCCGAGCGCCAGCGGGGCGATGTTTGCCTGCGAGGCAGTTGGAAGAACCGCGCCCACAACCGACGGCCGGGGTTGGTTACGGTGTTGATGATTGTGCTGCTGGGGGCCCTATCTGGTCGTACTGCGGCCCAGGGCTTGCGCGATTATGCGTACGCCGACAGCCTGTCGGCCGCGCTGCTGGCGCAGGGGCGCTGGGCGGCCCTCGACTCGGTGGGCCGCGCCGCCGAAGCCCTGGGCACCGACTACCCCGCCCTGCGCCGCCGCCGCGGCGCCGGGGCCCTGGCGCAGGGCCGCCCCGCCGCTGCGCTGCGCCACTACGGCGCAGCGTTGCGCCAAAACCCCGTCGACACCGCCGCCTGCTACGGCGCGGTGCAGGCGTATTTGGCCCTGAACCAACCCGGCCCGGCCCGCCTGCTGGCCCGCGCCCTGCCCGATTCGGCCCGGGGCCGGCTGCACCTGGAAGCCTTCCGGGCCGTGGCGCAGGTGGAGGCCGAGGGCAGCGCGCAGTTCACCAGCAACCGCCACCGCGGCACGGCCGGCTACGGCCGCCTGGGCCTGGGCAGCCGCCTGGGGCCCCGCCTGCTCCTCACCCAAAACCTGAGCTACTACGGCCAGCAGGTGGAACTGCCCAACCCCGACCGCCCGGGCAGCGACGAAACCACGAACCTCCGCCAAACCCAGTACCACGCCTTGCTCACCAGCCAGTTGGGGCCCCGCTGGCAGGCCAAGGCCGCCTACCACTACCTCAGCGGCCACCTGGGCCGCCTGGCTGCGCCCGGCCGCTTGGGCTACCTGGCCGTGGCCTACGCCCGTCCCTACTGGGCAGCCCAGGCGGGGGCCTACGCCGGCACCCTGGCCGACACCGCCCGCCGGCAGTACGACCTGCGCCTGACGGTGTACCCGCTCGGCAACCTGCGCCTCTACGCTTACGGGCGGGCCAGCGCGGTGCACGCGGCCGGCGGGCGCACCTACCCCAACGGCCTGCTGGGGGCCGGCGGCCAGCTGCGCCCCCGCCTGTGGGCCGAGGCCTACGCCAGCTGGGGCCAAGTGCCGGTGCTGGCCGAACTCGACGGCGCGTACGTCTACAACTTGCTCGACCCGCTGTGCCGCCGGGCAGCCGCCAGTGTGCTTATTTTGCTGCCGCCGCGCTTGCTGCTGCGCCTCGCCGCCGGCGCCGAAGAGCGGCGCGACCTGGTGTCGGGCCAGCCCTATGCCCTGTATTCCCTCACTTCTGCCCTCTCATGGACCTGGTAAAGCCCCTGCTGGCCGCTGCGTTGCTCGTGCTGCTGGGGCCCCGTGCGGCCCGCGCCCAGGACCAGCCCGCCGCCTTCGCCGCCAGCTACGCCGCCGAGGCCAAGGCCGACTACGCCGAGGCCATCGCGCCGCTGCGCGGGGCCTACAGCGGTTCCTACGAGCAAAATTTGCGCCTCGGCTGGCTGTATTTTTTGGCTAAAAACTACACCACCTCGGCCGCGTACTACCAGAAAGCCGTGGAGCAGCGCCCCTACGCCGTCGAGCCCAAGTTTGGCCTGGTGAAGCCGCTGAACGCGCTGGGCCAGGTCGAAAAAATGTTGGGCCTCTACGACGGCATCCTGAAAGTAGACCCCCAGAACACCCAGGCCAACTACTGGACGGGCGTCATCTACCTCAACCGCAAGCAGTTCGACCGGGCCGCCCGCTACTTCGAGAAGGTGGTCAACCTCTACCCGTTCGACTACGACACCAACCTCTCGCTGGCCTTTGCCTACCTCAGCCTGGGCAAGAAGCCCGAAGCCCGCGCCCTCTACAACCGGGTACTGCTGATTCGCCCCGGCGACGCTAACGCCGCGGCTGGCTTGCGGCGCTTGTTGTAACGCCGCGGGCGTTGGCACAATACCCGGCCTGGGCTGCACTCTATCCGGGCGGCTGTTGGCCCACGCCCGGTTTAATTCACCGGTTCTAACGCACCGTTGGCCGGGTTTTCGTTGCCATCTGCCCGGTGCACGCTGGCGGGCCAAGAAAACGCTAGCACATTTGTAATACAAAGCAACCGCCAATAAATGCTACCACGGGCAGGCGGGTTTGGCTAGGTCTTCTTTACGATTGGATTTTTTCGCTTGCTCCATGAAAACTGCACTGTTGGCTCTCTGCTTGTCGATGTTAGCTCTCGGAACCTCCGTGGCCGCGCCCTGCGCCCGGGGCCCCTGGCCTCACCACGAAGGTGCCCGGCCGCTGGTGCGTTTCCTCGTGGCCACGCTGCGCGTGCCCAGCCGCCAGGCCCTCGAAATTCAACACTTGCTCAAAACCCACACCTTGGGCACGCCTACCCCCGACGAGCTGGCCACCCTGTTGCGCCCAGTGCTCACCGAAGCCCAGTTCGCCAAGTTTCAGGATTTGGTGAGCAGCGAACGCCTGGGCTCCAACCTGACCTACCTGGCTTCGCTGCACTAAGCTGGTGCCGCGCCAGTGGGCGCGCCGCGCCGCCCGCGGGGCACTGGGTGGGGCGCATCTTTGCGCCCCACCCAGTGCCCCGCCTCATGACCCTCGCTTGGACTCTCCAGCCCTTCGCCGCCTTGTCGGTACCCGAGCTTTACGCGCTGCTTCAGTTGCGCAGCGCCGTGTTTGTGGTGGAGCAAACCTGTGCGTTTCAAGACATTGACGGCCACGACGCCGACGCCCTCCACCTGCTGGGCCGCACCGCAGCCGGCGAGCTGGCGGCCTACGCCCGGCTGTTTCCGGCGGGCCGCAGCTACCCCGAGGCCAGCATTGGGCGGGTGGCGGTGGCCCCGGCGTTTCGCCGCCACGGCCTGGGGCGGCAGCTCATGCGCGAGGCCCTGGCCCAGTGCGCGGCGCAGTGGGGCCCCCAGCCCATCCAAATCGGGGCGCAATTCTACCTGCGCGAATTCTACCGCAGCCTTGGCTTTGAACAAGTAGGCGACGTGTACCTGGAGGACGACATCGAGCACATCCACATGCTGCGGCCGTAGTAGGGCGGGGCCCGTGGGCAGTTGGATCAGCTCCGCTTTGCAGCTTCTAAAGCAATGCCACCTGGGATTCTTAATTGTTTCATCTGGGAAATAACGGCCTCAAAACCCTTAACTGGTACGCCTGAAATATGCGCGAGTTGAAGCAAATTATCTTACAAGACCGAGCACGTGAGAAAGGCGTTAGAGCCAGAAGGAAGATAGCGGAACGGTGCACTTCTCTGTGGCTTATGCTCAAAAATATGGATGACCAATGGGTGGGGCTGTAACGGTGCTTCCCTGAAACGAGAAAAGCCCCGGCTACAGCAGCAGCCGGGGCTTCTCTCGTTTTGGAAAAAACGGTGAGGCCCCACGGGTGCTTGGCCGAGCGGCGCAGGTAGGCGAACTTTCCCCACACTTGCTCCGCCGAGTATGCGGCGGCTTGCCTCGTTACGCCGCGGTCTTTTTGATTTTTGCTGCCCGTCGTGCCGGCCGTGCTGCATGCAATTGTGAGCGTGCAGGGCGGCGCAGCCATTGCCAAGCGCTTGTTTCCGCTATTAATGGCCTCCGTGCCAACACTTTGCGCATTACTATTGGTGCTGTTAGCGGTGATGCAGTCCCGGCTGGGGCAATTGGGGCCGCGCAGTGGCGGGCCGTGACGCCCCACGTTCTAGCGCTGGGCTACCGCCTGTACTTCCTTCCCGATGGCTTCGCCTTCCGGTTCGAAAGCCTAATGGGCCGTCACGCGGTGCTCGCCTAGGCTGTTCTCGTGGCGGCCGTTATGTGGCTCGTCGTCCAAGTAGAATTAGCCAAAATGCAGCCGTTCATTTACTTCCAGTCTTAAGTAATAATTTCTGAATAAGCTGCGCCACATCAGCCAAATACGGGCTATTGCCAAACGGTCATTTTTCCGTTCTGGCCAGCATTAAACAACGGCAATAGGGGGAAGCTTGTGCGCGTTTATTGCAAAAACGAGACGTTTTTTGTACTAATTGAGCCAGCCACGGTAATTTATACGTACCAAAAATAAATGGCGGGTTTCTGCTCATTTCCACTACTTTTGTTTTGTAGTAATTACGCAATTTTATTTTTTAATAGCATGGCTTTGAATTTTGATGAATTCCAAAAAGTTGTCGAATCCGCCCAGCAGGCGGACGCAGTTAAAGCAGATCTAAAGCGGACCCTGAAAAAAGTGACGGGGGCATTAGATGTATTGCAGAGTGCGCTTAGCGAAATGGAAACCGTGCTCGCGGACGATTACGTGGTCACCCCAAAAGAGCGCAAACCGCGCCAACCCCGGGCCCCCAAAGACGAAACGACCAGCGAGGCCTCCAGCACACCAGGCAAGAAACCCGGCCGCCCAAAGAAAGCAGCGGAATAAGCCTGCCACTTGCCAATAAAAACGCCCCTGCTTTAAATAAAGTGGGGGCGTTTTTATTAATTATTCCCTCGCTCTTATATAAAAAGCTTAAGCATTTCTTCATTTCTTCCGTTGGGTGGTTTAACCAGATAATTTTATGGTTGCTGTGCTACTAATGATGAAGCATAAGTAATTAGCAAACCCCCCGTACACTTGACCAGTATTATCCATGAATAGTAATAGCTGCCCTGCATAAAATTCGCCAAGTACGTGAAGCTATAACTACCCGATGTGGTGGGTACACAGTTCTTTCAAACATTATCTGCCAGTCGTCAAACCTTTCTGAGAAAGCTTCCACCCTTGAAAATTATGCGTAGTTTTCGCTACTCAGATAAACGTAATTGTTGATAAAAAATATTTTGCGTTGAGTATATTAACCAGCACAAGTGAGATATAACGGTGCTGATGGTGAGAAGTTATTTACAATCTGAACTCACCATAAATTTTTCGTTTTGAAAAAATGACTAGTAGAATAGATAAACGTTACCAACACTAGGCACTTCGAGGCGAGAGAAGCCCCGGCCGCACCAGCAGCCGGGGCTTCTCTCGTTTTGGGGCCTGGGGCCCTACAGGTTTTTCAGCCAGGCGGCGCGGGCGGCCAACTGGTCGGGGGTGGCGGCGGGGTCGGGGGCGAAGCGGTAGCGCTGGACGTCTTCGGCGACGACGGGCTGCACGCGCACGGTTTGGGCGGGGGCCCCGGCGCGGCGGATGCCCAGGGGCAGGGCAGTGCCGGCGGGGCGGGCACTGATTTTGTCGAGGGCAGCGGCGTAGTTGCGGCGGTCCACCACGGCGCCGTCCACGGCCGTGAGCTGGTCGCCGGCGGCCACCCCGGCGGCTTGCAGGGCGGGGCTCACCTGGCGGAAGAACACCTCGTCGCCGCGCACCTGGTAGGCCACGGGGGCCCCCAGGGTGGCCAATTGGCGGCCGGTGTGCAGCACGGCGTCGTAGCGGATGCCGACGCGGCCGAAGTACGCGCGCAGCGGCAGCGGCTCGGCGCCCTGCACGTAGCGCCGGAAGAAGTCGCCAATTTCGGGGTAGGTGAGGGCGGTGAAGTCTTGGAAGAAGTTCTTTTCGCTGATGGGGCGGTCGGGGCCGTACTGCTTGGCCAGCTGCAGCAGCACGTCGCGCAGGCCGCGGGTGCCGTGGCTCAGCTCGAGCAGGCGCAGGTCGAGGGCGCTGGCGGTGAGGGCCCCGCGCTGGTAAATGTTGCCGTACTGGCGCTGGCCCTCGTCGGAGAACGAGTTGAGGCCCAGCTTGCTGAGCGAGTACGTGGTGTCGGCGCGGGTGCGGTCGTAGCGCTCCTCGTTGTGCAGCGTGGCGAGGTAGTTGTCGAGCGGCACCAGGCCCCCGCGCAGCTGCATCGTGTGCGCGGCCCACTCCGTCACGCCCTCGTACAGCCACAAGTGCTCGGAGCCGGTGGGGTGCACGAAGTTGAAGTGCTCGATGATTTCGGAGTGGATGTTGAGCGGCGTCACGATGTGGAAGAACTCGTGCGCGGCGATGTCCACCACGCCCTGGGCAAACTCCGGCGTCAGGGCCCCTTCGCGCAGGATGTACTCCGAGCTGTAGGAGTGCTCCCAGGCCCCGGCCGACTTGTCGCTGAACAGGTAGAGGAACGCGTAGCGCTTCACTGGCAAGTCGCCGCCCAAAAAGGCCTGCGCGGCGCCCAGCATTTTCTGCATGTCGGCCAGCAGCGGGGTGGCCTGCACCAGGCCGGTGGCCGAGTAGCAGTACAGGGCCACGTCGGCGTTGCCAACCTTGGTTTGGGCGTTGGTGAGGTTGCCGAGCAGGATGGGCGAGTCCACGGCCTGGTCGTAGCTTTTGGCGTGGAAGTAGCCGTCGCCGTCGGGCACGAGCACGGTGCCCACGGTCCAGGCGGTGGGGCAGTTCAGCTTGAGGCGCAGCGGCTTGGCTTGCCAGCCTTGCGGGTAGCCGAGCACCGTTTGGCCGTTCACGAGGGCGTGGTCGGGCTCAAGCGACGAGCCGCACATGCGGTACACGTCGTGCTCCGGCACCGGGGTGGCCCAGGTCTCGGCGATGGTGTAGCGGATTTCGCGGGTTTTGGTGGGCTGGGCCAGCTCCCACTGGTTGGGGCCGATTTGCTTGCTGCCCAGCGGCTTGCCCTTGGCGTCGAAGGCCGCGAACTGCCGCACGTAGCGGCCCATGTCCATCACCTGGTAGGTGCCGGGCGCGGTGGCGGCAAACTGGTACACGGCCTGCTCCTTGCCGAGCTTGGGCGTTTCGAGCCGCACCTGGAACTGGTGGGGCCCCGCGGCTGGGTCCATGCTCACGGTGTAGGTCAGCTCTTTGGGGGCCGGGGCGGCCACGGCGGGCGCCGCCAGCAGCAGCGCGGCCAAGCCGAAAATGGAGGTTTTCAAAGAAAAAACGGGAATGAATGGGAAAATGCCGGCGCAAAGAACGGCAGCGCCGGCGCAGGTTGGCGCGGCTTGCGTAAGGCAGTGCGGGGCCCCTGTTTGGGCCCCGGGCGCCGGGCTGCTGGCTTTCGCCGGCTGCCCGGTAGTCGTTGCCGCCCCCCGCTTTTCACTTCCCCAAAAATGTACACCAACCCCATCCTCGACGACAACTTTCCCGACCCCACCGTCATCGGGGCCCCCGACGGCTGGTACTACGCCTACGGCACCCAAACCCGGCGGGCCGACGGCCAAATCGTGAACATCCAGGTGGCCCGCTCGCGCGACTTGGTGGCCTGGGACTACCTCGGCGATGCGCTGCCTCAGAAGCCCGCCTGGGCCGCCGGTACCCAGAAATTTTGGGCCCCCCACGTGCACGAAGCCGCCGGCCGCTACTACCTGTACTATTCGGCCCGGCCCGACGACGCGCCCGACGGGGCCCTGGCGCTGGCCGTGGCCGTGGCCGACGCGCCCGCCGGCCCGTTCGTGGACGCCGGCCGGCCGCTGCGCCGGGGCCCCGGCTTCACCTGCATCGACCCGATGGCCTACGACGACCCCGCCACGGGCAAGCACTGGCTGTATTGGGGCTCGGGCTTCGGGCCCCTGTGGGTGCAGGCGTTGGCCGAAGATCGAGTGAGCTTCGCGCCTGAGAGTGCGCCGCAAGCCCTGGTTTGGCCCAGCGGGCCCGCCGACGATGCAGAGAACTACCACCGCCTCATCGAGGGCAGCTGGGTGCACCGGCGCGGGGGCTGGTACTACCTGTTTTTTTCGGGCGACAACTGCTGCGGGCCCCACGCGCACTACGCCGTGCTGGTGGCCCGCAGCCGCGCCGCCACGGGGCCCTACGAGGTGCAGCCCGCGCCCGTGCTGGCGGCCAACGCGCACTGGCGGGCGCCGGGCCACAACTGCGTAATCACCGACGCCGCGGGCCACGACTGGCTGGCCTACCACGCCATCGACCCGGCCCGGCCCACCTTTGCCGCCATCGACGATTCGGAGGGCTACGCCCGCCGCGTCCTATTGCTTGACCGGCTCGACTACGGCCCCGACGGCTGGCCCTGCGTGGCCGGCGGCGGGCCCTCGTGGCAGCCGCAGCCCGCCCCCGCCGGGCCCCTCGTACCTTAGGCTTTCCTACCCCTGCGCCGTTGTTTATGCCGCTTTCTATTCCGAATGCTTGCCGCTGGGCGGCGCTGTTGGCGCTGGCCGCCGGGGCCCTCGCCGGACCCGCCGCCGCCCAGGCCCCTGGGGCCCCCGCCGCCGAAGTTGCCTGCGGGCTGGTGCCGCTGGCCCCCGCCGCGCGCGCCGCCGGGGCCCCGCTCATCGTGGAGGCCCAGGTGCTGGACGCGCAGGGTTTTTGGGACGCCGGCCACCGGCACCTGTTCACCCGGCACCGGCTGCGGGTGTTCGGCCTGCTAAAGGGCAGCGCGGCCGACACCACCGGCCTGGTGGTGGTGACCGAGGGCGGGCGGCTGGGCCTTGACCAGCAAGTGCTGACCAACACACTGCGCCTGGCGCCGGGCCAGCAGGGCGTGCTGTTTCTGGGGCCCGCGCCGTGGCCCGGGCTGGGCCTGGCGGGGCCCGCGTACACCGCCTACGGCAGCGCGCAGGGCTTCGTGGCCTACGACTTGGCCCACGCCACCGCCGCCGACCCGGTCCGGGCCTACCCGGCCATCGACGCCGCTTTCTACCGCGCCCTCGACCCACAGGGGGCCCAGGTGCGCCGCGCCTTGCAGCCCAACCCGGCGCTGGTGGCTGCCCAGGCGCATCAGTTGGCCGCCGCCAAGGGCACGGCGGTGGCCACCATTTCGGGGTTGCAGCCGGTGCAACTCACGGCGGGCACCGGGGCGGTGCTCACCATCCGGGGCAGCGGGTTTGGGGCGGTGCGGGGCGCGGGCTTCGTTGAGTTCGCCAACGCCGACGACGGCGGGCGCACCTTCGAACAGCCGCTGGCTTCTGATTACGTGGCCTGGGCCGACGGAGCCGTTCAGGTGCGGGTACCGTCGTCGGGCCTGGGCGGGCACCCGGCGGGCTCGGGCCTGGTGCGCGTCACGCCCGACGGCGGCACCGTGGGCGCCAGCCCCCAGCTGCTCACGGTGGTGTACGCCCTCAGCAACGTGCAGAGCACCGACCTGCCGCCCACCGTGCAGCGCCCCAACCACGTGGCCACCAACGGCCTGGGTGGCCTCACGTTCCACTTCGCCCCCAACTTTGGGGACAACTCCGCCGCCGGCGCGGCCTGGCAGCGGGCCCTGGCCAACTGGCGCTGCCAAACGGGCATGAACTGGGCCCTGGGCGACGCCGCGCCGGCCAACGACATCGCCAGCGACGGCCGCAGCACGGTGGCCTTCGACCTGGCCAGCGCCGCGCTGCCGGCCGGCGTGCTGGGCCGCACCACCAGCTACTACCAGGGCTGCTTTGCGGCCGACCGCTCGGTAATATTTTACGTGGGCGAAGTGGACATGCAGTTCAGCAGCGCGGCCGCGTTTCAGTTCGGACCGGCGCTGACGGTGGGCTTAGCGGTTGATTTTGAGACGGTGGCGGTGCACGAGCTGGGCCACGCCCAGCAGCTGGCGCACCTCATCCGGCCGGGGGCCATCATGCACTACGCCGTGGCCCGGGGCCAAAACACGCGCCTCCTGGCCGCCGAAAGCGACGTGGCCGGCGGCCGCCAGGTGCTGCGCACCCGCAGCTTCCGCAACCGCGGCTGCGGCGGGCCGGCCTTGCTGCCAGCGCCGCTCACGGCCCTCAGCGCCGCCGTGGAGGCTGGCCCGGGCCCCGTGCTGCGCTGGACCACCCGGGACGAGTGCTTCCTGGCCGGCTTTGTGGTGGAGCGCAGCGCCGGCCTCGACACCGCCGCGGCCACCGCCGGCTGGCAGCCCGTGGCCACCGTGGCGCTGGGGGCCCCCGGCGGCACCTACCAGGCCGTCGATGCCCAGCCCGCCGCCCGCCTCGTGTACTACCGCCTGGCCCTGCTGCGCCCCGACGGCACCCGCGACTACGCCGCGCCCTTGCCCGTGGCCCCCAGTGCCGCGCCCGTGGCCGCGCTGTTTCCCAACCCCGTCACCGGCACGCAGCTCAACCTTCAGTACCCGGCCGGCAACGACACGGCCCTGACCTACAGCATCTACGACGAGCTGGGCCGGCGCTACCGCTTGGCCGCCGCCGCCGTGCAGCCCGGCCTCAACGTGCTCACCTTCGACGTGGAGGCCCTGCCGCGGGGCTTTTACATCTTCCGCTGGCAGGATGGGCAGGGCAACAACCAGAGCCGCAAATTCCTGCGCTTGTAGGGCTACTGGCCCGCGCCGGGGCCCTGCGGCACGCGCTGCAAATCCAAATCCTGGAAGTCGTAGCTGAAATCGGTTTCCTCGGATACCGGTTTCATTCTCAGGCCGGTGGCCTGCCCCTGCTCGTCGAGGGCGAAGGTGGCGAAGGCGTCGGCGTGGAAGGTGCGGTCGCGCCAGCGCACCACGTAGGTGTTGCCGCGGTAGGGCAGCAGCTGGCCCACTAAGCGCGGCGAGCGGGCGGCCCGCAGCCACAGTTGGGGCCCCTGGGCGGCGAGGGTCACGTCGCCAAACCAAGCGTCGTGGTAGCGGCCGAGGTACGGCGCGTAGTTGGGGCGCTTGGGGGCGGCTTTTTGGGCCAGGGCCACCTGCTTCATGGCGGTGGCCAGGTCGCGGTCGTAGCCGCCGATGTACGCCTTGGCGCGCTCGGCCATCTCCGCCACCGGGTCGTGGGCGGGCAGGCCCAGGTACTGGTCCTCGATGAAGTCGTTGACGGCCGTGAAGGCGAGCCCGCTTTCCTGGTTGGTGAGCACGATGATGCCCAGGTGCTGCTCGGGCACCAGCACCACCTGCGTCACCATGCCGGGCAGGCCGCCGGTGTGCGCGGCCTCCTTGTAGCCGCGCACGTCGCGCAGGAACCAGCCCAAGCCATAGGCCCCAAAGTGCGTATTGTACGGCGTAGGCGTGGCCCGCACGCGCAAAATGGTTTGCGGGCTCCACAATTCGTACTGGGTGGCCGGCTTCAGCAGCGAGGCCGGGGCCCCCGGGCCGCCCAGCAGCATCCGCACCCAGAGGCTCAAGTCGTTCACGCTGCTGTAGATGCCGCCGGCCGCGCCGCCTATCACGTCGCGGTCCCGCGGAATGACGCGGACTTGGCCGTCTATTTCGGAATGGGCGTCGATGACGTTAGTGGCATCGGGCAGGCGGGCGAAGGCGGCGGCGCTGTGGCTCATGCCCAGCGGCTTCAGCAGGCGGGCTTCCACAAAATCGGCCCACGGCTGGCCGCTGATGCGCGCCACCACTTCGCCCGCCACCAGGTACAGGTTGTTGTCGTAGTCGAACTTGGTGCGGAACGACGACGCCGGCTTGAGGTAGCGCAGGTTGTGGATGACGTCCTTGAGCGTGAAATTGGTCGAGTCGGGGAAGAACATCAAATCGCCGGCCCCCAGGCCCAGGCCGCTGCGGTGGCACAGCAAGTCGCGCACCGTGAACTCGGCCGTCGCGTAGGGGTCGTACAGCTTGAACTCGGGAATGTAGTCCGTCACCTTGTCGTCCCAGCGCAGCTTGCCCTCGTCCACGAGCAGGCCCAGGGCCGCCGTGGTGAAGGCCTTGGTGTTCGAGGCGATGCCGAACAGCGTGTTAGCGTCCACCGGCGCTTTGGTGGCCACCGAGCGCACGCCGTAGCCCTTGGCCAGCACCACTTTCCCGTCTTTCACCACGGCCACCGCCATGCCGGGTACCTTGAAGGTTTGCAAGGCGTGCGCCACCACGGCGTCTACCGCCGCCACGTCCAGCGTCACGGGCGGCGCGGGGGACTGGGCCGCGGCCGGCAAATACGTGCACAGGGCCACGGCCCAACGAAGCATACCGAGTCGGTTCATAGAAAAAAACAGTGGGAGGAGAACGGGTTCAGGCGCGGCCAAAGCCTGTGGGCCAGGCCAATGCCCCAAATGTAGCGCGGCACTAGAAGCTGGGCAAGGCGCTGGCGGCGGCCGCCAGCGCGGCGGGCCCCACGGCGTACGCGGCCAGCTGCGCCGCGTCGAGGTTGCCGTTCAGCCACTCGGTTTCGATGTTGGCCCCCAGCTTCCGGTAGAAGCCGATGGCGGGCGCGTTCCAGTCCAGCACCTGCCACTTCAGGCGGTGGGCCCCGGTGGCGCGGGCCTCGGCCACCACGGCGTCGAACAGCAGCCGGCCCAGGCCCCCGCGGCGGGCCGCTTCGGTGATGATCAGGTCTTCGAGGTACAGCATCCGGCCCTTCCAGGTAGAATAAGCGGTGTAGAACAAGGCCAGGCCGATGAGCTGGTGGTCAGCGGTTTCGAGCACAAAAAACCCGAAAATGGGCTGGGGCCCAAACCCATCGCGCTGCATGGCGGCCAAGGTGTTGGTCACGGCGTCGGGCGCTTTTTCGTACACGGCCAGCTCCTGGATCAGGGCCAGCACCTGGGGCAAGTCGGCGGCGGTGCCGCGGCGGAGAACGGGGAAATCGGGCATGGGCGGGTAGCAGGAAGCGGTAAAGGCAGGAACGGGCGCCCGCGGCGGCGGGCAACAAAAATGAGCAGTGAAAAACGTCGTTCAACGACATTGTTCACTGCTCATGGCAACTTGAGGGCGAAGGGATTACATCTGCGGCTGCATCTTCTTGATGTCCTGGGTGGCGTTCACCGAGTTCAGCTCGCGCATGGCCGCGGGCTGCTTGGCGCCCTTGGCCGAGTCGGGGGCCGGGGGCAGCGGGGGCAGGGCCGTCACGCGGGCGTCGTCGTCGGTGGCGTCGGCCGACGAGCCGCAGGAAGTGAGCGAGAGCGAAACCAGGGCGGCCAACAGGCCGGGAAACAGCAGCTTTTTCATGGAAGGAGATGAGCAGTTTGGGGCCGCAAGTTACGCACGGTTGCCGGGCGGCGACGTGCTGCTTTACGTAATCGGCTGGGCCGGTGGGGCCCCGGGCGCCAACTTATTTCACGTTGGGCGTCACGTTCATGTTGGCGAAGCAGAAGCTCCACACGTCGGCCCATTCCTGGATTTGGAGCTTGGTGCTTTTGCCCGCGCCGTGGCCGGCGTTCACGTCCACCCGGATCAGGGTGGGGTTGGGGCCCGTGTTGGCGGCTTGCAGGGCGGCGGCAAACTTGAACGAGTGGGCCGGCACCACGCGGTCGTCGTGGTCGGCGGTGGTCACCATCGTGGCCGGGTAGGCGGCCGGCTTCAGGTTGTGCAGCGGCGAGAACTTGTAGAGGTTCGCAAATTGCTTGGCGTCCTTGCTCGTGCCGTACTCCGGGGCCCAGTTCCAGCCGATAGTGAAGTCCTGGTAGCGCAGCATGTCCATCACGCCCACCGCGGGCAGGGCCACCTTGCACAGGTCGGGGCGCTGGGTCATGGTGGCGCCCACCAGCAAGCCGCCGTTCGAGCCGCCGGCGATGGCCAGGTGCTCGTAATCAGTGTACTGGCTGACCTTCAAATACTCAGCGGCGGCAATGAAGTCGTCGAACACGTTCTGCTTGCGGGGCGTCATGCCGGCCTGGTGCCAGGCCTCGCCGTACTCGCCGCCGCCGCGCAGGTTGGGGATGGCCAGCACGCCGCCGTTCTCCAGCCACAGCATGCGTGCCACCGAAAAGCCCGGCGTCAGCGAAATGTTGAAGCCGCCGTAAGCGTAGAGGTAGGTCGGGTTGTGGCCGTCCAGCTTCACGCCTTTTTTGTGGACGATGAACATCGGAATCTTCGTGCCGTCCTTGCTGGCGTAGAAGATTTGGGTGGTCAGGTAGTCGTCCGGGTTCACGTCCACCGTGGGGGCCCTAAACACGGTGCTGGCGTTGGTGGCCAGGTCGTACTTGTAAATTGTGGTCGGGTACGTGAACGACGTGAAGGCGTAGTACACCGCCTTATCCGTGCGCCGGCCGCCGAAGCCGCTGGCCGTGCCGATGGCCGGCAGCGCCACGTCGTGCTGAAACTTGCCGGCCTCGTCGTACACCTTCACCTGCGAGCTGGCGTCGTGCAAGTACGTGGCCACCAGGCGCCCGCCCACCTGGCTGATGCCTTCGAGCTTGTCGGGGCCCTCGGGCAGCACGGTGCGCCAGCTGGCTTCCTGGGGCTTCTTGGGGTCGATGGCCACCACCCGGAAGCGCGGCGCGTGGAAGTTGGTGTACACCAGCACCTCGCCGCCCACGTTGCCCACCACGCTGTTCTGGAACTCGTACGAGCTGATGAGCGTGGTCCAGGCAGCGGCTTGCTTGGGGTCGCGCAGGTCGCGCACCAGCAGGCGGTTGCCGTCGGCCTTGCCGTCGGTCAGCGACAGGGTCAGGAACCGCTCGTCCTCCGTGGCGTCGGCCGTGCGGAAGCCCAGCGTCATGGCCCTGTTCTCGTACACCAGGTGGTCGGCGCTCTGCGGCGTATTCAGCTGGTGGAAGTACACCTTGTGGAACTCGTTTTTGCCGGCCAGGCCGTTTTCGCCGGCCTTGGGCGCGTCGTAGCGGCTGTAGTAGAAGCCGTTTTTCACCCACGACGTGCCCGACACCTTCACCCAGTCCAGGGTTTCGGGCAGGGTCTTGTTCGTGGTCAAGTCCATAATTTTCACCTGGTGCCAGTCCGAGCCGCCGCCGCTGGTGGCGTAGGCCAGGTAGCGGTGGTCGTTGCTGAAGGCCGTGCCCGCCAGGGCCGTCGTGCCGTCGGCCGAGAACTTGTTGGGGTCGAGCAGCACCTGCGGCTCGGCCGCGCCGGTTTGCACGTACACCACGGCTTGGTTTTGCAGGCCGTCGTTTTTGCTGAACACCAGCCGCTCGCCCACCTGCTCGGGCACGCCGTAGCGCTCGTAGTTCCAGAGCTTGGTGAGGCGGTCGCGGATTTTGTCGCGGAACGGAATCTGGCCGAGGTAGCCAAAGGTCACCTCGTTTTCGGCCGTCACCCACGCCTTGGTTTCGGGCGTGTCGAGGCTTTCGAGCCAGCGGTAGGGGTCGGGCACTTTGGTGCCGAAGTAGTCGTCAACCTGGTCGGTTTTGCGGGCAACGGGGTATTTCACGGGCGGTTTGGGGGCAATGGGGGGCACGTATTCGGGGCGCTTGGCGTGGGCGGGCTCGCCAAACTCGGGCACCGTCATTTCGGTGAGGGCCTGGTGGTTGGGAAGCGTGTTGCGGGGCGGGGGCGTAGCGCGGCAGGCGGCCGGGGCCCCCAGTAGCCCCAACAGGACCAGTTTGTGAGTTGTGTTCATACGGAGGAAGAGAGAGCCGGAGCGCAGTAGTATTTTTCAAATATATAATAGCCGGCTGCCCTGCTGGTTACTCCGCCGCCTCGGGGGCGGGCGGGGCCCCGGCGGCTCCGGCCAGCAGCTCGGGCAGCTGGGCGCGCAGCCAGGCCATTTCCTCGTCCACGCGCTGGCTCACGAGGCGTTCCACTTCCAGGCGCTGGGCGGGGGTGAGGTGGGCGGGCGCGGCGGGTGCGGGGCCCTCGCCGGGGGCGGCGGCCAGCACCAGGGCTTCGGCGCGCTTCACGCGGGCGGCGGCGTCGGCCACGGCGGCGGCGGCTTGCTCGGCGGCGGTTTTGGCCCCGGCGGCGGCGTGGGTGGCGCTCAGGGTTTCGCGGCGCTGCTGCCGCCGCCACTGCCCCAGGCTGATGCGCAGCATGACGTACAGCACCAAGCTCAAAATGCCCAAAATGAGGGCCAGCGGCGCGGCGAAGCGGTCGAGCAAGCTGGCCGTGGTGGACGGCGCAGCCGTGCCCAGCGGCCGCAGGGCCCCGGGGTTGGCGTCGCGCACGGCCTGGGCCTCGGCGGCTTCGGCCGGGCCGGGGGCCCCGTGGTCGGCGGTGGCGGCGGTGTCGGCGGTGGCGGGCACCATGGCGGCGGGCACGTCGCCGGGGGGCGTGCCGTGGGCCACGTAGTTGGCCAGGGCGGTTTCGAGGGCTTGCAGGCGGGCCAGGCGGGCGGGGTCGCGGCGGCGGGCGGGCGAGGCTTTCAGCTTCTGCACGATGGCTTTCACTAGGGCCCCGAGCTGGGCCGGCGTGCCCTTCTTGCCTTGGTAAATGGCGCCCCGGCCCTCGATGGGCTGGTAGAGCACCGAGTACACGCGCAGGCTGTCGGGCCGCAGGCTGGCGGCCAGGGCGGGCAGGTCGGCCCCGGCGCAGCGCACGGTGCTTTTCAGGCCGGGCCGGCCGGCGTCGTCGTACACGAAGCGGGCCGTGGCGCACCAAATCTGCACCTTGGCCTCGTCGAGCGAGGGCTGGCCCAGGGGCGTTTGGGCCGGCGTGGGCCGGGCGGCCAGCAAGCCCAGGGGCAAAGCGAGCAAGAGCGAAAAGCGACGAAACATCATGCGTAACAAACGGCGGGTAAGGCCCGCAAAGTACGCCAGCCCGCGCTGGGTTAGAAATTTGGGGCCCCGCCCGTGGTGTGGGTTTTGCGAGTCCGCGACGAGCATTGCGAATAGCGCAGTAGCCCGCTCACTCGTTAATACTTATTGCGCTCATTGCGGACTCGTGGCGCCTACGCTACCGCGCGGGGCCCCACCGCGGCGGCGGGCGCGGAAATAACTTCGGCGCGCCAACCCAAGCTCAGCCAAAGGCGTTACTTAGGTCCATGAACCAACCCCTCATCATTGTCATGGGCGTCTCGGGCAGCGGCAAAACCACCGTGGGCCAGTTGCTGGCCGCGCGCCTGGGCCTGCCGTTTTACGACGGCGACGATTTCCACTCGGCCGCCAACGTGGCCAAAATGGCCAGTGGCCACCCCCTCACCGACGAAGACCGGGCCGGCTGGCTGGCCACCCTGGCCGCCGACCTCAGCCAGTGGCGGGAAGCGGGCGGGGCCGTGCTGGCCTGCTCGGCGCTGAAAGAAGCCTACCGTCAAACCTTGCAAGCCGGCGCCGGGGCCCCCCTCAGCTGGGTGTTTCTCGACATCGACCCGGCCGTGCTACAGGCCCGCCTGGCCGCGCGCCAGGGCCACTACATGAAGGCGTCGATGCTCGATTCGCAGCTGGCCACGCTCGAAAAGCCCACCTACGGCCTGCGCCTTACCGACGACGCGCCGGCCGAAACCCTGGTGGATCAGATAATGGCGCAGCTGCACCTGCTGCCGGCCGGGGCCTAGCGCCACCGGCCGCTGCCGTAGCCCCGGGGGCCCTTGCTGGCCCAGCCCTGCACAAAAACCAAGCCGCCACCACCTTTATTACTGGTTGCCGGCGAGGGCCTGGGGGCCGTAGCAGCTCCAGCAAATTTCGTCGGCGGACCGAAGCGGGGCCAGCGGCAACGGGAACGTAGCCGCCGCGAAACGGGCCGCCCGCTTGGCGTCCGTCAGGTCGTAGAGCTGGGCGTACACCACGGGGTAGCCCACCGACTCGTCGGGCATCTGCTGAAGAACCGTCAGGCGGGGGCCCCGGCGGCCGATGCTGCCCAAGTACGCGTTGAGCGCCTGGGCCTCGTACGGATCGAAGTGCATCATCACCAGCCACACCCGCCGGCCCCGGAAAGCATCAACCTCGGCCAAGTAGTTGCGCTCGGCCCCGGGCCGGTGGCGGTAGCAGTGGCCCAAGCCCACCTGCCCCGGCCCAAGGCCGTACTGGGGCCCGTACCAGCGCAGCGTTTGGCCGGCGGCGTAGTAGGCGTACACCGCGTCGGTGGGGCGGCGCACCCGCGCCAGTTGGGCGTACAGGGCTTTGGCGTCTTCGGCGCAAAAGGGCGGCAAGTTGTGCCGGGTGGTGCTGTACAGGATGGGCGCGGCGCAGCAGGCCAGCGCGGCCCAGCCCAGCGGCTGGCTTCGGCGCTGGGCCCAGCGCACAACTTCCTGCAAAGCGCTGAACAAGAACAGTATCAAGGTCGGTACCAAAAAATCCATCAGGCGCATGCGCAGGGGAAACTGCCGAAGCGCCGAAGCGGCGGCGGCCACCAGCCAGGGCGCCAGCAGCAGCAGCGCCGTTTCGCGCCGCCGCCACCACAGCAGCCCGATGCCCACCCCGCACCCCGCCAACCAAATGCTGGCGGGGTGCGGCCAGCCCAGGCCGTTGGCCCACCGCTCCGTTAGTTCGCCGGCAAACACAACGGGCAAGCGGGCCGTGAGCGGCAGGAAGCCTTCGCGCCAGAAAAAATGCATGAAGTTCCGGTCGGCCGGGCGCAGCAGGGATTGGGCCAGCAGCAAGCTCGCGCCGCTGCCCAGGGCCCAGGCCCCCACCACGGCCAGGGTGGCGCGCAGCCGGGGCCGGCCCGCGTCGAGGGCGGCCAGCAGCACCAGGGCCCCGCCGCAGCCGGCCAGCACCAGCAGCGCCGCCTGCGAGTAAAAGGGCAACACCAGGCCCGCCCCCGCCGCCAAGGCCCAGAAGCGGAGCGGGGGCCCCGGGGCCCCCCGCAGGCGCAGCGCCAGCCACAGCACCAGCAGGGCGGCCGCCACGTCGCCCGCGTACTGCTTGGCCTGGTTGCTGTAGTACACAAAGGTGAAGCCAACGGCGAACGTGAGCAGCACCAGCGGCACCACCCGCTCGTCGAGCACGCGCCGGGCCACGGCCCACAGCAGTAGCAGCGCGGCCAGCGACGCCAGCAGCGCGGGCAAGCGCAGGGCCTGTTCCGAGCGGCCCAACCAAACCAGGCAGGCTTTTTCCAACAATAAAAACAGGGGCGGGGCCACCTGGGCCTCGGCCAACGGCTGGCTCACCAGCTGGCCAGCCGAGCGGGTGGCCACGTTGTGCAGCACGGCCAGCTCGTCCATAAAAAATGTGGTGCCCAGGCGCCACTGCCACAGCCGCAGCGCCGCACCCACCAGCAGGGCTCCCAGCGCCAGCCACCACCACCCCGACCGGCCCGCGGCGGTCCGGTCAAAATCCGCGTCCGCCATGGGCTTAGGCTTTGAACAGGCCGTACTTGAGGATGCAGTAGATGGCCCGGAAGCCATCGCGCCAGCCAATCTTTTTGCCCTCGGCGTAGGTGCGGCCGTAGTAGCTGATGCCCACTTCGTAGAGGCGCACGCCGGGCACCCGCGCCACTTTGGCCGTCACCTCGGGCTCGAAGCCGAAGCGGTTTTCTTGTAGATCGAGGCCCTGGATGATGTCGCGCCGGAACAGCTTGTAGCACGTTTCCATGTCCGTCAGGTTCAGGTCGGTGGTCATGTTCGAGAACACCGTGAGCCAGTAGTTGCCGATGCTGTGCCAGAAGAACAAAATGCGGTGGGGGTTGCCGCCCAAAAAGCGCGAGCCGAACACCACGTCGGCAAAGCCCTTCAGGATGGGCTTGAGCAGCAGGTTGTATTCCTCCGGGTCGTACTCCAAGTCGGCGTCCTGCACGATGACGTAGTCGCCGGTGGCGGCCCGCAGGCCCGTGCGCAGGGCCGCGCCTTTGCCCTGGTTCACGGGGTGGGCAAGCAGGCGCAGGCCCAGGTCGGGGTAGCGCGCGGCGTAGGCTTGGATGGTCGCCGCCGAGTTGTCGGTCGAGCAGTCGTCGACGAGGATAATTTCCTTGCCGATGCCGTTGACGAGCTGCAACTCGCGCAGCAGGTCCAGGATTTGGTGAATCGTGCGGGCCTCGTTGTAAACGGGCACCACGATGGAAAGCGTGTCGAATTTGACCAAAACAGTAGTGCTTAAAAAATAAAAAACTAGATTTTTTACGTACTGCACTGCCGTTCAGGTTTTTTCATAACAATAAAATAATGGATAGAATAAGTTACTGCAAATGCTTAATTGGCTGATTATAAAAAAGTTATTATGTAATAGCGTTATCAACTGCTCACAAAAAAGCGCATTTATTGCTGCTGGTTTGCAACAATAAATGCGCTTTTTTGCGAGTTGAGTACGGTTGGGCCCGGGCCCCTAGCTGTAGTCAATCTCGGTGTTGTCGCCGATGTTGAGGCTGTGGTTGAGGCCCCGGAACGAGGCGTCGGAGCCCACGATGCAGTCGTGCATCACGGCCGAGCGCAGCTCGGAATACGAGCCGATGATGGAGTTGCTGAGGATGGTGTGCTCGACGATGGTGCGGTCGCCGATGGCCACGTTGGGGCCGATGATGGAATTTTCGATGCGGCAGCCAGGCCCGATGCTCACGGGCGGGATGATGACCGTGCCAGCAAACTCGGAGTAGTCGCGCGGCGCCAAAAATTCGGGCCGGTTGAGCAGGCGGGCGTTGGCTTCGAGCAGCGTGTCCTTGCGGCCGCAGTCAAACCAATTGTCCACGGCGGCCGTGGTCATTTCCTCGCCTTGCTCGATGAGGTGCATCAGGGCGTCGGTGAGTTGGTACTCGCCGTGGGTGCGCACATTGCTGGCAATGAGCCACTCCAGGGCCTGGGCCAGCTGTTCGGCGTCGGCCAGCTTGTACAGGCCCACCAAGGCAAAGTTCGACTTGGGAATGGTGGGCTTCTCCACCACCTTGCGCACCCGGCCGCCGGGGCCCGTTTCCACGATGCCGAAGAGCGAGGGCGTTTTCACTTCCTTCACGCCCAGCACCGAGCCGGGCGTGGCCAGCAGGGCGGGCAGGTCCACGTCCACAATGGTGTCGCCGAGCAAAATCAGCACCCCGTCGGGGTCGTGCCGAAACGTGTCGCGCGCCAGCCACAGGGCGTGGCCCAGGCCCTCGCGGGGCTCTTGCAGCACGAAGGTGGCCTGTAGCTTGGGGTACTCGCGGCGCACGTAGCTCACCACCTTGTCGCCGAGGTAGCCCACGATGAACACAAACTCGGTGAGGCCGGCGGCCGTCAGCCGGTCGATGATGTGGCCCAGGATGGTGTTGCCGGCCACCGGCACCAGGCTTTTGGGCTGGGTGTGGGTGTGGGGGCGCAGGCGCGAGCCAATGCCGGCAACGGGAATGATGGCTTTCACAGCGAGGGAAAGTAAAAATGAAGAAACCGGCCGTACTTGCAACTTCGCCGACTCGCAAGTACGGCGCCGGCCGGCAAACAACCGCGGGGCCCCGGTTGCGTATGGGGCCCTGCCGTGGGCCTCAACCGGCCGGGGCCCCGTTCGGTTGGCTCACGCACTACATTCTTTCGCCTTCACCTTCTTTCACCTTACTCTTTTCCTCATGAAACGCCTTCTCCTCTACTTCGCTGGCTTCGTCATCTTGCTCTCGCAATCGTCGTGCGGCTACAACGGCATGGTCACGCGCGACCAAGAAGTGAAAAACAAGTGGGCCGCCGTACAAAGCGCCTACCAGCGCCGCTCCGACCTGATTCCCAACCTGGTGAACACCGTGAAGGGCGCCGCCAACTTCGAGAAATCCACCCTGGAAGGCGTCATCGAAGCCCGCGCCAAGGCCACCAGCGTGCAGCTGAACGCCGACCAGCTGACGCCCGAGAACATCCAGAAATTCCAGGCCGCCCAAAGCCAGTTGTCCTCCGGCCTGGGCCGGTTGCTGGCCGTGTCGGAAAACTACCCCGAGCTGAAGGCCAACGCCAACTTCCAGGAGTTGCAAGCCCAAATTGAGGGCACCGAAAACCGCATCAACGTGGCCCGCAACGATTTCAACGGCGCCACCACCGACTACAACACGTTCACTCGTTCGTTCCCCAACAACCTGTTTGCCAACATGTTCGGTTTCAAAGAGAAGCCCTACTTCGAAGCCGACGCTGCCGCCAGCAAGGCCCCCACGGTGCAGTTTTAAGCGCCCGCATCCGTTTTGAATCGCATGCCGTGCTGGGCTTGCGAAGCATCTCTCCCGCGGCGGTACTACTCAGTCGGCCGCAGAGACGCTTTGCGGGCCCAGCATGACGTTCTTTTAGCCGTGGCCTCGAACCCTAACACTATGAAATCTCCCCTCACCCCCGCGCAGGACGCGGCCCTGGTGGCGGCCATCCGGCAGGCGGAGGTCACCACGTCGGGCGAAATCCGGGTGCATTTGGAAGACACCTGCCCCACGCCCGAGCCCCTCGACCGGGCGGCGCAGGTGTTTGGCGAGCTGGGCATGCACCGCACCGCCCAGCGCAACGGCGTGCTGTTTTACTTGGCCTGGACCAGCCGCCAGTTCGCCATTGCCGGCGACATTGGCATCAATTCCGTTGTGCCCGACGATTTTTGGGAAATCACCAAGGAGGCGGTCCTCGGCCACTTCCGGCAGGAAAACTACGTGGCCGGCCTGGAGCACGGCATCCGCCAGGTGGGCGAGCAGCTGAAGCGCTACTTCCCCTACGACGCGGCCACGGACCAGAACGAACTGGACGACAGCATCTCCATCGGCGGCCCCGGGCCGTCGCCCCGCTCATGAGCAGGGCCCCCTACTTACGGGTGGCGGCGGCGCGGCCCTGGCTGCGCCGGGTGCTGGGCGGGCTGCTACTGGCCGTGCTGGGTGCCACCGGGGCCCTGGCCCAGGGCTTGCCCGCACGCCCCGACCCGCCGCGCCTCGTCAACGACTTGGCCCACCTGATGCAACCCCAGGAGGCCGACGCGCTGGAGCAAAAGCTGGTGGCGTACAACGACAGCACGTCGTCGCAGATCGCCGTCGTGACCGTGCCCAACCTCGGCGGCAACGAGATTGCCGACTACGCCGAGCAGCTGTACCGGGCTTGGGGCATTGGCCAGAAGGGCAGGAACAACGGCATTCTAGTGCTGGTGGCGCAGCAAGAGCACGCCGCCCGCATCCAAACCGGCCGGGGCCTGGAGGGAGCCGTGCCCGACGCCCTGGCCAAGCGCATCATCAGCAATACGCTGGTGCCGGCCTTCAAACAAAACCAGTACTACGCGGGCCTCGACCGCGGCACTGACCAGCTCATTGCCCTGGCCCGCGGCGAGTATAAGGCCGACCCGGCCGATGCCCAGGACAGTGGCCAAGGGGGCGGCGGACCCGGCTTCGGCCTAATCATCGTTATCCTGATTGCCGTCTTCATCTTCATCCAAATCAGCCGCCGCGGGGGCGGGGGCGGCGGGCGGAGCGGTGGGTTTGGCGGCTTTGGGGGCCCCATCATCTTCGGCGGACTCGGTGGCGGCGGGGGCGGCGGTTTTGGCGGCGGCGGCGGTGGAGGCGGTGGTTTTGGCGGGTTTGGGGGCGGCGACAGCGGCGGTGGCGGTGCCAGCGGCAACTGGTAGGGGCCCCGGGCTCAACCTTTTGCTAGGAGCAGCAGCATGCTTTTGTCATTAATAAAATTAGCAGTGGCAGCAGCCAATCTCAAAATCCTGGGATACAACGACCCACAAAAAAGCGGCGCTTCCCAACTGGGAAGCGCCGCTTTTTTGTGGCTTGGCTGGGGGCCCTATTCGCCCTGGCGGGCCTTGGGCATGGTGCCGATGATGTGGTCCCAGAGGGTGCTGCTTACGCCGAACGCCACCTCATCTTGCCGGTAGTGGTGCTGGCTGTGGTGCGTCCACCACACCTTGAGGAAGTTTTTGGGCGGCGAATACGCGTGGATGGCGTAGTGCACAAACAGGTACGAGGCGTAGCCAAACGTGAAGCCGGCCAGAATGCCGAACGCCCAACTGCCAAACACCAGCCGGAAGATAAAAAACAGCAGCGACGCCACGAACACCGTGACGATGGGCGGCATGGCCAGCCGGGTCTTGTCCTTCGGGAATTCGTGGTGCACACCGTGCATTGTGTACTGAAACTTGGCCTTGCGCGGCGTGGTGGCCGGCAGGTGGTAGAGGTAGCGGTGCACCGCGTATTCCACGAACGTGAACAGGAACAGGCCCGCTAGGAACAACCCCAGCGCCGAGAGCCCCGACAAGAAGCCGTGGGTGAAGCCGTAGTATAGGCTCAGCAGGGCGGTGGTGATGAAAATGCCCACCGGCCAGGCGATGTGGGTGTGCGAAAGCCGCTCGAGTAGCGGGTTTTCAAAAAGCTGGGCCGACCCTTTGTGTTTGGGCCGTGGGGCGGCGGGGGCAGGAGCTGCGGGTGCTGATTGCATAGGTGAAGAGTGAATTACGCGAACACTTCGGCCCACAAATTTACGGACCCCGGCCTAAACGGGGGCCCCGGCCGGAAAGCCTGCTTGGGCCAACGCGGGCAACAACGCGGCCAGCGGCACGCGGGTTTCCGCAAAGCGCAAGCGGGCCTGAGAATAAAACCGCTCGCGGGCCGCCAGGGTTTCGGCCAGCGCCGTGGCCAAGTGGGGCCCCGCGGCCGCCAGCAGCGGCCGCCGCGCCGCGCCGCCGCGTTCCAGGCGCCGCGCCAGCACCGCCACCGGCACGTCGAGCCACAGCGTGAACGTGCTAGCGTTGAGCACGTTAACGTTGTCGTGGAAGCAGGGCGTGCCCCCGCCCGTGGCCAGCACCAGGGGCCCCGGGCGGGCCGTTACGGCCCGCAGTACGTCGGCCTCCAACTGCCGAAAATGGGCCTCGCCGTGCGTTGCAAAAATGGCTGAAATGGCCTGCCCGGCTTGCGCCACAATCTCGGCGTCCAGGTCCAAAAACCGCCAGTTGAAGTGCTGGGCCAGGGCCCGGCCCAGCGTGGTTTTGCCCGAGCCGGGCATGCCGAGTAAGGAAAGGTGCATGGGCAATTAGTTGATTTTCACCCGCGGGTCGAGCACGGCGTAGAGCACGTCCACGGCGATGTTGATGAGCACGAACAGGGCCGCCACGAACAGCGTGGCCCCCATCACGACCGGAAAATCGAGGTTTTCCACCGCGCGCAGCGTGATGGTGCCCAGGCCTTTCCAGTTGAAGATGTACTCGATGAAGAACGCGCCCGCCATCAGCGAGGCCAGCCAGCCCGACACGGCCGTAACCACCGGGTTCAGGGCGTTGCGCAGGGCGTGGCGCAGCACGGTGGCGCGGTAGCTCAGGCCCTTGGCCCGCGCCGTGCGGATGTAGTCCTGCCCCAGCACGTCGAGCATGCTCGAGCGCGTGAGCTGCGTGATGACCGCCAGCGGCCGCACGCCCAGCGCCACGGCCGGCAGCAGCAAGTTGCGCAGCATCAGGTGGCGCGCGCCCGTGAACGGGTCGGTTTCAAACAGTTGGCCGGTCAGGCTGAGGCCCGTCCAGTGGCTCCAGTAGAAGCCAAACGTGACGGCGATGAGGATGGCCGCCACGAACGACGGCACCGAAATGCCCAGCACCGAGGTCGTCACCAGGGCCCGGTCGAGGGCCGACTGGGGCCGCAGCGCCGCCGCCACGCCCAAGGCCACGCCGATGACGCTGGCGATGAGCATGGCCGCCAGCGCCAGCCACAGCGTGCCGGGGAAATAATCGAGCAAAATGCTGAGCACGTCCTTGTTGCTCTGGAACGAGCGCCGCAGGTACGGCACCTTCAGCACCAGCGCCCGGGGCCCCAGCGGCAGCAGCGTGAGGCCCCCGTAGCGGGCCCGGCCGGCCGAGTCGCGCGGGTGCACGCCCAGCGGCGACACGTCGTTGAGGTAGCCCACCAGGCGCTGGGGCAGGGGCTGGTCGAGGCCCAGGTCGGCGTTGATGGCGGCCTTGGTGGCCAGGTCGGTGCGCTGGCCGGCCAGCAGGGCGGCGGGGTCGCCGGGCAGCACGTTGAACAGAAAAAACACCGTGCACGCCACGCCCACCAGCACGAGCAGGCCCTGGCCCAGGCGGCAGAGGAAAAAGCTCAGCATGGGGCCCTAATACAGCTTCTCTACTTCGTACAGATCGGGCACGTCGTGGTAGTGGTACTTGGCCTTCACCACGCCGTCCTTCAGCACCAGCAGGCCGGGGTTGGAGCGCACCATGGACTTGAGCACGGTGGCGTCGGCGGTGTAGTAGGGCACGGCCAGGTTCACGTCGTGGCGGAAGGCGTCGAACTTGGCCGGGCTGGTGCTCGTGATGGCCAGCACGTCGATGTGCTTGCGCGACTTTTCGGCCGCGGCCAACAGCGTGTTGATGGGATCGAACCGGTCGCGGTCGGCCTTGTTGCTGTTTTGGATGATGAGGATCAGCTTGTTACCGGTCAAGATCTGCTTGGTCACGTCGTTGCCTTCGAGGTCGTACACCGCAAAATCGGTGATGGTGGGGCGCGATTGCTCGGGGTTCAGCACGGCCATGGCCTGGTACTTCCACGTCGAGTCGGTGGGAAATGCGTCAAAGTCCTTCGTCTTGCCGTTGCGCGTAAAGGTGTAGCGGTAGCGGGCGGCCTCGGGGGCCTTCATCAGCTGCGGAATGCTGTTGCCCACTTTGTAGGGCAGAAAATCGAAGTACGGCTGGTGGCCCAGGGCCCGCATGCCGATGCCCACGGCCAGGGCCGTGGCCACGGTCATCGTCATCAGGCCCGTGGCGCCGGCGGCGAAGGCACGCCGCAAAAACCGTTGGTTCCGAAACACGACGCCCCACAACCCCAACAGCAGCAAGTCTTTGGCGAAGGAAACCCAGGGCGTGAGCTTGAGGAAATCGCCGAAGCAGCCGCAGTCCGTTACCTTGTTGAAGGCGGCCGAGTAAAAGGTTAGGAAACCAAAAAATACCAGCAGCGCCAGCAGCACCCACAGCGTTTGGCGCAGGTGCCAGCGCAGCAGCACGGCCACGCCCAGCACCACTTCCAGCGAACTGAGGAAGATGGATAGGAACCGGGCCGCGGCTTTAAAATGCAAAAAAAATGGGCTGATGTCCTTGGCGAACACCTCAAAGTATTCCTCCAGCTTGTAGGCCGTGCCCACCGGGTCGTTCAGCTTAATGAGCCCCGAAAACACGAACAGGGCCCCCAGCGCCACCCAGCACACGCGGGTGAAATAGCGCAGCGGCCGGGGCGTGGCCATCGGCGGGGGCAGGGGCGGCACGCTGGCGGCCGAGGCGTGGGGGGCGGGAATGGGCATGGCAAAAACGGTTGGGAAACGGCGGAAATGGCTGGGGGCCCCGGGCTAGGCACCGCCCAGGATGAGGGCAAACACGGCGTAGTTGAGCATGTCGCGGTAGCTGCCCTCCACGCCTTCCGAAACCTGGGCCGCGCCGCCGAGGTTCTCCAATTGCTTCACGCGGTGCAACTTCATCAAAATCAGGTCCGTGATGCTGCTCACGCGCATCTGGCGCCAGGCCTCGCCGTAGTCGTGGTTTTTGGCCAGCAGCAGGCGGCGGTTCTCGGCGGCTTCGTGGTCGTAGGCGGCGGCCACGGCGTCGGGGCCCATGTCGAGGGGCGTATCAATGGGCAAGTGCAGCTGCATCAGGGCAATGAGGCAGTAGTTGACGATGGCCACGAATTCCTCGTCCACGCCGTCGGCAATCTGTTGGTTACCAACCTCCTGGATGGTGCGGATGCGATTAGCCTTAATAAAAATCTGGTCCGTGACGGACGGCAGGCGCAGGATGCGCCAGGCCGTGCCGTAGTCGTGGGTTTTGGCCAGGAATAGCTGGCGGCAGCGCGCCAGCAGCAGGTCGTAGTGCGCGGGGGTGGCGGTCAAAGGCGAGGGGGCAGGCGGGTGAGGAGTTGGGCGGGCGGGTGGTGGCAAGCCAATTCCCGTCCCCGCCGCAAGTTCGCCCCGCCCGGCGGATATTGAGCCCTTGCTCCGTTCGCTCCGCCCCATGGCCGCTTTTCCTCCTGCCCGCCTAGCTACCCGTCCGCACCCCTTGCCAAGCTCCCATTCCCTCCTCAGCCCCCACGGCCGCCTGCTCGACCTGCGCCAGCCGCAGGCAATGGGCATCCTCAACGTCACGCCCGACTCGTTTTTTGTCGGCAGCCGCGTGGCCGCCGCGGCCGACGTGCTGGCCCGCGCCGGGGCCCTGCTCGCGGCCGGCGCCGCCGTGCTCGACGTGGGCGCCTACAGCACCCGGCCCGGCGCTGCCGACGTGCCCGTGGCCGAGGAGCTGGCCCGCCTGCTGCCCGCCGTAGGGGCCCTGCGCCGCGAATTTCCCAGCGCGTTCATATCGGTCGACACCTTCCGGGCGGCCGTGGCCGAAGCCGCCGTGCACGCCGGCGCCGACCTGGTGAACGACGTGGGCGGTGGCACGCTGGATGCCGACATGTTTGCCACGGTGGGCCGCCTGCGCGTGCCCTACGTGCTGATGCACCTGCGCGGCACGCCCCAAACCATGAGCCAACTGACGGACTACGAAGACGACCTGGTGCTGACGCTGCTCCGCTTCTTCCGCGACGGCCTGGCTGCCCTGCGCGCCGCCGGGGCCGTCGACGTGGTGCTCGACCCCGGCTTTGGCTTCGCCAAAACCGCTGCCCAGAGCCACGAGTTGCTGCGCCGCCTGCCCGAGCTGGGGGCCCTGGGGCGGCCCCTGCTGGCCGGGTTGTCGCGCAAAAAGATGGTGTACGGGCCCCTGGGCCTCACGCCCGAGGCGGCCCTCAACGGCACCACGGCCCTGCACGTGCTGGCCCTGCAAGGCGGGGCCCGCCTGCTGCGCGTGCACGACGCGGCCGAGGCCCGGCAAGTAATTCAGCTCTATTTGAATATATTTAAGGAAGAAGACGCTAGCGTGGGCTGAGAAAGGACGGTTTTTGCATTTTAGTTGCGGTTTGCTGGTAAAAAATTGCGTTCTTCGCAACGCGGCGCCGGTTTTCGGAGTCTTTGCCGGGCCCCGTCGCCCCCGCCGGGGCCCCGGGCTACTTTCCCACCTTCCCCGTCCCACCCGTGTCCGGTCCGTTTCCCATCGACTTTTTGCGCTTCGGCTGGACCGACGCGGCCGATGTGCTGCTGGTGGCCGTGCTGCTCTACCAACTCTACAAGCTGCTGCGCGGCTCGGTGGCCCTGAGCGTGGCCGTGGGCTGGGCTTCGCTCTACCTGTTGTACCTGGTCGTGAAGGCGTTGGGGCTGGAGCTGCTCACCACCATCCTGGGCGAGTTCATGAGCGTGGGCGTGCTGGCCACCATCATTCTGTTCCAGCAGGAAATCCGGCGGTTTTTGTTGACGGTGGGGCAGGCCACGGCTTTCGAGCGGGTGCGGCGCTGGCGCTGGGGCTCGGCGGCCGCGGCCCCGCTGGCCATCGAGCCCTTCGTGGAAGCAGCCAAGAGCCTGAGCAACAAGTACACCGGGGCCCTCATTTGCTTTAGCCAAGCGTCTGACCTGAGTTCTTACGCCGAGTCGGGCGACTGCCTCGACGCCACGGTGAGCAAGCGCCTGCTGCTGAGCATCTTCAACAAAACCAGCCCCCTGCACGACGGCGCCGTGATTGTGACCAACGGCCGCCTGCAAGCCGCCCGTTGCATCCTGCCCGTGAGCGACAACCCCGGCGTGCCCGCATCCCTGGGCCTGCGCCACCGCGCCGCCATCGGCCTCACCGAAATTACCGACGCCATCGTATTGGTAGTCAGCGAAGAAACCGGCCAAATGAGCCTCGTGCGCCACGGCGAAGTGCACCGCGGCCTCGAAGCGCCCGCCCTGGCTATGCGCCTTGGCGAGTGGCTGGGCGCGGACAACCGCCCCGCCGGCCAGCCCGTGGCCGTGGCCACGGCCACCTAGCCCGGGGCCCCAACCGCCTTGCTACTTTGGGTTATCGACAGAAAAATACCGGCCGTGGGACAAAGAGTGCTACTCCTTGCCCCACGGCCGGTATTTTGGCCTGGTGATATGCGATAAAATACTGGCTTACACCTGATCGGCATCAAGCAGCGACGCAGCTACTTGGTAGCCGGGCGGGGGCCCTTCGGCCTGTGGCTCGCTGAGCGAGGCCGGCGGGTGGCACAGCACAAGGCAGCCGCCGCGCTGGTGCAGGCGGTTGGCTCCCTGACGCAACAAGAACAGGGCGTGGGCGCTCAAATCGGCCAGGCTGCTGCAATCCACCCACACGCGGCGTTGGGGCTGGCGCTGGGCCCAGCGCAGGGCCCGGGCGAGCGGAGCAAGGCCAGCCCAGCTGTCGCTATCGGTGAGGATGAGCAGGCAACTGTTAGGCAGAACTTCTTGGTAGACACGCATGACGGCTGGGCTCGTGGAGGGAAAGCGCCGGGCCCCGGGCAAACCGTGGGGCTCGGAGGTATTCGACGGGACGCGGTGGGGAAGGCAACGCGGCAAACCAAGCTTCGCGGACTTGCCATCGGGTGGCAAACGCTGGAGGGGAAGAAGATATTGCAAATTTACTGGTCAAAGTGTCCAATTTAATCTAGGAATATACTGATTATTGGTGCGTCATGTACGGAAGTATTCGTCTGCAGTATACCACGTAGCCGCCCAGGCAGCTCCGAGCGGAACAGCTGAAAACGTGTCGGTTATCAATAATAAATTCACCAATGCACCCAATGGGCCGGGCCGTATAGGACCTAGTCCAGCAGGCCCTCCGTCACGGCCCGGTGGATGAGGGAGGCCGTGTTCCTGGTCTGGGTTTTTTCCAGAATGTGCTGGCGGTGGGTCTCGACGGTGCGCTTGCTGGTGAAGAGCTTGGCAGCAATCTCGTTGGTGGTGAGGCCCGCAGCCAGCAGCTGCAACACCTCTAGCTCGCGGGTGGTGAGGCGGTGGGTGCGCCGGCCGGCCAGCGCATTGGCGCTGGGGCCGTGAGCGGCGGGGGCCAGTACTTGGTGCAACAAACTCAGCCCCAGCTCCGAACACAGGTAAAGCTCGCCGGCCGCCACGGCCCGAATGGACGCCAGCAACTCGTTGCGCCCGGCGCTTTTGAGCAGGTAGCCCCGCGCACCGGCCGCAAATAGCTGCCCGATGCTGGGGGCGTCGGCTGCCATCGTGAGCACCAGCACCCGCAGGGCCGGGTACTCGGCGCACAGGCGGGCGGTGGTGGCCGGTCCGTCGAGCCCAGGCATTTTAGCGTCGAGCAACACCACATCGGCGGGCGCAGCGGGCAAGTGTTCGAACAGCTCTTGGCCGTGGCTGGCCTCGCCCACCACTACCAGGTCGGCCTCGGCGGCCAAGATGGCCCGCAAGCCGTTGCGCACAATGGAATGATCGTCGACTAAAAATAGGCGGATCATGGCCACCTGTGAAAAAAAGACGGGCGCGGGGCCCCACGGCGGCAGTACCGGCCGGCCGGGATGGTGGAGGTATTCATAGCGCTGGTTATGAATAGTAAACGGAACAGCCAAGATAATAGAATTTATGAATATTAAACGGTTGTGCTTGGTCGCGCATCGGCGCGCGTAATGGGGCCCGGTACCCAACCCTGCGCGGGGCCCTGCGTTAGCAAGCCCGCGCCCTTTGCGCCCCGCATAATCAGTTCCCACCATGAAAATTGCAACCGACAAAGCAGACAAGGGCTTCCTGCCCGACGGCCGCCACCTGGTCGAAATCACCAGCATCGAAGAAGGCACAAGCGAGCACCAGAACGTGCCGTTTTTTGCCGCCCGCATGGAAAACGACGAAGGATTCGTGACCCAGCGCTTCTACAACTCGCCGGCTGGCCACCCCATCATCCTGTCGCTGTACTCGGCCGTGGGCATTCAGCCCCACGACGGCAAAGACCTCGACACCAAGGAACTGGTGGGCAAGCACTTGTCGGTGGAAGTGAGCGACCATAGCTACGCCGACCCGGCCACCGGCAACGAGCGCACCATCCGCCAAGCCACCGGCTTCCGCGCCGCGTAGCCAAAGGCCCCCTGGGGCCCAAAAAAGGCGTCGCCCCAACTGGGGCGACGCCTTTTTGCGTCGGGTGGCGCGGGGGTTACTTCAACACTTCCAAGGCTTTGCCTACTTTCACGAAGGCGGCAATGGCCTGGTCGAGCTGGGCGCGGGTGTGGGCGGCGCTGAGCTGCACCCGGATGCGGGCCTTGCCCTGCGGCACCACGGGGTAGTAGAAGCCCACCACGTAGATGCCCTCAGCCAGCATTTGGGCCGCAAATTCCTGGGCCAGCTTGGCGTCGTAAAGCATGACGGGCACGATGGGGTGCTCGCCGGCGGGAATGGCAAAGCCCGCGGCCGTCATCTTCTCGCGGAAGTACTTGGTATTTTCTTCCAACTGGTCGCGCAAGACGGTGCTTTCCGTCAGCAGCTCCAGCACGCGCAGCGAGGCGCCCACGATGGCGGGCGCCAGCGTGTTGCTGAACAAGTACGGCCGGCTGCGCTGGCGCAGCATGTCCACAATTTCCTTGCGGCCGCTGGTGAAGCCGCCCATGGCCCCGCCCAGGGCCTTGCCCAGCGTGCCGGTGATGATGTCGACGCGGCCCAGCACGCCGCGCATTTCGTGGGTGCCGCGGCCGGTTTTGCCCAAAAAGCCGCTGCTGTGGCACTCGTCCACCATCACCAGGGCCTGGTATTTATCGGCCAGGTCGCAGATTTTGTCGAGCTGGGCGATGGTGCCGTCCATCGAAAACGAGCCGTCGGTGACGATGATGCGGTGGCGCGTACCCTTGGCCACGGCGTCTTGCAGCTGCTGCTCCAGGTCGGCCATGTCGTTGTGCTGGTAGCGGTAGCGTTGGGCCTTGCACAGGCGCACGCCGTCGATGATGGAGGCGTGGTTGAGGGCATCGGAAATGATGGCGTCCTGCTCGTTGAAGAGCGGCTCGAACACGCCGCCGTTGGCATCGAAAGCCGCGGCGTATAAAATCGTGTCCTCGGTGCCCAAGAACTCGGCCAGCTTGGCTTCGAGCTGCTTGTGAATGTCCTGGGTGCCGCAGATGAAGCGCACCGAGCTCAGGCCGTAGCCGTGCGTGTCGATGGCCGCCTTGGCGGCCTTGATGACCTCGGGGTGCGAGCTGAGGCCCAGGTAGTTGTTGGCACAGAAGTTCAGCACTTCGCCGGCTTCCTGGGTGTCAATTTCCGCGCCTTGGGGCGAAGTAATCACGCGCTCTTTCTTGAAAAGGCCGTTGTCTTTGATTTCCTGGAGTTGCTGCTGAAGGTCGGGCTGGAGGGTGGCGTACATGCGGGCGGGGGAGTAGGGGGATAACGTTAGAACAAAGTTGGGCGATTTAATTCGCCGCCGGGCAGCCAGCAGATGCGGCGCTGCACCGTGGCGCGGTGGGCGGCCGGAACGAGCTCCTGGGGCCCCAGTAGGGAGTAGAGTAAACAAGTCACCAGCAATTCGGTGCCGTCCCGCAGCGTAAAAATGTGGTACTCGTACTGGCTGAAAAGGGAGCCTTTCGAACTGCCGGCTGGCGTGGTGTACGCGGTTATCTGCACCACGTCGGCCAGCGCAAACGTGACTTGAACGCCGTGGTTCCGATATTCGGCCTGCTGTTCCTGCGGCTTGATGGTCAGGATGGCGTACCGGTCGTGCCGCCAATAGCTGTAGTGCAGTCGCAGAACAATGAACCCCAGCCCGAAACCAAGCAGCGCAAAAACCAGGGCCCCCAACGCGGCTATGTAGTCGCGGCTTGGCACGGTGGCCAACCGAACTGCCAGTGCTAACAAAAAGCCCGTGAGAACAAGCACCAGCAGCGACCCGGGAACCGCCCGCCAAATGCGCACAGTGAACACAACCACGGGCTTATCAAGTTTCTGGCTGTCGAGATGCAATGCGTAAGGGTAGCCTAAAATAAAGAAGGCCCCCAGCGCAATAAATCCAGTAATAAACCAATTTGACGGGTTCAACATGCGGCCGAATATACCGTAGAGCAAGGGCCGGTCGGAGCGTGTGCGCCGGCGTTGTTTGTTCTTTTCTACGGCCTGGTGCTGCGCCCAGCTGTCTTTCCCCCTTATTTCAGTCCCTCATGCAAGCCCCTCAGAACCGAACGATTGTGCGCGGCAGCGAGCGCACGCCCTTGCCCCAGGCCCGCGCCGTGCGGTCCGTTTCCCCCAACGAGCCGCTGGAAGTGACCGTGCGCCTGCGCCCCCAGGGGGCCCCGGCGGACCTCTCGCCCAGCGCCTTTGCCGACCAGGTCCCGGCGGCCCGCACCTACCTCACCCGCGACGAGCTGGCCGCCCAAATGGGCGCTGCCCCGCAGGACGTGGCCGCCGTCACGCAGTTTGCCGCCGCCCACGGCCTGGCCGTGGTGCGGGCCGATGCCGCCCAGGGCTACGTGGTGCTGGCCGGCCCCACGGCGGCGCTGGAAACCGCCTTCGGCACAACCTTGCACCAGTACGAATCGCCGGCCGGGCGCTATCGGGGCCGCACGGGGCCCCTGACGGTGCCCACTGCGCTGGGCGATATTGTGGAGGGCGTGTTCGGGCTCGACGACCGGCCCCAGGCGCAGGCGCACTTCCAGGTGCGCGGGGCCGTGGTGGCCCGCACGGCGGGGGCTTCGTTCACGCCGCCGGCGCTGGCGAAGCTTTATAATTTTCCGGCCGGGCTCGACGGGCGCGGGCAGTGCATCGGCATCATCGAGCTGGGCGGCGGGTTTCGGCCGGAAGACCTGACGGCCTACTTCACCCGCCTGAAGCTGCCCGTGCCCGCCGTGGCCACGGTGAGCGTCGACGGCGGCCTCAACCAGCCCACTACCGCCCAGGGCGCTGACGGCGAGGTGATGCTCGACATTGAGGTGGCCGCCGCCGTGGCCCCCGGGGCCCGCATCGCGGTGTACTTCGCCCCCAACACCACCCAGGGCTTCCTCGACGCCGTGACGGCCGCCGTGCACGACAAAGTGAACCAGCCGACAGTTATCTCCATCAGTTGGGGTGGGCCCGAAAGCACTTGGACCGCGGGGGCCCTCGACCAATTCAACCAGGCGTTTCAGGCGGCGGCGCTGCTGGGCGTGACGGTGTGCTGCGCGGCCGGTGACAACGGCTCGGGCGACGGCGTGGCCGACGGCCAGCCGCACGCCGACTTTCCGGCTTCCAGCCCGTTTGCCCTGGCCTGCGGCGGCACCAAGCTGACGGCGGCCGGCACCGCAATCAGCAGCGAAGTGGTGTGGAACGAGGGCCCCAACAGCGCCACCGGCGGCGGCATCAGCGCCCACTTCCCGGTGCCCGACTACCAAAAAGCCTTAAAGCTGCCCAAAGCCGCGAAAGCCAAGGCCGCCAAGCCCGGCCGGGGCCTGCCCGACGTGGCCGGCAACGCCGACCCGGCCTCGGGCTACGAGGTGCGCGTGGACGGCCAGGACCTGGTGATTGGCGGCACCAGCGCCGTGGCCCCGCTCTGGGCCGGGCTGGTGGCGCTGTTCAACCAGAAGCTGGCCCAGCCCGCCGGGTTTCTCAACCCGCTGCTGTACGGCTCGTTGGCCGGCAAGGGGCTGCTGCACGACATCACCACGGGCACCAACGGCGCCTTCGCCGCCCGCGCCGGCTGGGACGCCTGCACCGGCTGGGGCAGCCCCAACGGCGCGGCCCTGCTGGGGGCCCTGGCCGCGGCCCCGCCCGCTAAGCCGGCCTAACGGGCGCGGGGCGGCGGTATCTTTGCGGCAACTTTATACCCCCACAGCTATTTTTTTATTTTAGCGCAATGGCCCCCACCCTAGGCGATACCCCCACCTTACCCGGCACCGTGCTCGTCATCGGCGCCTGCGGCCAGCTCGGCCTCGAACTGACCGCCGCCCTGCGCCAGCGCTACGCGCCCCAGCACGTGGTGGCGGCCGACGTGCGGGCCCCGAAAAACCCGGACGCGCTGGCCGGGGGCCCCTTCGAGCTGCTGGACGTGCTGGACAAGGACCGCCTGGAAGACCTCATCCGGCAGTACCGGCCGGTGCAGGTGTACCACCTCGCCGCGCTGCTCTCGGCCACGGCCGAGCAGGACCCGATGTTTGCCTGGAAGCTGAACATGGACGGCCTGCTGAACGTGCTGAACCTGGCCGTGCAGTACCGCGTGCCGCAGGTGTACTGGCCCAGCTCCATTGCCGTGTTCGGGCCCGACACGCCCCGCGCGCACACCCCGCAAATCACCGTCATGAACCCCAACACGGTGTACGGCATCAGCAAGCTGGCCGGCGAGCAGTGGTGCGAGTGGTACCACCGCCACCACGGCCTCGACGTGCGCAGCCTGCGCTACCCTGGCCTCATCGGCTACAAAAGCCTGCCCGGCGGCGGCACCACCGACTACGCCGTGGACATCTACCACAAAGCCGTGGCCGGTGAGGACTTCACCTGCTTCCTAAAGGAAGACACCGCGCTGCCGATGATGTACATGCCCGACGCGCTGAAGGCCACCCTGGACCTGATGCACGCCCCGGCCGCGCGCATCAAGGTGCGCACCAGCTACAACCTGGGGGCCATGAGCTTCTCACCGGCCGAAATCACGGCCGCCATCCAGCAGCAACTCCCCGGTTTCCAGGCGCACTACGTACCCGACGGCCGCCAAGCCATTGCCGATTCCTGGCCCGCCAGCATCGACGACAGCGCCGCCCGCCAAGATTGGGGCTGGGCCCCGGAGTTCGATTTGGCGAAGATGACGCAGGACATGCTGGTGCATTTGAAGGAATTGCAGCCGGCATAGCCACGCACCTTCTTGACCAGCCGCCGCCAGCAGCGGCCACGCGGGCGTCCGGGTGGCCGCTGCTGGCGTTTAGGTTAAGCCCTGAGAACAGGGAAAGAAGGCCGGCAACCGAAACCCTGGGCGATAGTCTGGCAGTCAGTTGCCCAGCAAAAAATTTGGTATTCATGGGCATGGGTTTTAGCAGGTTGGAGGCCGCGCCGCCGGCGACCGTACACCAGCGCGGTGCTTTCCCGCTGCGGAAGCATTCAACCCAGCCAACCCAGGCCCCTTAGGTGGCTAGTAGAATTATAAATATATTTATTATTATATTCATAGCCCCGACCTTCCTTCTTCCACTCAGTGGGCTATGAAAATCATTCTTCTTATCGAAGCCGCTCCCGGCGTGCGCGAAGCCACGGCCGAAATCCTGGCGCTGGCGGGCTACCGCGTGGTGCAGGCCGCCGACGGCCAGCACGGCGTGGCGCTGGCCCGCACAGCCGGGCCCGACCTGGTGCTCTGCAACCCCGCGTTGCCCCGGCTCGACGGCTACGGCGTGCTGCGCATTTTGCACCAGGACCCCGCCACGGCGGGCCTTCCTTTCCTGTTTCTTGCGGCCGAAGGCGCCGGCGCCGACGTGCGGCGCGGCATGAGCGCGGGGGCCGACGACTACCTCACCGCGCCCCTCGACGACGCGGCGCTGCTCGATGCCGTGGCCCTGCGGCTGGCGCGCTGCGCCGCCCGGGCACCGGGGCCCCCGGCGGCCGGGCGGCCCGGCATGGCCCTCCTGCACGACCGGCTGGCGGCGGGCCTCCGGCCGTACAAGAAAAAGCACGTCCTGTACCGGGAAGGCGACGCGCCCCCTGGCTTGTACTGGCTCCAGCGCGGCGCGGCCAAGACCTACAAGGCCGATGCAGCGGGCAACGCGTACCTCACGGAGCTGAGCGGCGACGGCCAGTTTCTCGGCTACCTCGCCGTGTTGGGCGCGACGGACTACGCGGAAACGACGGTGCTGCTGGAAAACGCCACGGTTGGGCTCCTGCCGCTGGCCGAATTCTTGGCCCTGCTGGAGCAGTTTGCCGACGTGGCCCGCCACTTTTTGCAGCTGCTGGCCCGGGCCGCGGCCGTGCGCGAAGCCCGGCTGCTGGAGCTGGCCTACCAGCCCGTGCGCCGGCGCTTGTCGCTGGCCCTGGTGCAGTGCGAGCAGGTGTTTCAGCCCCTGGGCCGCCGGGGCCGCGGCACCAGCATCCCGCGCGAAGACCTGGCCGCCCTGGTGGGGGCCTCCAAGGAAACCATTAGCCGGATGCTCAGCAGCTTTCGCGCGGAGGGCCTGGTCGAAACCGACGGCTCCGCCATCACCATCCTGGACGCGGCCCGGCTGCGCCGCCAGCAGCGCTGAGCCTGGGGCCCCAGGGCGGGGAATGACTGCCGTCATGCCCTTAGATGACGGCGGTCATTCCCCTGCCAAAGTAATACATATAATATTGTAAATATTTATTGGTTGGCTTACTGCCTGCTCGACCGGAGGGCCCCCGGTTCGGCAGCACGGCACCACGCCGGCGCAAGGCCGCCACTCATTCACTTTTTTCCCCTCACCGCCTATGGAAACAGCTGCCGGAATTCAAGACCACAAATTTTTCAAGCTTGGGAAAGCCCCGGCCCGACAGGACCCGCGCAACCTGAAGTTTGCCACGCTCCTGCAGGCCGCGCCGGTGCTGCCGAGCGCCTACGACTTCGACACGGCCCACGCCGGCATCCCCACCCCCATGTTCGGCAACGACCGCTACGGCGACTGCGTCATTGCCGGCCGGGCCCACCAAACCCTGCGCTTCGAGGACATCGAGCAGGGCGCGGTCGTCGGGATTGCGGAGCAGGACGTGCTCGACGAGTACTTCCGGGAAACCGGGGGGCCCGACACGGGCTTGGTGGTGCTGTCCTCGCTGGCCCAGTGGCGCAGCCGCGGGTGGCGGGTGGGCACGGCCACCTACCAGATCCTGGCGTTTGCGGAACTCAACTTCCTCAGCCACGAAGAGGTACGGCAAGGCATTTACGCCGACCTCGGCATCGCGCTGGGCGTGCAGCTGCCCCGGTCGGCGCAGGCGCAAATCCAGGCCGGGCGGCCCTGGGCAGTCACCACTGGCCCCAGCGCCCGGCGCGGCTCGTGGGGCGGGCACTACGTGTACGTGTCGGGCTACACGCCCCTCGGGCCCGTGTGCGTGACGTGGGGCCGCAAGCAGCAGATGACTTGGCGGTGGCTGGACAAGTACTGCGACGAGGCCTACGCCATCTTCGACGCCAAAAACCAGTTCAAGCAATCGATGATCGCCACGTCCCGGATAATGAATTTCTTGAGAACCCTGGCCGCGCCCGTGGCCGTGCCCGCGTAGGGGCCCGTCGGGCGTTTTGACCCGGCCGCGCCCGGCCGCTGCCAGAAGCGGCTGGGGCCCCAAGCCGCCTTTATCGGCTCCGCTCATAAAGCGTGTACTGGTCCGCAACGAAAGGCCGGACTTCCCCACTTTTTTCTTTTAACCGCAATGGAAACAACGCTTGAAAAACCGGAAACCCTGTTGGACGTGAAGGCGGGCAGCAACCTGTCGTCTGCCATGGAGCAAGGCAAGGAAGGGAAACCGTCGAAAGAGAAGCCCGGCGGCGTGCACCCCGAGCTGAGCCCGGCCTCTTTTTCCACCTATTACACCTGGCGCGGGCACGGCGTGGTGAACCTCAACTGCGGCAACGGCCGCATCAATGCCAATTCGCGGGTGGTCGCCTCCGTCAGCGAGTACAACACGGACCCGGCCCTGAACCGGTTCATCGGCGACGCCACGATGGCGGTCTACAACGTCGCGCCCTACAACGGCGGGGTTGTAATCAAACTCTACGTGGGCTTCAACAACGCCATCAACGTCCGGGTGGACGTGATGGTGGAGCCCTAGGGCCCCCGGCGGTAGCCACTCGGAAACGCGGCCCCGGCCCGCGGCCACCCTTGGGCGGGTGGTCTGCGGGCCGGGGCTTTTTTTTGTACCCCGCCGGGCCCCATCCCCGGGCCCACCCGGGCGTATTTGGGCGCCGGCCTTCCACCCACTCCCGCCATGATCGTAAACCCCACGCTCACCGGCTGGCAAATCATCTGCCAGCAGGCCCACGCGCTGCTCGCCGCCCAGCTGGCCTGGGCCTGTCCCCCCTTCCTGCCCCCCAGCCGCTGGGTGGGCTTGCTGGCCGCCACTGCGCAGCACGACGACGAGCAGGCCGCTTGGCACGGCCGCGGCGGCCACCACGGCCTGACGCCCGCCGGGGCCCCGGCCAACTTCACGCAAAGAGATTTCTCCCTTGAGCAGGCGCAAGGCCTGTTGCACGCCGCCCGCTTCCAGGGGCGGTGGTGCAGCTTGCTCACCAGCCTGCACCTGAGCTGCTTACGAGCCGCTGCGGGGCAGTGCGCCCGCCGCCACGGCCTTCCTCGACGAGCTGCGGGCCAGCCAGCGGCGCTGGGGCCGGGCCCTGGGCACTACGCCCGCCGAGGCCCGCCGCGCCTACGCCCTGCTGCACTGGTGCGGCCGGCTCTCGCTCATCCTCTGCCGCCAGGAGCTGCCCGGGATGGGCCGCGAAGTGAAAATCAGCCCGCTGCCGGCCGGCCCCGGGCCCCTGCCAGCTACGTGCGCCAGCCCGGGGGGCCCGGCGCGCCGGTGGTGGTGCGGCCCTGGCCCTTCGCCGCCGACGCGCTGGCGGTGAGCGTGGAAGCGGTGGAATTGCGTTAACTGCGCTTCCGCGACGACGGGGCCCTGCGCGCGGCCCCGGTGCGCACCCTGCGCTGGGAATTGCGCCGCTCGGCGTGAAGAAATAATCCTTTCGTAACCAGGATATTACTCATTTTGCAAACGAAAGACCGGGGCGCCCGTACTAAGGGCTTACCTTTTTGCTGTTGGATGGCGACGTATAAATTTTCTGATGTTGTGCAGGTGCTGAAGTCGTCGGCCGGCGAGTTCATGGAAAATAATTCGTTCCGGCACGCGGCGGCGCTGTCGTACTACACCATCTTTTCGCTGCCCCCGCTGCTGCTCATCGTCATCACGGTGGCCAGCACGTTTTTCGGCCACGACGCCGTAACGGGCCAGGTGTACGGCCAGCTGAAGGGATTGGTGGGGTCTGATTCGGCCAAGTTCCTGCAAGACAGCATCGCCACCTTCACCATGCAGAACAAGAGCGGCCTGGCCACCGCCATCGGCGTGGGCACGCTGGTTTTTGCGGCCACCACGTTCTTCGTCACGCTCCAGGAAAGCATCAACGACATCTGGAACCTGAAAGTGAAAACCACCGGCATCGGCATCGGCGACTACATCCGCCAGCGCCTGCTCTCCTTCGGCCTCATCCTGAGCGTGGCGTTGCTGCTGCTCGTGTCTTTCGTGGTCAGCGCCGTGCTGAGTGCCTTCACCGGCTGGCTCCAGCACCTCATTCCGGCCGCTGGCGTGGTAGCCATCAAGGTGGTCGATTTCGCTTTATCGCTGAGCATCACCACGTTGCTGTTTGCCCTCATCTACCGGTTTTTGCCCGACGCCATCATCCGGTGGCGCGACGTGGGCGTGGGGGCTTTCATCACGGCGCTGCTGTTCGTGCTGGGCAAGTTCCTCATCGCCCTCTACATCGGCTACGCCAACCCTGGCTCGGCGTTCGGGGCGGCGGGCTCGGCCATCGTGCTCCTGCTCTGGATCAACTACTCGTCGCTCATCATCTTTTTCGGCGCCGAGTTCACCCAGGAGTTTGCCGACGCCTTCGGCCAGAAAGTGCAGCCCAAGGCCCACGCCGTGCGCGTGCGCACCGAGGAAATAAAGCCGGGCGAATCGGAAGAAGAAAAAGCGACCGGCCGCCCCCAAGCCACGGGCCGCTGGCGCGACTAGGGCCCCCAGTTTCGTTGTCTGCCGGTTTATCTTGGCCGCATGAAAATTCTGCTGCTTTGCTTGCTGCTAAGCAACTTGGCCCAAGCCCACCAACGCTTGGCGGCAGCCCCCGATTCGGTACCCGGCCAAAGCCGACTGGTGGTGCAAGTGGCGGCAGAAGTTTGCCAGCAGATGAGCGCCGCCGGCAGCCCAGCTTTGGCCGTGCTTAGCCCGGCGCAAGCCATGGAAAAATTCGAAAGTGCATTGTCGGTGGCCATCGAAAACCATGCGGCCGACGTTCGGCGGGTGGCCATCCGCACCAAAAATCCTAAGGCGTACAATCAGCTTCGGGCTGATTTACCCAATGCCACTGCGCTGCGGTTGACCAAAACGTGCGCCGCCGCCGCGGTTTTGTACAGTCGCTTCGGTCGGTTTTTAGACGAAAGCCCAGTGCCTACCGCAGCTGAAAAGCAATTTGTTCACGCCTGGAGCAGCGAATTTTGCCAACACCTCACGGCGCTGAACCAAGAAGGCCGTTTCCAAGGAAAACTAGAAGCCGAAAGAGTGGTGCTTTTCGAACAGGAATTCAGCGCTTCTTTGGCGGCCCAAGGGCCTAAAATCGCGCAGCTTTACGGGGGCGTTGTCAACGAAAACCAGGCCGTCACGCAAAAATTCCTTCTAATGCTGGTCAACGAATGGGGAGCCCAGATTAAGGAAAGCTGCCCGCAACTTATGCGGCTGCTCAACAGCGCCAAGTAGCCGCCAGTCAAGCAGCAGGGGCCCCGTCGTTGTAGAAACGGCAGGGCCCCCGGTGGTTTTCTAAAACAGCGGTGCTACGCCGCCGTGGCCTTCTCCTTCACCGCCAGTTGGCCGCAGGCGGCGTCGATGTCCTTGCCGCGCGAACGGCGCAGGTTGGTTTGCACGCCGCGGTCGGCCAGGTACTGGTGGAACGACACGAGGTTTTCTTCGCCGGTGTTGCGGTAGTCGGCGTTTTCAATCGGGTTATACTCGATCAGGTTGATTTTGCAGGGCAGCCACTTGCTGATTTTGAGCAGGTTTTCGGCATCTTCCAGCGTGTCGTTGAAGTTCTCGAACACAATGTATTCGTAGGTGACCTTGCGGCCGGTTTTGGCGTGGTAGTACTGCAAGGCTTCCTTCAGCGCGGCCAGCGAGTTGGCCTCGTTGATGGGCATGATTTCGTTGCGCTTGGCGTCGGTGGGCGCGTGCAAGCTCAGGGCCAGGTTGGCCTTCACGTCGTCGTCGGCCAGCTTTTTGATCATCTTGGCGATGCCGGCCGTGCTGATGGTGATGCGGCGCGGGGCCATGTTCAAGCCATCGGGGGCCGTGATGCGGCGCACGCTTTCCACCACGTTGGCGTAGTTGAGCAGCGGCTCGCCCATGCCCATGTACACGATGTTGGTGAGCGGCGTGCCGTACTGGCCCTCGCACTGCTCGCGGATGCGCACCACCTGGTCGTAGATCTCGGCCGCGTCGAGGTTGCGCTTGCGGTCCATGTAGCCGGTGGCGCAAAACTTGCACGTCAGCGAGCAGCCCACCTGGCTCGAAATGCAGGCCGTCATCCGCGTGTCGTGCGGGATGAGGACGCCCTCCACCACGTTGCCGTCGTGCAGCCGGAAGGCCGACTTGATGGTGCCGTCGTTGCTGCGCTGCTGGTTTTGCACCGTCACGCCGTTGATGACGAAGTGGGCCCCCAGCAACTCGCGGGTGGCCAGCGAGAGGTTGTTCATCTCCTCGAACGAGCCGGCCGCGTTCTTCCACAGCCACTCCTGCACCTGCTTGGCGCGGAAGGGCTTCTCGCCGTGTTCCACCATGAACGCTTTCAGGTCGTCGGGCGAGAGCTTGCGAATGTCGCGCTTGGTGGGCGTGGGGGCGAGGGGCAGTTCGAATAACATAGGGCAAAGATACAAGCAGGCAAGGCGTTGGGTTCCACTTAGGAATACTTCTCCAAGCCACGGCGTACCTTGTCGGCCCGGCATATTCGGCTTAATCCGCATTCCATAATGAGACTTTCATTACACTTATATCTTGCTGCGTTTCTGCTTATACTGAGTCTTTTGTCTTGCCGAAAAGAAAAAGAACCGACACCAGAACCCCAGATTACTAGCTTCTTGCCCACGAGTGGAGCTTACGCCACAGAAGTCACGATTAAAGGCATCGGCTTCAGCGCCGACAGCACCGAAAACACAGTTACGTTCAATGGCCTGGCGGCGAAGGTGCTGGCTGCCTCGCCCACTGAGCTTGTGGTGCGGGTGCCGTTGGGTGCCGATACTGGTCCGGTCAGCGTGCGGGTGGGCCGTCAACCGCCACTTACCGGGTTAGGGGTTTTTCATTATCTCTATACCGTTACTGTCAGTACCTTAGTTCGGCCAGGGTACATTATGGAGCCGCGCGGCATTGCCCTTGATGCGCAGGGCAACTTGCTAGTTGCCGGGGGCGAGCAAATCATTTGGAAGGTTACGCCGGCGGGTGGCGTGAGCCGGGTGGCCGGTAGCGGCCTGTACGGCTACACGGATGGGCCGGCGGCGGCGGCGGCCTTCGGTTCATTAGGCGGTATTGTCGTGGATGCGCAAGGCACAATTTACGTTTGCGACATTAGCAACCACTGCATTCGCAAGGTAACGTCGGCGGGCTTGGTGAGCACGCTGGCCGGCAGTGGCGCGGCGGGCTACGCCGATGGGGCGGGTGCCGCCGCGCGGTTCAGCTACCCGGAAGGCCTCGCCTTAGACGCGCGCGGCAACCTGCTAGTGGCTGACACCCACAATGGCTGCATCCGGGAAGTTTTTCCGAATGGTGTAGTCATTACGGTGGCAGGGGGCGAAAACCGCATGGGTGGCTTCGCCGACGGCTCGGCTTCCCGTGCCGCATTTATGTCGCCCGTGGGAGTAGCCGTCGACGCGCAAGGTGCTGTGTACGTGGCCGATGCCAGCAATAATCGCGTGCGCAAGGTTGCCAGTGGCCTGGTAAGCACCGTGGCCGGCCACGGCCAATGCGGGGGCACCGATGGGCTGGCTACCACCGCTACCTTCTATTCCCCTACCGGCTTGGCCCTTGATGGACAGGGCCAAACATGCGTTGTAGAGAACAACCCCAATCGAATTAGGCTACTGGCGGCCGATGGCTACGTGCAGACACTAGCCGGTGCTGGCAGCGGCTGCTCCAGCCAAGTCATTCCGGGAAGTCTTGTGGACGGGCCGGGCAGCGTAGCGAAGTTTTTTAATCCTTATGCCGTGCTATTTGCCGCTCCCAAGCTGTTATACGTGGCCGATCAATACAACTCTGCTATCCGCCAGATTCGGTTGGAATAAAGTCGTTACTGCGGAGGAAGTGGGTGGATATGTAGCAAAGTAGTGGTGCGGCCGAGCAATTATTCTTGACTCAGCCGAGCCGCCAGCTCGGCCGGCAAGCCGCGCAGCTTGCGCGTGGTGTAGTCGAAGCAAAGCATGCCGGTCTTGGCGCGCGCGATTTCCTTGCCGGCCTGGTTCTTTACCCAGTACACCAGGTCGAAACCGTACTTGTTCAGGTCCAGGGGCCCTACTTCGATGCGCAGCACGTCGCCGTGAAACGCCTCGCCCTTGTACTCCACGGCCGCGTCGGCCATGATGAAGCCCAGGCGGGTGGCGGCGTCGAACTCGGCCGTGCCGACGTGGGCCAGGTACTGCACCCGCGCCTCGTGGAGCAGGCTCAGCAGCGCGTCGTTGCCGAGGTGGGCCCCGTAGTTGAGGTCGGTGATGCGGACGGGGATTTCTACCGCGAAGGCGAAGGCGTCGGGCAGGGCTACTTTTACGCGGGGCATGATTTCGATTGGCAATGAGCAGTGAACACTTTCCTTCGAGTGAGCCAAAGGTAGAAGTGCGCCGGACGGAGGATGGCTCGGCCACGCTGTTTGTACCGGCCCTGAACGAGCATTACCACTCCACGCACGGCGCGCGGCAGGAGTCGCAGCACGTGTTCATCGAAGCCGGGCTGCGGCCCCTGCTGGCAGCCGGCGGCACCACGGCCGGGCAACCGCTGCGCGTGCTGGAGGTGGGCCTGGGCACCGGCCTGAACGCGGTGCTGACGCTGGAAGCCAACCAAGGGGCCCCCACGGAGAGCTTTCTTGAATACGACGGCCTGGAAACTTTCCCGCTGCCGCCCGCCGTGGTGGCCGCCCTCCGGCCCGAGTGGGACCAGCAGGGCGAGTGGCTGGGCCGGCATTTTGCCTACTTGCACGCTGCCCCCTGGGACGTACCCGTGGAAATGACGCCGTGGTTCACCATCTGGAAAAGGCAGCAGCCCCTGCAAACCGCTGTCCTGCACCCCGGCCGCTACCACCTCATTTATTTCGACGCCTTTGCGCCCGAAAAGCAGCCGGAATTGTGGTCGGAAGAGATTTTTCAAAAACTCTATGCCGCCGCCGCGCCCGGGGCCGTGCTGGTGAGCTACTGCGCCCAGGGCCAGTTTCGGCGCAACCTGCGGGCCGCCGGCTGGCTCACCGAGAAGCTGCCCGGGCCCCCCGGCAAGCGCGAAATGACGCGGGCCCGCAAGCCGGCGTAGTAGCTATATTCATAATTTCCGCCGCCATGCCCACCGATTCATCCTTGGCTATTTACTGCCCCTGCTGCCACTGGGAGCCCGACGGTGGAGCCCACTGGCAGTGCAGTTGCGGCTGCGTGTGGAACACGTTCGAAACGGCCGCCGTGTGCCCGCGGTGCCAGCGCCGCTGGCGCGACACCGACTGCCCGCCGCTGCCCGGCGGCTGCGGGGCTACGTCGCCGCACGTCGACTGGTACCACGGCCTGGACGAGGCGGTGGCGGAAATGGTGGAGGGTGCTTTGGCCGTGCCGGCTAATGTATGTTGCAGCCGCAATGAGCCGTAAGTTTCTTGATACCGAAAGCCCGGCCTGGGTGGCCGACGGCCTCATCACGGAGGACCAGCGGCAGCGCTTGCTGGCCCGCTACCCGCCCGATGCCGTGCCCGCCGTGGGCCTGCTGCCGCTGCTGGGCAGCTTGCTGGTGGCCCTGAGCGCCCTGAGCGTGGTGGCGGCCAACTGGGCGGCGCTGCCGCCGGTGGCGCGCTTGTCCTTGTTGCTGAGTAGCTTGGTGGGGGCCTACGCCGGCGGGCACTACTTCATGCAGCGCGGCAACCGCACGCTGGGCCGGGGCCTGGTGGGCCTGGGGCTGGTGCTGTTCGGCGTCAGCATCATCCTCGTCAGCCAGACCTACCAGCTGGTGGGCTACGACGCCAGCGGGCTGCTGGCCTGGGTGGTGGCCGGCGTGGCGCTGGCCTACGCCCACCGCAGCCGCCTGCTGGCCGCCCTCACCGTGCTGATTGGGGCGGCGGTGCAAACCTACTGCACCCAGGCGCTGGGCAGCTACAGCTACGCCACCGCCGCGCTGCTGGCCGGGGGCCTGGGCTACCTGTGGTGGCGCCGCCCCGACGGCCTGCTGAGCACCGTGCTGTCGGCCGGCTTGCTGTGGCAGGCGGCGCTGTGGGTGGGGGTGGCGCACGCCAAAATCACTTGGTTTTTCATCCCGGCCATGCTCGTGTACGCGGCCGGCGACTGGCAGCCCAACCGCGCCGCCGGCCGCTCGGCCCAGGGGCCCCCGCTGATTGCCGCCTACCTGTTTGCCCTGGGCTTGGCCTTGTTTGGCGAAACCGACGCCTACGCCGGCCTGCTGCGCCCGCCGGTGCTGGCCTACCTGGGGGCCCTGGCGGCGGTGCTGGCGCTGTCGGTGGTGGGCAAAAAACAGCGCGGCCGCTTCGACACCCTGCCCGATTGGCTGCTGCTGCTGCCCGGTTTTTACCTACCGGGTGGGCTGCCGCTGGCCATTGCCACGCTGGTGGTGCTGTACGCCCACGCCGGCTCGGTGCTGGTGCGGGCCCACCGCGCCGGCAACGCCGACCAACTGACGCTGGGCACGGTGCTGTTCGTGGGGGCCACGATGGTGGCCTTTTTCAAGCTCACGTGGGGCGCGTTCCTCAACAAGTCCCTGTTTTTTCTGATCGGCGGGGTGCTGCTGCTGGGCCTGAGCTGGTACCTGCGCCGCCGCAACGCCCGGGTGCTGGCCGCCGCCGGGACCGCCGGCCCGGCCCCGGCCACCGGCGCTAAGGCCGCCGAGTAGCGCGCTTTCGTTTATTCCGTCCCCAAAACAACACCTTATGGCCAACGCCGCTGCCGCCGTTTCCGAAGCCCCGCCCCGGTTTGGGTTGCTGCCGCGGCTGTTGGTGGGGGCCCAGGTGCTCTACGTGCTGGGCGTGGCTGGGGCCGGCTACGCCACCACCGCTTTGGGCAAAGCCGTGGTGCTGGCCGCCACCCCCGACGACCTCACCACGCTCAAAACCACCGATTTCGTGCGCTTGCGCTACGCCGTGGCCACGGTGCCCCGGGCCCAGTGGCGGGGCCCCGACGCGCCCCGCACCCGCCAAAACGTGTACGTGCTGCTCGCCACCGCCGGGGCCCCCGCCACCGTGCTCGGCGTGTTTGGCCAGGAGCCCGCCGCCGCTGGCCAGGCCGTGCTGCGTGGCTGGGTCACCGACGTGTTCCCGCATACCCTGGGGCTGCGCTACGGCCTGGAGCGCTACTACGTGCCGGCGGCTAGCATATTGCGCAAGTCCACCGTGGCCCGGCCGCTGCGGGTGCAGGTGCGCATCGCGCCCTGGGGCCAGGCCCGCATCGTGGAAGTGAGCGAATAGGGCGGTGGCTGATTGCGCTAGTTGTAAGGAATCAGGCTAATTAATTGAACGTCATGCAGAGCGCAGCGAAGCATCTTTACTGCGTAACTAATCAATTACTGCCGCAGGAAATTAATTAGTTACGCAGTAAAGATGCTTCGCTGCGCTCTGCATGACGTTCTAAATTAATATTTTAAGAATCGTTATTAACAATAAACAGAAAAGCTCCTGGCCGCGCGGCCAGGAGCTTTTCTGTTTATTAAACCACTTTTTTACTTATCCATGCGGAAGGAAATCGGCACCGTGTACTGCACGCTCACGGCCCGCCCGTTTTGCCGGCCGGGGATGAAGCGCGGCAGCTTGCCGATGGCCCGCAGCGTCTCTTCGTCGAGGCCCGAGCCCAGGCCTTTCACGATTTTCAAGTACGTCACCTCGCCTTGCGCATTCACCACGAAGCTCGCGAACACCTTGCCCTCCACCCCATTGGCCAAGGCTTGGGCGGGATAACGGGCTGCTTTTTGAATGGCCGCCACGATGGCCTCGGTGCCGCCGCCGCCCGGCAGCTGCGGCATCTGCTCCACAATTGTGAAAGGCTGTTCGCTTACCTCGTCACCGACAGTTGTGGGTCCCACTACCGGCTTGAGGTCCTTTACGCCAACTTCATCAACGCCGCCTTTGATGGTTACGTTGGCAACGTGCGTAGTCACCAATCGATCCTGCTCAGGAATATCTTCGGTAACCACGTTGTTGCGGACAATCTTGATGTTGTCAAATTTGGTCGAATTAATGGCCAGCGTTTTAGGCTGCACCGCGGCCACGGGCGGCGGGGGCAGCACAATTGGATCCACTATCATCGGCCTCACTTCAGGGTTGCCAACTCCTGTAGCTACGAAGGGCACAATTACCTCGGGGCCCCGAATCAGCCGGGCCAGCGCCTGGCCGCCCACGAGCAGCGCTAGCAGGGCGAGGGCAATGCCGAGCGCCCGCGTCACGTGGCGCTGGTAGAGGTGGCGCAGCACGTAGGCCCCGTAGGTCCGGTTGCGGCCGTCAAATACGATGTCGTCGAGGCTGGCCGTGGCCAGCTGGGCATTGTTCATCATAACGCGTTGCTAGTTAAAAGGGTGAGGTCGGCGGGAGAAACTTTAGTGAGGGCGTATTGCCGCTGGTTGGTGATGCTCATCTCGTCGAGAATGTCCACCATATCCTTGTACTGCGAATCGGCGCCGGGCTTGATGAGCACGACCACGGGGCCCCGCTGCTGGCGCTTCAGCAGCACTTGCCGGATGCCGTGGGGCCCAAAATCCGTGGTTTCCAGCCGGGCAGCGGCCACCGTTTTGTCGGCCGGCTGGTTCAGGCCGAAGTAGTAGTGCACGCGGTGGTTTTGGCCCAGGATGACGGTCATGCTGCGCGAGGCGGGCACGGGCGTGGGGTGCGCGTCGTCGGGCACGGGCATGGTCAGCGGCAGCACGTAGGGCTTGGCAAACGTGGTGGTGAGCATGAAAAACGTGAGCAGCAGAAACGCGAGGTCCACCATCGGCGTCATGTCGATGCGGGTTGACGGCTTCTTGCTTCGTCGGCGGCCGTTGGGAGCGGGGGCGGAGGCTTTCGGTTCGAGGGCGGCCATAGGCAACGGGGCGAATGAGTGGAAGATGAACCACTAACGCACCGCTATATTGCCTTATTGCCGGATTTCGGGGCCCCAACCACTATTTATTTTTGGCTCCCGGGCCCTAAAAATGCCACACGCCGGCGGGCGTCACGAGGGCCGTCAGGGCCACGTCGGTGGGCAGCGCATCGGCGAGTGGGGCCCCCGGCGGCTCGTCCAAAATGTTAAGTCCAATAAACGCCGTGCCCGGCCGGCACTGCGCCAAAAACCGGTCGTAAAACCCACCACCGTAGCCCACGCGCTGCCCGGCCGCGCCGCAGGCCAGCAGCGGCACCAGCACCGCATCCAACGCGGCGGGTGCGACCGCCGCTGCCGGGGCCCCCACCGGCTCGGGAATGCCCCAGCGGTTGGCCACCAGCGGCGTGGCGGCCGTCAATTCGTAGTGTTTCAGCGAAATGCCATCGGGCTGCACCACCGGCGCTGCCAGCCGCACCGGCAACCGCTCGGCCCAAATGTGGCGGATGATGGCCCACGTATCGGGCTCGTGCTTGGCCGCCAGCGGCAGGAACACGTGCAGCCACTGCCACCCGGCCACAGCAAAATGCTGGAACAATTGCGCGTTTAATTGCGCGCTGCGGCTGGTCACTTCCGCCGCCGTTAGGGCCCCGCGGCGGGCCAGGGCAGCGCGGCGCAGGGCGGGTTTTGTACCAATCAAAATGTATGCTTTGTGAGTATGATTTGGCCCCTTACCGTCGTTAAAAATTAATTATTCCACAAATTAAATTTGTATTTCATCTTCCATTCAGTGCCAATTTTTTCAAAAATAAGTAAGGCTCCATTGCCATTCAAACCATTGCGCCTTATTGCACAGTAAACAACCGCTCTGTCTTTAGAATTGGAGTAAGTGATTCTCGAAAATTCAAAAATTCCTTCAGAACCCGGAAAATTTTTATAAAAACGCTTCCAACCTTTGGCAACATTCTTTTTTAAGTAGTTATCAAAGATGCTTTTTGTGACAAGTTGTACAGGAGCTGAAATTGAAAACTTTTTTTCAAAAGATATTTTAGAGGTATCGCGACTAAAATAATTATTCAAAGCATTTACACTTGCTGAGGCAAATTGAAACTCGTGTGAAAGGCTGGTTAAAGTACTCAAGTCGTTGTCTTTAAGTGCCGAAGCAATTATTTCAGACTCTTGTTCATTCACCAATTCTTTAATGACTACAATGGCTGCTGTTGATTCCCTGGATTTATTCCGAATTATGTCCGTATAAAGCTCATAGTCTTGACCTGAAATTTGCTGGCCGAATCCATCTAGCTGAATCAAGAATAGAGCTGATACAAAAAATAAAGTTCTCATATCACGTTATATGATAGTGGATTAATCTTCCTCCACCACGGCAAAATTCAGCGCCAGCGGTTCCAGGGCCCCAATTAATTGGTCGATGAAGGCGGGGTTGTTAATTAATACGTTCAGCACGTTGTCGGTGCGCTCTTGCAGGCCGCCGCCGGGGAAGAGCTTTTCCTTGATGGCGGCGAGCTGGGCGTAGGCGGTTTCGTGCTTGGTTTCGGCGGCTTTGCTGAGGCGCTTTTCGAGGCCGGCGAGGCCGGCGGCGGCTTTTTGGGCTTCGGCGGCCACGGTGCGCACCAGCGAGGCGTCGAGGCGCTGGGCCAGGTCCTGCACTTGCTGGAAGGTGGCGGCCAGGGCCTCCTGCTGTTCCTTCAGGCTGATTTCTTCCTGGCCCAGCGCGGCGCCGACTTGCTTCTTCAGCTCCGGCAGTGGACAGAAAATATCGGTCGTGCTCAGGCCCAGCTTTTTCAGTTTGCCGGCGTTGGCGCGGCTCACGTACAGCGCCGAGTTGCGGGGCAGCACGATGGGGAACGGGACCCCGAAGGCCGCAAATACGTCCTTCAGCTGGAACCAGTACGCCACTTCTGCGCCCCCGCCGATGTAGGCCAGGTTGGGCAGCAAAATTTCCTGGTACAGCGGGCGCAGCACCACGTTGGGGCTGAAGCGCTCGGGCTGCTGGCGGGCCAGCGCCAGCAGTTCGGCCTGGCTGTGGCAGCGGGCGGTGTTGCGCACGGTCACCTCCACGCAGTCGGCGCCGTTGGCGTCGGGCTCCAGCCGCTCGCGCAAGCCGTTGTCGGTGAGGAAGAACAGGTTGAGGGGCCGCGAGTACACCTGCGGCTTGTAGCCAGCGGCGGCGAGGCGGACGTTGGTGGCCTGCACGGCGGCGTTGGAAGTCTGGTGCTGGATTTCCTGCTCCAACACCGGCACGAAAGCTTGCTTCAGGGCCGGGCGGTCGGCGTCGAGCGTCACCAGCCCGTAGGGGCCAAACAGGCCGTCGGCCAGCCGCTGGGTGGCGGCGGCCAGCGTGGGGGCCCCCCGGTAGGCGTCGCGGAACAGGGCCGGCACTTCGGGCGGCAGCTGGCTCAGCAGCTGCTCGTCGAGGCCGGCCAGGGGCAGGCGGCCCACGGGGCCCCCGGTGCCGGCGGCGTCCCACTGGTAGGTTTTGCCGAAGAGCGAGAAGTGGTTGATTTCGGCAAAGTCGTGGTCCTCGGTGGCCATCCAGTACACGGGTACGAAGTCGTACTGCGGGTATTTGGCCTTCAGTTCGTGGCTCAACTTGATGGCCGACACGATTTTATACACGACGTACAGGGGCCCCGTGAGCAAGTTGAGCTGGTGGCCGGTGGTGACGGTGAACGTCGTGTCCTTTGCCAGCAGGTCAATGTTGGCGGCCACGGCGGCGGGCACGTCGCCGGCGGCGTACTGGGCGCGCAGGGCCCCCGCCAGCCGCTGCCGCGCCTCGGGCGAGTAGGCGGCTTGCTTCTCCTCGATTTGGGCGGCGAAGTTCTCCAGCGCCGGCCAGCGGTGGTAAAAGGGTGCCAGATCGGGCTTTTGGGCCAAGTAATCGGTGAGAAGGCCGGAGAAGGCGCCGGTTTCGGCGTAGGAAAGGGTCTGAACCACGGAGTTAGCGAATTGAGCGGAGTCGTCGGAAAGGAATGACGAGAAAAACGGTTGGGCGGCCCGCGCCGCAAAGGTCGGGAGTAAACAAAAAAGGCAGCCGGTTGGCTGCCTTTTGGGAGAGAATGTGCGCCGGGGCCCCCGCGGCGTGGGCACTAGGGGCCCCGGTACGCGCCTACACGAGCTGGCCGTACAAGTCGAAATCGGTGGCCGAGGTGATTTTCACGTTGGCAAAGTCGCCAAGGCGCACAAACGTGTTTTGTTCCACCGGCACCAGCACCTCGTTGTCCACCTCGGGCGAGTCGAACTCGGTGCGGCCCACGAAGTGCCCGCCCTCCTTGCGGTCGAACAGCACCTTGTAGGTCTGGCCCACGCGGTCCTCGTTCAGCTCCAGCGAAATGCCCTGCTGCAGCTCCATGATGGCGTCGGCGCGGCCCTGCTTCACGTCGGCCGGCACGCTGTCGGCCAGCGTGTAGGCGTGCGTGTTGTCCTCGTGCGAATACGTGAAAATGCCCAGCCGCTCGAACCGCGTCTGGCGCACAAACTCGTACATCTCGTCGAAGTCGGCGTCGGTTTCGCCCGGGTGGCCGGCGATGAGCGTGGTGCGCAGCGCAATGCCCGGCACCCGCTGCCGAATGGTGTCTACCAGCTCCGAGGTGCGGCGGCGGGTGATGCCGCGGCGCATGGTTTTCAGCATGTTGTCGGAGCCGTGCTGCAAGGGCATGTCGAGGTACTTGCAGATGTTGGCCCGCTCGGCCATCACGTCCAGCGCCTCCAGCGGAAACTGCGACGGGTACGCGTATTGCAGCCGGATCCACTCGATGCCGTTCACGTCGGAGAGGCGGCGCAGCAGCTCGGGTAGCTTACGCTCGCCGTAGGCTTGCAGGCCGTAGTAGGTCAGGTCCTGGGCAATGAGGATCAGCTCCTTGGTGCCCTGGGCGGCCAGGCGGCTGGCGTCGCGCACGAGGTCGTCCATGGTGCGGTCCACGTGCTGGCCGCGCATCAGCGGGATGGCGCAGAACGAGCACGGCCGGTTGCAGCCCTCCGCAATTTTGAAGTAGGCGTAGTGGCGCGGCGTGGTGAGCAGGCGCTCGCCCACCAGCTCGTGCTTGTAGTCGGCGTTCAGCACCTTCAGCATCTGGGGCAGCTCCAGCGTGCCGAAATAGGCGTCCACCTGCGGGATTTCCACCTCCAGCTCGTCCTTGTAGCGCTGCGAGAGGCAGCCCGTCACGTACAGTTTCTCCAGGCGGCCGGCCACTTTTTCGTCGGCGTAGCGCAGAATGGTGTCGATGCTTTCCTGCTTGGCGTTGTCGATGAAGCCGCAGGTGTTGATGATGACGATGTTGGCGTCGTTGGTCGCCGCCTCGTGCGTCACGGCAAAGTCGTTGGCCTGGAGCTGGCCCATCAGCACCTCGCTGTCCACGATGTTCTTCGAGCAGCCCAGGGTGATGACGTTGACCTTGTTTTGGTTTTGATTTCTAACTTTCATTCAGTCACGGATTATCCAAATTATTTAAAGCGCCGCGGGCCAGGTAATCAATCAGAACCGCGGCTGGGGCCCCAGAATTCCAATTGATTATTTTGCCGCCCCGCGACTGGGCCGAGTGCCGGGCCCCTACACCGCCTCGAACTGCCGCAAAAACCGCAGGTCGTTTTCGGTGAACAGGCGCAAATCCTTGATTTGGTACTTGAGCATGGCGATGCGCTCGATGCCCATGCCCCAGGCGTAGCCGGAATATTTTTCCGAATCGATGCCGCTGTTTTCCAGCACGTTGGGGTCCACCATACCGCAGCCGCCAATTTCTACCCAGCCCGAGTACTTGCAGATGTTGCAGCCCTGGCCCTTGCAAATGAGGCAGGTGATGTCAATTTCGGCGCTCGGCTCGGTGAAGGGGAAGAAGCTGGGCCGGAACCGGATGTTGACGCCGTCCCCGAACATCTCCTGCACGAAGTAATACACCGTCTGCTTGAGGTCGGCGAAGCTCACGCCCTCGTCCACAAACAGGCCTTCCACTTGGTGGAACATCATGTGGGCCCGGGCCGAAATGGCCTCGTTGCGGTACACGCGGCCCGGCATCACGGACCGGATGGGCGGGGGCTGGGTTTCCATCACCCGCACCTGCACGTTGCTGGTATGGGTGCGCAGCAGCAGCGGCACGTCGGGGGCCCCGGAGTCGGCCGGGTCAAGCGGGCTCTTGGGCGCGGGCGGGGCGATGAAGAACGTGTCCTGCATGTCGCGCGCCGGGTGGTTTTCGGGGAAGTTGAGGGCCGTGAAGTTGTGCCAGTCGTCCTCAATCTCGGGGCCCTCGGCCACGGCAAACCCGATGCGGCCGAAGATGCGCAGCATCTCTTCGCGCACCAGGCTCAGGGGGTGGCGGGTGCCCAAGGCGTGGGGCACGGGCGGCAGGGTGTAGTCGTAGCCCGCGTCGGCGGGCTGGTTGGCGGTGGCGGCTTCCGCGGCCTGCTGGGCGTCGTCGTGACGGGCCTGGGCGGCCTGCTTGAGCTGGTTGAGCTGCTGGCCCACGGCGCGCTTTTGGTCAGCGGGCACGGTTTTGAGCTGGTCGAACAAGTCGGCCAGGCGGCCCTTGCGGCCGAGGTAGGCAATGCGGAAAGCGTCGAGCTGGGCCGCGGTGGCCAGCTCCTGGGCATTGATTTCGGCGTCGAGGCCGGCAATGGAATCCTGTAGCATAGGCACAAAGTTACGGCCGGGCGGCACCCCGGCGGGCGGTTTTGCGTAGGCAGCGCAACGGCGCGCCGGTTGGCGGGCCCGGTTCGTCCACCCCCTTCTTTTTCCACCCGCCATGATTCGTTCTTTTCTCTCGCTGCTGCTGGCCGCAGGGGCCTTGGCTGCCGCGGCCCAAACCACGCCGCTCCCTGCCAAAAAATCGTCCATGCCCCGGCCCATCATGCGCCGCAACCCCCGGCCAGCGGCCCCGAAGAAGGCACCCGTGCCGGCCGCCACCTCTGACGCCACCGCCACCGGCGGCGGCTTTGGCAACGATGCTCCTAGCTCGTCGGCCAACGACGGCGGCAAAGGCCAGGGCGTGTACGCCGCCCCCGGCATGGCCGTGGACGTGACGTCTGGCAAGGAAGTGGGCTCCTACAAAGGCACCACCGACAAGGCCACGCCCGCCAAGCGCACCAGCGGCACTACGCTCTCGCCAAAGTAGGCGCCGGGGCCTCATGCCCTTTACTTTTTTAGGAAATGCCCCGTTTGGCTTGCGCAGCCAGGCGGGGCGTTTTTGTTTGAGTTTGTGTGGGGCCCCCGTACGACTTTAACCGCTTGAAGTATCCCTGACAGCAAATTTCGAGTTTGGCACGGTCTTCGTTTTTGGGTAAGCAACACTCCATCACTTAACCTGCTTCGCCCGTGTTCCGCTCCGTCCTTACCCTCGCCCTGTCGGTGTTGCTAATCGCCGAAGCCAGCGCCCAAACCACGCCGGCCACCACCAAAAAAATCACCCGCACCACCCGCCGCGTGGCCAAGAAAACGCAGCGCACCGTGCGCAAAACCACCCGCGCCGCCGCTGCCGCCTGGCCCGCCCCCGACCCCGCCGCTCCGGTGATGGCCGCCGTGACGGCGCCCACCGGCTGGGAGGCCTACGACGACGCGCAGGCCCGCCAGGGCCGCGACGCGGTGTACGCCGCCCCGGGCATGAACGTGCACATCCGCACGGGCCGCGAAATGGACAACTACGACGGCACGCCCCGCAAAGCCCCCGTCAGCACGCGCCAAACCACGCTCTCGCCAACCCCCCGCTAGGCCGAGCTAATCCACAGCCGCTTATTAAACGTAGAGTGGGCCCCGGCTAAGCGCTGGGGCCCACTTCTTTATTTATAGCCAACGATCCGTTTATGCTGCGTTCTTTCCTCGCCGGGGCCCTCGTGCTCGCCGTATTATTTGGGGCCCAGGCCCAAACCGGCACCAAGAATTACAAGCGCTCGGTGCGCCAAACAAGCCGCAAAAAGGGCAAGTACTACCGCGCCGGCACCCTCAAAGCCACCGGCGCCGGCAAGCGCAAGCTGGAGGTGTCGCGCGGCGACTACTACCTGGCTCCCGGCATGCCCCTGCCCCAAACCGACCACCGGCACATCGACAGCTACATGGGCGACGTGCCCCCGCGCCAGCATTACGCCAAGAAACCCGCCCCCGGGGCCCCTGGCGGCAACAGCACCCTCAGCCCCGCAAGGAAGTAGGGAAAGGTTGAAAATCTTCTGGAGAAAAGATAATCAATGAATAAATAAAGTCGTCATGCTGAGCGCAGCCGAAGCAGCTCTACTGCAGCAGTAAACCAATCGATTAGATTAGCTGTGTGGGAGAGATGCTTCGGCTGCGCTCAGCATGACGTCCAGTTTAAATTCACCGTCTGCTCAAGGCAATATTCTACTCAGCTTCTACTTCCTCCTCCATTGCCACGGGCTCACCCACGGCTTCGTAATAGAGCGTATTGCAGTTTTCGGGGCGAAGCACTTGGGCAGCGGCGGCGCGCACGGCCGCCGCGTCCACGGCTTGGATGCGGCGGCTCTCGTCGTTCACCAGGTTGGCGTCGCCGATGAGCTTGCTGTAGGCCAGGTTGAGGGCCCGGTGCAGCAGGTCGATTTCGCCAAACACCAAATGGCTCTCGGCCTGATTTTTCACTTTGTCCAGCTCGTAGGCGGCCACGTCGGCGGCTACAAATTCGGCGACTACGGCTTCCACGGCGGCGTTGGCCTTGTGCAGGTCCACGCCGGCGTTCAGCTTGCCGCTCACCACCAGCAGGCCCGCGTCGAGGGCCCCCGTAAGCGAGGCCGAAATGTTGTTGAATAGCGCCAGCTCCTTCACCAGGCGCTGGTGCAGGCGGCTCGACTTGCCCCGGCCCAGCATGTCGGCCAGTAGGTCCACGGCGTAGTAGTTGTCGGCGCGGCGGGCCGGCGCGTGGTACGCTTTGTAGAGGGCCGAGAGGGGCACGGCGGCCTGCACGGTTTGGGTGCGGGCCTGGGTTTGGGCGGGCTCCTGGGGCAGGTCGCGCACGTAGGCGGGGCCCCCGGGAATGGGCCCGAACCACTTTTCGGTCAGGCGCTTGGCTTCGTCAAATGCCACGGCACCGGCCAGCACCAGGATGGCGTTCTGGGGCGCGTAGTGCTTGTTAAAAAAGCCGCGCACGTCGTCCATCACGGCGTTTTCAATGTGCGCGATTTCCTTGCCGATGGTGTTCCACTGATAGGGGTGCACCTGGTAGGCCAGCGGCATCATTTTTAGCCACACGTCGCCGTAGGGCTGGTTGAGGTAGCTCTGCTTGAACTCCTCGACCACTACTTTACGCTGCACTTCGAGGCCGTTTTCCGAAAAAGCCAGGTTCAGCATCCGGTCCGATTCGAGCCAGAAGCCGGTTTCGAGGTTGGCGGCGGGCAGCGAGAGGTAGTAATTGGTGACGTCCTGCGAGGTGAAAGCGTTGTTTTCGCCGCCCACGCGCTGCAACGGCTCGTCGTAGCTGGGGATGTTCAGGGAACCCGAAAACATCAAGTGCTCAAACAAATGGGCAAAGCCCGTGTGGTCGGGGTCCTCGTCGCGGGCCCCCACGTCGTACATCACGTTCAGCACGGCCATGGGCGTGCTAAAGTCTTCGTGCACAATGCAGCGCAGGCCGTTGGCAAGGGTAAATTCCTGGAAATTAATCATTCTAAACGGGGATGGAGCGATGCTGTTGGCAGCAAACTTACGGTTGGCCGGTTGGACTCTTAACAGCGCCAAAGGCAAAATAGTGTGCGTGCCGGGCCAGTGCGCAAGGCGGTTTTGTGTTTGCTCCCCGCTGGTTCGACGATTGCAAAGGCGGGCGGGGAAGCAGCGCGCCGCCGATCCACCAGCTGCCCCGCGCAGGGAATTTACCAGCAGGATAAAACTGACTACGCCGGTTTTGCCCAGGCCCGCCAAGCAGCCCATGATTTTACTGCCCGCTAGGGCCGCCGCCCCCGCATGCTGGTGGCCAGTACGAACTGGGTACGGTGCCAGCCCAGGCCGCACTGAAGATTCGGGAAAAGCTCGCGTAACGCCAGCTCGTCACCGTACGGACAAAGCCGCTGGGGCCACGCGTGGCTTTGGACAGGAAAAGCCGCTATTCGAAATCAGGTGCTATAAATTTAATGACTTGGGGAAGTTCAATTTCTTAAAATCACCTAACTTTACCCATTATTTTACTTTTATTCTCATTCAACGAATATCTGGAATGTTTTTAACATTTGTTCGCAGGGATGACACCAGAATAATTTTTAGTTTTTAATTATATAATACAAATTTTATTTTATATGTTTTCTTCCTTGCTGCCGAAATCTGCACTCTCATCTTCTGTTTTATTTGTCCGCTGGTGGGGCTTTTCACTGGCCTTGCTGCTGGGCGGTGCCTCGGCCGCCCAGGCTCAGACGACGACGCCATTTGCCTGCACGGCCGGCAAGTCGTACGTGTTCCAAAACGACGTAACCACCGGGACCCAGGTAGACGTGTCTACGGGGCAAGCCGGCACCTCTTCCAGCCCCATCCTCTCGTCGGGCAACCAGAAGCTCAACGCCTTTGGCTACAACCAGGTAGACAACTACATCTGGGGGCTTCGCCTGGGCAGCAACCAGCTGGTGCAAGTGGGCAGCGACTTTAAAGCGAACGTTTTTAACGTGACCGGTTTATCGAATGACGGTGCGAATTCAGTGGTGGGTGACGTCAGCGCCACTGGCACGATGTACATCACGCGGGGCGGCTCTACTGGGGGGGGCGGAGGTACCCAAACCATCTACTCTATCGATTTAACGCAAACCCTCACTGCTGCAAACCCAAGCTACCAGGCCACCGCGTTTGCCACGACCGTTCCTTCCTACGTCAACGACTGGGCCGTGAGCCCCAACGATGGGCACCTTTACGCCATTTATGCCACCATCGCTTCGGTGGGCAATGCGGCGGCCCTTACGCTATACCGGTTTCTTACTTCCCCCATTACTTCCAACGGCACTACGCTGCCGGTGGGTACGCGCCAAAACCTGGGCACCGTGGTGCCCGACAACTCGACGGGCGCCACCAACCCCATCGCAGCCAGCAACTATGCTTCTGTCTTCATGGATAAGACGGGCAATTTTTACGTGGTGTCTAGCGATAACGGCTTCATTTACCGCATCACGACCCCCGACACGACCCCAATTAACCTGACGGCTTATTACATTGGCACGGGGCCCTCTGGCTCCCTGAACAATGATGGCGCGCGGTGCGCGCAGTCCGCAATTGCGCCTGTAGCCCTGCCCGTTACGCTGGTTTCCTTCAGCGCCGCGGCGGCCCCCAACCGTGCCGTGCACCTCGACTGGAGTACGGCCAGCGAGTTGAACAACGACTTCTTCGAGGTGCAGCACTCGCTTGATGGCCGCACCTTCGCAGCCGTGGGCCGGGTGGCGGGCTACGGCAGTTCGCTTCGGCCCTCGGCCTACTCGTTTACGGATGCCGCACCGGGCGACGCGGCTGCCCACTACTACCGCCTGCGCCAAGTGGATCAGTACGGCACCAGCACCTTCAGCCCCGTACGCGCCGTGACGCTCGCGCCGGGCACCAGCGCGCTCCAGCTCGCGGCAGCCCCTAACCCTACCACCCCCGGCAACCTCCGCGTGCAGGTGCAGTACGGCGGCCAGGCCCCCGCCCCGGCCGTCCTCACCCTGCACAGCCTGCTCGGCCAGTCGCTTTTTACGCAGTCCGTAACGCTCCAGCCAGGGGCCAACGCGTTCGCGCCTAATCCGGCGGTGGCCCCCGGCGTGTATTGGCTCACGGTGGGCGGCGGTGCGGCGCTGGGCACGCGGGGCACCAAGGTGCTGCTAACGGACTAAGCGCCGCGGCCGGGCCCCGCGGTGGAAACGGCCGCCGCTACCTTTGCCCTCGTCCGCCCACCCTGCCTGCCCCATGACCTTCGACCGCCGCGACTACGCCAACGACACCCTGCTGCACCTGTACCGCGAGCTGCTGAAGCCGCGCCTGATTGAGGAGAAAATGCTGATTCTGCTGCGCCAGGGCAAGGTCAGCAAGTGGTTTTCGGGCATCGGGCAGGAGGCCATTTCGGTGGGCAGCACCCTGGCCCTGGAGGCCGACGAGTACATCCTGCCGCTGCACCGCAACCTGGGCGTGTTCACGGCGCGGCAGGTGCCGCTGGCGCGGCTGTTTGCGCAGTGGCAGGGCAAGCCGGCGGGCTTCACGCAGGGGCGCGACCGCAGCTTCCACTTCGGCACCCGCGACTACCACATCGTGGGCATGATTTCGCACCTGGGGCCCCAGTTGGCCGTGGCCGACGGCATCGCCCTGGCTGACGTGCTGGACGAGAAACCGCGCGTCACGCTCACGTATTCGGGCGACGGCGGGGCCTCGGAGGGCGACTTCCACGAGGCCCTGAACGTGGCCGCGGTGTGGCAGTTGCCGGTCATTTTCCTCATCGAAAACAACGGCTACGGCCTCAGCACGCCCTCCAACGAGCAGTTCCGGTGCAAGTCGTTCGTCGACAAGGGCCCCGCCTACGGCATGGAGGCCGTGCAGGTGGACGGCAACAACGTGCTCGACGTGTTCGACACCATCCACCGCTTGGCCGTGGACCTGCGCCAAAACCCGCGCCCCGTGCTGGTGGAGGCCCTCACGTTCCGGATGCGCGGCCACGAGGAAGCTAGCGGCACCAAGTACGTGCCCGCCGAGCTGCTCCAGGAATGGGCCCAGAAAGACCCCGTGGACCGCTACGAAAAGTGGCTGCTGGCCGAGGGCATCCTCACCGAAACCGCCCGCCACGCCCTGCGCGAGCAGTTCAAAAAAGAAATCGAAGAAGCACTGGCCGAAGCCGATGCGGCCCCGGGGCCCGCCGCCGACCCGGCCCACGAGCTGGCCGACGTGTACGCGCCCTTCGCGCCCGAAGCTGCTGCCCCAGCCGCTGGGGCCCCCGCGCCCGAGCGCCGCTTCATCGACGCCATTTCCGACGGGCTGCGCCAGAGCATGGTGCGCCACCCCGAGCTAGTGCTCATGGGCCAGGACATTGCCGAATACGGCGGCGTGTTCAAGATCACCGAGGGCTTCGTGGCTGAGTTTGGCAAGGGCCGGGTGCGCAACACGCCGCTCTGCGAATCGGCCATTGTGGGGGCCGGGCTGGGCCTGAGCGTGCGCGGCAAAAAATCAATGGTGGAAATGCAGTTCGCTGATTTCGTGACCTGCGGCTTCAACCAAATCGTGAACAACCTGGCCAAGAGCCACTACCGCTGGGGCCAAGCCGCCGACGTGGTCATCCGGATGCCCACCGGCGCGGGCACCGCCGCGGGGCCCTTCCACTCCCAAAGCAACGAGGCCTGGTTCACCCACGTGCCCGGCCTGAAGGTGGTGTACCCCAGCAACCCGCACGACGCCAAGGGCCTGCTCTGCGCGGCCTTCGACGACCCCAACCCGGTGCTGTACTTCGAGCACAAACTGCTCTACCGCAGCCTCAGCGGCCCCGTGCCAGACGGCTACTACACCACGCCCATCGGCGAGGCGGCGCTGGTGCGCGCGGGCACCGAGCTGAGCATCGTCACCTACGGCATGGGCGTGCACTGGGCCCTGGCGGCCTGCAACGAGCTGAACGTCAGCGCCGACATTCTTGACTTGCGCACCCTGCTGCCCTGGGACACCGAAGCCGTGCGCCGCACCGTGGCCAAAAACGGCCGCCTGCTGGTGCTGCACGAAGACACGCTCAGCGGGGGCCTGGGCGGCGAAATTGTGGCCTGGGTAGCCGAGCATTGCTTCCAGCACCTCGACGCCCCTGTGCAACGCGTGGCCGGCCTCGACACGCCCATCCCCTTCGCCCCGCCCCTCGAAGCCGACTTCCTGCCCCAGCAGCGCCTAAAAGAGCGCTTGGCTTGGCTGCAAGGCTACTAATTAACTGAATTCAACAATTATTGAAACGGTCATGCTGAGCTTGCCGAAGCATCTCTCCCGCGGCAGTAAATAATTACTTGCGCGGGAGAGATGCTTCGGCAAGCTCAGCTTGACCGTTCAATTATTCATATTATAAAGATCGAAGCTCAGGCGCTACAGGGCCCCTAGTTTTTGGGCCAGCAGCTTCATGAAGTAGCCGCCCACCACCGAGCGGGCCTGGAAGCCTTGCTGCTTGGCGTCGGTGGTTTCGTGCCAGTCGGTGAGGGGCACGCGGCTGGGCGTGTCGTTGGCGAACTGCCACACGGGGCCCACCAGGGCCTCAAAATCGGCCGGGTTGCTGGCCAGCGTGGCCGTCCACAAAATCCAGTCCGACTTGGTGTAGGTTTTGCGGCTGTCGAGGGGCAGGCCGTAGCGCTGCTGGTGCTTGAGGTAGAAGGCCATTTCCTGCTGCGCCACTTCGGGCGGGAACACGTTTAGGCCCAGCACTTTGTCCCACACCAGGTTGTACTTCTGGCTCCACGAGCCAGCGGGCTTGTCGAACGTCAATGCGTAGTGGTCGCCGTCCTGGGCCATGGCCACCCACTTCTTGGCCAGGTCGCGCGCTAGGGTTTGGTACTCATTGGCCGTGGCTAAGTCGCCGAGCTGGCGGGCCATTTGGCCGTAGCAGGCAATGCCCATGATGGCCTTCACCGACAGGTTGGTGTTGCGGGCCAGGTGGCCGGCGAAGTCGTCGGTGCTGAGCTGGTTGGCGGGGTCGAAGCCGTCGCGCCGCAAAAAGCCCACCCACTTCGTGAGCGTGGGCCAGTGCTGGCGGGCAAAATCGGGCTTGCCGTCCATCTTCACCGCCGCGGCGGTCAGGATCAGCATGTTGCCGGCTTCTTCCACCGGCATGTCCTCGCCGTAGGTTTGGCCGTTGGCGCGCGGGTAAGTGCCCACGTCGTGGGCCGGGAAGTCTTTCTTCCAGCGCCCCGACTCGCTGTAGTCGAAGATGAAGCGCATCATGCCCTTGGCCAACTCGTTGTTGTAGAGCAAAAACAGCGGCGACGAGGGGTAGGTGATGTCCACGGTGCCGATGGAGCCGTTGGAGAAGTTTTCCTTCGAAAAAAAGAACAGCTCGCCCTGGGGCCCCGCCACGATGCTGTGCGCCGCAATGGCCTGGCGGTAAGCCAGCTGGCACAAGTCGGCATATTTCTGGCCCCCGGCGGCTTGGGCATCGGCGTACAGCTTTTGGTCGAACGCGGTGGCTTTCTGGCGCAGCCGGGCGTAATCCGCTTCGGCCGTTTCCAGGGCTTTTTCCATCGTCATGGCCGGGTCGCGGCGCCACCAGGGGCGCAGGTTCTGGCCGAAGTACTGCACGGCGTATTGTTCGTCGTAGCCCAGCAGCAGGTGGCGCTCGGCGGGGGCGGCGGCCACGGCCCCCAGGTCGAGCACGGCGGCTTGGGCCACGCGCTGGGCCGGGCCTTTCAGGGGGGGGCCGGCGGGTAGGGCCCCGGTGGCGGCGAAGGCGGTTTTCAGCGCTTGCTGGTCGCCGGTGCTAAGCCCGGCGGTGCCCGGCGCGGCCAGGTAGGCGTAGCCCCAGTCGATGCGCACGTTGTCACCGGCCGTGGCCACCACGGGCTGCGCGGCGGTGCCCACGGCCTGCCACTTCAGGGCCCCGGCTTGGCCGGGTCGGGTGGCCACCGCTTGGTAGGGCGTGTTGCTGGCCAGCGTGCCGGCCTCGGTCAATAGCACCTGGGTGGGGTGGGCCTTGCCATCCGTAGCCGTGGCGGTGTAGGTAACGTAGCTCACGGGCCGGGCCACGGTTTCCAACTCATCCAGCAGCAGCGGTGATAAGAAGTTGACCGTCAGCTGCACCGGGCCGGCGGCGAAGGTGTAGGTTGTTTGGGTGGCGGTGACGGCCACTGCTGTTTGGCGGGCCAGGGGCAGCGGCGCCGGCGCCGGTAGCAGCTCGTAGAGGCCGGCGTCGAGGTACTCGCCGCCCTGCGGACTGTTGGCGTGCAGGGCCAGCACGTTGTCGCCGGCGCGCAGGGCCTGGCGGGCTGCTTCGGGCACCGTGAAAAAGTCGTAGGTGTTGTTGAAGCCGGTTTGGCGGGTCAGGAGCACGCCGTTCAGGTACACCTCGGCGGCGTCGTCGTGTTGCAGCAGCAGGCTGAGGGCCCCGGTGGTGCGCGGGTCGGCCACGCGCACGGTGCGCCGCACCCACACGTTGCCTTCGGTCCAAGCGGTGCCGTGCAGCGAGGGCTGGTCCGAAAACGGCGCGGGGCCCTCTTGCCAACTGCTGGCCGCAAACGCCGGTTTCTCCCAGCCCGCCGCGGGCTGCTTGAAGGTGTAGCGGGCGCGGTAAGGCTGCTCGCGCACCGTGGGGATGACGGCCCGGTACTGGGGCCCCACCTTGCCCAGGAACTGGTAGGCCTGGCCGTCCACCCGCACCACGCCTTCCAGCGCCTGCGTTTCGCCGGTCCAGTGCCGCGTGGGGCCCCCGGCCAGCTCGTCCTGGAATGCCCACACGCTGAAATACGGGTCGTGGGTGACGAGCGGGTACGCCGGCGGGCGCAGCGCCTGGGCGTGGGCAGCAGCGATGCTCAGGGCACTTGCCGCTAGGAGGAGGGAGGCCGTTTTGATTCGCATGCACGAAAAAGTTAGGGTGCAACCAGGGCCCCCCGCGGCCAGGCTTGCCCGTTGGGCAACTGGTCGTCGGGGCTGATTAGCACGGTGGTGGGAATTAGTTGGGCAATTTAGGCAGCGGCCGTTAACTATTAGTTGCCCAGCAATAGCTGCTTGCCCGGTACCTCCCGGTGGTAATCAGCGATGACTTGACGCAGAATCTGCATGTCTTTGGGGCAGGCCTGGGCGAAAGTTTCCCAGTTTTGCAAGACCAGGCAATCCGGCATTTCAACCACGGCGATAATAGCGTCCCAAAAAGCGTCCCAACTGATGCCGTACCAGTCCGGAAATCCGAGCTGGCTTTTCATCGTCATGTGAAAAGCCACCTTGGTGTCGACGTTAGTTAGGTCGATGGTCATTTGCTGGTTGTAAATGGCGTTTGCCGCGTCGCGACGGTAGAACCGCAGCCCCGCTGGTTACGAGTTGTATCGTGTTAAACTCGCGCTGGATTAGGAATGCCTCCCAACACAATCTCAATTTTATATCAGTTGAATAATTTACTGACCCGCACTGCACTTCCGCCCGGCTTCTTCGCTATTCCAGTTGGTTTATTTTGTTTTTTGACGGTATTTGGCGTCGATGCCTTACTCAGCGCTGGAATTAGTTTATGCGGTTGTTTGCTCGTTTTCCTTGGCCGCTCAGGGCTAGAAATCAGTCAAGACTTGCATTTCTTTCGCCAATACTATAGCCTATTTATTTGGCGAGTTGGCTCCTGGCAGCAATTGCCGAACATAGCTGGTATAACGCTGAAATATTTTTCGCAAGTAACTCCGTTCACACCAACGAGGGACAGTTGGGGCGTTTGGAATAATGCCCCAACACGTTTTGAAGAATTAGTTGTCATGTTTTCCGTGCAAAATGCTTCCACTGGGATTATTATAACGCGATTTTCTGCTGATAAGGAACAGGAAGCCACTCAATTCGCAAATGACGTCGCCAATATTTTTGATGTACCTGTCAGAATATATCTGCCAAATAATTAATTAAATCGATGCAATTACCCCGCCGTATCCGCCACTTCGTCGCCGTCGTCTACCATTACGCGGGCTAGTTTCTCAATATTCAAGCTGCGGGCCGAGGCGTCGAAGATTTCGCGGTAGGTGCCGCGCTGGTCGTAGAGTTTTTCGTGGGTGCCGCATTCTACGGCGCGGCCCTGCTGCATGACGTAAATGCGGTCGGAATCGACGATTTGGGCGAGGCTGTGGGAGATGATGACCACGGTGCGGCCCTGCTTGATGGCCTCCAGGCTGTTCTTGATTTGCTCGGTGGCGATGGCGTCGAGCGAGGCGGTGGGCTCGTCGAGGAAAATGATGGGCGGGTTTTTGAGGAACAGCCGGGCGATGGCGATGCGCTGCTGCTGGCCGCCCGAAAGCTGCTGGGCGTCGGACTGGTACTGCTTGGGCAGTTGCATGATCTGCTCGTGCAGGTAGGCCTGGCGGGCGGCGGCCTGGATGTGTTCCAGGCTGGCGTCCATCACGCCGTAGCGGATGTTTTCCTCGATGGTGCCCTTGAAAATGTGGTTTTTTTGGAGCACCAAGCCGATTTGCTGGCGCAGGGCGTGGGTATTGTAGTCGGCCAGCGGCTGGCCGTCGAGCAATAGGGCCCCGCGGTCGGGGGCGTAGAATTTGCAGAGCAGGTTGATGACGGTGCTCTTGCCGGCGCCGCTGAGGCCCACCAGGGCGGTGGTTTTGCCAGCTTCGATGGTCAGGCTCACGTCGTGCAGGGCCTGGGTGCCGCTGGGGTAGGTGAAATCGACGTGGCGCATTTCGAAGGTGCCGCGCAGGTGGTCGGGCAGCCGGGGCCCCGTGGGCTCGGTGGCGTCGTCGGCGTCGAGGATGTCGAAAAAGCCCTCCGAGTAGGTGAGGGCGTCGTTCATCTCGTCGTAGATGCGGTGCAGCTGCCGGATGGGCGCCGACACGTTGTTGAACAGCAAGATGTGGAACATGATGGCCCCGATGGAAATCTGGCGGTCGAGCACCAGGTAGGCCGTGAGCACGATGATGAGCACCACGCCGATTTGCTCGGTGAAGGTTTTCAGGCCGTCGTAGCGGAAGTTGACCTTGCGGGTTTCGAGCTGCGCGGCCTGCAATGCCTGCTGCAAGCCGGCCTGTTTTTCTTCCTCGTAGGCCTCGCGCACGAAGCTTTTGATGACCACCGCCGAGTCGATGAGGTTGACCAGGCCCTGGCTTTTGGCTTCGCGCAGGGTGCGCAGGGCCCGGCGCGAGCCGTTGAGGCGGTCGGCCTGCCGGTAGCTCAGCCAGAAGTACACGGGCAGCACCGCCACGGCCACCAGGCCCACGTACACGTTGGCGAAGAACATAATCACCAAGGCCACCAGGGCGTTGGCGAACAGCGGGAGGATGTCGATGAAGAAGTTTTGCACCAGCTTCATCAGGCTCTCCACGCCGCGGTCGATGCGGGTTTGGAGCTTGCCGGTTTGGTTGCCGTTGTCGGCGTAGAAGCCGAGCTGGTAGCCGAGCACCTTGTGCACCGCGTCTGCCGAGAGCTGGGTGGAGACGTTGATGCGGATTTTCTCGCCGTAGTATTTCTGCCCGAACTGGATGCCGGTGTTGATGATTTCCTTGCCCAGCAGCAGCGCGCTCATGGCCAGCAGCAGCGGCAGGCCCTGCCCGAGGCCCTGGTTGCGGGTGAGCAGGCCCTGCACCGTGTCCACGGTGTAGCGCAGCACAAACGGGTTCACCTGCGCGGCCAGCGAGCCCACCAGCGTTAGCAGCAGCGTGCCGATAACGAGGCCCCGGTACGGCCGCACGTAGGGGTAGAGGCGACGAATTATCTCCCAAAGGCTCATAGGCAAACGGCTACGGTGTGGCGGTAGCTGCGTTAGACGCGCTTGGGCGGGGCGGGGTTATTTGAGCTTGGTGTTGGTTTCAATACAAATGGTTTTTAGTAATCTCTTGGATTCTTTATTCTTGCCCAAAAGCACTGAGTAAGAACAAGGAACTGTGAATAGTAATTGCTTTTCTTGATGCAAGAAAAGTGCATATTGTTTATTTAATTCAAAGATTAAATCACAGTTTGAGTAAGTAGAATTTATTTCAATAATATCGCCGGCTTTGAAATGGCCTTTAAAATTATTTTCGATACGTATTTTAACGGTGTATCCGTATCGAGTAGTGTCTTTTTGTCCAGGTGTTGCTAAAATTTGGCGATAATCCTGATGCTCTTTTGTGTTTCTATTTAATACTTCTATTACTTCTCCCCTCACTATATAAGGGATTGACTTGATTTGTTGTTTTATTGACACTATAATACAATCGCAAGCTTGTGCTGCTAAAATATTTATTAAAAAAAGAAAAATAAGGACAGCGTATTTCATGATCAGCTATTAATTATTGTCAAAGATTTTAATTAGATAGATAACTACTGATTTTCCTTCAGAAACTTGAGCAGCGGCGGGAAATAATGCTGCGGGTCGTCCCACATGGCGAAGTGGGAGCCGTTGGGGCAGATGTAGACCTGGCTGCGGGGCATTTGCTGGTGCATGAACGCGTAGGCCGATGGGGGAATAAAGTCGTGTTGGGCCCCCAGCAGCAGGGTGGGAGTGCGGATGGTGGCCAGGCGGGCGGTGAAATCCCAGATGGCCATGCGGGGAAAGATGGGGACCCGGTCGGCTTTGTTGATGTGGGCGATGTTGCGGGCGTAGGGCCCCGGCGCCTGGGGCAGGCGCAGTATGTGCTGGCGGAAAAATTCGTCCTGCACCGGCTTGGTTAGCAGGGGCATCATCTTGTTGTCGCCTTGCAGGCTGTCGGGGGCCACGGGCCGGCCAGGGCGCTGCTGGCGGATGACGTCGGCGTAGAGCCCGAAGCGGTACTTGTTAAAGACGGGCGCGCTGTAGCCCATGTTCGAAACGATGAGGCCGCGCAGGTGCCGGGGGTAGCGGGCGGCGTACTCCAGGGCCAGCAGGCCGCCCCAGGAGTGGACCAGCAGGTAGAAGTGCTTGAGCTTGAGGGCCCGGCGCACCTGCTCCACTTCCTCCACGAAGCGGCCGATGCGCCAGATGGCCGTATCCTTGGGCTGGTCGGAATGGTAGGAGCCAAGCTGGTCGTAGAAGTAGATTTCCACGCCTGCTTTGCCCAAGTATTCGAGGAAGTTTTCGAAGTATTCGTGGGTGTTGGCGGGGCCCCCGTGCAGCAGCAGCAGCTTGGTTTTGCCCCGGCCCACCCGCTGCGTCCAAACTTTGTACTTACCATCCACGGTAATCAATTTGACGCCCGGGGCCCGCATTTTGGCCGCGTAGCTGCTGGCCTTGGCCTGGGCCCTGGCCAGCAGCGGCAGCAGCAGCAGGAGAAATAAATAGGTGTTGCGCAACAGCATTTGTGAAGGGTAGAGCGGCGGCGTAATTAATTCAAGGCGCAGGCGAGAACCCATTTAAAATAGTGCTGACAAGAACGGTCATGCCGAGCGCCGCGAAGCATCTCTACTGCGCGACTGATTAATTACTGCTGCGGGAGCAATGCTTCGCGGCGCTCGGCATGACGACCTATTTTGCATGGCCGTTTAATCTGGAAGACAGCTCAATGCTCATATACTCAGCGCATCGCCTACTATTGCGCGTCTATATTTCACGGATTTAAAACGCGAACCGTTTCGTTACCTGCGTGGTGAAACTGTTGTAGCCGGGCGCGGCAACCAGGGCGGCGGGGAGGGGCTGCACGTGGGCCGCGGCGGGCAGGCCCAGGCTGCGGTCGGTGGCGGTGAGCTGCAACTTTTGGGCGTCGCCGGGGCCCCATTCAAACTCCAGCACGACGCCCTCGGGGCCCGGAGCGAAGAAGGTGAGGGCGCTGCACGCATCGTGGGAAAGCAGCAGGGCAGGGGCTACGGCGTGGCCGGCCACGCGCAGCCCGCTTAGCTTGAGCGCGGGCCAGCTCAGGCGCAGGCTCACCACCCCAGGGCGGGCGGGGCGCACTTGCAGGCGCAGGCGGCGGCCGGTGGGCAAAGTGGTGTCGGCCAGCACGCTGACGGCGGGCGGGGCCAGCGGCAGGCGCGGGGCCCCCTGGTGCAGCAGCGGCACCGCCGCGCCGGCAAGCAGCGCGGGCAGGGGCCCCCGGGTGGGCGCGGGGAAAAACTGCTGCGTCCAAGCGTCGGGCCGCGCCAAGGTGCTGGCCCACTGGGCCTGCCCGCGGTCGGCATCGAGGGCGTAGAAGACGTGCGTTTGCTGCGGGTGCTCGGCCGTAGGGCGGCTGGTGGCGTGGGCCACGGCCAGGGCCCCCAGGGCCACTGTGGCGGCCAGCAGCGGCAGGCCCCAGCGGGCGCCGGTGGTTTCGGTGCGGCCCAGGGCGGGCAGCAGCGCCGGCAGCAGCAGGCCCAGCAGCACCGCCAGAAAGAACAGGCCGGCCGGCACCAGGGGCCCCAGGCCGGCCAGCGTGAGCAGCGAGTGCACGTCGGGCGCCAGCAGCGCCACGGCTGGCAGGGCAAGGAGCGCGCCCACCGGGCCCAGCGGCAGCGAATACACTTCGCGCCGGCCCCGGGGCCCGATGAACGGCCGCGCCGTGGTCACGGTTTGCCAGAGCCAGCCCAGGGCCCCGCACACGATGGGAAAACCCAGTAAAAAGCCCACGGTGGGCGCCTTCACCTGCAACAACGCCTGCAACCCGGCCAGCACCAGCAGCACGCCGCCAGTGAGCGAATCGGGGCGCAGCCACCGGCGCAGGGCCCCGTAGTAGGCCGCAAACACGGCCGTGCCCAGCGCCTCCAGCGCCAGGTGGTACCAGCCCACGTTGTAAAACGCTTGGTCGTAAAACGCCGCGTACTGCGGGTAGGCGGCCACCACGGCGCGCGCCAGGTACCAGCCCGCGGCCAGCACCAGCGCGGTGCCGGCGGCCCAGGCCAGGGCCCCGCCCAGCAGGCCCGCCAGGCGCAGGCGCCCCCGCCGCCGGGCCTGCCCGATGGCCGCCAACAGCAGCGCCAAAGCCACACCGTTCAGCGCCCAGTTCCACCGGGCGTCATACACTACCAGCCAAGTGCCCAGCGAGTTGAAGAACGTGCTGTCCGACGTAGGCGCGTGGGCCAGCGAAATGCTGGCGAAGTGCTGCACCAGGGGCAGCAGGTAGTCGCCCTGGTGCTGAAGCGAGGCCAAATCGAGGTGCTCGGGCGTGTCGGCCGGGCTGTGGTAGTAAGAATAGCCGCCGACGAAGGCGAAGTTCAGCCCCGGCAGGCCCGCGGCCCGGAAGGCCGTGAAATCGGTGCCGTTGGGCAGGTAGCGGTAAATTTCGTAGGCCAGCGACGAGCCCAGCGGCGCGGGCGCGGCCTTGGCAAACTCGTTCAGCACCCAGGTGTTGCCGCTGCTCACCTCAAACAACAGGCAAGGGCCCGCGTTGCCCCGCGCATCAAAATTCAGCACTACGCCCACCTCGCGCCGCAGCCGGGCCGTGTCGGCGGCGTAGGCCTGGGCCCCCAGCAGGCCCACTTCTTCGCCGTCGGTGAACACCCAGCGCACGTCGTGGGCCAGGGGCGGGCCGGCGCGCAGGGCCCGCAGGGTTTCGAGGGCGGCGGCCACGCCCGCGCCGTCGTCGCCGGCGCCGGGCGTGTGCGGCTGCGAGTCGTAGTGCGTGAGCACCAGCACGGCGGGGCCCCCGGGCGCGCGGCCCGGCAGGCGGGCCACCACGTTCTGCACCCGCGCCCCGGCGAGGGCGCCGGGGCCCCCGGCTACCACCACGGTGGTGTCCTGCACGGTGGCGCTCAGGCCCAGGGCCCGGCAGCGGCGCAGCAGGTAGTCGCGCACCACGGCGTTAGCGGGCGTGCCGATGCTGTGGGGCGCGCGGGCCACCACGGCCACCTCGCGCAGGGCCCGCGCCGCCGAAAACGCGGTGGCCGGGGCCCCGGCCGGCACCGGCCGCGGCGCCCGCGCCAGGTAAACGGCCAGGGTGGCAAACAGCAGCAACCCAAGCAAGGGCCACCAACGGCGGAAAAAGGCAGGCATAAGCAGAGCACTAGGACGGAGTGCCAAAGCAACGCACTGGCTTCCAGCAATCCAAAGCCGCCCGCTTGCTCCAGCCGTGCCCCTTGCGCCCGGCCCGGCGGCGGGGCAAAATAGCAAGGTGGCAAGATGAAATGGTGAGCCGCCAAGTTGGGCCCCTGGCGGGCCGCGGCCGCTGCGGGGCCGTGCTTATCTTCCGGCCCTTATTTTATGCTATGCCCCCCGTGAACCGCTTATTTATCCTCCTGCTCCTGGGCGCGCTGCTGGGCTCGTGCACGCTGTTTCACCCCTACCGGCTGCCCACGCCGCCCACCTCGCCCGAGGTGAAAGCGCAGCGCAAGGCCGCCGAACGCGCCCGCAAGCAAAGCGCCCGCGCCGCCGGCAAGCACAGCAAGCAAAAGGCCGACGCCGCCGACGCCCCCCCCGCGGCCTCCGGCGCCGCCCCCGCCGACAAGGCCGCCGACGCGCCCAAGGAGCCCGCCAAGGCCGGCAAGCTGCACTTCGACAAGAAAACCGGGCTCATGAAAAAGCCCAAGCTCAAGCGCCGCATCGTGCACAAGCAGCCGCGCAAGCCGTTCAAGCCCTTTGATGCGTTCAAAAACCTCTTCCACCGCAAAGCCAAACCCAATGCCAAGCCCCACGCCGCGCCCGCCAAAGCCGACCCCGAATGAGCCGCCCCGTGCCAGCGCCTGGGTGCTACTTCTAGCGCTGGCCCTGGGCGCGGCCCCCGCGCGGGCCCAAATCACGCCCCAAAAAGCGCGCGACGTGGACGCGGCCCACCGCCGGGCCCAGCGCGAGGGCCGCCGCCTGCCCACGCCTTACAAAGACACGCACCTCGACATCCCGCGCACCCGCCTCAACCGCGGCGCCGGCGACCACCCCCGGCCCGCCGGGGCCGACGCCATGCAGTACCGCAACGGGGCCCCGGTCAACCCGAAAAACAAAAAGAGTTTTCTGGGCTTGGGCCGTAAGAAAAAGTAACTGCCCAGCTGTTAACGCGGGGAATTATTGGGCGCGCCCGGTGTTGGGGCCCAACGAATGCGGCGGCGCTGCGTTTCTAGGCCCGCCGCCGGCACAATAAATCAGTTACTCAACTCCCCCGTTCCATGTCCACTCCCTGGCTTCCCCTCACCGATGCGGCCCAACTGACGGCCATTGCCGACGAATCGCGCCAGCACCCCGTCATCATCTTCAAGCACAGCACCACGTGCTCCATCAGCGCCGCGGCCAAGGCCAAGATTGAGCGCCAATGGGCCACCAGCGGCCTCGACAACGTGCCGATTTACTACCTCGACCTGTTGCGCTTCCGTCCCCTGTCGGCCCAAATTGCCGAGCAGTTCGGCGTGCGCCACGAGTCGCCCCAACTGTTGCTCATCCAAAACGGCGAAGCCACGTTCGACGCCTCGCACATGGGCATCCGCCTCGACGTTGTGAAGGCCGCCGTGGCCAGCTAAGCGCTCGCTCCTATTTCGTGCACTCCCCGCCGGGCCCCCGTTTTCTCCAGCAGAATCCGGGGGCCTAGCTTTGGGTACCCCGCGCACTGCCGGGCCCGGCGGTGCAGCTTGGCTTTTGGTTATTTATTTAAAATAAACGCGTTGTCAACTACTCATTGTTGATTGTTAGTTGGCTGGTTATAAGCAGGCCAACAACCGACAACAAGTAGCCGGCAATTGAAAAATTTGCTCGTGGAAAAAATCACCGTTGCCCTCGACTGGACGCCCAACACCAACCACGCCGGCCTCTTCCTGGCGCAGCAGCAGGGCTGGTACGCCGCGGCGGGCCTGGACGTGGCCCTCGTTTCGCCCGAAACGGACAACTACGCCACCACGCCCGCCCGCCAGCTCACCGGCGGGCGCGCCGACCTGGCCATCGCCAGTTCCGAAACCGTGCTCAGCTACCGCACGGCCGCCGCGCCGGTGCCCGTGACCGCCGTGGCGGCGCTGCTGCAGCACGACACCAGCGCCATTGCCACCCTGGCCAGCCGCGGCCTCGTGCGGCCCGCGCAGCTCGACGGCCAAGTGTACGCCTCGTACCAGGCGCGCTTCGAAGACCACATCGTGCGGGCCCTGGTGCGGGCCGACGGCGGCCGCGGCGACGTGGTGCTGACGTACCCCGACAAGCTGGCCATTTGGCAAGACCTGCTGGACGGCAAGGTGGCCGCCACCTGGATTTTCCAGGGCTGGGAGGGGGCCCTGGCCCAGCGCAGCGGCGTGGCCCTGCGCACATTTGCCCTGGCCGACTACGGCATTCCGTACGGCTACACGCCCGTCATGGTCAGCACCGACGCCCTCATCGCGGCGCGGCGCGGGGCCCTGCAACGCTTCCTCGCTGCGACGGAAGCCGGCTACCAGTTGGCCGCCCGCGACGCCGCCGGGGCCGCCCACCTGCTCGCGCAAACCGGCCTGCCGGCCTTCGCCGACGTTGCCTTCACCGAAACGTCGCTCACCTTGTTGCAACCCCATTTCCTGAACGAAGCCGGGCAGTGGGGGCGAATGGAGGAAAGCAAGTGGGCCGCGTTCGTGGACTGGCTGGCCGCCAACGGCCTGCTGCAACCCACCGCGCTAACCGTTCCGCACGCGTTGTTCGTTAACCTGTAGCACTGGCAAAAGCCGCGAGGCCCAGCGGGTGCACCTGGTGCTAAGCCTAACTGCACCCGCTGGGCCCCAAGGTTTTAAGGCAGGTAGCGATGCCAAGCCGGGGCCCTACAGGTCGTAGCTGAACGTGATTTGCTTGTCCACGTCGGGGTGCAGGCTCAGGGCCACGGGGCAGGTGCGGGCGGTGCGCTCCATCAGGGCGCGGTCGGCGGCGGGCAGGGCAGCGGGCAGGCGCAGGGCCACCTCGATGCGCGCGATGCGGCGCGGCGCCTCGGTGCTCATGTGCTTGGTGGTGGCGTAGGTGCTGCTGGCCAAATCGAGGGCGTGGCGGTCGGCCACGATGCCCATGGTGGTGACGATGCACGAGGCCAGGGCCACGCACACCAAGTCGGTGGGCGAGAAGGCTTCGCCCTTGCCGTGGTTGTCAACGGGCGCGTCGGTGAGGAGGATGGTGCCCGAGGCCACGTGGGTGGCTTCGGTGCGCAGCTGGCCGAGGTAATGGGCGGTGGCGGTGGGCATTGCGTGTATCTTTACGAATGGAATGGGGGTGGGGCCAGGGGCCGCGCAAAGGTAGCCCGCCCGCCGAACCCAACTGGCCGCGCGCGGGTTCTGGGGGCCACTCTCTCTTATCTGTTTGCGTCTAACTTCGTTGCGTATGTTGTGTGTTCGCCGCTTCCTTCCCGGTTTGGTGCTGGCCGGGGCCCTGCCTGTGGCCGTTCGGGCCCAAGACCTGCCCGCGCCGGCAGGGCCCGCCGCGCGTCCGGCGGCGCCCGCCAGCCGGCCCGCGGCCGGGGCCCCCGCCGCGGGCCGCCCGCCCATCGCCACGGCCGCACCGTCCGACGAGCAGTCGTACCGCAAAGAGTTTGTGTACGGCATCAACTTCAACACCCAGGGCGGCCTCATCGGGGGCGTGTCCATCCGTTCGGCGCGGGTGCTCGACGACCGGTGGCTGCGCTTCTGGAGCCTGGAAGGCGTGTCGCTGAAAAACGCCAAGGAGGAGCACGTCAGCAACAGCGCCACCGGCGGCAGCTTCGTCTACCACAAAACCAACTACGCGTTTGCCCTGCGGCCTTCGTTCGGCATCCAGCGCATCCTGTTCCGCAAGGCCGCGGATGCCGGCGTGCAGGTGAACGCGCTGCTGAGCGCGGGGCCCTCCATCGGCCTCCTGATGCCGTACTACATCAGCTACGACTACACGGCGGCCCAAACCGGGCGCTTCAGCAACAGCGACGACATCCGCGACGAGCAGTACGACCCCGCCATTCATGTGCAGGAAGGCGCTATTGTGGACCACGCGCCGTTTTTTAGCGGCATCGGCAAAACCCAGTTCGTGGCCGGGGCCCACCTGCGCGGGGCCCTCAGCTTCGAGTACGGGCGCTACCGCGACGCCGTGGCGGGCCTCGAAGCCGGCTTCCTGGTTGAGTCCTACGCCAAGCGCATGCTCATCCTCAGCCCCGGCACCCAGGGCGACGCCGCCCTCATCAACAACAAGTTTTTCCCGTCGGTGTACCTGACCTTGTACATCGGCCACCGCTCGTAATCAATTGTGAATCACAAATTGTAAGCGGTGGGTTGGGCCCCGGCTCGGTCGGGAAAGCAAGGTTTCCGGCTTTTGCTTCCGCAACGCACGCCGCGGCAGCTGCCCGTTAGTACGTGGTTCGTAGTTTATAATTGAAAACATGATTGACCTGCCCATCCTCAACCAGCCCGAAACGGCCGCCCCTGCCCGCCCCCGCAAGCCCGACTGGCTGCGCGTGAAGCTGCCCGTGGGCCCCGAGTACGCCGCCGTGCGCAAGCTGGTGGACGAACACAAGCTGCACACCATTTGCGAAAGCGGCAACTGCCCCAACATGGGCGAGTGCTGGGGCGCGGGCACCGCCACGTTCATGATCCTGGGCAACATCTGCACCCGCTCGTGCTCGTTTTGCGCCGTGGCCACCGGCCGCCCCACCGAGCTCGACCTCGACGAGCCCCGCCGCGTGGCCGAGGCCATTGCCTTGATGAAGGTGAAGCACGCCGTGCTCACGAGCGTGAACCGCGACGAGCTAAAGGACCGCGGCGCCGCCGTGTGGCGCGACACGGTGGTGCTCACCAAGCAACTTTCGCCCAGCACCACCATCGAAACCCTCATCCCCGACGTGAAAGCCAACTGGGACGCCCTGGAAACCATGATTTCGGGCGGCCAGGAAGTGATTTCGCACAACGTGGAAACCGTGGGCAGCCTTTACCGCCTGGTGCGCCCGCAGGCCAAGTACGACCGCAGCCTGGAGCAAATCCGCCGCACGAAGCTGGCCGGGCACCGCACCAAGTCGGGCATCATGCTGGGCCTGGGCGAGCAGCCCGACGAGCTGTACCAGGCCATGGACGACCTCGTAGCCAACGGCCTCGACATCCTCACCCTCGGCCAGTACCTGCAGCCCACCAAGCGCCATTTGGCCGTGGCCGAGTTCATCACCCCCGATCAGTTCGCCCACTACCGCGAAGAAGGCCTCAAGCGCGGCCTGAAGTACGTGGAAAGCGGCCCCCTGGTGCGCAGCTCCTACCACGCTGAGCGACACGTGAACGTGCCGGTGTAGCCGGGCCCCCGGGCTGCGCTTAGTGCGGCTACTAGGGTTAGGACTAACGAAGAAGGGCCCCTTCCAATGAGGAAGGGGCCCTTCTTGCAAACGTCAACGCCGGGATTAGCGGCGGGCGTTGTTCTCGTTGGGCGGGTACGTGCCCAGGATGCCGGTCACGATGCGAGTGGCCTCGTCCTGCGAGATGTTGTTCTGGTTGAGGGCAGCCATGCCGGTGCCGCGCCAAGCTAATTCTTTGCGGCGGGCGTCCACAATGTCGATGATGACGGTGCCGGCTTTGTACTGCGTCACGGGGGTGTAGCCGCGGCCGTAGCCGCCGTACCCCCCGTAGCCGTAGCCGTATGGGTAGCCCAACCCGTTGTAGTAGGGCGAAACCTGCTGTTGGTTTTCCACGCGGGCGCTGTAGGCCACGAACACGTCGGGCGCTTGCCCTTGGGCCACTTCGGTCAGGCCCTTCGTGGTCAAGTCAGAGGCCACGGCTGCGCGGATGCGCTGGTCAACGAACGACTCGTAGCCTTTGGCGGGGCCCCCCTGGGTGTCGGCCTGCTGCTTGGGGTACCAGGCCCAGGTTTTGTAAGCGCGAAAGTTAACGGCGTGGTCGAAATCGTTGGACACGCCCACGTGCGACGTGGTGCAGGCGGCGGTGCTCAGCAGCAGCGCCAAACCCGTGGCAACCAAGGCCACCGGGCGGGCAAAAAAGCGGGAATTGGGTTTCATAACAAGGGGAAGAAAAGTGGGGCGTCGGCCCGGCGGGCGGGGTGCCGCGGCTGGGCGTGCTTGCTAAGTCGTTAACGAAAAATGGGTCCCCCGCGTTCCGCTTCAACGCGAGCTTCTCGACGGCCGGGAGGCGTTAACCGCCAGCTTCTTGCTGCGAAACGACGAAAGCCCGGCGCGTAGTATTGGGCAGCCGAACGGGGCCCAACAAAAAATTAAAACAGCGGCGCACCCGGGGCCCCAACCGCCCTTAGGCACCCACCAGCGCGGTCACAGACCAGCTTTAGCAGAATAATGATGATTTAGTGAGCTTAATGAGTAAAATGGAATGGATTAATCCTGCAATTATTCTATCTTTCCGACTTCTTAATCACCCTATCTCTCTAACCTTTATCTCAATGTCAAAAGTTTTATCCCTCTTATTGGTGGCCGCCGGGTTGGCTTCCTGCACTGCGGCCCGCGACGAGCGCCTGCGCACGGCCAACGCCAACCACACCCCGCAGCCCCACACCACCATCGTCGATTGCCCCGTGTACGACGGCATGACCAAGACCTCGGCCGTGCTGGCGCAGTCGGCCACCGGCACCGAGGTGCAAGTCACCGACACCATCAACGCCTACTTCGTGAAGGTGCGCCTCGACAAAGACGGCAAGGCCACCACCGGCTACATGGACCGCCGCTGCTTCGGCGCGCGCGGCAGCAAGTAGGTTTTAGGTGCCGGTTTCTGGCTGCCAGTTATTCGGTTGCTGGGGCCCTGCCTGCGCTCCGCAACTAATAGAAAGGGCCGCTTCCAGTTTGGAAACGGCCCTTTTTGTTGATAACGAAAAACTAACAACTAGTACGAGGGGCCCTTGTCGGCTTGCACCAATTCCTCTTCGTGGTCGGCGTACTGTTCGATGGGCGTGCAGGCGCAGATCAGGTTCCGGTCGCCGTAGGCCGAGTCGATGCGGCTCACGCTGGGCCAGAACTTATTGGCGCGCACGTACGCCATCGGGTACACGGCCTGCTCGCGGGTGTAGGGGCGCGTCCAGTCGTGCACGAGCACAGTGGCGGCGGTGTGCGGGGCGTGCTTCAGCACGTTGTCTTTGGCGTCGGCGCGGCCGGCTGCCACCTCGGCAATTTCTTGGCGAATCGAAATCATGGCGTCGCAGAAGCGGTCCAGTTCGGCCTTGCTTTCGCTTTCGGTGGGCTCCACCATCAGCGTGCCGGCCACCGGGAAACTCACCGTGGGCGCGTGGAAGCCGTAGTCCATCAGGCGCTTGGCGATGTCTTCCACCTCAATACCCGCTTTTTTGAAGTGGCGGCAGTCCAGAATCATCTCGTGGGCGCAGCGGCCGTGGCGGCCGGTGTACAGCACCGGGTAGTGCGCCTCCAGGCGGGCCTTGATGTAGTTGGCGTTGAGGATGGCCAGCTCCGTGGCGCGCTGCAAGCCGTCGCCGCCCATCATCGAAATGTAGGCGTAGCTGATGGGCAAAATGCTGGCCGAGCCCCAGGGCGCGGCCGAAACCGCGCCGCTGCTGCGGCCTTCCACCGGCACCACGGCGTGGCCGGGCAGGTAAGGCACGAGGTCGGCCACCACGCCGATGGGGCCCACGCCGGGGCCCCCGCCGCCGTGCGGGATGCAGAAGGTTTTGTGCAGGTTCAGGTGGCACACGTCGGCACCGATGGTGGCGGGCGAGGTGAGGCCCACCTGGGCGTTCATGTTGGCGCCGTCCATGTACACGCGGCCGCCGTGCTGGTGAATCAGCGCGCAGATTTCGATGATGGTTTCCTCGTACACGCCGTGCGTACTGGGGTAGGTCACCATCAGGCAGCTCAGGCGGTCGGCGTGCTTGGCGGCCTTTTCGCGCAGGTCTTGCACGTCGATGTTGCCGTCCTCGGTGCTCTTCACCACCACCACTTCCATGCCGGCCATCACGGCCGAGGCGGGGTTGGTGCCGTGGGCCGAGGCCGGAATCAGGGCCACCGTGCGGTGGTGGTCGCCGCGGGCTTCGTGGCAGCCGCGGATGGCCAGCAGGCCAGCGTACTCGCCCTGGGCCCCCGAGTTGGGCTGGAGGCTGACGGCGGCAAAGCCGGTGACTTCGCACAGCCAGGCTTGCAGGTCGCTGAAAATCTGCTGGTAGCCCTTGGCTTGCGCCACGGGCGCGAAGGGGTGCAGGCCCCCAATTTCGGCCCAGGTCACCGGAATCATTTCGGCGGTGGCGTTCAGCTTCATCGTGCACGAACCCAGGGCAATCATGCTGTGGGCCAGGCTCAAGTCCTTGTTTTCGAGCTGCTTCATGTAGCGCAGCAGCTCGTGCTCGGCGTGGTGCGTGTTGAAGACCGGGTGCGTGAGGTACTCGCTGGTGCGGGCCAGGCCGGCGGGGGCCAGCAGCTCCACTTCGGTCAGCGGCGCGGGCTTGTCCGTTTCCTTGCCCAGCACCTTGCCGAACACGTCGAGGATGTCGGCCACGTCGTGCAGCTCGGTGTTTTGGTGGAGCGAAATGCCCACCCGCACCTCACCAAAGTAGCGGAAGTTGAGGCCCTGGGCCTCGGCTTCCTGGCGCACGGCCTGCTGCAGCTCGGCGCTTTCCAGGCGCAGGTTCAGCGTGTCGAAGTAATGTTCGTTGGTTTGCTCCACGCCCAGCGCGTGCAGGCCAGCGGCCAGGGTTTGGGCCAGCGCGTGGGTATTTACGGCGAACTGCCGCAGGCGCTGGGGCCCGTGGTACACGGCGTACATGCCGGCCAGCACGCTCAGCAGCACCTGCGCGGTGCAGATGTTGGAGGTGGCTTTTTCGCGGCGGATGTGCTGTTCGCGGGTTTGCAGGGCCATGCGGTAGGCCTTGTTGCCGGCCGCGTCGATGCTCTGGCCAATGAGGCGGCCGGGGATGACGCGCTTGAACTGCTCCTTGCACGAGAAGAAGCCCGCGTGGGGCCCTCCGTAGCCCATCGGCACGCCGAAGCGCTGCGAGTTGCCCACGCACACGTCGGCGCCCAGCTCGCCGGGCGAGGCCAGCAGCGTGAGGGCCAGCAGGTCGGCCGCCATTACCACGAACACGTCGTGCCGGTGGGCGCTGGCAATGAAGTCTTTGTAGTCGAACACCTCGCCGTCGGCGCTCGGGTACTGCAGCATGGCGCCGAAGAAGTTGGGGCCCCCGAGGTCAACTTCGCGGTGGTCGCCGACGACCAGCTCGATGCCCACCGGCGTGGCGCGGGTGCGCAGCAGGTCGAGGGTTTGGGGCAGTACCTGCGCCGAGACGAAGTATTTATGGGCCGTTTTTTTCTTTGTTTGCGAGTGCAGCATGTGCATGGCCTCGGCGGCGGCCGTGCCCTCGTCGAGCAGGCTGGCGTTGGCAATTTCGAGGCCCGTGAGGTCAATCACCATCGTCTGGTAATTGATGAGGGCTTCGAGGCGGCCCTGGGCAATTTCGGCCTGGTAGGGCGTGTAGGCGGTGTACCAGCCGGGGTTTTCGAGGATGTTGCGCTGGATGACCGGCGGCAGCGTGGTGTCGTGGTAGCCCAGGCCGATGTAGCTCTTAAACACCTGGTTCTGGCCGGCAATCTGCCGGAACTTCGCCAAAAAAGCCCGCTCGCTAAGGGCGGCGGGCAGGTCGAGCGGCCGGGGCAGGCGAATGGCGGGCGGCACGGTTTCGTCGATGAGCTGCGCCAGGCTGTCCACGCCGATGGTGCGGAGCATGGCCGCCTGGGCCGCGGGGCCGGGGGCGTTGTGGCGGGCTTCAAAAACGTCGGCGGGCTGGGGTTTCAGCGGCATCGGGGGGAAGTGAAGTGGTAGGGGCAGGGCCTGAAACCCTACAACAAAGGTACGGCCGAAACGTCCCGGCTGGGGCCCCAATCGGTAGCTTTGCCCGACGTTCTCACCCGCTTCCCCGCCGTTTATCTATGCTCAAAATTGGTTTGCTCCGCGAAGGCAAGACGCCGCCCGACCGCCGCGTGCCCCTCACGCCCAAAAAATGCGCCGAGGCCCAGGCCACGTTTCCCGGCCTGCAAATCGTGGTGCAAAGCAGCCCGCTGCGCAGCTACGCCGACCAGGAATACCGCGACCTGGGCCTGGACGTGCGCGACGACGTGGCCGACTGCGACGTGCTGCTGGGCGTGAAGGAAGTGCCCGTGGCCCAGCTGCTGCCGGGCCAAACGTACCTGTTCTTTTCGCACACCATCAAGGAGCAGCCCGCCAACCAGGCGCTGCTGCGCGCGGCGCTGGACCGCGGCATCACGCTCATCGACTACGAGTTGATTACCAACGCGCGCGGCGAGCGGGTGGTGGCCTTCGGGCGCTACGCCGGCATCGTGGGGGCCTACAACGGGCTGCTGACCTACGGCCGCAAGCACGGCCTCTTCGCCCTCAAACCGGCCCACGCGTGCGTGGACCTGGACGACATGCAGGAAGAGTATTTTAAGGTGAAAGCGCTGCCGCCCATCAAGATCGCCGTGACCGGGACCGGCCGCGTGGCCCAGGGGGCCCTGGAGGTGCTCGACCGCGTGGGCATCCGGCGGGTGAGCGTGTACGACTACCTCTACCACGACTTCCGCGAGCCGGTGTACGCGCAGCTCGGCTCGGGCGACTACAACCGCCGCCGCGACGGCCGGGTGTGGGACACGCCCGATTTCCACCGCCACCCGGAGGCCTACGAGTCCACGTTCGGCCTGTTCGCGCCCGTCACCGACCTGCTGATTGCCTGCGCGTTCTGGCACCCGGCGGCCCCGCGCCTGTTCGAGCTGGCCGACACCCGGGGCCCTAATTTCCGCATCAACACCATCGCCGACGTGACCTGCGACGTGAACGGCTCCGTGCCCGTCACGCAGCGCAACACCAGCATCCCGGCGCCCGCTTTCGACTACGACCCCGCCACCGGGGCCCTGGCGCCGCCCTACGCGGGGCCCCAAAATATCACCGTGATGGCCGTGGACAACCTGCCCTGCGAGCTGCCCCGCAACGCCAGCCGCGACTTCGGCCGCCAGCTGCTCGACCACGTGTTCCCCCAGTTTTTCAACGGCGACGCCGGCGGCGTGCTGGCCCGCGCCACCATTGCCCAAGGCGGGGAATTGACGGAGCGGTTTGGCTACTTGGCGGAGTACGCGGAGGGTGTAAGTCAGAAAGCGTAGCGGACGCCAACCATGGCTCCGTAGCCCAAAGGAACCTTCTCGTTATTGGAAGCAGCGTTGATAACCAAGCCGATGGCCGAAAGCTGCGCTTGGGCGTCGGCCGTTAGCTGCCAGTGGCGGCTGAGGCGGTAGCGGCCCCCAATGCCCAAATCGAGTTGTACGTCCTTCATGCCGGTGTGCGAACTACTCTCCGCTATTCCTTGGGAATAGCTCGTTAGTTCTTGGTAGGCGCTTAGCCGCACCAGGCCGCCTACAACGTCTACGGCCCACGGACTGGTGCGGGGGATGACTGCCAAGCGCGTGCGCACCAGCACCGATGCCGCATAAGCAGCGTTCCGGTACTCGGCAGCGTACCCCCCGGAGCTTTCGCGGCGCGTGGTCGAAAAACTAGTGAAGCCGGCCTCAATCCACAAATCGTTGGCAAGCCGGTACCCCACGGTACCCATCGCCGGGTAAATGGCCGTGCGGGCCGGAAGAGGCCCGTCTAGGTTCAAACCCAGCCCCGGGTAGTGCATGTAGCACGCCTGCATCCCCACATAAAACCGGGGTTCTGGCCGCTCAATGGTTTGTGCTTGTGCGGTAGCAGCCCAGCCAAGTGCAACGGCAAGTAAAAGTGTTTTCATAATGGCAATGAGCGGAGTAGAAATAATTGCGTGCTGGAATCGACAGGACGGGCAGGGCGTTTTCGCGGTGCCAATGGCTTCAAATGTATGCGGTGGTACAATGCTAACGATTACCAAAAATTGCTGGAGCTAGACTTTTTAGGAGTGCATTTACTGGCAAATTGCCATTGTATATCAATGATGTAAGTAAAACGTATTAGACATATAAATAGCGGATTGACTAAATACAGACGGGCCCTCCCGCAGGTGCGAGAGGACCCGTTTGTTGCAAGTTTCAGGGCCCCTAGCGAACCTTATGCAGCCGGGCGCCGAACAGGAAGATGAAGGCGTAGCAGGTAGTAGGCAGCGGCGATGTCGTGGTTGGCGATACTGGCGGCCGTGAACACAAAGTGTTGGGCTCCAGCGGCTATTTTACCGGGCGGGTGGCCACGGCAATTTTGGAATCGGCCGTGCCGTAATACAAAAACCAAGTGGACTTGTAGCGCGCTAGCCCCTCCAGGAATACCACTTGGTTGACCTGGCCGGTCTTCTCGTAGGGCTTGTCGGGGCGCATGAAGTAGGTACCGGTGCGCTGGAGCAGCTTGGTGGGGTCGTCCTTGTCGAACAGGGCCTGGGCGGCGGCGTAGGTGCCCACGGGCAGGGCCTTATCGCCAAACGAGGGCTCGTTGCGGCTGTTGTAAATCAGGCGGATGCCCTGGTCGGTGAGCATGGCCGGGGGCCCCGATTCCACCAGGTCGCTGTCGAACTTGCCGGCGCGGGTGGGCAGCACCACTTTCAAGTTGGGTAGGGTGAGGGCCTGGGCGCGCAGCGGCACGGGCGGCTTTTCGCCGGGGCCCATTTCCAGCGGCGTCCAGTGAATGAGGTCGTCGGAGGTGGCCAGCCAGATTTGGGCGTCGCCCCAGTACATCCAGTACTTGCCTTTGATTTTGGTGGCCACGATGCGCCCGTCGGGCTCGTAGCGCGACACGATGGAGCCCGATTTGCTCCACTTGTCCAGGTACTTGCCGCCGGCGGCCTGGGCGAAGGCGTTGCCGTACTTCGTCCAGTGCCGCAGGTCGGGCGAGGAGGCCACGTGCAGGCGGGCCAGCTTGCCGTCGTAGGCCGTGTAGGTCATGTAGTACACGTGGTCGGCGCTTTCCACCACGCGCGGGTCCTCGGTGCCGCCGGTTTCGTACTTCTGCTGGGCGTCGTTGGCGGGGTACAGCACGGGCGCCAGTTCGCGGGTGAAGTGCACGCCGTCGGTGCTGCTGGCCAGGCCCACGCGCGAGGCCTTGCCAAAAGTGGTGATCTTGTTTTCCGCCCGGTACAGCATGTAAATCTTGTTGTCGCGCACCACCACGGCGGGGTTGAACACGTCCTTCTCTTCCCACAGCACCGTTTTCTTCAGAATAGGATCGGTGAACCGGCCCACCGGGCTGGGGCCCAAAATGGGGTTGGCGCTGTCCACTTTGGTGAAGTTCAGCAGGGCCCAACTGGCGCTGCCGGCCGCGGCGGCGGTGTCGGCCGGGGCCGCAGCGGCCGGGGCGGTGGCCACTGCGCCAGTGCTGGGCGAACTGTTGCAGCTGGCCAGCAGCGCCAGCGTGGCTGCCCCGGCGAAGTAATTAAAATGACTCATGCAAGTGGGTGGTTTGGGTATTGAAGTGGGAGGCTTGCCTGGCGGCACAGCTTCGGCGGGGCAACTACAGCGTGTTTTCGATGGTGAAAATGGACTGTACCTCGGCGTCGGTTAAGGCGCGGTTGTAAAAGCGGATGTCGTCCATTTGGCCCTTGAAATAAGCGGGGCCGTAGTACTCGAAATAATCGGCGGCCTGGCCGCCCGTGGGCACGCTGTTGTACACGTTTTTGGGCAGCTGCTGGCCAATGCACAGGGCCACGGCCTGGGGCACGGTTTTCAGGGGCCCCTTCACGTCGGTCCAGGTTTTTACCAGGGCCCCGTTGAGGTAGAATTTCATGCTGCCGTCGGCGTACGACACCGTGACGTGCGTCCAGACGTTGGTGGCCACGATGCCGGATTCGTCGTCTTTGTCGGCCGTGGTCGCCGTGGTGGTGATGGTAAGAAACGGCTTGCCGGCGCCCTGGAGCTGGAATTTGTAGCCCGTCCAGCGGTTCAGCGAGAGCAGGTAGTTGTTGTCGTTGCCGTCAAACCGCTTGCACCACAGGCTGACGGTGAGGGCCTGGGGGTTGAGCGCCGCCTGGTAGGGCACCTCGATGTAGGCGCCGTTGGTGAACTCGTACGCCTGGCCGGCGCGTCCAAACCGGTCGGCCACCAGCACGGGCAGCGTGCCGCCGTCGCCGGGCGCGGTGCCGGGGCCCGTGGGGCCCGAGCGCAGGGCCCCGTTGTTAGCGTTGGCCGTGGCGTCGTTGGCGTTGCCCTCAAACTTCCACTGCGCCACCAGGTTGGCCGCCGATACTTCCTGGATCAGGGCCGACCGGAACGCGGCCACGGCGCGCCGCAGGTTGGCGGTGGCCGCGTTCACGGCGGCTTGGTTGTAGCTGGCGTCGTTTTTGGTGGCGGTCGAGAGGTCGAGGGCGGTTTTGAGGGCCCCCTTGGCGCCCGGGGCGTAGGTGCCGGGCTTGCTGCCTTCGGTGGCGGCGGTGTAGCCCACGGTCACGGAGTCAATCAGGGCCGACAGCTTGGTTTTGTCGGCGTTGCCGGCCGGGGCGCTGTCGTCGTTTTTCGAGCACGACGAGGCCCCGGCCAGGGCCCCAAACAGCAGCCCGGACAGCGCAAATGCGTAAAATCGTTGGCTTTTCATGGCACAAGCAAAGAGTTAGGCGGGAGGTGAAGGGCGGCGGCTACAGGCCTTTGTTGGTGTCGCGCTCGCTTTGCGGGATAGGGTAAAACCGGTTGCGGGCGTAGTTGAAGTTCGGCCGGTCGGCCAGCGCCTGCTGGGCATAGGCTTGCCCGTAGCGGGTGAGGTCGAAAAACCGCTGGAACTCCAGGGCCAGCTCGGCGCGCCGCTCGCGCCGGATGGCATCGCGCAACTGGCCCTGGTCGGTCAGGGTCACGTCGGCCAAGAGGCCGGTGGGCACCGTGCCCGCGTTGGGCAAGGTGGTGTCGTAGAGGTAGCTCTCGCGGGCGCGCTTGCGCACTTGGTTCAGGGCTTTCAAGGCGTTGGCGCTGTTGCCGGCCTCGTTCGAAGCTTCCGCGTCGATGAGCAGCACGTCGGCGTAGCGGATGGCCTGGTAGTTCAGGTTGCCGTCGCCCTTGGTGGTGGTCGGAATTTCTGAGAGCGGCTGCAAGTGCTTCTTCGACACGTAGCCCGTGGTGCTCCAGGTGGGGTCGAAGGGCACGCCGAAAAACGACTGGCCCGCGCGCCCCACCGAGTAGTCGAGCCGCGGGTCAACCACGCCAGCCGACGTTTTCTCGAAGTTGTCCACTAGGCTTTGCGTGGGGTAGAAGAAGCCGTAGCCGTTCTGCGGGCGCGGGGCAAACCACTGGTTGAGGTTGTTGCCCTGGTTGGGGCTGAGGCCGGCCGTGTGCTGCACCGAAAAAACGGCCTCCCGGTTGTTTTTGGTGGCCGCCCGGAAGTTGTCGGCGAATATTGGCAGCAGGCCGTAGGTGCCCGAGGCTTCCACGGCCTGGGCCGTGGTGGCGGCCAGGGCCCACTTCTGCTCGTAGAGGTAGGTTTTGGCCAGCAGGGCCTGAGCGGCGCCCTTGGTGGCGCGGCCCACGTCGGCGCCGGTCCAGGTGGCGGGCAGCGCGGCGATGGCGGCCTGGCAATCAGCTTCTACCTGTGCGTAAATCTGGGCCTGGGGCACGGCCGGGCTTTGCAGCTCCTCGGGCGTTTCCACCTTCAGGCGCAGCGGCACGTTGCCGTACAGCGCCGCGAGCTGGAAGTAGTAGTAGGCGCGCAAAAACTGCGCCTGCCCCGTGGCCTGCTGCCGCACGTCGGCGCTCACGCTGGTGTTGCCGGCGGGCAGGCCGTCGAGCACCACGTTGCACTTGAACACGCCGTCGTAGTCGCGCCGCCACTGGGCCTCCACGGCCGCGTTGATGGGCGTGATGTTGAAAATGTCGATGTTCTCGAAGTCGGCCTGGTCGCCGGGGTTGCTGCCCTTCACGGCGTCGTCGGAGGCCACGTCGCCGAGCACCCACAGCACGTTCGACGACGCGTCGCGGAACGAGAGGGGCACGTAGGCCGCGTTCACGGCCAGGATGGCGTTGGTGTCAGAAGTAAAAAACTGGCCGGCTTCGTACTGCCCCAGCACGGGCTGGTCGAGGAAGGTTTTGCAGCCGGCCGAGGTAATTAACAGGGCCCCCAGCAGGAGGGCGGTGGGTTGAATTTTCATGGTAATCAGCGAGCGAAGCGGTTAGAAGCCAGCGTTGATGCCCACCGTGAAGGTGCGCGCCGAGGGATAAGTCCCGAAGTCGATGCCCGTGGCCCGCACGCCGTCGCCGGCCGAGTTGCTGTTGGTGCCCTGCTCGGGGTCGAGGCCGGTGTACTTGGTGAAGGTGAGCAGGTTCTGCACGCTGGCGTAGAGGCGCACCGAGGCGATGTGCACCGGGCTCAGCAGCTTCTCGCCGAAGGTGTAGCCGAGCTGCACGTTCTTGAGCCGCAGGTACGAGCCGTCCTCCAGGAAGCGGTCGGAGGGCTGCTTGTTGTTGGAAGCGCCGGTCCACGACAGGCGCGGGAACTCGTTGGTGCTGCCGGGGCCCGTCCAGTAGTTGGTGGCCGCGCGCTCGGTCAGGTTGAAGGCGCGGTAGAAGCCCTCGATGTCGGTGTTCACTTGGTTGTACAGCTTGTTGCCCTGCACGCCCTGGAAGAACACGCTCAAATCCACGTTCTTGAAGCGCACGTTGCCCGTTAGGCCGTAGGTCAGCGTTGGAATCGGGCTGCCCACGTAGGTGCGGTCGTAGCCGTCAATCACGCCATCGGGCACGCCGTCGGGCCCGCTCAGGTCCTGGAACTTCACGTCGCCCGGCTGGATGCCGGGGCCCTGGTAGGCGTGCGTGAACACCTCCTGCGCGCTCTGGAAAATACCCTCCGTTTTCAGCAAGTAGAACGAGCCAATGGGCTGGCCCACATTCGTTAGCGTGGCGTAGTAGTTGTTGTCGATGCGGCCGCCCACGATGGGCGAAGCGCTGCCCAGCGAAATAACGCGGTTGCGCAGCGTGGCCAGGTTGCCGCTCACGCCGTAGCCCCAATTCTTGCCCGCGGTGTTGCGGTAGCTCAGCTCCAGCTCGAAGCCCTTATTTTGGATTTTGCCGGCGTTCACGGCGGGGTTGCCGCCGTTGCCGGCGCTGCTGGGCTGCGGCAGGAACAGCAGCACGTTCGACGTGTTCTTGATAAAGTAATCGGCCGAAAGTTGCAGGGCCCCCTTCAGCAAGCCCAGGTCGAGGCCGAAGTTGGTTTGGGTGCTGGTTTCCCAGCGGATGTCGGGGTTGCCCTTGGTCACGATGCTCAGCGCCTGCGTCGAAACGCCCCCGAACGGGTAGTAGCCCGTGTTGCCCACCAGCGAGGCGTAGGGGTAGTTGCCGATGGCCGAGTTGCCGAGCTGCCCCACGCTCACGCGCGCTTTTAGCAGGGAAATCCCCTCCAGGTTGCGCATAAATTCCTCCTGCGCCAGGTTCCAGCCCACCGAGCCGGAGAAGAAGTTTTGGGCCCGGAGGCCGGGCGAGAGCTGCGAGGAGCCGTCGCGCCGGAAGTTCACTGTGGCCAGGTAGCGCCCGTCGTAGTCGTAGGTCAGCCGGCCGAAGGCCGAGAGCAGCGAGGAGTGCGCCTCGCCGCCGCCGTTCTGCTGGATGCCCGTGCCGCTGTCGAGGTACTGGAACGTGGGCGACTGGTCCACGTAGCCGCGGCGCGAGGCGGAAATGGCCCGCGCGTTGTTCTTAATAGCTTCTGTACCAAGTAAAAAGTTGAACGTGCTCTTGCCCACCGGTAGCTCGTACACGGCCGTGTTGGTCCAGTTGAAGTTGAACTCGTTGGTGTTGGATTGCGCCAGCGAAGCCGGCGAATTAAACGAGCGGTCGATGCCAAACGTCTTGAAAAACTGCTTGTAATCGGTGATGCGGAAGGTGATGCCGTAGTCCGACCGCAGGCGCAGGTGCGCCACCGGCGTCACCTCCACGTAGGCGTTGCCCAGCACCGAGTAGGCGTTGAAGTTGCGGTCCGCGGCGTCGGCCAGCGCCACCGGGTTGATGCCGTCGCCGAGGAACGCCGAGGCCGGCTGGCCGCCCGCTGTGGGCAGGTCCACAAACTGCCCCTGGTCGTTGTACACCGGCGTGCCCGGCGTGCGGAACAGCGCGAAGCGCACGATGCTGGCCCCGGGGTTGCCGTCGCCGAAGCCGTCGCCGGAGGTGCCCACCTGCCGGGTTTTAGCGTACGACAAGTTCGCGTTGGTGCCAATGCGCACGTATTTCGAGAGCGAGCTGCTCACCGCCGTGCGCAGGTTGTAGCGGTCGTAGGACGAGTTGTTTACCAAACCGTCCTGTTTCAAGTAGCTGCCCGACACGATGTACTGCGAGTTTTCGCCGCCGCCGCTCACGTCCATTTGCACGTTGTGCTGCCAGGCCGGTTTCAGCACCTCCTTCAGCCAGTTCACGTTGGGCAGCGTGGCGGCCACCGCCGCCGGAATGGGGGCCCGGCCGTCGTTGGCGGCGGCCACGTTGTAGGCCGCTACGTACTGGTCGGTGTTGGCCATTTTGATGAGGTTGGCGGCCGTTTGCACGCCGCTGTAGGCGCTCACGCTCAGGCGCGGTTTGCCCGATTTGCCGCGCTTGGTGGTCACCACCACCACCCCGTTCGAGGCCCGGGCCCCGTAGATGGCGGCCGACGAGGCGTCCTTCAGCACGTTGATGCTCTCAATGTCGTTGGGCGAAATCTGGTTGATGCCGTCCTTGGTCGGCACGCCGTCGATGATGTAGAGCGGGTCGTTGTCGTTGATGGTGCCCACCCCGCGGATGCGCACGGCGATGTTTTCGCCCGGGGCCCCTGTGGCCGCCGTGATGGCCACGCCCGCCGCCTTGCCCTGCAAAATCTGCGCGACCCCGGTCACGGGCAAGGCGTTGATGTCGCGCTGGTTCACCTGGGCCACGGCGCCGGTCAGGTCGGCCTTGCGCTCGGTGGTGTAGCCCAGCACCACCACTTCCTCCAGGGCCTTCACATCGGTCACGAGCGCCACGTTCAGCTGCGTGCGCCCCTGCAAGGGCACTTCCTGCGTCACGAAGCCCACGGCCGATATGACCAGCGTGGCGTTGGCGTCGGGCAGGCTAAGGGCGAAGTTGCCGTTCACGTCGGTCGACGCGCCGTTGGTAGTGCCCTTCACAAGCACCGTCACGCCGGGCAAGCCGCTGCCGTCGGGGCCCGTCACGCGGCCGGTCACCGGCACCGCAGCGGGGCTGGTGGCCGCTGCTTCCTCGGCCGGGGCGCTAGGGCCGCTGCTGCCCGCAATCGTTTGCGAATTGGGCCCCGGTAGTTTGGGCTTGGAGATGACGTACACGTTGCGGTCGGTTTTCTCCACCCGCAGGCCGCTGGCCGTGATGGCGTAGGTCAGTTTTTCTTCCCACGAATTGAAGGCGCGCGCGTCGAGGTCAACAAATTTGTTGCGCACCAGCTCGCTGCGGTACAATAAGAACGCGTGGTGCTCTTTCTGGAGCGCCTGCAACAGGCTTTCCAGCGAGGTGCCCCGGGCCCCGGCTTGGTTGGGGCCTGCTTCTGGGACCGGCTTAGGCCCTGGTTCGGGCCGGAGCATCGCCACCACCGGGCTTTGCGCCTGCGTGGCCAAGCTCCCGGCAAGCAGGAGCGGCAGCAGCTTCAACGATTGCGTATAGTGGACCATGGGCGAGAGTGGGGAAAGAGTGGATGAAAACGCGTGAACGCGCAAAAGATCAATCGAGCCGCACGCGGTTGCCCGTGCGGTGTGCCTTGACGTCCAGCGACTTGCCAAGCGCATCTAGGAGCACATCCACGTCGCGGTTGGGCACCGAGCCGGTCAGCTTCTGTCGCCGCAGGGCGGGGTTGCCCAGCGTGATTTGCAGCCCGTAGGTGTCTTCCAGTACGGCAATAATTTCCGACACTGGCGTGTCGGCAAAGTCCAGGTGCCCACTGGTCCAGGCCGAGTAGAACGCGGCTTGCACGGCGCGCTTGGCTAGGGGCCCTGGGGGTGCGGCGGCGTCAAGCGCCACCAAGTCGCCCGGCTGCATCAGCAGCTGCTCGGGCCGTCCGGCCGTGCGGCGCAGCTCAATCTGGCCGCTGTTGAGCACCACTTTGGTAGTCCCGGCGCGGCTCAGTACGTCAAACTGGGTGCCGAGCACCGCCACGTCGAGGGCCCCGGCGTGCACCGTAAACTTGACTTGAGCCGGGGCCCCAGCTACTGCCTTCAACTGAACCGGGGCCGTGTGCCGCACATCGAAATACGCTTCGCCCGTGAGCCACACCTCGCGGGCCCGGCCCGGCTGCCAGGTAGCGGCCAGCCGCAGCCCCGAGTTGCCGTTCAGCACCACGCGGGACCCATCGGGCAGCACCACCTGCCGGTGCTGCCCGGTGGCCGTGGCATAACGCGCCCAGGCGGGGGCCGCCGCGGGCCGCGGCCAGAAGCTCAGGCCGGCCACCACCAGCAACACCGCCGCCACCAAGACTGCCGCGGCCCACTGCCGGGGGCGGGCGGCGCGACGACTGCGCAGCACGAGCCCCGGGGCCCCTGCTGGCTCCATCGTTTGCCACAGCTTGGCCAGCTCCGCTTGCTTCAGGGCCGCTGGGGCCGGCGCGGGGCGGTCGTCGGCTAGCAATTGGAGCACCGCCGCGGCTTCGTGAAACGCCGCGGCCTGGGCAGGGTGCTGCCCCACCCAAGCCTGCCAGAACGCGACGGCCGTGGGGTCACTCGCCGCCACGAACGCTTGAAAGGATTCGTCAGCCAGGAAATCGTCGGTTGAGTAAGTAGCGTAGGGCATGAGCAAAGGGCGGGCGAAACGCTGGGGCCCCAACCGGGCCAGGCGCGGCGGCTTTGGCCGCAGCACCCCGTTCGCATCCACCACGGCCCCCGGTGGGCTTTATACTCATCGCGCCCGAAAAATATTTTTGCCGCCGCCCAAAAAGGTCACGGCGCGGGGCCCCCGGGCGCGCCGTTTTCAGTGCCCGCCCAATAGGCACAGCAGTGCCAGCGCCACCAGCATCACCTGCCGGATGGCCTTCAAAGCGTTGAAAACCAGGTTGCGCACCGATTGCGTGTTGAGCGCCATCACCTCGGCGATGCGCTCATAGGAGAAGCCGTCGAAAAACTTCAGGTACAGCGCCTCGCGCTGGCGCTTGGAGAGTTGGTTGAGGGCTCCCAGCAGCCGGGCACGCTGCTCGGCGTCGCGCTGCTCGGCGATGAGAAATTCCTCGTGCGAGTAAGTCACTTCGAACCAATCGAGGCCGGCGGGCAGCGCGTGCTGCTGCCGCAGTCGCTGGGCTTCGTCGGCCAGGTGGTGGCGAAAGGCCTTGAACAAGTACGCCTTCACCACCTGCACGGCGCGCAGGCCCGTGCGCCGCCGCCACAGCTGTTGAAAAAGGTTTTGGATGCAATCCTTCACCAGTTCCTCGTCGCTGGTCAACTTCAGGCCATAAGCGTACAAGGCGTCGTAGTGCGCCTCGAAGAGCGCGGCCAGCGCCCGGGCCTCGCCCCCGCGGAAGGCGTCCCAGAGTTGCGCGGCGGCTTCTTCGGTGGTGGTTTGCACGGCGGTGATGGCGGAAAAGCGCGGCCCCGAGGCACGGAAATTTCCACAACATTAACGGCTGGTTCCACAACTCGCTGATCTTCGCACGGTCCAGCTAGCGGTGGGCGTCCTCAAAAGGGGCCGCCACTTGGCCCGCCAGGCCCCTACTCTTCGCCCCGCACCCGCTTGTACACCGCGAATTCGTAGAACGGGCGCAGCAGGCGCACCACGTCCAGGGCGTCGGCCAAGGCCTCGTGGGCCACGGTGGTGTCGTCGAATTGGGCGCGGGCCTTGGCAATGGCCATGCTGGGCAAGCGGCTGTCCTTGCGCCAGTTGAGGTACAGCAGCGCAGGGTCGATGGTGGCGGGCTCCGACTTGATGATGGTGCCCCAGCCGGGCAGTTGCTGCAAAAAAAGCAGGTCGAACACAGCCACGTTTTTGCCCGCCAAAATGAAGCGCACCCGGTCTTTGGGGTCGGGACGGAAGCCCTCGGCCACCAGAAACTCGCGCAGTTGTGGCAGCACTTCAGCGGGCGGGCAGCGCTCGGCCGGGGGCCCCAAGGCGGGGTCAGCCAGCTCGGCCAGCAAGCGGGCGTTTAGCACCAGGGCCCCCGGCGTGCCCACAATTTCGGGGTGCACCAGCAGGCGGCGGAAGGTGGGCAACTCTTCGAGCGGGCGCGGGCGCTTGGTGTCTTCGATGGCCACGGCCAGCTCCAGCACTTGGTGGCGCAGGGGGTCAGAACCACTGGTTTCGAGGTCGAGGGAAACGTAGCGCATGGCGGCGGGCTAAAAAAAAGCGCCCCTTCCGGAACGGAAGAGGCACTTTTCGGCGGAGAGGAAGGACCTAAAGAAAACTAAAACGTCTTGTGGAACCAGTCCTTGATGTCGTCAATGGCGTGGCCCGTTTTCTCTTGCAACTGGCCAAACCACTCGTCTTGTTTGCCTTCTTCGTAAGTCAAATCGTCGTCGGTGAGGTTGCCCCACTTCTGCTTGGCCTCCCCTTTCACTTGGTTCCAGTTGCCGCGGGCTTGGTACTCGGTGCTTTTCACGTCAGCCTGGGTGTCGGCGCTGTTGGTCTTCTCGTTGAACCAGCTTTTAATTTCGTCGATCGTACTGCCGGTTTTCTCTTGCAGCTTGCCGTACCACTCGTCCTGCTTGCCGTCGGCGTAAGTCAGGTCGTCATCGGTCAGGCCGGCCCATTTTTGCTTGGCTTCGCCTTTCAGCTGGTTCCAATTGCCGCGGCCTTGCAGTTCGGTGCTATCGTTCAGGTTATTGCTGTTAACGTCCATGACGGAAATATTTTTAAGGTAAAAGAAAAGAGTTGGGGCGGGAAGAGAGATTGTGTGGCGTTGTACGGCCGCGCTTATGGTTTGGTTAGCGCGGGCCGGGCGGAAGCCAGAATTTTGTTCGGGCCCGGCCGCGCCTTACCAATGGGAAACTGCTGCGGATAGCAGCACCGCCACCAGCACTACCCACGCCCCCGCGCCGGTGCCGTAGCCCGCCCAGGTGCGCCGGCGCTTAGTGCGGTTGGCCTGCTGCTGGTAGCCGCGCTGGTAGTCGGCATCGGCCAGCAAGGCCGGCTGCGGGGCTTGGAGGTTACGGGCCTTCACGTCGATGCTGCTGACGGCGGCCGGTGTCACCAGGCCAAGCACTGGCCCGGCGTAGAGGGTGGCCCCCAAGGTGCCCCAGTACGGACCGTGTTTGTTGTAGTGGGTGGCCGCGTCGCGGCGGCCGAGCGAATCCCGTTGCCCGGCGTTGAGGCCCGCCAGCAGGTCGGCGGGGGCCCCGGCGGCGGCCAGCTCGGGGTGCAGCACCGCGCGGGTGCCGTTGGCGTAGCGGATGAGGAACACCTCGGCCACGGGCAGCGCCAGCGTGTCGGACGCGGCCGAAGCGGCGGGCAAGTAGCGCAGCTGCTCCGGACCCAGGACCACCACGCGGCCCCGGATTTCCTGCCCGTCGAGGCGCAGGATGGTGTCGGGGCCCGGGGCGGCCGGCGACTGGGCGCGGGCGGACAGCAGGGGGCCCAACGCCACGAGTAGCAGTAGAATGTTTCGCATAATTTTAGTAAATAACTAGTTGATTATTAATAAAATACGTTAACGGTGTCGCGAGTTGAAGCCAACCAGTAGGCTGATGCGGGCCCCGCCGTTGCCGGGCACCACGGCCAGGTTGACGGGGAAATTGAGGCCGCTTTTGCTGCGAAACGACGTGCCCAGCGCCAGCACGACGTTGGCCCCGATGGGCGTCAGGTTGGGGCCCAGCCCGAACTCGAAGCCCTTGGGGCCCCGGATGCCCAGGATGCCGCTGAGGCTGGGGATGAATTTGTTCTGCTCGAGCCCGCCCACCAGCGGCACAAATTCAGCCAAGCCGCTCACCCCGTTGGGCAGCCGGAACAGGCGCGTTTCGAACTGCCAGCCGAACTGCGTGAGGAAGGGGTTGAGGCCGTCCAGCTCCCGCCGGCCGCGGTTCAGGGGCCCGTCGGTGAGGACGGTGAAGCCGATGCGCGGGCCGCTCAGGTGCACCTCCTCGTCGGGGAATACCACGTCGCCGGGCACGTCGGGGCCCGGGTGCGGCGCGGCGGCTGGGGGCGCTGGCCGCGGCGGGCCGGCCAGGTACGGGGCCCCCAGAACCGGCGCGATGCCAAATACTTCCTTGGCGCCGTTGGCGTAGCGAATCATGAACACCTCGGTTTTGTACACGCTGATGAGGGGGCCGTCGGGGTTGTCGGTGCGGCGGTACTTCACCTCGGAAGGCGTGATTTCCAGAATTTTTACCTGCACCTCGTCGCCGTTGCGCTTGGTGAGTAGGTCTTGGGCGCGGGCCTGGCCGGTGGCCAGCAGCAACGCCAGGGGTAGGAAAAGTAAACGGAGCGACATAGCAAAAGGAGGTTGGTGAAGAGGTGGCCCAAAGGTGCGGGGCCCCCAGCCCGCGCCGTTCACCAAAAAATCAGGTCGTCAGACTTTTACAATCGCCAATCAGTGACAAAATAAGTATTGGTTGTCAAGGCGTTAAATAAATAATGTCCGACATTTAGGCAAAGCACTATATTGCCGGGACCCGGCGAAATCGGGCCCGGTTTCCACTTCCTTTGCGGCCCATGGACGACCTCCGCACCGCCTTGCTCACCCTCAGCCCCGACGACCGCACTGAGTTCGCTCGGTTCCTCTTGCGCCAGCGCCAGCGGGTGGCCGGCCGGCAAGACGTGCGCCTCTACGAGCTGCTGACGGGCCCCGCCCTGGCCCCCGCCGCGCTGGTGGCCCGCCTCTACCCGGCGGGGCCCAACGCCGTGGCCTACTACGCCGTGCGCAAGCGCCTGCTGCTGCACCTCACCGATTTCCTGCTGCTGCGCCAGCGCCAGCACGACGCCACGGCCGCCGCCGCCGTGCGCGGCCACCTCACTTTGGCCCAGTACCTGTTCGGGGCCGGGGTGCCGCGCCTGGCCTGGGGCACGCTGCGCAAGGCCGAAAAGCAGGCCCGCGACCACGAGCAGTACGAGGCCCTGAACGCGGTGTACAACCTGCAAATTCAACACGCCGGCACGCCCCACGCCGAGCCCCTGCCCGACGTGCTGCGCCGCCGCCATGCCAACAAAAAAGCCGCCGACGAGGAGGAACGCGCCAACATCGCCGATAGCCTGCTGCGCCACCGCCTGCGCGAGGCCCGCACCCAGGGCCGCCCGGCGGCGGCGTTCGACGCCATTGTGCAAGAGATTCTGGCCGAGTACGACTTGCAGGAGGCTTTCGCCCGCTCGCCCTCGCTGCTGTGCCGGCTGCTGAGCATTGCGCGCAGCGGCATGCTGGTGCGGCGCGATTTTGCCTCGTTCGCGCCCTTTGCCGAGCGTTGCTACGGGCTGATGGCGCGCCGCCACGGCTTCGCGCCGGCCCAGCGGGGCTACCAGCTGCGGCTGCTCTACATGCTGGCCCACGCGCTGTACCGCACGCGCCACTTCGCCGCGTCGGTGCGCTACCTGGAGCAGGGGCGGGCGGTGCTGGCCGACGGGGGCCGGCCGCTGGCCGAATTCGGGCCCCGGTTCACGTTCCTGCTGGCCGCCAACTACGCCTTTTTGCGGCGCAACGCCGAAAGCATTGCCCTGCTGGAAGGGGCCCTGCGCACCGCGCCCGCCCTGCCCGCGCTCGATGCCCTCACGGCCCGGCTCCAGCTCACGTTTCACTACTTCGCCGAAGGCAACTTCCAGAAGGCCAGCCATGTGCTGTTGCGCCTGGGCCGCACCGACCACTGGCTGGAGCAGCACATGGGCCTGGAATGGCTGCTGAACCGCAACCTGGGCGAACTGCTCATCCACCTCGAGTTGGGCTCGTCCGACGTGGCACTGGGCCGCCTGCGGGCCATCGACCGCGGCCTGCGCGAGCGGTTTCCGGCCGGTCCCGCCGGGGCCCCGCCCGCCGGGGGGCCTTACCGCTACGTGCTGGAATACCTGGCCCTGGTGCACGAAATACTGGAAGACCCCGCCGCCGCCCGGGGCCCGGCCTTCGCCCAAAAAGTGGCCCAGATGCCCGACTTCTGGCCCCTGGAGCGCGAAGATCTGCAAGCCCAGAGCTTCTACGCTTGGCTGAGCGCCCGCATGCTGGGCCGCCCTTACTATGAAGTGCTGCTGGAAATAGCCGCCAGTTGAGGGCCCCAAGTATCGCATCGTAAGGAATTGTAAAGCATAAGGTTAGCAATAAAAAAACCGGCATTAGGAATCAACTTGAACAAAAAAAGCCTGGACCCCACTGGGGCCCAGGCTTTTGGCGCAGCGGCGCTAGCCGGTTGCTTAGTTATTCATGCCTTGCTTGAGGTTGGCTTTGGTCTGGCGGGCCGACTTGGCGGCGGCGTCGCCCATGGCGTCCATGCGGTGGCCAGCTTTGTCCATGGCCTCCTTGGTGTTGGCCTTAACTTCGGAAGCTTTGGCGTCGATTTTGTCGCCGGCCGCGTCCATCTTGGCTCCCACTTTGTCGCCAGCGGCGTCCATTTTGGCACCGGCTTCGTTGGCAGTGGCTTCGATTTTATTGCCAGCGGCGTCCATTTTAGCATCGGCGTTGGCAGCAGCGGCGTTCACGTCGGCCGAAGGCTCCACGGTGGTGGTCTTGGTGGTCATCGAGGTGCCATCGGCGGCCTGCTCGGTGGTCTTGGTGGTGTCGGTGCTGCAAGCGGTGGCGGACAGGGCCACGATGGCAGCGGCAAACAGGGTTTTGAAGGAAACTTGCATAAGGGTAAAAATAAAAGTGGGTGAGAATGCAGTCGTTAATCAACCGTACTGCCAAAAGGTAACCCAACCGTGGGGGCCCCCGGCGGCAGTTTTTCAACTTTTTGGCCGGCCGGCAAGTATAGCCTGTCATATAATTTTCCCAAACTGCCACCCCATGGATTCTACTGCCGCCACCCCGTCCAACGCCGCCCAGCCCGCCGTGCCCTTGTCCGTGAGCGACCAGCAAGCCACGGCCTTGCTCGACGACACCCTCGCCCTGCTCGGCCACGGCCTGCCCGACAAAGCCGATGGCCCCGGAAGTGCCGAAATCGAGCGCTGGGCTGCCGTGCTGGCGTCGTCAGAGCGCCCCGGCCTGGCCAAAATCACCCAGGAGCTGAGCCAGCTCGGCCAACTGCTAAGCAGTCCCGGCGCTGCCTCGCACGAAGTGGCCGAGTTGCTGGCCAGCCTCAGTGCCGAAACCATCAAAGTGGCCGAAACGGCGCCCGGCAACTACGCCGGCCCGCTCGGCAACTTGGGCACGCTGTTGCGCAAAGCCGCCAATTCGTTGTCGCGGTAGTCGTTCGCGGTCTGTGCCGCCCAGAAGCGCGAACTTTGCCGCCCGCTGCGGCCAGGTTCGCGCTTCTGTCTTTATGCCCGATTTCACCCCCGCCGACCTTACGCCCTACGACCCGTTCGAGGGCATGCGCTTTGGCCCCGCCACGTGTTTCCTCAGCGGCCGGCCCGTGGGGCCCGCCGATACCGTGCCCGTATTTGCCGATTGGCTGCAAGCACGTTATGCCCTGGCCGACCGGCCCATTCAGCTGCTTGACCAAAGCACCGCGACCTTCCACGACTTGCGCCTGCCCGCCAGCCCCGCCGTGCGCCCGCGCTTAGCAGAACTGGAGGCCGTTGTGACCGCTGCCGCTGCGGAGGGCCCCGAGGCCCTGCGCGCCCTCGGCGACGACACGCTGTTTTTGTGGCTGGGCAAGATGTTCTACGGTATCTTCATTACCGAACTGCTCACCGAGTTCGAGCCCCTTATCCGCCCTCGCTACCCACTGGCGGAAAACGCGGCGCTGCTGCGCAAGTTCCAGGTGTTTTTCCAGTTGCTCCAGGGCCTGCGCGTGCCTACTGAATACGCGGATTTTGTGCCCGGTTCGGTGTTCGTACTGGAAGTAGACCCAGCCGAAGACCTCGTGCCTTTCGAGTACGACGACGATCTCAATACGCTGGTGTTTAGCATTAAAATGGGTAGATCTGTGCTTGTAGCTTGCCTAGCTGACATCGGTCTGATTGGCCAAGCCATGCGCCAAGTGTATGCCGACGCCCGGCGGCCCCTGCATCCGGTGCAGGTGGCCGAGTTTAAGGCGCGGGTGTACTACGCGGCGCACTTGCTGCACATGGTGCCCGACCTCTACCCGCGCCACCCGCGCCCCGGCGACACGCATTTGGTGTTCGACGCGCTAATCGACGACGTGGGTGTGGCCATCTTCAACCCCTGGGAGAACGGCGCCTACGCCCAGGCCCTGGCCGAGTTGTGGCACCGCTGGGGCATCACGCCTGCCGATGTCAACCGCGACTCCACTCAGCCCCTCAGCTTGCTGTATGCCCCCAACGGTGTGCCCCGCACTGTGGTGCACTGGGCCGGGCCAACAAGAGACTAACGGCCAACGCAAACCATTTCCGCGGCAATTCGGGGCCTTAAACAAGCATTATTTAAACGAAATGGCATTTTTTTAATAGCTTTCCAGTATAAAAAGGGCGGCATTTGCTGTAAATTCAAACGTACTGGTTTGGTAAATAGGCCAATTCGTAAACCCGGTTATATGTTTGGGCTTTGTTTTCAAGATTTTTACTTTTGCACTGCCACACCCACCCAGCACTTTTGCCATGGATTCTTACTCGTATATCGCCAACGCCGACGCGGTGGCCATCGAAACCCTGTACCAAGCGTACCAACAAAACCCGGAATCGGTAGATTTTGGCTGGCGCAAGTTTTTCGAAGGGTTTGATTTCTCGCAGCAGTTTCCGGCCGAAGGGGCCCCGGCTACCAATGGCAACGGTGCCGCTACCGCCGCGGCCGGCCCAGTAGCCGCGCCCGCTGCCCCAGCCGCGCTCCAGCCCAACGACTACGGCGTGCTCAACACCGTGGCGTCGACCAACAACGCCCCCGCGGGCCTGATTGGCAACGAAACGGTACCCGGCGACAAGGAGACGGCCATCCGCAACCTCATCCACGCTTACCGCAGCCGCGGCCATTTGCGCGCCAAAACCAACCCGGTACGCGAGCGCAAAGACCGCCAGCCTCACCTCGACTTGGCCGATTTTGGGTTGAGCGACGCCGACCTGGACACTGCTTTCCGCAACGGCGAAACGGTGGGCCTGGGGCCCAAAGCCACGCTGCGCGACATCATTGCGGCGTTGGAAAAAATTTACACCGGCACGGTTGGCTTCGAGTACATGTACATCCGCGACCCGGAGGTGCTGGATTGGCTGCGCGAAAAAATTGAGCGCGAAGCCCTGGCCTTCAACCCCGGCGTAGAGTACAAAAAGCGCATCCTCAAGAAGTTGAACGAAGCGGTGGTGTTTGAGAACTTCTTGCACACCAAGTTCTTGGGGCAAAAACGCTTTTCGCTCGAAGGCGGTGAAACGACGATTCCGGCCCTGGACGCCATCATCGGCAAGGGTGCGGATCTGGGGGTGCAGGAGGTGATGATCGGGATGGCCCACCGCGGCCGCCTGAACGTGCTGGCCAACATCATGGACAAAACGTACGAGCAGATTTTCTCGGAGTTTGAGGGCACGGCCATTCCCGACCTGACCATGGGCGACGGCGACGTGAAATATCACATGGGCTACTCGTCGGAGGTGGAGACGGCTAATGGCAAAAAGGTTAACCTGAAGCTGGCCCCCAACCCGTCGCACCTCGAAGCGGTGAACCCGGTGGTAGAGGGCTTTGTGCGCGCCAAAATCGAGCACCAATACGCCGGCGACTACCACAAAATCTTGCCTATCCTCATCCACGGCGATGCGGCGCTGGCCGGCCAGGGCATCGGTTACGAGCTGACGCAGATGTCGCAGTTGGAAGGCTACAAAACCGGCGGTACGGTGCACTTCGTCATTAATAACCAAGTGGGCTTTACCACCGATTTTGAAGATGCGCGCTCGTCGATTTACTGCACCGACCTAGCCAAGATGATTGACGCGCCGGTGCTGCACGTGAACGGCGACGACCCCGAGGCCGTGGTGTTTGCTGCCCAACTCGCCGCCGAGTACCGCCAGCAGTTCCACGCCGATTTTTTTATCGACATGGTGTGCTACCGCCGCCACGGCCACAACGAGTCGGACGAGCCCAAGTTCACGCAGCCTACGCTCTACAACATCATCTCGAAGCACCAGAACCCGCGCGAGGTGTACAACGCCACGCTGGTGCAGCGCGGCGACGTGGACGCCGCACTGGCCGACCAGATGGACAAGGAGTTCCGCGACACGCTGCAAGCCCGCCTTGATTTGGTGAAGCAGAAGCCGCTGCCTTACAAGTACCAGGCCCTGGAAAACGAGTGGCGCAGCCTGCGCCGCAGCACCAACGAAGACTTCGCCCAGTCGCCCGAAACTGGCATTACAGAAGAAGTGGTGGCGAAGGTGGCCAAGGCCCTGACCACGATTCCCGACGGATTCAAACCCATCAAGCAGATCGACAACTTGTTGCGCGAACGCCGCAAGATGTTTTACGAAACCCGCGTGCTGAACTGGGCTGCCGGTGAGCTACTGGCCTACGGCTCGCTGCTGACCGAAAATCACATCGTGCGCGTGAGCGGCCAAGACGTGCAGCGCGGCACGTTTTCGCACCGCCACGCCGTGCTGCACGACGCCGAAACGAGCGCGCCCTACAACTCGTTGAACCAGCTGGAAGGCGAGCACGAACAGCTGAGCATCTTCAACTCGCTGCTGAGCGAGTACGCGGTGCTGGGCTTTGAATTTGGCTACGGCATGGCCAACCCCACGGCCCTGGTGGTGTGGGAGGCCCAGTTCGGCGACTTCGCCAACGGGGCCCAAACCATGATCGACCAGTTTGTGGTGAGCTCCGAGAGCAAGTGGCAGCGCATGAACGGCCTGGTGATGCTGTTGCCCCACGGCTACGAAGGCCAGGGCCCCGAGCACTCCAACGCCCGCCCCGAGCGCTTCCTTCAGCTGGCGGCCGAAAACAACATCGTCGTGGCCAACGTGACCACGCCGGCCAACTTCTTCCACTTGTTGCGCCGCCAGCTCACGTGGAGCTTCCGCAAGCCGCTGGTGGTGATGTCGCCCAAGTCGATGCTGCGCAACCCGCTGTGCGTGTCGCTGGTGGAGGAGTTCACCAGCGGCCGTTTCCGCGAGGTGCTGGCCGACGACTACGCCGACGCCAAGAAGGTGAAGCGCGTGCTGCTGTGCTCGGGCAAGGTGTACTACGACCTGCTCGACGAGCAGCGCACCAGCAACCGCACCGACGTGGCCCTGGTGCGCGTGGAACAACTGCATCCGTTCCCGCAGCAGCAGTTGCAAGCCGAGTTGGCCAAGTACCCCAAAGCCAAGGTGTACTGGGTGCAGGAAGAGCCCGAAAACATGGGTTACTGGAACTACCTGCTCCGTTTCATGCGCCGCGAGTTGGAGGACGTGGTGGCCCGCAAGCCTTCGGCTTCGCCCGCTACGGGCTACAACAAAATCCACGTGAAGGAGCAGAAAGAAGTCGTAGCCCGGGCCTTCGACAAACCCAAGGAAGCCGTGGTTGACGGCCAGATCAAGGAAACGGCAGAAATCGCCAAAAAGCAGGAATAGCCGTACTAAGCGCGCCGCAGTTGGTGCGCGCGGTTGGCTGCCCTGGGCTGCACGCGGCCCAGGGCCCCTTGATCCTTGCTTTTCTAACTTACACCTTCCAGACGCTTTCCCCACCTGTTGCCCATGCCCACCGAAATTAAAATTCCCGCCGTCGGCGAATCCATCACGGAAGTGACCATTGCCAAGTGGTTGAAAAAGGACGGCGACGCCGTGAAGCGCGACGAAGTCATCGCCGAGTTGGAATCCGACAAAGCCACGTTTGAACTGCCCGCCGAAAGCGCTGGCGTGCTAAAAATCCGGGTGGCCGAGGGCGAAACCATCGGCATCGGCACCACCATTGCCGAACTCGGTGGCGACGGTGAAGCTGCTGGGGCCCCAACCGAAGCAGCCGCGGCAGCCGCGGCGCCGGTTCCCAGCGCGGCCCCGGCCGTAGCTGCGGCCGACCCGCTGACCAAAGGTGAGGACAATCCAGCGTCCAGCGACCAAGCCGGCTACGGTGGGGCCCCGGCCGACCGTCCCGGCGGCAGCCCGGCGGCTCCGGCCGCGATGCCCGCCACCAGCGGTGCTAGCGGCACCGTAGAGATGAAAATTCCCGCCGTCGGCGAGTCCATCACCGAAGTGACCATTGCCAAGTGGCTGAAGCCCGACGGCGCGGCCGTGAAGCGCGATGAAGTGATTGCCGAGTTGGAATCCGACAAGGCCACGTTTGAGCTGCCTGCCGAGGCCGAAGGCGTCCTGCGCCACGCCGCCCAGGAAGGCGAAACCATCGGCATTGGGGCCCTGATTGCCCGCATCGAAAGCGGCAGCGGGGCCCACGCGGCCCCGTCCGCAGCTGCTACCCCGGCAGCCCCGGCTGCGGCCCTGCCTTTGGCCCAGCCAGCGGGGGCCTCCGCCGCGGCTACGTACGCGACGGGGGTGCCCTCGCCGGCTGCGGGTAAGATTTTGGAAGAGAAAGGCGTGGCCGCTGCCGACGTGGCCGGCTCGGGCCGCGACGGCCGCATTACCAAAGAAGACGCCCAGAACGCGCAGGCCAAGCCTGCTGCCTCCGCTGCGCAAGCCACCCCCGCCGCGCAAGCTGCTCCGGTGGCCCCGGCGGCAGCGGCAGCGCCCGCTTCCCCAGCCGGCAGCCGCGGCCAGCGCCGCGAGCGCATGAGCAACCTGCGCAAAACGGTGGCCCGCCGCCTGGTGGCTGTGAAAAACGAAACGGCCATGCTCACCACCTTCAACGAGGTGAACATGCAGCCCATCATGGACTTGCGTACCAAGTTCAAGGACAAGTTCAAGGAGAAAAATGGCGTGGGCCTGGGTTTCATGTCATTCTTCACCAAGGCCGTGTGCGTGGCCCTGAAAGAATGGCCCGCCGTGAACGCTCAAATTGACGGCACCGACTTGGTGTACAACGATTTCTGCGACATCAGCATCGCCGTGTCGGCCCCCAAGGGCTTGGTGGTGCCCGTGATTCGCAACGCCGAACAGCTTTCGTTCGACGGCATTGAAAAGGAAGTGGTGCGCCTGGCCGTGCTGGCCCGCGACAACAAGCTCACCATCGAGCAGATGACGGGCGGCACGTTTACCATCACCAACGGCGGCGTTTTCGGCTCGATGCTGAGCACGCCCATCATCAACGCCCCGCAGTCGGCCATCCTGGGGATGCACAACATCATCCAGCGCCCCGTGGCCGAGAACGGCCAAGTGGTGATTCGCCCCATGATGTACCTGGCCCTCAGCTACGACCACCGCATCATCGACGGCCGCGAGTCCGTCAGCTTCCTGGTGCGGGTGAAGGAATTGCTGGAAGACCCCACCCGCCTGCTGCTGGGCGTGTAGGGCCCCCGAGCGGGTAGCAAGGGAAAACCAGCCGTTGGGCCGCGGTTTTCGTTAAGGCTACGAGCCGGGCACGTGCGCCCGGTTCGTAGCCTTACTTTTTTATGAAAGCCAAAAAATCGAAAGCCGCCAAATTCAAAAAAGATCCCAACTGGCCCAAGCCAGCCCCCACGGCGCGTTTCTGGCCCGTACTGGGCCTGGCGGCCCTGTCGGGCATGCGCGCCACCAGCGGCCCCACATTTCTCAGCCACTACCTGAGCGGGCAAGCTCGGCCTAAGGGCCTGGCCAAGTCGCCGTTCCGCTTCCTGCAAAAACCCGCCGTGGCCAGCACCTTCAAGGGCCTGCTGGGCGTGGAAATGGTGGGCGACAAGTCCCCTAAATCGAGCAACCGCACGGCTCCTTCGCAACTGGGGGCCCGGGCTGCTTCGGGGGCCCTGGTGGGCGCTACCCTTTACAAAGCCCGTGGCGGCAACGCCCTGAGTGGGGCCCTGGTGGGCAGCTTAGGGGCGGTGGCCTCGACGTTCCTCACATTCTGGCTGCGCAAAACCATCAGCGAGCGTACGCACACGCACACGTCGCTCGTAGGCTTGGGCGAAGATGCGCTGGTGATAGCTAGCGGTTCGGCCTGGGTGGCAGCGCAGGCCAAGAAGTAGGCAAGCGCAAAATATTTACTGCATAGAAAACTCCCGGTGTGCTGCCCTGTGCGCCGGGAGTTTTTTTATTTATTCCGGTTGTATGGGAGATATGAGCAGACGAACAACGGTATATGCCAGTTTAAATATTATTTTTCTCGCTTCAGTAGATGCTTGGCCTTAGCTTTGATAAGTCGTATCCATTAGCACTACCCAATGAATTATCCTGCTTCCCCTATTTGTGCGGATTGCCCCAACCGCAAGGGACCCCTGCTGGGCTGCTGCCAGCTGGACGAGCTGGACATAATTGCCAACAACAAGACGTCACAGGTGTACCAAAAGGGCCAAGCAATTTTTAGCGTAGGCAGTGCCACGCTGGGGATGCACTGCGTGCGCCAAGGCCGCATCAAGGTGACCAAAGTGGGCGGCGACGGCAAGGAGCAGATTGTGCGCTTGGCAAAGAGCGGCGACGTGCTGGGCTGCCGCTCGCTGCTGACCGAAAGCCGCTACTCGACTTCGGCCGTGGCCCTCGAAGACTGCGTGGTCTGCTTTGTGCCGCGCACCGATTTCTTGCGGTTGATACACTCCAATGTGCAGTTCTCGGTATCATTGATGCAGATGATGGCCCAGGGCATGAGCGACGCCGAGGAACGCATGCTGCACTTGGCCTACAGACCCGTGCGCGAGCGGCTGGCCGAAGCCCTGTTGCTACTGCAGCGCACCTACCAGGACGAAGACGCCGCCACGCCGTTCACCATCTCCCTCTCGCGCGAAGACTTGGCGGCCCTAGTGGGCACAGCCAAGGAAACGGCCACCCGCCTGCTCTCCGAGTTCAAGGCCGAAGGCATCATCGACACGCGCGGCAGCCGCATTACGCTGCTGGCCCCCAGCCGCTTGGAGCAAATTTCTAGCATTTACGATTAGCAGGGCCCCAGCGGGCCTGCCCACCGCTAACCCAACACCTACCCACCGCCCAACCCAGTCCCGCTGGCGTTGGGCGGTGGCGCGTTTAGGCTCAGGCCTTACTGCCATTAGAAAATAGATTTTATCAGTTTTGTTATATTTTATGAATACTATAACTACTTATAATGAGGTTAATCATTTTTAAAAATGATGACTGTCATTTTTAAAATAATGCAATGGTGTGACATTTGTAATGTTGATAAAGGTAAGAAGTACCATTTGCTACGGATTCAAGAAGATCTATTTGTATTTACGACACCTAATAATACAATCATAATTTATTTTTAAATTTAGCACTTATTCAATAACGACCTTGAATTGGTAAACGCTAATTTCGAAATTGTTGAATAATTAAATTTATAAAAATTCAATTATAAAAAACGTTTTATCCGCATGCCTTGGGGCCCCGCTAGGGCATCGGGCGCTACGGCTGCCTTTCGGCGTTAGGCCGTTCCTGTTAGTTTCCCTGCCCACCCCCATTCTTCTTTTTTATCTTTCCTATTATAATGGCTTATTATAATGGCTTACTCTAATAATTCTCCCGCCGACCAAGCTGTGCAAAATATTCTTGCCGACTTGCCGCAGCTGGTGGCGGTGGCGGTGGTGGACGCCACGTCGGGCATGAGCCTGGCTTCGCACTCGAACTCGCCGGCCATCAACCCCGACACGGCGGCGGCCTACAACACGGAGGTGGTCAAGCAAAAGCAAAAGGCCATGGCCGCCCTCAAGCTGGCGGGCGAAACGATCGGGGACATCCTGATCACACTCACCAACCAGCTGCACTTGCTCAAGCTCAACGCCAGCGGCACCAAGTTCATCTACCTGGTGGTGAACATGCGCGACACCAACCTGGCCATTGCCCGCACAGTCCTCCGCGCCAACGCCGAATGCCTCGATTGATGGGATGAGGAACCTGAAAAGCCCAACCGTGTTACGGTTGGGCTTTTTGGATTTTGCGGGGCCCCAAGCATTGCTGGGGGCCCGTGCCGCGGCCGGTTTTGCCGTACCTTTAGGCGTTTAACCGACCTTTTCGCTTTTATGAATCAATACGACGTTACGGTAATCGGTAGCGGCCCCGGCGGCTACGTGGCGGCCATTCGCTGCGCCCAGCTTGGCTTCAAAACCGCTCTGATCGAGAAATACCCCACCCTGGGCGGCACTTGCCTCAACGTGGGCTGCATTCCGAGCAAGGCCCTACTCGACAGCACCGAGCATTACCACAACGCGCACACCACGTTCAAGGAGCATGGCATTGAGCTGAAAGAATTGGCCGTGAACATGAACCAGATGATGGACCGCAAGGGCGGCGTGGTGAAAGCCAACGTGGACGGCATTGCGTACCTGATGAAAAAGAACAAAATCGACGTGCTGGCCGGCGTCGGCTCGTTCGTTGATAAGAACCACCTCAGCATCGCGCCCACCGGTGGCGGCGAGGCCCAGCAGATCGAAACCAAGAATGTCATCATCGCCACCGGCTCAAAGCCCACGGTGCTGCCGTTCATCCAGCAAGACAAGCAGCGCATCATCACCAGCACCGAGGCCCTCACCATCCGCGAAGTGCCCAAGCACTTTATCGTGATTGGCGGCGGCGTGATTGGGCTGGAAATGGCTTCGATCTACGCCCGCATCGGCGCTAAGGTATCGGTGGTGGAGTACACCGATAGCCTCATCCCAACCATGGACCTGGCCCTGGGCAAGGAACTCAAGCGCATCCTGGGCAAAATCGGCATCCAGTTCTACCTGGGCCACAAGGTGACCGGCGCCACCCGCGCCGGCGACGTGGTGACCGTGACGGCTACCACGCCCAAGGGCGAGGAGTTGAAGCTGGAAGGCGACTACTGCCTGGTGGCCGTGGGCCGCTCGCCTTACACAGCGGGCTTGAACTTGGAAGCCGCTGGCGTGCGAATGGAGGAGCGCGGCCGCATCCAGGTCGACGCGCACCTGCAGACCAACGTGCCCGGCATCTACGCCATTGGCGACGTGGTGCGCGGGGCCATGCTGGCCCACAAGGCCGAGGAAGAAGGCACGTTCGTGGCCGAAACCATTGCTGGGCAGAAGCCGCACGTCAACTACCTGCTCATCCCCGGCGTGGTGTACACCTGGCCCGAAGTGGCCGGCGTGGGCTACACCGAAGAGCAGCTGAAGCAGGAGGGCAAGGCCTACAAAACGGGCTCGTTTCCCTTCAAAGCCAGCGGCCGCGCCCGCGCCAGCATGGACACCGACGGCTTCGTGAAGGTGCTGGCCGACAAAACCACTGACGAAATCCTGGGCGTGCACATGATCGGGCCCCGCATCGCCGACCTCATCGCCGAAGCCGTGACGGCCATGGAGTTCCGCGCTTCCGCCGAGGATGTGGCCCGCATGAGCCACGCTCACCCCACCTACGCCGAGGCTATGAAGGAAGCCTGCCTGGCCGCGACGGAAAACCGCGCCATCCACATGTAAGTGGATGGGTTGTTAAAAGCAAAACCGCCGTCGCTACTTTGGTAGCAACGGCGGTTTTTTTATGCGCAAAGCGACGAGAATTTATTTAGCCGCGGCCGTGGTTGTGGCTTGTCTTGGTAGCTACGGTTGGCACCATTACCATGGATTCCAATGCGAACCGTGCTTGGGCAGAAAACCAGGCCCGCCGTGCCCTTCGGTTTTTGCAGGGCCCGTAGCGGTGGCTACGCTTGTAGCACTGGCCTTGCTTTTGGGCGCGTGGCTGCTCCACGAGCCGCGCCGGGCCCCTACGCCGGGCGTTGGGGGCGCTTGGCCAAGATGAGCTGCGTACGGTAGTCGTACAGGCTGAGCTCTAGGCCCACGGGGTAAGCGTGAGGGTTGAGAAAGCGGCGCACGGCGGGGTCGAGGCTGGCTACTTCGCGCTGGGCCAGGGTGCGGCTTTCGGCCAGGGTGGGCAGGTCCAGCGCGCGGCGGCCCTGGCGGAACACGGGCACGAGCAGCTCGCGGAAGGGGGCCCCGGGGCGCACCGGGCGGCGGCGGGTGGCGTCGTTGGGGTCGACGAGTTCGAGGCGCTCGGGCAGGGGGGCGGCGGTGTTGTAGAGCATATCGGCCCGCGGGTGGCCGTGGTCGTCGAGGTAGCGGCGCACCTGCAAGATGCCGGGCACGCTGGTTTTGGCAATCTGCTCGCTGAGCTTGATGGTAAAATCCCAGCCCGTGCCGTCGGCGGTGCGCAGGGCAGCCAGCTTGTACACGCCGCCAAGGGCCGCTTGGTTGTAGGCCGTCACGAGCTGGGTGCCCACGCCCCAGGTGTCGATGCGGGCCCCTTGCTGCTTGAGGCTGGTGATGAGGTTTTCTTCTAAGTCGTTGCTGGCCACGATGCGCACTTTGTCAAACCCGGCCCCATCCAGCAGCGCCCGGGCCCCGCGGCTGAGGTAGGCCAGGTCGCCCGAATCGAGGCGGATGCCGCCCAGCTCGTGGCCCTGGGCGCGCATTTTTTTGGCCACTTCGATGGCGTGGCGCACGCCGTCGAGCGTGTCGTAGGTGTCCACCAGAAACACCGAATCGTCGGGAAACGCTTGGGCATAAGCAGTAAACGCCTGCTCTTCGTTGGCAAATGACATGACCCAGCTGTGGGCGTGGGTGCCGCGCACGGGCAGGCCGTAGCGCTGGCCGGCCAGCACGTTGCTGGTGGCGTCGGCCCCGCCGAGGTAGGCGGCGCGGCTGGCCCCCAGGCCCCCGTCGAAGCCCTGGGCCCGGCGCAGGCCAAACTCCAGAATTTGGTCGTGGGGCCCCGCGGCCTCGCGGATGCGAGCGGCCTTGGTGGCGATGAGCGTCTGGAAGTTGACGAGCGTGAGCAGCGCTGTTTCCAGCAGCTGGGCTTGCAGCAGGGGCCCCTGGATGCGCAGCAGCGGCTCGTTGCCGAACACCACGGTGCCTTCGGGCACGGCGTCCACGTCGCAAGTAAATGTCAAGTCGCGCAGGTAGGCCAGGAACTCGGGCGGAAACAGCGGCGTGCCCTTGCTGCCGCGCAGGCCACCCAAATAAGCTAAATCGTCGTCCGAAAAGCGCAGGTTTTCGAGCCAGTCCACGGCCAGGGCCAGGCCGGCGGCCACCGCGTAGCCGCCCTGAAACGGCGCCTTGCGAAAATAAAGGTGGAACACAGCCTCACGGTCTTGCAGGCCCTGCTGCCAGTAGCCGTAGGCCATCGTGAGCTGGTACAAATCGGTGACGAGGGCGAGCGACGGGGCGTAGAGGCCGGAGAGTGGGGCAGGGTTCATGCCGGCAAAGGAAAGGAAATCTGGCGCAGTGGGCCTGCGCCGGGGCCCCGCCGGACCACTGCCTTCAGCCAACCAACACCGGCCTGGCCTACCTTAGCGCCTTATGGCCACCTCCGCTGCTTCCGCTGTTCCTGCCGACAACCCGCCCAGCCCCTGGCTTCGGCTGGCGCGTTTGCAGTGGCGCCTCGCCCTCGGCGTGGCCGTGGGGGCCCTGGCCGCGTGGCTGGCCCCGGCGTCGATGGGGACCTTAGCTCGGGCCGTGGCCGGTTGGGACGGCTTTGCGGCCGTCAACCTGATCCTGATCTTGGCGGCAATGCGCACGGCCGACACCGACGACATTCGCCGCGTGGCCGCCAGCGACGACTTGCCCCGCACGGTGGCGTTTTTGGTGGTAATTGGGGCCGCCCTGGCCAGCCTGGTGGCCGTGGTGGGGCTGTTGGGGACCCTCAAAGACGTTCCCAAAGAGGACAAGGCCCTGCACCTTGCCCTGGGCCTGGGGGCCGTAGCCCTGGCTTGGACGCTGGTGCACTGCGTGTTCACGCTGCGCTACGCCCATTCGTACTACGACGCCGACGAGCAAGGCAATGATCAGGGCGGCCTGGTTTTTCCCGACGATGGCGCGAAGGACAAAAAGATTGAACCCAACTACCTCGATTTCGCCTACTTTTCCTTCGTGGTGGGCATGACGGCCCAAACGGCCGACATCAGCATCAGCAGCCGCGAAATTCGCGCCATTGCCCTGCTGCACGGGCTCATTTCCTTCCTGTTCAACACCGCCATTGTGGCCCTCACCATCGGCACCATCGGCGGGGTTCTGAGCTAAGGCGCTGGCCGATGTATTAAGCCGATTTATTTAATAGTAGTGCGTTAGCCTCAACTGATGAGGCCCTGATGGATAGCCAGCTTGATGAGGGCTGCCGTGTTTTTCGCGCCGGTTTTGCCGATGATGTTCTGGCGGTGGGTTTCGATGGTGCGCTTGCTGGTGAAGAGCTTGTCGGCGATTTCGTTGTTGGTAAGGCCTTCGGCGACGAGCTTGAGCACTTCCAGCTCGCGGGACGTAAGACCCGTCTCAGCAGCGAGTTCGGCAAGTTTGCTGCTGGCGAGCGGGCCACTGCCCGCGGCCTTATAGAGCATATTCAGCCCGATTTCGGTGCACAAGAAATGCTGCCCCGAGGCCACGGTGCGGATGGCGTAGATGATTTCCTGGAAGGCGGCATTTTTCAGCACATACCCCAGGGCCCCGGCCCGGAGCATGCGCACGACGTAGTGCTCGTGGTCGAGCATGCTGAGCACCAGCACCCGGGTGCCAGGATAGCGCATGCGCAGTTCGGGCATCACCTCGAAGCCGTCGAGCACGGGCATGTTGACGTCCATCAGCACCACGTCGGCGGCGGTAGTGGCCAGTAGCGCGAGCAGTTCGGCGCCGTTGCCGGCCTCGCCCACCACATCGATGTCGGGTTCCGCGGCGAGCAACGCCCGCAGGCCGTCGCGCAGGATGGCGTGGTCATCGGCAAGCATCAAGCGGATCATGGGCAGGCAGGGCGAAGGATGAGAAACGGTTGACGGGGCCCTAAGAAGTGCGCTTCAGGCCCACAATGCCCACCAGAATGAACCCAATGTACAGCACGTGCCACGCACTAAACGGCTCCTTGAGCACTAGCGTGTCCACCACTTTGATGCCAACCAGGGCGATGCCCATCCACACCGCAAACGCGGTGCCGGCAGGAATTTGGTTTAGGGCTTTGGAAAAGAAAAACACGTTGGCCACGCCAAAGGCCACGTAGCCGATGGCCGGCAGCAAGGTGTAGAGCCCGGCCGGGGCCGCGAAAAACTGTGACCAATCGATGGCCCGGATTTTGGCCACGCTGGCGTACTTCAGGCTGTAGTTCCAGCACACTTCCATGATGGAAGCCAGGAACAAGTACACCCAGGCGGAGTTGGCAACTGGATTCAAGACAGGGCGTTGACGGGGCGGGAAGACTCGGCAGTGGCCGAAATAACGGGCTCTGTGGCCTCGGGGTTGTTGCCGGGGCGGCGGGCCACGGTTTCCGGGGCCCCGTCGGGCACTTCCCAGCCTTGCAGCACCCGGGCGGCGGGCACGCGCTGGCCCACCCAGTTCAGCAGCCGGAAGCGCACGCCGTGGTAGTGCCGGAACAGGGCCGACTTCTCGGCCAGGGCCCCCTCATCGAAGCGGCGCACCGAAAAGGCGTGTTGCAAAAAGTAGTCTTTCGGAAACGCGTAGGGGAGGCCCCAGCGGATGGGCTTGCGCCCTTCGGGCAAGTACGCCGTGCCAAACAGCCAGTCCCACACCGCAAACTTGGTCGAGAAGTTGGCGAAGTACACTTCCTCGTGGTCGGCGTGGTGCCAGAGGTGCATTTCGGGGCCATTAATGACGTACTGCAATTTGCCCGAATGCACGTCGATGTTGGCGTGGATGTACATGCCCCACATGGCGTCAATCAGGGCCTTGATGGGCACCACGATGGGGTTGGCCCCCAGCAAAATGATGGGCGCAAATTCGATGGTTTGGTTGATGATGATTTCAACGGCGTGCGAGCGGGAGCCGGCCAGCCAGTCCACCTGCTTGCCCGAGTGGTGCGCCTCGTGGGTGCGCCAGAAAAAGGCACTGTTGTGCTGGAAGCGGTGAAACCAGTAAATGTAGAAGTCGTGCGTGACCACGAAAAAGCCCACCTGCGCTGCCACCGGCCAGGCGCTCACCCAGTGGAACTGGGCCCCAAAGTGCTTGGCCAGCGGTGCGATGATGAATCCAAAAATCAGGATTTGCAGAAAGTAGCTCTGCACCAGCGTGTACCAGAAAAGGTCGAGGAACAACCCTTCGCGGAAAAACGGCAGGCCCTTGCGGTACGGGTACTTGCGTTCGAGCACCAGCAGCACCACCACCGCCAGCAGCAGGATGGGCGTGGTGATGAGCGTGGTGCGGCCCACCGGGTTGAGGCCGTCGTAAAATCTGCTTAGCGTCTCCAGCATAACGGGATGGGTTAGGGCGGCGGGGCGTAGGGCCCCACAAAAGCGGGCCGCCCACTAAAAAAGCGAGCGGCCCGAATAGTTTCAGCCGGCCAGCACATTCTGGCCGCGTTTTGCTGGCATTAGGCAGCGGTCACCTCGCGGCGCAGGCGGCGCAGGGGCTCTTTCTCGCTCTCATACACCACCTTCACGCCGTCGCCGAGGCCGGTTTCGGTGTCGCGGATGTCGCGCACCATTTTGGCCATGCCGCCGGGCTCCACGCTGGCGGCGTGGTCAGAGCCCCACGTGGCGCGGTCAAGGGTGAAGTGGCGCTCCACGAAGGTAGCGCCCAGGGCCACGGCCGTCACGGTGGTGCTCAGGCCGGTTTCGTGGCCCGAGTAGCCGATGGGCGTGCCGGGAAACTGCTGCATCAGCGTCTGGATCATGCGCAGGTTCAGCTCGGCCGGCGGGCAAGGGTAGGCCGAGGTGCTGTGCGCAATCATCAGGTTGTCAAGGCCCACGTAGGCCACGGCGTCTGTGATTTCGTTTTGGGTGCTCATGCCGGTGCTCAGCATCAGCGGGCGGCCGGTGGCGCGCACGCGGTCGAGCAGGGGCCGGTCGGTGAGCGAGGCCGACGCCATTTTGTAGAGCACGGGCTGGAACTGCTCCATGAAATCGACCGACGGCTCGTCCCAGCACGAGGCAAACCAGTCGATGCCGCGCGCCCGGCAGTAGTCGTCGATGGCCGTGTATTCTTCAAGGCCAAACTCGGTTTTGCGCTTGTAGTCGATGTAGCTCATGCGGCCCCAGGGGGTGTCGCGCATCTTTTCCCACTGGTCTTTGGGCACGCACAGCTCCGGGGTACGCTTCTGAAATTTCACGGCGTCGCAGCCGGCGCCCACGGCCGCGTCAATCAGCTGCTTGGCAATGTCGAGCGAACCGTTGTGGTTGATGCCGATTTCGGCGATGATGTAGCAGGGCTGACCGGGGCCGATGCTGCGGTTTTTCTTGATTTGAACGGTGTTCATGCCGAAGCGGGTGGGATAAGAATGGGACCGAAAATAGCCAGAAAATAGAAACTGACAAGAAATAATGGTACGAAATAAAGCAGGAGGCGGGATTGTTTGGGCCCCCAACCCTCAGACGCCCCGCCGACCGCAATATTTTACCGGCTGGCAATAATAAATTCGGCCAATTCGCGGAAGCAGCCGTGCCCGCCTGCCGTCTCGCAGTGGAAGTCGGCCACGGCCCGGGCAAAGTTGGTGGCGTCGCCGGGACAGGCCGACAGGCCCACCAATTGAAGGATTCCCACGTCGTTGGTGTCGTCGCCGATGAAGGCAATTTCCTCGGCCGCCAGGCCCGTGCGGGCCAGGATCTCGTGCAGCTGCGCCGGCTTGTCCTTGATGCCCAGGTGCAGCTCGGTAATGCGCAGCTTGTCGGCCCGCTTCTGCACCGAGCCCGACGTTTCGCCGGTCATGATGCCACTTTCCACGCCCACGGCCCGCAGGCGCTCCACGGCCATGCCGTCGCGGATGCTGAAGCGCTTCATTTCTTCGCCGCGCTCGGAGTAGTACACGCCGTTGTCGGTGAGCACGCCGTCGCAGTCGGTCAGCAGCAGTTTGATGCGCCGGGCGCGGGCTTGAAGGTCGGTCAGGTTCATGTAGTAAGGTTGTATTAGAGCAAATTTCAGGTTTGTGTACAGGCTATAACGTACTTTCCGTTGATGAAAGCCTATTCCACCGACTTGCGCGAACGCGTGGCGGCCGCTTGCC
>JBPBPC010000053.1:0-111603 GCA_050954665.1 Janthinobacterium lividum
GCTTCGGTACTGAGGCTGCCCTTGCGAGCCTTCAGGGCCTGCTGGGCGGCGGGGTAGGCGGCCAGCGCTTCTTGCAGGCTGGCGCGCTTGGGGCGCACCTCGGCCAAGTGGCCCTTGGGGCCCCGCAGGTAGTACTTGGGCCGGTCGGCGTAGGTGTTCACGCTGGTGGGGGCGGCGTAGCTCGAATTGGAGGCTGGCGCCTGTTCCACTGCTTTGTCCCAGTATTTCAGCAGTTGCAAATTGGTGCCGGGGCCCAGCACTTCGGCAAACCCGCCGGGGGCCCCGGCCGCGGCCAGGCGCACGAAGCGCCGGGCCCCTGGGCCGGGCGTCAGCGTAAATTCCTGCACTTGGCCGCTGGGCACCACCACCGAATCGCCCTGGGCCCGGCGCACCCGCAGCTGCTGGCGCACCACGTCGTACTTCACCGGCACCAACTTGGGCTTGGCGTTGCCACGCAGCAGCACCTCGGCGGGCGTCCAGGCGCGCAGCAGCAGCGGGCTGCCCAGCACCCCGTCGTCGGGCGGACTGAACGCCACGATGCTGTTGCCCTTGTCGAGGATGTCGGTGTAGTTGTTGCCCACCGTGCCGGTGGACTGCCCGAAGCCGAGCGCCGGCCCGGCCAGCAGCGGAAGTAGCAAGCGGTAGCGCATGAGCGAACGAATTGACAACAAAAGATTTACGCTGCCCCAGGCCACCGCCGGGGCCCCGGCCAGCTATTCCACCGTCAGCACCAAGTCGTCGGCCTGCACGCGGGTGCCCACGGGCAACGCCAGGCTGGCCACGGTGAGGTCTTGCGGGGCGGTGATGGTGGTTTCCATTTTCATGGCTTCGATGACGAACAGCGGCGTGTTGCGCGGCACGGCGGCCCCGGCCTCCACCAGTACCTTGCTGAGCAGGCCTTGCAGCGGCGCGGCAATTTGGTGCGGGTTGCCCTTGTCGGCCTTGGGGTTGCTGACTTTCGTCACGGCCACGGCCCGGTCGCGCACTTCCAGGTTGCGGGTTTGGCCGTTGAGGATGAAGAACAGCGTGCGGGTGCCCTCCTCGTTCACGGGCCCGATGGACTGCACGCTCACGAGCACCGACTTGCCGCGGGCAATTTCCACGATGGTTTCCTCGCCCAGCTCCAGGCCGTAGAAGAACACCGGCGTGGGCACCCGGCTCACGTCGCCGTACAGCTCGCGGTGGGCCCAGTATTCGGCGAACACCTTGGGGTAGAGCAAGCTGGAGAGCAAGTGGGTGAACTGCCCGCCGGGGTGCGTTTCCTGAAACGCGGCCCATTCCTTGTCGAAATCAATCGGCGCCAAGTGGTCGTTGGGCCGGTCGGTGAAGGGCGGTTCGTTGCGCAGCACCAGCTTTTGCAGCTCCGCGGGCCAGCCGCCCTCGGGCTGGCCGATGTCGCCGCGGAACAGCTCGCGCACCGACTCCGGAAAGCTCAGCGTTTCCCCTTTTTCCAGCACGTCGGCCGGGCTCAGGTTGTTGCTCACCATGAACAAGGCCATGTCGCCCACCACTTTGCTGCTGGGCGTCACCTTCACGATGTCGCCGAACATTTGGTTCACGTCGGCAAAGCGCTGCTTCACTTCTTCGAACTTATCACCCAGGCCCAAAGCCGCCGCCTGGGGCCGCAGGTTGGAGTACTGCCCGCCCGGAATCTCGTGCTGGAACACCTCCGAGGTGCCCGCTTTCAGGCCCGACTCGAACGGGTAGTAGTGCTCGCGCACGGCCTCCCAGTAGTTGCTGAACTCGTTGAGCGAGGCCTGGTCAAACTCGCGGTGGCGGGGCGTGTGGCGCAGCATTTCCACCGCCGAGTTGAAGTTGGGCTGCGACGTGAGGCCCGAGAGGGCCCCCAGCGCCACGTCGATCACGTTCACGCCCGCCTCCACGGCCTTGAGGTGGGTGGCGGCTTGCAGGCTGCTGGTGTCGTGGGTGTGCAGGTGGATGGGCAGCTTCACGGTGTCGCGCAGGCCGGCAATCAGCTCGCCGGCGGCGTAGGGCTTCAGCAGCCCGGCCATGTCCTTGATGCAGAGGATGTGGGCCCCGGCGTCTTCGAGCTGCTTGGCCAGCCTCAGGTAATAGTCGAGCGTGTACTTGGTCCGCTTCGGGTCCATGATGTCGCCGGTGTAACAGATGGCGGCCTCGGCCAGGCGGTCGGTTTTGCGCACGAAGTTGATGCACGATTCCATGCCCTGCATCCAGTTCAGCGAGTCGAAAATGCGGAACACGTCCACGCCCGTTTCGGCCGCTACCTGCACAAATTTCTCGGTCAGGTTGTCCGGGTAGGCCTTGTAGCCCACGCCGTTGGCCCCGCGGATCAGCATTTGCAGCAGGATATTGGGCACGGCCTCGCGCAGGCGGGCCAGGCGGGCCCATGGGTCTTCGTGCAGGAAGCGCAGCGCCACGTCGAACGTGGCGCCGCCCCACACCTCCAGCGAGAACGTTTGGGGGTGGCGCTGGGCGTAGGCGCGGGCCACCTTCAGCATGTCGTAGGTGCGCAGGCGGGTGGCCAGCAGGCTCTGGTGGGCGTCGCGCAGGGTGGTGTCGGTGTAGTGCACCAGGGGCTCGGCGCGCAGCCACTCAGAGAATTTCTCGGGGCCTAGTTCGTCGAGCTTCTGCTTGGTGCCGGGCGCAGGCGCGGCGTCGGCGTCGAAGTGCGGCAGGCGCGGGCGGCGCAGCGCGGGGCGCGGGGCCGCCCGCACGGCGGCGGGCACGTCGGCGTTGCCGTTTACCACCACATCGCCGATGAAGTGCAGCAGGCGCGTGGCCCGGTCGAGGCGCGTTTCAAACTTGAACAGCCCGGGGTGGTCCTTAATAAAGTCGACGGTGGCGCGGCCGGCCTGGAAATCCGCGTCGGCCACGATGTTTTGCAGGAACTGGATGTTGGTGCGCACCCCGCGCACCCGGAATTCTTCCAGCGTGCGCAGCATCTTCAGGGCCGCGCCGGCCAGCGTGGCCGAGTGCGTGGACACCTTCACCAGCAGCGAGTCGAAAAACGGCGACACCACGGCCCCTGGGTACACCGAGCCTTCGTCGAGGCGCACGCCGAAGCCGCCCGCCGAGCGGTAGGCCACAATGGTGCCGTAGTCGGGCTTGAAGTCGTTGGCCGGGTCCTCGGTCGTCACGCGGCACTGGATGGCGCAGCCCATGCGCGGCACCACCACGCCCTCGCCCAGCCCAATTTCGGGCGATTCGAGTGGGTAGCCGGCGGCGATGAAGAGTTGCGTTTTGATCAAGTCGATGCCCGTAATCATCTCGGTCACCGTGTGTTCCACCTGAATGCGGGGGTTCACCTCGATGAAGTAGATGCGGTCCTGCTCGGGGTTCACCAAGAACTCCACCGTGCCCACGTTGTCGTAGCCCACGGCCCGCCCGATGCGCAGCGCGTACTCGTAGAGCAAGTGGCGCTGGTGCTCGGGCAGGTCCAGGGCCGGGGCCACCTCCACCACTTTCTGGAAGCGGCGCTGCACCGAGCAGTCGCGCTCGTAGAGGTGCACGAGGTGGCCGTGCTGGTCGCCCACGAGCTGCACCTCGATGTGCTTGGGCCGCTCCACGAACTTCTCTAAAAATACCGTGTCGTCGCCAAAGGCGTTCAGGGCCTCGTTGCGGGCCTCAAAAAAGCCTTTCTCCAACTGCTCGTCGTCGCGAATCACGCGCATGCCGCGGCCGCCGCCGCCGCTGGCCGCCTTCAGCATCACGGGGTAGCCGATGCGCTGGGCCTCGCTCTTGGCGGTTTCGAAGTCGTTCAGCTCCTGCTCGCTGCTCTCAATCTGCGGGACCTGGCACTCCACGGCCACGGCCTTGGCGCGCACCTTGTCGCCTAGCGCTTCCATGGCCTCGGGCCGGGGCCCCACGAAGATGATGCCCTCCTCGCGGCAGCGGCGGGCCAGGGTGGCGTTTTCGCTCAGGAAGCCGTAGCCGGGGTGGATGGCGTTGGCGCCGTTGGCTTTGGCCACGCGCAGCAGCCCTTCGATGTCCAAGTACGGCTTCAGCGGCTCGTCGTCGCCGCCGATCTGGTAGGCCTCGTCGGCCTTGTAGCGGTGCTGCGAGTAGCGGTCTTCGTGGGTGTACACGGCCACCGTGGGGATGTTGAGCTCGGTGGCGGCGCGCAGCACGCGAATGGCGATTTCGCCCCGGTTGGCGACAAGTAGCTTGGTGATTTTCATCGGAAGAGGCGGTTGGCTAGCTGGCGGCTAAGCTACGGCCCGGGGCCCCAGTCATGCTAATTCTCCCCGGTTTTGTCGCATTCGCATCGCCGCGCGCTGGGGCCTGCACTGCTTGCAATCGGCCTCAACCAACCCATTCGCCCACTCGCAGCAGGCCGTGCACTGCTGGTTGAGTTCCAAAAAAGCAGGACTTAGGGCCCCACTCCCTCCCGGCAACTAGTTCGTCCAAGAGGTCTGCTTGGTCAAGCAGGGGCCCCGCGCCGCGCCGCTTAATTGGCCCTCGCCAGGCTTGCTAATTTTTAGGTCAGTAAAAACCAATGACCGGTTGCGACACCATAGGTTTTCAGGAATGCAAGCAAAATGGATAACTATTCATCAATTGCCACTCTCGCCGTGCGAATGGCAAAACAACCAATAGTTTGCCATTAGTTGTCCAGGATTTTTCGGCGGCCTCGTCTGCCAGCTAGTGCGTATCGAACAATTATTACAACGACTTAAACGCACCCTCCTTTAAACCTCGAAAATCAAGCATGCCAGGCATTTGGGGCTTCAATGCAGCGCCCCATCCGCAGAGGTTATTAATGATGCTTACAGCTTGCTTTTGGTTAATATTATACCACATTTATTATGTGCAACTTATTGGTAAATAGGATTTTAATTTAATTTACAGAATAATATTACGTAAAATAACAAATAAAAATAATAGAAAAATAATACCATAAAATGCTACTAAGCGCTCATTAATTTTAGATGAAGATGAATTTTTGATCGACATTTAAATTCTAAATTGCGGCTGCAAACGATTGCTGCAATTTGTATTGAAACGCTTTCTGCAAAGGATTGCTCAAAGCATAGTTCGCTACATTTTCCAAACCCGTTTAGCTTGATTTTTAGTGCGGGGACAGGTTTTGTTGCACCGCTTTCTTCTCGGCTTTTTCCACGCTTTTTTCCTATGAGGATTACCAGTCCTTCGCCTTTGGCCAAACCCCCCAATTAGTCAAGCGCGGCCCCGTTTGCTAAGCACCTTTTATTACCCAACCCGTTTCGTATGAAACCTTATTTACTGTTATTCTTCCTTTTTGCCTTTGCGGCCGTTCCCTCGCGGTTGATGGCCCAGGTGGCGATCAAAGGCGTCGTGACCGACGGGGCGAAGGGCGACCGCCTACCCGGCGTGAGCATCGTGGTGAAAGGCACCACCCGCGGCACCACCACCAACTCGGACGGCACCTACGCCCTGGCCTTGCCCAGCACGCCGGCCGTGCTGGTGTTTTCCTACATTGGCTACCAGACCACCGAGCGTAGCGTGACCGACCAGACTACCCTGGATGTGGGCCTGGCCGAGCAAAAAGCCCTTGATGAGGTGGTGGTGGTGGGCTACGGCTCTATCAAAAAAAGCGACCTCACAGGCGCGGTGGCCGTCGTCAAAACCGACGATATACTCAAAACCATCCCCACCAGCATCAACCAGGGCTTGCAGGGCCAGGTGGCGGGCGTGCAGGTGAACCGCAGCGACGGGGCCCCGGGCGCGGGCATTAGCCTGACCATCCGCGGCGCCAACTCCTTTTCGGGCAGCGAGCCGCTGTACGTCATTGATGGCATTCCCTTCACGTCGCCCGCGCCCACCCAGGCCTCGGCGGGCGTCACTTCCCAGCAATCGACCAACGCGCTGGCCTACATCAACCCGCAGGACATTGCTAGCCTCGAAGTGCTGAAGGACGCGTCGGCCACCGCTATTTACGGCTCGCGCGGGGCCAACGGCGTGGTGCTCATCACGACCAAAAAAGGCCAGGCCGGCAAGGACAAAATAGAGCTAATTGCTAACACCAGCGTGGCCCAGATTTCGAAGCGCATCAAGGTGCTCGATGCCTACCACTACGCCCTGTTTCAGAACGAAGCGTACCAGAACAACATCACCTACAACGGGGCCGCGCCATCCATTGCGCCCTTCCCCGGCCAGGTGGCCCTCGACCCGGCCACGGGCACCATGGTGCGCCAGCCAGCCCCCGAAGACTACCTCACCGGCCTGCAAGGCACTTCCTACCCCGATGGCTTTACCGGCACGAACTGGCAGGACCAGATTTTCCGCACCGGCCTCACCAAGGACTATACCCTGCGCATCTCGGGCGGCAGCGACAAGGGCAGCTACTCGGTTTCGGGCAACGTGCTCGACCAGCAGGGCACCATCAAGAACTCGGGCTATAAGCGCTACGGGTTGCAGGCCAACATCAACCGCAAGCTGTACAAGTGGCTGGAATTTGGCACAAGCAACAACGTGACGTTCAGCAACTATAACCTTACCAAGTCGAACTCCAACGGCAACGAGTCGAGCATCATCAGCTCGGCGCTGTTCTTCCCGCCCACCTACCCCACTTCGTCCGACGCGGCTTCCATCGCCCGCGAGGCCAACGTGTCGTGGTACGCGGCGGCCAACCCGCTCATATACTTGCAGCAGGCCAAGGACCAAACAGCCTCGGTGGGCATTTACTCGTCCAACTACCTGCAATTGCAGTTCACGCCCTGGCTGAGCTTTCGCCAGAACCTGGGCGTGAACTACAACACCAACAACCGGGAAGTGTACTTCGGCCGCCGCTTGCAGGAAGGCCGCCTGGTGAACGGCTCGGCCTACGTGTCGGACGACAACTGGCGCGGCATCACGCTGGAGTCCATCCTGAGTGCTAATAAGACCTTCGCCAACGACCACACCATCAACGCGGTGGCGGGCGTGACGCGCGAAACGGGCTACTCGTACTACCGCAACATGTCGGCCACGGGCTTTCCCGACGACATTTTGCAGGACAACAGCATCGGCAACGGGGCCAACCAGCGCCAACTCAACAGCGGCAAAACGGAGAACTCGCTGTTTTCGGTGCTGGGCCGCGTCAACTACAGTTACAAGGGGCGCTACCTGGCCACCGTGTCGTTCCGGCGCGACGGGTCGAGCAAGTTTGCCACGGCTAATAAGTATGCCAATTTCTCCTCGTTCTCGCTGGGCTGGAACATTGCGGATGAAGCGTTTATGCGCAACAGCAACGCCTTCAGCACCCTGAAGCTGCGCGCCGGCTACGGCGAAACCGGCAACCAGGGCATCGGCTCTTACCGCACCCTCCAATTGCTGGGTTTCTCGCCCTACCCCCTCGGCGGCAGCTTGCAAGCGGGCTACGCCGACCAGCCCTACCTGGGCGCGCCCGACCCCAACCTGCGCTGGGAAACCACGGGCCAGTACAACGTTGGCCTGGACGTCGGCATCCTGCAAAACCGCTTCAACCTGACGGTAGACGTGTACCGCAAGCTCACCCGCGACCTGCTCCAGCAGGTGCAAACGCCGCTCAGCAGTGGTTTCCCCTTGCAGCAAACCAACATCGGGGCGGTGGAAAACCGGGGCCTGGAAATTGCGGGCGTGGGCACGGTGCTCGCCACCCCGCGCTTCAAGTGGGACGTCAACGCCAACATCTCCTTCAACCGCAACAAGCTGCGCGACCTGCCGGGCGACCAATTTGCCCAGCGCCTGTACTTCGGGGCCGATAACTTCTTCCTGCAGCGCAACGGCCAGCCCATCGGCACGGTGTACGGCTTCGTGGAAGACGGCTACTACGACAACTTGGCCGAGGTGAAGGCCGACCCGCAGTTTGCCAACCTGAGCGAGGCGTTGCAGCGCCAGCAGATTGGGGAAATTAAGTACAAAAACCTGGACAGCGACCCCACCAGCATCAGCGCCAGCGACCGCACGATCATCGGCAACACCAACCCTAAGTACAACTACGGGGTGACCAACAACTTCTCGTACCGCAATTTCAACCTGAGCGTGTTTGTGCAGGGCGTGCAGGGCGGCGACATCGTGAACACCAACCTCTACCAGATTCGGATGGGCAAGGTGGCCAACATTCCGCAGGACGTGTACGACACGCGCTGGACGCCCGAGAACGCGGCCAACGCCCAGTGGCCCAAGGCCCTGGCCGCCGACACCCGCCAGATGCGCCTCTCCAACCGCCTCATCGAGGACGGCTCCTACGTGCGCCTCAAAAACATCAATTTTGGCTACGTCTTCAAGCAGCCCACCAGCTTCATCGAGGCCATCAACGTGTACGGCAGCGTGAGCAACGTATTCACCATCACCAAGTACAGCTGGTTTGACCCGGACGTGAACGCCTTTGGCGGCGACGCTTCGCGCCGGGGCGTGGACATGAACTCCTACCCCAACAGCCGCACCTACACGCTGGGCCTGCGCATTGGCTTCTAACCTTCTTTCTCCCTCCCAGCTATATGAAAAAGATTGTCTTATCGGCCTTCGCGGCGGCCTCGCTGCTCGGGGCTACGGCCTGCAAGGATTTTATCACCGAAACCCCCGTTTCCAACGTGGGCCCGTCGCAGGTGACGGACGCCAACGCCTACGTGAACGGGGCCCTGAACACCATCGTGTCGGACAACATGTTCCGCTACGGGCAGTTCCCGAACTTGTGGGACTACGACACCGACGATTCGACCGGCCCGAGCTGGGCCTTTGGCGACATCGGAGCCGGCAACTTCCAGAACTACTGGGGCGTCGACACGGGCTGGAGCGGCCCCTACGTGCTCATTCACCGCTGCAACTTCGGCATCGCGCAAGTAGGGGCCCTGCCCATGGACGCCACGGCCCAGAAGGACGCCATCGCGCAGTTGAAATGCCTGCGCGCCTGGGCGTATTTCATGCTGGTGCGGGCCTACGGGCCGGTGCCGCTGTTTGAAAAGTCGATCGTGGAAGGCACTGCCCCGCAGCAGGCCCGCACACCGGTGAAGGACATTTACGCTTTCATTATCAACGACCTGAAGGCGGCCGAAACCGACCTGCTGCCGGCCGCGGCCGCCATCGTGGGCCACCCCAACCAGGGCGTGGCCAAAAGCCTGCTGGCCAAGGTGTACGTGACGATGGCCTCGGGCGCGCTGGCCAGCGGCCAGGTCACGGTGCTGGGGGGCCCCACCTACACGATGGTGAGCGGCAAGAAAATTCTGCTGCCGCCCGTGGCCATCACCCACGCCAAAACGGTGGTGGCGGGCCTCGACGGCCTGAACGCGGCCGACTATTTTAAGCTGGCGCGCGACAAGGCCCAGGAGGTGATCAGCAGCAATGCCTACGCCCTGTTTAGCTCGCACGCCGACGTGTGGAACGTGGCCAATCAGAACCGCGGCGAGCACATCTGGTCGATTCAGACCATCGTGAACGACCCCAACTACGGCAACGAAATCTCGCTGTTCCGCATTGGCCGCATCACCACCAACGGCGAGATTGAGGGCGGCTGGATTGCCGAGTCGGACCACTGGTACCGGTTGTTTGAGCCCGACGACCAGCGCATCACCGACGGCGTGCTGCACCGCTGGAAAATGTGGGGCGGCGTGCACTACTACCCCTTCGGCGACAGCTTGGCCGTGAAGGGCACCGACCTGAGCGCCGCCGCCGGGGCCAAGCGCGCCAAGTACGGCTACCAGCCCACCGACCAGTCGGGCGTGGACGATGCCCACGTGGCCCGCCTGCGCAAGTTCGAGGCCGTGAGCGACCGCACCGTGTCGCGCAGCAACTTCAACTTCCCGCTGCTGCGCTACCCCGACGTGCTGCTCATCTACGCCGAGGCCGCCAACGAGGCCAACGGGGGCCCCACCGCCGACGCCATCGAAGCCGTGAACAAAATTCGGCGCCGCAACGGGGCTTCCGTCATCGGCACCATGAGCCAGCAGGCCTTCCGGTCCTTCGTGCTCGAAGAGCGCCGCCGCGAGCTGGCCCTGGAAGGCGACCGCCGCTGGGACCTCCTGCGCTGGGGCATCTACCTGCCCGTGCTCAACGCCCTCGACAACGACGAGAACAACGTGCTGAAGCGCCGCACCAGCAAGCACCTGCTGATGCCAATTCCAGTATCGGAGCTGAACGCCAACAAGCTCATTACCGCCAACAACCCGGGCTGGTAGGCGTGCGAGTGAAGCGCTTGCACAATTCTCTTCTAAATTTTGAAAATCAATACCGTATGAAATTTTATCCCGGTTTAACCAAAGCCCTCCTGGGCGGCCTGCTGCTGGGCACGGTGGCCCTCGCGGGCTGCAAAAAGGACGACGCCGACGTGTGCGGCGGCGCGCCCAGCCTAGCGGGCGTAACCTCGACCACCGACCGAACGGCCACAAACACCTCGGGCAACTTAGCCGATTGGATTATCATCAAAGGCGCCAACCTGTGCAACGTGAGCAAGCTCTCGTTCAACGACGTAGACGTGTCGCTGGCCGATGCCTACATCACCGCGACCGAGATTACGGTGCAGGTACCGCGGGTGGTGCCCAAGCGCGTGACCAACACCATCACCGTGGCCACGGCGGGCGGCACGGCCCAAACCACCTACACGCTCAGCATTCCGCCCATGACGGTGACGAGCATGGCCAACGAGTACGCCGCCCCTGGCCAAAGGGGGGCCATCGTGGGCAGCAATTTTGACCTGTATGAAGTGACGCCGGCCAAGGGCAAGGTGCTCTGGAACGGCACGGCGCTGGCCATCACCAAGACCACGGCCGACTCGGTGTACTTCGTAGTACCGGCCAGCGCCGCGCCCGGCGCTACCCTGAAAGTGGTCGACGGCAACGCCAAGGAAACCGTCGTGCCCGGCCGCTACAAAGACGACCGCAACATCATTTTCGGCTACGACCAGAATGGCAGCGTGTGGGGCGGCACCGACTACATCACCACCGGCCCGACCCCCGCGCCGGTCAACGGCCCCTACATCCGGGTCAGTAAAGCCATCGGGGCCTGGGCCTGGACGGAATTTACGGTCAATAATAACGTGGTGCTACCGGCCGACGTGGTAGCCAACCCCGCCAATTACGTGCTGCGCTTCGAGGTGAATACCCTCAAGCCGTTCAACACCAATGTTATCAAATTTGCGATTGACGGCGACATGAGTGCTACTAACACTTACCTATGGACGCCCGCCACGCCCTTCTACACCAGGGGCCAGTGGAGCACGATGACCATTCCGCTGAGTGCCTTCATCAACAAGCCGGCCGACCTCAACAAGCCCCAGCACGAGGTCAAGTTCATCTTCCACGGCGACGGGGCCCTCGACGCGGACATCTCCTTCGACAACTTCCGGATTGTGCCGAAAGGCTAACCGGTGGGGCCCAGCGGCCACGGCAAGCAGCGGGCGGACGGCGAATGGCCGTCTGCCCGCTGCTTTTTTTGCGTCGCCCCGTGGCCGCTGGGCACGGGGCAAACGGCCCCGCGTCCCGGGCGCCGTTGCCCGCCCGGGGCCCAAACCTTCGGGCCCCGAAGCCGTTGTCGTTCCGTTTCCTTCCCTCCGCTCCCGCATGAATTTTAACGAGAAACACTTCCTCATCGTCGGCGCTTCCTCCGGCATCGGCCTGGCCACGGCCAAGCTGCTCAGCGGCCTGGGGGCCCACGTGCACACGGCCTCCCGCCACCAGTCGCCCGAGCTGGCCGCCTTGCACACCAACTACTTTGCCTACGACGCCACCCAGCCCGTGGGCACCGCCTTCGACCACCTGCCCGACGCCCTGCACGGCGTGGTGTACTGCCCCGGCAGCATCAAGTTGCGGCCCTTCGAGCGCGTTCCGGCCGAAGACTTTCAGGCCGATTTTGATTTGAACGTGCTCGGGGCCGTGCGCGTGCTGCAAGCCACTTTGAAGCGCCTGAAAAAAGCCGAGGGCGGGGCCTCGGTGGTGCTCTTCAGCACCGTGGCGGCCGACACGGGCATGAGCTTCCACGCCAGCATCGCCACCGCCAAAGCGGCCGTAGAGGGCCTCACCCGGGCCCTGGCGGCCGAGTACGCGGCCAGCGGCATCCGCGTGAACTGCATCGCGCCCTCGCTCACCAACACGCCGCTGGCAGCCCCCTTGCTGAACACGCCCGAAAAGGCCGAAGCCGGGGCCCGGCGCCACCCGTTGCAGCGCATCGGCCAGCCCGAGGATTTGGCCTACACCGCCTCGTTTCTCCTGTCCGACCACAGCAGCTTCGTCACCGGCCAGGTGCTGGCCGTGGACGGCGGCATGGGCAAACTCAAGTAGCGTTCGACATGAAAATCTGCATCTTCTGGCACCGGCGCGACTTGCGCATCCACGACAACGCGGGCCTGGCAGCCGCTCTGGCCAGCGGCCTGCCGGTGGTGCCGCTCTTCATCTACGATTCCGACATCCTCGATTATTTGCCCGACAAAGCCGACGCCCGGCTCACTTTTATTTACGACGCGGTGGAAGGGCTGGCGCAGGAAACCGAAGCCGCGGGCGGCACTTTTTTGGCCCGCTACGGCAAGCCCGTGGAGGTATTGGAAAAGCTGGTGCAAAAATTTGAGGTAGCCGCCGTGCACACCAACGAAGATTACGAGCCTTACGCCCGGCAACGCGACGGCGAGGTGAGGGCCCTGCTGGCCCGGCACGGCGTGGCGTTTTCGCTCCACAAGGACCAAGTAATTTTTGCCAAGAGCGAGATCATGACCAAGTCGGGCACGGTGCCCAAGGTCTTCGGGGCTTACCACAAATCGTTCCTGGCCCGCCTCACCGACGAGCTTCTGCTGCCTTACGGCTCACGGGCCGATTTTATAAAACAACACCTGCACGCCGTGGCGGCCGAAACCGCTGGGCCGCGCCCCACGCTCGCCAGTATGGGCTTCGAGCGCAAGGAGCAGTACGTGCCCACCGCCGACCTACCGGCCGACGAGGTGGTGCGCAACTACCACAAAACCCGCAACACGCCCGCCCTGCAAAACGGCAGCACCCGCCGCTCGGTGCAGCTGCGCTTCGGTACCCTCAGCGTGCGGCAGGTCGTGCGCCAAGCAAAGGAATTGAATCCGAAGCTATTGGCCGAAATCAGTTGGCGCGACTTTTTTATGATGCTGCTCTGGCACTACCCTAACACGGCTACCGAAGCCTACGACCCCAAGATGCGGCGCGTGCCCTACCGCAACAACGAGGACGAATTCGGGGCCTGGTGCGAGGGCCGCACCGGCTACCCGCTCGTCGACGCCGGCATGCGCGAGCTGAACCAAACCGGCTACCTGCCCAACCGCGTGCGCATCGTCACCGCTGGCTTTTTGGTGAAGCACTTGTTCATTGATTGGCGCTGGGGCGAGAAGTATTTTGCCGACAAGTTGCTCGACTACGAGCTGGCCAACAACGTGGGCAACTGGCAGTGGATGGCCGGCACGGGGGCCGTGTCGGCGCCCTGGTTCCGGGTGTACAGCCCCGACAGCCAACTGGCGCAGGTGGACCCGGAGTTGGAATACGTGAAGCGCTGGGTGCCCGAAATTGGCACCCAGTCCTACCCCGCCCCCATCGTCGACCACAAGTTTGCGCGCGAACGGGCCGTGGAAGCCATCCGGGCAGCGCGCATCGCAGCAGGCGGCAACGGCAAAATCGTTGGCAGCTAATCCGTTTCCAACCGAACCACAGGCCCCCCGCAGTGGTTATCAAGGCATGGAAAAAGACCGCATCAAACAAGCTTATTTGGACTTCGTGCTGAACGAAGGCCACCCGCCCGCGTCGGTGTTCAAGCTCACCCAGCAGTTGGGCGGGTCCGAGGCGGAATTCTACCAGCACTACCCCAACTTTGAGGCCATTGACCGCGAAATTTGGGCTGATTTTGGCCGGCAGGCGCGCACCGCCGCGGCCAGCGAGCCAGTGTGGGAAGGCTACGGCAGCCGCGAAAAGCTGTTGGCGTTTTACTACACGCTGCTCGAAATCCTCAAGCAGAACCGCTCTTACGCTCTGATGAGCCTGCGCCGCTCGTTGCACCGCATGCCGGGCCTTTCGCCCCGCGTACTCGACAATTTCCGGCAGGACTTCGAGCGCTTCGTGGCTGATTTGCTCACTGATGGCCGCGTGAGCGGCGAAATCGCCAACCGCCCGCTGGTGCAGGACGGCTACCCGCGCTTTTTCTGGCAGCAGGCCTTGTTCGTGCTCGGCTTCTTCGCCAAAGACGACACCGTGAACTTCGAGCGCACCGACGCCGCCGTGGAAAAAGCTGTCACGCTGAGTTTCGACCTCGTGGGCCGCAATACCCTGGATTCTGCGGTTGATTTCGTGCGGTTTTTAGTGCGGCGCTAATTAATTAGGAGAATACTAGTTGGCTAATTGATTAGTAGAAAAGGCCGTCATGCGGAGCGCAGCCAAGGCATTTCTCTCGCTGAGTAATTGATTACTACCGCGGGAAAGATGCTTCGACTGCGCTCCGCATGACGGCCTTTTCAGTTAAGAACCACACTTTTCCAGTTAGTCTTTTTAATTACAGTTTCGATTTATTAATTAATAAAATCAATGTCTGCCGATCAGCCGCTTACTTCACTGCCCACTACCAAGGTTACGCGCGCCGCCCGCTTTGCTCGCACCGGTTTAAACGTGGGGGCTAATTACGTGAAGCATTACGCCAAGAAAGCCGTCGGCGCCGCGTCCTCGATGGAGGACTTGCACACCGCCAACGCCGCTGAGCTATACGGGGCCCTAAGCGAGATGAAAGGCTCCGTGCTGAAAGTGGCCCAGATGCTGGCCATGGAGAAAAACATGCTGCCCACGGCGTATTCCGACCAATTTGCCCAGGCCCAGTACCAGACGCCGCCGCTCTCGGGGCCCCTGGTCATCAAAGCGTTCCGCGACGCGTTCGGCCAGTCGCCGTTCCAGGTGTTCGACGAGTTCGAGCCGGCGGCGCGGCAGGCGGCCAGCATCGGCCAGGTGCACTTTGCCCGCAAAGATGGCCGCGAGCTGGCCGTGAAGGTGCAGTACCCCGGCGTAGCCGCCAGCATCAAGTCCGACATCAACTTGGTGAAACCCATTGCCTTGCGCGTGATGGGCCTGAGCGAAACCCAGGTGCGCCCGTACCTGGAAGAAGTGGAGGCGCGCTTGATTGAAGAAACCGACTACGCCCTGGAATTGCGCCGCGGCCAGGAAATTGCGGCCCGCTGTGCCCACTTGGCACACCTGCAGTTCCCGCGCTACTTCCCCGAACTGTCCAGCCCGCGCATCCTCACCATGGACTGGCTGCCCGGCCAGCACCTCAAAGAATTTCTGGCCACGGGCCCCAGCCAAGCCGTGCGCAACCAGCTCGGCCAGGCCCTGTGGGACTTTTACCAGTTCCAGCTCAACGAGTTGCGCCAGGTGCACGCCGACCCGCACCCCGGCAATTTTCTGCTGCGCGACGAGGACGGCGGCACGCTGGGCGTGCTCGATTTCGGCTGCGTGAAGGAGGTGCCCGCCGATGTGCATCGCCAGTTCACCACCTTGCTGGCTCCCGAAACTTTTGCCGATGAAACCCGCCTCCGGGCCCTGCTCACCGAAGCCAACGTGCTGCGCGCCAGCGACCCCGCGCCCATGCAGGCCCTGTACCTGCGCACACTGCGCACCTCGCTGGAGTTGGTGGGCCGTCCCTTCCGCCAGCCCGTGTTCGACTTTGGCGACCCGGCTTACATGGCCGCGCTTTACGCACTGGGCGACGACCTGATGGCCGACCCCGAGCTACGCCAGCAGCGGGAGCCCCGCGGCTCGGCTCACTTTATTTACCTCAACCGCACCTACGTGGGCTTGTTCGCCCTGCTCACGGAGCTAAAAGCAGAAGTGCGCACCGCGTAGCAGTTTGGCTAAGTAACGAAAGCGTCGGGCCCCCACTTGCTGTGGAAGCCCGGCGCTTTTGCACGGAAGCCGTTCGCTCTTAGGCGGCGGCGCGGTGCGACGCCAACACCAGCACACCGACCAATTCGGCGGCACAATCGGCCAACTCTTCCCATGTGGGCAGCACAAAGTATTGGTCTTGGAAGCGGGTGCCCAGCACCGGCGTGCGCCGCACCGTGTCCACACCGAAGGCGGGGCGCGGCGTGGCCTCGTTCACACAGTGGTGAATTTCGCCGGCCGACGACAGCAGCCCGGCGCCGTACAGGTGCGGCTTGCCGTCGTGCAGCACCAACCCAAACTCGGCCGTGAAAAAGTACAGGGCCCACAGCTCGCGGCGGGCCACCGCGTCGTCGGGGCACAGGGCCTGGGCGGCGAGGCCCAGCGTGTGCAGGAACTCGGCGAAGTGCGCGTCGAGCAGCATGGGCACGTGCCCAAACAGGTCGTGGAACAAGTCGGGCTCGGGGCTGAAGTCAAAGTCACGCATCGGCCGGATGCGCGTCATCACCGGGAACTGCCGCTCGGCCAAGAACTTAAAGAACCCTTCGGGGCCCAGCGATTGCCCCACCGGCACCAGTTGCCAGCCGCTGAGCCGGAACACCTCGGCACTGAGCGTGGGCAGGTCGGGGATGGCGTCGCGGCGCAGCCCGAGCTGGGCCACGGCGGCCCCGAAGGCGGGCACGGCGCGCCGGTGCAGCAGGGCCGTCTGGCGATCAAACAATACCTTCCAAACCAGCTGGTCTTGGGGAGAATAGCGGGGGGCGCGGGATTGCGTTAACATAGCTGAACACTTGGTGGGTGGGGCGAAAAAAAGCCCGACTTCCTGGCGGAATCGGGCTTTGGCAGGTTCTTTAGGAAGAAGCAGGTTTTATACTTCGTATTCCCGTTGCACCGCACGCAGCCCGATTTTGCCCCGCTTGGGGCAATTAATCATTAGGCGGACGCGCTGTGCGGTTTGGAAATTCATAACTGGAACGAAGATAGGAACAATCCGAGAATATCCGAATTATTCCATCAAACTTTTTTGTGGTTCCAGGGGCCCTATTCCAGTTCGCCGCGCAGGGCGAACACCCGGCGCAGGTTGCGGATGAGGCGGCCCGACTCCGCAAAGTTCAGCGTTTGCTGGCCGTCGGAGGCCGCGGTTTCGGGCGTTTCGTGGGCTTCGTAAAGGATGCCGTCGGCACCAGCCAGCACGGCGGCCAGGGCCATGGCGGGCACGTAGTCGCGCAGGCCAATGCCGTGGCTGGGGTCGACCACCACGGGCAGGTGGGTTTTCTCCTTGAGGATGGGCACCGCGTTCAAGTCCAACGTATTGCGGCTAGCCGTTTCAAACGTGCGGATGCCCCGTTCGCAGAGAATCAGCTTCTCGTTGCCGCCCGAAAACACGTACTCGGCCGACGAGAGCAGTTCTTCAATCGAGCCCGAAATACCACGCTTGATGAGCACCGGCTTGTCCACCCCGCCCAGCGCGTCGAGCAGGTTATAGTTCTGGGTGTTGCGGGCCCCCACCTGGAACACGTCCACGTAATCGTGCATCTCCTCCACTTGCGAGACCTGCATTACTTCGGTCACGATTTTAATACCGCGCGCCCGCGCCAATTGATGGAATAATCGAAGACCGTCCATGCCTAAACCGCGAAACGCGTAGGGCGACGAGCGGGGCTTGAACACCCCGCCGCGCATCAGGCGCACGCCGTTTTCGAGCAGGTGGTCCATCACTTTTTCCATCTGGGCCTCGCTCTCGATGCTGCACGGGCCGGCGCACAGCGCCAGGCTGCCTTCGCCGATGGTCACGCCGTCGCCCAGATCAATGACGGTGGGCTTGACGCGCCATTTGCGGCTAACCAACTGGTAATCATCCGATACCTGGTGCACGTCGCGCACGCCCGGCAGCTGGCCGATGGTGCGGAGGTCGAATTCCTTCTTCCCAATGGCCACCAAATAGTGCGCGTGCTGGGTGGTGACGTCGGTGGTTTTGTAGCCCTGTTCGGCCAAATGCGCCGCCAGGGCGGGCACGGAGGCTTGGGGTTCGAGTTGAAGAATCATAAAATCGAAGGGAGAAGCTTAGTTTTTGATGCCGGCGACAAAAGCGGCGGCAGCAGCCGGTGCGTCTGGGGCCCCTTCAAGGGCCTTGATGAGCGCCGAGCCGATGATGGCGCCGTCGGCGTGGCGGCAGGCGCGCTGGTACGACGCTTTGTCGGCAATGCCGAAGCCGATGAGGCGCGGCGTTTTCAGGCCCATGGCCTCGATGCGCTTGAAGTAGTCGTCCTGCACGGTGGTGTCGGCCGGGCCGGTGTTGCCGGTGATGCCGGGGCCCGACACCAGGTACAGAAACGCTTCGCTGAGGCCGTCGAGGTGGCGGATGCGGGCCTCGCTGGTTTGGGGCGTGACGAGGAACACCGGCCGCAGCCCGTGGCGCCGAAACGTTTCGGCGTACTCCTCCTCGTACTCCGCCACCGGCAGGTCGGGCAGAATCACGCCATCGACGCCCGCCGCGGCGGCTTCGCGGCAGAAGTTTTCGACCCCGAATTGCAGCACCGGGTTGAGGTAGCCCATCAGCAGCACCGGCGTATCGGGCAGGGCGGCGCGCAGGGGCCCCAACTGGCCAAACAACGTTTTGAGGTTCATGCCGTTGGCCAGCGCCAGCGTGCTGCTGTGCTGAATAACGGGGCCGTCGGCCATGGGGTCGGAAAACGGCATGCCGATTTCCAGCATGTCGGCGCCGGCGGCTACCAGGGCCCGGGCCATCGGCAGCGTATCGCCGAGGGCCGGGTAGCCGGCGGTGAAGTAAATATTGAGCAGGTTTTGCTTTTGCTCGAAGGCGGTTTGGATGCGGTTCATGGCGCGGCGCGCAAGGTTTCGCGAAGGTTAAAAGTTAAGTTTCGCGAAAGGGAAACAGGGTGAATGCTGGCAAGTGGCTGACGGGCAAAGCTGGGCGAAGCTTAATTTCTTTAACCTCCGCGCAACTCTGCGCGCCGAGTTTACATTAGCTTGTCGAAGTTTTTCATGTAGGTGTCCAGGTCCTTATCGCCGCGGCCCGAGAGGTTGACCACCACCACGTCGTCGGGGCCCGCGCCGAGCTGGCCGAGGGCGGCCAGGGCGTGGGCCGTTTCCAGGGCCGGGATGATGCCTTCGAGGCGGGCGCACTCGCTCACGCCGGCCAGGGCCTCGTCGTCGGTGATGGCAACGAAGCGGGCGCGGCCGGTGGTGCCCAGCCACGCGTGCAGGGGCCCGATGCCGGGGTAGTCGAGGCCCGCGCTGATCGAATACGGCTCCGTAATCTGGCCGTCGGCGTCCTGCATGAGCAGCGTGCGGCTGCCGTGGATGATGCCCGGCGTGCCCAGCACCGACGTGGCCGCCGAGTGCCCCGAGTGGATGCCGTGGCCGGCCGCTTCCACGGCCACCAGCTGCACACTGGGCTCGTCGAGGAAGTGGTAGAACGCCCCGGCGGCGTTGGAGCCGCCGCCCACGCAGGCCACCACGTAATCGGGCAGCTCGGAGCCGGTTTTTTCCAGCAATTGCTTGCGCATCTCCTCGCTGATGACGCTTTGCAGGCGCGCCACCAGGTCGGGGTACGGGTGGGGCCCCACCACCGAGCCGATGATGTAGTGCGTATCGACGGGGTTGGCGAGCCAGTCGCGGATGGCCTCGTTGGTGGCATCTTTCAGGGTTTGGCTGCCGCTGATGGCGGTGCGCACTTCGGCCCCCAGCAAGCGCATGCGGGCCACGTTGGGGGCCTGGCGTTCCACGTCTACCGCGCCCATGTACACCACGCAGGGCAAGCCCATCAGGGCGCACACGGTGGCGGTGGCCACGCCGTGCTGGCCGGCCCCGGTTTCGGCGATGATGCGCGTTTTGCCCAGGCGCTTGGCCAGCAGGATTTGGCCCACGGTGTTGTTCACTTTGTGGGCCCCGGTGTGGCACAAATCCTCCCGTTTGAGAAACACGCGGGTGTGGTACTTTTCGGACAAGCGCTTGGCCTCGAACAGCGGCGTGGGCCGGCCCACGAAGTCGCGCAGCAGCTGCTCGTACTCGGTGCGGAAGCTTTCGGAGGCCAGGATTTCCTCGTACTGCGTGCGCAGCTCTTCCACGTTCGGGAACAGCATTTCGGGCACGAAGGCCCCGCCGAACTCGCCGTAGTAGCCGCGGGCCGTGGGGGTTCGGTAAGAAGTGGTGGCAGCAGGTGTCATGGCAGAAGAAGCGGCAACCCGCTCGTTTATTTACGGATACACAAAAGGTACTACGCGGCAGCTTTCCCGGTCCGGCCCAGCCCGTCGAGGAACGCGGCTACCCGGGCGGGGTCTTTCACGCCCGGGACGGTTTCGAAGCCGCTGTTCAGGTCGATGCCGGCCAGGCCGGGCAGCCGCAGGTTGCGGACGACGGCCGCGTGCTCGGGCCGCAGGCCGCCGGCCAGCAGGTAAGGCACCGGCCAATTATATTTTTCCAGCACGCGCCAGTCGAACACCCGGCCGTTGCCGCCCGGCGCGGGGCCCTGGGCGTCGAAGAGGAAGTAGTCGCAGTGCGGCGCGTAGGGCCCCAGCGCGCCAAAGTCGAAGCCCTCCCTCACCCCAAACGCCTTGATGACCCGCAGCCCAGTCGCGCGCAACTCGGCGCACTGGGCCGGGGTTTCCTGGCCGTGCAGCTGCACGAAGTTCAGGCCGAAGCGGCACGCGGTGGCCAGCACCTGCGCAGTGGGCTCGTTCACGAACACCCCCACCCGCTGGATGTGGTCGGGCAAGCCGTGCACCAGGTCGGGCGTGAGCACCTCGCCCACGTAGCGCGGCGAGGCCGGCGAAAAAATGAACCCCAGGAAGTCGGGCTCCAGGCCCGCCACGGCGACCAGGCTGGCGGCTTCGCGCATGCCGCACACTTTCACCAACAGGCGCAAAGGCAGGTCCTCCGGAAGGGACGACGCGGCGGGCGATGGAGTCATGGGGGTTTGCATGGGTTGAAGCAGAAAGGGTTAGGCCAGCGTCGGCGTCGCTGTGGGGGCCCCGGCCAACGCGGCCAGCTCCTGCACCAAGGCGGCGCAGGCGCGCTCGGGCCGGCTGTGGCGCATGAAGGTTTCGCCGAGCAAAAAGCCCTGGTAGCCCGCCCCGCGCAGCTGCCCGATGGACTTGGCCTGGCTGATGCCGCTCTCCGACACCTTCACGAACTCGGTTGGGATAGCGTCGGCCAGGCCCAGCGAGGTGTCCAGGTTCAGGGTAAAATCGTGCAGGTTGCGGTTGTTCACGCCCACCAGGTCCACGGCGGCGGGGTGCAGGGCGCGGGCCAGCTCGTCGCCGTCGTGCACTTCGAGCAGCACTTCCAGGCCCAGGCTTTTGGCGAGGCGGCCCAGCGTCAGGATTTCGGCGGGCGCGAGCACAGCCGCGATGAGCAGCACCACGTCGGCCCCCACGCTGCGGGCCTCGTGGATCTGGTACTCGTCCACCACAAAATCCTTGCGCAGAATGGGGCAGAAATTGAAGCGCCGGGCCGTGGTCAGGTCCTCGTTGCTGCCGCCAAAAAACTCGCCGTCCGTGAGCACCGACAGGCCCGCCGCGCCGGCCTGCATGTAGCCCAGCGTGGTGCGCTCCACCGGCGCGTAGCGGTTGATCCAGCCCTGCGAGGGCGACTTGCGCTTGAACTCGGCGATGAGGCCGCTGCTGCCCGGGCGTTGCAAGTAGTGCCGCAACGAGAGCGGCGTCGCCTGGTTGTACAGGCTGGTTTCCAAGAACTTCAGCGGACGCAGTTCGCGGCGCTCGGCCACTTCGCGGCGCTTGTGGGCCACGATGCGCTCGAGAATGGTGGGGGTGGATGCACTCATGGTAAGGATAGCTTGCGCAAGCCGGGACTCGCAATGTATTGAACGGGTATTCGTCGGAATCAGAGGCGTAGACAAGCCACGGGGCCCGAAAGTTGTTGCCTACTGCGCCGCCAGCATCCGCCGGAACGCCCCGCGGGCGGCGCCCGAGTCGAGCGATTCGCGGGCCTGGGCCAAGGCTTCGGGCCAAGCCAGGCCGGGGCGGGCGCAGCGCAGGGCCAGCGCAGCGTTGGCCGTCACCACGTCGCGCTGCACGGGCGTGGCCTGGCCTTCGAGAATATTTTGGAACACGGCGGCGGCGGCGGCCACCGTGGGGCCCCCGGCCAGACCGGCCAGGGTGGCGGCGTGCAGACCCAGGCCGGCGGGCGTCAGCAGCTGCTCGCCCTCAAAGCCGGTCACGACCTTTGCGGCGGCGGTGAGGGAGAGCTCGTCGTAGCCGTCGAGGGCGTGCACCACGGCGTAGCGGGTGCCGGTGGGCTGCAACAAGTAGTGGTACACGCGCTGCAATTCGAGGCTGAACACGCCCAGTACCTGCGCGTTGGGCCGGGCGGGGTTCACCAGGGGCCCCAGGATGTTGAAGAACGTGCGCAGGCCCAGCTCGCGGCGCACCGGGCCGGCGTGGCGCATGGCCGGGTGGTAGGTTTGGGCGTGCAGAAAGCAGATGCCGGCCGCGTCGAGCTGCCGCCGCAGCCGGCCGGGCCGGTCCTCAAAATCGACCCCGAAGTGCGCCAGCACGTTCGACGAGCCGCTGACCGACGACACGCCAAAGTTGCCGTGCTTGGCCACCTTCACCCCCGCCCCGGCCACCACGAAGCAAGCCAGCGTGGAAATGTTGAACGTGTTCTTGCCGTCGCCGCCGGTGCCCACGATGTCCACCAGCTCGTGGGTGCCCAGCTCGGGGTCGCGGCACAGCTCCAGCAGGGCCTGGCGGAAGCCGCCCAGCTCGGCCACCGTGATGGGCCGCATGCGGTACACGGCCAGGAAGGCCGCCGTTTCGGCCGGGTTGGCCCCACCCTCGCCCAACTGGCGCATGGCGGCGTGGGCCTCGGCTTGCGTCAGGGGCTGCTGGTCAAAGAGTTTGGTGAGAATCTGTTTCACAATCAAGTATTATTTCGGAACGTCATGCCGAGCGCAGCAAAGCATCTCTCCCGCTCATTAAATTATTTAATCACTGCTGCGGGAAAGATGCTTCGCTGCGCTCGGCATGACGGCCTGGGAGCCCAAATTCTCGCCGGTGTGGATTGCCAAGTATTAGCTCAGCCAGTTTTTCAGCATGGCGGGGCCGTACTCGGTGAGGATGCTTTCGGGGTGGAACTGCACGCCGCGCACGTCGTAGCGGCGGTGGCGCAGGGCCATTACCTCGCCGCTGGCGTCGACGGCCGTTACTTCCAGCGCGGCGGGCATGGTTTCGGGGCGCACGGCCCACGAGTGGTAGCGCCCCACCCGAAAGCGCGGCGGCAGGCCCCGGAACAGCTTTTCGTCGGCCACGGTCACGTCGGCGTCGGTGGCCACGCCGTGCACCACGGCCGGCAAGTTGTACAGCGCCGCGCCGAAGCTTTCGGCCAGGCCCTGGTGGCCCAGGCACACGCCCAGGATGCGCTTGGTAGGCGCGTACTTCTCGATGATTTGCTGCATCAGCCCCGCCTCGGCCGGCACGCCGGGGCCCGGCGAGAGCAGCAGCGCGTCGTAGGCGTCCACAGCCTCCAGGGCCAACTTGTCGTTGCGGATAACGGTGGTGTCGGCCCCGTGGCCCAGCTCGCGCAGCAGCTGCACGAGGTTGTAGGTGAAGGAGTCGTAGTTGTCGAGAACGAGGATTTTCATGGCAATTAACTGTTATTCTATTTATTAGCAAGCCACCATTCCGCAAGCCGTCATGCAGCGCGCAGCGAAGCATCTCTCCCGCGGCAGTAATTAATTAGTTCAGCAGTAGAGATGCTTCGCTGCGCGCTGCATGACGTTCAATTAATTACCTCCCATCTTACCGCACGTCGGCCGCGGCCTTTAGGGCCTGGCGCAGGGCCCCCAGCTTGTGGTGCACTTCGTTCAGCTCCGAGTTGATGTCCGAAGCGGCCACCACGCCCGCGCCAGCCTGGAAGTAGAGCTGGTTGGCGTGGCTGAGGAAGGAGCGGATCATGATGGCGTGGTTGAAGCTGCCGTCGAAGCCCAGGTGGCCCAGGGCCCCGCCGTAGTAGCCGCGGGCGGTGGGCTCCAGCCCGTCGATGAGCTGCACGGCGCGGTGCTTGGGGGCCCCGGAGAGCGTGCCGGCCGGGAAGGTGTCGGCCACCACTTGCAGCGTGTCGGTGCCGGGCAGCAGCTGGGCCGTGACGTGGCTGACGAGGTGGATGACGTGCGAGTAGAACTGGATTTCGCGCAGCGTGCGCACCTGCACGTCGGTGCCGTGGCGGGCCAGGTCGTTGCGGGCCAGGTCCACGAGCATCACGTGCTCGGCGTTTTCCTTGGGGTCGGCGGCCAGGCGCTGGGCGGCGGCGGTGTCGGCGGCGTCGTCGCCGGTGCGGCGGTAGGTGCCGGCAATGGGGTACAGGCTGGCCTCGGGGCCGTGCACACGCAGCTGCGCCTCGGGCGACGAGCCGAAGATTTTGTAGTCGCCGTAGTCGAAGTAAAACAGGTACGGCGAGGGGTTGATGGAGCGCAGGGCCCGGTACACGTTGAACTCGTCGCCGGTGAAGCCCTGCTGGAAGCGCCGCGAAAGCACGATCTGGAACACGTCGCCGCGGTGGCAGTGGGCCTGGCCCTGGGCCAGCCGCGCCAAGAATTCGGCGTCGGTTTGGTTGGTGTTTTCCGCGCCGCACAGGGCAAAATCGAAGGCCGGCACGCCGGGGTTGCGCACCAGGTTTTCGAGGCGGTCGAGCCCGTCGGCAGGGGCCTCGGCGCCGTCGGTGCTGTGCTCAAACAGGTGCAGCTCCTGGCGGAAGTGGTTGAAGGCGATGACGTAGCGGTACACGCCGTAGCGCATCGGCGGAATGTCACCGGCCGGCACCTTGGCCGGGTTCAGCGCCACGTCCTCAAACGCCTGCACGGCCTCGTAGCCCAGGTAGCCAAACAGGCCGGTGCTGATGAACGGGAACGCGGGGGCCCCGGCGTCGGGCGCGAAGCCGGCGGCGAAATCGTGCAGCCGGGCCAGGGCCACGCGGGGCTCGGCCAGCTGCTCAGTGGTGGCTTGGCCGTGGGGCCCCGTTTGGTGCAGCGCGCCGCCGCGGCGCAGCTCGAAGGTGGCCAGCGGCTCACACACGAGGTAGCTGAAGGCGTTTTGCTGGCCGTGGTAATCCGCGCTTTCCAGCAGCAGGCAGTTCGAATACTGGTCGCGCAGGCGCAGGTACAGGCCCACGGGCGTCACGGTGTCGGCGAGCAGGCGGCGGTGGCGGGTGCGGAGCTGGTGGGGTTGGGCAGGCATGAAGGGAGGCAAAGGCGGGGGAGGCGGGGGCCCGGCCGGAAATACAAAAAGCCCGGCTGGGCGGCCGGGCTTTTCGTGGGAGGCAATAAAATCAAGCACTGATTTTACCGCACGCACGGGCTGTCCGGTCCGGAAGTACGGAACGGCCACCACCAGGCTTGAGCGGAAGATTGTGCGGTCATGGTTAAATTATGGCGCCTGGCAGTTGCCGGCGACGGGGCAAAGGTAAGCGCGGTTTCTAAATTATCAAACCACCCAGGCTGTAGCGCGGGCTTGGTGGTCCGCGGCCCTCGCTTCGTCTGGCCGATTGATCGGGCAGCGGCGACTGGGCAGCCCGCGGACTATAAGTCCGCGCTACAGGCAAACAATTACCGTTCTGCTCCACTTAACGAGCCACTTCAAATAATTCTCACCTTCGTCCAACACCGATGAAACAGTTTTTCCTTGCCGCCGGGGCCGCCCTGGCCCTGCTGGCCGCCCCCGCCGCGGCCCAGAAACTTGCCCCGATGGCCCCCATGGCCAGTTGCTGCGCCAAGCCCGTGGCCGCCACCGAAACCTTCGCCCTGCTGGCCTCCAGCGAAGAATTTGTAAACAGCCACGAGACGCCGCTGCCCTACACCTACCAGGGCGCGGGCGCAACCATTGCCTTCAAAACCACGGACGGCACGGACGGCCACGGCTTCGAAATCAAAAGCGCCGCGCCCAGCAACAAGTACCTGTTTGTCATCCACGAGTACTGGGGCCTGAACGATTACATCAAGAAGGAAGCCGCCCAGTACGCCCAGGAGCTGCCCGGCGTCAACGTCATCGCCGTGGATTTGTACGACGGCAAGGTGGCCACCACCCCGGCCGAAGCCGGCCAATTCATGGCCGCCGTGAAAACCGAGCGCGCCACCGCCATCCTCAAGGGCGCCCAGGCCTACGCGGGGCCCCAGGCGGCGTTTGCTTCCATCGGCTGGTGCTTCGGCGGCGGCTGGAGCTTGCAGGAAGCCCTGCTCGGCGGCAAGCAAACGGTGGGCTGCGTGATGTACTACGGCATGCCGGAAAAAAACGTGGCGCGCCTTAAGTCGCTGAACACGGACGTGTTGGGCATCTTCGCCGCGCAGGATAAGTGGATCAACCCCGAGGTGGTGGCCCAGTTCCAGAAGGACATGGCCGCCGCCGGCAAGAAGGTGGCCATCAAGAGCTACGACGCCGACCACGCCTTCGCCAACCCCTCGAACCCCAAGTACAAGCAGGACGACGCGGCCGACGCCCACAAGCTCGCCCTGGCCTATTTGAAAACGAAGTTCGCCAACGCCAAAGTGGCGAAGAAAGCGTAAACTTCTTTTCAATATCACTACGTAAGAAAGGCCGCCTGGAATACTCCAGGCGGCCTTTCTTTGGTTGCAGCTTGGCGTACTGGCTGTACCGCCAAGCTGTGCTTGGCCTTGCCTATGCTGCCGTGGGGCCCCTGGGGCAAGGCCAAGCCCAGCTTGGCAGTACAGCTCGCCCCCCGGACCCAAACCACTAGAATTGCTTACCGGTTGTTCATGCGTTGAAAAGTGGCGTCCAATTCGGCGCGCGAAGCCAGGCGCGACTGCTCCGAAGAGCCGTAGCCGACCTCTTGCTCGCCGGCGGCCAGGCGGGCCATCACGGCGTCGGCAAAGGCGTCGAGGGGCTCGCCGAAGGTGTGCAGGCCGGGGCCCCCGAGGTCGGTGTTCACGGCCGGGGGGATGATTTCGAGCACTTGCACGCCCACGGCCGCCAGCTCGTGCCGCAGCGAGAGGGTAAGCGAGTGCAGCGCCGCCTTGGTGGCGCAGTACACCGGCATCAGCGCCATGGGCGCAAACGCCAGGCCCGACGTGACGTTGACGACCGCCGCGCCGGGCCGCTGGCGCAGGTGCGGCACGAGCAGCGTGGCCAGGTGGATGGGCGCGTCGAAGTTGATGGCGATTTCCTGGCGGCGGGTTTCCCAGGCCACGGTTTCGTCGGTGAGGGGCAGGCGGTTCTGGATGCCGGCGTTGTTCACCAGCACGTTGAGGGCGGGAAATTCGGCGGTGGCCCAGGCGACCAGGGCGGCGCGGCTGGCGGCGTCGGCCACGTCGGCCACGCGGGTGTGCAGGCCGGGGTGCTGCCGCTGGGCCTCGGCCAGCTGGCCGGCCCGCCGGCCGCAGACGATGACGGTGCTGCCGGCTTGCAAAAAGCGGGCGGCCAGGGCCAAGCCGATGCCCGACGCGCCCCCGGTGATTAGAACGGTGTTGTTGGAAAGGTTCATGGGGAAAGATGGGGCGGGCACGCCGCCCGGCTGGGGCCCCAACAACTGGCGCGGCGGCCGGGTTTTGGCGCCGGGGCCCTATTTTTCGGGCCCCGAACCTTTCGCCCTCCCCTACCCATGAACGCCCTGCTGCTGATTGACGTGCAAAACGATTTCATGCCCGGCGGCGCGCTGGCCGTGCCCGCGGGCGACGCCATCATCGCGCAGCTCAACACGTTGCAGCCCAAGTTTGGCCTCGTGGTGGCGTCGCAGGACTGGCACCCGGCCGGGCACCGCAGCTTCGCCACGTCCCACCCGGGCCGCGCGGCCTTCACCGAAATCGAGTGGCAGGGCCGCCCCCAAATGCTGTGGCCCGACCACTGCGTGCAAGGCACGCCCGGCGCCGAGCTGCACGCCGCCCTCAACACGGACCGCGTGGAGGCCATCTTCCGCAAAGGCACCGACCCGGCCATCGACTCGTACAGCGCCTTCTTCGACAACGGCCATCTAAAGGCCACGGGTTTAGGGGCCTACCTGCGCGGCCGCAGCGTCACACGGGTGTACGTGGCCGGCCTGGCCGCCGATTACTGCGTGTACTTCACCGCCAAAGACGCGCTGGCCGAGGGCTTCGAAGCCGTGGTGCTGGAGGACGCCACCCGCGCTATTTCGGCCGCCGGCTGGCAGGCGGCGAAGAAGGATTTGTTATCCCTCGGGGCCCTTGTGCAAACCAGCCACGCTGGCTTGCGCGAGCCGTAAACGAGCCGTAAACGAGCCGTAAACGAGCCGTAACGCTGTAGCGCGAACTTTGTAGTCCGCGTCGCTGCACGGTCGCCGCTGCCGGATTAATCGGCAGGACGAAGCGAGCGATGCGGACTACAAAGTCCGCGCTACATTCTATTCCATTGCTTTACGGCGTGATGGTGGCGATGCTGCCGTCGGGGCTGCGCTTGAGTTCGGTCACCTTCACGTTGCGCAGCCAGGTTTTGCCGCTCAACTGGGTATCGTGGTAGAAGATGTACCACTTGCCTTTGAACTCGACGATGGAGTGGTGCGTCGTCCAGCCTTCCACGGGCTTCATAATCACGCCTTTGTAGGTGAAGGGGCCGTAGGGCGAGGTGCCCACGGCGTACACCAGCAGGTGCGTGTCGCCGGTCGAGTACGAGAAGTAGTACTGGCCCTGGTACTTGTGCAGCCAGCCGCCCTCGAAGAAGCGGTGCTTGTTGTCGCTGGCCAGCAGCGGCTTGCCGAGCGAGTCGAGGACGGTGATTTCCTTCACCGGGCCGGCGAAGTGCTTCATGTCGGCGCTGAGCACGGCCACCCGGGCCCCCACGGCGGGCGCGTTGCCGTCGGGCTTTTTGTCGGGCGCGGCGGCGTTGTACTGGCCGGTGGCCCAGCGCTGGAGCTGCCCGCCCCACAGGCCCCCAAAGTACAGGTAGGCCTTGCCGTCGGCGTCGGCAAACACGGCCGGGTCGATGCTGAAGCTGCCGGCGATGGGCGCGGCCTCGGCCTTGAACGGGCCGGTGGGCGACGGGCTGGTGGCCACGCCGATGCGGAACACGTCCTGCTTGTCCTTCAGCGGGAAGTACAGGTAGTAGGTGCCGTTTTTGAAGGCCACGTCGGGGGCCCACAGCTGGCGGCCGGCCCACGGGATGTCCTTGGTATCCAGGGCCACGCCGTGGTCGGTCACCTTGCCGCCGATGCTGTCGAGCGACAGGATGTGGTAGTCGCGCATGGCGAAGTGGTCGCCGTTGTCGTTCTCCGGAATACCCGCTTCGATGTCGTGCGAGGGGTAGATGTAGATTTTGCCGTTGAAGACGTGCGCCGACGGGTCGGCAGTATAAATGTCGCGCACCAGTGGCTGGGCCAGGTACTTTTTGCCGGTCGAGCCGGCCTTGGCGCTGGGGGCCCCGGGCGCGAAGGCATTGGTGGCGGCGTTGGTGGCAGCGGCTTGCTGCTGGGCGAGCGGGCTTTGGCAAGCGGCGAGCAGGGCGGGCACCGCCAGCAGCGAGGCCGGGCGGCGGGAGAAGAAAGTGCGAAGCATTTTTGCGGAGTAAATCGTTGCTGGCGCAAGGTACACGCCCGCTTTTAGCGCTGCCCATCGGCTTCGTTAACGATAGTTTCGCCTGGTTTGCTGCGCGTTGGCAGCGCGGCCGCCCCGCTTTTGACCCCATGAAAATCGAACCCCGCAGCACCACGCCCGGCTGGGAGCACACGCTCTACCGCATCATTTTCGAATCGGACACCCGCGCGGGCCGGGCCTTCGACATCGCATTGTTTTTCGCCATCATCCTGAGCGTGTTGGCGGTGATGCTCGACAGCGTGCAAGCCATCCACGCGCGGCACGGCCCCGTGCTGCTGGCCGTGGAATGGGGCTTCACCGGGCTGTTCATTGTAGAATACTTGGCCCGGCTGTTGGTGGTGCGCCAGCCGCTGGCCTACGCCTTTAGCCTGCTGGGCATCATCGACTTCCTGGCCATTGTGCCCACGCTGGCGGCGCTGGCGCTGGCGGGCAGCCGCTACCTTCTGGTCATCCGCACGCTGCGGCTGCTGCGGGTGTTCCGCATTTTCAAGCTGGGGCAGTTCGTGGGCGAGGGCGAATTCATCGTGACGGCGCTGCGGGCCAGCCGCTACAAAATCTTCGTGTTCCTAACGGCCGTGTTCACGCTGGCCGTGGTGATGGGCACGCTGATGTACGTGGTGGAAGGCGGCGCCAACGGCTTCACCAGCATCCCCAAAAGCATCTACTGGGCCATCGTGACGGTGACGACGGTGGGCTACGGCGACATTTCGCCCCGCACCGTGCCCGGCCAGACGCTGGCCTCACTGCTCATGATTTTGGGCTACGCCATCATCGCCGTGCCCACGGGCATCGTGTCGGCCCAAATGGCCGCGCCCGCCGCGCCCGCCGCGCCGGGACCCCTGCCCTACAAGCCCGCCGCCTGCCCGCAGTGCCAGGCCACCGGCCACCGGCCCGACGCCGCTTTTTGTTGGCGCTGCGGCCACGCCGTGTAGCACAAACTTGCAGCCCGCGGCCCTCGTTTCGTTAAGCTGGTTATTGCTCAGTAATGACCGGGCAGCTACGCAGATTACCGATTCCGCGCGGCAGTGCTACGCCGCCGCTGGGGCCTCGGCGGCCCGCGTCACCACCGCAAACAGCGGGTCGCCGGTGCGGGGGCTGCGGTCGAGCAGCTCAATGTTTTCCCAGCCGCCGGCGGCCAGCAGGAAGCGTTGCACCAGGGCCAGGTGGCCGCGGTCGTCGAGGGCGTGCCAGGCGGCGATGGCCTTGCTCGGGAAGCAGCGGTTGGAGAAGGTGACGACCAGCGGGGCCCCGGGCCGCAGCACCCGCGCCAGTTCGCGCAGCACCGCCACGGGCTGGGTGAGGTAGTCGATGGACACGCAAATGGCGGCCCCGTCAAACTCATTGTCCGCAAATTCGAGCGTGGGCGCGTGGTTCAGGTCCTGCACCACGCGCTCGGTCAGGCGGGGGTTGGCGCGCAGCTCGGCGGCGTTCATGCCCAGGCCCGCCACGCGCCGGTAGGGCACGTCGGCGGGCAGGTGGCTCACCCAGCTGCTCATGAGGTCGAGCAGGGCCCCGCCGGCCGAAAAATACTCGCGGTAAAGCTGCGTGACGGCCGCCACGGCGCCTTCGTCGATGTGCGTCACGAAGCGGGGCGCCTGGTAAAACCGGGCGTCGGGGGTTTCGTCTTGGCGGCGGAAGGCTGCGGGCGGGAGGGCGTGGGCGTCGTCGGGGCTCATGAAACGGGGCGGTGGCTGCGGGCTAAACGGCCCCGGGGCCCCCGGGGGTTGCGCCGGCGGCTACTTTTGCGCCGTGCTGCCGCCTGCCCCCACCCTTCGCCCCGCCACCGCCGCCGACGTGCCCGCGCTGGCGGCCCTCGTCAACGACGCCTACCGGGGCGCGGCCTCGCGCCAGGCCTGGACCACCGAAGCCGACCTGCTCGACGGGCCCCGCACCGACGAGGCCGCGCTGCACGAGCTGCTGGGGGCCCCGGGCGGCGGGTTTCTGCTGGCCGTGGGGCCCGGCGGGGAGCTGGTGGGCGGCGTGTACTTGCAGGCGCAGGGCCCCCGCCTGTACCTGGGCACGCTGGCCGTGGCCCCCGCCGCGCAGGCGCACGGCCTGGGCCGCCGCCTGCTCGAAGCCGCCGAAGCCCAGGCCCGCCGGCAAGGCTGCACGCACCTGAAAATCACCGTCGTTTCGGCCCGCCCCGAGCTACTGGCCTGGTACGAGCGCCGCGGCTACGGGCGCACCGGCGCCACCGAGCCGTTTCCCGCCGGCACGCGCTTCGGCCGGCCCCGCCAGCCCCTCGCGCTGGTGGCGCTGGAGAAACCCGTGTAGCCCGCCGGGGCCCTACACCACGCCCCCGCCGCGGGCGGCCTTCACCGCGTAGTCCACGGCGCGGGCGGTGAGGGCCATGTAGGTGAGCGAGGGGTTCTGGGTGGAGGTAGACGTCATGCAGGCGCCGTCGGTCACGAACACGTTGGGGCAGGCGTGCAGCTGGTTCCACTCGTTGAGGAGCGACGTTTTAGGGTCGCGGCCCATGCGCACGCCGCCCATCTCGTGGATGTCGAGGCCCGGGGCCTGGCCCGAGTCTTCGGTTTTGATGTTGGTGAAGCCCGCCTGGGTGAACATTTCGCTGAACTGCGCGAAGTAGTCCTGCTTCATTTTGGCGTCGTTGTCGTCGTAGGCCACCGAAATGTTGAGCAGCGGCATGCCCCACTCGTCCTTGCGGGCGGCGTCGAGGCGCACGTAGTTGGTTTCCTTCGGGATGGTTTCGCCCATCATGTGCGAGCCCACGGTCCAGGGCCCAAACTTCGGGTGCAATATACTGTCCTTGAAACCGTTGCCGATGGCATGCTCCGTGTGGTCGAGGCTGCGCGAGGCGCGGAAGCCGGCCGCGTAGCCGCGCAAAAAGTTGGTTTCCTGCTTGAACACGTTGCGGAAGCGCGGCACGTAGCCGCCGCCCGCCGGGTTGCGGCCGTCGGTGGTCAGGTCCTGGGCCCCGGCGTACTCGGCCGTTATGTGGGCGCTGTAGTTGTGGAAGGCCACGTACTTGCCCAGCAGCCCGCTGTCGTTGCCCAGGCCCTGCGGGAAGCGGTGCGAGGTCGAGTTCAGCAGCAACAGGTTGGTGTTCAGGGCCCCGGCGTTCACGAACACGATGCGGGCGTAGTACTCGGCCGTGGCCTTGGTGTGCGTGTCCACCACGCGGATGCCGGTGGCGCGCTGCTTCTGCTCGTCGTAGAGGATGGCCTGCACCACCTGGTTGGGCTTGAGCGTGAGCAGGCCCGACTTCTGGGCCCAAGGCAGCGTGGTGGAGTTGCTGCTGAAGTACCCGCCGAACGGGCAGCCGCGCTGGCACAGCACCCGGTTTTGGCACTGCACGCGGCCCTGCTCGTAGTGCACCGGGTTGGGCTTGGACAGGTGCGCGCAGCGGGCGCTGATGACGTGGCGGCCCGCGTATTTCTGCTTCACCTGCTGGCGGAAGTAGTTCTCCACCGCGTTCAGCGGGTAGGCCGGCAGGAACTCGCCGTCGGGCAGTTCGGCCAGGCCGTCGGCGTGCCCGCTGATGCCGGCAAACTTCTCCACGTAGCTGTACCACGGGGCCACGTCCTGGTAGCGGATGGGCCAGTCCACGGCGAAGCCGTCGCGCGCGGGGCCCTCAAAGTCGAAGTCGCTCCAGCGCTGGGTTTGCCGGGCCCACATCAGCGACTTGCCGCCCACCTGGTAGCCCCGGATCCAGTCGAACGGCTGTTCCTGCACGTAGGGGTGCTCGGCGTCCTTCACAAAGAAGTGCATGGCGTCCTCCTTGAAGGCGTAGCACCGGCTGATGACCGGGTTGGCTTCCTTCACATCGAAGGGCACGGCCCCGCCGTGCGGGAATTCCCAGGGCATCAGGTTGGTGGTGGGGTAGTCTTTCAGGTGCTGCACGTCGCGGCCGCGCTCCACCACCAGCGTTTTCAAGCCCTTGCCGGTCAGCTCCTTGGCTGCCCAGCCGCCCGCCATGCCCGAGCCGATGACGATGGCGTCATAGGTCTGCGCCTTCACGCTGTCGATGTTAAGATTGGCCATGGTGGGATTTGGACAGGTTGACGTCTTTGATGGGGAAATAACCGTTGTAGCGGCTCGGCACGAGCTCGTACACAATTTGTTGGGTCAGGAAATACTTGCTGCCGGTGTAGCCCGAAACGGTCAGCCGCTTGGCCGTTTTGTAGAAGCTCACCAGGTCGGCCGGGAAGCCCTTGCCCTGCTCGATGCCTTGCAGCAAGGCCAGCCGCTGGGCGGGGCTGCACGCCAGAAACGGTTGCGCGTGGCGCTGCTGCGCGGCCTCGTCGAGCTGGCCCAGGCCGGCCTGAAACGCGCGCTGCTCGTCCGGGCTGGCGCAGTCGTCCAGCATTTTCAGCACGTACAGGTGCACGCCCAGGTCCTTGGCGCCGGGCGTGTCGGTTTTGGGCAGGATGGCTTCGCAGACCTCGGCGAGCGTTTTTTCCTGGCGGGCGTTCACGGCCAGGTGCCGCAGCGCAACGGAGGCCGGCAGCTCGGCCGGGGGGTGCGAGCAGGCGGGCAGCAGCGCCGCAGCGCCGGCCACGAGGGCGAAATTTCTAAGGGCGGTGCGCCGGTTCATAGCAAAGGCATTGGCGGTGGAAAGACCAGCAAATTATAGCTTTCCGGTCATTTGCTAGTCCATACCATCAGCACCTGCCAATTTTGTATCAATAAATGAGCTTTTTCATGCACTCCTACCGGGGCCCCGGGGCCGGGCCGGCCGTCAAAAAAGGGCACCCCGGTGGGGTGGCCTTTAGGTAACAACGCGCGGCGGAGCGGCCAGCCAGCCGGCGCCGCACTTAGTGCGCGGGGAAGTACTTAGCGTACTGGGCCGGCATGGCGCTGAGCGGCTTGATCAGGATGCTCTTGTAGAACACCTCGGCGGCTTCGCTTTGCAGTTGAATTTTGCCGTGCGTGAGCGGCTGGCGCTGGCCGTTGACGACGAACGACGAATTGCGCACGGCCAGCACCACGTGGCCGTTCACGAGGTGCACGCTCTGGCCGTTCACGTTAATTAATTCCAGCTCGTTCCACTGGCCATTGGGCACTTCGTAGTTGGCCGCCGCCTGGCAGAAATAGGGGCCCCCGTTGCCCATGGCCACCGGGGCCCCCGCCGGGTTGTATTTCAGCGTGTCGCGGGTGGCGTTGCGCCCCGCCGTGATGTCGGCCGCCGAGTTGGCGATGCACCAGTAGTCGCCCATGGCATTGCCTTTCTGATATTCTGATACTTGGAACTCCTGGCCCAGCATCCAACTGTGCCAGTAGTCCACGCCGCACGCGCCCTGGCTGTTGTAAAGCACGCCACTGTCCAGAGGCTCGTCGAGGCGGGGCGGCCACTTTTTAGCGCCCCACTTCACCTTCAGTTTAAGGTCATAGTTCGCAAAATCCTGCTTGGTAAACACGCAGCCGTAAATCTCCCCGCTGATGCGCAGCACAGGCTCGCCGTCCTGCACCACGACGGAAAAGACGTTTGCCTCGTTTTTACCGTAGCCGATGGGCGGCACAGGGCGGCCCTGGCCATCGGTGGGCACCTTGCCCGTGTAGCCGATTTGGTGCCGGTAGCTCTGATACATCTGCCACTGGCTCAGGCTCTTGTCCAACAGCGGCACCCAGCCCCGGGGCTCGTGGGGGCCCGCCCCGCCCAGCAACAACGCACCGCCGAGCGCCGCAGAAACTAATTTTTTCATGTGGCGCCGCGGCAATTAATTAAGGGGGGAAGTTGCGTCAAAGCTAGCCAATTGCTGGTGCGAAACCGGCGGCCGGGCCGCGGGGCCTTCGCATTCGTTTTATTTCCTGGCGTTTCCAATCAATTGCCGCGCTTTTTAGGTACCAAAGTTGCACAAGGCCCTATCTTGCCATACGTTTCATTCTTTCACCCGCCGGCAAGTATTTCCCCACCCAACCCCTTCCCGCCCATGATTTCCCGCAGAAACTTTCTCTCGTCGGCCGCCTTGCTTTCCGCCGGGTTGCTGGTATCGCCGTCCGTGTTTGCCTACAACAAGCGCTACATCGGCTTGCAGCTCTACACCGTGCGCGAGGCCATGGCGAAGGACCCCACCGGCACCCTGGCCCAGCTGGCCAAAATCGGTTTTAATTCGGTGGAAGGCGCCACTTACACGGGCACCCAGAAGTTCTACGGCATGACGCCCCAGGCCTTCGCCGCCGTGCTCAAGCAAAACGGCCTCATCATGCCCAGCAGCCACTATTTGCTGGGCGAAGCGCAGACGAACGGGGCCCCCACGCAAGGCACCATCCTGCACGAGTGGGACCGCGCCGTGGACGACGCAGCCGCGGCCGGCGTGAAATACATGGTGTGCGCCTACTTGCTCGACTCAGAGCGTGGCACCCTGGAGCACTACAAGTATGTGGCCGAGCAGCTCAACAAGGCCGGCGAGCGGTGCAAGAAGGCCGGCATTCAGCTCTGCTACCACAACCACGACTTTGAATTTGCGGCCCAGGACGGCAAGCTCCCCTACGACTTGCTACTGAACAGCACCGATAAGAACTTGGTAAAGATGGAGATGGACCTGTATTGGGTAACCAAGGCCGGCCGGGACCCACTGGCCTTGTTCAAGCAGCACCCCGGCCGCTTCCCGCTGTGGCACGTGAAGGATATGGACCGCACGCCCCAGAAAGCCTTTACCGAAGTGGGCAACGGCAGCATCGATTTCAAAAAGATTTTTGCCCACGCCGACGAGGCCGGCCTGCAATATTTCTTCGTGGAACAAGACGTCACCCCCGGTTCGCCCTTCGACAGCATCACCAAAAGCATTTCCTATATCAAGAAAAACCTGGCGTAGCAACGTTAAAAACAGAGCAGAGATTAATTAATAACAGCAAGGGCCCCGGCGGTATTACCGCCGGGGCCCTTGCTGTTATTAATTATGGAGACCTATTTATTATTGGCCCACAGCCGGCAATTCCCGGATCCAAATGTTGCGAAAGCTGAGCGGCTCGCTCTTGTCACCGTGCGCCTGAAGCTTGATGGGCGCCGGCCCGTGGGGCTGCCCGTAGGTGGCCTTGCCAATGTAGCGCGTGGGGCCCAGCAGCGACACGTTGTTTTCCACGAGCACGCCGTTGAAGAGCACCGTCACGCGGGCCGGCGTGGCCACCGGGCCGCCGGGCGAAAACGTGGGGGCCGTCCAGATGACGTCGTAGGTCTGCCACTCGCCGGGTTTGCGGGTGGGGTTGGCCAGCGGCACAATTTGCTTGTACACGCTGCCGGCCATGCCGTTGGTGTAGGTTTTGTTGTTGTACGAGTCCAGCACCTGCAGCTCGTAGCCTTCGTCGCCCTTACCCAGCGACGCCAGAAACAGGCCGCTGTTGCCCCGCGCCTGGCCCGTGCCCGTGATGTTGGCCGGCACGCGCCACTCCAAATGCAGTTGGTAACTGCCAAAGCTGCGCTTGGTTTGGATGTTGCCCGTGCCCTTGTTCACGGTCAGGATGCCGTCCTTCACCGTCCAGGGGGCCACCGCGCCGGGGGTGTCAGTCGCGGTCCACTGGTCGAGGTTTTTCCCATCGAACAGCACCAGCGCGTCGGAAGGCGCATCGCTGCTGGTTTTACCCGGCATCACCGCGGGGGGCACGGGGGTGTACACTTCCGTGTCCTCGGGTTTGCCGGCGGGTGGCGCAGTTTGGGCCACGGCGGCCCCCACGCTGCCAATTAGTAATGCGGTGGCAACTAGGCAAGTTTTCATGCAGCTGTATGAATTTAATTAATTAAAAAAGCTCCGGTGAGGCATTGCCCGGTTACGAAAGCAGGTTTTTCTTGATGTATGCCGCGCTTTGGGTAATGCTTTGGTAAGCATCGATAGCGAAGTATTCCTGCTCCATGAACAGGTGCTGCAGGCCCGCCGTCTTGGCGTATTTAATAATCTTTTTGAAATCGATGGTGCCGGCTCCGATTTCCGTGTTGTGCTCGGGCTGGGCCTTTTCCATGTCCTTCACGTGCCACATGGGAAAGCGTTTGGGGTTGGCTTCAATTAATTTAATGGGGTCGCGGCCGGCGCGCACTACCCAATAAATATCCATTTCAAAATCCACCAGGCGCGCGTCGGTTTCCTTCAGCAGCACGTCGTACAGTGCCACGCCGTTTACGGGCTGAAACTCGAAGTCGTGGTTGTGGTAGCCCAGGCGCAAACCGGCCGCTTTGCAAAGTTCTCCGCCCTTATTTAATTTTTCGGCAATTGCCTTGAAATCATCCGTCGTCTTGCGCAGCGCCGCGTCCAGGTGGGGCACCACAATGTATTGCTGGCCACAGGCGTTGGCCGCTTCCAGGTAGGCCTTAAAGGCCTCTTGGTTGCCGTCGCGCAGGTAGGCACTGAATTCGTAGTGGCCGCTTGACGTGGTGAGGCCGTTGGCCGCCAGCACCGCTTTAAATTCTTTCGGCGCGAGGCCCCAATAGTGGTTCTCTGGGCTGTAGCCGTAGGTTTCCACTTCCTGGTAACCAGCCTTGGCCACTTTGGCCAGCACGCCTTTGGCGTCTTTGCCAATGTAGTCGCGCAATGTGTACAACTGCAACCCCACCTTCAGCGCGGACGGGGCCGCGAACAGGGCCCCGGGGTTCACCAAGGAAAGGGCCGATAACAAACCGGCCTGTTTCAGGAAATCTCTGCGTTGCGTCATGGGGCCCGAAAAAGGAGTAAAAAGGGTTGTATTTAATTGCGTTAGATGTCGCACAGCTGCACTGCGTTGCGCAACGACCCTAGCTTGTCTGTTTGCTTCGGAATAAACTCCTGGGCCACGTAGCCCTTGAAGCCGGTTGCCCTGATGGCGCGCATGATGGCCGGGTAATACAGCTCCTGGGTGTCGTCAATTTCGTTGCGGCCGGGCACACCACCGGTGTGGTAGTGCGCAATGTAGGCGTGGTTATCGGTGAGGGTTCGGATAACATCGCCCTCGTCAATTTGCATGTGGTAGATGTCGTAGAGCAGCTTGAAGTGCTCCGAGCCCAACTTTTTGGCCAGCGCCACGCCCCAAGCCGTGCGGTCGCACTGGTAGTCGGGGTGGTTCACTTTGCTGTTCAACAGCTCCATCACCAGCACCACGTTGTGCTTTTCGGCCAGGGCCATCAGCGGTTGCAGGCCTTGCACGCAGTTGGCGATGCCAGTGGCGTCGTCCAAGCCGCGCCGGCTGCCGCTGAAGCAAATCAGGTTCCGGTACCCGGCTTTCGCCACCAGCGGAATCATGGCCGAATAATTCTTCAGCAGCGTGGCGTGGAACTTCGGGTCGTTGAAGCCATCGGTTAGGTTAATTTCTGCGCCGTTGCACATGGGCGAATCCAGGCCGTATTTTTTCAGCGTGGGCCAATCCGGGGGCCCCACCAAGTCAATGCCTTTGATGCCGATGCTTTTGGCAGCAGCGCACAGCTGGTCAAGCGACAAATCGTTGTAGCACCAACGGCAAACCGAGTGGTTGATGTTGTTTTTCAAGGCAGCGTGGTTCACAGGGTTTTCCGCCGGCGCGAAGGCCCCCAGCGTGCCCACAGCGCCCAAAGAAGCCGTACCAGCAACGATGTTTTTAATTACCGCCCGGCGGTTTGGTTGAGCAGCCATGACAGAAACGATTCAATTAATTAACTCATTGGCCATCCCCACGGGGCCCGGCTTGGTTGCCAAATATTCAGCAGTTATGCCAAATAATTATTTTAAGCTTAAAACATACTTGGTCATTTCTTGCGCGTCGGCCACCGACAGGCCCGGGTGCGCCGTCATAGGGATTTCGCCCCAGTTACCCTTGCCACCCGTAATTATCTTGTTCGCCAGCATGGCAATGTTGGCTTCGGTGGGCTTGTACTTCTCGGCAATGGCAGCGTAGGCAGGCCCCACCACTTTGTCGTGTTCTTTGTGGCAGCCGGTGCAATCGGAAGCCGCAATTAATTTGGCGCCCGGCGCGGCGCTGGCCAGGTCGGCCCCGGGGGCCCCAGGCGCGTCGCCAGTGGCTGGCACGGCGGTGGGGGCCCCGCTACCGGCCGCCGGTTCGGTGGCGGCAGCGTCTTTTGCGCCAGCGGTTTCACTGGTTTTGGGCGCCGATTCGCAGGCAATCAACAGGGCGCAGCTGCTAAGCAGCAAGGCAATTTTTTTCATCGGGGGCAAGAGATTACAAGCCTAACAGTGTTTTATTAAATGCCAGGTCAGTGGCGGTATTGGCAAAGTCGTCGAAGGCTTTGTCGGTGACCCGGATGATGTGGTCGCGGATGAACTGGGCCCCTTCCCGGGCCCCGTCTTCCGCGTTTTTAATAGCACACTCCCACTCCAGCACCGCCCAGCCAGCAAAGTCGTACTGGGCCATTTTGCTGAAAATGGCCTTGAAGTCCACTTGCCCGTCGCCCAGCGAGCGGAAGCGCCCGGCCCTATCGAGCCAGCTTTGGTAGCCACCGTACACGCCCTGGCGGCCGGTGGGATTGAACTCGGCGTCCTTGACGTGGAACATTTTGATCCGCTCGTGGTAAATGTCGATGTACTCCAGGTAGTCAAGGCATTGCAGCACGAAGTGCGAGGGGTCGTAGAGCAAGCAGGCGCGCGGGTGGTGGCGCACCTTGTCGAGGAACATCTCGTAGGTAATGCCGTCGTGCAGGTCTTCGCCGGCGTGCACTTCGTAGCACAAATCCACGCCGCAGCGGTCAAACTCGTCCAGGATGGGCGTCCAGCGGCGGGCCAGCTCGGTAAAGCCTTCCTCCACCAGGCCGGCCGGGCGCTGGGGCCAGGGGTACACCATCGGCCAGAGCAGGGCCCCGCTGAACGTAGCGTGCGCCTTAAGGCCCAGGTTTTGCGAGGCCTGCGCGGCGTACTTCACCTGCTGCACGGCCCACTGCTGCCGCGCCGCGGGGTTGTTGCGGTACGCTTCCGGCGCAAAGCCGTCGAACAGCGCGTCGTAGGCCGGGTTCACGGCCACCAGTTGGCCCTGCAAATGGGTAGAAAGCTCGGTAATTTCCAGGCCCGCTGCGTTCACAACGCCCTTGATTTCGTCGGCGTAAGTTTTGCTTTCGGCCGCTTTTTGCAAATCAATGAAGCGCGCGTCGAGCGTAGGCATTTGAATGCCTTTGTAGCCCAGGCCGGCGGCCCAGCCGCAGATGGACTCCAAGCTGTTGAACGGGGCTTCGTCGCCAATGAATTGGGCCAAGAAGATGGCGGGGCCCTGGAGGGTGGTCATATGCAGATCAAACGGTGAATTCGGTCCATTTTTTATCCGACTGGCCCGAGGCGATGACGTTCTCGATGAACGCCATGCCGCGCACGCCGTCGGCAATGCTGGGGTAATCAAGGGCTTCGGGCGTGGCGGTTTCGCCGGCATTGCGCGCTTGCAGGCTCAGGGCGAAGTTGCGGTAGAGGTTGGCAAATGCCTCCAAGTAGCCTTCGGGGTGGCCGGCCGGCACGCGGGCGTTGTGCTGGGCAAAGGAGCTGACGTAGCCGGTGCCGGTGCGCCGGATTTCGGCGGGCCGGTCCAGCCACTTCACTTGCAGCGTGTTGGCGTCTACCTGTTGCCACTCCAGGCCCCCTTTGTCGCCGTAAACGCGGATGCGGACGTTGTTTTCCTCGCCGGCCGCGATTTGCGAGGCCGTGAGCACGGCGCTGGCGCCGTTGGAAAGCTTCAGCAGCACGGCGCCGTCGTCGTCGAGCTGCCGGCCGGGCACCACCGTGTTGATGTCGGCGCACAGGCGCGTTACTTGCAGGCCCGTCACGTACTCCAGCAGGTTGAAGGCGTGGGTGCCGATGTCGCCCATGGCCCCAGCCACGCCGCTGCGGGCGGGGTCGGTGCGCCAGGCGGCTTGCTTGTTGGCGCCGCCTTCCTCAAAGCCGCTGAGCCAGCCCTGCGGGTACTCCACGTAGGCCTTGCGGATGGGCCCCAGGGCGCCGGCGGCCAGCAGCTGCCGGGCCTCCTTCACCATGGGGTAGCCGGTGTAGGTGTGGGTGAGGCACAGCAGCCGGCCGCTGGCGGCGGCCACTTCCTGCAGCTGCTTGGCCTCGGCCAGCGAAAACGTCATCGGCTTGTCGAGAACGACATCGAAGCCGTTTTCCAGGGCCATCTTAGCCGGCGCGAAGTGCAGGTAGTTGGGCGTGACGATGGCAATGACTTGCACCCGCTCGGCTTCGGGCCGCTGCTTTTCCTGGGCAATCAGCTCTTCGTACGAACCGTACACCCGGCCGGGGGCCAAACCCAGCAGCACGCCGGTGGCCTGCGATTTGGCCGCGTCGCTGCTAAAAGCGCCGGCCGTGAGTTCATACAAGCCGTCGAGGGAAGCAGCGATGCGGTGAACGGCCCCAATGAAGGCCCCTTGCCCGCCGCCAATCATGCCCAATCGTAATTTCATGCAGTATTATCTTGGGCCACTAGCCGCTGGCTAGTAGCTATTATCCTTCTTTGAACGGGCGCTAACAACCAGCAGCTGTTAGCGTTAGCCAACGGCTCGTTACACTTCCAAGCGCGCGTTGGCCTCGGCGTAGCTAATTTCTTCGGCGGCCACGGGGGCGTTGCGGTCCTTGAACAACAGGAGGAATAGCACTAGTACACCCGCCGCGATGGCAGCCGGAATTAGCCAGATGGTGCGCCAGTCGTGCAGGCTAGCGCTGATTTGGTGGGCGTCCACGATCTGGCCTGACAGCAGCGAGCCGATCAACATGCCCACCCCGTAGGTGGCCAGCGTGATGAAGCCTTGGGCGGCGCTCTTCGACTGCTCGCCGGCCAAGTTATCGGTGTAAATCTGGCCCGTTACGAAGAAGAAATCGTAGCAGATGCCGTGCAGCACGATGCCCGCAATCAGCATCCAATAAGTGCTGCCGCCGTTGCCGTAGGCGAAGAACCCGTAGCGCACCACCCAGGCCAGCATGCCAATGGCCAGCATTTTTTTCACGCCCAAGCGGGCGAAAAACACCGGAATCAGCAGCATGAACAGCACTTCCGACACCTGGCCCATGCTCTGCACCCCGGCGGCCGACTTCATGCCCACTTCGTTCAGGAACGGGTTGGTGAAACCGTAGTAAAAGGAAAGCGGTACGCAGATGGCCACCGAGGCCAGAAAAAATACCAGGTAGGAGCGGTTTTTCAGTAGGCGGATGGCATCCAAACCCAGCAGGTCACCCACGGTGGTGGGGCCCTCCTTCTTAATTGGGGGTGTGGCGGGCAGCGTGAAGCTGAACGCCCCAAGCAAGGCTGACGCGCCGGCCGCCATTTTCAGGGTGAGGCCCAGCGTGCCACTGGCTTCCCAGCCAAGCTGGGCAATGGTGAGGCCCGCCACAATCCAGCCCACGGTGCCCAGCACCCGAATGGTGGCAAACTCCTGCTGCGGGTTCTGCATTTGCCGGAAGGAGATGGAATTAACCAGCGCCAGCGTGGGCATGTACAGGATCATGTAAACGAGGATGTAGGGGTAAAACGCCCCAAAATCGGTGGCACCAGCCGCTTGCCACAGCAGCACGGCCCCCGCCAAGTGCAACACCCCCAGAATTTTCTGCGCCGAAAAAAACCGGTCCGCAATCAGCCCGATGACGAAAGGCGCGACGATGGCCCCGATGGACTGGGTGAGGAAGGCCACGCCCACCTGCACGCCGGACGTGTGCAGGTTGCGCAGCAAGTACGTACCCAGCGTCACGAACCAGGCCCCCCAGATGAAGAACTCCAGGAACATCATCAGCGACAGCTTAAAGCGGATGGTAGCGGTCATAAGCCAAAAAAGAGGGTAATGCAAAAAGTAATGGGGGCCCTGGCAGGGGGCGCTGGGCTTAGGAAGTAGCCCAGGCTTTGTCGCCTTTTTTGTAGGGCACGTTGCCGTCGTAGCGGCCCGGAATGGGCAGGTAGCGCAGGGCCTTGGTGGCGCCCACTTCGGAAGTGAAGTAGCCGAGCAGGGTCAGCTGCTTCAGCATGCGGAAGTAGTGGCTGGGGGCCCCCTTTTCGGTATGGGCGGCGGCGTAGTCCTTCTGTTCCTTGTCCAAGGCTGTTAGCAGGGCGGTACGCTCGGCGGGGTCGCAGGCGATAAAGCCTTTGTCGTACTGCTTTTGGCTGGCCTCGTTGAGCTTGGTGAGGCCCTCCATGAAAATTTTCTGGTCGGCGGGAGTGTAGCAGTCGCGTACCATCACGCCCATGAAGCGGCCGATGTGGGCGGCCTTGGCGCCCGGCGAAGCGGCGGTGGTGGGCAGAATGGTGTCGCCCACCTCGTCCAGCAAGCGCACCTGGTCCATGTCAAGGTCGGGCATTTTGGCGGCGGGGGCCCCCGCGCCGCCCTCCGCTACCGACTTGCCGGGTGAGGAGCAACTGCTCAGGAAAAAATCAGCGCCGATAACGGTGCCGCCCATCAACAGGGCTACGCGGGCAATGGCATCTCTGCGGTCCATATCTAACGGGGCTTAAACGTTCTGTTTCTTGAGTTCGCTCACGGCGTGGTCCACGGCGCGGGCCGTGAGGGCCATGTAGGTCAGCGAGGGGTTTTGGCAGGCGGCCGAGGTCATGGCCGCGCCGTCGGTCACGTACACGTTGGGCGCGTCCCACACCTGGTTGTACTGGTTGAGCACCGACGTTTTGGGGTCGCGGCCCATGCGCGCCGTGCCCATTTCGTGAATGCCGCCGCCCAGCACGTAGCCGTTGTCGTAGGTTTTCACGTTTTTCAGGCCCGCCATTTCCAGCATTTCCTTGGCGTCGGCCATCATGTCGACGCGCATCTTTTTCTCGTTTTCGCGGGTGTGGGCGTCGAAAGCCAGCACCGGCAGGCCCCACTTGTCCTTCTTGGTTTTGTCGAGGAACGCGCGGTTGTCGTGGTAAGGCAACGTTTCGCCGAAGCCCGTCATGCCCATGGTCCAATTACCGGGCTCGGTGAGGGCATCTTTGAATTCGCCGCCGATGCTCATTTCCGGAATTTCGCGGCTCCAGCCTTCGCGGCCGGCGCTGCCCTGGTAGCCAAACCCGCGGATGTAGTCGCGCTTGTCGCCGAACAGGTTGCGGTAGCGGGGCACGTAAATGCCGTTGGCCCGCCGGCCGTACACGTACTTGTCTTCGTAGCCTTCGGCGTCGCCGTGGGCCCCCGCCCGGAAGTGGTGGTCCATCAGGTTGTGGCCCAGCTCGCCGCTGCTGCTGCCCAGGCCCTCGGGCCACACGTCGGTGGCCGAGTTCATCAGCACCCAGGCCGAATTCAGGGCCGAGGCGTTCAGGAACACGACCTTGGCGAAGTACTCGTAAGTCTGGTTGGTTTCGGCGTCGAGCACCTCCACGCCCTTGGCGCGCTTGGTGTCCTTGTCGTAGAGGATTTTGGTGACGATGGAAAACGGGCGCAGCGTGAGGTTGCCGGTGGCCACCGCGGCGGGCAGCGTGGACGACTGCGTGCTGAAGTACGCCCCGAACGGGCAGCCCAGCCAGCACTTATTGCGGTACTGGCAGTTGGTGCGGTTCTTCAGCGGCCGGGTGATGTTGGCCGTGCGGCCGATGACCACGCGGCGGTGCTCGTAGTGGGCCTTTACGCGGGCCGCCACGTCCTTCTCCACAACGTTCATTTCCATGGGCGGCATAAAGTCGCCGTCGGGCAGCTGCGGCAGCCCGTCGCGGTTGCCGCTGATGCCGGCAAACTTTTCAACGTACGAGTACCAGGGCGCCAGGTCTTTGTAGCGAATGGGCCAATCAACGGCGACGCCATCGTTTGCATTTGCCGAGAAGTCGTAGTCGCTCAGCCGGTACGACTGGCGGCCCCACATCAGCGAGCGGCCGCCCACGTGGTAGCCCCGGAACCAGTCGAAGGGTTTCACCTCCACGTAGGGGCTGTCCTTCTCGTTGACCCAGTAGTTCAGGTTGGTTTCGTTGAGGGTGTAGTCGCGGCCCAGCACTGGGTAATCGGCAATCATCTGCTGGGTTTTGCCACCGCGGTGCGGGAACTCCCAGGGGGCTTTGGTGGCGTTGACGTAATCCTTGACGTGCTCGATGTTTTCGCCGCGTTCGAGCATAATGGTTTTCAATCCTTTTTCGGTCAGCTCCTTGGCCGCCCAACCGCCCGAAATTCCCGATCCAATGACGATGGCATCATACGTATTTTTTTCCATGAAACTGCTCCTGAATAATGGGTGGGGTTGAATTTATAAAGACCATGCGAAGCCGATGCGTAACCACAGGTTAGCAAACCTTGCGCTAAGTAATCAGGCAGTTAAGACCATTTTGCTAATTGCCGCAAACCATTGTGACGGTTTTCAACTGCCAATGTAGCCAGTATTTCTAACTTTTACCGGCGGCCACGGCACAAAAGCAGGTTTTTATGGCACATTTTTCCTCTTTGCAAACCCGTGCTTATGGTGCTTAGCTTAATCGTTTTAGCAAAATTGTTGCCTTTTTGAAACGCGTGCGCTGCCCGCGGCGGGGCCCCACGCGTACCGGCAAGGGGCCCCACGGCCGCAGCCAGTGAACCTCGTGTGCCAGCTGTGCCGTATGCCAGGGCATTTCCTACCATCCGCTTCCCTCCTTCTTGCCATGGACACCGTAGCCGCCGGCGTGACCCAGCTGCGCATTCAGCGCTTTGTAAACGTATACTTCGTGGACGCCGGCACGCCCGGCGACTGGGTGCTGGTGGACACCGGCTTGCCCGGCAGCGAGAAAGCCATCCGCGCCGCTGCCGAAGAACTTTACGGGCCCGGGGTGGGACCCCAGGCCATTGTGCTCACCCACGGCCACCTCGACCACCTGGGCTCGGCGCTGGCGCTGGCCACCGGCTGGCACGTGCCGGTGCTGGTGCACCCGCTGGAGCGGCCCTACGTGACGGCCCAGGCCCTGTACCCGCCGCGCGACCCCACCGTGGGCGGTTCGTTGGCGTTCATGAGCCGCTTTTTTCCCACGCAGCTGCCCGACCTGCGCGACGTGGTGCAGGAGCTGCCGCTGGACACCGACGCCGTGCCCTTCCTGTTGGGTTGGCGCTGGCTGCACGTACCGGGCCACGCCCCCGGCCAGGTAGCGCTGTTCCGCGACGCCGACCGCACGCTGCTGGGAGCCGACGCCTTTGCTACCACCGACCACGATTCCGTCGCGGCGATACTGCTGGGGTGGCCCAAAATCAGCCGCGCCGGCACCCCGTTCAACTACGACTGGGCCGCGTCCAAAGAATCGGTGCAGGCCCTGGCAGCGCTAAACCCGGCAGCCATTGGGTGTGGGCACGGGCCGGTCATCACGGGGGCCCCGGCCGCGGCGGGACTGGCCCAGCTGGCCGCCCACTATCCCGTGCCGGCCCACGGCCGCTACGTGCACGAGGCCGCCCGCACCGACGCCAGCGGCGTGGAGCACCTGCCCCCGCCCGTGCCCGACTACCTGCCCCGCCAGGCGGCTGGCTTGGCCGCGGGCGTGCTTTTGGGCGTAACTGCTTGGCTGCTGCTGCGCCGCCGCTAGGCGCCGCCGTGGCGCGGCCTGGCCCCGGGCGACGGGGCGCGGACGCCACCTTGCAGCCTTAGTACAGGGTACAGCTATTCGCCACCACGCATTTTTTGCATGACGCCGCAGGAAATCAACCCGCGTATTCGCGCCGGCCGGGGCGCCCCCACTGGGGAAAGCCAGGTCCGGTTTGGCTGTGCGTTTTGGCGAGGCAAGCCGTGCCCCCCCCGTAAGGGGGGCGCGGTCTTATTGCTGGGGGCCCTGCTGTGGCCCGGTACCGGGCCGGGCCAGCCCACGCGGCCAGTCCGGCCACCGGCCGCCCTCTACGCCACTTACCGCTACGTAGCCTACACCGTGTACGACCACACCGACGGCAACCCGCCTACCCACGTGGCCGGCGTGGGCGGCACCCTCACCTTGTTTCCAACGGGGGCCTATGACAAGCGCCTGCGCATCGCGGGGCCCAACGGCGCCCGTGACTTTGTGCAGCACGGCCAGTGCACAGTGGCCGGCGACAGCATCCGGTTTGCTTTTAGCGATGCCCAAGGCTTCGACGTGCAGCGCGGCACCTACCGCTACGACGCCCGGGCGCGCCGCCTCACCGTCACCATCGCCGGCTACCCGCCCGGCAACCGGGGGGTGTACGAGCTGGTGGCCGACGCCGCGCCGGGGCCCCGGCCCGCGCCGAAGCAGCGGTAGCGGTCCGGGGCCCCCGGGCGGGGCCTGGCTTGGCCGCCCGCGCCCGGGTGGCGTACCTTGCGCCCTCGTTCGGGGCCCCACTCCCACCCCCGGCCCGGGCGGCACATTGCTAACTGTAAACTGCTCACTATAGAATGGGACGCGCATTTGAATTTCGGAAAGGCCGCAAAATGAAGCGGTGGGACCGGATGTCGAAAGACTTCACCCGCATCGGCAAGGAAATCGTGATGGCCGTGAAGGAAAACGGCCCCAACCCCGACACCAACGCCCGCCTGCGCACGGCCATGCAAAACGCCAAGGGCGTGAACATGCCCAAGGACCGCGTGGACGCGGCCATCAAGCGCGCCAGCAGCCGCGAAGAAAAAGACTACCAGGAGGTTATTTACGAAGGCTACGGCCCCCACGGCATCGCCATCGTGGTGGAAACTGCCACCGACAACCCCACCCGCACCGTGAGCAACGTGCGCCTGTACTTCAACCGCAACAGCGGGGCCCTGGGCACCTCGGGCAGCTCCGACTACACCTTCACCCGCAAGGGCGTGTTCAAGCTGGCCGCTGAAGGGCTGGACCGCGACGAGCTGGAACTGGACCTGATTGACGTGGGCGCCGAGGACGTGTACGAAACCCAGGAGGAGGACGAGCACGGCGCCGAGCACGCCTACATGGTGGTCGAAACCCTGTTCCCCGACTTCGGCCAGATGCAGAAAGCCCTCGAAACCAAAGGCTTGAACGTGGTGAGCGCCACCCTCCAGCGCGTGCCCAACACCACCGTCGCCCTCAGCGACGAGCAGGCCGAAGAAGTGCTGACGCTGATCGAAAAATTCGAGGAAGACGAGGACGTGCAGGCCGTGTACCACACCATGGGCTAGGGCCGCCGGAGCGTTTTGCCCCGAATCAAAGGGCGTTGGCCGAGTTGCACAAGGATTCTGAACTCCGTGCGACTCAGCCGACGCCCTTTAATTCGGGGCGAACCGCGTTTAGCGCTCCGTGGCCGCCAGCGCTTCCGATGCCTCGTGCTTGCGCACCACGCGCCGGAACACCGGCCGCAGCCCGAAGTACAGCAGCGCCACCACCGGCACCGCCGCCACCGCCCAGATGAGCAGGGCCCCCAGCTCGGCCCGCCACAGCAAATGCAGAATCGCCATTGGCTCGTGGCGCACCTGGTACTGCAACTGGCTGAGGGTGAAGTGGGCCAGCGCGTTGCCCTGGCCCAGCAGCTCGCCGCCGTAGCGCAGCAGGGGCAGCAGCAGCAGCAGCTGCACCGGCGTGAGCAGGTGGCACACCAGCTGCAACGCGGCCACGTTTAGGCGCAGGCGCAGGGCCACGCCCGTGGCAATGAGGGTGGTGAGGCCGAATGTGGGGGCCACCCCGAGGGCCGCGCCCAGCCCCACCGTGAGGGCCAGCTGGCCGGGCGAGAGGCCCGCTTTTAACAGGTTCACCAGCGGGTCGAGCAGCACGCGGCGCAGCCAGCTGGGCCGGGCCGCGGGGCCCTCCGGCGGGGCCGGGGCAGGGGCGGAAGAAGCAACAGTCATGTTCAAAGTTAAACTTTAACGAAACCAAGGCGGGCCGGCGGCGCGTATCTTCGCCAGGGCCCCGTGTACGCTTACGGGCGGGGCCCTTTTTTCGCCGTCCGGGCCCCATGCCACACACTTATTTGCCCGTGCACCAGCCGGGCCCCTGGTACCGCGAGCTGCCGCTGCTGCTGCGCCACGCCGCCCGCGAGCTGGCCGCCAACGACCCCCTGCGCCTGGGGGCCGCCACGGCGTTCTTCACCTCGTTTGCCCTGCCGCCCATCCTCATCATCCTCATCCAGCTGCTGCGGGCCCTCTACCCCACGTCGCTGGTGCGCACCATGCTGCTGGGCAAGCTCAGCAACGTGCTGGGGCAGGCGGCCACGGGCCTCATCGAGCAGATCCTCAGCAACGTGGCCGACCCGCGCCGCACCCGGCTGGTGACGTGGGCGGGCTTCGTCTTCCTGGTGTTCGTCGCCACCACACTTTTCACCATCATCCAGCACTCGCTCAACCAGCTGTGGCAGATCCGGCCCCGGCGCCGCAGCGCGCCGCTGGCCGTGGCCCTGCGCGAGCGGGTGCGCGCGGGCGGCGTGCTGCTGGCCACGGGGGCCCTGGCGGTGCTGGCCTTCAGCACCGACGCGGCGCTGGGCTTGTTTGCCGACAGCATCCGCGACTTCGACACCACGCTGGCCTACTACGTGGTGCGGGGCCTGAATTCGCTGGCCGCCTTCGGCATCCTGGCCGTGTGGTTTGGCCTCACCTTCCGCACCCTGAGCCTGGCCAAGGTGCCCTGGCGGGCCGTGCGGCGCGGGGCGGCGCTCACGGCCGTGCTCATCAGCCTGGGCGAAATTTTGCTCGGCAAACTGCTGGTAAGCCAAGACTTGGGGCCCGTGTATGGCCCGGCGGCGGGGCTGGTGCTGGTGCTGCTGTTCGTGTTTTACTGCGCCATGATTTTCTACTTCGGCGCGGCGTTCACCAAGGTCTACGCCCTACGCCTGGGCTTGCCCATCCGGCCCAAAAAATCGGCCGTGCGCTACCGGCTGGTCAACATCGACGAAGAGGCGCGTTAGTTTTGGGTCAGTATTTTACCATGAAACGACGCTTTTTTTCGTCGGTGATTCGCATTTTTTCGCCGCGCTGCGCCGCCAGGCTAGCGGCAGTGGCGTTGGTTTCGGCCTGCGCGGGCCGGGGCCCCCAGCCGGCAGCCGCTGGCTCCCCCGCCACCGTCAGCGGGCTGCGGCTGCTGGGCGAGGTGGTGCTGCCCCACGGCTTGCCCGTGCGGGGCACGGTGTTCGGCGGCATCTCGGGCCTCGACCGGGGCCCCGACGGTACCTGGTACCTGCTCAGCGACGACAAGGGCGAGTTCGCGCCGGCCCGCTTTTACACCGCCCGGCTGCGCTACGACGCCCAGGGCTTCTACGGAGTGGACGTGACGGGCGTGCACTTCCTGCAACCCGCCCCCGGCGAGCCGACCGCCCCGGCCCCGTACGTGGACCCCGAAGCCATCCGCTACGACCCCGCCACCGCCGGCCTGTACTGGACCAGCGAGGGCGACCCCGCCCTGCACCTCGACCCGTTTGTGCGCGAAATGGACACCACCGGGGCCTTCCGCCGCACGCTGCCCGCGCTGCCGCAGTTCCACTTCGCCGCCGCGCCCGGCCAGGGCCCCGTCGGCAACGCCACCTACGAGGGCCTGGCCCGCACCCCCGACGGCCGCGCCCTGTGGCTGCTGCTGGAGAGCCCCGTGCAGCAAGACCGGCCCGCCGGCGGGCCAGCCGACGCGCCCTACCCCAACCGCCTCAGCCAGCTCGACGCCCGCTCCGGGGCCCTGCGCCACCAGTACGCCTACGTCCTCGACCCCGTCGTTACGCCAGGCCGCGTCAACCGCACGTCGGAAATCCTGGCCGTGAGCGACCACGAGTTCCTCGCCATCGAGTGCTCGTACGTGCCCGCGGGGGGCGTGCAGGCCCGCATTTACGACGTGGACACCCGCGGGGCCACCGACGTGCGCGCCCGCCTTGCCCTGGCCGGGGCCCCCTACCGGCCCGTGCGCAAGCGCCTCGTGGCCGACCTGAAGCGCCTGGCCCCGCGCCTCGACAACGTGGAGGGGCTGGCCTTTGGGCCTCCGCTGCCCAACGGCCACCGCACGCTGGTCGTCGTGGCCGATAACAACTTCAGCGCCCGCGAAATCAACCAGTTCCTGGCCTTCGAGGTGTTGCCGTAGCCCCGGCCGTACCTTTGCCCGGTGCACACCCCTGATACGCCTGCCCAACCCGCCGCGCCCCGCGCCGCCGCTTTCGCCGATTTCGACTTAACTCCCGCCCTGCAAGCCGCCGTGGCCGAGCTGGGCTGGGCCGCGCCCACGCCCGTGCAGGCCGCCGTGCTGCCCTTCGCCCTGGGCGGGCACGACGTAGCCGGCCAGGCCCCCACCGGCTCGGGCAAAACCGCCGCCTACGGCCTGGCCCTGCTCCAGCGCCTCGACCCGGCCGAAAACGCCGTGCAGGTGATTGTGCTGGTGCCCGCCCGCGAGCTGGCCCTGCAAGTGCGCGACGCCCTGCGCCAGCTCGGCAAAACCACCGCCAACCTGCGCGTGGCCGCCTACTACGGCGGCCACCCCATGCGCGACGAGCGCAAGACGATGGAAAACCAGCTGCCCCACGTCATCGTGGCCACGCCCGGCCGCCTGCTCGACCACCTGGAGCAGCGCACGTTTGTGCCCAACCAGCTAAAAGTGTTGGTGTTGGACGAAGCCGACAAGCTCCTCGACCTGGGCTTCCAGGAAGAGATGGCGACCATTGTGAGCCGCCTGCCCCAGCGCCGCCAAACGCTGCTGTTCTCGGCCACCATGCCCGATAAGGTACTGGCCCTGGTGCGCTCGCACCTGGCCCGGCCCAAGGTGGTGAACGTGGACGGCGGCGGGGCCGCCGGCACCGCCGGGGCCGCCACCCTGCCCGAAAACCTGGTGCTGCGCGGCCACGTGGTGAGCGCCGCCGACCAGAAACCCGCCGCCCTGTACCACGTCATCGGCCAGCCCGGCGCGGGCCGCTCGCTCATCTTCGCCAACACCCGCGACCGGGTGGAGGAGCTCACCCGCTTCCTGCGCGGCCGGGGCGTGGCCGCCGAGGCCCTGCACGGCAAGATGATGCAGCCCGAGCGCGACAAGGCCCTGATGAAGCTGCGCAACGGCTCGGCCACGGCCCTGGTGGCCACCGACGTAGCCGCCCGGGGCCTCGACGTGAACGAGCTTGACACGGTGGTGCAGTACGATGCCCCCGAGCAGGCCGATACCTTCCAGCACCGGGCCGGGCGCACGGCCCGCGCCGGGGCCGTGGGCACTGCCCACTTCCTCGTGACGCCCCCCGAGCAGGCCAAGCTGCAAAACTGGCCCGCCGCCGCCACCGTGCAGTGGGCCCGCCTGGTGCCCCCCGCCCTGCCCGCCGCCGCGCCCAAGGCCCCGCGCCCCAGCACGGTATCGCTGCACATTTCGGCCGGCAAGCGCGAAAAAATCAGCGCCGGCGACTTGGTGGGGGCCTTCGTGAGCGTGGGCGGGCTGGAGCGCGACGCCGTGGGCCGCATTGAGGTGCACGAGCACTACAGCTTCGTGGCCGTGCCCGAGGCCCAAGCTGAGGCGGTGCTGGCCAAGATGCAGAACGCCAAGGTAAAAGGCAAGAAGGTAAAGGTGGCCATCGTGCGCTAAGCCCGCGCAGCAGCGTCTATTCAACCCAATTATTTCCCTGCCGCATGAGCAGCAAACCCTGGGACGCAGTAATCATTGGCTCGGGGCCCAACGGGCTGAGCGCCGGCACCGTACTGGCCGCCCGCGGGCTGCGCGTGCTGATTGTGGAAGCGGCCGACACGCTGAGCGCCGGCACCCGCACCCAGGAAATCACGCTGCCCGGTTTCCGGCACGACTTGGGCTCGGCGGTGCACCCACTGGGCTACCTCTCGCCCTACCTCCAAACCCTGCCGTTGGCAAGATTTGGCCTGGAGTGGGTGGTGCCGCCCGCCTCGGTGGCGCACCCGCTGGACGGGCAGGAGGCAGTTATTCTGTCGAAATCCATCGCGGAAACGGCCCAGGACCTGGGCATCGACGCGGACGCTTACCGGGCCCTGGTCAGTCCTTTCACGGGGCGCACCGACGAGTTGCTGCGCGACGTGCTCAAGCCGCTGGGCGTGCCGCACAGCCCGCTGCTGCTGGCCCGTTTCGGCCTGAAAGCCCTGCTACCGGCTAACTTTTTTGCCGAGCATTTTTTCCGGGGGCCCCGGGCGCGGGCCCTGTTTGCGGGGTGCGCGGCCCACAGCGTGCTGCCGTTCGACAAGCTGTTCACCACGGCCATCGGCCTGCTGTTTTTGGTGACGGCGCACGCCGAAAACTGGGCGTTTCCCCGGGGCGGCGCGCAGAGCCTCACCGACGCCCTGGCGGCCTATTTCCAAAGCCTGGGCGGCGAAATTCGGCTCGGCACCCGCATCACCCGGTTTGAGGAGCTGCCCCCGGCCCGCACGTACCTGTTCGATACCGACCCGCGCCAGTTGGCCCGCATTGCGCAGCAGCGCCTGCCGGCCGCGTACCGGAAGCGGTTGGAAAACTTCCGGTACGGGCCCGGCATTTTCAAGGTGGATTACGCCCTGAGCGGCCCCATCCCGTGGCGAGACCCGCGCTGCCTGCGCGCTGCCACGGTACACCTGGGGGGCCCCATTGGGGAGATTGCCCGCGGCGAAAAAGATGCCTGGCATGGCCGCTGCGCCGAAAGCCCCTACGTGCTGTTCTGCCAGCAAAGCCTGTTTGACGCCACCCGGGCCCCGGCGGGCCAGCACACCGGCTGGGCCTACTGCCACGTGCCCGCCGGCTCCACCCAGGACATGAGCGCGCGCATCGACCAGCAAATCGAGCGCTTTGCCCCCGGTTTTAAAGACCTCGTACTGGCCCGGCACACCATGAACACGCACGCCGTGCAGGCCTACAACCCCAACTACGTGGGCGGGGCCATCACGGGCGGCGCCGTGAACCTAGCGCAGCTTTTTACCCGGCCCGTGGCGCGGTTCGACCCGTACCGCACGCCCAACCCCGACCTTTTCATCTGCTCCGCGTCCACGCCGCCGGGCGGGGGCGTGCACGGCATGTGCGGCTACCACGCCGCCCAAAGCGTGCTGAAAAGACTTAAGATCCGGAATTAGTCAACCATTTCTCCCATCGACAAGCTCCTCTTTATTTGCAGCCAAAACCGCTGGCGGAGCCTGACCGCCGAGCGGCTCTTCGACGGCCACCCGGGGGCCCTGGCCCGCTCGGCCGGCACCGAGGCGGGGGCCCGGGTGCGCGTCACGGCCGGCCACCTGGGTTGGGCCGATGCGGTGTTTGTGATGGAAAAGCGCCACGCCGACCGCCTGCGCGCGAAATTTCCCGGGGCCCTGGCCGGCAAGCGCCTCGTCAACCTGCGCATTCCCGACAACTACCCGTTCCAGGACGCGGCCCTGGTGGCGCTGCTGCGGGAGAAACTGGCGGATTACCTGTAGCCGGGCATTGGTTTTCCAGGCCGCCTGGCTGCGCTTAAGTGTTGATGCCGACGCGTGTCGGGCCGTTAGTTTCCAGCGCGGCGCAAGCAAAAGAGGGCCCCTACGCTTACCGCGTAGGGGCCCTCTTTTGCTTGCGCTCAGCAGGCGGTTAGTTGTAGCCCGGGTTCTGGGGGAGCTTCCACACCTGCGCGTCGTTGAGCTCGATGGGCAACAGCGGGATGGGGTTCACCACGCCCGTCGTAACGGCGTGCGTCATGGCCCGGGCGGCCACCGCGGCGGGCAGCACGCCGAAGTAGCGGCCGGTGCGGATCAGGTCCCAGAAGCGCAGCGACTCCTCGGCCAGCTCCACCCGGCGCTCGTGCCAGATGGCGTTCAGCAGGGGCTGGCCCGTGAGGCCGGCGGCCAGGTCGGGCAGGGTGCCGGTCGGCGTGTTGGCCGCGGCGTAGTTGTCGGCCATGCCCACCGTCGTCGCGCCCGGGGGCCGGGTGGAAGCGCGGGCCCGCTGCCGTACTTGGTTCACCAAGCCCACGGCCTCAGCGCTTTTGCCGGTTTGGGCCGCGGCTTCGGCTTTCATCAGCAGCACGTCGGCGTAGCGCAGCTTGCGGATGTTTTGGGGCCCCGACTGCACGGCCGGGGGCGGCAAGATGGCCACTTTCCGACTCAGGTAGCCCGTGGCGTTTTCCGACGGGTCGATGGGGTTCAGCACACCCAGCACGATGTCGTTGTTCTTGATGACGGTGACCTCCAAGCGCGGGTCGTTGGCCTCAAACTCGTTCACCAGGTTCTGCGTCGGGTTGTTGAAACCGTAGCCGAAGGTTTTGCGGTTGTTCTGGAACACGTTGTTGGTGGTGCCCACCGAGATGGGGCCGTACGTGTCGTTCGAGGTAGCGAACTGAATCTCGAACAGCGACTCGCTGCTGTTCTCGCCCGGCGTTTGGTGGATGGCGGCGTAGTTGGCCAGCAAGCTGTACTGGGTCGAGGCGGTGATGGTGCTCGTCAGGTCGTACACTTCCTGCCAGGTGTGCTTGTTGGTGTTGTCGGTGCCGAGCTGGTACATGATGGCGCGGGCCAGGTAGCCGTTGGCGGCGCCTTTGGTGGCCCGGCCGAGGTCGGCGCTGGCGTAGCCGCTTTTTTCGGGCAGCAACGCAAGGGCCGCTTTCAGGTCTTTTTCGACGAATGCGTAGGTTTCGGCGATGCTGCTGCGCGTCACCGTGGCCGCTTCCGTCGGCAGCACCGCTTTTTCAAACAGCGGCATGCCCCCAAACGTCTTCACCAGGTTGAAGTAGAAGTACCCCCGCAGAAACAGGGCCTCGCCTTTCAAGCGCGACTTCAGCGCGGCGTCGATGGAGCCGGCGTCGATGTTGTTGATCACCGTGTTGGCCCGGGCGATGCCCGTGAAGCTGTGCACCCACAGCGTGCTCACCGGCACGTTGGAAGGGTTCACGGTCCAGTTCTTCAGGTCGATGAGGGCCGAGAAGTCACTGGGGGTACTCCCCTTCTCCGCGTCGTCGCTCATCACGTCCCCAAACATCCACTCGTAGGTCTGCCCCACGTAGTCACCCACCCCAAACTTGGGGCCCTGGTCCCAGGAAGCGACGTCGTAAATGCCGTTCACGGCCTGCGTGGCGTTCACGGGGTCGTTGAATAAGTTGCTCTGGGTGGTAGCCCCGAGGGGCTCCTTGTCCAAAAATTTCTGACATCCTTGCGAAAGCGTTGCCAGCGCCGTAAAGGCCAGCAAACGAACTGCGTGGGCGGTTTTCATATTACGCGGTTAATAATAGCGTTGGATTAAAACTGGACGTTGAAGCCCAAGCGGTAGGTGCGGGGCTGGGGATAGTTGCCGAAATCCACGCCGTAGGCCAGGGGGTTGTTGTAGTAGCCAGTGGCCGAAATCTCGGGGTCGAGGCCTCGGTACTTGGTGATGGTGAACACGTTGTCGACCGAAGCAAACACCCGGAAGCCGTTGATTTGAAACTTGGTCAGCACCGTTTTGGGCAGCGAGTAGCCCAGCTCCATGTTGCGGGCCCGCAGGTAGCTGGCGTCCTCCACGTAACGGCTGCTGAATTTGTCGTTGTAGCCGCCGCCGTTGTTGGTGTCGTTCGAAGTCACGCGGGGCTGGTCGGAGCCGGTGTTGGTGGGCGTCCAACGGTCCATGCGGTCGGCGTAGAAGTTGGTCCACAAGCCGGCGAAGTTGCTGGATTTCGACAAGTTGAACGCCGCCGCGTTGATGGCCTCGGCGCCCTGCACGCCGTAGAGCAGGACCTTGAAGTCAAAGTTGCTGTACGACAAGTTCAGTGAGGCCCCGTAGCTGAAGCGGGGCGTGGCGCTGCCCAGGTACGTGTTGTCGTTGGCGTCAATCTTGCCGTCGCCGTTGATGTCGCGGTACTTCACGTCGCCGGGTTGGGCCCCGGGCTGCAGCGCGGTGCCCGCGGAGTTCTTGTAGGTGTCCACGTCGGCCTGGGTGTGGAAAATGCCGTCGGCCTGCAAGCCGTAGAAGTAGGCAATTTCGTGGCCCACGTCCGTGCGGGTGGTGTTGCCGATTTGCGAGAGCACGTTGCCGCTGGCGATGGGGTTGGCCCCGCCCAGGTCGGTGATCAAGTTGTTGACCTTGGTGAAGTTCACCCCAAAATTGTACTGGAGCTTGCCGATTTCGTTCCGGTAGTTCAGGGCCAGTTCCACGCCGCGGTTGCGCAGCGAGGCCACGTTGGCACTGGCCGGGGCCTGGCCCACGAAGTCGGGCACCGGCAGCAGGGCAATCATGTGCTCGGTTTTCCGCTCAAAGTAATCGCCGGTGAAGGTCAGCTTGTTATCGAGGAACGCCGCGTCGATGCCGAAGTCCGTCGTAACGGCCGTTTCCCAGCGCAGGTCGGGGTTGTTCAGCGTAGCAATGGCCAGGCCGGGGTTCTTCGTTTTGTTGAACACGTAGTTCTGGTTGCTGGTGGCCACCGACGCGTACCCGTAGTTGGGCGCGGCGTTCTGGTTGCCCACGCCTCCGTAGCTGCCGCGCAGCTTCAGCACCGATACGCCGGTGATGCCCTTCATGAATTCTTCGTTGGACAGGTTCCAGGCCACGCCCACGGACGGGAACGTGCCCGTGCGCTGCGAGCCCAGGAAGCGCGACGTCTGGTCAAAGCGCAGGGTGGCCGTCACCAGGTACCGGTCGCGGAAGTTGTAGTTGGCCCGGCCGAAGTACGAAAGCAAGCCGCTGTCGTACTGCCCGCTGCGCACCGTGGAGTTGGCGGCCCGGGAGGCGGAAATGTACTGCAACGACACGTCGGCGGGCACGTCGTAGCCCGTGATGGAGATGCTGTTGCCGTAGGCCCGCTGGGCTTCCTGGCCCAGCGTGGCCGAAAACGAGCTGTTGTTGCCGAAGTCCTTGTTGTAGTTCACGTAGTTCGACCACACCCACGAGATGTTGTCGCCGCGGGTTTCCACCAGCGCGCTCTGCGAGCGTTGGTCGTTGGGGCCCAGGTAGTACTGGGGCTGGTACACCTTGGGGTGGTAGTTGTTGTAGTTGATGCCGAACGTGGAACGGAACGTCAGGCCCTTAGCCAGCGCCACGTCGAGGTAGGCGTTGGAGAACAAGTTGGTGCTGTACGTTTTGTTGAACTCCTGCTCCTGGAGGTAGCGGGCCAGGTTGGGCGTGAAGCTCGTGATGTTGTTGTAGGAGAAGGTGCCGTCGGCGTTGTAGGGCGACGTGATGGGGTTGGCCTGGATGGCGTTCTGGAGCACCGTGCTGTAGAACGCGTTGCCCGTGCCGTCGCCCGCGCCGGTCTGGTTGGCGTTGGAGAACGTGGCCGAGACGCCCACCTTCACCCGCTCGGTCAGCGTGGCGTCGTCGTTCACGCGAATGACGTACTTCTTCAGCCCCGAGGCTTGGATGATGCCGTCCTGCTGGAAGTAGTTGCCACTGATCAGGTAGCGGTTTTGCTCGTTGCCGCCCGACGCCGACAAGCTATAGTTCTGAATCAGGCCTTTCTGGGTCACGAAATCCTGGTAGTCGAAGCCGGGCACCCCGCCTTGCAACGCGCTGTTCAGCAGGGCCGAGTAATCAGTGGGCACCGTGCCGCCGCCGTTGGCGTACGCTTCGGTTACGAGCGTGGCGTACTGCTGGCCATTGGTCAGGGGCAGCGTCCGGCGGATTTGCTGGAAGCCCGTGTAACCAAACAAATTGAACTGCGTTTTGCCGGCCTTGCCGTGCTTGGTGGTGATGAGCACCACGCCGTTGGCGCCGCGCGAGCCGTAGATGGCCGTGGCCGAGGCGTCCTTCAGGATTTCCGTCGACTCAATGTCGGTGGGCAGCAAAAAGCTGATGTCGCCGGTTTGCACGCCGTCCACTACATAAAGAGGGTCGGCGTTGTTGATGGTGCCCACGCCGCGCACCCGGATGCGGGTGCCCGAACCGGGCTGGCCGCTGTTGGAAGTCACGTCCACGCCCGCCACGCGGCCTTGCAGGGCCTGCACAGGGTCAGACGTGGCCACCTGCGTCAGCTGGGCCCCGCTCACCGACGCCACCGAGCCGGTGAGGTCGCTTTTGCGGGCCGTGCCGTAGCCGATAACCACGACGTCGTTTAGGGCCTGCGCGTTGTCGGCAAGCGTCACGTTCAAGGTACCATTAGTCCCCGCCACGGATACCTCCTGGCGCGTAAACCCGACCGAGCTGATGACCAATACGCTGTTGGCAGGGGCTTGCAATGTGAAGCGGCCGTCTGCGCCCGTGCTAGCGCCGGTGGTGGTGCCCTTCACGATGACCGTCACGCCCGGCAGGGCCTCGCCCTTGCTGTCCTTAATTGTGCCTTGGATCGTTTGCGCCTGGGCCGTTGCGCCAAAAGGCCGCAGTAACAGCGCAAACACTACGAACACCGCAAGTAAAACGGATTTCATATGCTAGCTTGAATTAGTGAAATGATGACAACAAAAGTATTTGCTTGCATACGATTGCGTTAATACTATTATAGCATTTCATATTCTTAAAATTATATCAGGCGAAAATCAACCAAATAAATAAATAACTGATTTACAATTTTTTAGGTAAGAAAATTTAACTAGTTTTGCTCTCTAAATATGATGATTTAGCTCGTATAAGGCAAGCACTAAATCATTGTTTAAGTAATGAAATTCCTACACTTCTTTTGCGAATTACGCCACCAGCCTGACAGAAGCGCAACGGAGTGCAGCTAAGTGCCAAACGATTGTGAAGCCCAGGCCCCTGCTTGCGGCGCGGGTAACCCAGTTTAGACAAGTGCGTTGAGTACCGCATGCCGTGCTTTTTGAGCTTGGCCGTTCTGGCCGCCGCTGTGTTTGGATTTTACCGTTACATTCTCGCTGCTGGCCGCTGGGCTGCGGCGTTGGCCACGGGTTTTCCGGCCGCATAGCGAGTCCTACTGGCCGAGCGCGTAGCGTTTACCAAGCCCTGGACCATGCTGCGAAAGCCCGGTTTGAACAGCGCATGCAGCTGTTTCTGGCCGATGCGCAAACCACCGGCGTGCAAACCGAGGTCAACGGACTGACGCGCCTACTGGTAGCCGCCGCTGCTGTCACTCCCACGTGTTAGGTCCTCAGAGTGGGCGTATGCTCGCTTGGGGGAGGTGCTGGTAGTGCAAGGCACGCCGCTGGGCACGGTGCAGTGCCTCTAAAACCAGCGCTACATGCGCCTATCAAAAGCCTCCCTACTCTTAGAGGGTATAAGGAAATAAAAGCGCTATGTACATTTGTTAGATGCTGCGTAAAGCCTATTCTACTGATTTAACGAACGATGAGTGGACTCTTATCGAGCCTTACGTACGTACCAGCGGCCTAGGTCGTCCGCCGCTGCACAGTAAGCGGGAGTTACTCAACGCTATTTTCTACCAGTTGCGCGCCGGTGGGGCCTGGGCGTTGCTGCCCCACGATTTGCCCCCCTGGCGTACGGTGTACAAGCAGTTCGAGGCCTGGCGGGAGGATGGCACCTGGGACCGCCTGCTCAACGGGCTGCGTCAGCACCTGCGCCAGTTCACCCGCGAGCCGGAACCGACGGCCGGCGCCATCGCTGCGCACGGGTAGTAAAAGGGGGGCTGTCACGGCCATGATGCCGGCAAGCAAGTAACTGGACGTAAGCGGCATATCGCCGTGGATACCCAGGGCCTGCCGCTGGCCGTACTGGTGCAGGCGGCCAGTGTGCCGGACCCCGTGGGGGCCGCCCCGGTGCTGGTCGAGGCCAAGGCCAGTGCGCCACAGCTGCAATTGCTTTGGGCCGGTGCCCGCTACCAAGGGCCGCTGGTCGCGACCGCGGCGGCGGCGCTCGGCTTACGCGTGGAGGTGGTCCGGGCCCCGCCCGGCACCAAGGACTTCGTGGTACTGCCCCGGCGCTGGGTCGTGGAGCGCAGTTTCGGCTGGCTCAGCAAGTGCCGCCGCGTGGCGGGCCGCGACTACGAAACAAATCCCCTCGGCAGTGAGGCAGTTATCAAAGCCTGCTTTTGTCATTTGCTGCTCCGACGACTCGCCAAAGGACCACCTCCTTAAATATAGTATTTCTTTTCCCCTACTCCCTCTTAGGCTTTACCCGACCCGCCAGACTGCAGGCATCCACGAGTTTGCACACCTGCTTGATGCGGCTGACGGCGTGATTAACGGCGTGCCCCAGGTGGCGCTGCTCCCTCACTTGCTTGGGTTCTGGGCAGCCGTGGCGCGCAGCAAAATGGAAGCGTTGCGAACAGGCAAGCCAGAAATCAATTTCTGTGCAAGCATCAACGAAGCCGAGTTTTTTGCCGTCGTCACGGAGCACTTTTTTGAACAGCTCCACCAACTGCAAGTCCACCGCCCCGAGTTGTACGCCCTACTCACCGAGCTTTCCACTAAAGCCTCGGTACTCGCCGGGGCCTAGCGCTGGCACGCATCGGTGGCTGCACCAACTGGGAGGCCTCCGCAAGTTTGGCCGCTACTCGCCGTGCGGCAGCAGGAAATTGTACAGGGATTGCCACCACCCCGCGGCGGCACAGGGCCCCGGGGCCCTATGCCGCCGCCGCGGGCTCAGTTTGAGCTAGGCGGCGGGCCAACACCTGGGCCACGCCTTCGAGCCGGCGCACCACGGGCTGGGCCACGGCTTCGTCGGCAAAATCGATGCGTTGGTTGCGCGTGGTGAGGTAGCGGGCCAGGGCCGAGTTGTCGTCCAAGGCGTAGGTTAGGTCGCGCTGGGCGTCGTCCCACTCGCCCAGCTCGTCGGCGGCAAGGTAGCGGTGGCGCAACTCAATGGTCTGGCTCACAAGCCCGGCCAGGCGGGCCAGCAAAACCTGCTCAGCGGCGGAAAAGTGGCGGGCTTCCTTGTCAATGACGGCAAGCATACCCAGGCGGTTGCCGTCGGCGGCGATCAAGGCGGCGCCGGCGTAAAAGCTTAGGCCCAGGGCCTGGGCCACATCGGGCCGAATGAGTTCGCAGCTCTCGGGCTTGTAGTCAGACACCACTACGGCGGCATCCTGCAAGATGGCAGCCGAGCACATGCTCTCGTTGCGCACCAAGCCGGGGATGCCCGTGGCCCCGGCCAGGGCCTTAAACCACACAAAATCAGCGTCAACGAGCGAAATCAGGGCGATGGGGGTGCTGAACAGTTGCGCAGCCCAGGTCGCGTAGTCATCGAACACCGGCTCCGGGGTGGTGTTCACGATCTGGAATTGGTGCAACGTGCGCAGACGCGCGGCGTCGTGGCCAGGAATCAGCGAATCGGGATAAGCGTTGGCCATTAATTTGGTAATTATTAGTAGTTTGCCTCGCTGGCAGGCAGGTCAATCAGGATAAATTGGGCGTCTTTCTCAGCCAGGATGCGCACCGCGTTTTCGTCGCCGATGCGGGCTTGGTCGTTGGGCCCCAGGGCCACGCCGTTCACCACGAGGTTGCCCTCCTTCACGTAGATAAAGACTAGGCGGATGGGGAAGGTTCTGAAGTCAACTTCCTTGCCAGCATCCAGGTTGGCCCAGTACACGGTGCTATTGGAGTTCATGTACACCACGTCTTCGAGCACTTTTTGGCCGGTTACGAGCGGCACCAGCTCGTTTTTGTTGCCACTGAGGAAGCCCAACTCCTTCTGCTCGTAGCTGGGGGCCAAGCCGCGCTGCGCCGGCAAAAACCACAGTTGGTACAAGTGCAGGGGCTTTTCCTGGCGGTTCATTTCGGAGTGGGCCACGCCGGTGCCAGCGGTCATGCGCTGCACTTCGCCGGCCGTGATGGCGGTGCGGTTGCCCAGCGTGTCTTCGTGCGTCACCTCGCCGTCGAGCACCAGCGTCACGATTTCCATTTCCGCGTGCGGGTGCTGCGGGAAGCCGTTTTGCGGGGCCACGTGGTCGTCGTTGAACACCCGCAGGGGCCCGAAGTGCACGTTGTGGCGGTCGTGGTAGTCGGCGAACGAAAACAGGAAGTAGCTGCTCAACCAGGGGGCCGGAGCGGCGTGGTGGCGGTCGGCAGCGGGTAGGTGCTGAAGCATGGCAGAGCAGAATGTGGGTGAGCGGGTGGCCCACATACGCGGCGGCTGGGGGCGAAGTTGGCAGGGTTCCCGTTCAGCTTGGAATAAGCCTACTCTGTATCGAAACAACAAAGTCTTTTAACCGCCCCGCCGCTGGTCGCGTATAGTTGGCCCGGATAGTACCCGCCAGCTTATTCTATTTATATCCTTTTCCTCACCCCTGTTTTATGAAAAAAATAGCACTCGCGCTGGCAGCCGTAACAAGCGTCGGCCTGGCTTCCTCAGCCCACGCCCAGGGCATCCGTTTTGGTATCAAAGCCGGCGCTAACTTGTCCAATGTGTCAGGTGACCTCATCAACGAAGACATTTACAAGAACAAGTTCGGTTTTGTGGGCGGTGCCATACTGAACATAGGCCTGATCGACAAGGTGTTGTCGTTGCAGCCTGAAGTGTTGTTCTCGCAGAAGGGCTTTAAATACGCTGACAATTCCTTCCCCTTGCTGGGCAACACCAACCGGTTCACAGGCAACCGCACCTATAACTACCTCGACGTGCCGGTGTTGCTGAAGGTGCGGGCCGCGGGCCTCTTCTTCGAAGCCGCCCCCCAGTACAGCTACTTGCTGAACGTGTGTGACAAGGCCACGTACACTGTGAACGGCAGCACGGTGTCCAATTCCGCAGCCAACGAGAACCTGGACAACGTGCGCCGCAACGAAATTGGCTACGCGGCGGGCCTCGGCTACGAGGCATCCAATAGCTTCCTGATTGACCTGCGCTACAACGGCTCGTTCACCAACTTCGCCAAGAACGGTTACAACGGCTCCAACCAGGACCTGCGCAACGCCCGCAATTCGGTGTTCCAGGCCCCGATTGGGTACTTGATAGGCAGCAAATGATACCGCTTCCGAAGCAACGCCCCGGGGCCCTCGCACTGGGGCCCCGGGGCGTTGCCATTTTTCACCTTTCTATTTTTCTTCCGCATACCATGCACCACCGTTTGCAACTACTCGCCTTGGCCGCCCTGCTTGGCACCGCCGCCGGGGCCCCCGCCTTGGCCCAAGACAAGCCCGTTAAAGAAGCCAACAAGCTCAACAAAAAGCGCATCAAGGCGGGTGCCGTCAACCCGTCCTTCACCAAAGCGCAACTGAAGTACGACTCCGAGTTTGCCACGGCCGCCACCAGCGACAACCTGCTGGCCTCGTCCTTGAGCGCTTTAGCCGCACAAAAAGCCACCGCCTTGGAGGTGAAAGACTTTGGCAAGCAAACCGACGCCGACCACACCCAACTGCAAGACCAGCTGCAAGCCATTGCCGACCGCACGGGCCTGGTGCTGCCCAAAATGATGAGCAGCGACGACCGGAAAATCTACGACGACGTGGACGACCGCAAGTACCTGGGCTTCGACAAAAAGTACCTGCGCGAATTAAACGAGTTACACGGGCGCGCCATCAAGCGGTTCAGCGAAGCGGCCGAGAAGGCCGCCACCCCCGAGCTGCGTGCCTACGCGGCCGAGACCTTGCCCAAGCTGCGCGAACATGCCGCCCACACGGCCGAGCTTTTCAAGCGCGCCGACGAACGGAAGTAAGCAGTTCTCTTTTCGGGCTGCGCACGAACCAAAAAAGCCCCGGCACTACCGGGGCTTTTTTTGAAGGTAGGCCAGCGGCCGCGCCGGATCCCTACGCGCTGCGCAGCTCGGCTACTTGCTGTTGCAGGTCGGCTACCACGCTGGCCAAGCGTTCGAGTGACAGCTCCGCGGCCGGGAAGTGGCTGCTGATGTAGCACTTGGCTTCCCAAATTTCGAGCGCCTCGCCTCCAGGCAAGTCGTAGGGCTGGTAGCGGGGGTTGTCGGAGTGCAGGGCCAGGGCCCCGGCGGGCCGCGCCTTGCGGAACACGCGCTTGAACACAATGCCGTCGCGCGGGCTCACCACCACGCAGGGCGTGCCATCCTTTAGGTTGGCCAATTCTTCCACGTAGCGGCCCACCACCACGGTGCCGCTCACCAGGGGCAGCATCGAATCGCCCGAAATCTCGAAGGCGCGGTAGCTGCCCGTGGCCGGCAGCATGGGCAACCGGAACCGGGGCAACTCGCCCAAATACTCGGGGTCGGCGTAGCCGTTGAGGTAGCCGGCGGCGGCTTTGTGGGGCACCAACTCGATGTTTTCGTTTTGGTCCCGGTCCACGGTCAGGGCCAGGATGCGGAGCTGGCCCCCGGCCGGCGGCTCGGGGTCGTCGTCGTCGCCGCCGGCTGGGGCGGGCTCCAGCTGGCGCATCGTGGCGGCGGCTTTGGCGTTTTTGCGCTTGCTAAAGTCGGTGGTTACCAACTGGTCGAGCGAAATACCGAACAGGCGGGCCATGTTCACGAGCGTGGCCATGCGCGGTTCGGCGCGGCCTTCTTCGTAGGCGCCCACCAGGGAGCGTTTGATGCCCAGCTTCTCCGCAATTTGGGCCTGGGTGAGGGCCAGCTCGCGCCGCCAAAACTTTAAGTTCGTGTTTATCATCGGGAAAGGGTGCAGCCAGGAAAGGACGCGGAACGCGGCGTTCGGGCTGGTGAAGTTAGCAACGCGTTCGCAAAGTTACTAATTCCGTTAGCGAACATTTTTACTGGGGCCCAAATATCCTTTGTTCAACCGCCCAGGCAATAAGCTGGGCCGCATTGGAGCTTTTCAGCTCAACTCCTCAGATATTTGCGTTGCATCAGTTATTAACCAGCGGCGGTGGCCCCGAAGACATCGGCAACGCACCGCCAGGGGCCCCGCGGTGGCGCCAGGGCACCTAACCGCCGCACCTACTTTCTCAACCGGATACTTGCCAGGCGCAGCTGAAAGTAGTCGTACTTCTCCCGCAGGTGGTCGAACAAGTCGCGCAAGGCCGGGCCCCCGCCGAGCTGGGTGCGGGCAGCGGCAATTTCAGCCAGTTGGGTATCGGTCACAAATTCCTCCAGGCGCAGGGCGAGGCCCTTGGTGTAGGCGCGCTCCAAGTGGGCCTTCACGGTGCTTTCGGCCAGGCCGCGCTGCTCGGCAATTTGCAACGGGCTGAGGCCCTGGCGGTGCAGCTGGAAGGTGGCGTCCTCCGAATCGTTGACGGCGGCGGGGTCGGCGGCGGGCTTGGCAGCTTTCTCGGCCTTGGCGCGCGCCGGGGGCCCCAGGGCCAGTTCGTCGTCGCCGGCGGGCACGGCGCGCGGGGCCCCGTGCTGCAAAATGGCCTGGATGAACACCTCGCCGTAGGTTTCGAATTTCTTCATGCCCACGCCCGACACGGCCAGCATGGCCACGCGGCTGGTGGGCTGCTCCTGCGCCATTTCCTGCAAAGTGGCGTCGCTGAACACCACGTACGGCGGCACGCCCTGCTCGTCGGCCAGCTGCTTGCGGAGCTGGCGCAGGTGCTCGAACAGCCGCGCCTCGGGAGAGCCGGTGGCAGCAGCAGTTTCGGCGGCGGCTTTGCGGCCGGCGCGGGTGGGCTTTTCGGCCTTCTCGGCGGGTTGGAACTTGCGGAGCGGCAGCGGCAGCTCGCCCTTCAGCACCTGGTGGCCCCGGGGCGTGATTTTCAGCGCGTAGCCCTCCTCGTAAGCGATGTAGAACAGGCCGTCGTTCAGCATCTGGTGCACGTAGCTGTACCAGTCGAGGTAGGGCAAATCGGCCCCCGCGCCGTAGGTTTTGATTTGGTCGTAGCCCCCGCCGATGACGGCCTGGTTGCGCATGCCGCGCAGCACGTCGATGAGCAGCGTCACGCTGAGGCGCTCGCGCGAGCGGGCCACGGCCGACAACGCCTTCTGGGCCAGCAAGGTACCTTCGAACGTAATGGGCGGGTTGCGGCAGATGTCGCAGTTGCCGCAGTCGTGGGCCAGCGTTTCGGAAAAGTAGTGAAGCAGGATTTTGCGGCGGCAGCTAGCGGCCTCGGCAAACTGCTGCATGCGCTCAAGCTTGGCCGTGTTGAGCTGGGCCTGGCGCGCGGGCACGTCCTTGGTCACCATCTCGCGCATCTGCATCACATCGGCGAAGCTGTAGAACAGGATGGCCGTGCTGGGGGCCCCGTCGCGCCCGGCGCGGCCAATTTCCTGGTAGTAGCCCTCGATGTTTTTGGGCAAATTGTAGTGCATCACCCAGCGCACGTTGCTCTTGTCGATGCCCATGCCGAAGGCGATGGTGGCCACAATCACCTGCACGTCGTCCTGCAAAAACGCCTCCTGGGCCGCGCTGCGCTGGTTGGGCGTGAGGCCGGCGTGGTAGTGCGCCGCCTTGATGCCCTTCTGCTGAAGCTTCTGCGAAATGGTTTCGCAGGTTTTGCGCGAGAGGCAGTAGATGATGCCCGGGTCCTGTGGGTGGCGCGCGATGTACTCCACCACCGAGCCCACGCGGTCCTGGCCCGGGCGCACGATGAGGTTGATGTTCGGCCGGTCGAAGCTCGAGAGGAACACCTTCGGCTCGGCCAGGTTGAGTTGGGTGATGATGTCGCGCTTCGTGAGGCGGTCGGCCGTAGCCGTCAGGGCCACGATGGGCGTGGTGGGAAACTGCGCGCGCAGGGCCCCCAGCTTGGTGTACTCGGGCCGGAAATCGTGGCCCCAGCTCGAAATGCAGTGCGCCTCGTCGATGGCAAACAGGCTGATGTTGACGCGCGTCAGAAACTGCATGAACCCTTCCGACAGCAGCTTTTCGGGGCTGATGTACAGCAGCTTGAGGTGGCCGCCGGCGGCCGCCCGGGTGATGTCGCTGGCCTCCGCCTGGCCCACGCTGGAGTTGAGGTAGGCCGCGGCGATGCCGTTGCCTTTCAGGGCCTCCACCTGGTCCTTCATCAGGGCGATGAGCGGCGACACCACCACGCACGTGCCCTCGCTGACGACGGCCGGAATCTGGAAGCACACCGACTTGCCCCCGCCCGTGGGCATGAGCACCACGGTGTCCTGGCCCGCCAGCACGCTCTGGATGATGTCGGCCTGCATGGGCCGGAAGTTGTCGTAGCCGTAGTAGCGTTTCAGGGCCCGGCGGGCGGCGGGCAGCAGGTCGGCGGCGGCGGTCAGGGTATCGGGCATAACGGGGCAAGGGGAACCTACTATAAAGGAACGGCGGGGGCCGGGAAGTTCCAACGGGCCCCACGGCGGGCTACGGCTGCGGGCTGGCCGGGGCCCGCCGCGAGCCGCGGTACAGTTCGTACTTCAGCAGCCGGCAATCGATGGGCCCGTTGAAGAGCGGGATGCGGCGCGTGGCCTTCAGGCCGATGGTTTTGGCCGCGTCGAGGTTGCCGGTCAACACGTAGGCTTCGTAGCCCTGGAAGTTGGTTTTCAGCGCGTCGCCGATGGTTTTGTAGAAGGCGGCCATCTCGGCCTCCTCCCCGATGCGTTCGCCGTAGGGCGGGTTCGTGACGACGAGGCCGGGGCCCTGGCCGGCGGGCGCGGCGGCGTCTTTCACGTCGCGCACCGAGAGGCGGATGCAGTCTTCGAGGCCGGCGGCGGTAATGTTCTGGGCTGCCTGGTCGATGACTTTGGGGTCGATGTCGGAACCGGCCAGGTAGGCCTGGGGCTCCTCGATGCGCTGGGCCTCGGCTTCGGCGCGCACCTGCTGCCAGAGGCCGGCGTCGAAATCGGCCCAGTTCTCGAACCCAAACTTGCCCTGGTGGAACAGGCCCGGGGCGATGCGCTGCGCGAGGAGGCCGGCCTCGGTGAGGATGGTGGCCGAGCCGCACATGGGGTCAAGCAGCGGCTGCTTGCCGTCCCAGCCGGCGAGCAGCACCAGTCCGGCGGCCAGCACCTCGTTCAGGGGCGCGTCGTTGGTGGCTTGGCGGTAGCCGCGGCGGTGCAGCGAGTCGCCGGCGGCGTCGCGGCTGATGATGACCTCATTTTCCAGCATGCGCAGGTGCAAGCGAATGTCGGGGTGGCGCGTGTCCACGTCGGGCCGGTGGCCGGTGCGGTCGCGGAACTGGTCCACGATGGCGTCCTTCATCAGCTGGGCCACGAACAGCGAGTGCTCAAACGTGGACTTGTTGACCACCGCCGTGATGGCGAAGGTTTGGCCCGGGCCGATGTACGCGCTCCAGTCCACGCGGCCCACTTCGCGGTACAGGGCCCGCTCGTCGGGGGCGTAAAAGCCGGCTAGTGGGCACAGCAGGCGCATGGAAAGGCGGCTCCAGAGCACGGTTTCGTAAAGAAGCCGCTGGTCGCCAATGAATTCGACGGCGCGGCTGCCCACGTGCGTGATGTCGGCCCCGAGGGCGTACAGCTCGTCGGCGAGCAATTCTTCTAATCCAAACTGGGTGGTGGCGGTGAGGTGCATGGCCGCAAAGGTCGGGCAGGAATGCGTCGGGGGCCGCCTGGCTGGGTTTGCCCGATGGCTATAAATCCAAAATCCTTCGCTGTACCTAATATTGCGGCTATCTAGCCAACGGGTGGCAGTATTACACAAGTTCTCTGTATACCAACGACAGATTGGTGATATTTGCGATGCTGCTAATTAGGGAGACACAAGTATTTTAAACCATCTCAATAAATATTTTAAACCATCTCAATAAACTTAAAACAAAATTTATGCAGAGAAAAGTAATTGCAAAATTTATTGAACTGATTACTGTCGGCCTGACAATCAGTTGTTCTCCAAAAGTTGCCTCAACTTCGTCTAAAGGTGAAAGGGTTGGTGAGACTGTTGAAGTAAATAATAAGAATATAGATTGGGAAGCTTTCGACCAGTTGTCGTCAATTGCAAAATCTGACATTAGATCCGAAAACCTCCAAGGACTCTGGAATGCGCACAAGGGGGTATATCGTTTTGGGGAACATATAAATGCAATGGAATTGACAGAACCAATGATTATGGAAGTTAAAGAAGATACTTATAGACGTAATTCCAAAGGACTTTTTGAAAAATTTACTATCAAAAATAATTTGATAGTAAAAGCAACAGAATCTAAAATTGATACAGGAATAGTTAATAAAATCACGGCTACAGAGTTGACTATATCCTGGAAAGACAAATCTAATTATACTAGATATTATTACAAAAAACACTAATAATAGTATAGCTGGGAAAACACAATTCATAATGGGGTATTAGTAAGAGGCAGGGTTTTATTCTTCGCAGATAGTTTTGTTGCCAAAGGGAGTATAATACTTTGAATGAACATTCATTCAAAAAAGCCTGCCCATCGCAAATCTGTGAAATGTTAATCTAAAAATTTCCCCAGCCGGCCCCCGTGGCCGGCTTTTTTGTACCTTCCGCGCCGTATGGCTACTCCTGTTACTACTACTTCGGCCGCTTCGACGGCCACGGCGCCGGCCCGCTCCTACGCGGGGCCCATGGTGCTCATGACCAGCCTGTTCTTCTTGTTCGGGGCCGTCACCAACTTCAACGACGTGCTGATGCCCTACCTCAAGGACATCTGCCAGCTGAACGATTTTCAGTCCACGGCCGTGCAGTTTGCCTTCTTCGGGGCCTATTTCTTGATGTCGCTGCCGGCAGGCTTCGTGCTGCGCAAGCTGGGCTACCAGCGCGGCATCGTGGCCGGCTTGCTGGTGATGGCCGCCGGGGCCCTGCTGTTCGTCCCGGCGGCCAATTCGCGGGCGTTTGGGCTGTTCCTCACGGCGTTGGGCGTGCTGGGCGCGGGCATCACGCTGCTGCAAGTGGCGGCCAACCCCTACGTGAGCGTGCTGGGGCCCGCGCGCGGCGCGGCGGCCCGCGTAAGCGTGGTGGGCGTGGCCAACAACTTCGGCGGGGCCCTCTCGCCGCTGGTGGGCGGGCTGGTGCTGTTCGGCGGCTCGGTGGCCCTCAAGGCGCAGCTGGCCGCCCTGCCCCTGGCCGAGCGCCTGGGCCGGGAGGCGCAGCTGGTGAAGGGGCCCTACCTGGGGCTGGCGGCGTTTCTGGTGGTGCTGGCGGGTGTGTTTTTCTTCGCCGTGAAGCTGCCTGACATCGAGAGCATCCCCGAGGAAGCGGCTTTGGAGCAACGCCCGGTGGCCGCTGGGCGCACGTCGGCCCTCGCCTTCCCGCACCTGGTGCTGGGCATCGGGGCCATTTTCGTGTACGTGGGCGTGGAGGTGGGGCTGGGCTCGCTGCTGATCCGGTACGGCGAGGGCCAGGGCATTGCGCAGCTGTCCGGCTTCACCCAGGGCTTGGTGCGCGGCCTGAGCGCGGCCACCGGCTGGGCCGGGGCCTTGTTTGGCCACGCCCCGGCGCCCATCGACACGTCGGCCGGCTTCACCAAGGCGGTGGGCGCGGTGCTGGTGGCCTCGTACTGGTTTGGTTCGCTGGTGGGGCGCGTGGTGGGCATCCCGCTGCTGCTGCGCTTCCCTAACCGGGCCCTGCTGGTGGCGGTGTGCGCGGCCGGCGCGGCGCTGGTGGGGGCGAGCGTGCTGAGCACCGGCGAAACGGCGCTGTGGCTGGTGGTGCTCTGCGGGCTGATGAACGCCATCATGTGGCCCGTCATTTTCCCGCTGGCCATCACCGGGCTGGGGCCCTTCACCAAGCAGGGCTCGTCGTACCTCGTCATGGCCATCGTGGGCGGGGCCGTCACTCCGCCGCTCATGGGCTGGCTGGCCACGCACGGCGGCGGGCTGCGGGTGGCCTTTGCGGTGCCGGCGCTGTGCTACTTGTACCTGCTGTTCTACGCGCTGCGCGGCTACCGCGTACGGTAGGGGCCCTGGCAAACCGGGCCGTACCTTCGCCGCCGCATTTTGCTGCCCGTTCTGCCCATGCCGTTGCTCGAAGAAAACGTCTCCCTCCGCCCTTACAACACCTTCGGCCTGGAGGTGCGGGCCCACTACTTTGCCCGTTTCGGCAGCGCCGACGAGCTACGCCAGCTGCTGCAATTGCCGCCGGTGCAGGCCGCCGAAAAGCTCGTTTTGGGCGGCGGCTCCAACCTGCTTTTCACGCAGGACTTTGCCGGCGTGGTGCTGAAAAACGAGATTCGGGGCCTGGAAATCATCTCCGAAAACGCCGACGGCGCCCCCACTGCCCTGGTGCGCGCCGGGGCCGGCGAGAGCTGGCACGGCCTGGTGGAGTACGCCCTGGGCCAGGGACTGAGCGGCCTCGAAAACCTCTCGCTCATCCCCGGCACGGTGGGCGCCGCGCCGCTGCAAAACATCGGGGCCTACGGCGCCGAGCTGCGCGACACCTTCGAGCGGCTCGAAGCCGTGGAGGTGGCCACCGGGGCCCTGCGCACGTTCGGGGCCGCCGCGTGCGGGTTCGGCTACCGCGAAAGCGTATTCAAGGGCCCGCTCAAAAACCAATTCGTGGTCACGGCCGTGGTGCTGCGCCTGCACCGCCAGGCCCGGCCCAACGTGCAGTACGGGGCCCTGCAAGAAACGCTGGCTGACCTCGGCGTGACCGGCGAACCCACGCCGCACGACGTGAGCCGCGCCGTGGTGCACATCCGCCGCTCCAAGCTGCCCGACCCGGCCGAAATCGGCAACGCCGGCTCGTTTTTCAAGAACCCCGAGCTTTCGCAAAGCAAGTTCGATGAGCTGAAAGCCCGGCACCCGACCTTGCCCGGCTACCCCGTGCCCGGCGGCGTGAAGGTGCCCGCCGGCTGGCTCATCGAGCAGGCCGGCTGGAAAGGCCTGCGCCGGGGCCCCGGCGCGGGCACCCACGGCGTGCACGACCGCCAAGCCCTGGTGCTGGTGAACCACGGCGAAGCCACCGGCCACGAGCTGCGCCTGCTGGCGGAGGAAATCATCCAGTCCGTCCGCGCCCAGTTCGGCGTAGAGCTGCACCCGGAGGTGAACATTTTGTAAAGCCAGGCACTAAAAACCGTCCTGCTGAGCGCAGCCGAAGCATTTTCATCGCGCAAGCAAATAATTACTGTGCGAAAGAGATGCTTCGGCTGCGCTCAGCAGGACGGTTTGAGAGGATTATTCCTGATTACTTCAGCACGGCCAGCGTTACGCCGTCGCCGCCGCGGTCGGCGTGCTCGTCGGCCACGCTGGCCACGGCTTTCACGGAGCGCAGGTAGTCGCGCACCACTTGGCGGAGCACGCCGTTGCCGCGGCCGTGCACGAATTTCACTTCCGGCATGCCCAGCATCACGGCATCGTCCACGAAGCTCATGGTTTTGGTGAGGGCGTCTTCGGCCCGCTCGCCGCGCAGGTCGAGCGTGGGGCTGAAGCCGGCCATGCGGTCGGTGATGTTGACGCCGTTGCCACCGCTGGGGCCCCCGCCGCCGAGGCGCGAAGCTTTGGCCTTGGCGGCCTGCTCCCGGTCGCGGATTTCGGCGCGGCCGAGCTTTTCGAGCTGGCTCACCTTCACCAGCGTTTTGAGGCCCCCGAACATGACTTCGGCGGTTTTGCCCTTCACGCCCACCAGCTCGCCGTAGCCGTCCTGGCCCAGCAGGGCCACTTTGTCGCCGGGGTGCAGGCCGCCGGCGGTGGCCAGCTCGCGGGTGGCGCGGGCCTTGGGCGGCTCGATGTGCAACTCTTTGCGCACGAACGTATCCAGCTTTTCACGGGCCAGCTTGTTGATTTCCTTGTCGGCCTGGCCGCGGCGGATTTCCCCGATCGTGGCCTCAATCTGCTGGTTGGTGTCGCGCAGCAGGGCCTTGGCCTCCTGCTTGGCGGCGCGCAGGGTTTCGAGGCGCGTGTCCTCGATGTGCTGCTTGAGGTCGGCGTACTCTTGGGCGGCTTTTTTGAGGCGCTTCTCCTGCTTGGCGGCCTCGGCGGTGTGGCGCTCCAGCTCGGTTTTCTCTTGTTCGAGGCCTTCCAGCAGCTGGTCGTAGCGAATTTTGTCCTTGCCCACGAGCTGCGAGGCGCGCTCCACCAGGTCCTTGGGCAGGCCAATCTTGCGCGCAATCTCGATTGCGAAGCTGGAGCCCGGCTTGCCCACTTCGAGGCGGTAGAGGGGCTGGAGCCGCTCGGGGTCGTAGCGCATGGCCCCGTTCACGAAGCCCGGCGTGCGCTCGGCGAAGTTCTTGAGGTTGGTGTAGTGCGTGGTGATGACGCCGTAGGTGCGGGCCCGGCTGAACTGCTCCAGCACGGCCTCGGCGATGGCGCCGCCCAGGCTGGGCTCGGTGCCGGTACCAAATTCGTCGATCAGCACCAAGCTCTTTTTGCCCGCCAGCAGCAGGAACTGCTTCATGGCCAGCAGGTGCGAGGAGTACGTCGACAAGTCGTTCTCCAGGCTCTGCTCGTCGCCGATGTCCAGGAAAATGTCCTCAAACACGCCGGCCTCCGAGTCGTCGCCGCACGGAATGAGCAGGCCCAGTTGCAGCATGTACTGCACCAGGCCCACCGTTTTCAAGGTCACCGACTTACCGCCGGCGTTGGGCCCCGAAATCACCAACATCCGCTGCTCGTGGTTCAGCTCCAAGTCGAGCGGCACCACTTCGCGGGTTTCGCCAGTGAGGCGCTTGTGCTCGGCGTAGGCCAGCGTGAGCAGCGGGTGGCGCACGCGCTTCCAGCGCAGCAGCGGCTTGGGGTCGAGGCGCGGCAGCTGGCCGTCGAGCTCGACGGCCAAACGGGCCTTGGCGCGGATGAAATCGAGCAGGCCCAGGTACTGGTAGGCGCGGCGCAGGTCGGGCAGGTGGGGCCGCAGCTGGTCGGTGAGGGCGGTGAGGATGCGGATCAGCTCGCGCTGGTAGGCGTTGTCGAGGTCCTTGATGTCGTTGTTGAGCTCGAACACGGCGGCCGGCTCGATGTACACCGTTTGGCCCGTGGCCGACTCGTCGTGGATCAGGCCCTTCACCCGGCGCTTGTGCTCGGCGCTGACCGGCAGCACCAGCCGCCCGCCCCGAATCGTCGGCTCGGCCCCGGCCGGCACCCAGCCCTCGGCGATGGCGTGGCGCAGGATGCCTGCCAGCTGGCGGCGCAGCTGGCCCTGGCGCACAATCAGCTCCTGGCGCAGCTGGCGCAGCAGCGGCGAGGCGTCGTCGCGCACCAAGCCTTCGTCGTCCACCACTTTGTCGAGCGCGGCCATCAGGTTGCGGTCCACCTGCACGCCGATGCCCAGCAGGCGCAGCGTGGGGTACTGGCCCTCGGGGGCCTGGGTGAAAAAGGCCAGCGCCTGCCGAATGGTGCGCAGGCTCATCTTCACCTCAAAAAACGCGGGCACGTCGAGGAAGGCCCCCGGCAGCGCCGCCCGCTTGAAATGCACCTGCGGGTCGTAGTAGTGCGAGGCCGGAAAATCGGCCCCCGAGCGCAGCAAAAAGGCAAACTCGTTGGTTTGCTGCAGTAACTTCAGCAACGGCTCGGCCTTGGTCTGGAACTCCAGCTTGGCCACGTACTGGCGGCCCAGGGCCGATAAGCAGTTGGCTTCGAGCCGCTGGCGCAGCGCCGTGAAGCCGATCTTGTGTTCGAAATTCTGAGGAAGTAGCAAGTAAGCAGGCGTTGGTATATAGCTACGAAGATAAACCGCGGGGCGGGGGGAAAGATTTCGCGGAGCAGCTTTTGGCTATCATCTCCTAACCTAATACGTTATTTTGTTTTGCGGGCGCTGGCCCAGATAATGGCATATCCAACAAATCCTAGGCAAGCCATAATGAAGAAGAAGGAACTGCTAGTGCTAGCATCTGGGAAATCGTTCAGCAACGCCCCCCATCCCAATGCAATGGCCATCACAATCAATATATACGTGGCACGTCGCTCCTTGAAAAAAGGTGGAATTGATGATTCAGACACGGGCTTATCGTGCCCGTATTTATATCGGTAAAATGCTGTTTCAAAATAATTATTCATCAATATAAAACGGGAATTGTAATAGGTGGAACTAAGCATTTGTTTACTCCCGTCGTTATAGACAAAACGTAGGCTAGCTGCTCCCTTGAAATAAAAAAACTTGTATGTGGCTATTGACATAAAAGGAATTTGAATCTCATCACCTGATTTTCGGTATACCACATTCAGTTCATCTACTTTTACTATTACAAGTACCGCTTCTTTAGATAGTTTTATTATTAAAATTATGATCGAGAATAATATAGCAAGGGTTGTAACGAGCAAAATATTAAGACCCACTGACCGTGTTATACCCATAAAAGGCAAATAGTTTTCAATTTTTAGCATTGCCCATTGCTGTATCCAGGCCCAAGCAAATACAAGTGGCAATATGAGTAAACCCAACCATCCACGGCGAGGATTATCCAGCATTACCTCAAATTGCTTTTCCATTTCAAGCGCTAATAAACTATTTATCTACCCCGGCCCCAAACAGCGCAAAGTCATACTTCACGGGGTCCAGCGGGTCCAGTTCGCGCAGGTGGGCCGTTAGTTCTTCGGCGGCTTCCCAGTCCACGAGCTTGCGGGTGAGTAGGCCCAGGGGGCGGGCTTGGCGCTCGACGTGCAGGTCGATGGGTATAATTAAATCCGCCGGGGAGAGGCGGGTCCAAAGGCCGAAATCGACGCCGCGGTCGTCGCGGCGCACCAGCCAGCGCAGGTACATGTTCACGCGCTTGCAGGCCGACTTGCGGGCCGGCGTGGCCACGTGCTTGCGGGTGCGGGCGGGCGCGTCGGGCAGGCTGAAGAAGCGGTGGTGGAAGTTCATCAGCCGCTCGCGCTGGGTGGCCCCGAGGAGAAACGCCGTTTCCAGCGTGTCGTGTTGGCCGTACCAGTCACGCAGGAAATGCACGAAGTACAGCAGGTCGGTGTCGCAAAACGTGCGGTGGCAGAAGCCCAGCAGCTTCTTCAAGTCCTCGTCCTGGTGCTGGGTGACGAACTGGTGGGGTGCGTCGTCCATGCGCCGCAGCAGCTCGTTGCACTTGTTGATGATGGTGGGCCGCTGCCCCCAAGCCAGTAGTGCGGCAAACAGGGCCGCTATTTCCACGTCCGGCCGCTGGGTGAAGCGGTGCGGAATCTGAATCGGGTCGTTTTTGATGAATTCCGGCCGGTTGTAGCGGTCGTATTGGGCGTCGAGCTGGTGCCGCAAGTGGGCCAGGTTTTTCAAAGGGAGGGCCCCAGCGGGCAAAAACTGACGGTAAAAACGGGAACGGGTGCGCCGCTTGGGGCCCTCGGCGTTTCGACGGGGCCTACACCTTCTTCTGCGGCACGCGGTGCTCGGCCAGCAAGGCGGCCACGTCGTCAGGCGCAGTTGGGGCGGGCAGGCGGCGCAGGTCGAGGTAGTAGCAGGCGGCCTCGGCGGGGTACAGCAGCAGCCAATCGGGCCGCACCCACGTGGCGCGGCGCAGGCTGGTCCACGGCACCTCGAACTGCCCCAGCTCGCTGCGGCCGCACAGCGCGGCGGCGGTCAGCTCGTAGTCGATGGGCGTGTGCATGGCTTCGCTGCCGCTGTAGGTGCGCAGCAGCAGGCGCAGCACCAGCAGCGGCCGCAACGCGCCGTAGGCCAGGCCCACGGCCAGCAGCACCGGCGACGACCACGCGAAGGCCCCGTCGGGGGCCCGGCCCAGCAGCTGGGCCCCCACGCTGGCGGCCAGCAGCGCCAGGGCCACGCCCAGCAGCCAGTGGTTGCGCCGGGTGGCGGGCGCGCGCCACCACAGCCGCAGGTTCACGGCCACGTACTCATTGGCCGAAATCAGGACATCGGGTACCTGCGCAGGAAAAGCTTGGTTCATCACGCCGGGGCCGCCCTACGGGACGTAGCTGGTTTCTACGCGGAAGCGCTGGTCGCTGGTGCCCAGCTTCTGCACGGCCCGGGGCGAGAGCCGCACCAGGATGTTGTTGTTCTCGCCGGTGTCGGGCAGCTTGCCAATGACGCGCACGTACACCGACTGGCCGTTCATGGCGTTTCGCACCTGCATGATGGTGCCCACGGGGGCCGTTTTGTGCAGGGCCAAGTACTTGTCGGTGCCGTTGTTGTCGATGCCAGCGGCCATGCCGCTGTCCGTCACGCGGCCCGCCAGCTCGCTGGCCCGGGTGGGGGCCCGCTCGGTGGCGCGGTCAACTTCTTGAGCGGTTTCCTTCTCAGCCGGGGCGGCCGGTGTCACGGTGGCCACTTGGGCGGGCTTGTCGGGCGCGGGGGCCACGGCGGGCGCGGGCGTTTTGAGGGGCGCCGCGGCCAAGGCCGGTACCGCGGCGGCTGCGGCGGGGGCCCCCAGCAGCAGCTGCTGGCCCACGCGCACCCGGCCGTCGGCGGGCAGGTTGTTGAGTTTAATCAGCTCGTCGGGCGTGAGTTGGAAGCGACGGGCGATGGCAAACAGCGTTTCGCCCCGGGCCACGGTGTAGCGGCCCGAAGCAGGCAGGGCGGCCGTCCCGCCCGTTTTGGCGGGCCCCGCGGCGGCGCTGGCCGCCGCGCCGGGCCCCAGCGGCCGCGGCACCCGCACCACCTGCCCAATGCCCAGGCCGTTGGCCACTTGCGGGTTGGCGGCGGCGAGCTGGGCCACGCTCACGTGGTAGCGGCGCGACAGGGCCGACAAGGTTTCGCCGGCTCCCACGCGGTGGCGCACGAAGCGCTGGCCGCCGCGCATTTCCACGCCGATGGAATCGGCCGGGGCCAGGGCCCGCGCGGGGCCCAGGGCCCCGGGCCCGTGCAAAGTAGCCGCAAGCAGCAAAAAGAATCCAGTCATACGAAAAGTCGGCGTTGCGAAAGTCTTGCCAAACCCCGCCGTGGGGGCCGGCGCCTTGGCCGGCGTGGGCAAAATAACGAAAAAATACGCCCGCCCCGCCCGCCGGCCGGATGCCGGGCGCCCCGGCACGGGCCAAAAGTGCGTTCTTTGGCCCGTCCGTCCCGTTATCGCCCGCCCTTTTCCCCGCTGCATGGTCCTCGGCTTAATTCCCGCCCGCTACGCCTCCACCCGCCTGCCCGGCAAGCCGCTGGTCGATTTGGGGGGCCTCACCATGATTGAGCGCGTGGTGCGCCAGGCCCAGCAGGCGCGCCTCGACCGCGTGGTGGTGGCCACCGACGACGCGCGAATTTTGGCCCACGTGCGCAGCTTCGGGGGCGAGGCTGTGCTCACGCGGCCCGACCACCCCAGCGGCACCGACCGCCTTTACGAGGCCTTTCAGCAGCTGGGCAGCCCGGCCGAGGTGCGCGCCATCGTCAACGTTCAGGGCGACGAGCCATTCGTGCACCCGGCCCAGATCAACGCGCTGGTTGATTTTTTTGCCGACGAACGCACCGCGCCCGACATCGCCACGCTGGTGACGCCCGTGCGCAGCGACGAGGAACTGTTCAGCCCGCACCTGCCCAAAGTGGTACTCAACCAGCGCCAGGAGGCCCTGTATTTCAGCCGCCACCCCCTGCCCTACCAGCGCCAGCACCCGCCGGCCGAGTGGCGCCAGCACCACCGCTACCTGCGCCACCTGGGCCTGTACGCCTACCGGCCCGCCGTGCTGGCCCGCCTCACGCAGCTGCCCGTGTCGGCCCTTGAAGCAGCCGAAAGCCTGGAGCAATTGCGCTGGCTGGAAGCCGGTTACGCCATCCGCTGCGCCGAAACCGAGCTGGACGCCTTCGGCATCGACACGCCCGAGGACGTGGCCCGCGCCCGGCAGCGGCTGGCAGCCAGCGGCCCGGGCCCCGCGGGGCCCCTAGGCCGGGCTTAGTCCCGGGCGCGGGCCACGGCGTCGTCCTCGTTGCCAGTTTGGCGGCGTTCTTCCTGCATTTCTTTGGATAAGAAGAAGTTCAAGGCCGTGCGGATGATGGCAATGGCCCCGAGCCGGCCAATCTGGTCCCAGCTCGGGGCAATGGCCGTGGAGAGGATGTCGGCCCCGAGCTGGAATTCGAGCGCCAGGGCCAGGTAGCGCGACAGCGTGAGCCGGATGGCCGTGAAATCGGCCGTGCGCCGCGCCCACAGCGCCCGCACCAGCAGCCGCCCGGCCACGGCAATGCCCAGCGCGATGATGAGGGCCCCCACCAGTTCCACGCCCAGCTTCAGCCATTGCACCGCACCGATGACGTGGGCTTCGGCCTGGTCAAACAGGGTAAGCGTTTCAGGGAGCATAAAATGGGGTTGGAAAAGCTTCAACGATTGGAATAGTGACGGCCCGTGCCCAGGCTACGCCGCGCCCAGGCTACGCCGCGGCCGGCCGCGCAAACCGCGCCAGCAGCCACGCCGAGCCGCGTTGCAGCAGCACCAGCACCGCCACCAGGCCCACGGCCAGCCCAAACAGCAGCAAGTTGCCCTCGCCCGTGCCGGCCCGAAACGCAAAGTTGAGCGCCGTGGCCACCGCCGGCGGGTGCATGGTGTTGGTGGCCACCATCAGCGCGATGGTGAGCACCAGGGCCCCGGCGGCAGCGGCGTAGCCGGGCCCCAGCCACGCGTGCAGCGCCGTGCCCAGCACCGCCGCTCCCAGTTGGCTGATGGCCAGCGTGCGCACGCTGTTGGTGCGGTGGCCGGGGTCGAGGTAAATCAGGAACGCGCTGGACGCCAACGAGGCGAACAGCAACTGCTGGTTGCTCAGCAGCTTCAGCAGCCAGAGCAGCAGCAATACGGTGGCGGTAGGCAGCAGGGCCAGCAGCAACTCGGCGCGCCCGGCTAGGCGCGGGCGGCCGCCCAGGGGCCCCAGCGGGGCCGCCGCCGGGGGCCCCGGCGGCTGCTCAACGGGCGGTTGGGAATCAGCCACCGATTTTTTTGGCTTTGTAGCCGGCTTGCACCAGCAGGGCCAGGATTTTCTCACGGAAGTCGCCTTGTACCAGAATCTCGCCGTCTTTGGCGCTGCCGCCGCCGCCGCACTTGGTTTTCAGCAACTTGGCCAGCGCCTGCAGGTCGTCGTCCGTCCCCACGAAGCCGGTAACGAGCGTGACTTGCTTGCCGCCGCGCTGCTTTTTGTCGAGCTGCACGCGCAGCTGCTGCTGCTGGGGCGGCAGCGTGGCAGCGGCCGGTTCGGCGTCGGTGGCGAAAGTAAAATCGGGGCTGGTGGAGTACACCACCCCGGTGCGTTGGTCCTTTTTCATGGCGGGGAGCCGGGTAAATGGTGGGCAATGGGTGCGCGGCGCGCCGGCCGCTACACCGCCACGGCCAGCGCCAGCGGCAGCAATTCTACGGCAAATTCGGTGGCGTGGCCCAAGTAGTCGCCGTCGACGTGGAAACCCAGCGGGGCCCCGGCCCGGACGTGCGCGCGGGCGGTATGAAAGTATTCGGCGGCGCGGGATTCGGGCAGGTTGCCCAAGGCCATGGCCAGGCTCACGCGGAAGGCGCGCACCACGGGCAAGGCGTCGATGAGGCACACGTCGAACAAGCCGTCGCGCAGGTCGGCACGGGGGGCGATGTACACGTCGTTGCCGTACTGCGAGGCGTTGGCGAAGGCCAGCACGTAGCAATCAGTGGCCCGGCGCTGGCCGTTCAGCTCCACTTCCACGGGCACGGGCCGGTAGCGGCGGTACTCGCGCAGCGTCACGCGCAGGTACGTGCTCAGGCCGCGCGAGCCGGCCCGGGCAAAGTGCTGGGCCACGTGCGCATCGAAGCCCAACCCCGCCGTGCAGAAAAACGGGTGCCCGTTGATGCGCCCCACGTCGATGCGGCTGAGCGTGGGCGCCGCCAGCCGGCGCAGGGCCCCGGGCAACCCCAGCGGCACCTTCAAGTGGCGGGCCAGGCCGTTGCCCGAGCCCTGGGGCACGATGCCCAGCGCGGCGGCCGTGCCCAGCAGGCCGCGGCCCACCTCGTTCACGGTGCCGTCGCCGCCCACGGCCGCCACCACGGCGAAGCCCTCGGCGGCGGCGGCACGGGCCAGCTCCACGGCGTGGCCGGGGCCCTCGGTGTGCCGCACCACGTAGGCGGCGGCTGGTTTGGCACCGCCGAAGTGCCGGGCGATGAGCGCGGGCACGTCGCGGCGGCGGTTGGGCCCCGCGGTGGGGTTCAGAATAAAACAGGTGTTGGACATGCGGGCAAACCAAGCGGGGCCCCGGGCCCCGCGCGACAAAAAAACCGCCCGCTCCCCCAAAGGAAGCGGGCGGCCCGAATCACTACGGCGCGAAACGCTAGCCGTTCATTTTCTCGCCCAGTTGCTGAATGAGGTCCGCGGTGCGGGTCGAGTAGCCGGTTTCGTTGTCGTACCAGCCAATTACCTTGGCCAGCGTGCCGTTGGCCGAAGTCAGCTCCGAGTCGAAAATGCACGAGTGCGGGTTGCCCACAATGTCGATGCTCACAATCGGGTCGGTCACGTACTCGATGATGCCTTTCAGGGGGCCCTCCGCGGCGGCTTTCAGCGCGTCGTTGATTTCCTGCTTGGTCACCTCGCGCTTCAAAATTACGGTCAGGTCGGTCATCGAGCCGTCCGGCACGGGCACGCGCATGGCCAAGCCGTCGAGCTTTCCCTTCAGTTCGGGCAGCACCAGGCCCACGGCCTTGGCGGCGCCGGTGCTGGTGGGGATGATGCTGTAGGCAGCGGCGCGGGCGCGGCGCAGGTCCTTGTGGGGCGCGTCCTGCAGGTTCTGGTCCGAAGTATAGGCGTGCACCGTGGTGATGTAGCCTTTCTCGATGCCGAACGTATCATTCAGCACCTTGGCCATGGGAGCCAGGCAGTTGGTCGTGCAGCTGGCGTTCGAGATGATGGTTTCGCTGCCGGTCAGGGTGTCTTCGTTCACGCCGAGCACCACCGTGGGGATGTTGCCGGTGGCGGGGGCCGAAATCACCACTTTTTTGGCGCCAGCGGTGATGTGCTGGCCCGCGCCGGCTTCGTCTACAAAGCGGCCGGTGCTCTCGAGCACGATGTCAACGCCCATTTTGCCCCAGGGCAGCAGCTTGGGGTCGCGCTCGGCTAGCGCCTCAATGTGCTGGCCGTTCACCGTCAGGCTGTGGTCATCGTAGCTCACCGTGCCGTCGAAGCGGCCGTGCACCGAGTCGTACTTGAGCAGATGGGCGAGGGTTTTGTTATCGGTCAGGTCGTTGATAGCGACGATTTCCACGTTGTCGCGGCCCAGCAGGGCCTTGAACGTAAGGCGGCCGATGCGGCCGAAGCCGTTGATGGCGACTTTGATTTTTGCCATTGGTAGCAAGAAAAAAAAAGGTGGCAAGCCGCCCCTTCGGCGGCTTGGTAAAACGCGGGGCGAAGATAGCAGGAAGCCCGGCGCCCAACCACCAGCTTTTACGAAACCGGGCCCCCGGTGGCTAAAGCGCCGCCGCCACATCCAAGCCCCGCAACTTTTTCGACCTGAAAAACAAGCCTGTTACGTCTCAACAGAGATTTTTTTATCCCCTCCCCCTTGCCCAGCAAAATGACAACTGTATCTTTGCACCACCAAAACAAAAAACGGTCCGTTCGTCTAGGGGTTAGGACAGTAGATTTTCATTCTACCAACAGGGGTTCGATTCCCCTACGGACTACAAGAAAGGCTCTCAGTGCATACTGAGAGCCTTTTTTATGATCTCCGTGTCAGTTTCTGTGTCAGTCCTGTAACTTGAAGGGTTTATTTCTCCTGTGGGGTAGTCGAGTGAAACAGGAGATACTGTGTTAAAAAGCAAGAAATTGAGCAAGTTTTTTAACCTTTAGCTACCTCTAGAGGCTGTTATGGACTTATGAGGAAATTTGGGGTATGGCAGCCGTTCGTACCTACCCCAGTGATGTACAAGACGAGGAATGGGCTTTTGTAGCCCCGTATCTGTGTCTGATGCGCGAAGATGCCCCGCAGCGGGACCACGCCTTGCGCGATGTGTTCCATGCCTTGCGCCACTTGGCCCACACCGGCCGTCCTTGGCGCTACCTGCCGCATGACTTGCCGCCTTGGACCACGGTCTACCAGCAGTGGGAGCGCTGGCGGGATGCGCGCGTATTTGAATCTATTGTGCATGATTTAAATGAGTTGCCGCGCGTGCTGCTGGGCCGTACAGCCACGCCCACGGCCATTGTACTCGATGGACGCACCCTGCAGAGCACGCCCGAAAGTGGGCACCGGGCGGGCTATGACGGGGCCAAAAAGCGCAAGGGCAGCACATCGCCGTCGATACGTTGGGCCACTTGTTGAGTGTCGTTATTACGCCCGCCAACGAGCAGGAGCGCGCGCAGGTGGGTGAGTTGTGCCGCCAGGGGCAGGAAGTGAGCGGCCAAACGGTGCCGGTAAGCTTTGTTGACCAAGGCTATACGGGCGAGGAAACCGAATATGCAGCCGCTATGCATGATATTGACCTGCAAGTAGTTAAAAAGCCTGAAGGGCCAACCGGCTTCGTGTTTCTGCCCCGCCGCTGGGTGGTCGAGCGCAGCTTTGCCTGGCTCAGTCGCTTTCGTAGACCAGGGCGCGATTACGAACGTCTCAGCGCAACGCTGCAGCAGCTTCATTTCGTCGTCTTCACTTGTCTCATGCTTGCCCGGCATGCCGCAAGTACATAACAGGCTCTAACAGCGCCGCGAAGCCTGCCAGCGTGTTCGCAAAGGTGGTTTCTTTGCCGAAGGACAAGTGCTGGCTCGTATCGATACGGCCGAAACAAGCCACAAAGGTGTCTTTGGCGATGTCGATACCTACGACATACTTAAGCGGGGTAATAGGGGCAGCAGCAGCGCGCATAAACAAGGGGGGGGGGGGTAAATGAAACACGCAGCCAGTCAGGTTTTTACCGCAACTATTCTTGTACAAATACGGGATGCATAGGCGAACTGAGCTCCCTCCATACTGTGCAGTCTTGAGGCAAAAACGAGAAACGAGGCACAGGGTCTCCTGTACACGGTCGACGCTAGGGAGCCGCCGTTAGAGAATAATGGTGTCCTCGTTTCCTTTTCTGGCTACCTCTCTACTTAAAAGGCAGGGCAATCATACAAGGGAATTGGGTGGTAATTTCCCCACTCCAGGGAAAAAGCCTCTTTCTCCAAACGGCCGCGCTATGATGCGGCCTCCCGGGCCGAAGCCCTGCGGCTGGCCAGCGAAAGCCGCTCGACGCTGGCCGCCGCCCGGGCGCTCAATATCAACGTGAAGCTACTTTATCAGTGGCAGAAATCGGCCCAGCAGCCCTTGCCGGCTGACCCGCAAGAGGCGGCCGAGGTGCGCGCCTTGCGGGCGCAAGTGCGCCAGCAGGCGCAGGAGCTGGAGATTTTAAAAAAAGCCATCGCCATCTTCTCGCATCCCCCGACCCCGTGAGCTAATTGCCGTTTATTGACCAGCAACGTGTTCACTACCCGGTGCAGCTGTTTTGCCAGGTCTTGCACGTCGTGCCCAGCCGCTACTACGCCTGGTGCCAGCGCGCCATAACGAAGGCGGAGCCGGCGTGGGAAACGGTGGTGGTCGACGTGTTTGACGAGCAGCAGCGCCGCTACGGCACCCGCTGCCTGCAGGTCAAACTGCGCGAGCTGGGACACCGCGTGGGCCGGCGGGCGCTGCGGACAGCCCTGCGCCGCCACGGCCGTAAGGCCTTAGGTGTATAGTCCCAAGGCTTTTATGCCGCGCACGACGGATTCGACCCACGGCAAGCGCTGCGCCCCTAACTTACTGCTCGGCCAGCCGCGCCCTACCCAGGCTAATCGCGTATGGGTCAGTGACATCACCTATCTGCCGCTGGCTTGTGGCCAGTGGGTATACTGTTGCCCCTTCCAGGACGTGTGCACCAAGCAGGTCGTGGGCTGGCAGGTGCGGGCCGACATGCCCGAAGCCCTGGTGACCACGGCCTTGCGGCGGGCGCTGCTCGTCCAGCGACCCAGCCCTGGGCTGATTGTGCACTCCGACCGCGGCGGCCAGTACGTGGGCAACGCCTACAAAACCCCACTGCGCGACGCGAAGGCGCAGCTCTCGCACAGTCGCCGCGGCGAGTGCTACGTCAATGCCCAAGCCGAGAGTCTCTGGTTGGGGTGGACAGTGAGCTAAGGTAGGTTGCTTTTCAGGTCCAGTTCAAATTGGTGGGGCGAGCGGTAGTCGAGGGCAGTGAGGTGGTCGGGTGCAAATGGACACGAAGCTAAGGTAGGTTGAAACGGTACTGGAGTTCGATTTCGAGCGGGGTGCAGTAGCCCAGCGCGGAGTGCAGGCGCTGGGTGTTGTCGTAGTGGTCGAGGTATGAGGTGGTCGAGTAAAAACAGACAGTGCGATGGCCCAGCGGCCCGCGCCGGACGGAGCGCGAGTACCATGTCCGCTCCCAGACCAAGGGGATGGGACCGGGCAGGTAGAAGTCGGTTTGCTGGGTGAAAACCATGCCGTTGGCCACGTTCACGGGGTGGCCCACTTCAGGGCACTTGCCGCGCTCGGCGCAGCCTGGCAGGGCTTCCGCTTCCTGGGCGGCCTTCTCGGCGGCCGCCGCTTCTTTGGCGGCGCGGGCGGCGGCGTCGGCTTCTTCGGCCCCGGTGGTCACCTTGCCCACCGCTTCGGCTTTGCCAGCGGCGTTGCCCAGCTCGCCCGCCTTTTCGGCTAGGCTAAGGGCTTCGCCTTCAGATCTTTTTTTGGTAAGATAGATGGCTTAGCCACTTCAACCTTTTCGGCTCAACTACTCAAATCAATGGGTTCAAAAATAGCTGGTAATGCCTGATAGCCGGGGCCGAACATGGTTTTTATGGCCGCGTTATCTGTGCATCTTTTACTGAACTGATGCAGGTTCTCAGCCCCCTTGCGAATACCGCCCATACGACTGGCAATGACGTAGATAAACAACTCACCCGCAGCATCGCGGTGGGCGACGTCCCATGCCAGGTATTCGCCGTTCTCGCTCCTGGCAAAGGGAATTAGTGACCGTTCGATTCCTTCGTAGCCATCAGGTTCCAGTAGAAAAGGGTCGTGTTCCATTTCTTCGTAAAACTCGTTCATGGATTGCCTGATTCTAGGACTCTGAACCAGCCAGGAATCGGGATACTGCCCCAGCGGCACGTATACCAGCAACAAGCCACAGAGCCGTCCCCATCCTAGTTGAGTGGCAAAATCAATGTAGGAGGGCGGAAATCCGTTGCCATCGGCCAGTTTATAAGTCCGCAAGCAATCAGCATCAGCGGGTACGATTACTGCTGGCGGCTGTTTAAGGTGTTCGAATGTGTACACGAGGAGAAGTTGGTATATTAACATCCTAAGCCTCGGCAGACAGTATTCTGCCGCAGGCCGTTCGAAATTGTCCGGTCAACCAATACGTTGCCGTTATGGTCCAGGGCATACATTGTCACCCTATCGGGAACAAGGCTATTGCCCACATAATGCGGTTTTACTTCTAGCAGCACGGTGCTGTTGGGATTGGCTCGGATGTATCGCCTCATCTGTCCTTCCACCGAACTCATGCCGGGGTGGTTAGCTCCATCGGTTAGGGTGACCAAATTACGCGCATCGCTCCCGCTCCCGCCCAAGGTATCGGCGAGCAAATGGCTCCGTTGCTGGTGAAAAGGGTGGTTGCCACCCAGCCAGCCCGGCGGGTCGATGGTGGGAGGGGAAGTGCCCGTTGGGCGCAAATCAGCAAGCGTTAATTCCGCAGATACGCCGGTAGGTCTGCCCATGGCATCCAAGGGGCCATACGTCGGAACCAAGCCAAGGGGATCAATAAGATGCAAAGGATCGGGCACGTAGGCATAGAAGCTCATGCCACCACGCAAGCGAATGGGGTCCTGGCTAATATACTGGCCTATCTGAGGGTCGTAATAACGGAAGCGGTTATAGTAAAGACCTGTCTCAACATCCTCGTACTGGCCCTGGTAACGGAAGGGACAGTCCTGCGCTCTACCTTTGCCTAAGCGTACTTGCCCGGAGCCATCAAGTACTACTTCCCAAGTGGGCTCGCCCTGGCTATTGTACATGGTTGTCGGCGTGCCCAAGTAGTCACACATGATACTTTGGGCACCCTGGGCGGTTAGCTTCGCCATGGGCGCAAAACTATCTTCTTCAAACAGCCAAGTACTGAGGTCACTTACACTACCCGCCTCAGGGCCTATTTCTAACTCTTGCCATTCGTGCAAGGGCTTATTGCCATCCCACGCCCACCTAGTTACTCGGCCCCGAAAGCGTTTGCTCAGGCGCCGGCCCATAGCATCGTAGGTGAACGTTACGGTATAGCCTTCGGGTCGCGTGACGCTTAGGAGCTGACCGTACCCGTTCCAGGTGTAACGCCAGACGTCCGCATTAGGCAATGTCCTGCGAATGAGATTCCCTTCGTCATCGTACTGGTAGCGCGTGCCGTTTGCTTCGAGTAATTGCCCCCCCCGGCCATAGCGTCGGCCGCCCTGTGTCTGGTCCCGAAACGAATTGCCGTCTCTATTAACCTGTCGCAACTCCTGCGTATCATCGGCGTAAGCGGCGGCAGCGAGATAGCCTTGCTCGTCGTATGCAAACGACGTAGTTCCTTGGAGGCTATCTTCAAGGGCAAGCAGCTGGTTGGTGCCACCCCAGTGGTAGCGATGCCGCCGTTCGGCTTGGCGGCCCGCTGCCGTCAGGCGCTGGCTGGTGGGCCGGCCCAACTGGTCACGCTGCCAGCTTATGCGTACGCCACCACTAAGTTGGCGGTGCAGTTTTAATCCTTTGGCGTCACGCTCAATTATACTCTGCCACTCATCGGTTCGTACCCGGAGCACTTGGCCCATGGCATCGTGGGCGAAGCTAATCTCAGCACCCAGGGTGGAACGAAGGCTAGCGCGTTGACCTAGTAGGTCGTAGCTGCTTTCAACCGTTACGCCATTGTGCGTTTCGCGTAGCACTCGGCCCTGCACATCGCGCTCGAACTCTACAGTCGCCGCCTCAGCAACTGCTTCGAGCAGGGCGCCATCGGCTCGGTAGCGGTAGCTGGTGCGCTCAGTGCCGTTGTGCATAATTTGGGTTACGCGTCCGGCCGCATCGTAAGTGTATTGGGTGGTGCGGCCCGCTGGGCGTTGTACTTCAACGATGCGGCCAGCGGCGTCGCGCACGTAGCGCCGCGTGAGGCCGTCGAAACCAACTTCTTCGGCTACCTGCCCCGCCGCATCAAGATAAAAAAGGTAGGTTTCGCCGTACTGATTGCGAATCTGCTCAAGCCGACCTTCGCGGTCGTATGCGTAATTTACCTGCTGCCCATTTTGCCGCGACCAAGCCAACTGCCCGCCTAGTGTGTAGCCGTATTCTGCCACTCGCAGCCCAACCGTGGCACGCACCAGTTTACCACTCGCGTTGTAAGCAAATTGTCGGGTGCTACCGTCCGGCTCGCGTACCTCAACGAGGTGGCCGAGCCGGTTGTAGCGGCTATGCTGCACGTTGCCCAGCGCATCGGTGAAGGCCACGAGGCGGCCCAGCGCATCGTAGGTACGGGCCTTGATACTGCCGTCGGCACTTACTACGCAGGCCAGGTTGTGCTGCGCATCGTAGCTCAAGCGGGTAATACCACCCAAAGCATCTGTCAAGCTACTTAACTGATGCTGCAAATCATAGGTGTAGCGGGTAGTGGCTCCTTGTGAGTCAATTCGAGCAGTTAGCTGCTTGTTCTCGTTATACAGCCATTGCCAGGTGCCGCCAGCGGCATCGGTGCTGGCCACTAGCTGGCCTTGGTCGTTGTAGAGCAGTTGTTCCGTCGCGCCGTTGGGGTAAGTAGTCCTCACCAAGTTACCGACGCTGTCGTAGTCGTAGCTAGTGACCTGGCCCAGTGAGTCGCGCGCTAGCTCCAACTCGCTATGCGCATTGTAATACCATTCTTGTACACTACCTACGGGATTGATATATTTCGTAACCAGTCCGTTGGTATGAAAATATTCGCGGGTGGCCACCGGAGCTTCACTGTATAGCGTGGTCTTGCCTAGCTCATACACAAAGCGGCCATTGTAGTAGTTTTCATCGCCCCAGGTGCGGATGCAACGCTGATGCGTGTCGTATTCAAACCAAACATTCAAGCCGTTGCGGAAGGTTTTTTGCACCATTAAGTGGCCCGAATAAGCAAAATGGGCGGTCTGGCCCTCGGCGTCGGCAACAATTTGCATATTGCCAGCCTCATCGTAAGCGTACTGCACGGCCGTGAACGTGCCAGGCGTCCCGTCAGCACGAGGCAAATCCAGGGCTACGATGCGGTCTTGTGCATCGGTGCGCACACTGATTCGCCGGCCGGCACTATCGGTGATGAGGTGCAACCTGCCCGGCGCGTCGTAGGCAAAATGGATAACGTTGCCATACCCATTTTCTATGCTGCGTAGCGAATGAACCCCAGTTTTAGCTAGGCTCCCCACCGGGGCAAAGTGGTAATACAGGCGTGCGCGTCGGCTGAATACGGCATAACTGCCTGGCTCCTCAATGGCAGGGCGCAACTCCAGTTGCTCACCGCGGTGATACGAGCAAAAATCGTTGGCTACGCTCGGCGCTTCGAACGTGGCTAGCCGGCCATCGGCCAAGCGCAGGTGTATTGCTCCGGTGGGTCCGCACCACAGCACTTGGTCGTAGCAGTGGTGCCAGCCGTGACCGAGCGGGCCTCGCCGCCGAGAGGTAGAGTACCAAGTCCGCTCCCAGATAAAGGGAATGGGGCCCGGCAGTTCCACGTCAACCGCGTCGAACAGCATGTCCCCGGTAGCAACGTCTATCGGGTCATTCTCACAGACACGCTTGTCCTTAGCCGCACCTTCCACCGCTTCCGCTTCCTGGGCGGCCTTCTCGGCGGCCGCCGCTTCTTCCGCCGCTTTGGCGGCGCGGGCGGCCTCAGTCGCTTCTTCGGCCCCGGTGGTCACCTTGCCCACCACTTCGGCCTTGCCGGCCGCGTTGCCCAACTCGCCCGCCTTCTCGGCCAGGTTGGCCGCTTCCAGCCCTTTCTCGGTGAGGTTCACCGCCTCGGCACCCTTTTCCACCAGGTTAGCTGCTTCCCCAACTTTGCCGGCCGCGTTCACGGCTTCGCCCGCCCCGCCGGTGCCCACGGCCATCGCCACCTCAAATGTGGCCCGGCCGCCGATTTTGCCCCAGTCGCGGGGCGACTGCTTGCTGGCCCAGTCCGAAGCGCCGTCCCAGGCCTTGCCCCAGTTGTCGCCGTGGCTGGCCCAGTCGGCCGCCGAGCCGATGCCGTTGCCGGCCGCGTTGGCCGCGTTCGACCAGTTTTCGCCTTTGCTGGCCCAGTCGGCGGCAGCGTTAGCGGCGTGGCCTACGGCTTGGGCGGTGGCAATGGGGTGCGTGGCGGCGTGCCAGCCGCCCTTGGCCAGGCCCCAAAGGCCTTCGGCCATGCTTTTGCCACCGGCGTATAGCCCTTCGGCCATGCCCATCTGGAAACGGGCGTAATCGCCCGCCGGCCCGAGGGTAGCCAGGTAGTCGTCGGCCTTGTCAAGCAAGCTTTTTTCGGGCGGCGCGGCGGGGCAGGCGGCCTGCGCATCGGCCAACGAAAAGAAAATGCTGGCCCGACCACCCACGCTGCACTGAAGTTTGGAGTCTTCCAGCAACAGGCGGTTGTTGCCCACCACCACATCGTTTTTCACCGGATCCCACAGCTGCGGCGCGGGCACGCAGGGCCCCTGACTCACGGCGCAGGCCCCCATGGGCTTCACGTGCACGCCCGTGATTTTATCGGCCTCGGTGGCGAGGCACTGGCCGTAGATGGACGTGTTGGCGTTGAACGTAACGCTTAGCTGGCTGGGCAGCGAGCCCTTGTCGCAAGCAAGAAAAACGCCCGCCGGAACATATTTTTTTTCCATGTGCGCAAAGCCGGGAGAAAAGTTAACGAACGGAGCTGCCGCGGCTCACGGCTAAGGCAAGGCGAGGGCAGCAGTTTTTAAAGTAGCAACTATTTGGGTTGAAAATACGCCGGCCACGCCATAATCGGACAATTGGGCCCCGTAAAGCATTTCCTGACGGGCGTCGAATTCGTAGCTTTCCTGGTGGCGGGCCCGCAAAGCGGCGTTCAAATCGAACTGGTCGGTTATGGCCCGCATGGCCTGTTGCAAGTCATCGGCCCGGAACGCGGCTTCGTCCACCCGGCCCGTCACGAACACACTGTGGGCCACACCGGCCGGCACCGGGGCGGTGCGCGCGGCCGCGGTGCGCAGCGGCAGGTCCACGTTGGCCAGGATGCGGGGAATCAGCCGCTGGCCCAGGGGCGCGGGCGCGGCCGCGTAGGCCCGGCCGTACAGCCCTGGAAACAGCAGGCCGTACTCGGGCGAAGCATTGAGCACGTCTTCCAGGTACCCGTCGCCCTCCAAAACCGCCCCCATGTTGCCGATGATGGCCGGCGTGACGAAGGGGGCCCCAGCAGCTTTGCGCAGCAGCAAGGGCCGCAGCACCTGAAATTTTTCTTTGAGCTGGCCCTTGTTCAACACGCGGCAAAGGCGGCCGGCCGCGTCGGTTTCCACCACCAACTCTTCTTTGAGCCGGGCCACTTCTTCGTCGAAGCGGTTGAGGCCGCCGGTGTTGGTTTGCGTAAAGCTGCGCGTGGCCAGCCGGAACACGTGCCCGTCGGGGCCCGCGCGGAGCAAGGTTTTCTCAAAGACCGTTTCGGCCGTGTTCTCGTACGCCAGGTTGCCCAGGTGATGAAACGTCTGCACCGTGACCGTGCACACCTGGTTGGCCGGGGCCACCGGCGCCGACAACACGTCCGGCACCGCGGCGGGGGGAGGGGAAAGGGCCATGTCGGAAAGGCGCGCTTACGAGTTGACCTTGACTTTGCCGGCCTTGATGTCCACCTGCGTACCGCCGCTGATGGTCAGCCCATCGGTGGTGGTAATGGTCTTGGCCTTGGCCTTGAGGTTCATGTTTTCCGTGGCCTCGGCCGCAATGTTCTGCTTGGCCGTCAGCGTGATGCTTTTGTTCTTGGACGTGAGGCTGAACTCGTCGTCCGCGTCCATCGTGATGGTTTTGGCGTGGAGCTTTATCGTGCCCTTGTCCCCCGCTTCGAGGGTGATGGTGGGGCTGAGCACTGTCACCGGCCCGTTGCTTTTGATGGTGATGCTGCCGTCGCCCTTAAAGCCCACCTCAACCGCCGTGCCCTTGTTGTTGGAGTTGGAGATGAGAATGGTTTGCGCGCCCTTGGCGTCGGACATCACGAACTTGTTGCCCCCGGCCGTTTGCAGGCCCTTGAGGTGGTTGACGTCGGTGGTGTATTTGGCCCCCTGCGGGTTGTTGGCGTGGAACAAGTTGCCGAGCACCACCGGGAACTCGGCCAGGCCGTGCTCGTAGCCCACGAGCACCTGCGAGCCCACTTCGGGGGTAAAAAGCTGCCCTTTGCCGTCGCCCGAATACGGCGTACTCACCCGCACCCAGCCGCTTTCCGCGTCGGCCGGCTGGGCCACGGCCCAGGGGTAGCGCACCCGCAGCCGCCCCAGGCGCTTGGGGTCGGCCACGTCAATGACCAGCGCCAGCTCGGGCTGCGCGTCGGAAGCGGCGTAAAGCGGGTTGGGCGGGGCGGGGGCCCCCGCGTCGGGCATGGCCTCGAAGTGGTTGGTGTAGTTGCCGTCGCCGTCGAGTTCGTGGCGCACGGCCAGCACCCGGAACTTGCCGTAGGCCGTGCCCGCCGCGTCGCGCACGTCCAGCACGCTGCCCGGCGCCGTGTCGAAGGCCTCGCCACTGCCTTCCAGGCTCACCTGGTTCACGGCGCGCTTGGCGGCCAATCCGTCCAAGGTGTGCTGCAACTGGGCCTGGTCGCGCACCTGGGCCCCGGCCGGCAGCCGGTGGGGCTGGGTGAACAGCTCGTCGGATTTTTGCACCGCAAAGCGGCCGAAGGCGTGGCCCGCGGCCGGGGCCACGGCCTGCGCTTTCAGCGGCGCGTGGGTGCGGTAGTTGTAGGCCGCCCCTTCGGTTTTGCCGGGCTGCAGGTGCATCGAAAGGGTGAACACCTGGGCCCCGTTGGCGGCGAAGGCAATGGTTTTGCCGGGGCCCCGACCCAGGCGCAGGGTTTCGCCGTCGTAGTAAAACCACTCGTTGTGCTGCGCCGCCAGGCGGCTCAGGAAGTTGAAATTGGTTTCGTTGTACTGCACCGTGTAGGGCAGCACGTCTTTGCCCTCGGCCTTCAACTCTTGCTTCAGCGCGTTGTGGTGGTACACGCCGAGCACCTGGGAGAAAATGTCTTGCAACGATTTTTTGACGAAGGTGCGGCTCTGGGTGCCGTCTTCGAACAGAAACGTGGGGCTGTAGCCGCTGATGTGGTAGTAGTTGACCAGGTCGGCGTCGGTTTGCACGCTGATGTGCGTGACGATGCCCTTGAACCGAAACGAGCGGCCCGCCCCGTCGCCTTCGGGGTGCTTGCTCGTCCAGCCGATGGTGATGTCGCCCCCGCTCAGCTGCTCGTGGGCCTGGGTGGGCACCATTTCGGGCTTTAGCCCCAGGGCTTTGCCCAGCGCCTCACACGAGAGGTCGAGCGCGAAGGTGTGGTGCGTGAGCACGTGCTGGCTCAGGGTGAGGTGGTTGTAATCCGTCAGCGCGTGGCTGGCTCCGGCAGAGCTGGTGACATCGACGCTGACTTTGACGGGGTACGACATGGGGAGGGCGGTGAAAAGGAACGGCCGGCTAAAAGTAACTCATCCGTGTTCGGTACGCCAAACGGGCCGCTGTTCGTTACATTTGGGCCCCATGCTACCAGCCTTTCAAGAAGGGCGCCGCCCCCGCCCCAACGCCCACGCCTCGCTGCTGAACACGGGGCACACCAGCCCGCAAGCGCGCCGCCCCGGCCGCGGGGCCGCGCAGCACGCCCACCTACCGGGCCCCGCGGCGCGGCCGGGACCTCGGCCCCTTTCGGCACGGCAAACGGCCGCCATCAATGCGCAGAACGCCCGCATTCGGCGCGAGGTGGAGCAGACCATTGCTGAGTGCCGGCGCGAGGTAGCGGCTTCCAACAGCCAAGTCCAGCGCCGGGTGCAGTCGCTGTCGTTTTCGCAATACGATTTCGACAAGCGCCAAAGCGGACGCGACGCCGTACACGAAACCATTCAACTGCCAGGCACCTATCGCGAGCTGGACGTGACGCGCTACGCGGCCGGGTCCTTATGGATTTACGCGACCACGCTGCACGACGGCTGGGGCGACCATCAGTACTTCGTTTACAACCCCGATACGGGCGCCTTGCTGCACTTCATACCTGAGGCGAGCATTGCGGCCAAATCCCGGCTGTACGCCTCTAAGCGGGCGCAAATCCAGGGCGTTGCGGCAGGCACGGGCGTGGCGGGCGGCTACCTGGAGAAAGGCTTTCTGGGCACTTCGGCCTTGTTTTTGACCGGCGGGGTGGCCGCCGAGTTGGGGGCGTATGCCTACGTGGCTGAGGAGGTGGCCCCCGTGGTGTCGCGTATCGCCGTGCAGGCTTATCGCGTGGCCCAGACCGCCGCACAAGCCTACGCCAAGCGGGCGGCGAAAGGGGCGCTCTTACGAATGGGTCTGGACGCGGGCTTTCAATTTGGCACCGGATACTTAGCGGCCAAACCAGGCAAAAACAGTCGAATGGTGCAGGCGGCAAACGGAGTTAACGGCACGTCGGTCGTAGCAGCGGGGGCTATTTCGGTTGGGGAAGCTAAACCGCTTGCTAAGTTCTTGGTTGCTTTTGGCTCATCTGCAATGACCAATCTAGTGACCGTTAATGGCGAAAACTTTGATAAATACCAGACCGTTTGGCATATGCCGGATTTACACGACTCTCATCAGGCGGTCGAGTACGCGCGCAACGTGATTTTAGGCACGCTGTTCGATCAAAGCAAAGAATATGGCTCGGAATGGGTGGCCAAGCGGCTCGCAGGCCGGGCCGAAGAGTGGGCCGCCCAAGCTTCCGGGCAGGCCAGCAAAGCGGTGCTGAAGTGGGTGACGGAAACGCGGGTGGCGCTGCCCGCCAGCTTTGTTATTGGCGGCGTGCCCGAAACCTTAAAGAAGCGTTGGGAAAACAACAACGCGGCTGAGGAAGAGGCGAAAGCCCGCGCTGAAAAGGCGAAAACTGAGAAAGCCGCAGCGGCGCATCGGCGGGCGGCCGCTCCGGCAATTGCTCCGAAAGCCCCATGAAAGCGGTGAATTGGTTCGTGCAAAAATGGTACGTGTGGGTACTCCTATTCATTGGGGGCCTGCTTTTTTACGGCCGGCAACAAAAGAAAGCAATGCACACCCGCGCCAAGTTTACCGTGGGTTCACTCGATGGCTGGTACCACACAGCAAAGAGCGGGCGGTTTTTTAACTTCAATTTTGTGGTAAATAACTCGCTCTACAGCGGTTCGAATGGCTGGCAAGCGGGCATGAACGAAGCCGACAAAGCGCGCTACTTGGTCGAGTACGACAGCCTGGCCCCCGAGGTGAACGTGGGCCACTTCGACGTGCCCATTCCCGATAGCTTGCGGGCCCCAGCCAACGGCTGGCGCGTGCCGCCCGTGCGCGTGCCGGCCCGGTTGCTCGGCCACGGCAAGGGGAACAATTGAGCACGGGCTACGACTCGCCGGCCGGAGCGCTGGTGCACTGCACGTCCGGAGCGGCCACCTTCGCCCGCCCGCCAGAGGCACTGGTACGCTTCCCAACGAGCCCAGACCCAGGGCATCGCGGCGGGCACGGGCGTGGCGGGCGGCTACCTGGAAAAGGGCTTTCTGGGCACTTCGGTCCTGTTTTTGACCGGCGGGGTGGCGTTGGAGGTGGGGGCGTATGCGTTGGTGGCGGAGGAAGTGGCCCCGGTGGCGTCGCGCATCGCCGTGCAGGCTTACCGCGTGGCCCGGCCCGCCGTGCAGGCCTACGCCAAGCGGGCAGCCAAAGGGGCGCTCTTACGAATGGGTCTGGACGCGGGCTTTCAATTTGGCACCGGATACCTTGCCGCTGACCCTGCACAAGGCAACAAGGGCTTGCAGGCTTGGAATGGCATGAAAGGAGTATCCGTCTTGGCAGCTGGCGCGATAGGTACAGGCGAACTGACAAAAAAGGCTAAGTTTCTAGTGGCACTGGGGTCAGCGGTAGGCACTAATTTGGTCACGGTAAGCGGAGGCAATGCCGTCAATTACGGTTCCGTTTGGCACGTCGTAGATTTTTCCAATCGCAACCAAACCGTTGAGTTTGTACGGAATGTTGTGCTGAGCACCCTGTTCGACCAAAGCAAGGAGCACGGCTCGGAGTGGATTGCGAAGCGAATGGCAGCACGGGCCGAAGACTGGGCTTCCCGAGCAACCGGGAAAGCCACCCAGGCCGCACTCCGGTTCGTAACCGAAGCTAGGGTAGCACTGCCCACAAGCCTTTTTATTGGGGGCAGCATGGAAGTACCGAAAAAGATGTGGGAAAATAGCAAAGCTGCCGAGGAAAAGAAGGCTGCCGAGAAAAAGAAGAATGGTGCCAGCAAATCCCACACTGGTGGTGGCGCCCCTGCTCGCCCTGCCCCTAAGAGCAAATAATACTGCGCTCGTCGGCAGGCGCCATGCCTCTACCCGCCAACTGCGGAACGTGTTCTACAATGCCAACGCTCGCGCTTCAACTAAATATTTTTAACTCAACGAACACATGCGGGTATTATCATGGCTGGTGAAAAACTGGTTTTCCACTTTATTCGTGGTTTGTGCAGTCTTTGGCTTTTTCTATTTTCGGCGTTTGAATAATGGATTGGCCACCAGGGCGAAATTTGCAATAGGCCGCCTTGACAGCAGCCATTACATTCCGAAAAGTGGCCGCAGTTTTAATTATGAGTTTGCTGTTGACAACAAAACATACGGTGGCTCTGGTTTGGTGCGCCCCGGAATGGATGAAAGACCTGGTGCCCGTTACCTCGTCAAATTCGATAGCATCGACCCGACGGTAAACGCGGCTTATTTCATTGTTCCGCTTCCCGATAGTATCCGGCAAGCACCGTCTGGAGGATGGAGGCAACCACCCATTCCAGTGTCCGAATGGGTCAGCAAGGAGATGCGCGCATCGGAGCGGTAGCAAGTGGCAAAGAATTTCGGGTGTATCTGTTGTAGGTATAGAATGCTTACAGCTTATATTATATAATTAACAGGATTTTATGTTCAAAATGATAGCTTTTGGGCAATAAAAGCCATAGCTAGCCCCCTAGTGTGCTGCCCAGGGGCATGGCCGCCGAGGACGATGCCTACGCGGCGAGAGAAGTGGCCCTCGTCGTGATGCACCCCAAGCGTTGCCAAGGCTCCACTGCGGCGGTCAGCTATTTAAAAATTCTTTTCTACGCGCTGGGCCTTGCCATAGCCCGGGGCGCCGGCCGCCAAGCGCTTGCTTTTGCGCACGGTCACGACGCTACACAAGCCGTGTTGCTTTCGCCAAGGCTGGCCGCAGTGAAGCGCAACCGGGCTCAGGCGGGCCATTCGTTGTCGATGGTTACCTCGCCGCAGCTGAGCTGGTCGGCCGACAGGGTCAAACTCATGGTCATGTTTTTGGAAGAGCCCGACCCGTCGAAGCTTTTGTGCAGGCCCACGCAAAAGGCGTCGCGAAACGCCACGGTTTTGCGCACGGACAGGCTGTCGGCTTCGAACACCAGCAGCTTGCCTTCCAGCTTTTTGGTGTCGTCAAGGGCCCAGTGGTGCAGCAAGTCGTCGGGTTGCGAATCCAACTCGACGTGCAACTGCCCGCCCTGCACGCGGGCGTCGGGCCGGCCCAGGGCGTCGGTGTGTTGGCCGATGGACCAACTGAAGCGGTTCACTTCGTAGGTCTGTTCTTCGACGAGTAGCTGGGCTTTAAAGGACATGGCGAAAGCAGAAAAGTGAATACACGCACGTACGCCGCGGGGCCCGTCTGCGTTGGTCGGGGCCCTACGCGGTGGAGCTATGCACCACCACTTCGTAGGGCAGGTTCATGGCCGACTGGCTGGCCAGCGCGGTTTGCAGTTCCTGGGCGGCGCGCTGCCACTCGGGGGCGCTGAGGCGGTCGGGCACCAAGGGCGTAAGCCGCACCCGAATGCAACGCACAAAGCCAGCCGTGGGCGTAGCACCGGTTTGGAAGCCTTTTTCGACGCGCACTTCGGCCAAGTGCCCCCCCAGTTCGGCCCAGCAAGCGGCCTTGATGTCGGCCAGCGTGACGAGGCGGTTGCGGGCCAGCAGGTTGCGGCGCAAGGCGTGGGTGCGTTCGGCGGGGCGGGGGCGCTCGCGGCCGCCGGCCGTGGTGGTCAGCAGGCGCACTTCGTCGAGGAAGTGGCCGTCCTGGATGCGCAAGCGGCTGCCGGCCGCCAAGCGGTTGGCCGCTTCGCCGTTGCTGGACCAGTACTCTAGGTACACGCTGTCGTTCACGTTTTGGGGGCGCAGCAGCAGGTAGGGCACGGGCTGCTCGGCGGCGCGCGTGCGGTCGAGGCGTTCTTCGAGGCGGGCCAGGTTCTGGTCCAGGTCGCGCAGCACCGTGCCCACAAAGTCGGTGCCGGCGGCGGTGAACGCCCGGCTCTCGTCGCGCAGCAGCTCCAACAATTCGCGCAAGGCTTCGCGGCCGGTGCGGGTGTCGAAGCGGCCCACGCCGTGGGTGCGCAAGGTGTACGTGTCGGTGTCGTCGTCTTGGAGGTCACTCAGCGTGGTGGCGCGGTACACCACGTTGCTGAGGCTGTACACGTCGCGCACGGCCAGGAACGGCTCTTCGCTGACGAGGGGAAACAGGTTGAGGGCCGGCTGCAACCGAAACAGGGTCTTGTGCAGGCGCCGGTTGAGGACCGGAAAGCAGTTGAGGGCGCACACCAACTGGTCGAAGGCTTCGGGCGGCAACGCGTGGGAAAAGCGCACTTCCACCCACGTCAGCGGCTGGGTGAGGGCCCCCAGCGCGGCGGCTGGGGCGAAGCTGTCCGCCAGCTCGGCCGGGTACGGGCGGGGCACGTACGCGGCCAGCGCGCCGGGGGGGCCCGCCACCCGCACAAAGGCCGGCGCGTACAGCGCCCGTACCTGCTGCTCCACGCGCCGCAGTAAGTCGTATTCGCCGTTCAGCAGGGCGGCGGGCACCCCGGGGGCCAGCTCCGGCGCGGGCAGGCCGGGGCCTGGCACCAAGTCGGCGTCGCCGAGCAGCCACCGCTCGCCGGGCAAAAAGGCGGCGTAAGCGGCCTGGTGCGGCTCGTTGAGCCAGTCAAAGTAAAAGGTCAGGTCGCGCAGTGCCACGCCGGCCGCGGGCAGCTCCAGGCCCAGCCACAGGCGGCGGTGCTCGGCGGGCGCCGGGGCCGGGGCGTGCGCCAGCACACGTTTTTGGCCGTTGGTCTCCACCCGCCACACGGTGGCGTCGGTGGCCAGGCACCGCACCGCACCGCCCACCAGGCGCGTGGCTTGCAAGGGCGAGAAGTGCAGGGGCTGCCCCACGGCCTGCCGGCCCACCACGGGCGGCTCGAACACAAACTGGGCGCTGTCGGGCAGCACCGTCAGGGCCTCGCGGGCGCGGGCCTGCGCCACGGCGTGGGCGGGGCGGGGCGCGTCCACCACGTCGGGGTTGAGCAAGGTGGCCAAGCGCTCAATTAGCCGGTACTGGGTGTTGTGCAGCTCTTGGCCGAGCTTCTCAAACTCGACCGCGCAGGCTTCGAGCAGCAACTGCACCAGCGGGTCGAACCCGTCGAGGTCGGCTTCGCTGTAGCCCCACAGCTCGGCGGCTTGGCGCGTGAGGCGGCTCTTGACGCTGGCTTTGCTGAAATCGGCGGGGGACGCGAGAAACTGGGGAGGCAGCACGGGGCGTAAAAGCTAGGAAGCGAAGGGCAAAAACCGCCGGGTAGTCAGTTAATCAATGGACAACGGGGCCACGAACAAGCTGGCCCGGAACGCGAACGGCTCGTCGGTGTGGTGCAGCGCGGCCGCCACCGTCACTTCCAGCCGCTTGCGGATGCGCTGGCTCACGTTTTTCAGCTCAAAGTCCATCACGCCCACCTGCACCCGCGCGCGCACCAGCCGCGGCTCGTAGGCACGGATGGCCTGCTCGATGGAAAATTGCACGCTGTCTTTCCAGCGCATCGTGGTCATGGCCTCGAAGTCCTGCTCCCACACCTGGCAGCCAAACTCCGGCTCGTAGCGCGACTCGCCAAAATACGTGGTCAGCATCAGGTACAAGTGCTGGGCAATGGATTCTTGCACCGAGCAACGGGGCAGTTGCTGGCGCTCGACGATGCCGGCCAAGTCCAGCGGCAAACGGTAGTAAGTAGCGCTCATACAAAAGGAAATGAAAGGCCCGCTGCGGATGACGCGCCCCCCACCAAGGTACGCCCACGCCCGCGGCTTCGTTACGCCCGAGTAGGTGACAAATCCTGGGGCCCTGCCGCCGGGCAAGTTACCGGCCGTTTTAGCCTACGCCCCGGGCCTCAACCGGCCAACTGGAAACTTCGCGCGGACGAAGCCCGGTTACCACCGAACCGGTAAGCGGGCTAGAACAAGCCAAAAAAGCGCGCCGGGTGGCCTAACTCGAGGTTCACGGGCTCGAGCGTCTTTTCGATGCTCTGCTTCAAATCGTCGGTGGCCGGGGCTTGCAGTATTTTAATGAAAGCAGTGCGTGACTCTTGCAACAGCTGCTTGCGCTCCTTGCTACGGCTCTTTTTGTCGAGGGCCCGCTGGCGCAGGCAGTCGGCGTTGGCAAAGGCTACTTGGTCGCGCAGCAACTCAATTTGCAGGCGTGCAGCAGCGGTTGCAGCCCCCCCTCCCCCACCGCCGCCACCGCTGGGCGCAGGTGCCTGCATCGGGGCGGGCCGGCTCAAGCTGGCTTGCAGCATGATGACCTGCTGCTTGGCAGCGGCCAACTCCGTGGCCAGGCGCTCGCTGCCTTTGGCGGCATCGCCGCGCTTGGCCAGCTCCAGGCGCAGCCCGTCGATGGTGCTGCGGTTGGAGCGAAACAAGTCGAAGTCGCGCAGCACGTCGCGCACCAGCAGGCGGTGCGCGGGAATTTGCATCTGAACCGAATCAAGGCGCAACTGGCTTAGGCTCACTGCAATGTCGTTGAGGTAGTCCTGGTTGTTGGTGGCCAGCTTGCCCAGCACGAGGTCGTTGGTTTCCACGCGCAGGCGTTGGTCCACCGCGTCGATGCGCTGCAGGTGGTGGGTGAGCGAGTCGAATTGTGCCAGCAGGCGGCCCTGCTCCACATGGGTGCGGTCCAACTCGCGTTTGAGGCGGGTGTTTTCGTCGGCGATGCTCTTGTTCGAAAACAGGTAGTAGGACGCACCCAGCGGAATTAGCAGCGCCAGCAGGTACAGCAGCGCAAATTGCCAGAGGCGGGTGCGTCGTTCGGGTTGGTTGAGGGGGGTCATACGGGCGGAAAGATAGCAGCGGGCAGCAGCAATAACGCGCTAGAACGGGTTCCAGCGCAGGCCCCCGTTGGGACGCGACTCGGGCATGGTGACGGTGAGGGGCTGGGCCGCCACCGGGTTTTCATTAATGAACGACTGCCAGCCTTCGCGGTTCTTGCCGATGTACTCCAACTGGCTGAGCTGCCGGAAAATGTTGCCCAGCAACTGCCACAGCTGCTGCTGCTGGCGCAGGTGCTCGTGCACCCGGTGGTGGTCGTAGGCCAACGTTACGGCGCCGTGCAGGGCCCCAAGCAGCGTGGCGGGCAGCGTTTCCGACCACTGCTCAAAATACTTCAGTAGTTCTTCCCGTTCGGCTTCGGTGAGGGTGTCGAGCGAAGTTTTCACTTGCTTGGCTACCCGCAGCAGGGCGTCGAGCAGGTAGCTGGGGGGCTGGGCCGCCGCGAGCAGGCGCAAGGTGGTGAGTTGCTGGGCCAGGGCAAACACGGTGCGCTCGGCCAGTTCGCGCACCAAATCGGCGAGGGGACTGCGCTTGTCGGCCCGCAGCTTCACTTTGTGGATGATTTTGAAGGCGTCGGTTTCCAGTTCCGTCAGCTGAAAATCGAGCTGGTGCAGGGCCTGCAACAGGGCCGGGTGGCTAGCCAGGGCCGTGCTGGGCGGAATGAACTGGGCCACGGGCCGCAGCGCTCCGTCGGCGTACAGCAGCTCGCCTACCACCAGCGCGAAGGCCGCCCCGGCGGTCCCACCCAGCTGCGCGGTGGGCACGAAGCTCAGAGCGTAGCCGGGGCGGGAATACGGATGGCGGGGCGGCACTTCTTCAGGGGCGGGCGTGCCGGTGGGCACCCGTTCGAACGGGTTCACGGTGAGCACCGTGCTGAAGCGCAGGCCCTCGGTGGCCACCAGGCCAAAGACCGCCAGCAGTTGGGCCAGGCTAGTGCGGGCCGTTAAGGGCGCGCTGCTGGCCGTGATTTCGATGCGGGCCCCGCCGGCCGTCACGGCCCGGCACTGCGTGAGGCGGGCCTGCACCTCGTTTTGCGCGTCCACGTGCAACAGCAGCTCGAACGCAGCGGGAGCGCCCAGTTCGTCGGTGGCCGGCAACAGCCCGTACAAGTCGGGGCGCAGGTGCAAGGCCGTGGCGTCGCGCAGGTGGTCGGTGGTGAACTGGTCGGCCTCGGTGAAGTGGCGGCGGGAAATTTTCATCCCGTCGACCCAGTTCACGGGGTAGTGCGTAATGTCAGGAAGCATGGCCGCGGAAGAAGGGCAAAAATAAGGGAAGAAGGGCAGCCCGCTACGCGGCGCTGGGCCCGGCCAGGGGCACCCGCTGGGCCACGATGATGCTGCTCTGGCGCAGGAAATTGTCTTGAAAGGTGTAATCGGGGTCGTAGTAGTGCCGGCGGCGCCACCACGGCCGCTTGGCGTAGAACAGCCACCCAAACGCCTGGCCCTGGCCGTCGACGTACTGGAGGGCTTGGTCGGGCTTGAGCCGGTTGTAGTCGGTTAAGAAAATAGCGAACAGGTCGTTTAGGCGCATCTGGTACGGAGCTTTCGACGAAAAATCGTGGTACAGGCTTTCGCCGTAGCGGCGCGTCATCCAAAAGTGAACCACCATGAAGTGGTTGAGGTCCATGCGCGACAAGTCGGGGCCGGGCGCGACTGGGTTGTAGTGCCAAAGCTTGTACTGCCGGAGCGGAACGGCTTGCCACGCCCGGTACGATTGCCAAAAAAAATACGGCAGCAGGAACGGTATCACGGCCAGCGCAAAGCCAGCGGGCGGCAAATGGTTTTGGGCCCACGGCGCCCACCGCAGGGCCACGATGCTGGCCCCGCCCACCACGGCCGTGCCCAGCAGCACCAGCGCGCTGGGCCAGCGCCGGCCGGGGCCGAGCCAGCTCAGCCAGTGCGGCAGCCGGGCCGCGTAGAGCCAGCCCAGCAGCAGCAGCGCCAGCTGCAACAACGCCAGCGTGGGCGGGAAGGGCCACGGGCTGCGCACCGCCGCCAGCCCCAGCAACCCAAAGCCCAGCACCGTGAGGACCACGTACAACAGCAGGCCGAGAAATACCCGGCTGCCCTGGGCCCGCGAGCCAAGGTTGGACAAAGCGCTGTTGGCGGCCCCGCGGGCCTGGGAAGCAGAAGTGGGGAGCATGAAAAAGAAGCGGCGAACGGTCGGGAATGCCTTGTTCAGGGCCATATTTGACCCCAGCAAGGTACGGAAAATCCTTGCTCACCGCCAACGCCCCGTGGCGGGGCCCGCTCCTGTCCGCAATCCAAAACTGACCTGCACTGACCTGCACTAACCTGCACTAACCTGCACTGACCTGCACTGGCCCGCTACTTTTACCGCGCCTCGTTCCCCTCTTCCCTCCGCCGTGCCCCCCTCCACCACCTCCGTGCACCAACTGCTGGCTCGGTTGCGCCGGCAGCCCTTTGACTTGCGCTTGGAAGTAATTCTAGCGGAATTACTGGCCCACGGCTACGCGTTCGATGATTTTTTGGTGCGGCCGGTGGGCTTGTTCGCCCGCCGCTACCGCCGCGACCTGGGCGCCGTGTACGACGAGCCCTTCGAGCGCGGCCACCGGCCGGTGGTGCGCACCGTGCTGGAAATGCACCGCGAGGGACTCTACGACGCCCTGCCGCAGCAGGCGTTTCACCAGCCGGGCAGCCCCGGCGACGGGGGCCCCAGCGTGCGGGCCATGGTGGAGGACAGCCGGTTGCAGCGGCGCAAGGAAAAGGCCACCCGACTCTTTTTTCTACCCTTCGAGCAGGATTTCTTTCGCTTCCGTGTGCGCATCGAGCAGGAGGAGCGGCGCTATTTCACCAACCTCTCGGCCCGTTGGTACAACGAGGCGCTGGCCCGGTTCTGGGGCATCTCCGACTGCGGCCTGCCGCCGGGCCCCCTCACCAACCTACTTTACCTGCTGCCGCTGGCCTACAACGTGGTGGGAGACTTACCCCGCACCCAACTGTGCTTTGAGAGCGTGCTGGGGCAGCCCGTGAAGTTGCGCACGGCCGCCCCGCGGCACTACCCCATCCCCGAGCCAACGGCGGGGCCCGTGGCGGGCGGCGGGCTGGGCCGGCTGGGCCGGCTGGTTTTGGGCACCGATTTGGTGCTGGGCGGCGAGTACCGGGAAACATTGCCGTCCCTTGAAATCACCTTGCAAGGATTGAATGTGCCCCGGCTGGAAACCTATCTGGCCGACGAATGGCCAGCCAAGGCCCTGGCCCTGCTGTGTGAGTACTTCGTGGCGTTTGAAACCGACGTAATCGTTCGCTACGAAATGGCCGCCGTGGTCCCCGAGTTTCGCTTGGGTGAAGGCGCTGAAGCCCCCGTGCTGGGCTTTACCACGGCGGGCATTTAGGGGCTTGCGCCGATCCGTAGCCGTAGCGTTGGTACGGGCGCCGCTTGCTTTGCATGTGGTGGCGCTACGCACGAGACAGGCGGATTGGGTAGCCTCGCATAATGCGCTTTGTTACTTGACGACGTGTTCTTTGAATTTGAAAAAACCTACATACAAAAAGCCCTGCCAGGTTCGCCAGCAGGGCTTTTTAAATCTAAAAGCTACGGTTATTAGATGCTTATACCCACTTGTTGTCAAGGGAAGCGCCGTTCACATCGATTTTGTTGGCTGAAATAACCAAGCTCAGCACCATTGATGCCTGGGTTTCGGCGCCCCGGGCGTCAAAGCTTTCAGTGTATCCGACGCAGTAAGCCTCTTTGAAGGCAATTTCTTTCATTTTCGAATCTTGGTCGCCACGCTTGAAGACGATTTTGCCCTCAGCCCGCTTGTAGGGGTCTAGCATCCAACTGATAAGTTTTACGCTGTCGGTCGAAACAATAGTCACCTTAATGGTGCCGCCTTGAACCACGGACGAAGGCCGGCCTTTGTCATCGATGGTTTGGTTGAAGGTGTAGCTAGAACTTACTACTTCGCATTCTTCGCTGCCAGCAGCGTCAAAAACAGCACTGAAAGAGGCCATATGTGAAAAAGAAAATTGGTGAGAAGGAAAGAAACGTTGGTGTAGCTAACGTATGAAACAAAGCGAGGGTTGAGCTTATGTAGCTGATTACGAAACTAAGCCAACTAAAAAATTATTCAAGATTTGAATATTCATAAAAAAGCTTGTTAAAGCACTTTTGTGAATAGCCGCCTTATTGCTGGGCATACTCCGCGTTCCAGTCACGGCCGGGATTATCCGGGTCGTCGCCCTTGGTACCATCGAGCGACACCAAGAAGGTTTTGGCGGGAAAGTAAGGAATCATATGGATGTCGAGCAAGATGCGGTCTTTCTGGTCCGGATCACGCTCAAATTTTTTCACCGAAAACTTTTCGATGAGCTTGCCCGGGCCGGCAATGCCATCGAGGAATCGCACGATTTGATTCTGGATGTCCATGCGCATGTTGTGGTCCCAGTTTTCAAAGGCGCGGCGGTTGAGGAAATCAATCAGCACCTTGGTCACGTAATCAAACACGCGCACCACCGAGTAGGTCTGCAAACCAATGTTGTCGCCGTTGAACAGGGTTTTGGCCGAGAAAGCCATCACCCGGCCGTATTCGTTGACCATGGGCACAAGGCCAATTTTTTCGAGGTTAGAAATTTCGCTTTTACGCAACGGAAATTTTACGCCGTCCACTTCGTTGAGGGTGCCGTGTTTGCGGCCGGCCGTGACTTGCGAAGCCAAGGTAGAATAGATGCGCCCAGCCAGTGCCGACGAAGGCGGCACAAATAAGTCTTCCTCTTCGCCAATTTCTTCGAGCTTGCCCCGGCCCACCAACCAGTTGGCGGCCATAATGATGTTCGATTTATAAGCGTCGCCCCCGGTTAAGTTAGCCTCTTCAAACAACTCGATTACGTCCTCGGGCGTGTCGTAGTGCTCAAAGTCGGTGACCATCATCACCTTGTTTTTATGGGCAATTTTAGCCCACTTGTCGATCACCTTGTTAGAGCCCAGGTAGCCCGGCACCACCAGTAGCGAGTAGTTGTCGCGCAGGTCCAGGCGGTCGTAGTTCTGCTCCAACTCTTCCGACACGGCGTCGATGAATGTGGTGTTGTCCAGGTCCTGCAACTGGTCCTTGTCGGCGTTCATAATGGAAACGTTTTTCACCTCATCCTGGTCGGTGTTGCGAAAAAACAGGGCCATTGAGCGGTAGGCCTGCTCCAACTCGTGGGTGGCTTCCACGGCCGTTTTAAGGTTACTGGTCAGCTGCTGCTCAGTGGTTTCCACGCGTTGCTGGCCCTTCTCTACAGCGTCGGCCACCGAGGCCGTTTCGCTGAGTAAGTCGTGCCACAGGGCCAACCGTTTTTTAAGCTGCTGGCGGTCCGCTTTCTTGTTTTCTTCCGAGAGAAAAATCTTTTTACGGGCCTTCTTTTCCGGGTTCAAGTTGGAGGTACCGTCGATGGTGGTTTCGATTAAATCGAAGCCGCCCACCTTGAGCAGGGCTTGCGTACTTTGGTCAAGCGAGGGGGCTCCTTCGCGGGGGCGGTAACCAGCCGCGGCGGCATCTTTCGATTCGAGGGCCATATTAAAGAGGGGGGCGGTAAAGCAAAAAAATGGGGACGCCGGCCGGTGCTTAAACCAATTCGTCCATCATGGCTTGGATGGCGGCCAAGAAAGCCGCCTTGGTTTCGGGGTTGTCCAGGGCCGTTTTCAAAATCTTGTTGGACTTGAGTTGGCGCAGCAACTTTTGCAAATCGTCGGTTTCGGCGGCGAGGCCTTGCAAAAAATCACTCTGGTTGATGATGCCCTTCTTGCCAAAATCGCCCAGGGAAGCAAAGTTTAGTTTTTCGGGCACCGTGCCCCCTTGCGCGTTCTCAAAGTCGACCGCTACTTCGGGCTTGAAATGCGCAAATACGGCTTCGGGCGTCTTGAGGCCCTCCACAATTTGCGCCCGCAACGGGGCGTTGGTCGTGAGCTTCTGCACCAGCAAGGTGCGGTTGATGGGGATATCCGAAATGGCTTCGGAGGCGTTGTCGAGCTTCCGCTCCTGACCGCCAATTCCGTACGTGTACATGAGTAGAGAAAAAAATGTGGAACGGCTAAGTACTGGAAAAATGTGCCACTGCTTGACGTGGCGCGGTTGCAAGTTGGCGTTTCGGCAGAAATTACGGCGGGCAAACCCAAAGGTTGAGCGCTCCGGCCGGTTGTTGCCGGTTTTTGGCGCGTTCATTCGCAGCGCTTTTCGCCAGCGCTTGCCAATGTACGGCAACGAACCCCATTGGCCCTCACGCACGTAGCCCAACCTGCGTTTTATCGCTCATTTTTTCACTTCCTGTCCTCCTTTGCCCGTGCCCTACTCCGACAACCTCAAACGCAGCTTGCACATCGCGCAGGCCCTGGCCCACGAATACCGTCAGCAGTACTACGGGGCCCCGCATCTGCTCACAGCGCTGCTGCACAACGAGATAGGGCTGGCTTCGTGGCTGGTGGCCGTGTTGGACAAGGACATTCACTACCTGCGTGAATGGGCCGAGGTGCGCCTGGAAGACCAGCCCAAGGCCGCCCGCCCGCCCGAAATGCCGGCCCCCGACCCCGGCGTGCAGCAGGTATTGGAAATGGCTGACTTGGTGGCCCTGCAGCTTTCGCGCGACCAAACCGATCCGCTCAGCGCCTTGGCCGCGCTGCTGCGGCCGGGCCTGGCCTTCACGGCCGAGCAACTAAAGTCCCTGCCCCTGGCGCAGAAAGAAGTGCTGGACGCCGCCCAAGCCGAAATACCCGCGGCCGCGGCCTCAACCGAGGGAAGCGGGGACCAGCCAGGGGCTCCGGCCGCGGGGGCCCCCGGCAAGGGCGGCGCGCTGGCCACTTACTGCACCGATAAAACGGCCCAGGCCCGCGACGGCCAGCTGGACCCCATTGTGGGGCGCGACCGGGAAATCAGGCTGGTGGCCGAAATTTTGGGCCGCCGCACCAAACCCAACGTGCTGCTCATCGGCGAGCCGGGCGTGGGCAAGTCGGCGCTGGTGGAAGGCTTTGCCCAACAAATTGCCCGGGACCTGGTGCCGGTGCACCTGCGCGAGGTGACGCTGTTTGAGCTCGACCTGGGCACGCTCGTGGCCGGGGCTTCTTACAAAGGCGAAGTGGAAGACCGCATCAAAAAGGTGCTGACCGAACTGAAGCAGTACACCCGCGCCATTTTGTTTATCGACGAAATCCACGTGCTGCTCGATCCCAAGGGCAGCGCCGGCAGCGGCATCGCGCAACTGCTCAAGCCCGAATTGGCCCGGGGCGAGCTCACCGTCATCGGGGCCACCACCAACGACGAGTACCGGCAGTACATTGAAAAAGACGAGGCTTTTAACCGCCGCTTTGACAGCGTGCGCGTGGAGGAGCCGTCCGTGGTGGTAGCCGAGCGGATGCTGGCGGGGGTGCTGCCCCTCTACGCCGCCCACCACGGCCTGGCCCTGGGCGAAGGCACCGTGGGCGAGGCCGTGCGCCTGGCCAAGCGCTACCTCAAGGACCGGCAGCTGCCCGACTCGGCCATCGACCTGGTGGACCGCACGATGGCCGCCATCCGCATGCTCGACGAGCAGGCCGTGGCCGGCCTTGCGCAGCTACAGGCCGAGTTTGAGGCCCTGGCCGCACGCGGCGAAGAACTCGGGGAAACCGAGTACTTGCGCGAGTTGCGCTGGTTTCTGTACCAAGTGCAGAACCAGATCAGCCAGCTCTGGCTGAACCAGCTGGAAAACGAGCAGCAGCCCGAAACCTTGGAAACCAGCGCCGAGCTGGAAACCTACTTGCGCGAGATTTTGGGGGCCGTGGGGGCCCTGGCTGGCACCAAGAAGACCAGCGTGGAAAAGCAAGACATTGCCGCCATCGTGTCGGGCAAAACCGGCATCCCGCTGGGCAAGCTGCAAAGCAACGAGCGCGAAAAGCTGCTGCGCATGGACCAGGTGCTGCAGCAGCGCGTGGTGGGCCAGGACTTTGCCGTGCGGGCCCTGTGCGCGGCCATCCTGGAGTCGCGCTCGGGGTTGGCCAAGGCGGGGCAGCCCATCGGTTCGTTCTTTCTGCTGGGGCCCACCGGCACCGGCAAAACCGAGCTGGCCAAGGCCCTGGCCGATTTCCTTTTTAACGACGAGTCGTTCCTGATTCGCTTCGACATGTCGGAATTCAAGGAGGAGCATTCCGCCGCGCTGCTCTACGGGGCCCCCCCCGGCTACGTGGGCTACGAAGAAGGCGGGCTGCTGGTGAACAAAATCCGGGAGAAGCCCTACGCGGTGGTTTTATTTGACGAGATTGAGAAAGCCCACCCGTCGGTGTTCGACATCTTCCTGCAAATCCTGGACGAAGGCCGGCTGAGCGACCGGCTGGGCCGCGAGGGTGACTTCAGCAACGCCGTCATTCTCTTCACTTCCAACATCGGCTCCGAGCAAATCAGCGCCGGCTTTGCCGCGGGCCACGTGCCCGCCGCTGAGCTGCTGGAAACCATGAGCCGCCATTTCCGGCCCGAATTTTTGGCGCGCCTCACCGAAATTGTGCCCTTTGCGCCCATCTCGGAAGCGAACGTGGGCCGCATCTTCGACATCCACCTGCGGCCCCTGCTGGAGCAACTGCGGCGGCAGGGCATCACCCTCGACCTCAGCCCCGAGGCGCGGCAGCACCTGGCCCTGTCGGGCTTCACGCCGCGCTACGGGGCCCGCCCCATCACGGGCGTTATCCGGCAGCAGCTGCGGCGGCCCATCTCGCGGCTCATCATCAGCGGTGAAGCGCGCAAAGGCACCGTGCTGGCCCTGACCAAGCCCGCGGGCAGCGACGCGGTGGTGTGGGCCACGACGCAGGAAAGTGCCGAGCCCAGCGAGGTTGTGCCGGCGATGGCCCCGCCGCTGGTGCCCGAAGCCGCCGACCCGACTGCGGGCTGACCGAGGCCGAAAGAGTTGCTATGGCTCCTGTTTATTTTGAGCTGCTCCAAACCGTTGGAGACAAGCCGCCATCCGTTGCCTTGCCCTGGGCTATTACATGCCAAGCGCAGTTACTTTTGGGCGCATTTGCCACCACACGCCCCGCGTTGCGCCAATTTTTTCACCAAACGATTCCTTGCAATGGCTGCTTTCCACGCCGAGTTAGAAGTTGACGGGCAGACGTACGTCGTGGTGCTGTGCGACTACAGCTTCACCCAGTCCACCGGGGCCCGGGGCCGGGTGAACGAAAAGGTGCGCCACGGCTTGCTGGAACTGGTGCTCGACGTGCCGGACGGCGACCAGTTGCTGGCCTGGGCCGCGGCTCCGCGCCGCCCGCTCGACGGCCACGTGTCGTTTTTCAGCGCCAGCGAATTTATGGCCCACGAAACGGTTTCGTTCAAAGACGGCGAATGCGTCAGCTACGAGGAGTCGTTCACGGCCGGCGCGGGCAACATCGGCGCGTACCGGTGCCGCCTAACGATAGCAGCGGCGCAGCTAGACCTGACCGCTGGGGGCCCGGGCCGGGTGTTTACCGCCCCAGACCCGCGCGAACACGGCCAGCCAACGACGTTAGCGGGGGCCATAAGCAGCGCCAAGCGGGCCTACGCCACCGTGCAAACGGCGCGCGCACAAGTGGCGCAAGTGGCTCAAACCGCAGCAGGGGTGCAAGAAGCGGTTCACGCCGCCGGCCAAACGGCCGGCGGGGCCCTGGCCGGGGCCCAAGAAGTTCTTACCGCCAGCGCCACCGCCGCTGCGTTAGGCCAGGCCACCGAAGCTGCCAAAGAGGTGGTTACCAAAAAGTTCCGTTAGCAGGCGAACGGGGCTACCTGCCCGGAGGCACTTGCGGCTTGGTTTGCCGAGTGCGTAGCACATTGGCGGGCAACACTTGTGAAGGATATTCTGCACAACGCGTGGACGCTCTAGGCCGGCAGCACCGGTCCGCGAGCTGCCCCCAACGGCCGCCCGTGGCTTTGTGCCGGTCGCCGAGCGCTGGGTTGTGGAACGCCCTTTTGCTTGGCCCAACTGCTTTCGCCACGTGGTCATCGATTACGAGCGCCAGCCGGCTAGTCATGCAGTTTGGCTATTAGCCGCCAACTTAATCATGTCCCGCAACGAGCCAATGCCTCTTAGAGTCTATCCAAATAGGCAATTATACCAGGTGATTCGCGCACAAGCAAAATGAAGCATGGCCAAGTAGTTTTCGGGCTTTTTGGCCCAACGGACGAG
>JBPBPC010000055.1:0-96648 GCA_050954665.1 Janthinobacterium lividum
CCCCGCTCATTTTGGTGAGGATGAAGTTGCTGATCTGGTAGTTGAAGCGCACGTCGCCGCTGGGCACGGTGACGCCCGACGGCGGCGACACCAGCCGCATTTGCGCCTCCGGGAACTTGGGCGAATCGCTGAACGGCGTGAGGCGGATGCCGTTCTTCTCCATCGCGTCGGCCCCCATGGCGCTGTTTTGGGCGGCAGTGGGCGCGGTGGTGGGCACGTTGCTATTCGACGCGGCGGCGTCGGTCGATGAGCGGCTGGTGTCGCAGGCAGTGGCGGCGAGCAGGCCCAGGGCTAGCGGCAAGCCGGTAGGCAACCAGGAGGCTAAGCGGTTTTTCATAAGAATGCGATACGGTGTTTATCAGAAAAGTGCAAAAGGCGAGGGGATGGGTGCGCAGGAGGCGATATCTGCGCGAATAACGCAATACTTTGGCATTCGCGGGCACAACCGCCGCGAAACCAACCGCCGCCACCGCCGGTTTCTTACCTTGCGGTCTGGTTTTACCCGCCCTGGCTAAGCCGGTCCGAAATTTTTTCATTCGTTTCATTCTCTGTTTTTTGGCCATGCAAGACCCGCTCTTGGACCAGATTCCATCCCTCGACCTCGCCGATTTTCGCTCCGGCGACCCGCAGCGCAAAGCCCGTTTCGTGCAGCAGCTCGGCGAGGCATACCAAAGCATTGGCTTCGTGGCCCTGAAAAACCACGGCCTCAACGACGCCCAAACCAAGGAGCTATACGCCAACGTGCAGGCTTTTTTCCAGCTGCCCGACGTGGCCAAGCAAGCCTACGAGAAACCGGAACTGGCCGGCCAGCGCGGCTACATCAGCAAGGGCAAGGAGCACGCCAAGGGCCGCAACACCGGCGACCTCAAGGAGTTTTACCACGTGGGCCAGGAGGTAGAAGACGCCACCGACCCGGTGAAAGGCGAGTACCCCGACAACATCTGGCCCGCGGAAGTGCCTGGTTTTCACGACAGCACCTTCACCGCCTACCGCACGCTAGAGGCCGCGGGCCAGGACGTGCTCCGCGCCATCGCCCTGTACCTGGAGCTGCCCGAGCACTACTTCGACGACAAGGTGCGCCACGGCAACTCCATCCTGCGGCCCATTCACTACTTCCCCATCGAGGACCCCGACGCGGTGCCGGCCGACGCCGTGCGCGCCGCTGAGCACGGCGACATCAACCTGATTACGTTGCTGATGGGCGCCAGCGCCGACGGCCTGCAAGTGCTGCGCCGCGACGGCGAGTGGATTGCCATCACGGCCCTACCCGACCAGATTGTGGTGAACGTGGGCGACATGCTCCAGCGCCTCACCAACGGCGTGCTGCGCAGCACCATCCACCGGGTGGTGAACCCGCCGCGCGAGAAAATGAACACCTCGCGCTACAGCATCCCGTTCTTCATGCACCCGCGCTCAGAGATGAGCCTGGCCGCCCTGGCGCACTGCGTGACGCCCGACAACCCCAAGAAAGAAGCCGACATCACGGCCGGCGAATTCCTGAACGAGCGCCTGATCGAGTTGGGCTTGAAAAAGAAATAGTTATCTTTTTTGCCGTTTTGCGAAAGACCGCCTGGGGCCCCGGGTGGTCTTTTTTTGCGAAGGCCCTGCTGGCCGGTGGCGGAGGGCCGTTATCTTCGAAGCCCGCAATTCCCGCCCGTTCGTGCCGCTTCTGCCCCCCGCTTCCCGTTCGTTTCCCGTGCCGCTGCGGCGGGGCGGGCGCCGCCTGCGCCGGGGCCGCAACCTCGTGTTTTTGAAAGACGTGGCCGCGCTGGCTTGCACGGCCTTTGGGGGCCCCTCGGCGCACTTGGCCATGATGTTCCGGCTGCTGGTGGAGAAGCGCCGCTACCTCAGCGCCGCCGAGCTGCTGGAGCTGCAAGCCCTGTGCGCGCTGCTGCCGGGGCCCACGTCTACCCAGACGGTGACGGTGATTGGCTACCGGCTGGGGGGCCCCAACCTGGCCTACCTCACGCTGCTGGTGTGGGTGCTGCCGGCCACGCTGCTCATGACGCTGGCCGGCCTCACCCTCAGCCACCTCGGGCCCGGGCGGGTGGCGGCGCTGGTGCAGTTTGTGCAGCCGGTGGCGGTGGGCTTCGTGGCGTTTTCGGCCTACCGAATTGGGGAGAAGGTCATCCAAACCAAGACGGCGGTGGGCCTCACGGTGGCCTCGGCCATGCTGGCGTACTTCTTCCAGCTGCCGTGGGTGCTGCCGGTGCTGCTGCTGGCCGGCGGCGCCGTGACCACGGCGCGCTACCGCAAGCACGCCATCGAGCCCGAGAAGAAACCGCTTCAAGTGGAGTGGGCCAATTTTGGGCTTTGGCTGGGCATTTTGGTGGGCGCGGCGCTGCTGGGGCACTACACGCGCTGGCTGCCGGTGCGGCTGTTCGAGAATTTCTACCGCAACGGCTCCTTGGTGTTTGGGGGCGGGCAGGTGCTGGCCCCGCTGCTGTTCGCCGAGTTCGTCGAGTTCAAGCACTACCTCACGCCGCCCGAGTTTTTGTCGGGGCTGGGCGCGGTGCAGCTGGTGCCGGGCCCCAACTTTTCCATCGCCGCCTACATCGGGGCCCTGGCCATGCGGGCGCAGGGCAGCGGCACGGCCGGCCAGGTGCTGGGGGCCCTGGTGGGCACGGCGGGCATTTTCTTACCAGGTACGTTCTTGATTTTCTTCGTGTTGCGCTTCTGGGCCCGGCTGCGGCAGTACCGCGTGGTGAAGGCCTCGCTCGAAGGCATCAACGCCGTGAGCGCCGGGCTGGTGTGCGCCGCCACGCTGCTGCTCTACCACCCCCTGCCCGACCGCCTGCTGGCCCTGCCCTGGCACTGGCACCTGGGCCCCATCGCCGCCGTGCCCCTCAACCCGCTGCTGGTGGGCACCACCTTCCTGCTGCTGCTCTGGGAGCGGGTGCCGGCCGTGGCGCTGGTGGGCGCGGCGTTGGCCGCGGGGGCCCTGGCAGGCTAGCGCTTAGGCATTGGTTGTCAGATTTTTGTCTTGGTTCTGACAAAGAAGCACCTGACCGTCAAAAACCTATTCCGGCTTGTGCCAGTGCTGGGTGCCGTCTTCGCTGAGCAGGTTGCCGGCCATGCGCTCGCCCAGCTCGTGGGTGAGCACGGTGAGGCCCGGGCTCCAGCACACTTCCAGGCCGGGCTCGCCCAGGGCTTCAAACTTGGCCCACCACAGCGCCGGCGGGTGGCAGTCGGGGCGGTAGATGTTGGCGGTTTCCGCCACTATTACTTCTTGGCCGGGGAACAGCTGGCGGGCGGCGGCCAGCAGGGCGGGGATGTCGTGGTCGAAGTAAATGTTCAGCCCCACCACGTCGAGCAAATCGGCGCGGCCCTGCTGCCAGGTGGGGCAGTCGTGGGCATCGGCCACGGCGTCGGGCCAGCCCAGCACGGTGGCGAAGGGCCGGGCCTGGTCGGCGTAGGGCACGTCGCCCCAGCCCCAGGGCTCGCTCATGGCCGTGCGGCAGGCGGGGTCGCCCGCCTTGAGGCCCCGGGCAATGGCGATGGTGATGGCACTGGTTTGCCGGTACACCTCCCACCAGCTGCGGCCGCCGAAAGGCCACTGGCGGCCCTGGGGGGCCGCAATCCAATCGGTCCAGATGCCCAGCTCCACGCCCACGTTGTAGCTGCGGAACGCGCCCCGGTAGCGCCGGGCAATTTGGCAGGCCAAGTCGTGCATGACAGCCGCGGCCCGGCCGTCCCAAAACATGGCCTCGTCGATCCATTCCGGCAGGCCGTAGTGGTTGAGCACCAGCTCTATTTGCCCCTGGCCGACGGCTTGCAGCCGGTCAAGCCAGTGGTAGTCGGGGCCCTGGCGGGCCTCGTCCCACAGCACCGTGTCGCGGAAGCGCGTCAGGCCCATTTGGCGGGCGCGGGCGTAGTGAAATTCCAAGTGCTCGACGTGGCCGGTGGCGCGGGTGTTGGAAAAATGCAGCGGCCGGCCGTCGTCGCCCCGTCCCCGCACCACGCTTCCGTCGAAGCACATACCGTAAATCATAACGTTGCTAGTTGGTGGGCCATCCACAAAAGTAGGCACCCCGGCCCGGGGCCCTAGGCCGGGCGCGCCGGGGCCCCCAGGTAGCGCACCCGCGCCGCTTCCAGGGCCGCCACAATGGCCGCCCGCTGGGCCAGCAGCCCCGCCCCCACCGCCGGGGCCCGCCGGAACAGCCGCAGCGCCCGCAGCCGCCGCAGCCGGGCCGCCAGCTCCACCCCGTAGCCCAGGGCGTAGAAGCCGCTGATGGGCAGGCTGAGCACGTACAGGGCCGTCAGCCACCAGCGGTGCGTGAGCCAGTGCTGCACGGCGGCGGCTTGCAGCCCGTAGCACAGCGGGAACGCCACCACCCCCACCCCCATCAGCACCGCCGCGCGGAACTCGGGTTCGGTGGGCGTGGCGCGCGCGGCCACCAGCGCCGGCAGCCGGTAGGGCACGTAATTGTTCAGCACCCCGTACAGCCACACCGGCAGGCCCAGGGCCAGGTTCACGAGGCCGGCCAGGCGGCCGCGGCGCTGCTCGTCGAGGGCCGCGTCGTCGAGGCCGTGGCGGTGCAGGGCCCCCAGGTAATCGGCCAGTTGGGCGCGCACGGCGGCGAGGCGGGCAGGGTCGTGCTGCTCGAAGTAGGCCACGGCTTGCAGCAGCGTGCGCCCCACCTGGAAGTTGTCGTAGAGCGTATCGGGGTCGTCGTCGGGGTTGAGGTGAACGCCGAAGGTGCGCTCGATTTGCTGGCCCAACGCGTCGCTGGCCGCGTCGCGGCTGATAACGAGCCGCCGCTCCAGCGCCCGCTGGATGGCGGCGGTGAGGGCATCGGCGGCCGCGTCGGGGTCGGCCGCGTACGCGGCGGCGTAGTCGGCCACCCGAATGGGCGGGGCCACGTTCAGCAGCACGTCGGAGCGGAACCGCGTGGGGTCGAAGTAGTTGATGCCCACCGGCAATACGTGCAGGCCCAACTGGAAATTGTGCCGGGCTTCGGCCCCCAGCGCAATGCGGGCGGCACCGCTTTTGAGCGGCCGCAGCTTGCGCTCGTTTAGGCTGATGCCTTCGGGAAAAATCATGATGGCCCGGCCCTGGCCCAGGTAGTCGTAGCACTTGCCAAAGGCGGCTTCGTTTTGGGCGTGCAGCTCGGCGGCGTTCAGGGCCCGGCCGCTGGCGGCGGCGGCGGCTTCGGCGTCCTGCCGGCGGTAGATGGGCAGGCAGTTCACCGACTCAAAAATGGCCCGCGACACCGGGTTTTTGAAGAACGTGCTCTTGGCCAGGAACGCGGCCGGCCGGGGCATGTGGGCGGCCACCAGCAGCGGGTCCATCAGGGTGTTGGGGTGGTTCACGGCCAGCAGCAGGGGCCCCGGCAGCGCCAGGCGCTTGCGGTGGCGCACCTCGGCGCGCCGAAAAAACACGCGCAGCGAGGCTTGCACGATGGGCTTCATGATGTGGTAGGCCAGCATAGGCAGCAAAATACGGTGCCGCCGGGCAAAGCGCTGGGCCAGGCCACCGCGGGGCCTCAGCGCGGCCGTAGCCAGGGGCCCAGATTGGCTGCATCCCCTTGTTAATTAATGATTTATTACAACAAAGACTGTGGCCAGCAACCAGTGACACTGTCGGGGCCCGGGTCGGTTATGGCTTGCCGGTAGTTACTTGCCGGCCCAATTTCTCCGGCCAGTTTTTTCCCTAGCTATGCGCGTTACCCTGCTTGTTGTTGGTTTGCTGTTGGCCCCGCTCCAGCTATGGGCGCAGACGCCCGGGCCGGTTGCCGCGGCCCCCACGGGCCCCTACGCCGCCCTCAAAAGCGAAGTAGCCGCGGCGGTAGCGGCCCACGCCTCCCAAGCGCCGGTTCTCACCGACCGCCTCTTCCGGCTCAACCCAAGCGACGAGCAAGTGTACACCGACCTGATGGGCATCTACGAAGCGGAAAGCGCCGCCCCGGCCCTGCTGGCGTTCTTCAACAGCCGGCTGCCCACGGCTCCACCCACGCCCAAGGCGCAGGGCTACCTGCACTTATACGCGGGCATCCTGTCGATGCAATTGGGGCAGCTTGTGGATGCCCGGCCGCACTTTGTGCAAGCCAAAACCCAGCTGCGCAAAGTATTGAAGCCCAACGACCCGGCGTTCCGCGTCATTCAGCAGGGATTGGGCGAAGGCACGCACCACTAGCGCGTTTCGGGGGCCAGTAAGCCGGTACCGCCGGGGCCCCAACGAGCTACGCGGCGGCCAGCACCTCGGGGTCGTTGTGGGCGGGCGAGTTCACGCGCTTCGTGATTTCATACTCGCGCATGGCGGCCGCGTCGTAGGGCACGAGCAGCTGCTGGTGGGCGGTGGGCCCCAGGCCGTCGTCGAGCCAGGCGCGCTCAGCGTCGGAGCCCGGCAGGATGACGGGCATGCGGTTGTGCAGCGTGGCCATCAGGGCGTTGGGCTCCGTGGTGACGATAGTGAACGTGGGGCGCAGCTCGCCAGTGGCGCGGTCGAGCCACTCGTCCCAGAGCCCAGCGAAGGCAAACGGCGCTTCGTCGCGCAGCAAGATGCGGTGCGGCACCTTGCCCGCGGGCAGCGCCTGCCACTCAAAAAAGCTGTCGGCCAGCACCAGGCAGCGCCGCCGCGCCAGCAGCTGCCGGAAGCTGGGTTTTTCGGCCAGCGTTTCGGCGCGGGCGTTGATGGGCTTGGGGCCCGCGGCGGGGTCGCGGCTCCAGCTGGGCACCAGGCCCCAGGCGATCAGCTGGATGCGGTCCGGCGCAGCGTTGGTGATGATGGGCAGTTGCTGCGAAGGCGCGGCGTTGTAGGTGGCCAGCGCGGGCGCGTCGAACCGGGCCCCGAAACGGTTTTCCGCCGAAGGCGCGGGGGTGATGAAGGTGTAGCGGCCGCACATAATTTTTTAAATAATAGGTGGTAGTTATTCAACGCATTTTGCTGCTCCGGGGTGCAGTCTAGAACGCATTTTTACTGAAAGCAAAAAGCTGCCCCCATGGAGCAGCTTTTTGCTTCCAGTACCCATCGCGCCATTTTCTAGGGCCCTAGGGATGGCATTTATAATAGTTAAAACCAGCTGCTTAGGCCTTGTACAGTTTCTCGTAGTACTCCTTGGCCATGCGGGTGCTTTCAAACATCGGCTCCACGTCCTTCATGGCGGTTTTCACCACTTTCAGGAAGTTCTTGGGCTGGTCGTAGTAGAGCGGCAGCACGTGGTTTTCGAGCACGTCGAGCAAGGCAGTGGCTTCGGCGTCGTCCTTCACGTCCTCGGCCTGCTCTACCGGGGAGTGGGGGATGACGAAGCCGTTTTCGCCGTCGCGGATGAACTCCGGAATCCAGCCGTCGGCGACGCTCAGGTTCACCGAGGCGTTCATGGCGGCGGTCATGCCGCTGGTGCCGCTGGCCTCGCGCGGGTAGCGGGGCGTGTTCAGCCAAATGTCGGAGCCCTTCTTCAGCTCGGCCGACAGCTCCAGCTCGTAGCCGGTGAGCACGGCGCAGTTGGGCAGGTTTTTGGTGCGCGTGATCAGGCTGTTGAACACGCCAATGGCCCCGTGGTCGAGCGGGTACGGCTTGCCGGCCCAAATCATTTGGATGGGGTGCTTGGCGTTGGTGGCCAGGGCCACGAAGCGCTCGAAGTGCCGCAGAATCAAGTCGGCGCGCTTATAGGCGGCAAAACGCCGGGCCCACACAATGGTCAGCACGTCCGGGTCGAAGACGTTGCCCGTTTGGTCGGCCACCACCTTGAACAGGGCCTTTTTTAGCTCGCGCTTGCGGGCCAGCAGGGCCCCGTCGTCCTTGCTTTTGGCCGCGGCGGCCAGCTGCGGGTCGCGCCAGTAGGTGCCGTTCTGGCTGTTGGTGACGGGGATGATGGGGCAGATGCCCTCGTAGTGGCCCCACATTTCGTTGGCCACTTCGCCGTGCACTTTGCTCACGGCGTTGGCGCGGTGCGCGAAGCGCAGGGCCGTGAGGGTGTAGTTGAGCGAAGCGCCGTCGAGGCGGGCCACCCGGCGGATTTCTTCTTCCGGCACCGGGCCGAAGAAGGTCATGTCCGTGAGCAGCTTCATGGGGCGCTCTTCGTTGCCGGCCAGCTCGGGCGTGTGCGTCGTGAACACGAGGCGCTTCTGCACTTCTTCGAGCTGGCGGCCGTGCTTCTCGTAGAGGTAGAAGGCCAGCGGCAGGCCGTGGCCCTCGTTGAGGTGGTACACGTCGGTGGGGCGGTTCAGCACGTCCAGCAGCTTGCCACCGCCCACGCCCAGCAGGATGGCCTGGGCCACGCGCGCCGCCGCGTCCGGGTCGTAGAGGTGGTGCGAGATGGTGCGCGAGATGTAGTCGTTCTCCGGGATGTCGGTGGTCAGGAAGAACATCGGGGCCGTGCCGAACACCTCCGGGGCCAGGTACAGGGCCCGCACGTGCACGTCGGCGCCGTGGATGGTGATGGGGAACAGCAGCCCCGTGTCTTGCAGGTACGAGTAGCTCTTCTGCGTGTAGTCCACGCGCAGGGTTTGGTCGGGGTTGCGGCCCTGGTCGTAGTAGCCGTAGCTCCACAAGATGCCGATGCCCACCAAGTTCTGCTTCAGCTCGTAGGCCGAGCGCATGTGCGAGCCGGCCAAAAAGCCCAGGCCACCGGAGTAGATTTTCAGCGCCTGGTCGAGCGCAAACTCCATCGAGAAGTACGCCGCCGCCTGCTTGTACTTGGCCGCAGGCGCGTAGGGTTTAAACGTGAAAGCCATGAAAGAACTGCTAAGGTGAAGAGAGGAACGAAGGTAGCCGCGGGACGGGGCCCCACGCGGCCGCAAGGTGCGCACGGCCGCGCAAAAAAGCGGCAACCGACTGTTCATTCGGTTGCCGCTTCGGTTATCTTTTCGTTGCGCGACGAATACTACTATATAAGGAGTAAGTTGGACCGCCGCGGCTAGCGCAGCGCCACCTCGCGCACTTGCCCACCGATGCCCCACACCAGCAGCCAGCGGCGCACGGCCTCGGCCTGGGGCCGCTCGCCAAACGTACCCACGAGCACGCGGCTGCGCTGGCGGCCGTCGAGCAGGTCGTTGGCCAGCTCCACGTGCACGTTGGGGTCGAGGGCCTGGATTTTGGCCAGCACCGCCTGCGCATCGGCGGCCGTGGCAAATTCGCCCACTTGCACCTCAAACGTGGCCGGCACCAACCCGGCAGCCGCCGGAGCAACCGCCAGGGCCGGGGCCGGGGCCGCAACGGCGGCCGCGGGGGCCACGGCGTAAGTCGTGAACGGGGCGCGGGGGTGCGGGTCGCCCAGGCATAGGGCCAGCAGGTTGCTGGGGGCCGTGGTGGGGCCCAGGGGAGTTTCGGGGGCCACGACTTCGGCCACGATGGTGGCCGCGCCCAACTCTTGCAGGTTCAACTCTTGGCTGGCCCGCTCGCTCAGGTCGATGATGCGGCGGTGGCGGAAGGGGCCCCGGTCGTTCACGCGCACCACCACCGAGTGGCCGGTAAGCACGCTGGTTACCCGCAGGCGGGTGTTGAAGGGCAGGGTTTTGTGGGCGCAGGTGTAAGCGAAGCGGTTGTAGCGCTCGCCGTTGCCCGTTGCCATGCCTTGGAAGTATTTGCCGTACCACGAGGCCCGGCCGCGCAGCACCATGTTGGTGCTGATTTCGTGGGGTTCCAGCACGTGCTTGCACATGTGGGTATGGGCCATACGCCGTACCCGGGCCGACCGCTTGGTGCGGGCCAAGCCAGGCAAGCTCAACAGTAGCGATAAGAATAAAACGAAGGCAAACGCAGAATTACGAAATAATAACATCGATGGCATAGGGTGGTGAATGAGTCAAAATTACCCGCCTCGCCAGGGCCTGCTAAAAATTAGGGCCCCACTGCCAAGCCAAGTAGTTTAAAAATTGTTCTTTTCTCATAAAACTTGCACAAAATTCATCCATTTACTAAAAAGCAAAAGCCGCCCGTGGCAACGGGAAGCCCGCTTTTCAAAAATCTAGTCCATTGAGGGGCCTATATCACGAAATAAGATTATGCGACGGGTGCAAAATTTTGGCCTGGGCAACCGCTCTTCGCGGTTCGCCGGGTTGCACATGTCAGCTTTATTTCGTAATGCCTGAAGCGTCACTTTAAGGCCCAAATCGGCAGGGCAGGGCCCCCGGCCCCGGGGCCCCGCGGAGGCCCCGGCCCTACCTTTGCCCCATGGATTTTGGCCGCCTGCCCGACCTGCGCTACGTCAACTTTGGCCTGCCCCCCGACCACCCCGACACGGCCCGCCTGCTGGCCCGCGCCCGCCCGGCGCAGCCCCGGCCGCCGGCGCTGTACGTGGGCTGCCCCATCTGGACGAACAAGGATTGGCTGGGCTCGTACTTTCCGCTCGGCATCAAGGAACCCGAGTACCTGCACTACTACGCCCGGCAGTTCAACAGCCTAGAGCTGAACACCACCCACTACCGCATCCCCGACGCGCCCACCGTGCGGCGCTGGCGCGCGGCGGTAGGGCCCGGCTTCAAGTTTTGCCCCAAGCTGCCGCGCAGCATCAGCCACGAGCGCGAACTGTTCCAGACCGACGATTTGGTGGTGCCCTTCGCCCGGGCCATCGAAGAAATGCAGGAAACGCTAGGCTGGGCGTTTTTGCAACTGCCGCCGCACCTGGGCCCCGAGCACCTGCCGCGGCTGGAGCGCTTTCTGCTCGACTGGCCCGCCGCCGTGCCGCTGGCCGTGGAGCTGCGCCACCCCCGCTGGTTTTCCGACCGCGCCCTGGCCGACGCGGTGTTTGCCACGCTGGAGGCCCTGAACAAGACGCTGGTCATCACGGACGTGGCCGGGCGGCGCGACGTGCTGCCCATGCGCCTGACCACGCCCACGGCCTTCGTGCGCTTCAACGGCCACGGCCTGCACAGCACCGACTACCAGCGCGCCGACGCCTGGGCCGAGCGCTTGGCCGCCTGGTACGCCCAGGGCTTGCACGCGGCCTACTTCTTCATTCACCAGCGCGACGTGCGCCACGCCCCCATCTGGACGCAGCACTTCCTGGCCCGCATAAAAGAATTGACGGGCATCGCGGTGGCCCCGCCAACCATTATCCCGCAGGCAGTGCAGGGCAGTTTGTTTTAGGAAGCTCTTCGCGGCCAGCGGGGCACTCGGGCCAACTGGTCGTCGGTACCCCTTGCCGATTCAACGCACCACTTGCGCATCGCTTCCCAATCGCTGCCAGTGGTTTCAACCACGGGGCCCCCATTCGAAGTTAGCCCCATCTTGTAGACGCTGTTCGAAGCCTCTTCGTAGCTCAGCATCCATTCTTCTGGAACCGCAACGTCGTCTTTCATGGTCATAACGCACTGACCTTATGGACTGGATCGAACTCCGAAAGAAAGTGGGCCGTGCTGGGGCCGTTGCTGAGCAACGGCGCTAAGCTGCGCCGTTGCTCAGCAACGGCCCCAGCACGGCCCACACGTTCTCCGCTAAAATCTTTTGGCCGGCCGCGTTGGGGTGCACGCCGTCGGCCAGGTTCAACTCGCGGCGGCCGAGCACGCCGTGCAGCAGGAAGGGCACGAAGGCCGCACCGGATTGCGCGGCCAAGGGGCGGAACAGGGCCTTAAAATCGGCGGCGTACTGGGCCAGGCGGTGGCCGCCCAGGGGCCCTAGGTCGAAGGGGAATTCCAGGCCGGCCAGCACCAGCGGCGCGGCCGGAAACTGCTGCCGCACGGCGGCCAGGATGGCTTGCAGGTTGCGGGTGGTTTCGCTGGCCGGGATGCCGCGCAGGCCGTCGTTGGCCCCCAGGGCCAGCACGAACACGTCAGCGGGCTGGCGGGCCAGCACGGCGGGCAGGCGGGCGCGGCCGCCGGCGCTGGTTTCGCCGCTCACGCCGTAGTTGAGCGCCCGGTAGGGCAGGCCGGCGGCGTCAAGTTTTTGCTGGATGAGGGCGGGAAAGCTGGCGGCCGCGGGCAGGCCGTAGCCGGCCGTAAGGCTGTCGCCGAAAAAAAGGATGTTCTGCATACGTGTCTCCTTAACGCGGCGGGGGCCCCGGAGGTGCCGGGGCAATGGCCCGGCCGGCTGGCGGCTTTGCCGGGGCTACTTGCCGGGCCCCAGCCATTCGAGGGCGAAGAAAAACAGCAGCTGCGCCGCGTAGAGCAGTGGCGCCAGGGCGTTGGTTTTCACAAAGCGGGCGCGGTTGAACAGCATCTGGGCCAGGCAGGCGAGGATGAACCAGTCGCGGAAGTTGCGGAACGGGATGACGCCCGCCGTCCAGTGCCAGAAGTCGTAGCGGCCGGCGGGCAGCTCCAGGCACAGGTCGAAGCCCACCATCAGCAAGGCCGCCACCAGGGTGCGGCCCAGCTCGCCCAGGGGCAAGCGGTGGGCCAGCACGCCGGCCAGGTACGTCATGATCACCCAGTTGAGGCCGATGAGCGGGGGCACGTCGAGCCACTTGGGGCCCAGCGTGTCGCCGTACGCGTAGTTGCCAAACAGCTTGCCGGTGTGCACGCCCACCACTTCGGCCGCGAAGCCGAGCAAGCCCACGGCGAGGCAAAATTGCCAAAACGACGCGTTGCGCTCCGGCTGGAACGCCCCCAGCAGCGCCGCCGACAGCAGCAGCGTGAGGGGCGTGAAGCGGAGGTAAAACCCGGGGTCGTGCGAAAACAGCAGCCCCACCAGCCCCGTGGTGTGGAAGAGCAGCACCAGCCCCTGCGCCACCCGCAGCCGGGTGGCACTGGCCGCCAGTGGCGGGAAAGAATCGGACATCAGCAAAGGGTAGAAATTACGGCGGGCCGGGGCCCCCAGCAAAATTAGCGCAAATGCCGGCCGGTTCCTTTCGGCGGCTGTGCCCGACCTTTGCGGGCATGATTCTCCGCGCCGACCACCTCGTCAAAAAATACAAGGCCCGCACCGTCGTCAACGACATGAGCGTGACCGTGGAGCAGGGCGAAATTGTGGGGCTGCTGGGGCCCAACGGGGCCGGCAAAACCACCTGCTTCTACATGATGGTGGGCATGGTGAAACCCAACGGCGGCCGCATCTTCCTCGACAGCACCGAGATAACCAACATGCCCATCTACCAGCGGGCGCGCCTCGGGGTGGGCTACCTGGCCCAGGAAGCCAGCGTGTTCCGCGACCTGAGCGTGGAAGAAAACATCCTGGCCGTGCTGGAAATGACCGACATGCCCAAAAAAGCGCGCCTCGCCAAAACCGAGGAACTGCTCAACGAATTCAGCCTCACGCACGTGCGCAAAAACCTGGGCAAGGTGCTGAGCGGCGGCGAGCGGCGGCGCACCGAAATCGCGCGGGCCCTGGCCGTCGACCCCAAGTTCGTGCTGCTCGACGAGCCATTTGCCGGCGTCGACCCCATCGCCACCGAGGAAATTCAGGGCATCGTCTCCAAGCTCAAGCACCGCAACATCGGCGTGCTCATCACCGACCACGACGTGAACTCGACCCTCAGCATCGTGGACCGCGCCTACCTGCTCTTCGAAGGCAAGCTCCTCAAAGCCGGCACCGCCGAAGACCTGGCCGGCGACGAAACCGTGCGCCGCGTATACCTGGGCAAGAATTTCGAGCTGAAGCGCAACGTGTAAGTGCGCCGGAAAGGTGGCTGAGCAGAACGGCCTGGGGCCCCAGATACCCCGTTTCCTCCCATTCATTTCCTAACTTCTCCAGTCAACCCCGTGCTCGACCAGCTCCTGTCCGCCGCCGTGCAGCTTGAGAGCCGCCCCCGGCTGGCGCGGGTGCGGGCCGAGCCGCACGCGGTGCAAGCGCGGGTGCTGCGCGAGCTGCTGCGCCGCGCCCGGGGCACCGAGTGGGGCCGGCGCTACGGCTTCGCCGAGGCCCCCACGGCGGCCGAATTTGCCCGGCGCGTGCCGGTGAGCACCTACGAGCAGTTGTACCCGGCGCTAGAACGCGTGCTGCGCGGGGCCCCCGACGTGCTCTGGCCCGGCCGCCCGCAGTGGTTTGCCCAGAGCAGCGGCACCACCAACGCCCGCAGCAAGTACGTGCCCGTGACGCCCGAGAGCCTGCGCCAGGGCCACTACCGCGCCGGGCGCGACATGCTGGCCCTCAGCACTTTTCTCTACCCACAGCACCGGCTGCTGGCGGGGCGCACGCTCTCGCTGGGCGGCACGCACTTCCCCAACCCGTTCCGGCCCCAGGAGCCGGCCTCGCGGGTGGGCGACGTGTCGGCGCTGATCATGCAGCAGCTGCCGGCCTGGGCCGAAAGCCTGCGCACCCCGCCCCTGCCCCTGGCCCTGCTCGGCGAGTGGCAAGACAAGGTGGAACGCATCGCCCAACACGCCCTGCGCCAGGACGTGCGCGTGCTGGCCGGCGTGCCCACCTGGATGCTGCTGCTGCTGCGCCGCGTGGTGGAGCTGGCCGGGGCCGCCGACATCACCCAAGTGTGGCCGCACCTGGGGCTGTTCCTGCACGGGGCGGTGGCGTTTGGGCCCTACCGCGAGCTGTTCCGGCAGCTCATCCCGGGGCCCCACATGCAGTACCTGGAGATCTACAACGCCACCGAGGGCTACTTCGCCCTGCAAGACCAGCCCGGCAACGAAGACCTGCTGCTGCTGCTCGACCACGGCATCTACTACGAATTCCTGCCCGCTGCCCAGTGGGACGCGCCCGACCCCCAGCCCGTGCCGCTGCACGAAGTGGTACTGGGCCAGCCTTATGCCTTGGTTATCAGTACCAATGCCGGGCTGTGGCGCTACGCGGTGGGCGATACCGTGCGCTTCACCAGCCTGGGCCCCTACCGGCTGCGCATCACGGGGCGCACCAAGCATTTTCTGAATGCCTTTGGCGAAGAATTGGTGATCGAGAACGCCGAGGCCGCCGTGGCCGCTGCCAGCCTGGCCACCGGCTGCCGCGTGCACGACTTCACGGCCGCGCCGGTGTACTTCGCCGCGGGGCCCGGCGGGCAGGTGCAGCGCGGCGGCCACGAGTGGGCCGTGGAGCTGGCCCCCGGGGCCCCCGCGCCCGACGCCGCCCAGTTCGCGGCGGTGCTCGACGCCACGCTGCGCCGCGTCAACTCCGACTACGACGCCAAGCGCCACCGCGATCTGGCCCTGGCCCCGCCCCTGCTGCGGGTGCTCCCCCCGGGCACCTTTGCGCGCTGGCTGGCGGGCCAGGGCAAGCTCGGCGGGCAGCATAAAGTGCCCCGGTTGCTGAATTCACGGGCTGTGCTGGAGCAGGTGCTGGCCGTGGCCGCCGGGGCCCCGGCATAGGACGGAACCGGGTTTGCACCTATGCAATCCGGGCTATATATTTGTTCGTAAATAGCTGCTCAGCAGCCTTATAATACTGGATATTTTAGGGATTTATTTTTAGAATTCTGTTGTCTTTTTGACGACCGGTGCCTAGTTCGGTTATTTTACTTATTATTCTATCTTCCTTTGCCCACCATTTCCGCCCCTCGTCCCCCCCGCGATTCGCGCCGCTGGCGCCAGGCCGCCCAGCGCAACCGCCCTGCCGATGGCTTCGAAAACCGCCGTTTTTTATGGTTTCTGGCCGCTACAGTAGCCGTGGTGTTGGGCGTGGTGGGCGTGCTGCTGGCGCAATCGATGCACACCAACGAGTTGGCCAACCGGCCACCAGCGTTCGAACAGCCCCGCTAGCCAGCCGGCCTTGCGGGGCCCCTGCATTACTCGTCCAGTAGGCCGCCCACCAGGCCCCCCAGTACGCTGCCGCTTTCCTTCCGGGCGTTGCCGCCGCCGGGGGCCAGTGCCTGAATGAGCTTCTTAACGGGCATGGATTGCAGCCACACGCGGCCAGTGCCGCGCAGCGTGGCCAGCAGCAGCCCTTCGCCGCCAAAAATCATCGATTTCAGGCCCCCGGCGCGGGCCACGCTGAAGTCCAGGCCGGGCTCGAAGGCCACCACGCAACCCGTGTCTACGCGCAACAGCTCGTTATTCAACCGTTTTTCGATGATGGTGCCGCCCGCGTGCACGAAGGCTTTGCCATCGCCGGTGAGTTTTTGAAGGATGAACCCTTCGCCGCCAAACAGGCCCGCGCCAAATTTCTGGTTGAAGTGCAGGCTCATTTTGGTCCCCTTGGCGGCGGCCAAGAAGCCGTCTTTCTGCACGATGAGGCCCTGGGGCAGGGTACCCAAATCGAGGGGAATGATGGTGCCCGGGTACGGGGCCGAAAACGCCACCTTGCTCTTGCCAGAGCCGCCGCGGTGCGTGAAGTGCGTGAGGAACAGCGACTCGCCGGTAAGCAGCCGCGTGCCGGCCGAGAACAGCTTGCCCAGCACACCCTGGTCGGGCGCCGAGCCGTCGCCCATTTTGGTTTCAAAGGCAATGGCTTCCTCCATGTACACCATGGCGCCGGCCTCCGCCACCACGGTTTCGTTGGGGTCCAGCTCAATTTCCAGCACTTGGATGTCGGTGCCCAGGATGCGGTAGTCTACGTCGTGCGAAAGCATAGCGGCGGGGGCCGGACGGTACGCGGCCGGCGGCAAAGGTAGCCGCCCGGCCCGCCCGACAGCCGGGCCCCACCGCACAATAATTTCTTCGTCCGCCGCGTTTCAACTAAAATATTAGTTGCGCTTCGCTACCTTTAGCTGTCCGCCATTTCATTCGCCCATGCACTGCCGTAGCCTACTCTTGCTGAGTTTATTGATGTGCGGGGCCTGCGCCAGCAACCGCCCCGCCGCCAACCGCACCGACCGCCACGGCCGCAGCCAGGGCCGCTGGCGCACCTACTACGACGAGGCCGCCCGCACCCAGCCCTTCACGGCGGGGCGCTACCGCCACGGCCGGCCCGTGGGCACGTTCCGCTACTACGGGCCCACGGGGGCCCTGGCCCAAACCGAGCGCTACGGCCGCCAGGGCTTTTGCGAGGTCACGTACTGGTACCCGGGCGGGCAGGTGGAGCGCCGCGGCAAGGCCCAGTGGCTGACCGGTGCCAAGGGGGCCCGCTTCTACTGGTTTGGGCCCTGGACGCGCTACACCGAAACCGGCCAAGTACGGGCCGTCGAAACCTACACCAACGGCAGCCACACCGCCACCGACGTGTACCGAGAAGGCCGCCTCACCACCACCGAAATCTACAAGAACGGCCAGCTCATCGAAACCCGCCCCGTTCAGTAACGCATTGGCCAACAAGCAACAATTGCTCGTTTGACGAGTAACAATGGGAAACGGTCATGCTGAGCTTGCCGAAGCATCTCTCCTAAGTAAGTGTTCCAATCGATTGGTTTACTCTAGCGGGAAAGGCGTTTCGGCAAGCTCAGCATGGTCGTTTCCTTAATTTCTGAACCCGAGCAAATGCCGCACCCAGGGCCCTATTCGTCGGCGGCGGGCAGCTCGCTGCGGGTTTCGGCGGCCTCGGCGGCATCGTCGCCCACGGTCTTTTTGCGCTTGGCCTCGCGGCTGGTGCGCTTCATGAAATCTTCGTCGGTTTCTTCGGGCTCGGGGGCCAAGTCCTCATCGTCCTCGCTTTTTTCGCCGAACTGGCCAGCGCGGTCCACCAGCTTTTTGTCGCGCACGTGGCGGCCCAAAAACTGGTTGATTTGTTCGATGCTGTAGTTGGAAGTGATTTCGCCCAACGGATTCACGCCGATTTCGAAGCCCTCCAGCTCTTTGTGCACGCGGGCTTTTTTGTCGGGGTCGGGGGCCACTTTCTTCGGCTTGACGGGTTTCTTGGCCATAACAGGGGAAGTGAGTAGTAAAGGAAAGGGGGCCCCGTTGCCAAGCAAAAAGGCCGCGCCGTAGTGCATACGGCGCGGCCTTGGAGAAGGGTTGTGCGGGGCTACGCGGCGGGGGCCCCCAGGCGCGCCACGGCGGTGCGCAGGCGCCTAGCCACCTCGTCGGCGCCGAGGATAACCAGGGTTTCGAACAGGTCAGGGCCGGCAGCGGCGCCGGTCACGGCCACGCGCAGGGCTTGCAGCACTTGGCCGGGCTTGAGGCCCTGGGCTTCCACGGTAGCGGTAAAGGCTGCTTTATAATCCTCTGCCGAATCGAGCAGCACGGCATCCAAGGCTTCCGCATAAGCTGTTAGCACGTCGGCCACCTGGGGGGTCCACTTTTTGGCCACCACAGCGGCGTCGTACTCCGCCGGGGCGTCGAAAAAGTACTTGGCCTCCTGCCAAAAGTCCTGCGGGAAGCTCACGCGCTCCTTCATCACGCCCACAATCTGCTCGGCTTTTTCGGGGGTGCAGCTCAGGCCGTGCTCGGCCAGGGCCCCCAGCAGGTAGGGCGCCAGCGCGGCGTTGGGCTTGGCGCGCAGGTAGTGCTCGTTGTACCACTTGGCCTTGTTCTGGTCGAACTTGGCCGGCGACTTGCTCACGCGGTCGATGGCGAAAGCTTCGATCAGCTCGTCCATCGAGAAAATCTCCTGCTGTGAGCCGGGGTTCCAGCCCAAAAAGGCGAGGAAGTTCACCAGGGCCTCGGGCAAGTAGCCGTCTTCGCGGTAGCCGCGGCTGACGGTCGGCTCGCCGGTTTCGGCGTCGGTGCCGTGCCATTCCAGTGGAAACACCGGGAAGCCCAGGCGGTCGCCGTCGCGCTTGCTGAGCTTGCCCGTGCCGTCGGGCTTGAGCAGCAGCGGCAGGTGGGCAAACTGCGGCATGGTGCTTTCCCAGCCCAGGTAGCGGTACAGCAGCACGTGCAGCGGCGCCGAGGGCAGCCACTCCTCGCCCCGGATGACGTGCGAAATGTCCATCAGGTGGTCGTCCACGATGTTGGCCAAGTGGTAGGTCGGCATGCCGTCCGACTTCATCAGCACCTTGTCGTCCACGGCGCTCGAGTGCACCACCACCCACCCGCGGATCAGGTCCTGGAAGCGAATTTCCTCCTTGCGGGGCACTTTCAGGCGAATCACGTAGGCCGTGCCCGCGTCGAGCAGGGCCTGCACCTCGTCCTCGGGCAAGGTGAGGGAATTGCGCATCTGGGTGCGCGTGATGCTGTTGTACTGCGGGTTGGGCACCTTGGCGGCTTGCAGGCGGGCGCGCATGGCGTCCAGCTCCTCGGGCGTGTCGAAGGCGTAGTAGGCAAAGCCGTCGGCGATGAGCTGGTCAGCGTACTGGCGGTACATGGGCTTGCGCTCGCTCTGCTTGTAGGGCGCGTGGGGCCCCCCCACGCCCACGCCCTCGTCAATCACGATGCCGCACCAGGCCAGCGCCTCCAAAATGTACTGTTCGGCGCCGGGCACGAAGCGGTTTTGGTCGGTGTCCTCGATGCGCAGGATCATGGTGCCGCCCAGCTTGCGGGCCAGCAAGTAGTTGTACAGAGCGGTGCGCACGCCGCCGATGTGCAGGGGCCCCGTGGGCGAAGGCGCAAAGCGCACCCGAACGTTTCTCTCGGTCATATCACTAAAAAAAAGCGCGTTCCGCCAAAGCCGGAACGCGCCGCAAAGGTAAGGCCAGGGGCCCCGGCTAGCCGCGCCGCCCGCCCGCGCGCCACAGCACGAGGCCCAGCAGCGTGATGCCGCCCCGAATGGCCCAGGCCGCGTTGGGGCCCCAGTTGCTCATCCACTGCAAAAAAACGTACTGCCCGGTGGGGTTAATCAGCGCCACCAGCAGCGAAATCAGGCCGACGAGCAGCAGCAGGAGTCCGAGCTCTTTCATAGCAATTGGGCAAAAAATGGGTTAGAAATGAGCCAGTTGCCTAACGCGACGGGGCCCTGTTTCGTATTGCCCGGGGCCCTAGGCGCCCACGGCAATGCAGGAAATTTCCACTTCCACGTCGCGCGGCAGGCGGGCCACTTCCACGGTTTCGCGGGCGGGCGCGGTGGCGTCGGCGAAGTACGTGCCGTACACTTGGTTGATGGTGGCGAAGTGGCCCAGGTCCTTCACGAAGATGCTGCACTTCACCACGTCGGTAAGCTGCAAGCCGGCGGCGGCCAGTACGGCCGTGAGGTTCTTGAGCACCTGGTGGGTCTGGGCCGTCACGTCGCCGGGCACGAGCTGGCCGGCCGCGTCCAGCGGAATCTGGCCCGACACGTACACGGTGTTGCCGGCGCGCACGGCCTGGCTGTAGGGCCCAATGGGTGCGGGCGCTTGGTCGGTGAGGATGATTTGGTGGGGCATGGGCGAAGGGCAAGGACGGGGTTGAGCCGCCAAAGTAACGCAAGAAGCCGCCCCGTGCCGGGGCGGCTTCCACAAAAACGGCGCGAATTGGGGCCCTGGCGGCGGCTACTCTACCGTCACCGACTTGGCCAGGTTGCGGGGCTGGTCCACGTTGCAGCCGCGCATCACGGCGATGTGGTAGCTGAGCAGTTGCAGCGGAATGACCGACACCAGCGGCACCAAGGCCTCGGAGGTGTAGGGCACTTCGATGACGAACTCGGCCATGCCGCGGATCACGTCGTCGCCCTCCGTGACCACGGCGATGATGCGGCCCTTGCGGGCTTTCACCTCCTGGATGTTGCTCACCACCTTCTCGTAGGAGCTGTCGCGGGTGGCGATGACCACCACCGGCATGTTCTCGTCGATGAGGGCGATGGGGCCGTGCTTCATCTCGGCGGCCGGGTAGCCCTCGGCGTGGATGTAGCTGATTTCCTTCAGCTTGAGGGCCCCTTCCAGCGCCACCGGGAAGTTATAGCCGCGGCCCAGGTACAGGAAGTTGGGCACGTCGCAGAACATGGCGGCGATGCCGCGGATCTCGTCGTCCAGCTTCAGGGCCTGCTCCACCTTGGCCGGAATCGTGTCCAGCTCCACCATCAGCTCGCGCAGCTTGGTGTCGGTAAGCGTGCCGCGCTTCTGGCCCATGAGCATGGCCAGCAGGGTCAGCACCGTCACCTGGGCCGTGAAGGCCTTGGTGCTGGCCACCCCAATTTCGGGCCCCGCGTGGGTGTAGGCGCCGGCGTCGGTGGCGCGGGCAATGCTGCTGCCCACCACGTTGCAGATGCCGAAGATGGTGGCGCCCTTGCCCTTGGCCAGCTCGATGGCGGCCAGCGTGTCGGCCGTTTCGCCGCTCTGCGAAATGGCAATCACGATGTCGCGCTCCGTGATGATGGGGTTGCGGTAGCGGAATTCCGAGGCGTACTCCACTTCCACCGGAATGCGGGCCAGGTCCTCGAGCAGGTACTCGGCCACCAGGCCGGCGTGCCAGGAAGTGCCGCACGCCACGATGATGATGCGTTGGGCGTTCACAAACTTTTGCTCGTAGGCCCGGAAGCCGCCCATGTTCAGGTGGCCGGCGTTCATTTCCAGGCGCCCGCGCATCGAGTCCATGATGGAGCGCGGCTGCTCGAAAATCTCCTTCAGCATGAAGTGCTCGTAGCCGCCCTTCTCGATGCTGTCGAGTTCCAGCTCCAGCTTCTGGATGTAGGGCGTCTGCTCCACGTCTTCCTTGCTGCGCAGCTCCAAGCGCCCGTCGCGGATGATGGCAATCTCGTAATCGTTCACGTACACCACCTCGTTGGTGTACTCGATGATGGGCGTGGCGTCGGAGGCGATGAAGAACTCGCCGTCGCCGATGCCAATCACCATCGGCGAGCCCTTGCGGGCGGCGATGAGTTGGTTGGGGGCGTCGCGGCTCATCACCACGATGGCGTAGGCCCCCACCACTTCGTGCAAGGCCAGGCGCACGGCCTCTTCCAGGTTGCAGTGGTTTTGCTGCTGAATTTCCTCGATCAGGTTCACGAACACTTCGGTATCAGTATCTGAGTGAAATTCGTGGCCCTGCTGCTGCAAGTGGGTTTTCAGGGCCGCGTAGTTCTCGATGATGCCGTTGTGGATGATGGCAATCCGCTCCGAGGTAGAATAGTGCGGGTGGGCGTTGGTGTCGTTGGGCTCGCCGTGGGTGGCCCAGCGGGTGTGGCCCATGCCCACGCGGGCGTAGGTGTCTTTCTCGGCGATGTAGTTTTCCAACTCCACCACTTTGCCCTTTTTCTTGTACACGTTCAGCTCGCCGTCGTTCATCAGGGCCACGCCGGCCGAATCGTAGCCGCGGTATTCGAGCCGGTGCAGGCCCTTAAGGATAATGGGGCAGGCCTGACGGTGGCCCAAGTACGCAACAATGCCGCACATAGTAGTAAAGTGTTAAATAATTGAAGAATTACTAGAAAAAAAGCCGGCGGCCCATCCAAGGAAAGGATGGGCCGCCGGCGCAGAAATTACGTTACGCGCCCCGCACGAGGCAAAGCGCATGCCGCTGGAAACAGCTAACGTTAAGTACAAATACAGCGCAGTTCACGAGCAATGCAAAGCAATGAAAGGCGAAGCTACTGTTTTTTGGGTATTGGCGGGGCCCCGGGGCCCCAGCTTGCGTTGCTTTCATCAAGCAATGGCTTGATAGTCAGCAAACAAAAATATAATGTTCCTCTCCGTGCCCTGCGCTGGTATTGCAGCTTACCAAGAGGTTACCCGGGCCCCCGGGCTGCTTAGTTGGCCAGCTCGTTGTAGAGGGCCAGGTAAGAAGAGTGCAAGTTCTCGTCGGTGGCGACCTGGCTCAGCGTCTTGCGCGAAGCGTACTCCTGGAACATGCCATTGAGGTTGTCGGAGAAGTCCTCGTCAGAGCGCACCACGGTGTCGGCGTAGTCCATGCCGATTTTCACGAAGCCACTGAAATCGGCCGTTTTCAGCGAGTTCAGCATCTGGTCGTCGATGTCGAGCATCTTCGCTTTCTCCAAGATGTTGCCCTCAAATTTGTCGAGGAACTCGTTGTTGTAGATCGAAAACACCGACTTGGCGTCCTTGAACACCGGGTCTTTTTTATAGGTCGTTTTCAGGTAGAGCGGGATCAGGCCCGTCATCCAGTCCGAGCAGTGCACGATGTTCGGCGACCAGCCGAGCTTCTTCACCGTCTCCAGCACGCCCTTGCAGAAGAAGATGGCGCGCTCGTCGTTGTCGGCGTGGAAGTGGTCGTCCTTGTCCACCAGGGCCGACTTGCGGTGGAAGTAGTCCTCGTTGTCGATGAAGTACACCTGCAGCTTGGCCGTTGGGATGGAGGCCACCTTGATGACCAGCGGCTTCTCGTCGTCGCCCACGGCGATGTTGATGCCCGAGAGGCGCACCACCTCGTGCAGCCGGTTTTTGCGCTCGTTGATGATGCCGAAACGGGGCACGAAAATCCGAATCTCGCAGCCCATTTCCTGCATGCCCGCGGGCAGCCGACGCAACAGCTCTGCCACTTTCGTCGTGTTCAGAAAGGGGTCAATTTCGGTGGCCGCGTAAAGGATGCGCAACTTCGACATACAGGTGGATTTAAAGAAAAAATGGAAAGGCCATACGATGGCCGCACAAAATTACACAATTTTGGGCAGAAATTCAACCCTTTTCTTCCCAGGGCTCGGCCAACGGGCCCTCTTTCCATGCAGATATTTTCTACCGTGGCCGAGCTGCGCCACTTTGCCGAGGAGGCGCGCCGCGCCGGCCAGCGCCTGGGCCTGGTGCCCACCATGGGGGCCCTGCACGCCGGCCACCTCCAGCTGGTGGCCGCCGCCCGCGCCGAGTGCGACGTAGTGGTGGCGTCCGTGTTCGTCAACCCCACGCAGTTCAACAACCCCGACGACTTCCGCCTCTACCCGCGCCTGCCCCAGGCCGACACCGACTTGCTGGCCGCCGCCAGTTGCACCGCCGCCTTCTTGCCCAGCGTGGAGGAAATGTACCCCCAGCCGGCGGTGTTGCGCTTCGACTTCGGGGCCCTGGAGCGGGTGATGGAAGGGGCCCAGCGGCCGGGCCACTTCAACGGGGTGGCCACGGTGGTGAGCAAGCTCTTCCACGCGGCGCGGCCCCACCGGGCGTATTTTGGGCAGAAGGACTGGCAGCAGGTGGCCATCGTGCGGCAGCTGGTGGCCGATTTGTCGTTCGACCTGGAGATTGTGGCCTTCCCCACGGTGCGCGAGGCCGACGGGCTGGCCATGTCCTCGCGCAACCGCCGCTTGGGCCCCGAGGCCCGCGCCGCCGCGCCGCAGCTGCACCGGGCCCTGGCCGCCGCCGCGGCGCAGGTGCGCCAGGGCGTGCCGCCCGCCCAAGTGCAGGCCCAGGCCGAAGCCCTGCTGGCCCAAGAGCCCCAAATCACGCCCGAGTACTTCGCTGTGGCCGACGCCCACACCTTGCAGCCGCTGGCCACCTACGCCCCCGGCCGGGCCGTGGTGCTGTGCCTGGCCGCCCACTTGGGCGGCGTGCGCCTCATCGACAACGTGGTGGTGGACTGAGGGGCTTAGGCCCGCCGGCCGGGGCCCCTACCTTTGCGCCTCCGTTCCAATTCTTCCGTCCAAAAATCCAGTTCGGCGCGCCATGGCGATGTACATCGAGGTAATGAAATCCAAAATCCACCGCGTCACGGTCACCCAGGCCGAGTTGCACTACGTGGGCAGCGTCACCATCGACGAAGACCTGCTGGACGCGGCCAACATGGTGGAAAACGAGAAGGTGACGGTCGTCAACGTCAACAACGGGGCCCGGTTCGAAACCTACACCATCCGCGGCGAGCGGGGCACGGGCACGCTGTGCCTCAACGGGCCCGCCGCCCGCCAGGTGGCCCTCGGCGACGTGGTCATCATCTTTTCCTACGCCCAAATTGACTTTGCCGACGCCCGCGCCCACCGCCCCACCGTCATCTTCCCCAACGAGCATAACCGCTTGGTTTAGAGGCTACCTCCTCAACTGCTGGCTTGTGCGAAACGAATAAAAAGCGGAATGCTGGTTACCCAGCAGCCGCTTTTTTCGTTTACCCGTCCGAACATTTTCGCCCCCTTGATGAAACACCTTTTTACCGCCCTCAAGTACGCGCTGCTGCTGGCCGTGTCGGGGGCCCTGATGGCGTACGCCGTGCGGGGCCAGGACCTTTCGCGCATCGGCCACTACATCCGCACGGCCAATTACTTCTGGCTGGGCCTCACCATGTTACTGTCGGCGCTGGGCTACTTCAGCCGGGCCTACCGCTGGCAGATGCAGCTCACCGCTTCGCAGCACAAAACTTCCTACTGGGAGGTGTACCACGCCATGATGGTGGGGTATTTGGCCAACTTGGTGCTGCCGCGCATGGGCGAGGTCATCCGGTGCTCGGTGCTGCGGCGCACCAGCCGCGTGCCGGTCGAGGTGTCGCTGGGCACGGTCGTCACCGAGCGGGTGATTGACGTGCTGGTGCTGGCCTCCCTGTTGACCGCCACGCTGCTGCTCGACTTCCAAACGTTCTGGACCTTCGTGACCGACAAGGTACTGGGCGGGCGCTTCGATGCGCTGGCCCGCAACCGCACGCCCCTGCTGTGGGCCGCTGGCATCGGGCTGCTGCTGCTGGTGCTGGCCGCCGTGGCGCTGGTGCGCAACCTGGAGCGGCTGCGCCAGCACCGGCTCTTCGCCCGGGCCATTGTGTTTGCCAAAGGCCTGCTGGCGGGCATGTTCAGCATCTGGCGGATGAAGCGCAAGGGCGTGTTTCTGCTGCACACGGCCTTTACCTGGGGGGTGTACTTTTTAATGGACTACCTGGCGTTTTTCTGCTTCCCCGAAACCAACCAATTGGGCCTGCGGGCGGGCCTGGCGGTGCTCACGTTCGGGGCGTTTGGCATGGCCGCGCCGGTGGCGGGCGGCATCGGGCCCTTCCACGTAATGGTGCAGAGCACGCTGGTGGCCTACGGCGTGGGCCTGGAAGCCGGAATTGCCTACGCCCTGGTGGTGCACGGGGCCCAAACGCTGCTGGTGGTACTACTCGGCGGCATCAGCTTCGCCCTCAGCATGGTACAGGCCGGACGCACAAGCCGGGCGGTGGTTGCCGAACCCGCGTAGGGCCCCCTGAAGTAGGGGCTAGCGCAACCGCCATTTTCCGTTAACAATTCGGTAACTTTGGCGCCCTACTTTTGGCCGCCCCGCCTGCGGGGCGGTTTTTCTTTTGCTATCTCTTACCTATTCTTATGGCCGAACTTAGAAAAGCGCCCAAAACCAGCAAAACCAAGCTGGCCGACGACATCCAGAACGCCGGCAGCGGCAAAACCATCAAGCAGCCCAACGTCAACGACGACAAGCTTACCTCCATTACCGAAATTCGCGAGCAGGCCCACGGCCAGGGCCAAACCGGCGTGGCCGTCGACGACGAGCAGCGCCTGCGCAAGGCTTTCGTGGACAAGGACTGGAACGAGATTAAAATTGCCGACAGCTGGCAGATTTTCAAGGTGATGGCCGAGTTTGTGGAGGGCTTCGAGAAGATGTCGAAGATTGGGCCTTGCGTGAGCATCTTCGGTTCGGCCCGCACCAAACCCGACAACCAATACTATCTGCTGGCCGAGGAAATTGCGGCCAAGCTGGTGCGCCACGGCTACGGCGTCATCACCGGCGGGGGCCCCGGCATCATGGAAGCCGGCAACAAGGGGGCCCGCGCCGAGGGCGGTAAGTCGGTGGGCCTCAACATCGAGCTGCCCTTCGAGCAGACGCATAATATCTACATCGACCAAGACAAGTGCATCGACTTCGACTACTTTTTTGTGCGCAAGGTGATGTTCGTGAAGTACGCCCAGGCCTTCGTGGGCATGCCCGGTGGCTTTGGCACGCTCGACGAACTATTTGAAGCCATGACCTTGATCCAAACCAAAAAGATCGGCCGCTTCCCCATCGTGCTGGTGGGCTCGGCCTATTGGAACGGATTGTTTGAGTGGATCAAGGACGTGATGCTCAGCGAAGAGCACAACATTTCGCCCGAAGATCTGAACCTGATTCAGATTGTGGACGATGCCAGCGAGGCCGTGAAAATCATCGACGATTTTTACCACAAGTATTCGCTCTCGCCGAACTTCTAACCGCCGACGGAACGGATTTTTTAGGGCCCCGCCATTGGGGCCTTGCACCGTGGCCAAGCAAAGCCGCTTCTTTGGGAGCGGCTTTTTTGTGGAACCCCGGGCCCACCTTTGCACTTAGCTTTTGTCCGCTTCCGTGCCCAACTCCGCGCTCGTTTTCGATTACGACTACCTCATTGTGGGCGGCGGCGCGGCGGGCCTCAGCTTCGCCTACCACCTCAGCCAGGAGCCGCGGCTGGCCGGCAAAACCGTGCTGCTCATCGAGCCCGCGGCCAAGGACCAAAACGACCGCACCTGGTCGTTCTGGACGGCCGAGCCGCACTTGTTCGAGGCCGTGGTGGCGCACGAGTGGCAGCAAATCGCGTTCCGCAGCCCAGGTTTCGAGCGGGTCATCGGCCTGGGGCCCTACCGCTACCAGATGATTCGGGGCCTGGACTTTTACACCTTCGTGCGCCGGGCCCTGGCCGCCAACCCGCGCTTCACGCTGCAACGCGGCACCGTGGACGAGCTGGCCAACACGCCTGCTGGCGTGCAAGCCCGCGGCAGCGGCGGCACCGCCACGGCCCGCTACGGCTTCGACAGCCGCCCGCCCGCTGTGGTGCCGGACCCCGCCAAGCACCGCTACCTGTTGCAGCACTTCGTGGGCTGGGAGGTGGAAACCAACGCCGACGCGTTCAACCCAGCCGTGGTGGAATTCATGGACTTCCGGGGGCCCCAGCACCACGAGGCGCGGTTCGTCTACGTGCTGCCGTTCGGCCCGCGCCGGGCCCTGGTCGAGTACACGTTGTTTTCGGAAACGCCGCTGCCCAAGGCAGAATATGAAACCTATATTGCTGACTACCTACAGCATACGCTGGGCCTGGGGCCCGCGCAGTACCGCGTAGTGGCCGAAGAAGCCGGCGCCATCCCGATGACCGACCACCCGCTGCCGGCCCGCACCGGGGCCCACATCGTCAACCTGGGCACGCGCGGCGGGCGGGCCAAGCCCAGCACCGGCTACGCGTTCCGGCGCATCCAGGCGCACTCGGCGCGGCTGGTGGCCGCGCTGGCCGCCACCGGCCGCCCGCCCGCCGACGCCACCGGCGACCGGTGGCAGTTTCACCTTTTCGACACGCTGCTGCTCGACATCATGCAGCGCCGGGGCGAAACCACGCGCGACATTTTCCAGCAGCTGTTCGCACGCAACCCGGTGGCGCGCATCTTCCGGTTCCTGGACGAAACCACCAGTTGGGCCGACAACCTGCGGGTGATGAACTCGGTGGCCCCGGGGCCCTTCTTGCGTTCCATCGGCCACGTGCTGCGCGGCCGGCCGGGGCGGCGCTAACGCGAACCGGCCCCCAGCGGCGTGCTCAATTGAGTGCGCTGCTGGGGGCCGGCTTTTGTTAAACAATGCGTTAAGAATCGTAGCTTGCTTAGCGCAAGGCCTTGGTTTTTAACGCATAACTGACCTAGTATTCGTCCTCGTTGAACATAAAATCCTCCTTGGTGGGGTAGTCGGGCCACACTTCCTCGATGCTCTCGTAGGGCTGGCCGTCGTCTTCCAGGCCCTGGAGGTTTTCTACCACTTCCATGGGCGCGCCCGAGCGAATGGAGAAGTCAATCAGTTCGTCTTTGGTGGCGGGCCAAGGGGCATCTTCCAGGTAGGAGGCCAGTTCGAGGGTCCAGTACATAGTAAAAAGGAGATAAAGAGTTAGGCGAAGGTAGGCGCAAAGGCCGAATAAACACAGTAGAGGCTTCGCGCTTTCGCCAACGTAAACCGTCTTCAAAAGTTAAGCCAGTTTGCGGGCCTGCTGGTCGAAAAGTACAATCAAATCGTTTTTGGTACGCACTTTCCGCTCCAGCGAGCGAATTTTGGTTTGTAGCAACTGCCGAAACGCCTCGTTGGCGGGCGTGGCGGCCAAATTACCAAAGTTGCCGCGCAACGTTTCCAGTTCCTCGAAGTCGGTTTTGAGCAGCTCGCGCAGCGCGGCGGCCCGCAACTGGGGCCGCCCGCCCGGGGCCCCGCCCTCGGGCGCCGGGCGCTTGCGCAAGTGGTACTCCAAAGCGCTCAGCTCAAACACCTTATCGCAAGCCAGCATGAAGCGCTGCCAGATGCGGTCCGACTCTTCGCCGCGCACCGTGCCCACCTGCTTCCACTCGGTTTGCAAGTTTTTAGCCTGCTGAATGGCTTCCTGCGGGGCCACGTTCAGCAGGGCTTCGGCGCGCTCGGCCAAGGCGCGCTTGCGGGCCAGCAACTCCTCGGGCGAGCCGGGGGCCCCGGCGTGGGGCCCCGCGGCACGCTGGGACTCCACGTGCTGCTTGAGGCGTTCAAAAAAGTAGTTATTGGCCCCGCGAAAGCGCGCCCACAGCTCGGCGGCTTGCTTTTTGGGCAGGTTGCCGCCCACCTCGCGCCAGGTTTGCTGGAGCTGCTTGAGCTGGCGCGAGGCCACCTCGAAGTGGGCCGACTCCTTGAGCTGCTCGGCTTGCAGCACCAGGTCGCGGTAGCGGTTCACGGCGCGGTTGGCCATGGCCTTTTTATCGGCCTGGAAGGCGCGGCGGCGGTCGAAGAACACCTGGATGGCGGCCTGGAAGCGCGCTTCCAACTCGTCGGCCAGGGCCTTGTCCACGGGCCCGGTTTTGAGCCAGCCCTGGCGCAAGTCCTTCACCTTTTCGCTGGCCGACACCCACTCCACGCTCGCGCGCAGGGCCTCGGCTTCTTCCACAAAGCCGATTTTGGTGGCCAGGTTTTTTTCGCGGTTGCGGGCCACGCCCACGGCCACGCCGGCCTCGGCGGCCTCCAGTCCCTGGCGCAGGGCCGCAAAGTCGCCCAGCGCGTCGAAGGCGAGGGTTTGCTCTTTCAGGTGCAGCACCTTCATCAGGAAGGAGCCCTGGTTGTCGCTGGCCGCCATGCGGTCCAGCAGCTCGTCTACTTTGGCCCGAAAGGCTTCAAAGCGGCGGGCAAAGTAAGTGAGGGCGTCGGCGTCCGACTCCTTCACCAGGCCCACGCGGCGGGCGGGCTGGCCCAGCACGGGGCGCAGCCACACTTCGCCGTCGGCCACGTAGCCGAAGCGCTGCGCGGCAGCCAGCATGTGGTCGGTTGGTTCCATAGGAAAAGTACAGGCAGGAATTTGAGGCAATAAGAAGGGCAGTGGCCGTACGAAACGGCCAGAAATTACAAGTTTACGTGAAAACGGCCGCGCGGGAAATAGAACATGCCCCGGATGCGGGGCCCCGGGCGGGCCGGTTTCCCGGGCGGGCTGCCGTTCTTTGTTTTTTCCCGTCCCATATTCCATCCCCTCGCCTTTTCCCATGAGCGACCAGACCATCATCTTCAGCATGGCCGGCGTGAGTAAAATTTACCCGCCGCAGAAGCAAGTTCTCAAAAATATTTACCTCTCGTTTTTCTACGGGGCCAAAATCGGCGTGCTCGGCCTCAACGGCTCGGGCAAGTCGAGCCTGCTGAAAATCATCGCCGGCGTCGACAAGCAGTTTCAGGGCGAAGTCGTGTTTTCGCCCGGCTATTCGGTGGGCTACTTGGAGCAGGAGCCCCAGCTCGACCCCGCCAAAACGGTGCGCGAAATTGTGGAAGAAGGCGTGGGCGAAACCGTGGCTTTGCTGAAGGAATACGACGAAATCAACGAAGCCTTTGGGGCCGAAGACGCCGACTTTGACAAGCTGCTCGACCGCCAGGGCCAGGTGCAGGAGCGGCTCGACCAGCTCGACGCCTGGAACCTCGACGCCCGCCTCGAGCGCGCCATGGACGCGCTGCGCACCCCGCCCCAGGACGCCGTCGTCGGCACGCTGAGCGGGGGCGAGAAGCGCCGCGTGGCCCTGTGCCGCCTGCTGCTGCGCGAGCCCGACGTGCTGCTGCTCGACGAGCCCACCAACCACTTGGATGCGGAATCGGTGCTGTGGCTGGAGCAGCACTTGCAGCAGTACAAGGGCACCGTGATTGCCGTGACCCACGACCGCTACTTCCTCGACAACGTGGCGGGCTGGATTTTGGAACTTGACCGCGGCAGCGGCATTCCGTGGAAAGGCAACTACTCCTCGTGGCTGGAGCAGAAAACCGACCGCATGGCCAAGGAGGAAAACTCGGAAAGCAAGCGCGCCAAGACTTTGCAGCGCGAGCTGGACTGGGTGCGCATGTCGCCCAAGGCCCGCCAGAGCAAAGGCAAGGCCCGCCTGGCCAACTACGAGAAGCTGGCCGGCGAAGAAGCCAAGGACAAGGAGCAAAAGCTGGAGCTGTTCATTCCCGACGGCCCGCGCCTGGGGGCCCAAGTGATTGAGGCCGAGGGCCTGCGCAAGGCGTTTGGCGACAAGCTGCTGTTCGAGAACCTGAGCTTTTCGCTGCCCCAGGGCGGCATCGTGGGCATTATCGGGCCCAACGGCGCGGGCAAAACCACGCTGTTTCGGATGATTACCGACCAGTTGCAGCCCGACGCGGGCACCTTCGAGGTGGGCCCCACGGTGCAAACCGCCTACATCGACCAGCAGCACGACTCGCTCGACGGCAGCAAGTCGGTGTTCGACACCATCACGGGCGGCACCGAAACCATGCTGCTGGCCGGCCGGCCCGTGAATTCGCGGGCCTACGTGAGCAAGTTCAACTTCGGCGGCGGCGACCAAGAGAAGAAGGTTGGCACGCTGAGCGGCGGCGAGAAAAACCGCGTGCACCTGGCCATGACGCTCAAGCAGGGCGCCAACCTGCTGCTGCTCGACGAGCCCACCAACGACTTGGACGTGAACGCCATCCGGGCCCTGGAGGACGCGCTGGAAAACTTCGCTGGCTGCGCCGTCATCATCAGCCACGACCGCTGGTTCTTGGACCGGCTGGCCACCCACATTCTGGCCTTCGAAGGCGACTCGGAGGTGGTGTGGTTCGAGGGCAACTTTACCGACTACGAGGAAGCCAAGCGCAAGCGCCTGGGAGATGTAGAGCCCAAGCGCGTGCGGTATAAAAAGCTGGGGTAGGGGCCCTAAGGGGACAGTTTTGAAGCTGCTTCCGCTTTTTGTTGCCTTGCCGTGGCCGTTGTGCGCCAGGCCCACGGTGGCTACTTGTTCAGCGGCCCATGGCACTGGGCAATTATTCGGCCGGTGGCGGTTTACGTTTGGTGCGCGCCGGGGCCCGGCGCTTCGGCAGCAACTGCTGACACATAGTCCTCAACTCGTTGATTTGCTGAGCCATGGCCAAATGCGTAGCTAGGTGCTGCCGGTGCTGCTCGTGCAAGGCCGTGAGGGCTTGGAGCACCTCGCGGCCCAGTTTTTCTTCGGGTGGGGCCAGGGCCCGGGCCGGCGCGGTGGCCGGGCGCGGCGGTCCAGCCACGGCGGCGCGTTCAATGATCTGCCCCAAGTCAATCAATACCAGCTCGTTGTAAAGTTTCCGGGCCTGCTCAATCTTTTTTGTGAAAGGGCAGGGAACGGTCCAGAAATTGGCGAGTTCGTTTTCTACGGCTTGGCGGTCGGCGGTGGTACTGGCTTTGGCGGCGGTGGCGGCCGCTTGCAGGGCGGCCAGGGCCCCTCCCCAGTCTTCGGGCGAGGCGAGCGAATTCCAATCGATGGCGGGTACAGGCATAAGCGGCGGGGCAGGTGGGCGTTATTTTTTGGCGGCCTTCAACTCGTCGGCCAGGGTTTGCACCGTTTGGGCGGAGCTGACGAGGTCTTGCCGGGATACGCGGCTGGCCTTGGCCAGCAACAGGCGCAGCTCGTGGTGGCTACTGGCCCAGGCATCAACCAGTTGGGTGCTCTTGGCGAGCAGCGTCGCGTCGTGGGCGGGGGCCCCGTATCGGGCCTGGGCTGCCTCCAGCTGCGCCTGGGGCAGCTCGGCCAGCGGCCGGTAAAACAGCTCGCGGCGGCGCAGTGCATCCAGGAGCACGGCTTTGGCCAACGTCCGGCCTTTCGGGGTTTTGGTTTTCTGCCAGGCGGCGTAGGCGGTGGCCACCGTGCGCTGGGGGTCGTAGTCGCCCTGCCGGATGCGGTCCAGGGGCCCGTCGCGGTCCGCCGGGTTTTCCAGCGACGCGTACTTGCCGGCCCGCACCAGGCCGTCGGCCTGTACGAACGCCGCCAGCAACAGCACGACGGAGTCTTGGCGTTGCAGCGCGAACTGGTACCAGCCCTGCACGTGGCCGTAGGCGTCGGGCAGGTTGGCGTGGTAGAGCTGGTAGGCCGTCGAGTCGATGGCATAAAAATGCTGCAGGCCCAGGCGCAGCAACTGCGCCGACAGCTGGATGGCCGAATCTTGGGTGGGCGAGGCCAGCCTGTTGAGGCGGTGGATGGTTTTGGCGTCGTTGAGGTTGGCGGCCACTTTGCCCAGCGCTTTCAGGATGGGCTGCGCGATGGCGTTGATGGGCGCGGCCACTGGCAGGGCAGCGCCCAGGAACTCTGCGCTTTTTTTGATGATGCCCTGGGTGGCGGCAAATGCCGTATCGATGGCCGCACCGCGCGTTTTGCCGGCGGCAGCTACCGCGTCCAGTGCCTGGGCGTAGGCACCGAAAGCGTGGGCCACCTCCGAAAACTTCCGGGCTTTGCGGCCCAACTGCCGCCGGGCGGTGTCGAGGCGGGCACGGTTTGAGGCCTCCGCCGCGGGAAGCTGCACGCGGGCCAAGTCGGCCACCACGCGCTGCAGGCTGCCGTCGACGGCCGCGCCCATGGCAGTGGTGGCCTTGGTGAAGGGCTGCACGTCGGGCACCTCACAGCTTTTGAGCCCCAGTGCCAAAAACAGCAGGCTATAAAAACGGAAGTGACGCATGGAAAAAAGTGAGCAACGCAATCAAAAGAAAACCAACCAGTTATTTAGCTCCCCGGCTCGCTGACGCCCGGGGCCACGGTAGCCGGGGGTGTCAACTCAGAGCGTGGCATTGGCCATTTTGATGGCTCGGGCCAGGTTGGCGTCCGCGGCAGCGCCAGCCGCGGTTTGGGGCACGGTAGGGGCGGTGGCTCCGAGGGTGCGCACGGCGGCCGGGTGCGCCACGGTGCCGTTGGCCACGGCCGCCACGGCGGCCGCCACGGCTACTCGGGTGCCCACGGCCTTCGTTTTTTTGATGTCCTTGACGTTGTTGACGTAGCCCAGGATAGACGTCCAAAAGCCCGAGCCGCCACTGGCCAGCAGGCCTAGCAGCACCAGGTGCCGTGGGTTTTGCAGTGGGGTGGGCAGCAATTCTTTCGCTAAAAAAGCAGTGGCCACCCCCGCCGCCGCCGCCAGCAGTTGCAGCACCAGCTTGCGCCGGGCCTCCGCGTTGGCGGGCGTTTGCGTAGTGCGCAGGTAGGGTACGAGGTTCTTTACAATTTCGACCAGGCGTTCGGCCGCCACGCTCAGGGCTATCAATACAGCCAGCAAGTTGGATAACTTATCGAGCATGGCAACTGGGGTGTTAGCGATGGGGGTTGGGAAAAAGCAGTGTTGGCGCCGGGGGCCCTAACCGGGCGCTGGAGGGCCCACCCAGCCCGCGCGCACGGCCCGCACGGCCAGGCCCACCGCCGTGCGGGCACCGGCTTTCTGGAGCAGGGCGCGGCGGTGGCTCTCTACGGTGCGCACGCTCACAAACAGCCGGTTGGCGATGTCCCGGTTGCTGAGGTCGGCCACCACCAGGCGCAGCACTTCGAGCTCGCGGGCAGTGAAATCGGTGGCGGGCCGCCGCCGCAGGTCTGGCCGAGGCATGCCCAAGGCCGCCGCTACAACCGCTGGGGGAGGAACAATCATCGCAGGTGCAGGAAAAGGTGGGCCGCTCCGCTACAGTAAGTAGCCAGCTGAAGGGAAGGCCCTGCAATCTACTTAAACATTTTATATTACATATATTATAAATATTTTTTTATGCCCTCCAGGTTTTTTCGGCAGCGCAGTGGGGGCCCTATGCTCCGCATTGCTTGCCCGGCACCTGCCAAATTTCGGTGCCCGGCGGCACCGTGGCCAGGGGCCCCAGGTCCAGCAGCAGGCCAAAGACGACCACGCCTTCGCGGCCAACCTCTTCCACCGTGGCGGTGCCGGCGGCGGTGGCCCCCCCGGGCAGGCGGGCTTCGATGGGCAGGGCCGTGTGCAGGGCGTGGGCGCGCAGGGCCCCGTCGGGGCCAGCGGGCAGGGCCAGCAGGCCCAGGCCGGGTAGGGCCCAGGCGGTGGCCACGCGCAGCAGCAGGGTTGGCGAATCACTCATACCCGGCCTTAACGGGCCCCGGGGGCTTACCGTTGGCCCGCAAAAAAGCCCCGGCCCTGCTGCGCAGGACCAGGGCTTACCGAAGGCAAAACCCGCCGCAAAAACTAGCGGCGGCGCATGAAAATCATCACGTAGTAGAGCAGCGTGGCCAGCGAGCTGATGGCCGCCACTACGTAGGTCATGGCGGCCCACCAGAGGGCGTCCTTGGCCATGGCGTGCTCCTGCACGGTCACCACGCCGCGCTTGTCCATCCAGGCCAGGGCCCGGCGCGAGGCATCGAACTCGACGGGCAGGGTCACGAATGAAAACAGCGTGGCCAGGGCAAACAGGGCGATGCCCACCAGCAACGGAATGGCGTTGAAGCGCAGCAAAACCACGCCCGCCAGTAAAATCATTGGCATGAAGCGCGACACGGCGCTGAGGGCCGGCACCATGGCCGAGCGAAACTGCAGCATGGAGTAGGCCGTGGCGTGCTGCACGGCGTGGCCGCACTCGTGGGCGGCCACGGCGGCGGCGGCGGCGCTGCGCTCGGCATACACGCCGGCGCTCAGGTTCACGGTTTTGGTGGCGGGGTTGTAGTGGTCGGTGAGGCTGCCCTCGGTGCTTTCGATGCGCACGTCGGTGATGCCGTGGTCGGCCAGCATCAGCTCGGCAATCTGGGCCCCGGTGAGGCCCGACTGCAGGCCCACCAGGGCATATTTTTTGAATTTGCTGCGGAGGCGCCACTGGATGCCCCAGCTCACGAGCATCAATAAAATCAGGAGGAAGAACATGGCAGAAAGGAGGTTAGGAAAACAAGGTTTTGGGGCCCCGGGACCCTGGGCAGTCGAGCAAATTAAGGTCCAATCCGGTTAGGCGCCGCGCCGCACTTTCTCGACGATGCGCGACGTGCTGTAGCCCGGCACCAGCGGCACGGTGAGGACCTGCCCGCCGTTATTTAACACGAACTCGTGGCCCACAATTCCGTCGATGGCATAATCGTCGCCCTTCACCAGCACGTCGGGCCGCACGGCCTCGATGAGGGCCAGCGGCGTGGGCTCGCCGAAGAGCACCACCGCGTCCACGAAGGCCAGGCTGGCCAGGATGCGGGCCCGGGCCTGCTCGTCTTGCAGCGGCCGGCCGGGCTTGAGGCCGCGCACCGAGGCGTCGGTGTTCAGGCCCACCACCAGGGCCCCGCCCAGCCGCCGGGCGTGCTCCAGGTAATCGACGTGCCCGAGGTGCAGCAAATCGAAGCACCCGTTGGTGAACACCACGGGCCGGCCGGCGGCCCGCCACGCGGCCAGCTGAGCCGGCAACCGGTCCAGAGTCAGTATTTTATCTTTCGTCCACATGGGTAGAAATATTATTTTTTACAACGCCGTGCCCTTTACTTCTGAACGTCCTACTGCGCTTGTCAGAGCACCTCTCCCGCAGCAGTAAACATGATTAGCAAAGCAGTAGAGATGCTTCTACTCCGCTCCGCTGCGCTCAGCATGACGTCCTTTTACCGCATTTCCGGGGCCCCAATCATTTGGCGCGGATGGCCTCCACCGGGTCCAGGTTGGCGGCGATGACGGCGGGCACGATGCCGGCCAAGATGCCGATGCCCACCGACACGAGCAGGCCCAGCGCCACGTTGCCGCCCGAGAGGAACAGCGGCAAATAATCTTGCGGCACCAGCGTGATGCCCCACACCAGCAGGATGCCCAGGCCGCCGCCCAGCAGGCACAGAAACACGGCTTCGAACAAGAACTGAAAGAGGATGAAGAAGTTCTGGGCCCCCAGCGACTTCTGGATGCCGATGATGCTGGTGCGCTCGCGCACCGACACGAACATGATGTTGGCGATGCCGAAGCCGCCCACCAGGATGGCAAACGAGCCGATGACGGCCCCCGCCACCCCGATGATGTCGAAGAGCTTGCCGATGGCCGAGGCAATCATTTCGGGGCGGTTCAGGGCGAAGTTGTCTTCCTGCCGGGGCTTGAGGCCGCGGATGTTGCGCATCACGCCCTGCATCTCGTACTCCAGGTTCAGCAAGCCGGGGTCGTCGTCGCGGCCCTTCACGCCCAAGGACGGGCTGGGGCCCCCCATGCCGGTGGCGCTCAGGGCAAACAGCTTGGCGAAGGCCTCGTACGGAATCAGGCAGTTGGCGTCGTTGCTGGGCGTGTCGAGCATGTTCTTGCCTTCCTTTTTCATCACCCCGATAACGGTGAACTTGGCGCCGCGCACCTTGAACTCCTGGCCCAGGGCGCGGCCCTGCGGGTAGAGGTTTTCGGCGATGGTGGCCCCGATGATGGCCACCGGCCGGGCGTCGTTCATTTCCTGGGGCGTGAAGTAGCGGCCGTCCTCCACGGGCACGTTGCTGATGGCGCGGTACTCGTAGCTCACGCCCTGCAAGGCGCAGTCGGCCACCGAGTTGGCCGCGGCCTTGAGGGTGTTGCCGCCGTTGGCCACAAAAATGGCCACGCCCTTGTTGTTGGGCCCCAGGCGCTTTTGCAGCTCCCGGAACTCGCGCTCGGTGGGCACGGGCCGGTTGAAGTATTTCCACCAGGGGCGGGTGGGGTCGAACTTCCACGGCCACTTGCCCACGTAAATCACCTTGTCGCCGATGAAGTCCATGCTGTGGCGCACGTTGGCCTCCAGCGAATCGACGACGGCGAACACGGCGATGATGGCGAAAATGCCCACCGTGACGCCCAGCAGCGAGAGCACCGTGCGCAGCACGTTGCCCCGCAGGGCGTCCCAGGCAAAACGGAGGCTTTCGAAGGTGAGGCGCAGGGCAAGCATGGGGTAAAGGTAGCGCGGGCGCGAAAAGCAACGCGGCGGGGCCCCGGCGGGCCCGCGCGCCGGGGCCCCGCCGCGAGAATTGCGCCGCCACCCGGGCCGCTACCTACTGCCCGCCAACTTCTTCCCAAAAAAAGCCGTACTTTTGCCTCCCCAAATTTCGTTAACTTCCCCCTAATACTGCCCGGATGGCCATGAAATTGCACGAGTTCAAGTTTGAACTCCCCCAGGAGCTAGTTGCTACGCACCCGGCCCGCAACCGCGACGACAGCCGCCTGCTGGTGCTGCACCGCGCCACCGGCCAAATTGAGCACCGCGGCTTCAAAGATATCCTCGATTATTTCACCGAAGGCGACACCTTCGTGCTCAACGACACCAAGGTTTTTCCAGCCCGCATGTACGGCAACAAGGAAAAGACCGGCGCCACGATTGAGGTGTTTTTGCTGCGCGAACTGAACAAAGAACTGCGCCTGTGGGACGTGCTGGTGGACCCGGCCCGTAAAATCCGGGTCGGCAACAAGCTGTACTTCGGCGAGAGCGACATGGTGGCCGAGGTCATCGACAACACCACCTCGCGCGGGCGCACCATCAAGTTTTTGTTCGACGGCTCGGACGAGGACTTCCGCAAGGCGCTTTATGAGCTGGGCGAAACGCCCATCCCGAAGGAGGTGCTGAACCGCGAAACCGAAGCCGCCGACAAGGAGCGCTACCAGACCATTTACGCCGAGAACATCGGCGCCGTGGCCGTGCCCGCGGCCGGCCTGCACTTCACCCGCGAGGTGATGAAGCGCATGGAAATCAAGGGCATCGAAACGGCCAGCGTGACGCTGCACGTGGGCCTGGGCACCTTCCGCACGGTGGACGTGGAGGACCTGACCAAGCACAAAACGGACTCGGAGAACTTCATCGTGGGCCCCGAGGCCTGCGCCGTCGTCAACAAGGCGCTGGACGCCAAGAAGCGCGTGTGCGCCATCGGCACCACCACGCTGCGGGCCATGGAGTCGTCGGTGTCGGCCAACGCCCGCATGAAGCCCACCCAGGGCTGGAACGACCGGTTCATCTTCCCGCCCTACGAATTCAAAATCGCCAATTGCTTGCTCACCAACCTGCACCTGCCGGAGAGCACGCTCATCATGATCACGGCCGCCTTCGCCGGCTACCCGCTGCTGATGGAAGCTTACAAGGAAGCCATCAAGGAGAAGTACCGCTTTTTCAGCTACGGCGACGCCATGCTGATTCTGTAAGTGCAGAAGCGCATGAATAAATGAGCAAGGGCTCGGCTGCATTTGCGGCCGGGCCTTTTGCTTTGCGGGGCGGTAGCGCGGCCGGCAATCGCGCCGCGACCATTCAAGAACGCGGACCACAACCGAAGGTCAGCGCAGCTAAAGTTCGCGCTACACCTGGGCAACGGTCGCCCACCCACCTTCCATTGCGTTAACACTTCATGGCTACTCCTTTCTCTTCCCTACCCGTACCCGCCGCGCCGCGCTACGCCATCCTCGTAGCTGGGGGCACGGGCACGCGCATGGGCGCAGGCCAGCCCAAGCAGTTTCTGCTGCTGCGGGGGGCCCCGGTGCTGCTGCACACGCTGCGCCGCTTCGCCGAGCCGGCACTGGGCGTGGCCGAAATCATCGTGGTGCTGCCCGCCGACCAGCTGGCCACCTGGCGGGCGCTTTGTGCGGCGCACAACGTCGAGGTTCCGCACCGGCTGGTGGCCGGGGGCCCCACGCGCTGGGCCTCGGTGAAGGCCGGGCTGGGGGCCCTGGCCGGCCACGCCCAGGGCCTGGTGGCCGTGCACGACGGCGTGCGCCCGCTGGTGAGCGCCGCCGTGGTGGCGCGCACCTACGCCGCCGCCGCCCAGCACGCCGCCGCTGCCGCCGCCGTGGCCCCCAAAGACTCGGTGCGCACGCTCTCGCAGCACGGCTCGTCGGCCCTCAACCGCAGCCGCTTGCGCCTGATGCAAACGCCCCAAACGTTTGAAATTGACCTGCTGCGCCGCGCCTACGCCATGCCCGAGCTGCCCACCTTCACCGACGACGCCAGCGTGGTGGACGACCTCTGCCGGGTGGAACTGGTGGAGGGCGACTACCGGAACCTGAAAATTACCACCCCGGAGGATTTGCTGGTGGCCGAAGCTTTGCTGGGGGCCCCGGGGTAGCAAACCTCCATCCTGCTGAATACTTTGGCAAAACCACCCGCATTTCCTTACCCCCTCCCTCCCCTCCCATGACCTACACCCGCTTGCTTTACGACGTGCGCCCCGACGGCGTGGCCACCATCACCCTCAACCGGCCCGAGGTGTTCAACGCCTTCGACGACGCGCTGAGCTACGAGCTGCAAGACGCCTGGAAACAGGTGGCGCGCGACGCCGCCGTGCGGGCCGTGGTGCTAACCGGCGCCGGCCGGGCCTTCTGCTCGGGGCAGGACCTGAAGGCGGCCAAGGAGGCCGAGGCCGCCGGGGGGGGCCCCCGCTCCTTCCACGACTCGCTGCACCAGCGCTACAACCCCATCATCCGGGCCATGCGGGGGCTGCCCAAGCCCATCATCGGGCGGCTGAACGGCGTGGCGGCGGGCGCCGGCTGCTCGCTGGCCCTGGCCTGCGACGCGCTGGTGGCCAGCACCGAAGCTTCGCTGATGGAAGCGTTTATCAACATTGGGCTGGTGCCCGATTCGGGCTCGTCGTGGTTTTTGCCGCGGCTGGTGGGCACACTCAAGGCGTTTGAACTGTGCGCGCTGGGCTCGAAAGTGCCGGCCGAAGAAGCCCTGCGCCTGGGCCTGGTGAACCAGGTGGTGGCCCCCGACCAGCTTGATGCGGCCGCCTACGCCCTGGCCGCGCGCTACGCCGGGGCCCCCACCCGCAGCATCGGTTTGCTCAAGCAACTGCTGAACAAGGCCGCCACCGCCACCCTCGACGAGGTGCTGGACTACGAAGCGCACTGCCAGGAGCTGGCGGGCGCCACGGCCGACTACCGCGAGGGCGTGGCCGCCTTCGCCGAAAAACGCAAACCAATCTTTACTGGTCAATAAAAAAGCGGCCGCGGGCTCCCGGTTTGGCGTATAAGCTGGGCCGGCCGCGGCGGCGTTGCCGCGGCTTTTTTCCTGCTCCATGCTTTTTCCGACTACTCTCCTGCGCCGATTGCCGTTGCTGGCTTTGACGGGCCTGCTGGCCTGCTCCTGCAATTCCAATTCTGCCGACGCCCCCGTGGCCACCGCCCAGGCCCAGAACGAAGAGAAAATAAAAGGCGCCGACATCACGAAAAAGCAGCTGGCCGACGCCGATTTTTTGGTGAAAAGCGCCAGCAACGGCTTGCTGGAACAGGAGTTGGCCAAGCTGGCCCAGGCCAAGGCTTCCACCGTGGCCCTGCGCGCTTACGGCCCGCGCCTGCTGCAAAGCCGCCTCGACATGCTGGGGACCCTGCGCACCCTGGCCGCCAGCAAGCAGCTGGCCGTGCCCGCCGACATGGGCCAGGACGAGCAAACCGCCTACCACGAAGTGAGCAAACTAGTGGGCCCGGCCATGGACAAGCAACTTCTTGAAACCCTCATCAGGGCCCTGAAAAAAGACCGCGATGCCTTCGGCGACATGCAGAAGGATGCTTATGATGGGGACATCCGCGCGTTCGCGGCCCGGTACGGCCAGCCCGTGCGCGACCAACTGGCCGCCGCCGAAGCTACCCAAGACGCCGTGGAGAAGTAAGCCCAACCCTTTGGCAAAAAGCCCGTTATAATAATCCACCCACTTCACTGCGTATCTCAGTCACTTCTTTCTCTCTTTCTTTTCCCTTTCTCGTATGAACCGTTCCCTCCTACCCGCCCTTGCCGCCGGTCTGCTCGTTTTCAACAGCTGCAACAGCGCTGACAAATCGGCCACCGCTAGCCAGCCGGCCACCACGCCGCCCGCCGAAAACGCCGCCCCCCCGATGGCTTCCACCACCGACACGGCTGCAACCAAGCCCGCCATGGCCGACGCCACGGCGGCTATGCCTCCCATGAGCGACGCCGACTTCATGACGAAGGCCGACGAGGGCGGCCACAACGAGATGGGCCTGAGCCAAGTGGTGCTGACGAAAAACCCGTCGCCCACCGTGAAGGCCTACGCCACCAAGATGATTGCCGACCACACCAAGGCCGGCAACGAGTTGATGCCCATCGCTAAAAAGCACGGCGTGAAGCTCAAGGGCATGATGGATGCCGAGCACCAAACCATTCGCGAGGCAATGCTGAAAATGTCGGGCCCTGCGCTGGAAAAAAAGTACATGGACCAGATGGTGCCCGACCACGAGAAAACGGTATCCTTGTTTCAAAGCGAAATCGCCAACGGCAAAGAAGCCGATGTGAAAGGCTTTGCCTCCAAAACGCTGCCCGTCATTCAGCAGCACACGAGCATGGCGAAGGATGATAAAATGAAGATGTAAGCAACCAGTTGCGTTGCGCACTAAGCCGCTGCCTTCCGGGCAGCGGCTTTTTTTATGGGCTGGTTTTCTGCGGGGGCCCTACTTTAGCTCACCCGCTTGCCTTCGCCCATGGCCCACTCCGACACCGCCCTGCACCACCACGACCGCACCGAGTTCCAGCTGGAGCGGCTGATTTTGTTCACCGACGCCGTGTTTGCCATCGCCATCACGCTGCTGGCCATCGAGATAAAGGTGCCCGAGCTGCACGAGGTGCACTCGGAAACGGAAGTGGTGAACGCGGTGCTGCACCTAGTGCCGCGGTTTGTGGGCTTTTTCGTGGCCTTTTTTGTCATCGCCGTGTACTGGGTGGCCCACCACCGCGTGTTCCGCTACGTGTACCACTATACCAACGGGCTGATTTGGCTGAACATCGTGTTTCTGCTCAGCATCGTGCTGATGCCGTTCACGGCCGCGTTTCAGGGCGAGTACCCGCTGCTGAAAACCCCGTGGATTTTGTATTGCCTCAGCGTCATGTTCACGGCCCTGATGCAAGTGCGCCTGCAAGCCTACATCCGCAACCCGGCCCACGGCATCACCCGCCCCGAGTACCGGCAGCACCCCGACCTCGACCACCTGCGGCCGCTGGTGCCCCTGGCAGCGTTTGCGGTCAGCATCGGCTTGATGCTGCTGGGCCACTACGCGTATTCGCGGCTGGCCCTCGTCGCCATCTTCCCGCTGATGGTGCTGCACGGCCGCCGCCACCGCCGCCGGCTGGCCCGGTACGAAGCGCACCACGCCCCGCCCGGGGCCCCGGTGCCCGCCGCCTAGGCAGGCAGCAGGGTTGCGCGGGGCGCGGGCGCCGCGCGGGGTGCCCGCGCCAGGGAGTGGCTGGTTGGCTGCCGGGGCCCTACCGGTAGCCGAAGCGGTAGCGCAGCCCGAAAGTGAAGCCGCCCGCCACCAGGGAGCCCGATTGTGCGTAGGGCGAGTCGGCCCGCAGGTCGCTGCTGCCCTCTTGAAAGATGGTGCGCAAGTCCTTGTTTACCAACAGCTCGGTGACGGCCTGCACCCGGCGGCGGCGCCCAAATGCGTAGCTGGCGTCGACCCCCAAGGTGGCGTGCAGGCCAAACGCCCGGCGCTGAAACCCGAACGTTTCCTGGGCGGTGGCCTGGCGGTTGGCAATGGCGTACTCCCGGAAGGTTACCGATGACCAGACGGGCACCAGGCCGCCCAGCGCGTCGAACTGCACCCGGCGCAGGAAGGACGGCGTGAGCGAATAGCGCAGCAGCACGGGCAGCGCCAGCCCCCGCTCCTTCAGCGTTTGGTTGGGCACGCTGAAGACGCCGTCGGGGGTGTCGAAGACCGTGCCCACGGGCTCTTCGGCGAAGGTTTCGCCGTATTGAAACCCCAATTGCACGGCCAGGCGCGGGGCCAGGTAATAACCCGCGTACAGGTAGGGCACCGGCCCAGCCGATACGTACTGCGCATACACGCCGTAGCCGGCGCGAAAAGTGGTGGGGTAGCTGGTCGTTTGGGTTTCGGTGGGCGTAGTTTTTACGACGGCGGCTGGGTAGGGGGTTTGCTCCGAATAACGCACGCGGTAGAAGTAGCCGCCTATCTCCGCACCGGCGTAAAACCGGGGGCGCAGCGTCACGACTTCGCTGGCGCGCGCCAGCCGCTTGACGTAGGGCACCGGCTGGGGCCCCAGCGTCAGCCCAATGCGCAGGCTGCCGGCTAGGCCCACCAGTGGCTTGCCCGCCAGCAGCAGGGTGGTCACGCCCGTGCTGGCGTCCACAAAGCCGTAGCGGCCCAGGCGGCGCTGCAAGCCGTAGAGCACGGCCACGTCGGCGGTGGCGAACTGCCGCCCGCTGTTGCGGTACAGGAAATTGGGCGTTTCGTGCGATTCCCGGCCCAGCCCCGCCCCCAGGGCCACCGCTAGGTAGTTGGCCGAAAAGTTGCCAACGTTCTTGCCTTGCAGGAGGCGGTGCTCGCGGTTGTAGTAGTAGCGCCCGGCCACTTGCGTTCGAACGACTAAGCGCTGGCGGCTTTCGGCGGTGGCTACGGGGCGGTAGGAAGTGAGGGCCGGGCTCACCTCGCCCAGCACCGACCAAGCTGGGTCGTGCAGCTTGCGCTCGTAGGCCAGGTGCAAGCCGTAGCGGGTGTAGCGCGTCCCGTCCGCAAACGCACTGGCGGAGGACAAGAAATTGTTCAGGCCCAGCTTCCACAGGCTGCGCTGCTCTTCCTGCACGCGCAGCGGCGCAGCGGCGGCGGGCGGGGCCGCTGGTTCCTCGCCGTACTTCAAATGCGTGGTGTCGGGCGCGGTTTGGGCCGCGGCCCCGCACGCCGGGCCCACCAGCAAGCTGGCCCAAAGCAGGAGCCGCCCCCGAAAATGATGCAGAGTAGCCATTGAAAGAAAGCCGTGGGGCTAAAATTGGGTGGAAAGCAGTTGGGTTTGCAATGTCAGGGGGGCGTAGGAGGTACTGGCCCGCACCAGGGGCCGGGCCCCGGCAGCCGGTTTGGTGGTCAGCGAAGCGTGGTTTGCGGCGGCCTTTTTAATCTCGCCGTAGGCCGGCGGCACGGTCAAGTTTCCTTGCAGCACATTCAGTTGATAAGCAAACAGTTCGGGTTCGCCGACGCTGATGACGACCTCCGTGCGGTCGGCCTCCACCGTGAGCTTGCGCAAGCCCGCCGCGGGCTGCACCCGGACGCTGCCGTAGTAGTTGCGCACAAAGCAGCTTCCTCCCAGCCCCAGCAGCTGCACGGCCGACTTGTTGGCTTCGCAGGTAAAATCGGCCTGCACGTTGGTGGCCACCAGGTCGGCGTAGCGGGCCGTGGCCGTGAGCGTGCCGCGCAGGTTGCGCAGAATGATCAGCCCAAAATTTTGCGTCAATTTCTGCGCTCCACTCAGGTCGGCCAGCGTGGTTTGGCCGTAGGCGTTTATGACTTGCAGCGGGTTGCCGGCGGGCATCCACACGGTGTACTCGGCGCGCAAGTCGGCGCGCACGGCCGGGGCCCCGGCGGGCAGCACGAAGAAGTTCACCAGGTCCAAGGCGTTGCCGTTTTGCTGGAGGCGGTAGCCGGCCACGGGCAGGTCTTGCTCGGCCACGGCCCGCTCGGGGTGCCGGGCGCTGAGGCGCAGCGTTACCTGCACGGTGGGCTGGTCCCAGCCCCGCACCAGCACCGTTGCTTTTTCGGCCCGGATGCGCACGGCCATGCCCGGCGGGCAGGCCCAGCTTTGCGCCAGCGTGCGGGTCACCACCTGCACTTTCGGCTGGGCCCGGGCAGCTGGCCGCAGCCCCAACAGGGCCCCCAGCAAAAGCCCCAACCGCCACCCCCAACGCAATTCTTTAAAAACGTGCATCATGAGATGAGCAGCTGAACCAGTTCGCGGGTAATGGCGGCTTGCAGCGTGACGAGCCGCGCCTGCTCGCGCCGCAACTCGGGCGAGGCCCCGAAGCGGCGGGCGTCGCGCCGCAGCTGCACTTGCTGGGTTGCCAACTCCGTCAGTTGCGCGCGCAGCGAGCGGAACTCGCCCGACTGGCACACCGCCGGCAGCGACGAGCAGTGCGCGTCGATGAACGCCAGGCCCTGCCGCTCCAGCGGGTCGGGCCCGGGGGCCGAAGCCGGCAGTGGGGCCCCGGGCTCTTCGCTGAACGACACGGTTTCGTGCAGCGCCACGGCCGGGGGGGGCCCGGTAGCCGGCCGCTGCGGCCGCCACACCCCCAGCACCAGCAGCACGCTGGCCGCCACGGCCAGCACCCAGCGCCCGGTACGGACGGGCCACAGGGGCCGCACCGCGGCCGGGGGCCCCACCGCAACCGGCTCGGCGCCAACCGGGGGCCCCGCGGCCAGGCGGGTGGCAATGGCTTCCCAAAGCGCCGCGTCGGGCGCGTGCCGGGGCAGCATGGGCACGGCGCGCGCCAGGGCTTCGTCGGCCGTCAGTTGGGCTTCGATGCGCGGCCAAGTGGCCGGGTCGGGCGCGTGGGCCGGCAAGGCGGCGAGGGCGCGCCGAAGGGGCAGGTGGCCGTCCTCGGGCGTTTCGGGGGGCTGGCTCATGTTCAGAGGTGCTTTAGTTTGCGTTGCAGCAAGCGCTTGGCGTGGTGGAGCTGCGACTTGCTGGTGCCCTCGCTGATGGCGAGCAGCGCGGCCACCTCGCGGTGGGCGTAGCCTTCCACCTCCACCAAGCAAAACACGGCCCGGTAGCCGGCCGGCAGCTCGCCGATGGCCCGCTCCAGGGCTTCGCCGGTGAGGTTGTCGCGCCAGGCCACCAGGGGCTCGGGGTGGCGGTCGTGGTCGTACACTTCCAGGCGCTGCGCGTGCCGCAGCGTGCGCAGGGCCCGCCGCACCACGATGGTTTTCACCCAGGCCCCCAGCGTGGACTGCTGCCGGAAGTCGGCCAGGTGTTGGAATACCTCCACAAACGCTTCTTGCAAAGCGTCCTGGGCCAGAGCGCGGTCGCCGCCCAGCAGGCGCAGGGCCGCCGAGAACATGGCCGTTTTGTAGCGCTCGTACAGTTGGTACTGCGCCTGGCGGTCGTGCACCAGGCAGCCCGCCAGCAGGCGCTGTTCCTCCGCAAGCAAGTAGGGTAGCGATTCGGCCACGAACCTGGTTTTTATTCTGTGGCCCAAAGTGCCGGGCGACGAAAGAAAGGTTGGCTGGCCGGAAAAATATTTTTTATCGCCGGGGCCCCAAGTGGCTCAGCCAAACGCCAAAAAGCCCGCTGTGCGCGGCACAGCGGGCTTTTTGACACGTGAGTAAAAGTGGTTTTCGCTTACACCACGGCGTACTTGCTCGTGCGCAGCTCCTCGGCCAGGAAGCGGCTGGTGTGGCCCTTGCCGCTCTTGGCCACCTGCTCGGGCGTGCCCTGCGCCACGATGGTGCCGCCGCCCCCGCCGCCCTCGGGGCCGATGTCGATGACGTGGTCGGCCACCTTGATCAGGTCCAGGTTGTGCTCGATGATGAGGACGGTGTTGCCCTTGTCGGCCAGCTTTTGCAGCACATCGGCGAGGTGGTTGATGTCCTCGAAGTGCAGGCCCGTGGTGGGCTCGTCGAGGATGTAGAACGTCTTGCCGGTGTCTTTTTTGCTGAGCTCGGTGGCCAGCTTCACGCGCTGGGCTTCGCCGCCGCTGAGGGTGGTGGCCTGCTGGCCCAGCGTGAGGTAGCCCAGGCCCACGTCGTTGAGGGTCTTGATCTTGCGCAGGATGCGGGGCTGAAACTCGAAGAAGTCCACCGCCTTTTCCACCGTCATGTCGAGGATGTCGGTGATGGACTTGCCTTTGAAGCGCACCTCCAACGTTTCGCGGTTGTAGCGGCGGCCCTTGCAGGTTTCGCAGGGCACGTGCACGTCGGGCAGGAAGTTCATCTCGATGGTGCGGATGCCGGCGCCCTCGCAGGTTTCGCAGCGCCCGCCCTTCACGTTGAACGAGAAGCGCCCGGGCCCGTAGCCGCGAATTTTCGCCTCCGGCATCTCGGCAAACAGGGCCCTGATTTCGGTCATTACGCCGGTATAAGTGGCGGGGTTCGAGCGCGGCGTGCGGCCGATGGGCGACTGGTCCACCTCAATCACCTTGTCCAGCAAATCCAGCCCTTCGATGCCGCCGTGGGCCAGCGGCTCGCGCTTGGCGTTGAAGAAGTGCTGGTTGAGAATCGGGTACAGCGTGTCGTGGATGAGCGTGCTCTTGCCCGAGCCCGACACCCCGGTCACGGCTACCAGCTTGCCCAACGGCACCTTCAGGGTCACGTTCTTGAGGTTGTTGCCCTTGGCGCCCTTCAGCACCAGCTCGGTGCCCTCGCCCTTGCGCTTTTTCTTTTGCAGCTCGATGTGCTTCTGGCCGCTGAGGTACTGCGAGGTGAGCGAGCCGGAATTGAAAATTTCCTGCGGCGTGCCGCTGGCCACGATGTGCCCGCCGTGGATGCCGGCCCCGGGCCCGATGTCGAGCACGTGGTCGGCGTGCATGATCATGTCCTTGTCGTGCTCCACCACAATCACCGAGTTGCCAATGTCGCGCAGGTGTTGCAACGCCTTGATCAGCCGCTCGTTGTCGCGCTGGTGCAGGCCAATACTGGGCTCGTCCATGATGTAAAGCACGCCCACCAGCTGGGTACCAATTTGGGTAGCGAGGCGGATGCGCTGGCTCTCGCCGCCGCTGAGCGTGCGCACCGGGCGGTGCAGGCTGAGGTAGTCCAGGCCCACTTCCAGCAGGAAGCCGATTCGCTTGCGGATCTCCTTCAGCAGCTCGCGGGCAATCACGTTTTGGCGCTCGCTCAGGCGGTCTTCCAGGCCCTCAAACCAGGCGGCCAGCTCCGTCAAATCCAGCGTCGAAAGCTCGCCGATGTGCTTGTCGGCCAGCTTGAAGTGCAGGCTTTCCTTCTTGAGGCGGTAGCCGTGGCACTCGGGGCAGGGCTGGGCCTGGGCGTACTGGGCAATCCACTCGCGGATGTTGTCCGACTCCGAGTCCATCTGCCGGCGCAGGAACGGGATGAGGCCCTCGAACGGCTCCGAGTACACGGTTTTGCTGTCGTCGGCCTCGTCTTCCGAAATGCCGTGCAGCAGGCGCTGGAGCAGTTCTTCGGGCAGCTTTTCGAGCGGCGTGTTCAGGGTGGCCTTGTGCTTTTTGACGATGAGCTGGAGCTGCTGAAAAATCCAGATGTCGCGGTACTCGCCCAGCGGCGCAATGCCGCCGCGGCTGATGCTGAGCTTGCGGTCGGGCAGCACGGCTTCCTCCGTGATTTCCTGCACCTCGCCCAGGCCGTTGCAGGTGGGGCAGGCGCCGTAGGGCGAGTTGAAGCTGAACGTGTTGGGCGCCGGGTCGTCGTAGGCGATGCCGGTGGCGGGGTCCATCAAAAAGCGCGAGAAAAACTGCGGCTTGCCCTTGTCGCCCTTGGTTTCACCCTTGGCGTCGGGGTCGAGCACCAGCATGGTGCCCTTGCCGTGCGTCAGCGCGTTTTGCACCGAGCCGCTGAGGCGGAACCGGTCTTCTTCTTTCACGACCAGCCGGTCGATGACGATTTCGATGTCGTGGATTTTGTAGCGGTCCACCTGCATCTTGGCCGTGATGTCGAGCAGTTCGCCGTCGACGCGCACCTTGGTGAAGCCCAGCTTGGCAATCTTCTGAAAGTCTTCGCGGTAGTGGCCCTTGCGGCCCTTCACCACGGGGGCCAGCACCACGAGCTTTTTGCCGTCGTAGTGCCGCAGGATGTAGTTGATGATCTGGTCGTCGCTCTGCCGGATCATCTTCGCGCCGGTGGCGTAGCTAAAGGCCTCGGCCGTGCGGGCGTAGAGCAGGCGCAGGAAATCGTAGATTTCGGTGATGGTGCCCACCGTGGAGCGCGGGTTGCGCGAGGTGGTTTTCTGCTCGATGCTGATGACCGGCGAGAGGCCCTCGATCTTGTCCACGTCGGGCCGCTCCAGGCCCCCCATGAAGGAGCGCGCGTAGGCCGAAAACGTTTCCATGTAGCGCCGCTGCCCCTCGGCGTATATTGTGTCGAAGGCCAGGCTGCTCTTGCCCGAGCCCGAGATGCCGGTGAACACCACCAGCCGGTTGCGCGGAATTTGCACCGACACGTTTTTGAGGTTGTGCTCGCGCGCGCCGTACACCTCGATGAACGGGGCGTCGAATGGGCGCGGCGCCGGCAGCCCGGTGAGGGCCCCGGCGGGCGGCAGCGTTTCGGGGGTTTGGTGCTGCAGGGCCACCGCCAGGCCGGCCGGGCTGGGCTGGCTGCCCGGGGCCCCGGTGGCGTCGGTGGTGGCACCTGCTAATTTCTTTTTCAACGAGGTAGCCGTCCCTTTGGGAGCTGGGGCGACGGAAGTAGCCGGGTTTTTTTTGGCCATGCGGAAGAGCAACGGAGTAGGTCCGCAAAAGTACGGGAAACGCCGCCCGGGGCGGAGCTTGGCAGCAAAACCCCGCCGCCCGCGGGGCGCAGGGGCACAACCCCAAACCGGGGGCATTTGTGCCCGCTAAATTTTAAGGGCCCGGTACGCCGAAGTTTTGGGCCCGTTGGTCGATTGTTTGGCCCGCGGCCGAACGCGGCCGGGCAACCTGGCATCTGCCTTGCATCCATTGGGCAGGCGCCACCGTTAGCGCTTTGGCTCTTCGCCTTTTTCTTCCTTGTTATGAAAGCTTTCCCCAAGTTCATCGGCACGGCCCTGGTGGGCGCGTTTGCTCTGCTGGCCACCCCGGCCGCCCACGCCCAAGTGGGGGTCAGCGTCAACATCGGCATTCCGGCCTGGGGCCCCCAGGTGCCCTACGGCACGCAGTACTACTACATCCCCGAAATTGACGGGTACTACGACCTGTACACGCAGCAATACATTGTGTACCAAGACGGCTACTGGGTGCCCCTGCCCGAGCTTTACGGCTACGACCCCTACCAGTTCCACCCCGTCGTGATTGGCTACCGCGGCGCCCAGCCCTGGCTGCAAGGCGAGTACTACCACGCCCACTACGCCTACCGCCCCTACGCGCCTTACGGCGGCGGCGGCGGCGGGTACTACGCCGGCCGGCCCGGCTACGGCCGCCCCGGCGTGGTGGTGCGCCCCGGCTACGGCGGCGGCTACGGCAACCGCGGGGGCTACGACGACCACCGCGGCGGCTATGACAACCGCGGCGGGAACTACGGCGGCAACCGGGGCGGCGGCTTCGATAACCGCGGGGGCCAGTACCCCGGCGGCGGCCGCCCCGGCTTCAACAACAGCCCCGGCCAGGGCCCCCAGGGCGGCCGCGGCAACGGCGGCTTCGACCCGGGCCGCGGCGGCGCGAGCCCGGGGCCCCAAGGTGGCGGGGGCCAAGGCCCGCAGGGCGGCAACAGCTCTGGCCGGGGCGATGGCGGCAGCCGCGGGCCCCAGGGCGGCGGGGGCCAGGGGCCGCAAGGCGGGGGCAATGGCGGCCGTGGGGGCGATGGCGGCGGCCGGGGCCCCGGCCGCGGGGGCCGCTAGGCCCGGGGCCCTTCGCAACAACGGTTAACTGTTTTTTTTACCTCTATTTCTTCCCTTTCTCTATGCATTCCCGCATCCATTTGCTCGCTTCCGGCTTGGTGGCTGGCTTGCTGCTGGCGGCCGCACCAGCGGCACAGGCCCAAGTCAACGTCAATGTAAACATTGGGCGGCCCGCCTGGGGCCCCGCTGTGCCACAAGGCGCTCAGTACTACTACATCCCCGAGATTGACGGCTATTACGACTTACAAGCCCAGCAGTACATTGTGCTGAAGAATGGCCAGTGGCTGCCAGTGGCCGCGCTCAGCGGCTACGACCCCTACCAGTTTCACCCGGTGGTGCTCGACTACCGGGGCCGCCAGCCCTGGACCTATGTGGGGGCCCACCGCGACCGGTTCCGGCCGGTGGCCTACCGCCCGGGCCCGCCCCGGGGCTTACCCCCCGGGCAAGCCAAAAAGCTTGACCGTCAAGGATATTACGATGGCCGCGGCCTGCCGCCTGGCCAAGCCAAAAAAGCTTACCGCAACGACGACGGGCGCCGCCACGACGATGACCACGGCCACGGTCGAGGCCGCGACTAATCGTTGCCCGTTTGGTTGAATAAAAAACCGCCCTGACCGGCGGTTTTTTTTATGAGCTTGCGCCGCACAGGGCCCTAGGCTAACTGGCGGAGCCCCGGGGCCTGCCAACTATTTCAGCGCGCCTTCAAGCAGGCGGGCGGCGTTGGTCAAGTCGATTCCGGGCCTGGCGCGGGGCAAGGAATAGTTCCTCTTCAACGAGTTGGCCGCAGGCGGGATTAAGTTGAATGAGCACAGAAAAAGCGACTCGTGAGAGCCGCTTTTTCTGAAAACCAATCGGGCCGTGGGGCCCTAAAACGCCGCGTTTTTGGGGTAGCGCGGGAAGGGAATCACGTCGCGGATGTTGCCCATGCCGGTCACGAACAGCACGAGGCGCTCGAAGCCCAGGCCGAAGCCGGCGTGCGGCACCGTGCCGAAGCGGCGCGTGTCGAGGTACCAGTCCAACTCGTCGGCGGGCACGTGCATCTCGGCCATGCGGGCCGTCAGCTTGTCGTAATCTTCCTCGCGTTGCGAGCCGCCGATGATCTCGCCGATGCCGGGAAACAGCACGTCCATGGCCCGCACGGTGCGCCCGTCTTCGTCCAGCTTCATGTAGAAGGCCTTGATTTCTTTGGGGTAGTTGGTGAGAATGACGGGCTTCTCGAAGTGCTTCTCTACCAAGTACCGCTCGTGCTCGCTCTGCAAATCGGTGCCCCAATCGACGGGGAACTCAAATTTCTGCTTCGCCGCTTTTAGGATTTCCACCGCCTCGGTGTAGGTCAGGCGCTGGAAAGCGTTGTCGGTTACGAAGCGCAGGCGGCCCAGCAACTCCTTGTCGTACTGGTCGTTGAGGAACTGCAAATCGTCGGCGCAGCGCTCCAGGGCGTAGCGCACCAGGTACTGGAGGAAGTCTTCGGCCAGGTCCATGTTCTCCTCCAGCTCGTTGAAGGCCACTTCCGGCTCAATCATCCAAAACTCGGCCAAGTGACGGGCCGTGTTGGAGTTTTCAGCCCGGAACGTGGGCCCGAACGTGTAGATGCTGCCCAGGGCCATGGCTGCCAGCTCGCCCTCAAGCTGCCCGCTCACGGTGAGGTTGGTTTGCTTGCCGAAAAAATCCTGGCTGAAGTCCACCGAGCCGTCCTCGGTGCGGGGCGGGTGCTCGGGCGGCAGCGTCGTCACCCGAAACATTTGGCCCGCGCCCTCGGCGTCGGAGCCCGTGATGATGGGCGTGTGGACGTAGAAAAAGCCGTGGTCGTTGAAGTACTGGTGGATGCCGAACGCCAGCGCGTGCCGGATGCGCAGCACCGCCCCGAACGTGTTGGTGCGGGGCCGCAAGTGGGCGATGTCGCGCAGGTGTTCCAGCGACGTGGCTTTCTTCTGCAACGGGTAGGTTTCGGGATCAGCCTTGCCGAGCACGGTAATTTCCAGGGCCTGAATCTCCACGGCTTGGCCCTTGCCCTGCGAGGCCACCAGCTGGCCCCGGATGGCCACGCTGGCCCCGTTGGCCACGTCTTTCAGGCTCTCTTCCGGGAACAGTTCGGCGTTGGCCACCGCCTGAATGGTGTGCAGCGTCGAGCCGTCGTTGACGATGATGAACTGCACGTACTTGTTGCCGCGGCGCGAGCGCACCCAGCCTTTGACGAGCACTTCGCGGTCGAGCTCCTGGCTGGCCAGCAAGCTCTGAACGGTGGACCGTTTGAGGGACATAGTGGTAAAAGAAAGCGGAATACCGGGCAAAGGTAGGGCGCAAGGGTCGGGGCCGAAGTTTCATCCGTTGCCGGGGCCCGTGCGTACTTTACCCGGCCCTACCCCTACACCGTCCGCTTATTTCTACTTATTTCTACCGTTATGCAACGCCTCGATTTAAAACAGCTCCTCTCGCAAAAGCTTAGCCCGCAGCAAATCCAGTTCATCAAGCTGCTGCAAATCCCTACTGCTGAGTTGGAAACGCGCATCAAAGAGGAGATGGAAGTAAACCCCGCCCTGGAGGAAGGCGACACCGACGAGCCCGAAGACCAGGACAGCGGCGACGACGACGACCGCGACGACGCGGACGCCGACGACCCAGACGCCGAGTTTGACAGCGATAATAGCACGCTCGACGAAGATTTTGAGGAGCCCGCCGACGTGGACGACTACGACGGCCCCGCTGAGGCCCCGCCCGAGCCCGAACCCACCAAGGAAGAGGGCCCCGACAACGCCGACCTCGACCTGAGCGACTACCTTAACGACGACGAGATTGCGGGCTATAAAATGCAGGGCGACGGCCCCGGCGAGGAGGAAGAACGCGAAATGCCCCTGGCCGACACCAGCGGATCGCTCATGGACTCGCTGCTCGACCAGCTGCACTTCACCCAGCTCGGCGAGCGGGAGGAAGCCATTGGCCAGCAGCTTATTGGCTCGATCGACGGCGACGGCTACATCCGGCGCGACTTGGCGGCCATTGCCAACGACTTGGCGTTTTCGCAGAACCTGGAAGTGGCAGTGCCCGAAATTGAGGCCGTGCTGCGCGTCGTGCAGGGCTTCGACCCCGCCGGCATCGCCGCCCGCGACTTGCCCGAATGCCTGCTGCTGCAATTGGAGCGCCGCCCCCAGGACGCTGCTACCGAGCACGCCGAGCAAATTATCGGCACGCTGTTCGACGAGTTCAGCAAAAAGCACTACGCCCGCATCCAGCAGAAACTGGACCTGGAAGACGACGAGTTGAAAGAGGCCGTGGGCCTGATCCTCAAGCTGAATCCCAAGCCCGGCGGCTCGGGCCCCACGGGCCCCGGCAAAACGCAGTATCTGATGCCGGACTTCATCCTCACCAACGACAACGGCGAGTTGAGCCTGACCTTGAACGCGCGCAACGCCCCCGAGTTGCGCGTGAGCCCGGCCTACACTGAGATGTTCCGGACCTACGACAAAGCAGCAAAGAAGGACCAGAAGATGAAAGAAGCCGTATCTTTTGTTAAGCAAAAATTGGACTCTGCCAAGTGGTTCATCGATGCCATCCGGCAGCGGCAGAACACGTTGCTGCGCACCATGAACGCCATTGTGGGCCTGCAACGCGACTTCTTCATCGAGGGCGACGAAACCAAGCTGCACCCGATGATTCTGAAAGATATTGCCCAACAAATCGGCATGGACATCAGCACCGTGAGCCGGGTAGCTAACTCTAAATCAGTGCAAACCGAGTTTGGTATCTATCCATTAAAATATTTCTTTTCAGAAGGAATTGCCACCGACTCGGGCGAAGACGTGTCGAGCCGCGAGGTGAAAAGTATCCTCAAAGATTTGATCGAGAAAGAGAATAAATTACGCCCACTAGCCGATGACAAATTAGAGAAGATGCTGAATGCCAGGGGTTACAATATTGCCCGGCGCACGGTGGCCAAGTACCGCGAGCAGTTGAATATTCCGGTGGCGCGGTTGCGCAAGGAATTGTAGCAAAAAGAGCGGCCTAAGGGCCCTATATTTACGGTAGCTATTAGTACTTTACCGCTATGCTCTATCGTTATGGTTGCTGTTTCCTACCCGCCCGCCGCGGCTGATTCCCTGGCCGAGCTGCGCGCCCAGTTGGCGGCCGAGCGCGCGCACCGCTGCCGGGCCGAGGCCGAGGCCATTCACTTGCGCTTAACGGCCCATTTGGCCGAGCGCAGCTCAAACGCGCTGGTGCGCTTGGGCCTGGCTGGCCAGCTGCAATACGCCAACGATGCCTCGTTTCGGGTGCCCGAGCTGGTGGGGGGCCCCAGCACGCCCGTGCGGCAGTGGATGAACGCCACGGCCGCCGAGGTGTGGGCCACCGGCGAATCGGGCGAGCACGAACTGGCCGTGGCCGGGCGCAATTTCCTGGTGTGCGTGGTGCCGGTACGGGAAGAGGGCGAGGCTTATACGCTGTTCTACCTCACCGACGTGACCAAATTACGGGCGGCTGAAACCGAGCTGCGCGAACAGCACACCTTCTACGAAGCCTTGCTCCAGCACATGCCGGCTGCCGTGTCGGTGCTCGACGCCGAGCAGCGCCTAATTTACCGCAACCCGGCTGGCAATTCCCTTCGCCAAAGGGCCGGGCTGGGCGACACCTTCACCGACTATTGCCGGGTCAATAGCCTGCCCGCGGCCCTGGCCCAACGCCGCAAGCGCATGTTCCAACGGGCGGTGGCCCAACGCATTGGCCTGGATTGGGAAGAGGAGTGGCCGGGCGATGACACCATTGCCCCGGTGCACTGGCTGCGCTCGTACCAGCCCGTGTTTCACGCCGACGGGTCCCTGCGCGTGGTCATCAGCTACGGGCTGGACGTGACCGGCCGGCGCCGGGCCGAGGCCCAGGTGCGGGCCAGCGAGGCGGCGGTGGCGGCCCAGCAGGCCTTCGTGGCCCAGGTGCTCGACCTCAACCCCAACCTGATTTATGTGCGCAAGCCTCAAGCCGAGGTGGTGTTTCAAAACCGGGCCATGCTGGAGCTGCGCCAATTGGTGAAGCAGCTGGCGGGCACGGCCACGGCCACGGCCGGCATCGAGCGCGACGAACGCGCCGCGTTCGACGGGTCCGACGCCGACGTGGTGGCCCTGGGCCGCCCGCTGATGGTGGCGGACCGCCTCACGCTGCCCAACGGCGAAGTGCGCTGGTACCAGTCGATGAAGTGCCCGCTGGTGCAGTCCGACGGCACGGCTCACGTGCTGTGCGTGAGCACCGACATCACCACCCTGAAGGCAGCCCAGCTGGCAGCCGAAGCCGCGGCCACGGCCCGCGAAAACTTCTTGGCCAACATGAGCCACGAGATTCGCACGCCGCTGCATGGCGTGCTGGGCATGGCCTCGCTGCTGGCCAAAACTCCGCTCGAAGCCGACCAGCAACGCTTTGTGGGCACCATCCAGCACACGGGCCAGCACTTGCTCTCGGTAGTGAACGACGTGCTCGACATGGCCAAGATTACTTCGGGGCAGCTCGAGCTGGAGCAGACCGCTTTCAACCTGTGCGAGAGCATGTTCAATGCCGTGCAGCCCCTAGGAATTCTGGCCCAGCAGAAGGGCATCATCGTGCAGGACACGCGCCTGAGCGAATCGTGCGACCACCCGTGGGTGGTGGGCGACCCGTACCGGCTCAACCAAATCCTGCTCAACCTGATGAGCAACGCCATTAAGTTCACCCCGCCGGGGGGCACCATCTCAGTGGGCGGCTTTCTCGTGTCCGAAACCGCCACCACCACCACTACCGAGTTCCGGGTTACTGACACGGGCATCGGCATTGCGCCCGACAAGCTGGAGGCCATTTTTGAGGAATTCACCCAAGCCTACGCCGATACAGCCCGGCACTTTGGGGGTACCGGCCTGGGCCTAAGCATCTGCCGGGCCTTGGTGAAGCAGATGGGTGGGGCCCTGCGCGTGCAAAGCGAGGTGGGCCAGGGCAGCGCGTTTGCTTTCACCATCACGCTGCCCAAGGCAGCCGCGGCCGCGGCGGAGCCAGCCGCCTTGGCCCAGCCGCCGTCCCCCGGCCACCGGGCCGTGCGCGGCCGCCGCGTGCTGCTGGCCGAAGACAACCCGGTGAGCGCCGAAGTGGCCCAACTGCTACTGGCCAGCCACGGCGTGGATGTCGACGTGGCCGCTAGCGGGGCCGCCGCCCTGGCCTTGTTTGCCGCCAACGCCTACGACGCCGTGCTGATGGACATCCAGATGCCCGGCATGAACGGCCTCGAAGCCACCGCCCGCCTGCGCGCCCACCCCGACCCGGTGCGGGCCGCCACGCCCATTTTGGCCCTCACGGCCAATGCCTTCCGTGCCGATGCGGAGAAGTACCGCGCCGCAGGCCTCAACGACACCCTGGCCAAGCCCTACGTGGAGGCTGAACTGCTGGCCAAGCTGGCCGCCTTGCTCGGCGAGTCGCTGCCAGACCTGGCGGAGGAGGAAGCGCCGCCCGCTTCCCCGCCCCTCTGCCCGGACGCGGAGGGGCCCGGGCTTCTTTACGACTTGGCCCGGCTGCGCGAAACGGCGCACGGTAGCTTGGTATTCATCAACCGGATCTTGGCCGCGTTTCACGCCAACACGCCCGGGGCCCTGGCCGAACTGCGCGCCGCCCAAGCCGCCACTGACCTCACCGTGCTGGCTGCCCTGGCCCACCGCCTGCGGCCCTCGCTGCAGTTGCTGGGGTCGCAGCTGCTCGCGCCCCACTTGGCCGTACTCGAAACTCCCGGCGTGGCGTCGGTAGAGGCGCACCGGGCCGCCCGGGCCCTGGTGCAGGGCTTGGCGGCGCTGATCCGGCACTTGCCCCAAAGCGTGCCCGCGTAGGGCCCCGGGTCCGTTCTTTGCCGCCATGCTTCGCCTTGTTTCGCGCTACGCGCTGGCCGCCGTCTTCGTGGGGGCAGGCCTGTTGCATTTCCTCAAGCCCGCCACTTACCTGCGCATCATGCCGCCGGTGCTGCCCGCGCCGCTGGCCCTGGTGTACGTGAGCGGCTTTTTTGAAATAGCGGGCGGCTTGGGGCTGCTCTTCAGGGCCACGCGCTGGCGGGCCGCGCTGGGTTTGGTGTTGCTGCTGGTGGCCGTGTTTCCGGCCAACGTGCACATGGCCCAGGTTGCCAATCAGCTGCACGTGCCGGCTTGGATTGGCTGGGGCCGCCTGCCCCTGCAAGCGTTGCTGGTGTGGTGGGTGCGGACGGCCCGGCACTGATAAGCTAAAGCCAGCACCCAGTATAATATAATAATTTCTAATATTATATTATACTGGGTGCTGGCTTTAGCTTATCAGTGAAAAATAGGCAGGTGAAAATATTGGTTTTGGGCGCATCGCTCGGTAGGCAGGTAGCTGCTACACCATGCCAGCCGGTGCGTCACAACCCAAATAATGGGGATAAAACGATTATACGTGCGAAATTGGCCGACGATATCGTTGTGTTTGGCCAGCTGTGGCTAAGTTTCACCTAGTTGCGTTGGTCCAAACGGCTCTTGCCCTGGACTTTTACAAAATAGTTGAATACTTATAAAACGCAGCAGCAAGTAAATGGCTTGGGAGGAGCACGGCGTTTGTCCTGGAAGCGAGCCTATCGGTGGCCTGCCTTTCAAGCAAGCTGCGCACGGCCACAGCCTCGACCGGGGCCCCGGCTGCTTCCCACTCAGTGCCCCGTTCCCCTGCGCTATCCTTATCCTTCTCCCATGCTTCCGTCCCCATCCCTCCACCGCTTGGTGTACCAAAGTTCGGCCACCGTTTTTTTAAGCGAGCCCGAACTGAAACTTCTGCTCACCAAATCGCGCACCTGGAACGCGGCGCACAGCCTCACAGGCTTGCTGCTTTACTGCAATGGCAGCCTGCTGCAAGTGCTGGAGGGCCCAGCCGATGAAGTGGACAACATCTTTGCCCGCATCCGGCGCGACGCCCGCCACACGCACGTAACCAAGCTGGCCGACGGCCCCGTGGACCAGCGCTGCTTTGGCCAATGGTCGATGGGGTTTAAACCCGTTGACCCAGCCTATTTGGCTTCCGTGGCGGGCTACTTTGACCCCACGCAGGCCACGTACCCCGACGGCCTTGCCGCCGAAGGCAGCTGCTGCTGCGACCTGCGCCCGGTGCTGTTTGACTTTATGAGCGCGGACTACAGCCAAGCGTAATTCTCTGGGGTCCCCACCGGGGCCCTACGCCCAGCGCAAATCCAGCAAGCGCAATTGCACGTGGCGACTGCCGCGGTACTCGTTCATTTCCAACGTGTAGCACACATCAAAGGGGTGGCCTTCGTTGATTTGGGGCAGGTAGCCGGCCAGGCCAAAGCCGATGACTTCCACGGCGGGGCCCGGGGCATCGGCGGCCACGAGGCGAATTTTGAGGTGGCCGTTGCCCACTTCGCGGGCGCTGCCGGGCACGGCCAGCACGCGGGCGGTGGCAAACACCGGGTTGGGGTTGCCGGGCCCGAAGGGCTCCAGGGGCCGCAAGTCCTGCAAAAAGCCGTCGGTGATGCGGGCCACCGGCAACAGGGCGTCAATCTCGACGGGCCGCACCAAGTGGGCCGTGGCCTGGGTACGGGCCACCACTTCCTCGAACTGCTTCTGGAACGCGGGCACGTTTTCGACCTTCAGCGTGAGGCCGGCGGCGGCGCGGTGGCCCCCGTACTGCTCCAGCAGCGGCGCGCAGGCCTCCAGGGCCGAGTGGATGTCGAATCCCGCCACCGAGCGCGCCGAGCCCGTGGCCTTGCCGTCGCGCTGCGTGAGGATGACCGTGGGGCGGTAGTACTGGTCGAGGCAGCGCGAGGCCACGATGCCCAGCACGCCCTGGTGCCAGTGCGCCTGGTAGAGCACCGTGGCGTGGGCGGTTTGCAGCGCGGAGCTGGCGGCAATCAGGGCCAGGGCCTCCTGGGTAGTGGCCTGGTCGGAGCCGCGGCGCTCCTGGTTCATGCGGTCCACCACTTCGGCAGTGTGGCGGGCTTCCTGCTGGTCGGCGGCCAGCAGCATGGCCACGGCGCGGCGGGCGTCGCCCATGCGCCCAGCGGCGTTGATGCGCGGTGCAAAGCCGAATACTAAGCTGCTGAGCGTCAAAGGTCCCTCGCGCAGGGTGGCCAGCTCGCGCAGGGCGGCCAGGCCCGGGCGCAGCAGGTGAGCGTCCTCGTTGAAGCGGCGCAGGCCGTGGGCGGCCAGCACGCGGTTTTCACCGGTCACGGGCACTACGTCGGCGGCAATGCTTACCGTCACCAAGTCCAACAGGTCGTAGAGTGGAGCGGTGTTGCGGCCCAGGCGCTGGCCCAGGCCCTGCATCAGCTTGAAGCCCACGCCGCAGCCCGACAAGTCCTTGTAGGGGTAGCAGCAGTCTTCGCGCTTGGGGTCGAGCACGGCCACGGCGGCGGGTAGCTCGTCGCCGGGCAGGTGGTGGTCGCAGATGATGAAATCGATGCCTTTGGCCTCGGCGTAAGCCACCGGCTCTAGGGCCTTGATGCCGCAGTCGAGGGCCACAATCAGGCTATAGCCTTCGGCGGCGGCCACGTCCACGGCGGTGTGGCTGATGCCATAGCCTTCGGTGTAGCGGTCGGGGATGTAATCGCGCAGCCGCGCGGCCCCAAACAAGGGCATGAGGTAGCTGATGACCAGCGCCACCGACGTGATGCCGTCCACGTCGTAGTCGCCCAGCACGAGCACTTTTTCGCCCGCCTCCAGGGCCCGCACGAGGCGGTCCACGGCCAGGTCCATGTCGTGCAGCAGGAACGGGTCGGGCAGCTGGCGCAGGTCGGAGTAGATGAATGCGGCGGCGGCTTCGGGCGTGTCAAGGCCGCGCTGCACGAGCAGGGCCCCTACTTCGGGCCCCACGGGCAGGGCCTCGGTGATGGCTGAAACCAGCGCCGGGTCGGGAGCCGGCGCGAAGTTCCAGCTTTTGGCGGCGGGTGGTGGCATCAAGAATAAATTAGCGGAACGACTATCGGGCGAAAGTACGCCCAAACCCCCGCCCGGGCGGCGGGCATACCTTTGCCCGGGCCCCCACCGGCCCCCGTTCCTGCCATGCCCAAGCTCCGCGACTTCTACCGCCGCTACCGCCAGTACATCCTCACCGACGGGCTGATGTATTTGGTTTTCATCGTGTTTCTGGCTTTGTTGTTCGTGTTTTTCGGGTAGTCCAGCGTGCAATAGGGGCCCTGGCTCGGGGCCCTACTGCACGCTGTCGCCGCGCAGCTTGCGGAAACGCTTGCGGGCTTCGGCCACGTAGATGCTGCCCGGGTACTTGGTCAGCACCTGCTCGTAGAGGGCCTGGGCCTGGGGCCGGTCCTTGAGGTCTTCCTCCTGGATGCGGGCCAGCAGAAACAGGGCGTCGTCGCTGAGCACGCCGTTGGCGGGGCCGGCCAGCAGGCGGCCCAGCGTGGCGGTGGCGGCCGGGAAGTCGCCCATGCGCCGTTGCAGCTGGGCCTTGAGGTAGTAGGCGTTGTCGGCGAGCGAATGGCCGGGGTACTTGGCCAGCAGCGCGTCGAGGCCGGCCACGGCGGCCGGCAGCTTGTTCTGAAACACGAGTTGCTCGGCGGTGGCGTAGTCCTTTAGGGCCAGGCCCAGGGTGTCCTCCACCGTGTTGGTGGCGATGAGCAGCGAGAGCTGCATGGCATCGTTGGCGATTTCGCGGGTGGTGGCTTCCTTCAGGATGTCCAAGTGGCTCTGGGCCAATTTAAAATCACCGGCGAAGTAGCTCAGGCGGGCGTTGCGCAGCTTGGCTTCGTAGCCCAGCGGCGAGTCGCGCTCGGTTTTCTCCACCTGCGAGTACAGCAGCGTGGCCTCCCAGGGCTCGGCGCGCAGCAGGTACAGGTCGCCGAGGGTCAGCTTGGCCTCGTCCACCACGCCGGCGGGGGCCTGGGGCTGGTCAACGACGGCTTGGAGCAGCGCCATGGCCTTGGCCTGGTCGCCCAGCTGGAAGGCGTAGAGGTCGGCCAGGCGGCGGCGGACTTGAGCAGCCTCGGGGGCCCGACCGAACTCGGCCAGCAGCTGCTCGTATTCGGCGGCCAGGGCCCGCACCTGGGTTTGGTCCACGGGATAGGTGCTGCGCACTTGGTCTTCGCGGGCAGCCAGGCGGCCCTGCCGGGCCACGTTGTAGAGGGGCCCCGCACGGTACTCTTTCAGCACGTAGTCGTAGCCGGCCAAGGCGCTTTCGAAGTCCTTGTTTTGCTGGGCGATGGCGGCCACTTCCAGCACCCGGCTGCCCTGGGTGCGCCCGCGCCGGTCAAGGGCCCGGGCCTGCATCAGGGCCCCCACAAAGTCGTGGCGCTGCACTTGCAGCCACAGCAGCAGCTCGGCGTAGGCGGCCTGCTCGGGGTGCTGCTGCACGGCGCTGAGCAGCTGCTTTTCGAGCGAGTCGAAGTCCTTTTCCTCCTTCAGCGCGTTCTGGAGCATGTTGCGCACGTAGGGCAGCTGTTGCTCGTCCTGCTGCACCAAGCGCAGGGTTTCGGCCAGCAACTTGTCCTGCTGCTGGGTTTGGGTGTAGAGCTGGACGAGCTGGGGCCCGTACTCGGTTTCGGTGCGGGCCAGGGCGCGGCCGCGCAGGTAGGTTTTTTCGGCCCAGGCCGGCAACTCGCGCCGGCTGAACTCGGCCGCCACGGGGCCTACTTGGGCCGGCGCCAGTTGGTTCACCACGCGCTGCCACTGCTTGTCGGCCGCGGCGGCGTCGCCAGCGGCTTGCAGGGCCCCGCCCAGGGCCACGCCGTAGGTGGCATCGTCGGGGTGCAGCTTGATGGCTTTTTTGGCCAGCTTTTCGGCGTCTTTGTAGCGCTTGAGGTCGGTGAGGGCCTGCACGTAAAGCGGGAACAACTCGGGGCTGGTTTGCTGCTCGGCGGGCAGCCGTTCCAACAAAAACACCGCTTTTTCGGGCTCGCCCCGGCGGGCGTAGTCCTTGGCCAAGGCGGTGCCGTCGGCGGGGCCCCAGGTTTTGGGGCCCTGGGCGCGGGCCGGGGCAATGAGCAGCAAGGCCGCGCTCAGCAGCAAAAGGGACGGACGCAGCATAGTGTTCACAGCTAAAAACTCTCGGTGTCGCCTCCTAACGCCGCGGCCCAAACGGTTTGTTCAACGCACTACCCCACCAAGCGGCCCAGTGCCAGCACAGCCACAATCAAGACGGTAGCCAACAACTCCTTCTTCATGGCGCCAAGGGGCCGCTGCCGCACGTAGCTGCCCAGCAGTTGGCTGCCACCCACGCCCAACACCAGGGCCAGCGGGTACGCCAGTTGCTTCACCTCGGCCGGCCACGAACTGCGTTGCTTGAAAACCAAAGCCAGGGTTAGCTCAGCCGCCATCAGCAGCAAACCGGTGAGGCCACGACGAGTAAAGGAGACGGTGGCTTTGGACTGCATAGCAGCGAAGAGGTTGAAGCGTTGGTTGGACAAGGTACAAACCGCAAGCTGGGGCCCCAAAAAAAGGGCCGTACCCAGAGGTACAGCCTTTTTTTTGGGGCCCCAGGCAAAACGGCTTAGAAGAACTTCGAGCGGTTGTCTTTCACGTTGGCGTGGGCTTTGATGGCCTCGTAAATCAAGCCATCCTGACGGCTGTTGCGCTGCTGCGCCAGCTGCTGGCGCACGGCCTTCAGGTCGGCGGCGGCGGCGGCGGGGGCCACGCTCACGGGCTCTACTACCAGCACGCCTTGCTCGCCTTGGAGCGGGGCCGAGTGCTGGCCCGGCTTCAGGCCGAAGGCGGCGCCCACGGCCAGCGGCTCGAAGCCTACGTTGGGCAGCGTGCCCTGGCCCAGGGCCACGCCTTCGGCGGTGCCCACCTGGGCGGTGGGGCCGTAGGCGGTGGCCAGTTGCTCCAGGGCCCCGGTCTTGCCGAGCTTGGCCATGATTTGCTGGGCCTTGAGGTCGTTGCGTACCAGGGCCGACAGCTGGGGCTTGAGGCCGGCCACCGTGGCTTCGCCCTTGGCCTGGGTGCCGGTGAGGGCCGCGATGACGTACTGGTCGCCAATCTCGTACACTTCCGATACGTCGCCGATTTTGGTGTCGCCGCTGGCACCGGCGCCGTAGGCCCAACGCACCAGTTCGCGGGCGTTTTGCAAGTTGTTTACGCTGCGGGCGTTGCGGTCGAGGTTGGGGGCCTCCTGCTTTTGCAGGGTCTTGTCCTTGGCCGTCAGCTGGCGGAAGCTGGCCAGGTCGGTGGCTTGGCCTTTGAGCTGCTGGGCGCGGGCGTAGGCGGCTTCGCGGGTGGCGTCGGTGGGCACGATGGCCTTCTTTACCTCGGCCACCTGGTAGGTTTGCTTGGTGGTGGGGGCCGTCACCTTGATGACGTGGTAGCCAAACGAGGTTTCGACCGGCGCGGATAGCAGGCCCACGGGGGCCCCCAGCACGGCTTTCTCAAACTCGGGCACCATGCGGCCCTTCGTGAACCAGCCCAGGTCGCCGCCTTGGTCCTTGGTGCCGTCGGTGCCAAACTGCCGGGCCAGCGCCGCGAAATCGGCCCCAGCCTTGATTTTGTTGATCAGGTCCTGGGCCTTGGCTTTGGCCGCGGCCTTGGCCTGGGGCGTTGGGGCCTCGGGCTTGATGAGGATGTGGCTGGCGCGGGCGGCGGGCTGGGCCCCCTCCTTCTCGCCGGTCACCTTGTACAGCGAGTACGTGCCGTTCTCGGCGTAGGGGCCGTACACCTTGCCCACGGCCAGGGGCAGTTGCTTGCGCAGCTGCTCGGGTAAATCGGCGGGGCTGCGGAAGGCCTTGTTATAAGGCTGCTCCGAATTCATTTTCACAAACAGCGAGTCGGCCGGGGCGGTGGCAAACTGCGTGGCCAGGGTGGCGATGGTGCTGCGCACGGCGGCGCTGTCCTCCTTCGAGGCCACCACCGGCACGCTGACGTACTCCACCGAGCGGCCGTCTTCCACCTTGTATTGGCCCTTGTGCTTGTCGAGGTAGGCTTGAAGCTGCTCGTTGGTCACCTTCACCGCCGAGTCGGAAATGCTGGCGTAGGGCACGAACAGGTACTTCACCGTAGCCTTGGCGTTCTGGTCGTCGTTGAAGCGCTTGGCTTCGGCGGTGGTCACGTACACCGAGTTTTTTAGCAAGCTGCTGTACTTGTTGGCCAACCGGTCGGCGGGCAAGTTGGCTTCAAAGTTGTGCCAGGCGGCCTGGCTTTCGGGGGGCAGCTTGTCGAGGTTTCTGAGGTACTCAATGAGCCGTGCTTTGTTGAACTGCCCGGTTTTGGGGTCCGTGAAGGCCTGCTTGATGCCGGGGTTGATGTTGTCGCCCTGCACCATGTCCACCAGCTCGTCGTCGCTCACGGCCAAGCCCAGCTTGTCCCACTCGGGCTGGAAAGCCAGGCGGTAGATGGTCTGGTTCCAGGCCTGGTCGCGCAGGTAGCCCATGGCTTGGTCGTCGGGCGGGCGCTGCTGCTGGGCGGTAAACTGCTGCTTGGCCTGTTCCAACGCGTTGTTGTAGTCGGCCAGCTCCACTTTCTTGCCGGCTACTTCGCCCACCACGTTCTCATTGCCGCCAAAAAGCTTGTTTTTGCCGCCCACCAGGTCGCCGCCCACAATGAAGAGCAGCATCCCGATGGCCACCGTGCCCACGGCCCAGCCCGATTTTTCCCGTATCGTGTTGATTAACGCCATGTGCTTGTCAAAAGAAAACTAATCGGTTAGAGTCAAAAAGAGGCGCAAAATAACCAGAAATCCCCGGTTTATCCTAGCCGGGGCCCCTTAGCGCCGCCGCGGCGCGGGCTTGCCGCCCTTGGGGGCCCCGCCCGGCTTGCCGCCTTTAGGCGCCGCTTTAGCTGCTTTGGCTTGCTGCTCGGCCAGCCTGGCGGCCACCGTGTCCTGCTGCCGCCAGTAGATGAGGGGCATCCAACAGGCCGAGGCCACCATAAAAATCCAATAGTTGCGGCCCAAGTCGTCGAAGAGCAGCGTTTGGTAGATGCCGATGACCATGGCCACCACGCCCACGGCGAAGAGCACGGTGCGGAGCAGGGCTTTGTCGAATTTCATGGGCAATGGGGCCCCTACGGAGCCACGGACTGGTCGATGGCGAACACGCCTTCGGGCCGGGTGATGCGGTAGGAAGAGAAGTTCTGGTTGGCTTTCAGGCCGTAGCCGGTGAGGCGCTCGGTGAGCGTTTCAACCCGCACAAACATGGCCGAGTCGGTGTAAATCAGCTGCTTGTTGCGGTCGTAAAACAGCTCCTCGGTGAAGAGTTTCTGCTGCTCGGGCACGTTGGCCACCCGCACGTCGCCGCGCATGGTGAAGAGGTTTTTGGCTTGCTCCAGCTTGCCGTAGTGCGCCGTCAGGGTGTTCACCACTGATTTGTCGCGGGCGTAGAAAGTGACCGCCACACCCTTGGGGTACAGCCGGTCGCCGTTTTCAAAAACTTGTTCGAGCGGGGCCTTTAACTGAACCTGGAGCCGGGCCGAATCGCTCATCAACGTCAGTACGTTGGTGGTTTCCATGTTGGGGCCCTTGTAGACGAGCGTGGGGCCCACGGCCTTTTGCTCGTCGCAGCCAGCCAGCGCCAGCGCCAGCGCCAGCAAGCCGCCCGCTAGCCAGCCGGCCCCCGGGCCCCGCCGACGCCCGGGCCGTGCGCTCTTTGCCCCAGGCCCCACGGCTATTGCAGGCGGCGCTTGATGAACCACCGGTTGTTCAGCGTCACGCCAAACGTCATCTTCACGTAGTTCTCTTGCACGTTGCTGGCGCCGTTGCCGGCCGTCAGCAAGTCGGTGTTGCCGCGCATGCCGTAGGTGAAGGCCAGGCTGAACGTGGTGGCTTCGAGGGGCGACGAGGTGGGCAGCGGAAAGCCGAAGCCCCAGCTCACCGAGCGGTCGTAAAGCGTTTTGCCGCCGGGCTGGTAGGGCAGTTGGGCCACGTTGAGGCCCAGGCGGTAGTTCACGCGCTGGAAGTAGTGCTCAACCGAGCCCGGGTCCGGGGTAAATTCGCCGCCCACGCCGATGCGCACCGTGTTGTGCAACGGCGTCGTAACAGTGCCGAAGCTGGAAAACTTCGACCATTGCTGCTGGGCCACGTCCACGCTGGCGCTCCAGTTCTTGTCGTTGTCTACGCTGATGCCCAACTGGGCCAGAGCCGGCACTTTCACGGTGCCGTTCACGTCTTCGGTTTGCACGGTGGTGCCGGCCACGGTGGCCCCGTTCACGTCTTGCCGCTCCTGGGTGGTGGTGCGCCGGGCCCCCAAGTTGGCTGGGAAGCTGTACACCCCGGCCAGGTTCATGCGCAGGTCCTTGCCCAAGTTGTGGCGGTAGTGCAGGCCTGCCCGGAAGTCAAAGTCGGAGTAGTGCACGTGGCGGCGGTCCTGCGTGGTTTGGCTGGCCGAGCCGTCGGCCAGCACAATGCGGGTGCCCGTCGTTTCGTCCACGGTGCCAAACACGTAAGCCGCCGTAAAGCCCACGTTCAAGTCGCGGGCAACGTGCACGCCCTGGGCCAAGTAAGCCCGGGAGATGCCACCCGAACCGGCGTAGCGCGTCAGGGCCGAATCGCGGGGCGAGCCCACGATGGTGCTGCGCACGTTGGTTTCGTAGTCCACGGCGCTCAGCGGCTTCAGGCCCACAGCGGCGGCCCAGCGGCGCTTCAGCGGCACGGCCAGCGAGAGGTAGCCCAGCGTGGCGCTGCCCGAGGGGGACGACGCCGCGTTGTTTTTCACCGTTTTGTATTGCCCGTCGTACGCTGCCTCGAAGGTGGTGCGGGCCGTGTAGTAGAGCAGCGCCGGGTTTAGCTCGTTCACGTTGATGGCGTTGGGCGCGGCCAAGCCAACGCCGCCCATGCCCGCCTGGCGCACACCGCCGGTGTTGGGGTAGTACTCGCCAATGCCCAGGCGCGAATAAGGCGAATTGCCCAGCCCTTGTGCCTGCGCCCCGCCGGCCAGCGCCGCCATCCCTCCTGCCAACAGCAACCGCCGGCCCACATTCTTATTGTTCAACATTATAGGCTAAAATCCGGTAAAGCCCGAGCAGCACCAGTTCGGGCACAACAAAGATAGGGCCTGCCAGCCGGCTGGCTAGCAGGGGGGCGTCGCCCCCGGTCAGCAGCACGCCCAGGGCGGGGTACTGCTGCCGGTAGGCGGCCACCAGGCCGTTGGCTTCGGCGGTGGTCCCGTTCACCACGCCGCTGAGCAGGGCCCCCGGGGTAGAGTCGCCCACCAGCGGAACCGTTGCACCGGGGGCAGGCAGCGGCAGCAGCGGCAAGCGGCCGGTGAACTCGTGCAGGGCCCGCAGCCGCATGCCCAGCCCCGGCCCGATGCTGCCGCCGCGGTAGGTGCCGTTGGCCGTTACGAGGTCGCACTTTAGGGCCGTGCCGGCGTCGAGCACCAGCAGGTCGCGGCCCGGGCGCAGGGCGGCGGCCCCCACGGCCCCGGCCAGGCGGTCGGCCCCCAGGGTGAGGGGCGTGGCGTAGGCATTGCGCAGGGGCACGGGCGTGGTGCCCGGCTCAAACAACAGGATGCGGCCCGGCACTAGGCCCTGCAGCCGCAGGGCCCACCGGGCCGCTTCTTCCGCCACCGACGCAATGATCAGGTGCTGGGGCCCCCAGCGCCGCACCAGCGCGTCCACGTCCTCGGCCGTGAGGCCCGTCGCCATTTCCTGCAACGCCGCGCCTGCGAAGCAACCAGCTTTTACGGCGGTATTACCGATGTCGAGAACCAAGGTGTGCATAAGGCTGAATGACGAAACGACTGGGGGTTAAAGTGTTGAAAGTCAATTTTCAACACTTTAACCCCCAGTCGTTTCGCTATCTGATTTTCTACATGAAGTACTTCAACCGAATTACTTCTTGCTCGCTCAGAAAGCGCCACTTGCCGCGGGGCAGGTCCTTTTTGGTGAGGCCGGCGTACTGCACGCGGTCCAGGGCCACCACATCGTAGCCCAAGTGCTCAAAAATGCGGCGCACGATGCGGTTGCGCCCGATGTGGATTTCGATGCCCACGAAATGCGCGTTGCCCGCCACTACCGCTACGTCGTCTACCTCAGCCTTGCCGTCCTCCAGTTCAATACCTTCGCCAATCTTGCGCAGGTCGTCTTCGGTCAGGGGGGTACTCAACTCGACTTGGTAGATTTTCTTGTTTTTGTGCGAGGGGTGCGAAAGGCGCTGGGCCACTTCGCCGTCGTTGGTGAACAGCAGCAAGCCGGTGGTGTTGCGGTCGAGGCGGCCCACCGGAAAAATGCGCTCCTTTGAGGAATTGGCCACCAGCTCCATCACCGTGCGGCGGCCCTCCGGATCGTCAGTGGTGGTAAGGAAATCCTTGGGCTTGTTCAGCAGCACGTACACCGATTTTTCGCGGTTGAGGTTGGTTTTGCCGTACTGCACCGTGTCGGTGGGCTGCACTTTGTAGCCCATTTCCGTCACCACCTCGCCATTCACGCGGATTTCGCCGGCTGCAATCAGCGCGTCGGCCTCGCGGCGCGAGCAAATGCCAGCGTTAGCGATGTAGCGGTTCAGGCGCAACTCGTCGGTGGCGAAGTCCTGGTTTTCCTGGTCGCGGCGGCGCTTGTTGCCGCGGTTCGGATCAGCCTCGTAGTGCTTGAGGTTTTTATAGTCGGGGGCCTCACCGGGCCGTTCGCCCAAGCGGGGCTTGTCGGCGCGGTTGGTTTGGATGGCGGTGCCGTAGCCGGTGCCCGAGCGGCGCACGCTGCGCTCCTGGGCCTTCAGTTCCTCGCGGCGCTGCGCAAATTTGCCCAGAGCTGGGCGCTCGTCCCCGTCGGGGTGGGCATTGCCGACGCGCACCGCGTCGCGCTCACCACCGAAGCCCCGCTTTTCAAAACCGCCCGGCCGCTCGCCGTTACTACGCGGGGCCCCCGGGGCCCCATCGCGCCGGCCAAACGCGCCCGGCGTGAACTTGCGCTCGAAGCTGCCTTCGCCGCCGCGCGCGCCACCGAACCCCCGGTCGCGGTCGCCGCCGACGTTGCGGCTGTTGCGGTCGTCGCTGCGTTCCTCACGGGGTTGCGGCGGGTTGGCCTCAAACGGCCGCGCCGCCCGGATGGGCCGGTTGGGGCCCCGCTCGTCGGCTGGCCGCGGGATGCTTTCTTCGCGGGGCGTGCTGCGGCCGAAGCCCGTGGTGCCGCGGCTAGCGCCGGTGTCGCCTTCTGAGGCGGCGTAAGGGTTTTGCTTTTGGAATTTCCGGTTGCGCTCGCCCGGCGTGCCGCGGGGCACGGCCGGCCGGCCTTCCTGGCGATAAGGCTGGCCGCTCCAATTTTCGCGGGGCTGGTAAGGGCGCGCCGGGCGTTCGTTGGCTTCGCCGCCGTTGCGGCCGAGGCCTTCGCGGGCGGGCCGCTCGGGGCTGCGCTCGGTGCGGCCATAGCTGGTGCCGGTGCGCTGCTCTTTGCTACTAGCGGGCCGCTCATCGCGCCGCGCGCCACCGAAGCTCGCGCCACCGCCTTGGCCGTAGGGCCGCCGCTCGGCATCGCCGCCAAACCGCTTGCTCCCCCCGCCGAACGAAGGCCGGCTACCCGGTTGCTCCCGGCTGCCCCCGCCAAACGAGGACCGGCCGCCACCATAGCTAGCCCCTCCCGATTGCTCGCGGCCGGCACCGCCGCGCTCTGCGCCGCGGTTGCCGCCAAAGCCCCCGGGTCCCGTGTTGGGGCGGCGGTCGCCGCTCGGCCGGTCGCTAGAGAAGGAGCGCCGGTCGCTGCCGGGACGGTCGCTGGACGAGGGACGGCCGGAGCCACTGGAACCACCGCCGCGACGTTCGTTTTTATCTTTTGAAAAATGTTGCTTGCCCATGGGAACAATGGCTAAGTGCCGTATCGCTACGGTACGGTTGGTTAGGGATAGTTGATTTAAAAAAGCAGTCGGTACCGAATAGTCGGCAGGTCAGATGCGGGGCCCGGCCGGGTCGGCCGCTCTGATCACCGAATTTATTCAGTACCGACTGTTGAGCGCGCTGGGCGCCAAGCGCGGGGGCTTAATCGCGGCGCGCCATTTTAGCTTCGATGGAGTGCTGGGTGTGAGGCACAGCCCGGAGGCGGTCTTTGGGGATGAGCTTGCCCGTGCCAATGCACACGCCGTACGTACCGTTTTTAATGCGGACCTGGGCGTTTTCTAACTGCTGGATGAACTTCATCTGGCGCGAGGCCAATTGGTTCATGCTTTCTTTCTCGGCCGTATCAGCGCCGTCCTCTAATACCTTGGCCGACGAGGCCGTGTTATCGGTACCCGAGTCGTTGCGGCGGGTTAGCGTTTCCTTAATGAAAGAAAGCTCACGCCGGGCAGCCACCAGTTTTTCCTGGATAATCTGGTCGAATTCGTTTAAGTCTTCCCGCGAGTAGCGGACGTTTTCGTCGGTCATGGTAAGGGGAGAGGAATAATCAGGATAAGCGAGCTTATGATTCGCGGGTGGGCAAGGCAACGGTTATGGCCGACAAATAGTTTGTCGGGCTCCGTCCTCTTTGGCTACCGGTTGGTTTCACGGCCTCTTCACCCCGGCATACAAAGGTAATAAGCGGGTCGTCTTTTCGCCTAACCTTCTCAGAAGCTCAACATTTGGATGGCAGCTACGGCGGCCTCCACACCCTTGTTGCCATGCTTGCCGCCGGCGCGGTCTTGGGCCTGCTCCAGGGTATTGGTGGTCACGAGCCCAAAAATCACCGGCTTGTTAAACTTCAACCCAACGTTGGTGAGGCCTTGAGCCACGGCGTGGCAGATGTAGTCGTCGTGCTTGGTTTCGCCTTGAATTACTACGCCCAGGCAAATTACGGCGTCAATTTCTTCGTGCTGGGCCAGGAACTGGGCCCCCAGCGTCAGCTCAAAGCTGCCGGGCACACTATTGCGAAAAATGTGCTCGGCCAGGGCCCCGTGCTTCACCAGCGTGTCGTAGGCCCCCGTGCTCAGCACGTCGGTGATTTCGCGGTTCCAATCGGCCACCACCAAACCAAAGCGCTTATCGCTAATGTCGATGAAATTGGTGGCGTCGTAGGTACTCAGGTGTTGTAGGGAGGTGGCCATAAAAGTGCTGGGTTTAGTAATTCTCCGTGGCAGCACGGGTTTTCGGTGAGGACAAGAACGGAGCCCCGCGGCCCTTATGCCGCGGGGCCAAAGACAAAAAATGCGCTTCCCGATGAGGGAAGCGCATTTGGATTATGACGTAAGTGGCGGCTATTTCTGAAGCCGGGCCTTGAACTGCCGGGCCTCGGCTACTTCCTGGGCCGTGGGGTAGTCGTTGAGGATGCGGTCGTAGGCCTTAAGGGCCCCATCGCTATCCTTGGCCAATTCCCGGGCCGTGGCTTCTTTCATCAGGTAACCGGGCGAGAAAAACTCATTGGCGTTGTGGTCAGCCGCTTTGGCGTAGAGGTCGGCCGCTTCTTTGGGCTTGTTCAACTCCAGTTGGGCGTCGCCCATCAGGGCGTAGGCACGGCTCTGCACCAAGTAGTCGTCCGAGCTAAAGTCTTCCAAGTAATCAAGGGCGTCCTTGTACTTGCCCTCTTTTAGAGAGGCCACGCCGGCGTAGAAATTGGCCAGGTTGCCAGCTTTGGTGCTGCCGTACTCGTTGGCCACGGTAGCCAGGCCAGGGGCCCGTCCGTCGCCTTTCATCGCCTTTTTCAACGAGTCTACTTCCCAGGCATCCACGGCCCGGAACATAGCCGTCTGGGCCTTCTGGGTTTGCTGCCCCCGCCAAGTATAGTAACCAAATCCGCCAACGATGGCCGCCACCACTACCGCTAGAATGACCAGCAGCAGATTGCGGTTGTTGCGCACGAAATCCTCCGATTCAACCAAGCGTGCAGCCAAGGCGTCAGGGTCTTCGAGCAACGGGTTTTCCGTGGCGTAGTTTTCGGCCGGAGCCAGCGGGTCGGCAGGTACAGCCGGTTGCCCTTGCCCCTGGCGGGCCTGCTGGCTTTTGCCAGTGAACGGAATTTTAGACATAGTATCCTGAAATGAACGAATCGGACCCTGCCGGACGAGCAGTTCCCCGGCAGCGCAATTAGTCGTGGATGTAAGGGTAATCGGCCTGCACGTACACGTCCTTGAACAACTCGTCGGGTGTGGGATACGGCGAAACTTCGGCAAAATCGACCGCAGCTTGTACCTCTGCTTTGATGCGCTCGTCGATGGCGTTTAGGTCGTCTTCGGTCGCCAGCTGGTTTTGCAAGATGGTGTGGCGCACGGCCTCAATGCTATCTTGGGTACGCTTTTCTTCCAGTTCTTCCTTGGTGCGGTACTTGGCCGGGTCGCTCATCGAATGGCCTTTGTAGCGGTAGGTGCGGAACTCCAAGAACGTAGGGCCCTCACCGGCACGGGCGCGCTCAGCGGCCTGAGCCACCGCCTGGTGGACATCTTCTACCTGCATGGCATTCACTGACTGCGACGGCATGTCGTAGCTCAGCCCTAATTTGTACAACTCCGTTACGTTAGAGGTGCGCTGCACTGAGGTACCCATGGCGTAGCCATTGTTCTCCACCACAAAAATCACGGGTAGTTTCCACAGCATGGCCATGTTAAAAGCCTCGTGCAGGGCCCCTTGGCGCACGGCACCATCGCCCATGTAGCAGATGCAGAGCTTGCCCGTCTTGTTGTATTTCTCAGCAAAGGCAATGCCTGCGGCCATGGGAATCTGGCCGCCCACGATGCCGTGGCCGCCCATAAACCCAACCTCCTTGTCGAACATGTGCATCGAGCCGCCCTTTCCCTTCGAACAACCGGTGGCCTTGGCGTACAATTCGGCCATCACGGCGTTGGGCGAAGTACCCAATGCCAGTGGGTGGGCGTGGTCGCGGTAAGCAGTGATGTATTTGTCACCTTGCTCCAGCGCCGACACAGCCCCTGCGACGCATGCTTCCTGGCCAATGTAGAGGTGGCAGAACCCTTTGATTTTTTGTTGGCCATAAAGCTGGCCAGCTTTGTCCTCGAACTTGCGCATGAGTTGCATTTGCTCGTACCAGCGCAGGTAGGTTTCCTTTGGGAAGCTAGGATCGGCCACGGCTTGCGCCTGGGGCTCGGCTCCGCCCTCGGCGTCCACTGGTCGGTCGGGGCCTGGCTCGGCAGCGTCGGGCTGCGGCGCGGTGGCTACTTGCTGGGCTTCGCCGTTGCCGTTGGCAGTAGGCGCGCCGGGCGCATTTTTAGGGGCCTCTTTTACTTTCGTATCCGCCATAGCACGTATAGGTTATTCGCGTTGGGAGGGCGAAATTACGTAAATCTGCCCGTACTACCGACAAATCGATGACTTTAGACTCGTTGCAACTGCTTTTTTTCAAGAATTACGAAGCAGCAACGCTGCAATTCGCACCCGGGCTCAATTGCTTTATCGGTGATAATGGTAGCGGCAAAACCAACCTGCTCGACGCTATTCACTACTTATCTCTTACCAAAAGTGCCCTGACGGCCGTTGATGCCAACAGCATCAAGCAAGGAGCTGATTTTTTTGTAGTTAAGGGAAAATTCAGTGCCGATGAAGGAGCCGACGCTGAAACTATTCAAGTGAGCATACGCCAGGGCCAAAAAAAGACCTTGACTCACGACAAGCAACCATATGACCGCATGGCTGATCACATTGGCCGCTACCCAGCCGTATTAATCTCCCCCTACGATACCGACCTTATACGCGAAGGTAGCGAGGAGCGCCGCAAGTACTTTGACAGCTTGCTCTCTCAATTTGACCACGGCTTTTTAAATATACTTATTTCTTACAACGCTTTATTGCGCCAACGCAACGCCTTGTTGAAGCAAGCAGTCGAGCGTCCAACTCACAGCTTCGACCGTGATTACTTGTTAGCAATTGACGACCAATTAATACCTTTAGGCACGGAAATCAGTCAGCAGCGAGCAGTTTTTTTGGAACGCTTTACGCCCATATTTCAACGGCATTATCAGCAGTTAGCTGATGGCCGCGAAGAGATCTCACTAACCTATAAGAGTCAATTATTAGAAACTGACTTTGGCCATCTACTACGCCAGAATGAGCGTCGCGACTTTATTACGCAGCGGACCACCGCCGGAGCCCACCGTGATGATTTTGTTTTTCTTATGGACAGCCTACCTGTCAGGAGCTACGCGTCGCAAGGCCAGCAAAAATCATACGCCATCGCCCTCAGGCTAGCTCAGTTTGAAATCTTAACCACCCGGCTAGCCGCGACTGGCATCGCCTCGGCAAAACCTCTACTGCTACTTGACGACATCTTCGATCGACTTGACGATACGCGTATCGCCCGGCTATTAGAGCTGGTAGCCGACGACACCTTTGGCCAGGTTTTTCTCACCGACACTAACTTGGTACGCACCGATCAAGCTCTGGCAAATGTGCGTGGAGATATCCGCCGGTTTCGAGTGCAGAACGGCACCACCACGCAGCTATAAGATCTTGCTGTCTATGGGTACGCATTACCTTTGTTGCCTACCCTTACCGGAACAAAAAGGGAGTTCACCGCCGCTTTTTTAAGGCCTTTATCCCCTACCGGATCTGCTACTGTCTCGTGAAAAAACCTGGTCCCTCGGCTTCCACTCGCCGCAACGACGTCATCGATTTAAAGGATGGCTTAGCAGCCCTTGTCAAAGCCTATCGCTTACAAGGCAAACTTAATGAGGTGACAGTAGTAGCTAGTTGGGAGCGGGTAATGGGCAAGCCTGTTGCGCTCAAAACAAAAGAGGTATACGTGTACCAAGGCAAGCTTTTCGTCCGATTAACGTCAGCACCCCTAAAGCACGAGTTGATGATGGCTAAAACAAAAGTCCTCGAACTCATCAACGCGGAGGTGGGCGAGACGGTAGTTAAGGAAGTGATTTTTTTGTAAATCTAAACTCCTTTATTCTATATCTATCAGCAACAAAAATGTTTCACGTGGAACATTTTTGTCAACGAGGCCTGTACACTTTCAGAAGCAATTCATTATAAGCTTCAAGAAGAGCAATGTATTTGGTTTGAAGTGCTAACAATTGATTAGACAGGCTATTATCAACTATTGAAGGTGCTGTTACACGAGGTGTAACGGATGGCTTATTCGCAACACTAGCCAACTGTGTTACGAAAGGCAGTGCTGACTGCTGAGACAATGTAAAGTCATTTGTAAAATCGTGCCCAATAACGTCACCTACACGCTTTACAAAATTGTAATCTACCGTCTGTTCTTTAAACTTGCGGTAAATAGTTGGGCGTGTAATTCCCATTTCTTCCACGATGCGCGTGATAGAAATTCCACTATTTTTTATTGCCTCCTGGAGGGTTTCGCCTTGATGTGGCATTTATTGGATTAGAATGAGCAATACAAAGATGTAACAAATACAGTAACAAAACAAAAGTGTAATAAAATACAGTTTATTGCTATTGGAAAGGAGAAAAGTGATTGTAACAAGATTAATCGAGTATGCGTTACGTTACATAATTTGTGTTACTATCTGTAATGTCGGTTTTCATTTGTGGCTCTTTCAGCTATTTTGGGCTAGAATGGCTAACAAACGGTCCGGATAATCAGTAGTTAGGCCATCGATATCCATCGTTAATAATTGCTGCATGTTGACGGGATTGTTTACAGTCCACGGTACTACGCTGGTGCCCGGGCACAAATGGCGAAGCTCCGAAATAGCAACTGGGGTAACCGATTCATAATTGGGACCGAAAACATCCGGCTGAAAACCTAATTTCGCCACAGATACAGACCAAGCTTCTCCGCTCTCACTGAGCAAGCACAGGGCTATACTGGTACTGAGTTGGGCGTGCGCCAAGCGCAACACCCGCGAATCGAAACATAACAGCGTAGTACGGGGCAAAACACCAGCAGCGAGCAACTCGCCCAGCACGAGGGCTAAGAATTGTGCCGGCCCTGGGTGGTAAATACCGTCACCGGCAGGAGTACACTTGATTTCGACGGAGTAGCGCAAACCCTTTCTACCGAGTAGACGGGACGAAGCCTCGGTGGCAGCGAGCACCTCGCTCAGGAGCGGCTTGGGCGCGACTACTAGTTGTTGCGATGGAAAGCTGGGGTTTAACCAGCTGCCGCAGTCGCATTGTTGAATAGCAGCATAAGGCATACGATACAGGTTGTGCTCATGCTCGTGAGCGGAGGCAATGCGTTGGCCGTAGGCATCTCGGCATATATGGGCTGCTAACCATGGGTCGTGTGATACAACTACTTGCTGGTCGGCCGAAATGACTACGTCCATCTCCAACACGTCAACGCCAAGCGCTACGGCGTGCAGAAATCCTGGCAACGTATTCTCAGGCCATAAGCCCCGGCAGCCCCGGTGGCCGTGCACTTCGGGGCGCTTAGAGATAGATACGTTATCAACTCTGGTTTTTGTTAGCATAATAAAATTGGTCGCCGATACGAAGCTTCCAGATAATTACCACGCGAAAAATTTCGCGAAAGATGTGGGTAGGGATAATTTTGAGTGCTTAGATATAAATGACTACTTACTTTATCTCTCCAAATTTTTTGCTCTTATCCATTTGCAAATGAAAAAGATAATCCTCCTAATTGTGGCACTAGCATTAGCTACTGGGGCTTATTACTACGTGAAAAGTAAAAAGGATGGGCCTACTGGGGCCCTAGTGCAAGCAGCAGCAGCAGTACAGGCACACGACGTTTCCAGCTTCGAAAAATTTGTGGATGTGGGCAGCGTCACCGCCCATTTGGTGGACAACGTGGCCAGCCAAGGCTCGTTATTGACGGCACTGGTACCGGGCGGGGGCCTAATGATGGGCGGAGCCCTGCGGCTGCTTAAACCTACGCTGGCCGGCGCCGCTCGCAAGGAAGTAGTGCGCTACGTTGAGACCGGGTCAGTGGCGGCAGCAGCAGCAGATGTTCCGAAGCGCGGCATAAACTTGTCCATCCTGGGCCTAGTGGGCAAAGTGGTGGGTTCCGATAGCAAGCTCAAGGGCATCAAATACGCCAACGAACAGGGCGAACAAGCGCTGGTGGGCATCGAGTTCACGCAGCCGCGCTACGACACGACGATGGTGGTAGAAGTAAAAATGCTGCACCGGGGCGACCACTGGCAGATGACTGAAATCACGAATACGGGAGAATTATTGCGGCGCGCCGCTAGCTTGGAGAAACGGAAGATGTTGCAATAGCCGACCTACTGATCCGCTTAAAGGCAAAGGGCCGACCCATCGTGATGACGGGCCGGCCCTTTGCCTTAACACTACTTAAAACGGTCTATTTGCCGCGACCAGCAAAGAGGTAATAGATGATCAGACCGCCCAAGGGAAAGAAGAAAATAATGGCGGCCCAAAGGATTTTCTTGCCAATGTCCCAGGGCTGACGGAAAACGTCGAGCAGAGCCAGCACATCGAGGGCTAGCAACACGTAGCCCCAGATAGCTAAATTGCCGTTATTAGCATAGCGGCTACACGAGGTAGCTAAGAGCAGGAAGGGCAACAGCAGCGTGGCGAGGGGCACGCGCGAAACGAAAGAGTTGAAAGTGCGCATCAGCGTGAGGTGAAAGAGGTGAATTTGTGCCCTTCTACGCACTTTATTGAAAATAAGTATATAAAAACCCAATTTTTTATATTCAAATTACTGATTGTCAGAACTTTGAATAGATAAACAGCTTCACTTGCGTAAAGAATTGCGGGGCGGTAGCTGGCAACAGCGCCACCATCAACAAAACCCCGAACAAAGCCCCGTAGAAATGGGCATCGTGGTTAATGTTATCGCCTTGGCGGCGGCCTTGGTACCAGGAGTAAAACAAGTACAGCACCCCAAACAGAAAGGGCTGGATGGGGAACGGAATGGGGAAGATGATAATGCCCCCGCCGCCCGGTGCTACCGGGAACAGCAGGATACTGGCGAACACCACTGCCGACACGCCACCCGAGGCCCCCAGACTACGGTAATTAGGATCGCGGCGGTGACGGTAGTAGGTGGGCACATCGGAAAGCACGATGCCGCCCAAGTAAAGCAGCAGGAACCAGCCCAGGCCCGGCAATTGCCCAAAGTTGCCCATTAGGGCCCCCAGCACCACCGGGCTGAAGGAGTAAAAGGCAAACATGTTGAAGAGCAAATGGCCCCAGTCGGCGTGCAGAAAGCCAGATGTGAGAAAGCGGTACCACTGCCCGCACCGGGCCATAAGGGCGGGTTCGAGAATCCAGGCATCCATAAAGGCGGGCTTGGATAGGGCGTAGGCCGATACGAGAACCGTGAGGCCGATGAGGATAAGAATGGGGTTAAACACGGCGGGTTAGTTTTCGCGCTCCATGAGCTGGAGGACGAGGTGGTGCAGGGGTTGCTTGCGGGCGCTGGGGGCCCCCACGCGGGCCAAGTGCTGCAACGCAGCCTGGAAGTATTCATCGATCAGGGCCTCGGTCTGAGGCCGGATATCCAGTTCGTCGTACACGGCGCGTACGGCGGTTACCTTGGCATCGGCGTCTGCCACGGGCTGGCCGATGTACCGGGCCAGCACGATGCGCTGAGCAACGCTGGCCTGGGCTTGGGCGGTGAGGAGCAGGTAGGTTTTCTTGTCCGACACAATATCGCCGCCCACGCGCTTGCCAAACGTAGCGGCGTCGCCGTACACATCGAGCAGGTCGTCGCGCAACTGGAAAGCCAAGCCGATGTCGGTACCGAACCGGCGCAGGTGCTCGGCGTCGGCCGCGGGGGCCCCGGCGAGGCGGGCCCCCAGTTCCAAGCAGAAACCCAAGAGCACGGCCGTTTTCAAGCGAATCATGTCCAGGTATTGTGGGATACTGACCTGGGCTTCGGTTTCAAAGTTCATATCCCACTGCTGGCCTTCGCACACCTCAGCGGCCGTCTGGCTAAAGCGGCGCAGCACCACCGGTAGCAGCGTGGGGGCCACGTCGAAGAACAGCTCGTAGGCCCGCACCAGCATCACGTCGCCGCTGAGAATAGCCACGTTGGGGTTCCATTTCTCGTGCACCGTGGGCTGGCCGCGGCGCAGTGGGGCCTGGTCCATTAGGTCGTCGTGCAGCAGCGTGAAGTTGTGGAAGACCTCGGTGGCCAGGGCGGGCTTGGTGACGGGCGCCAAGTCGTCGGTGAAAAGATGGGCCCCCAGCAGCGTGAGCAGCGGCCGGATGCGTTTCCCGCCCAGGCCCATAATGTAGCGGATGGGTTCATAAAGCGTGTCGGGGGCCTCGCCGTAATGGAGTTGGGCGAGGGCGGCGGTGATGTGAGCGGGGAAGTCCAAGGGTTCTTTCGCGCGAGGTTTCGCAGGGGTTAAAGTGGCGTTTGCAAAGTTCGTTCTGAAAGAAAGGCCCCGCCGCCGGGGGTAGGCAGCGGGGCTTTTCACGGGGGCCAGGGGCGCGGTTAGCGGCGGCGGTTGCCGCCCTTGGGGCCCCCTTTCGAGCCACCCTTTTGGCCGCCGCCCGAATGCTCGCGGTAGCCGCGGGGGGCGTTGCGCTGGGCCTTGCGCTCTTCGGCCTCGCGGCGCTTCACATCGGCGGGGCGGTTATCCACGAGGTCGAAGTCGATGGTGCGGTCAAGCAAGTTGGCCGACTTCACCACTACTTCCAACTCGTCGCCAAACTGGATGATGCGTTTGCTGCCGCGGCCCACGATGCGGTAGTTGTCCTTGTCCAGTTCGAAAGTGTCGCCCGGAATGTCGCTCAGGCGCACCATGCCCTCGCACTTATTCGACTCAATCTCGATGTACATGCCGCGCTCCGTCAAGCCCGACACTACACCTTTGAAGACGTTGCCAATCTCGTCGGCCATGAACTCGACCTGCTTGAACTTGATGCTGGCGCGCTCGGCATTGGCCGCCAGTTTCTCGCGGGCCGACGAGTGCTTGCACTCGTCTTCCACCGGCTCCACGGGCACGTTCTTGCCACCTAGCAAGTAGTGCTCCAGCAGGCGGTGGGCCATCATGTCGGGGTAGCGGCGGATGGGCGAGGTGAAGTGCGAGTAATGGGCGAACGCCAGGCCGAAATGGCCCAGCGGCTCGGTGGTGTAAATAGCCTTCGACATGGTGCGAATGGCCAAACCCTGGAGCACGTTCTGCTCGGGCTTGCCCATCACTTCCTCGCTCAGGGTATTCAACTCAGTGCTGACCTTTTTGGGGTTGTCGAGCTTGAGGGTGTAGCCGAACTTCTGAGCGAAGAGGGCGAAGTTCTGGAGCCGCTCGGGCTCGGGAGCATCGTGGGTGCGGTACACCATCGTGTAGCGCGGCTTGGTCTTTTTGAGGTTGAACACGAACTCGGCCACCTTACGATTAGCCAGCAGCATGAACTCTTCAATGAGCTTGTGCGCGTCCTTGCGCTCCTTCACGTACACGCCGAGCGGCTTGCCATCAGGCGAAAGGCGAAACTTTACCTCCTGGGTTTCGAAGCTGATGGCCCCTTGCTTGAAGCGCTGGGCGTGCAGCTTTTTGGCGATGCCGTTGAGCATGTTCACCTCTTCGGCGTAGTCGCCCTCGCCGGTTTCAATGCGTTCCTGGGCCTCTTCGTAGGCGAAACGGCGGTCGGAATGAATGATGGTTTTGCCGAACCATGATTCGTAGAGCTTGCCTTTTTCGTCCAGTTCAAACACCGCCGAAAAGGTCAGCTTGTCCTCGTGGGGCCGCAACGAACAGAGGCCATTGGACAGGCGCTCGGGCAGCATCGGAATCACGCGGTCGACCAAGTACACGGACGTTGCGCGGTGCTTGCCCTCGCGCTCCAGCTCGGTGTTGGGGCGCACGTAGTGGGTCACATCGGCGATGTGGACGCCGATTTCCCAGTTGCCATTTTCCAGCTTTTCGATGGACAATGCGTCGTCGAAATCCTTGGCGTCGGCCGGATCAATGGTGAAGGTGGTGACGTTACGGAAATCGCGGCGGAGGGCAATTTCCGCTTCGGGGATGCGGTCGGAAATAGCTTCTGACTCTTCTTCCACCTCAGATGGAAACTCAAACGGCAACCCAAACTCGGCCATGATGGCGTTAATCTCGGCCTCGTTGCCGCCGGCCTGGCCAAAGTTGCGCACCACCTCGCCCACCGGCTGGCGGTGGCTGTCCTCCGGAAACTCGACGATGCGCACGAGCACTTTGTCGCCGTTGCGGGCGTCACCCAGGGCGTGCGGCGGCACGAACACGTCAAAGTACATCTTGCGGTTATCGGGCTTCACGAAGCCCAGCGTGCCCTGCACTTGCAGGCGGCCCACCACCTCGGGGCGCTGGCGCTTGAGCACCTCTACGACGTCGCCCACCGGCCGGCCGTCACGCGAGCCACGCATGCGCACCCGCACCACGTCGCCCTGCAAGGCAAACTTGAGCTGGTCGGTAAATACACGGATGTCGTCGCTGCCTTCCGCCTCGGGCACCACAAAGGCGAAGTTGGCCGTGGCCAGATCCACCGTGCCGATGACGGTGTTGGCGTCGCGGCTGGGCCGCGAGTCGTCGCCCACGTAGTCGAAACCGGCCTCGCGGCGGCGGTGCACGATGGGGTCCTGGCCGAATTCCGCTACTGGTTCACGGCCCGCTGGCTGGCCGATTGGGGCCCCGGCTTTAGCGGTTTTTTTGCCCTTGGCTGGCTTCTCCGCTACGGTGGCGGCACTGGCGTCGGCCAAGCGGTATTCGTCGTTCTGGAGCAGCGTAATGGCCCCGAGTTGACGCAGCTTTTTGAGGTGGCCAAATATTTCTTCGCGCTGCTGCTTGGTGGTCACGCCCAGGCGGCGCGAGAGCTGGCGGTAGGCCAGCACCTTGTCGGGGTTGTCGGTGAAGGCGCGCAGCACCAACTCTTGGGTGATGGGCGCGGGGGCGGGCTGTTCGCGCTTGGCGCGGGCCGGCCGGGGAGGATTCGATGGTTCCATTTAAAACGTAGGCCGCCAGTAAGTGAATTAGAGCCGAGGCGGCGGGCGGAGGAGCTGGGCGGGGCCCGGCAGTAGGTAAGTGAAACGCGGGCGTGGCCGCGAGGTTTTCGGTTGACTCGGTTGGGGCAGGCAAAACGCCGCCGTAAAATAATTAAGCCGCCCGCCCGGCTACTGCCGACCGGATGTCGGCCAAGCTGTCTTTGGGAATGGCAGCCAGCAGGCCCTGGGTGTAGGCGTGCTGCGGGTGGGCGTAGATGGCCGCGGCCGGGCCGCTCTCCACAATGCGGCCTTGGTGCATCACCAGCAGCCGGTCGCTCATGAAGCGGGCCACCGACAGGTCGTGGGTAATGAATAAATACGTGATGCCGAATTCGCGCTTGAGGTCGTTGAGTAAGTTCAGCACCTGGGCTTGCACTGACACATCGAGCGCCGACACCGACTCGTCGCACACAATCAGCTTGGGCTGCAAGGCCAAGGCCCGGGCAATGCAAATGCGCTGGCGCTGCCCCCCGCTGAACTCGTGCGGGTAACGGAGGAAGTGCTCCTCGCGCAGCCCTACGATTTGCAGCAGCTCCAGCACCCGCGCCTTTTGGGCGGCCCGGGTACCGCCCACACCGTGCACCCGCATGGGTTCCCAGATGGCCTCCCCCACCGTCAGCATCGGGTTGAGGGCCGCGTAGGGATCCTGAAAAACCAGCTGGAACTCACGTCGACGGCGGCGCAACTCCTCAGCTGGCAGCCGGGCCAGGTCGGTGCCTTCAAACAGAATGCGGCCCGCGGTAGGTTCCGTGAGGCGAAGCAGGGCCCGGCCGAGGGTGGTCTTGCCACAGCCTGACTCCCCCACTAGGCCAATGGTTTCGCCGGGGTACAGGGTGAAGCTAACATCGTCCACGGCTCGCACCACGGCCTTGGGCTGGAACCAGCCAGTACGGACGGGGAAATGCACCTGCAAATTTTCTACTTGCAGCAGTGGTTGCGCGCCAGCAAGGCCTGGTTCAACGGCGGGCCCCGGGGCCCCAGTTGACCGGAGCTTGCTCGCTGGGGCCCCCACTGAAACCAGCTGTTCCACGCCCATCCGCAGATGTTCCACGGGGAACGTTTTGGTGGTACCGGAATTATCCCGTAACTGCTGGGCCTCAATTTCCGGTGCTGAATCCATAAGTGCCTCATCCTCCAAGGCCACCACGGGCGCGGGCTGAGCCACCAATTGCCCATTGGCGTCTTCCGTCATAAAATCGGCCACCACTGGCAGCCGTTTTAGGCCTACGGAGAGGCGCGGACGGCACGCCAAAAGCCCTTTGGTGTACGGATGTTGCGGATTTTCGAAAATTTCCAGCACGGGGCCCTGTTCCACGACTTTCCCGCGGTACATGACCAGGATACGGTCGGCAATTTCTGCCACTACGCCCAGGTCGTGGGTGATGAAGAGAACTGCTGTATCGTGCTGCCGCCGCAGGTCGTCGATGAGGCGCAGCATGCGGGCCTGCACCGTCACGTCGAGGGCGGTGGTGGGCTCGTCGGCAATGAGCAGCGCGGGGCGGCAGGCCATGGCCATGGCAATCATCACGCGCTGCTTTTGACCCCCGGAAATCTCGTGCGGGTAGCTGGTGAAGATACCGGCCGGGCGCGGCAGCTGCGCTTCGGTGAACAGCTCGATGGTGCGCTCCCGGGCCTCGGCTTTGCTGAGGTGGGTGTGCAGCAGCAGGGCCTCCGCCACTTGGGCCCCGCAGGTGAGCACTGGGTTTAGCGACGTCATCGGCTCCTGGAAAATCATGCCGATGTCGTTGCCCCGCACTTTTTGCAATTGTTTTTCGGGCAAACGCAGCAAGTCTACTTCGCCCAAAGCTTCGGACTGAAACACGGCCGAGCCCGCTACCAATTGGCCGGGCGGCATCGGAATCAGTCCCAACAGGGCCAGCGACGTCACCGATTTGCCCGAGCCCGACTCCCCCACTATTGCCACCGTTTCACCCCGGTTGAGCGCGAACGACACGCTATCCACGGCCCGGGTGTGGCCCCGGTGGCTAAGGAAATCGAGCGTGAGGTTGGCAACGCTGAGTAGCGGTTGGGGCATGGGGAAGAGAATGAGTGAATCAGCAACAGGAATTTCCGGCTTGGATGGGCGGGCACTTCACGCTGCCGTAGCTGCAATAAACGCAGCAGTCGCCCGCCAACGGCTTGAGCAAGGCACGGCAACCAGTGCATTCGTGGAAGTACACGCAGGCATCGGTGGGCATGGTTTCGGTGGTGGCGAGGCCACAGCGCGGGCAGGTGAGGACGGATTGCAGCGTGGCGGGGGCGCTACCGGGGCTGGGGCAAGCCATGCGGTGAAAAGAAAAATCCCCGAAACCAAGGGGCCCCGGGGACGTGAAGTTAGCGCGTGGCCGGGGCTTCGGCCGTGCCGGGCGCGGGTTGCGGACTGGCTTCCTCCTGCTGGAAAAACCGGCTTTGGTTGAGCAAAATCAGCGCAACGCCGATGAAGATAGATGAATCGGCGACGTTGAAAATGGGCCACAGCGACACGTACTTCCCTCCCAGCAACGGCCAAGATTGTGGCAAAAAGCCTTCGTAGATATCCACGTAAATCATGTCAATCACCTGGCCGTGAAACCAGGCCGTGGGGGCCCCGAAGGGCGCGTTCTTGTACACCAGGCCGTAGAAAATGGAATCGACCAGATTGCCCACGGCCCCGCCCAGGATGAGCGCCATGCAGGCGATGAAGCCCGCGGCGGCCCGCTGCCGGCACAGCTTCACGATGTACCAGCTCAGGCCCCCTACGGCCAGCAAGCGGAAGCCGCTGAGCAGGATTTTGCCGTACGGCGGCGGCAGCTCTACCCCGAAGGCCATGCCGGGGTTGAGGGTGTAGTGCAGCTTGAGCCAGTGGCCGATGAGGGGGATTTCACCCGGCATCCCGGGCTGCATGTAGGTGTGCACGGCCCACTTCGAAAGTTGGTCGAGGCCGATGACCAGCAGGGCCAGCAGGAAGAATTTGAGCGCCGTTTGGGGGCGGGTGGTGCGGGTTGGTTGCATGGCAGCGGGCCGGGCGTTGCTGGGGCAACAGGATAACGGCTTGTCGGCTTTTTATACCTTTTATAACTGATTGACTGGCCTTTTGTACAAATAAAGACGAGCTTACTAATGGCTTGTGCGGGGTTGGACCCGCCGAGGTTTTGGGGCCCTGGCGAGTCGTTCAACCTTAGCTAGTTGCGATTTCCAGGCGCACGGGCACCGCAAAGTCGTCGAATTCGAGCACTGAGCCACCCGTTACCTCAGGGGCAAAATCGAGGGCCAAGGCCTGCGTTTCGGTGCGGATGTAATCGCCAAAGGCGGCCACGGCGGCCGTCAGAGCAGGTTCTTGGTTAGCCAGCGTCACGCGGATGCGGTCCTGTACTTCCAGGCCCGAATCTTTGCGCAGGTTTTGGAGGCGGTTCACCAGCTCGCGGGCGAGGCCTTCCTGGCGCAACGCGTCGGTCAGGGTCACGTCGAGGGCCACGGTCAGGGGCCCGTCGGTGGCCACGAGCCAACCGGGCAGGTCGTCGGTGCGGATTTCTACGTCGTCGGGCGCCAGGGTGATGGGCTCGCCGTTGACTTCCACGGCGAGGCTTCCCTCCTTCTCCAGCCGCGAGATTTCCACTGCTGTCATGGCCTGAATGCGGGCCCCCACGGCTTTCAACCGGGGCCCGTACTGCTGGCCCAGGCGCTTAAAATTCGGCTTCACCGACTTCACCAGCACGCCGCTTTCGTCGTCCAAAAATTCGATGTGCTTCACGTTCACCTCGGCGCAAATCAGGTCTTCCACGAGGCCAACTTGCGCCTTGGTCGTGTCGTTCAGCACCGGCACCAGGATGCGCTGCAAGGGCTGGCGCACCTTCAGCACCGACTTCTTGCGCAGCGAATGCGCCAGCGAGCTGATGCGCTGGGCCAGCTCCATGCGCTCCTCCAGGGCCCCGTCGAGGCGGGTGGCATCGGCTTCGCCCAGCAGCGTAAGGTGCACCGATTCGGGGCCCTGGCCGCCGCTCAGGTTGCGGTACAGCCACTCGGCAAAGAAGGGCGCAATGGGGGCCATGAGCTGCGAAACCGTGGCCAGGCACTCGTTCAGCGTTTCGTAGGCGCCGCGCTTGTCGGTCGTCAGTTCGCCCTTCCAGAAGCGGCGGCGCGAGAGACGCACGTACCAGTTGGAGAGGTGGTCGGTCACGAAGTCCTGGATGGCGCGGGCGGCCTTCGTAGGGTCGTACGTATCGAGCTGAAAGCGCACTTCGCTGATGAGCGACTGCAACTTGCTCAGAATCCAGCGGTCCAGCTCGCTCAGCTCGGCCAAAGGCACACGGCCGTTGGCGGCAGGCTGGAAGCCGTCGAGATTGGCGTACAAGGCGTAAAACGAGTACGTGTTGAATAGCGTGCCGAAGAAGCGGCGCTGCACCTCCACCACGCCGGCGGGGTCGAACTTGAGGTTGTCCCACGGCGGCGCGTTGGCGATGAGGTACCAGCGGGTGGCGTCGGGCCCAAACTGCTTGATAGTGGCAAACGGATCCACGGCGTTGCCGAGGCGCTTGCTCATCTTTTGGCCGTCCTTGGCGAGCACCAAGCCGTTGGCAATCACGTTCTTGAACGCCACCGAGTCTTCCAGCATCACGGCCAGCGCGTGCAGCGTGAAGAACCAGCCGCGGGTTTGGTCCACGCCTTCGGCGATGAAGTCGGCGGGGAAGTTCTTGTGGAAAACCTCGGCGTTTTCAATCGGGTAGTGCCACTGAGCGTAGGGCACGGCCCCCGAGTCAAACCACACGTCGATGAGGTCCGGCTCGCGGTACATGGGCTGGCCGCTGGGCGAAACGAGGAAAATATCGTCCACGTAGGGCCGGTGCAGGTCGATTTTCTCGCCGTGGGCGTAGGGGTTGTGGGTCATGACTTCGGCCGCCACGGCCTTGTCAATCTCCGCTTTCAGCTCGGCGATGCTGCCGATGCAGATTTCCTCGGTGCGGTCCTGGGTGCGCCAGATGGGCAGCGGCGTGCCCCAGTAGCGCGAGCGGCTGAGGTTCCAGTCCACCAGGTTTTCGAGCCAGTTGCCGAAGCGGCCGCTGCCGGTGCTTTCGGGCTTCCAGTTGATGGTTTTGTTGAGCTCGATGAGCCGGTCTTTCACCGCCGTGGTCTTGATGAACCACGAGTCGAGCGGGTAGTAGAGCACCGGCTTGTCGGTGCGCCAGCAGTGCGGGTAGGTGTGCTCGTACTTCTCGGTTTTGAAGGCCGTGCCGTTGGTGCGCATCCGGATGGCAATGCTCTCATCCAGCGTTTTGTAGTCGGCGCCGCTCTGGTCGTGGCCGTCGTAGTTCTTCACCCAGCGGCCGCCAAACTCGCCCATTTGGGCCACGTAGCGGCCCGTGCGGTCCACGATGGGCCCCAGCTTCCCCTGGTCGTCGGGCACCATCAGCGCCGGAATACCAGCCAGCTGCGCAGCCCGGAAGTCGTCCGCGCCAAACGTGGGCGAAATGTGCACGATGCCCGTGCCGTCCTCCGTAGTCACAAAATCGGCCGGGATAACGCGGAAAGCATTTTCCTCGCCCTCAAAGTGCGGGAAACCAGCCTCAGCATTGAACAGGCGCTCGTAGTTAATGCCAACTAAGTCCGCACCAGTGAACTCGCCTAATACATTGAAATAGGCCAGCTTTCCCTTATAAAGTAATTTCGACCTAATTTCTTCAGGAAGCTCATCGGGAAAATCTCCTCCTGATGCACCAGGCGGAAATATACCTCCGCCATTGTACGGAGTTCCCCAATTGGCAAGTTCTTCACCACCTTCGAAATAGGAGAAGAATCTTCCACCTGCAATGATTACGTCCTGCTTCTTGAAATTATAAGGATTGTAAGTTCGCACTAAAACATACCGAATCCTAGGTCCCACTGCCAAGCCCGTGTTGGCGGGCAGCGTCCAAGGCGTGGTCGTCCAAGCAAGGATGAACACATCGGTGCTGGAGCCCCCAGCGGCGGCAAATAGCTTCTCCGATTTCTCGTCGCGCTTCACCTTGAACTGCGCTACTACGGTCGTGTCCTTCACGTCCTTGTAGGTGCCGGGCTGGTTCAGCTCGTGCGAGCTGAGGCCGGTGCCGGCGGCGGGCGAGTAAGGCTGGATGGTGTAGCCTTTGTAGAGCAAGCCCTTGTCGTAGAGCTTCTTAAGCAGGGCCCAGCAGCTCTCGATGTATTCGGGCTCGAAGGTGACGTAGGGGTCGTCGAGGTCCACCCAGTAGCCCATTTTCTGGGTCAGGTCGTCCCACTGCGCCTTGAAGCGCATGACCGTTTCCTTGCAGCGCTGGTTATAGTCCTTGATGCTGATTTTGTGGCCAATGTCCTCCTTCGTGATGCCCAGCTCCTTCTCCACCTGCAGCTCGATGGGCAAGCCGTGGGTGTCCCAGCCGCCCTTGCGGGGCACTTGCTTGCCGAGCATGGTTTGGTAGCGGCAGAAGATGTCTTTCACCGCCCGCGCCATCACGTGGTGAATGCCGGGGGCCCCGTTGGCCGACGGGGGCCCCTCGTAAAACACGAACGTGGGCTGGCCTTCGCGGCTGCGCACGCTCTTCTCAAAAATGTGGTTTTGCTGCCACCACGCCAGCACATCCTCCCCTACTTTGGCGTAGTCGAGCGGCTGTTTATATTCGGGGTATCTCATTTTTTTGGCTGTTGGCTAACGGCTCGTGGCCGCTAGCTCTTTTGTTCAACAGGGGCCCTAACGGTTAGCTACCTGCTCGTTTCAACAAAGTCAATCAATTATAAATGCACACCAGCACACGCCCGCCATTAGCTAATGGCCTTTTTGGCCCGCTCCACGCTTAGGCGCTGCAGGTTTTGGTCCATGTCGTCGTCTTCTTCGTGGTAGCTGTCGTCGTAATGGCGAATCGGAGCCTTGCTGGGAATGGTTTCGTTCTTGCCGTGCTCGAAGGTGACAAGCAGCGCCGGCAGCAGCACCAGGTTTGAAAAATTGGTGATGAGCAGCGAGGCCCCCATGAGCACGCCCAGGGCCTTGGTGCCGCCAAATTCGCTGAAGGCGAAGATGCTAAACCCGATGAACAGCACGATACTGGTGTAAATCATGCTCGTGCCGGCCTCGCTCAGCGTGTTGGTAATGGCGTCGCGCACGGTGCGGCCCTCGATGGCCATTTCCTGCCGGAACTTGGCCAGCAAGTGGATGGAATTGTCGCCGTCGATGCCCAGCGCAATCACGTAAATCAGGGCCGTGCTGGGCTTGAGGGCGATGCCGATGTACCCCATGATGCCTGCGGTGAGCGAGAGCGTGAACAGGTTGGGTGTGAGGGCATAGAAGATGGTGCGGAACGAGCGAAACAGCAGCAGCACCACCAGCGCCACCAGCCCAAAGGCCCACAGCAAGCTCTCTTGCAAGGTGCCAATCACGTACTCGTTGCCCTTGGTGAAAATCACCGTCGTGCCCGTGCGCGTCACCTTCATGCCCGTACCCTTGAAAATGCGGTCGATGGCGGGCTGGATGCGGCGGTTCACCAGCGTATCGAGCTTGTGCGAGCCGATGTCAGCAATTTTCAGGCTGACGCGGGCGCTCTGCGATTTGGCGTCGATGAACGAGCGGACGAGCTTGCTGTCGGTGCCCGCACCGGTGCCCTTCGAATTGCCCAAGTAGCTCAGGATAAAATTCTTATCCGAATTATCAGGCAGGTGGTAAAACTGCGGCTCGCCGTTGTAGAACGCCTGGGTGGCAGCCTTCACGAAGGTGACGATGCTGATGGGCGGCGACAGCTCCGGCTGGGCCCGCAGAAACTTCTCGAACTGGTCGATCTTCTGCAAGTTGGGCAGCTTGAGCAGGCCGTTGGGCTTGCCCGTATCCACCACGAATTCCAGGGGCATCACCCCGCTGAAGTGGGCCTCAAAGAAGCTCAAATCAGAGTTCACCGAGCTGTTCTTGGGTAAGTCGTCCACCATGAACGACACGGCCTCGATTTTGCGAATGCCCAGGCCAGCAATAATGATCAGGCCCAACGCCGCCAAATACACGGTGCTGCGGCGGTTGAGCACGATGTAATCAAGAAAGTGGATGATGCCCATCAGCGGCTTCGAATCGAGGTGTTCGAGCTGCTTCTCGGTGGGCGGCGGCAGGAAGGTGAACACCGCCGGAATCATGATGAAGCTGATGATAAAGGCCACGAAAATGTTGATCGTGGCCACCATGCCAAACTGGTAGAGAATGGCAATGTCGGTGAACGTGAACACCACGAAGCCGATGGCCGTGGTGGTGTTGTTCATCAAGGTGATGAGGCCAATTTTGCGGATAACCCGCGTCATGGCCAGGATTTGGTTGCCCGATTTTCGGTAGTCGTAGTGGTAACGCGAGAGCAAGTAAGTGCAATTGGGGATGCCAATCACCACCAATATGCTCGGAATCAGGCCCGTGAGCAGGTTGATTTTGAAGCCCAGCAGCACGATGCTGGCGATGCACCAAATCATGACGATGACCACCACGAGCAGCGGAAACACCACCGCCGACCATGTGCGGAAGAACAAGAACAACGTCACGCCCATCACGGCCACCACCAGCAAAGCGAAAAATTTCATTTCGCCGGCCACCTTCGTCGTCATCGTCGAGCGCACGTAGGGCAGGCCCGCGTAGTGCAACTTGATGCCGGTGGTTTTCTGGAACTGCTCGGCGTGGCCCAAAATGCTGTTCATCACCGCCTGGCGGCGGTTAGAATTCAGGTACGCCGGGTCAAGCGTCACGGCCAGCAGCGTAGCCCCGGTACGGGGCGCAACGATCTGGCCCTTGTAGAACTCGATGTTGTTCACCACCCGCATCAGCGAATCCAGCTCGCGCTGCGAGCGGGGCGCGGTTTTGAACACGGGGGCCGTCACGAACCGCCCTTGGGCCGTGTCCTTCTCGATCTGGATGAGGCGCGTGATGCCCAGCACGCCCGACACGCCCTGCACCTTGGCCAGCGTATCGGTGAGGTGCTGGTACTGCGCAAAGTTTTTGAGACCGTACACCGAACTGTCCTGCATCCCCAGCACGAGGATGTTGCCGTCCTCGCCGAAGGTTTTCTTGAACTGCTGGAAGTATACCATGTCGGGGTCCTTCGGGCTCACCACTTGGGCAAAGTCGTAGGTCATTTCCACGTCCTTGGCCACCCAGGCCATGTACACGGTCGAAACACCGATTAGGCTCAGCAGCCAGATGCGGTACTTGATGATAAAGAGGGCGATGTGTCCCCACATAAGCTTCAGATTTTAAGACAGGGCCCTAGAGGTTTCCGCACAAAGCGGGGAAGTTACAGCTTCTCGAATACGCGGCGGAAACTCACGGCTTCCCCAATGTACCCCCGCAACGCGCTGACGGGCATACGAGTTTGCTCGCGGGTGTCGCGGTGGCGCACGGTCACGGTGTCGTCCTCCAGGGTTTGGCCGTCCACTGCAATGCAGAAGGGCGTGCCGATGAGGTCCTGGCGGGTGTAGCGTTTGCCGATGGCGTCCTTCTCTTCCACGGTCATGCGGAAGTCAAAGCGCAGGTCGTTAAATATTTGTTGGGCTTTTTCGGGCATGCCGTCTTTGCGCACCAGCGGGAAAATAGCCGCCTTGATGGGGGCCAGCGCCGGGTGCAGTTTTAGGAAGGTCCGGGTTTTGGTTTGCTGGGCCTCCCCTTCGCCTTCGGTAATGGTTTCCTCGGCGAAGGCCTCGCAGAGCGTGGCCAGAAACAGCCGGTCGGCCCCGACGGAGGTTTCCACCACGAAGGGCACGTAGTTGCCGTAGGCCTTGCCGGTGGCGGGGTCGAGGTCCGCGTCGAAGTACTGCTGCTTTTTGCGGCTCAGGTTCTGGTGCTGGGTCAGGTCAAAGTCGGAGCGCGAGTGGATGCCCTCAATTTCCTTGAAGCCGAACGGAAACTCGTACTCAATGTCCACGGCCGCTTTGGCGTAGTGGGCCAGCTTGTCGTGGTCGTGGAAGCGCAGCTTCGCGGGGGCCAGGCCCACGGCCTCGTGGAAGCGGCGGCGGGCCGCTTTCCAGGTGTCGTACCACGTGCCCTCGGTGCCGGGGCGCACAAAGAACTGCATCTCCATCTGCTCAAACTCGCGCATCCGGAAAATGAATTGCCGGGCCACAATCTCGTTGCGGAACGCCTTGCCGATCTGCGCAATACCGAACGGAATTTTCTGCCGGGCCGACTTCTGCACGTTCAGAAAGTTCACGAAAATGCCCTGGGCGGTTTCGGGGCGCAAGTACACGGGCGGCGCGTCCGAATCGACGGCCGAGCCTTGGGTGGAAAACATCAGGTTGAACTGGCGCACTTCCGTCCACTTGCCGGTGCCCGACACGGGGCACACAATGTTCTCGTCGATGATGAGCTGGCGCACGCCGGCCAAGTCGTTGGCCGTTAGCAAGCGGCCCATTTCGGCGGTGAGGGCGGCCCCGCGGGCCGGGTCGCCGGCTTTCTCGTACTCGGCGGCTTTTTCCTCCAGCAGCACGTCGGCCCGGTAGCGCTTTTTGCTGTCGAGGTTGTCGATGAGCGGGTCGTTGAAGCCCGCCACGTGGCCGCTGGCCTCCCAGGTGCGCGGGTCCATGAAAATGGCGGCGTCGAGGCCCACCACGTTGTCGTGCAGCTGCGTCATGGCCTCCCACCACAGGCGCTTGAGGTTGTTTTTCAGCTCCACGCCGTTGGGGCCGTAGTCGTACACGGCGGCCAGGCCGTCGTAAATCTCGGAGGACTGGAACACGAAGCCGTATTCCTTGGCGTGGGCCACGATGTCTTTCAGCTGGGCCGCGTCGGCGGGGGCAGTGGGGTTGCTCATAAGAGGCAAAGGTAAAGATTACCGCCCGGGCCCCGGCGCGCTGCAATGGGGCGCCCAGCCACAAAGTCGAATATTTTCGGGGATAAACGCAACCACGGGGCCCCGCGCTGGCTCATCTGAAGCCTCCGGCTGCCACCACCGGCGCGCGCTACCGGGTCCCAGGGCCCAGCGGGGCAGGCGGTATTTTTATGACCCATTCCCTTTCCCCACGCATATTTTCTACCCAACGCTCCGCATGAAAAAGCTTCTTCTATCCACCGCGCTACTGGCCGTTACGGCCGCCGCGGCCCACGCCCAAGGCGTTTCGTTTGGCATCAAGGCCGGCGCTTCGCTGACCAACATAGTTGGCAGCGGCACCACGGGTTTCGACTTTAAGAACAAGTTCGGTTTCCACGGCGGGCTCGTGGCCAACCTGCCCATTAGCGATGTTTTTTCCGTTCAGCCCGAGCTTTTGTATTCCATGAAAGGCTACAGGATCAGCGGGGATGACGGTTTTGGCGCCACGTTGGAAAGGAAACAGACGCTGAACTACATCGACGTTCCCGTGCTGGCGCGCCTCCACACCGGCGGGTTGTTCTTCGAGGCGGGGCCCCAATTTGGTTATTTGGTAGCGGCCAAATACTCGGTTGACAGCAACGCCAATAATCCAGCCAGCTCGTACCGCAACCGCAGCAACTACCGCGCCGTGGACTTTGGCTACGCCGCGGGCCTGGGCTACCAACTGCCCGCTGGGCCAGGCATTGGCCTGCGCTACAACGGCAGCTTTAAGAATTTCACCGAGTACTACAACGGCCAGGGCTTCCGCAACAGCGCCTTCCAGCTGTACCTGTCTTACATGTTCGGCGGGAAATAAACGGCATCAATGCGCCGGCGCCAGAAGTGGGGCCCCGGCAGTGCGCGGTAAGTGCCTTCTGGGGGCCCCGACGGCGTCGGCTGGGGTAAATTACCCACCCAAATTATCCGCACCTGCCATGCTTCGCCTCGCCCGCACCGACTCTAACAACCCCGATTTCCAGTCGCTGGTGGCGTTGCTCGACCGCTACTTGGCAGAAATTGACGGCGACGAGCATGCTTTCTACGCTCAGCTCAACCAGATTGACTACCTCAAAACCGTGGTGGTGGCCTACCTCGGCGACGAGCCCGTGGGCTGCGGCGCCTTCCGGGCGTACAATGCCGAGGCGGTCGAAATCAAGCGCATGTTTGTGCAGCCGGCGCACCGCGGGCAGGGCGTGGCCGGCGCCGTGCTGGCCGAGTTGGAGGCGTGGGCGCGGGAAGCTGGCTACCCGGCGGCCGTGCTCGAAACCGGCAAGCGGCAACCGGCGGCCGTTCGGCTCTACGAAAAAAGCGGCTACGCCCGCATCGATAATTTCGGGAAATACGCCGGGGTGGCGAACAGCGTGTGCCTGGCCAAAGCCCTGGCCCGGCCTTAATAGGGGCCCCGGCGCTAATCGTTTTTGTGGCGAACTTTGCAGGCGGTTTTCGTTGTCCTGCTACTCACGGGTTTACCCACCGCGACGACTTTTAGCGCTCCCCCTATGTTTCCTTCTTCCGAATACGACGTGATTGTGGTGGGCGCGGGCCACGCCGGCTGCGAGGCCGCCGCCGCCGCCGCCCGCCTGGGCTCGCGGGTGCTGCTGGCCACCATGAACCTGAACACCATCGCCCAGATGTCGTGCAACCCGGCCATGGGCGGCGTGGCCAAGGGCCAGATCATGCGCGAAATCGACGCGCTGGGCGGCCAGTCGGGCCTCGTCACCGACCAGACCATGATTCAGTTCCGGATGCTGAACCGCTCGAAGGGCCCCGCCATGTGGAGCCCGCGCGCGCAGAGCGACCGGATGCGCTTCGCCGAAGCCTGGCGCCTGGCCCTGGAAGGCATCCCCAACGTGGACTTCTGGCAGGAATCGGTGACGGGCCTGCTGGTGGAAAACGGGGCCGTGGGGGGCATCGTCACCCAGCTCGGCATCGAGTTTAGGGCCCCGGCGGTGGTGCTCACCAACGGCACGTTCCTGAACGGGCTCATCCACATCGGCGAGAAAAACTTCGGCGGCGGGCGCGCGGCCGAGAAGGGCAGCCGCGGCCTCACCGAGCAGCTGGTGGCGCTGGGCTTCGAGGCCGGGCGCATGAAAACCGGCACCCCGCCGCGGGTGGACGGCCGCAGCCTGGATTATTCCAAAATGGAAGTGCAGGCCGGCGACGCCGTGCCCGGCAAGTTCTCGTACCTCGACACCGAGCCACTGGCCCAGCAGCGGCCCTGTTACATCACGTACACCAACGAGCGGGTGCACAACATCCTGCGCGAAGGCTTTGAGAAGTCGCCTATGTTCCAGGGCCGCATCAAGGGCCTGGGGCCCCGGTACTGCCCGAGCGTGGAAGACAAAATCAACCGCTTCGCCGACAAGGACCGCCACCAGATTTTTGTAGAACCGGAAGGTTGGAGCACGGTGGAGTGCTACGTGAACGGCTTTTCGAGCAGCTTGCCCGAAGACGTGCAGTACCGGGCCCTGCGCGAAATTGCGGGCTTCGAAAACGCCAAGATGTTCCGCCCCGGCTACGCCATCGAGTACGACTACTTCCCGCCCACGCAGCTGCGCGCCACCCTGGAAACCAAGCAGGTGGCGGGCCTTTACTTTGCGGGCCAGATCAACGGCACCACGGGCTACGAGGAGGCCGCGTGCCAGGGCCTGATGGCCGGCATCAACGCCCACAACCAAGTGCAGGGCCGCGAGCCGTTCGTGCTTTCGCGCAGCGAGGCCTACATCGGCGTGCTGATCGACGACCTTGTGCACAAGGGCACCGACGAGCCGTACCGCATGTTCACGAGCCGCGCCGAACACCGCCTGCTGCTGCGCCAAGACAACGCCGACCTGCGCCTCACGCCGCTGGGCCACGCCCTCGGGCTGGCCTCGGATGAGCGCCTGGCCCGGGTGCAACGCAAGCAGGCCCAGGCCGCCGCCGCCACCGAACTGCTGAAAGACTTTGCCGTCGAGGCGCCCGCCATCAACCCGCTGCTGGGGGCCCTGGGCTCGGCCGCAATCAGCGAGCGCACCCGCGCCGTGAACCTGTTGCGCCGCCCCAACCTGGAACTGGCCGACCTGACGGGGGCCCTGCCCGCGCTGGCCGACGCCCTGGCCGGCTTCGACGCGGAGGCGCTGGAGCAGGCCGTCATCGGCATCAAGTACGAGAGCTACCTGGTGAAGGAGCAGCAGCAGGCCGCCCGCATGCTGGAGCTGGAAAACTTCGTCATCCAGGGCCGGCTCGACTACAAAGCCATGCCCGCCCTCAGCCACGAGGCCCGCGAAAAGCTGCTCAAAATCCAGCCCGAAACGCTGGGCCAGGCCAGCCGCATCAGCGGCATCTCGCCGGCCGACGTATCGGTGCTGATGGTGTACCTGAACCGCTAGGCGGCGGTTGCATTCCCGGGCCGGGCGGCCGGGGCCCCGCCAGCGGTGGGGTCC